>UBNQ01000045.1 GCA_900466875.1 Hyphomicrobiales bacterium | reverse complement strand
CGTCAGTGAGCGGGTTATAGATCCGACGACCTGAAGGAGTCAACAGCGATTTTTAAAAAAATGTCATTTTTCTCCAATAACATGCGCGCCGTCGTTCGCGGCTTAAATTTCGAGCATGCATAGATTTTCGGCAGCGGAAATGACCGCTCTCTGCTGACTGGAGTGTTGTGCGCTGCTATGGCATTGCGGGACCTTCGCCATGCCCCCATCGCGCAGATGGGTCTGATGGCGCAGAGGCCTGACGACACCGAAAGCGCATTATCATGGAAAGACCGTCCCGAGAAAACAGCTCGAAGATTGCCGCACTCTCAAGCCTTCCTATTATAGAAGTGCTGGACGAGCTGACTTCGACGCTCCGGGACAATCGACGCGCGGTTCTTTCGGCGCCACCCGGCGCGGGCAAGACGACGATGGTGCCGCTTGCGCTGATCGAGGAGCCCTGGTGCACGGGCAAGGTCATCCTGCTCGAACCACGCCGGCTTGCAGCGCGCGCAGCGGCATCGCGGATGGCCACACTCAGGAAAGAGACTGTCGGGCAGACGATCGGCTACCGGATGCGGCTCGACACACGGATATCGCAAGCGACCAGGATAGAGGTCGTGACGGAAGGGGTGTTTTCCCGGATGATCCTCGACGATCCGGAACTTGCCGGCATCTCCGCAGTGATCTTCGACGAATTTCACGAACGCTCGCTCGATGCCGATTTCGGTCTGGCACTGGCTCTCGACGCCCAGTCGGCACTTCGCGACGACCTGCGCATATTGGTCATGTCGGCAACGCTCGATACGGATCGCATCGCCACGCTGCTCGACGGGGCACCGGTAATCAAAAGCGAAGGGCGCAGTTTTCCGGTCGAGATCCTTTATAATGAAAGAAGCCAACAGGAGCGGGTCGAAGACGCCGTCGCCTACGCGATCGAAAGCGCGCACCGGACCGAAGAGGGCTCCATTCTCGCCTTTTTGCCTGGGCAGGCGGAAATCAGGCGGGTCGCCGAGCGGATGGAAGGCCGTTTCGATTCCAAAACGGTGATCGCACCGCTTTACGGCAACCTGACGCAACAGGAGCAGGATCTCGCGATCAAACCCGCAGCATCGGGCATGCGCAAGATCGTGCTGGCCACATCGATCGCCGAGACGTCGATCACGATCGACGGGGTGCGGATCGTTATCGACAGCGGATTGCAGCGCCTGCCGGTATTCGAACCGTCCACGGGCATGACCCGGCTGGAGACGGTGCGGGTATCGCAGGCCTCTGCCGACCAGCGGGCCGGCCGTGCCGGGCGAACCGCACCGGGCATCGCGATCAGGCTCTGGCATGCGGGACAGACGGCGGCACTGCCGGCCTTCACGCCGCCACAGATCCTGGCGAGCGATCTTGCGGGCCTCGTGCTGGATCTTGCCCATTGGGGCGTGACCGACCCAACGACCCTTGCCTTTCTCGATCCGCCGCCCGGCCCCGCTTTTGCAGAGGCGAAAGCCCTGCTCGTGCTGCTCGGCGCATTGGACGATGCCGGCCGGCTGACGCCAAGGGGCCGTCTCATCCGCCAGCTGGCATTGCCGCCACGGCTGGCGGCGATGGTCATTCGCGCCGACGAGGATGGTCGGGGACGCGAGGCTAGCCTTCTTGCGGTACTTCTGACCGAACAGGGTCTTGGCGGAAACGATATCGATCTCGATGACCGGTTGCGCCGGTTCCGCACCGACCGCAGCGACAGGGCGCAGGCCAGCCGGGGGCTTGCCGGCAGGATCGCCGACAGCCTGCCGAACAGGGCCAGCCAGCAGCCGGGTGGTTCGGCGGGACAGCTTCTCATGCATGCCTATCCCGACCGGATCGCACTGCAGCGTGGCGGCAAGGGAAGATTTGTGATGGCCAATGGCCGGGGCGCGGAACTACCGGAAACCGAACGGCTCGCCGCCGCCTCCATGCTGGTGATTGCCGATGTGAGCGGACGGGCGGCGCGGCCGCGCATTCTCAGCGCCGCGGAAATCTCGCGCTCAGAGGTGGAGGCGGAGATGGGCGAGGCCATTCAATCCACCGAGGAGTGCTTTTTCGACCCGGCAAGCCGTCAGGTTCGCGCGCGCCAGATCACCCGGCTCGGGGCGATCGTGTTCAGCGAAAAGCCATTGCCGAAACCGACGGGCGAACAGGCCGCACGGGCACTGGCCGATGGCGTGCGGCAGGTCGGGCTGCAAAACCTGCCGTTTTCGAAGGAGGCACTGCAGTTCAGGGACAGGCTGGGCTTTCTTCACCGCTCGCTCGGTGAGCCTTGGCCGGATGTCAGTGACGATGCGCTCGTCGCCCGCCTCGACGACTGGTTCGTTCCCTATCAGGGCAATACGTCTGCACTTGCCGCGATCTCGGCTGCAAGCCTGTCGGATGGTCTGCGTTCGCTGGTGCCGCATGACCTGCTGCACACTATGAACCGGCTGGCGCCGACCCATTTCGAGGCTCCGACCGGCCAGCGCCATCCGATCCAGTATGACGGTGAAGAACCGGTGCTGACGATCCGTGTGCAGGAACTGTTCGGCCTCAGGAGCCACCCGTCGATCGCGAACGGCAAGCTGCCCCTGCTTCTCGAATTGACATCCCCCGCACACCGGCCCATCCAGACGACACGCGACCTGCCCGGCTTCTGGTCGGGATCCTGGAAAGACGTCCGGGCGGAGATGCGCGGCCGATATCCCCGGCATCCATGGCCGGAAAACCCGATCGACGCCAACCCGACAACCCGCGCCAAACCAAGAGGCACGTGACAGGATGTCACGTCCTGTGGAATACTGAACCGATTTAAGAGGTTTGGTTACATTAAGGCCTATACAATAATGTCCGAAACTATGTTGCATAATACAGACATGTCTTCATCGCAGGGCGGCAAGATCGGCCATGTGAGCCGCAGCATCCGGTTGCAGACGCTGGTGAGGCTGAGATGGCTCGCCGTGGCGGGGCAGACGATCACCGTTGTGATCATCTGGGGTTTGCTTGGTTTCCCGATGCCGATCGCCCAGGCGACCATATTGATCGCGGCTCTGGCGGTCGCAAATCTCATCCTTTCAGCATGGTTTCCAGCCACGCATCGGCTCGGGCCGAAATCGGCGCTGGCGCTGCTCTGCTTCGACCTTCTTCAGATGGGCGCGCTTTTGTTCATCACCGGGGGGCTTGGCAATCCGTTCGCACCGCTGATCTGTGTGCCAGTCATCATCGCCTTTGCATCGCAGCCATTACGCCATTCGCTGATCCTGCTCGTTTTCGCGCTTGCCTGCACGACCGTTCTGTCACTCTCCCCCTACCCGGTTCCGTGGTACGAGGGGCAGCATCTGCGCATCCAGCCGATCATGCAGCTCGGCGTGTGGTTCTCGATCGCCTCTATGATGGTGTTTGCGGCTTTCTATGCCTACCGCGTTTCCCATGAAGCGAGCCTGCTTGCGGATGCCCTTGTGGCGACGGAAATGATCCTGGAGCGGGAAAAACATCTCGGCCAGCTTGACGGCCTTGCCGCCGCCGCCGCCCATGAACTGGGAACACCGCTCGCGACGATCAGCGTCGTTGCCAAGGAAATGGAGCGCGAACTCGGCAAAGACGAGCGGTTCAGGGAAGATGTGCAGCTGCTGCGCAGCCAGAGCGAGCGATGCCGCGACATCCTGCGCCGCCTGACCTCGCTGCCAGCGGAAGGTGAGGAGCATTTGAGGCGTCTTCCTCTCTCCTCGATGATGGAAGAGGTGATCGCCCCGCACCGGCAGTTCGATATCGACATCAAGCTTCAGCAAAAAAACGATGGCGGCCACGAGCCGGTGGGTATCAGAAACGCCGGCATTCTCTACGGGCTCGGCAATCTAATCGAGAATGCGGTCGATTACGCCAAAGCCCAGGTGATCATATCGGTCGAATACGACGACCAGAGAGTTGCGATCATGATCGAGGACGACGGTCCGGGTTATTCTCCCGTCATCCTTTCGCGGATCGGCGAACCCTATATGACATCCCGCACCCGCGAGCGCAGCGAACATGCCGGCGGCCTGGGCTTGGGACTTTTCATCGCCAAGACATTGCTGGAACGCTCCGGCGCGTCGATCCGCTTCAGCAACCGCGGAGATGGCCAAGTCGGAGCACGCATTCGAATTGAATGGCCTAGATCAATTATGGACAGGCCAATTTGATCTAGCTCCAACTTTACTGCGTTCTATATGATAATTGGGATCCATCGATCCCGGAGAATGAAGATGGAAACAACACTGCCGCAATCCAATCCTCAGAACGAGGATTATATTGGTTCCGACCCTTCGCTGTTGATCGTTGACGATGACGGGCCGTTTCTGCGCCGCCTGGCGCGCGCCATGGAAACGCGCGGCTTTACCGTCGAAGCTGCGGAAACAGTGGCTGAAGGCATCGCCAAAGTGCGCCAGAAGGCACCCAAATACGCGGTCGTCGACCTTCGTCTGGGTGACGGGAACGGGCTCGACGTCATCGAAACGATCCGGCAGTTCCGACAGGATACGCGCGTCATCGTGCTGACCGGCTACGGAAACATTGCGACTGCCGTGACTGCGGTCAAGCTCGGCGCGGTCGACTATCTCTCAAAGCCGGCCGACGCCGACGACGTGTTCAATGCGTTGACGCAGCGCCCAGGGGAAAAGGCCGATCTGCCCGAAAACCCGATGTCGGCGGATCGCGTGCGGTGGGAGCATATCCAGCGCGTCTATGAAATGTGCGAACGCAACGTTTCGGAGACGGCACGGCGCCTCAACATGCATCGCCGTACATTGCAGCGCATTCTCGCAAAGCGGGCGCCCAAGTAAGGCGCCCGTCCGGGGCTTACGGTTTCACGCAATTCCAGATGCCGACCGGTTCGGCTTCGGACAAAATCTACCTAAACGTCGTCAAAACTTTTGCCGGTAGACCATTCCGCCATCATCAGGCGGTGGGCGGCAGCGCGTGAAAAATCGAGCATCAGCGACTTGCGCGTTGCCGGAGCGAGCTTGTGCTCGGATGCGTCGCGCAGGAGATGTGCACCATAACCGTCCGATAACAGCAGACCGCAGTCTTCGGGGAAGATTTCGAGCGGCACATCCTTGTGCGTGGCAAACAGAAGCCGGTCGCAATAGGCGCGATAATCCGGCCATTTGCGGTCGATGCGAAAATCCTCGATCGACGTCTTTATCTCGACAATCCAGATTTCTCCCTTGTCCGACATCGTGATCAGATCGGCACGGCGGCCATTGGGCAGGACAAGCTCGGGCAGAACCGCATGCCGCATATCGTGCAGGAGGATCTGGACGCCCTTGCGGACCATCATCGCACGGGCGGACTGGCGACCGTCGATCAGGGGGTTGTCGTTCACGACACTCAGTATTGTCATGGCGGCTCCTTAGCCGTTACTCGGGGCAGCATTGTGAATGTTGCAAAAAGGCCATGGCCTTTTCAATTCGTCTCCTGCCGACGCGCTGCAGGCCTGCGCAACTTGCCAAGCGCAATCTAATGCAAAATAACGGTTTCGACGGCGGCTTGACGCCATTTCAATCGATTCTTTTACCAAGAGACATCCATGCGCTTTCGCAACAGCATGCTCGCACTCGGCCTGTTGGCAACCGCTGCCCTGGCCGGCTGCTCGACCACGTCCGAAACAGCCAAGACAGACGCACCGGTTCGCATCGAGACGGCCCAGATCTTCACCGATTCCTACGGTTCGGTGACCGATGCAGGCTATACCCTGCCGGCCATTCCGATCAACCGGGTCAAGCAGGAGTTCGTCCGCCAGATCGTCAATTACGAGACCGCGGAAAAGCCGGGCACGGTTGTCGTGAACACGCGCGAGCGCCATCTCTATTACATCCTGCCGGGTGGCCGCGCGGTGCGTTACGGCATCGGCGTCGGCAAGGCGGGCTTTGCATGGTCGGGTACCGCCTATGTTGCCTGGAAGCAGGAATGGCCAAACTGGCATCCGCCGAAGGAAATGGCGGCGCGCAAGCCGGATGTGGCCAAATATGTCGAAAACGGCATGGGTCCGGGCCTCAACAACCCGCTTGGCGCACGCGCCATGTATCTGTTCAACGAAAAGGGCCAGGACACGCTGTTCCGCCTGCACGGCACACCGGAATGGGCCTCGATCGGAACGGCTGCGTCTTCCGGCTGCATTCGCCTGATGAACCAGGACGTGATCGACCTCTATAGCCGCGTTCGTCCGGGCAAGGCCACCAAGGTCGTCGTGATCCAGTAAGACTGGCAAATCCTGAAATAGAAAAAGCCGCCGAGAATGTTCCCGGCGGCTTTTTTTATTGGCGGGTCTTCGAGATCAGCTGGCGAGCTTTGCCTTCAACTCCAGCCTTCTGCGATGAAGGACGGGTTCGGTATAACCGTTGGGCTGCTCGCGTCCCTTGAGCACCAGATCGAGTGCGGCCTGGAATGCGATCGAACCGTCAAAATCCTTCGCCATCGGCACATAGAGCGGATCGCCGGCATTCTGGCCATCCACGACCTTTGCCATGCGCTTCATTGTCTCGACGATCTGATCTTCGGTCACGACCTTGTGGTGCAGCCAGTTGGCCATGTGCTGGGCCGAGATACGCAGCGTGGCGCGGTCTTCCATCAGGCCGACATTGTTGATGTCCGGCACTTTGGAGCAACCGACACCCTGATCGATCCAGCGCACGACATAGCCGAGTATCCCTTGCGCATTGTTGTCGAGCTCGCGGCCGATCTCCTCCGGCGTCCAGTTGGGACGCGGTGCGACCGGTACCGACAGGATGTCGGCGAGTTTTGCCCGGGTGCGGCTCTTTAGGCTCTTCTGGACGGCCGCCACATCAACCGTGTGATAATGCGTGGCGTGCAGCGTGGCTGCCGTCGGTGACGGAACCCATGCGGTGTTGGCGCCGGCCTTCGGGTGGCCGATCTTCTGCTCCAGCATTGCCGCCATCAGGTCCGGCATGGCCCACATGCCCTTGCCGATCTGCGCATGGCCGGAAAGCCCGCATTCCAGGCCGATATCGACATTCCAGTTCTCATAGGCCGCAATCCACGACGCCTGTTTCATATCCCCCTTGCGGATCATCGGGCCGGCTTCCATCGAGGTATGGATCTCGTCACCGGTGCGGTCGAGGAAGCCGGTATTGATGAACACGACGCGGTCTTTTGCAGCGCGGATCGCCTCCTTGAGGTTGACCGTGGTGCGGCGTTCCTCATCCATGATGCCCATCTTCATCGTGTTCTTGCGCAGGCCAAGCACCTGTTCGACACGGGTGAAGATCTCGGCCGCGAAGGCCACTTCCTCCGGGCCATGCAGCTTCGGCTTGACCACATACATGGAGCCGAGGCGGGAATTCTTCCTCCGGCCTTCGGGACCACCCGGGCGGCCGACGTCGTGAATGGCGATCAGGGCTGTCACCATGGCATCCATGATGCCTTCCGGTACTTCGTTTCCATCCCGATCGAGGATCGCCGGATTGGTCATTAGATGTCCGACATTGCGGATCAGCATCAGCGAGCGGCATTTCAGGTCGAAAGTGGAACCATCCGGTGCCGTGTATTCGAGGTCCGGGTTGAGTTTGCGGGTGAAGCTTTTTCCGGCCTTGGACACGTCTTCCGTCAGGTCGCCCTTCATCAGGCCGAGCCAGTTGCGATAAACGACGACCTTGTCCTCGGCATCGACGGCGGCAACCGAATCTTCGCAGTCCATGATCGTGGTGATAGCCGATTCGGCCCAGACGTCGGAAATGTGTGCCGGATCTTGCCCGCCGATCGCGGTGGTCGGGTCAATGAGGATTTCGACGTGAAGATTGTTCTTCTTCAGGAGGATCTGAGTCGGCGCTGCGGTCTCGCCCAGATAGCCGGCGAACTGAGACGGATCGGTGAGGCCCGTCACCTCTCCGCTGGTCAGCGTGACGAACAGGGCCGCCTGTTCGACCTTGAACGAGGCGACCTCTTTCCAGCTTCCGCCTGCGAGCGGTGCAGACCGATCGAGGAAATCCCGCACCCAAGCAATAACTTTTGCGCCACGGACAGGATTATAGCCTTTGCCCTTCTCCGCGCCGTCGTCTTCCGAAATCGCATCGGTGCCGTAGAGCGCATCATAAAGCGAACCCCAACGGGCATTGGCGGCATTCAGCGCGTAGCGCGCGTTCATGACAGGAACGACAAGCTGGGGGCCGGCGATGACGGCGATTTCCGGATCGACATTTTCGGTCGATACTGAGAAATCAGGACCTTCGGGCAGAAGGTAACCGATCTCGCGCAGGAAGTTTTCGTAGACCGCGAGATCAGACGGCGCACCGTTTTTCCGGTACCAGTCGTCGATCTTCAGCTGGAAGGCGTCGCGCTTTGCCAAAAGCTCTCGGTTCTTGGGCGCAAGCTCATGGACGATCTGCGAAAACCCTTCGAAGAAATAGTCGCTATCCACGTCCGTCTCCGGCAGGGCTTCCTCCATCAGGAACCGATGGAGTTGTTCGTCAATCTTGAGACCGGCGATGTCCTTGCGTGCCATGCGGCTTCTCCCTCACATGCTTTTGGTTTTTCGTGTCGTCACTTTGCCCGCGAGATACGGGGTGTCAATGCGCCGAAAGCCCAAGACGGTTCGGTTCAGCGCTGCAAACGGGTCATTCGCGGGCGGCCCGTTGCCGTGGCGGTTATTCGTGCTTCGACGAGTTTTCTCGCGCCTTCCACTTCGGGTGCTGCGATATCTTCTTCGAGGGAAATCAGGATGTCGCCTGCTCCTTCCTGCCCAGCCTTGTCGCGCGCTGCAGCCGCCGCCCGGTTGCGCGCGGCATCCAGCGCCCGGGCTTCCCCGACCATCGTCACGGTCTCACCGGCGCCGGCCACGATATACATGCCGTCTTCCGGCGAGGTGACGGTGACCACAACGACCACCCTAATATGGCCGACCACGGCACCGATCGCATTGGCAACATCCGCATCCCCCGGGATCACCGGTTCGGCTCCGAGCATATCTGCGATTGCCGGGTAATAGACCGGTGCCGAAGCGCCGAGGCCGACAAGCGGGCGGTCGAGCGCGATGGAAAACCCCGCGATACCGGGCGTACGCTTCAGCGCGCGATCGACGACCAGCGAGACCGGCGGATCGATTGCTTCGGCGCCGTCTTCCGCAAGGCAGGCCGAAAGCACCACCTCGGCGGATTGGCGGGTGAGCCTGTCGACGATCTGTCCGGCCAGACCTTCCGCAGACGCTGCGATCTCGCGCCCGGCACCGTTTTTCCTGCGCGTAGCTATAGCAAGTCCAAGCCGAGCCGCTTCGACACTCCACTGGTCCTGCCGCCCCAGCACATGCAGCGCATCGGATGGCGTAATACCGCTCAACTGCACGAGCCCGCGGCCGACAAGCCGGTCGAGAACGGCCTTCTGCGAATTCATCGTCAACAGCGCGTTCAGAGCCACGGGTGCCGAGCCCAACCGCGCAAGGAGCGCCTGTTCCGGCGGCTGCAGGCCCTCGCCCGAGGTCTCGTCCATCGAGATCCGCACCGCGAAGCGGCCATTGTGTCGTCCGGCATGGGTGGCGCGGAGCTGCAGATCGAGCGCAGACAGCACGCTGTCGCCATAGGTGGCGGCCAGAAGGCTGAGTGGCAGAAGACGCCTTGGGCCAAGCGTGATTTTAGCCTCCAGCCCGCGATCATCGAAATGCACTTCCGAATCACCGCCGAGGCCAAACGTGCGCAAGGCGACCGCCTCCACCATCGTCTCATGGCCGCCGACATTCGCGCCATCGGGTGCAAGCTTCGGCCTGCCGCCCTGAAGGACGGCGACATCCGTCGTCGTGCCACCGATATCGGATATAACCGCTTCATCGAGCCCGGTGAGATAGTGCGCGCCCACGAGACTTGCGGCGGGGCCGGACAGGATTGTTTCGATCGGCCGCAACCGCGCTTCCGCGGAGGACATCAATGCGCCATCGCCCCGCACGACCATGAGAGGCGCGTGGATGCCGGATTTTTCGAGAAAATCTTCTGTCGAACCGATCAGGCGGTCGATGATCGACACCAGGCGGGCATTGAGCAGCGTCGTCAAGGCGCGCCGCGGTCCGCCCAGTTTCGAGGAAAGCTCGTGGCTGCAGGTGACGGGCTTATGGCTCAGTTCGCGGATCCGATCCCTCACCCTGATTTCATGAGCCGGATTCCGGACGGCGAAATAACCGGCTATGGCGAAGGATGAGACGCTCGGGCCGAGTGTCGGCAAAGCTTCATCCAACGGTGTCATATCGAGCGGCGTTTCGTTGCCATGGACATCATGGCCGCCGGGCAGAAAGATCACCGGATCGGTGCCGAGCGCTTCCGACAGTCCTCCGCGCGCAATATCATCCGGGCCAAAACCGATCATCACCAGAGTCGCCCGGCCCCCCTGCCCTTCGACCAGGGCATTGGTGGCAAGCGTCGTCGACAGCGAGACCATGGCGATTTCTTCAGGCCGGATGCCGCTCTTTGCCAGCGTTGCATCGACGGCACCGGAAATGCCTTCAGAGAGATCATGCCGGGTGGTGAGCGATTTCGCCTTGGCGATCACCCCCTCGTGTTCGCGGAAAAGAACGGCATCCGTATAGGTGCCGCCGGTATCGATGCCGAGAAGAAGAGGTGAAACCACGCAAGAATTCCCAAACCCTTATGCCGCAATCAATAAAGCATGAGGCGACAGGATCAGTCGACCGGCAAAGACATCTCCTGTCGCGGTCAGGACCTGAGACTGACCCGCATCGGCATGCCGTCCTGCGGCTGGGTTGTCAGTTTCTGCACCGGCCAGATCTTTGTACCCGGCAGGGCATCGAAGCGGTAACGCTTCATCAGCACGGCGAGCGCAATCACCGCTTCCTGCATGGCGAAGGTCGCGCCGATGCAGGTGCGCGGGCCGGCACCGAAGGGCAGATATTGGAAGCGGCCTATCTTGCCGCGGTTTTCCGGCAGGAAACGTTCGGGCATGAAGGCGCGCGGCTTTTCCCAGTAGAGTTCGTGACGGTGGAGCGTCCAGGGCATGACGAGGATGGTGACGCCCGCTTCAATCTCGATGCTCTCGCCTGTCGGGCTCGTCCACTTGTCGTCGGCAATCGCTGCTCGGTTGAGGGACGGAGCCGGTGGATAAAGCCTCAAGGCCTCCTCGAAGGAGGCGCGCACCCAGGGCATCAGCTCCAGCCACTCGACCGGCTCCGCACCGGTGGCAAGTACTCGGTCGATTTCCTTCTCCATCGCTTCGCGCACATGCGGCGAATGGGCGACACAATAGAGCGTCCAGGCAAGCGCGCGGGCGGTGGTCTCGTGGCCGGCACCGATGAAGGTGAGGATATTGTCCTCGATCTCATCCAGCGAAAGGCCGTTCGGACCTTCGAGCTGCAGCAGGAGCGTGAGGAAATCTTGCGGCACCTCGTCCGGTGTCTCGCGCATGCGCTTCTGCCGCTCTCTCATCGTGTCGGCGACGATCTTGCGGAATTTTTCGAGCACCTTGCGGCCACCGATGCGCGTCAGGCGCGGTACCCAGGGCGGGGCGCGCAACAAATCCATCGGGTCGACGCGGCCCATGCGGTGAAGCAGGTTGTCCACATCATCGGAAAAACTGTTGCTCTCGGTGACGATCTGGCCCGAAAACAGTGTTTCCGACAGGAGCGAATAAGCCAGTTCCGTCATGTCGACGGAGATATCGTGGATCGCGCCGCCGGTGCCGACGGTCGCATATTTCTCCGCATAGTCTTCCGACTTCGCCAGCATCTGGCCGGCAAAGCCGCGCGAATGGCGGGGCGTGAAAACCGGCGCCATCGCCTTGCGTGAGCGTTTCCACACCGGGCCTTCCGCCGTCAGCAATCCGTCGCGCAGGATCGGCCGCAGGATCAGCTGACGGATTTCCGACATCTCGTAGTTTGCGGCGTTATCGACGAGGACGTGGCGGATCAGCCCGGGGTCGTTGACGATCAGCGTGCGTTCCTTGAAGAATTTCGTCTTGATCCACGGCAGCGTATAGGACGGCACACCCCACAGTTCCAGCGGGTTGCGCATGACCGTGCGGATGATCTCCAGCCGGGACGGCGGGACGGTGCGTGGCACGGGTGCCGGCGGCACAAAGGGGTCGGGGCGCATGTCCATAAGCAACGCTCCTCTTCAGTTCCTCTTATTGGAACAATTCCGGACGCAAAACCGGCAACCGCTTTTGCTGGAATTGCTTCCAGGGAATATCAGGACTTAGAGCAGCGATTTCAACTCGGCGATCTTGTCGTTGACGAGCCAGCCGTAATAATTCTCTTCCGGCAGACCGCCACGGGCCTTCAGAGCCGCCGCACGCTGGGCCGAGCCGCCGGTATTATAAAGCGTCGAGGTGATGCCGGGATTTTTGGAAATATCGACATCGGCAATCGACTTGTAGTCGTCTATCGAGCGGCGGATATTGGCCGCCATATAGGCAAGCGACTTGTCGGGATCCATGATCGCTTCATAGACTTCAGCGGCGTCGTTTTCTTCCAGCTTGGCGTAACCGGATGTGCGCGAGACCATGTCGGACAACATCAAAGCCGTCAGCGGATTGACCTGACCGAGCCCAAAAGTCTGCCCTGCATAAAAGGGCTGGAAGAAGACCGCGCTGAAACGATTGTCCGGATAGGCTTTTCCATCGACCTTTTTGCCCCGGAAGGACTTTTCCCAAACGCCTTCGCGGCAGTTCCAGGTGCTGTAGGAACCGGACTTGTCCTCACAGGCGGAAAACTGCGGGCGGGCCAGAAATTCGGCGATGCTTTGGCCATCATAGGCAAAACGGAAGGCGTTTCCGGCGTAGGCTGCAGCCTTGACGTAATAGCTCTGAAGCCTGTCATAGGCGTCGACATTATAGGTGTGCTCGCCGACGATCGCGCCGACCATATGGATCGGATCGATCCCGTAAGCGGCGGCCGTGGACTTGATCTTGCCGATCAGGGCCTTGTCGGTCGCCAGAAGATCACGGATCTTGTCGTATTTGTCGTCGAAGGTGGTGCGGCCCGCCCGGGTGCGGCGCACGGATGCGCCGGGAATTTTCGGCTGCTCAGCATTGCGATTGCCTTCCGGCACGATGGTCATGGCCATGGCCGGGCCGGTCGAGGAAGCCGCCCAGGCGACGGTCAGCAGCAATGCGATGAGGATGCGTTTCAAGATTTTCCGTGTCCCAGCGTTTTATCTGCGCCACTCCCGGCTCCAGAAACTGTGACAGGTCAAATCTGGGGAGCCGCTCGCGTCTTTGCGAAAGCGCGTCACCCATACGTTAAGACATATTGGAATGTCGAGATAAAGACGTTCAAAATAGCGTCAAACGAAAGATAGGTGGCAGCCGGACGTTGCCCGGCTGCCACGCATGATGACTAGAGGATGTAACGCGACAGGTCGGTATCAGCCGCCAGATCGCCCACATGCTTGCGAACATATTCGGCATCGATCTTCACCGAAGTGCCGCCCTGATCGGGTGCGGTGAAGGAGATTTCATCCAGCACGCGCTCCATGACCGTCTGCAGGCGGCGGGCGCCGATATTTTCGACCGTGGAGTTGAGATGCACGGCGACGTCGGCAAGCGAGTCGATCGCATCGTCGGTGAATTCCAGGACGAGATCTTCCGTCCCCATCAGCGCCTTGTACTGGCGGATGAGGCTCGCTTCGGTTTCCGTCAGGATGCGGCGGAAATCCTCCTTGGTCAGCGGCTTCAACTCGACACGGATCGGCAGACGACCCTGAAGTTCCGGTAGCAGGTCCGAAGGTTTCGATACGTGGAAGGCACCGGATGCGATGAAGAGGATATGGTCGGTCTTCACCGGTCCGTATTTCGTCGAAACGGTCGTGCCTTCAACGAGCGGAAGCAGGTCGCGCTGCACGCCTTCACGTGAAACACCGGCCCCCATGCCGCCGTCGCGGGCGGCGATCTTGTCGATCTCGTCCAGGAAAACGATGCCGTCATTTTCAACGGAACGGACGGCTTCGCGCTGGATGACCTCGTTGTCGATCAGCTTGTCGGACTCGTCACGGATCAGCTCGCCATAGGACTTGGAGACGGTCGTCTTCACCTTCTTGGTGCGACCGCCCATGGCCTTGCCGAACATGTCGGAAAGATTGAGCACGCCGATATTGGCGCCGGGCATGCCGGGGATCTCGAAGCCGCCGGGCATGCCCGATCCGCTATCGGCCACCTCGACCTCGATTTCCTTGTCATCCAGCTCGCCGGCTCGAAGCTTCTTGCGGAAGCTGTCGCGCGTTGCCGGAGACGCAGTCGACCCGACCAATGCATCGAGTACACGCTCTTCGGCGCTCTGATGCGCCTTGGCCTGCACTTCGGTGCGCTTCTTTTCGCGCACCAAGCCTATGCCGATCTCGACCAGATCGCGGATGATCTGCTCGACGTCGCGGCCGACATAACCGACCTCGGTGAATTTCGTCGCTTCGACCTTGATGAAGGGCGCGCCAGCAAGCCGGGCAAGACGGCGGGAGATTTCCGTCTTGCCGACGCCGGTCGGGCCGATCATCAGGATGTTCTTCGGCATGACTTCATCACGCAGGCTCTCATCGAGCTGATGGCGACGCCAGCGGTTGCGCAGCGCGATCGCGACCGCGCGCTTGGCATCGTGCTGGCCGATGATGTGGCGGTCGAGTTCGGAAACGATTTCGCGGGGGGAGAAATTGGTCATTGTATCCTCTCGGCTTTCCCGTTGCGGCCGGCCAATGCGGCCCGGCCCGCGGGACCCTTTTGGGAATGGATGATTATTCGGCGTCGAGCGTTTCGACGATGAGGTTGTGATTGGTATAAACGCAGATATCTGCAGCGATATCGAGCGCCTGGCGGGCCACGTCTTCGGCGGACTTTTCGCTGTCCATCAGGGCGCGGGCCGCGGCAAAGGCGTAATTGCCGCCGGAACCGATGGCGATCGTGCCGTGTTCGGGCTCGAGAACATCGCCATTGCCGGTGATTGCCAGCGTGGTGGACTTGTCGGCGACCAGCATCATGGCTTCGAGATTGCGCAGATACTTGTCGGTGCGCCAGTCCTTGGCGAGTTCGACGGCGGCGCGCATCAGCTGGCCGGGATATTGTTCGAGCTTCTTTTCAAGGCGGTCGAGCAGCGTGAAGGCGTCTGCCGTGGCGCCGGCGAAACCGGCGATCACGTCGCCACCCTTGCCGATGCGGCGCACCTTGCGGGCATTGCCCTTCATCACGGTCTGGCCAAGGCTCACCTGACCATCACCGGCCATGACGACCTTGCCGCCCTTTCTGACTGTAATAATCGTTGTCATCAATACACCTGTCTGCCCCTTTGAAAGCGGGCTCTTGGACCGAAGAAATCCCGCCAAACCGCTCTGGCTTTGCCGGGATCGAGTTGACACCTATGTAAGTGACCGACCGACGAATACAATCTCGCAGCTTTCGATCGACAAGGTGTCGCAAAGGCCCGTGCTTTTGCTGGATATTTCACCTTCCGGCTGATAAGGAGCGGCGAGAAAAGCATGGAGCAGACCCTGATGGGCGAAACCGCAGCCGCACGCGTGGGAAGCGTTTCCCGCAAGACCAACGAAACCTCCGTCTCCGTTTCCGTCAATCTCGACGGCACCGGCGTGGCCAAGATTTCGACGGGCGTGGGCTTTTTCGACCATATGCTCGACCAGCTGGCGCGACATTCGCTGATCGACATGGAAATCGACGTCAAAGGCGACCTGCATATCGACGATCACCACACGGTCGAGGATACCGGGATTGCGATCGGTCAGGCGATTTCCAAGGCACTCGGCGACCGGCGTGGCATCACCCGTTATGCCTCGCTCGATCTCGCCATGGACGAGACCATGACCAAGGCTGCGATCGACGTGTCGGGCCGACCCTTCCTCGTCTGGAACGTTGCCTTTTCGGCACCTAAGATCGGCACGTTCGATACGGAACTGGTTCGCGAATTCTTCCAGGCGCTGGCCCAAAATGCCGGGATCACGCTGCATATCCTCAACCATTACGGCGCCAACAACCATCATATCGCCGAGACCTGCTTCAAATCCGTGGCGCGCGTTCTGCGTGTCGCGACCGAAATCGATCCGCGGCAGGCCAATCGCGTTCCGTCCACCAAGGGAACGCTCGCCTGATCGCTTGAGGAGATCATCCTTGAGAAGCTATCTCGTTCTGATACCGCCGAACGGCCCCGACAAGGACCACCGGTCGACCCTTTTTCTGCCCGACGGGTTTTCCTGGACGGCACTTCTGTTGTGCTGGATCTGGCTGATCTGGCACCGGCTCTGGATCGCAGGGATCATCGTGCTTGTGCTGCAGGTGGGAAGTGCGCTGCTCATCGGCACGCCGGGTCTTTGGCTTGGCGGTCTGCTGCTCGGTCTTGCGACACATGTTCTCGTCGCGCTCGAAGGCCGCAACCATTACGCCAGCTCTCTTGTCCGTCGCGGATGGATGCTCGACAGCATCATCAGCGCGACGGACCGGCGGACCGCGGAAGAGATCTATTTTTCCGCCCTGCCGCAAAAAGAGACGCAGCCCCTACCCTCTTCTGCGGACTGGGCCAAGACAAAACAGCCGCCCGCTTCGGGCTGGCAGGGTCCGGCACTCGGGCTTTTCGATCACGGAGGACGCTGATGCGCGTCGCAATCATCGACTACGGATCGGGCAATCTTCGATCCGCCACCAAGGCATTCGAACGGGCGGCGCGTGAAGCCGGTATCGAGGCTGCCATCGAGCTGACCGACAGGCCGGATGTCGTTGCCACTGCCGACCGCGTGGTCCTGCCGGGTGTCGGCGCCTATGCGGATTGCCGCGCCGGTCTCAAGGCCGTTTCGGGCATGAACGAAGCGCTTGTCGAAGCGGTCGAAACCAAGGCACGCCCCTTTCTCGGCATCTGTGTCGGCATGCAGCTGATGTCATCCCGTGGCTTGGAAAAGACCACGACCGAGGGGCTTGGCTGGATCAAGGGCGATGTCGTCGAGATGACGCCGTCCGATCCGGGCCTGAAGATTCCGCAGATCGGCTGGAATACGCTGGAGTTGAACAGCCCTCACCCGCTGTTTGACGGCATCCCGACCGGGCCGGACGGACTGCACGCCTATTTCGTCCATTCCTACCATCTTGCCGCGACCAATCCGGCCGAAGTGATCGCCACAACCGAATATGGCGGCGCGATGACGGCCTTTGTCGGGCGCGACAACATGGTGGGTTCGCAGTTCCATCCGGAAAAGAGCCAAAAACTCGGCCTCGCCCTGATTTCCAATTTCCTGCGCTGGAAGCCCTGAGGCTCGCGCATCTCAAAGGACGAAACGATGATCCTTTTTCCGGCTATCGATCTCAAGGACGGCCAGTGCGTGCGCCTCAAGCTTGGCGACATGGAGCAGGCGACTGTCTACAATCCAGACCCCGGCGCCCAGGCGAAAGCCTTCGAAGACCAAGGATTCAAGTGGCTGCATGTGGTCGATCTCAATGGCGCCTTTGCCGGTGAAAGCGTCAATGGCGCTGCGGTAGACGCAATCCTCAAGGCAACAAAGAACCCGGTTCAGCTGGGTGGCGGGATCCGCACGCTCGATCATATCGAAAGCTGGCTCAGCCGCGGGTTGGCGCGTGTGATCCTCGGCACGGTCGCGGTGCGTAATCCGGCGCTGGTGATCGAAGCCTGCAAACAGTTTCCCGGCAAGGTCGCCGTCGGCATCGATGCCAAGGGCGGAAAGGTGGCTGTCGAGGGCTGGGCGGAAGCCTCCGAACTCGGCGTCATCGAGCTTGCGAAGAAATTCGAGGGCGCCGGCGTTTCGGCGATCATCTACACCGACATCGACCGCGATGGCATTCTGGCCGGCATCAACTGGGCCTCGACGCTGGAACTGGCCGAGGCCGTCTCCATCCCGGTCATCGCCTCAGGCGGGCTTGCCTCGCTCGACGATATCAGCCGGATGCTGCAGCCTGATGCCGCGCGTCTGGAAGGTGCGATTTCCGGTCGTGCGCTTTATGACGGCCGGATCGATCCCGCCGAAGCACTGGCGCTTATAAAAAGGCGAGCAGTTTGAATCAGTTAGGGGGAAACAACCTAATTCATTGAATCCAATTGATTATTCTTGAATTTACAACGTAAATAGACTATATTTTGGTTAAATGGATTGGGGGTTCCCGGTCGGCGTCGGGCTTCGGTTTAACCGGGGCCTTTCGCTTTTTTAGGGCTTGGGATCACGATGCCCCGTAGCGCACTCACCGGTACTTTAATCGTGCAAAGCTTGGACTGTATCACGTCATACGCCCGGTTCATCTGCGTCGGCCGCAGATACGCAAGCCCCAACGGTCGCGCGGTCAGATCAGCAAGCTGCATGCCAGTGGAGTTGGATTTCTTGTCTGCAAAACGGAGCTTGAAGCCTTCAAACGGAACGCGCATCGGATTCTGACCAGCAACGATGCGAAGAAACTCAAGCTCCAAATCTCGGTCTTCCTTGTCTCCGCGCTTCTCAAATACGAAATGATAGTTGCTACCCAGTTTTCCGATTTTCTGAAGATGCCGATAAACCATCTGCAGGCAGATCGATAATCCAACCTGATATGGATTGTCGGGAAAAAAGTCCGCGCGAAACATGCGCTTGTCGATAATGCAGGAAAATATGTCGAATCTGGCAGCCTCGACAAGATCCGTAAGATCCTTTTGAAAGCTCTCACGTAGCGTCAGATCGGTTAGAAAAACAAACTCACCGGCCTGCTTGCGAATCTCGTGTTCGTGCAGCACCGTCATATCATGTCCGAAATAACGAAACTTGAACCTCTGGAAACTAGGTACGGTTCGCTGCGTGTACTCAACTATCTTAAACCCACATATCGTCAGCACGAATAATGGATAGGCGCTGTCTACGGAAACCAGCGAATGGTCTCCGCTCTCATCGGCGTAAAAAATATACTCGCCATTTTGCATGGCGGTGACTATGAAGCAAAAATCGTCACCAAGACAAGGCGGCTAATAATATGACCCTCAAAGCCCGCGTCATCCCCTGCCTGGACGTCAAGGACGGCCGTGTCGTCAAGGGCGTCAATTTTCTCGATCTGGTCGATGCCGGCGATCCGGTGGAAGCGGCCAAGGCCTATGATCTGGCCGGTGCGGACGAGCTGTGTTTTCTCGACATCACCGCCTCTTCCGACAATCGTGAGACGATCTTTGACGTCGTGGCACGCACGGCCGACCATTGCTTCATGCCGCTGACCGTCGGCGGTGGCGTGCGGGCGGTCGCAGACATTCGCAAGCTGTTGCTTGCCGGTGCCGACAAGGTTTCGATCAATTCGGCGGCGGTGAACAATCCCGATTTCGTCGCGGAAGCCGCCGACAAGTTCGGCAACCAGTGCATCGTCGTTTCGATCGATGCCAAGAAGGTTTCGGCAGCAGGCGAAGCGAACCGCTGGGAAATTTTCACCCATGGCGGGCGCACTCCGACTGGCATCGATGCCGTGGAGTTTGCTCAAAGGATGGTCGAGCGCGGAGCCGGCGAGTTGCTTGTCACCTCGATGGATCGCGACGGAACCAAGGTCGGCTACGACCTGGACCTGACCCGCGCCATCGCCGATTCGGTGCGCGTGCCGGTGATCGCATCGGGCGGGGTCGGAGATCTCGATGACCTCGTGGCGGGCGTCACCCAGGGGCATGCGACGGCCGTTCTGGCGGCATCGATTTTCCACTTCGGCACCTATACCGTCGGAGAAGCCAAACGCTATATGGCTGATCACGGCATCGCCATGCGGCTCGACTGAGTTTCGAGACCGGAGGACAAAAACTTGAGCACATTCACTCTCACCGATCTGGAAACCATCGTCGCGGCGCGGGCGAAAGCCTCGCCGGATGAATCTTGGACGGCGAAACTCGCTGCCGCAGGGCAGGCCAAGGCCGCCAAGAAGCTTGGCGAAGAGGCGGTGGAGACGGTTATTGCCGCGCTTTCCGAGGATCGAAGCGATCTGGTCTCCGAAAGCGCCGACCTACTCTATCATCTGTTAGTCGTATTGAATATTGCGGACATCCCTTTACAGGATGTGCTGGACGAACTTCACCGCAGAACCGGCCAATCCGGCCTGCAAGAAAAGGCGAGCCGGCCGAAGTCATGAGTATCGCATCGCAATCCGCCGAAGAACCTCAAGCCGGCCCGATGACAGAGTATTATTCGCCTTATCATCACTTCACGGCAAACGAGTGGGCCAAGTTTCGCGCCGATACGCCGCTGACGCTGACGTCCGATGAAATCGCTCGCCTGCGCTCGCTGGACGACCCTATCAATATCGACGAAGTGCGGCAGATCTACCTTTCCCTGTCGCGCCTTCTGTCCACCCATGTCGAAGCGTCGCAGCAGTTGTTCCGTCAGCGAAACCGCTTCCTCAGCCTGCCCGACGTTTCCAAGACGCCGTTCATCATCGGCGTTGCCGGTTCGGTCGCCGTCGGCAAATCGACGACGGCACGCGTGCTGAAGGAACTGCTTGCGCGCTGGCCGTCGAGCCCGAAAGTGGATCTGATCACCACAGACGGCTTCCTCTACCCCAACGCCGTGCTTCAGCGCGAAGGCCTGATGCAGCGCAAGGGTTTTCCGGAAAGCTACGATATCGGCCAGATCCTGCGCTTTTTATCGGCGATCAAGGCCGGAGAACTGAATGTCAGGGCACCGAAATATTCGCACCTGACCTATGACGTGCTGCCCGATGATTATACGCTGGTCGACCGGCCGGACATCCTGATCTTCGAAGGCATCAACGTGCTGCAATCACGACCCTTGCCGGCGGATGGCAAGATCGTGCCGATCGTGTCCGACTTCTTCGACTTCTCGATCTATATCGATGCGGACGAAGAACAAATCCATCAATGGTATGTGCAGCGCTTCATGAAGCTGCGCGAAACCGCCTTCCGCGATCCGACATCGTTCTTCAAGAAATATGCGGCGATCGACACGGATGCGGCATTGGCCGTAGCGGAAGGACTTTGGGAAAACATCAACCTCAAAAACCTTCGCCAGAACATCATCCCGACCCGTCCCCGCGCCGACATCATTCTGCGCAAGAGCCGCAACCATTTCATCGAAAAGGTTTCGCTCCGGAAGCTGTAGAGCCTTTCTTCAGGGATTGACCCGCCGCAGCGTCAAATTGATCCGGCCGCCGTTCTTCAGAAGCGTCGAGGTGCCAGAATAGATCCGGTCGACGCCGTGAAAGGCGAGCCTGCCCTCCCCGCCGAGCAGCACGATATCGCCGCTCTGCAGTTTGAAGGATCCGGTCGGATCCTTGCGGTCCAGCCCACCGACACGGAACAGGCAGCTATTGCCGAGCGAGATCGACAGAACCGGTGCACCGAACTCGTTCTCATCCTTGTCCTGATGAAGTCCCATCTTCGCATCGTCCGAATAGAAATTGACGAGACAGGCTTCCGGCGGTTTGGAATAGCCAGCCAGTTTTTCCCATAATTCCATCAGTTCGGCGGGAAGGGCGGGCCATGGATTACCGGTGGCTGGATGGGTCGGCTGATAACGATAACCCCGTTCCTTGTCCGTCACCCAGCCGAGAGACCCGCAATTGGTCATCCTGACAGACATCGGCTTGCCGGTCCCGGGCATGACGGGAACATAAAGCGGTGCCTCGATGACGATCCGGCGAATGACCTCGACCAGATTTTCCTGCGCGGGACGATCCAGATAGCCGGGAAGATGGCGAATTCCGTTCAGCAAGGTCAAGATATCAACCCTCCCCTATCAGTCACCGCTCGGCTTGCCGCGCATTTTCTTGACGTCCGAACGACCGGATTTCGCCTTCAGCCGGCGCTCGACCGAACCCTTTGTCGGTTTCGTCGCCTTGCGCACCGGCGGTGGCGGTTTGGCGGCTTCGAGGATCAGTTCCTTCAGCCGTTCGCGCGCATCCTCGCGGTTGCGTTCCTGGCTGCGGGACCGGCTTGCCTCTATCATCAGCACGCCATCCTTCGACACCCGTTTTCCGGCGAGCTTCAGGGCATTCGTTTTGACGCGCTCCGGTAACGACGGGGAATTTGCGATATCGAAGAACAGCTGGACGGCCGTCGAGACCTTGTTGACGTTCTGGCCACCGGGACCGCCCGCCAGCACGAACTGTTCGCTCAGTTCCCATGCGGCAATGGTGATACGGCTATTGATGATAAGCGGATTGCTGGCCATGGTTTTCTGGTTCTGACGACTGGCGCGATCTTTCCCACAAAGCCGGGCAAAAGAAAACCGTCGGCGGGTAGATCCCGGCCGACGGTTCCACGTGAATCACACTTTTTACGGTTATTCTGCCGCGATCAGCAATCCAGGCGCTGCATCCTTAACCTTGGCATCGACATGCGCCTCGAACTTTTCGAAGTTCTTGATGAACATCGAGACCAGCTTGGCGGCCTGATTGTCATAGGCCGCGCCGTCAGCCCAGGTCGAGCGCGGATCGAGGATCGCATTTTCGACGCCATCGACCGACACCGGCACGGCGAAGCCGAAATTGGCATCGGTGCGGAACTCGGCAGTCTTCAGGCTGCCGTTGAGCGCCGAGGTGAGAAGCGCACGGGTGGCCTTGATCGGCATGCGGCGGCCGGTGCCGTAAGCGCCGCCGGTCCAGCCGGTATTGACCAGCCAGCAATCGACGCCGTGCCTGGCGATCAGTTCCTTCAGCAGGTTGCCGTATTCGGCCGGGTGACGCGGCATGAAGGGAGCGCCGAAGCATGTCGAGAAAGTCGCTTCCGGCTCGGTGACGCCCTTTTCCGTACCGGCAACCTTGGCGGTGTAACCGGAAAGGAAGTGGTACATGGCCTGTTCCGGCGTCAGCCTGGCGATCGGCGGCATGACACCAAAAGCGTCCGCCGTCAGCATGATGATCGTCTTGGGATGCGGCGCAAGGCCGGTATCCGAGGCGTTCGGGATGAAATGCAGCGGATAGGCGCTGCGGGTGTTTTCCGTCAGCGAGTTGTCATCGAAGTTGGGCACGCGGTTTTCGTCGAGAACGACGTTTTCCAGAACCGTGCCGAATCGGCGGGTCGCGGCATAGATTTCCGGCTCGGCTTCCGCCGAAAGCTTGATCGCCTTGGCATAGCAGCCGCCTTCGAAGTTGAAGACGCCGTTTTCGCCCCAGCCATGCTCGTCATCGCCGATCAGCGTGCGGGCCGGATCGGCAGAAAGCGTGGTCTTGCCGGTACCGGAGAGACCGAAGAAGACTGCGGTATCGCCGTCCTTGCCGACATTTGCAGAGCAATGCATCGGCATGACGCCCTTGGCGGGCAGAAGATAGTTCAGCACGGTGAAGACAGATTTCTTGTTCTCGCCGGCATAGGAGGTTCCGCCGATCAAAACGAGGCCGTTTTCGAGATCGCAGGCGATCACGGTTTCCGAGCGGCAGCCATGGCGCTCCGGGTCTGCCTTGAAGCTCGGCAGGTTGATGATGGTGAGCTTCTGTTCGAACGAGCCGAGCGTATCGCGCTTCGGGCGGATCAGAAGATTGCGGATGAACAGCGCATGCCAAGCGTATTCGGTGACGACACGCGTGGGAAGCGCATTGTCGGCATCGGCTCCGCCGATCAGGTCCTGAACGAACAGTTCCCTGCCCGCAGCGTGAGCCAGCATGTCAGCCTTCAGCACGGCAAAATGCTCCGGCGACAGCGGCTTGTTGTTGTCCCACCAGATCTTGTCTTCGGTCACGGCATCGCGAACGACGAACTTGTCCTTCGGCGACCGCCCGGTGTGCTGTCCTGTGACCGCGCGCAGTGCGCCGTCCGCCGTCAGATCGGCCTCACCACGGCGAATAGCTTCCTCGTAAAGCTCGACCTCGGACAGGTTGTAGTTGACGCGAGAAACCTTATCGAGGCCGATCGCTGCTACGCCATTGGCGGGGTTATAAAGTCCAAGCTGCTCCATACGCGCTCACCTCAGGTTACAATTGACGGGATTGGCATTGAGGCGTGAAGCTAGTCACTGTTTTTCAAAACGGCAAGCGGGCTCTTTTAAATATATCAACGAAATCAATTATTTAATCGATTTAAAGAAATTTATTTCTTTTTTAATCGGTTAGTCAGCCGTTTTAATGCGCTTGATAATAGGCAGTTTCGCGGCGGCGCAACGGGTGGGTGTGCGAGAAAGCAAATTGCCGCCCCTTTGACTTTGCCACAATTTGTTCCACCTTTCCCCCCAAGAAGCGCAGGGCGAGGGCTGGGAACTGGCGAGATGTCATTACCTGGAGATGCGCACGAAATGGCAATGGAGATGGACGGTATGCAGACAATCGCGCTCGTAGACGACGACCGGAATATTCTGACTTCGGTGTCGATCGCGCTCGAGGCGGAGGGCTACAAGGTCGAGACGTATACGGACGGCGCATCGGCGCTGGACGGTCTGGTCGCCCGCCCGCCGCAGCTGGCCATTTTCGACATCAAGATGCCGCGCATGGACGGCATGGAACTCTTGCGCCGCCTGCGCCAAAAGTCGGATCTTCCGGTTATCTTCCTCACCTCCAAGGACGAGGAAATCGACGAATTGTTCGGCCTCAAGATGGGGGCCGACGATTTCATCACCAAGCCGTTCTCGCAGCGCCTTCTGGTGGAGCGGGTGAAGGCCATTCTGCGGCGCGCGGGAGCGCGCGATCTTCAGGCTACCGGTGGCTTGAAACCCACGGCCGACCAGATAGCGGCACGGACACTGGAACGCGGACAACTGGCAATGGACCAGGAACGCCATACCTGCACCTGGAAGGGCGAACCTGTTACCCTGACGGTAACGGAATTCCTCATTCTTCATTCGCTGGCCCAGAGGCCCGGCGTTGTGAAGAGCCGCGACGCGCTGATGGATGCGGCCTATGACGAGCAGGTTTATGTCGACGACCGCACGATCGACAGCCACATCAAGCGGCTGCGCAAGAAGTTCAAGATGGTTGACACGGATTTCGACATGATCGAAACGCTCTATGGCGTCGGCTATCGCTTCCGCGAAGCAGCCTGAGGCCTAGAGCGCCGTGCGTCCGAATGGACGCACAAAGGACGCTCTATCTCTTTTAGTCTACGCATCAGGCTTTCCGAAAATCGATTCCGATTTTCGGGCCGATGCTGTAGCGTTACAACAGGTTAACTTGAAGCCACGACCGGGTCAGCGGTAGATTGACCCGGTGGAAGGACAAAACGTGGCAGACAGGCTGCTCGAAAATCAGGTGATGAACACGGCACCGGCGAAGCGTAAAGCGCGTCGGCACTGGCCGCATGCCTTCACCATCATTCGCCGGCTGTTCGGCCATGCTGTTTTTTCGAGCCTGACGCGCCGTATCCTGTTTTTCAATATCGCCGCGACCGTCGTTCTCGTCGCCGGCATTCTCTACCTCAACCAGTTCCGCGAAGGACTGATCGATGCCCGCGTCGAAAGCCTGCTGACCCAGGGCGAGATCATCTCTGCGGCGATTTCCGCCTCGGCATCGGTCGATACGAATTCGATCACCATCGATCCGGAAAAACTGCTGGAACTGCAGGCCGGGCAGAGCATCACGCCGGTGCCGAATGACGAGGATCTCGATTTCCCGATCGATCCGGAGCGTGTCGCACCGGTGTTGCGCCGGCTGATTTCGCCGACACGAACGCGCGCGCGTCTTTTCGATGCGGATGCCAACCTGCTGCTTGATTCGCGCCATCTCTATTCGCGCGGCCAAGTTCTTCGTTACGATCTTCCCCCGGTCGAGAACGAGACGCAGACCTGGAGCGAATGGACGTCCGGCCAGTTCAACCGGCTGCTCCAGCCCGGCAATCTACCGATTTACAAGGAAGCGCCGGGCGGCGATGGCTCGATCTATCCCGAAGTGATGAATGCGCTGACAGGCGTGCGTGGCGCGCTCGTTCGCATTACCGATCGCGGCGAACTGATCGTTTCGGTTGCCGTTCCCGTTCAGCGGTTCCGGGCGGTTCTCGGTGTTCTTCTGCTTTCCACCCAGGCCGGCGATATCGACAAGATCGTGCATGCGGAACGTCTCGCGATCATGCGCGTCTTCGGTGTCGCGACACTCGTCAATATCGTTCTGTCGCTGCTGTTGTCGTCGACGATCGCAAATCCACTGCGCCGACTGTCTGCGGCCGCGATCCGGGTGCGGCGCGGCGCAAAGCAGCGTGAGGAAATTCCGGACTTTTCCTATCGCCAGGACGAAATCGGCAATCTTTCGATCGCGGTCCGCGACATGACCAACGCACTTTACGACCGCATCGATGCGATTGAGAGTTTTGCGGCCGATGTGAGCCACGAGCTGAAAAATCCTCTGACCTCGCTTCGCAGCGCGGTGGAAACCCTGCCGCTGGCGAAATCCGAGGATTCGAAACGGCGGCTGACGGAAATCATCTTCCATGACGTGCGCCGTCTCGACCGCCTGATCAGCGATATTTCCGATGCCTCCCGTCTCGACGCGGAGCTTGCCCGAACAGATTCGGCGCCAGTCGACATGGAAACGCTGCTGACCAATCTGGTCGATATTTCCAAACAGATCCGCAGCGGGCGCAAACCCGTGGAGATCGATCTTGCCGTCGACAGCAAGGGCGCCGACCGGCTGATGTATGTGGTCAACGGTCACGACCTGCGCCTCGGTCAGATCGTCACCAACCTCATTGAAAACGCCCGCTCCTTCGTACCTGAAAAGGGCGGCCGGCTGTCCATCCGCCTTTCCCGCAACAAGGATAAGGTGGTCATCACGGTGGATGACAATGGTCCCGGCATTCAGGCGGAAAATATCGACCGGATTTTCGAACGTTTTTACACCGACCGCCCGGATGGTGAAAGTTTCGGGCAGAATTCCGGGCTCGGGCTTTCCATCAGCCGCCAGATCGCAGAAGCGCATGGCGGCAGCCTGAAGGCGGAAAACCTGCACGCAAAGGCCGAAGAGACCACCGGCGCCCGATTTACCCTCTCTCTTCCAGCGGGTAACGCGGCATGACCCGGAACGTCCACGGCACAGCCATTGTCGTGGGCGGTCGCGGCCTGATCTTCATCGGCCCATCGGGTATCGGCAAGTCGATGATGGCCTTTGCCTGTCTGGCCATTGCCCGCCGCGCTAAAGCGTTTTCGGCACTGATAGCGGATGATCAGGTTTTCCTCAGCCAGCAGGACGGCCGGATTTTCGCCACCTGCCCGCCAAGCATTACCGGCCTGATGGAACTGCGCGGCAGCGGCATCGTGAGGATGGATCATGTCAGTCCGGCACCTCTCGATCTTGCCGTCCAGCTGGTTTCGGCGCCCGGGACGGAACGGCTCCCGCCTGAGGACGAGCGTTGGCAAATCGGCGATATCGGCAGTCTGCCGCTTGTCAGAATTGCCAATACGGCAACCGATCCGCTGGCGGTTATCGGAGCCCTTTTGCCCGCCTGGAGGCAAGAGACGCCTTTTTGGTGAGCGCCGCGCCCGATTTTTTGACTTGAACTTCATTTCCAGTTGGCGAAGATGGCATCCCGCCGCTTTACGGCACCAGTGCGTTACGATATGGGCCGCGAGCTTTGAAATCAGGGGGCGTATTTTCATGATCGGACTGGTGCTTGTCACCCATGGCAAGCTGGCTGAGGAGTTTAGACATGCGGTGGAGCATGTCGTCGGACCCCAGAAATTCATCGAAACCGTCTGTATCGGCCCCGAGGATGATATGGATCAGCGGCGGCAGGATATCGTCGACGCGGTCGCCCGCGCCAATGCCGGCAAAGGCGTCATCATCCTGACGGACATGTTCGGCGGTACTCCGTCCAATCTTTCGATTTCCGTGATGGAAAGCGGCACGACCGAAGTGATCGCCGGCGTCAACCTGCCGATGCTGATCAAGCTTGCCGGCATCCGCGGCGAGGACAATATGGAAAAGGCCCTGGCGGAAGCGTCCGAAGCCGGGCGCAAATACATCAACGTTGCCAGCCGCGTGCTGAGCGGCAAGTGAGGCCATGAGCTTGATGTCAGCCTCCTCCCGCCAGTTCGTGATCGTCAACAAGCGCGGACTGCATGCCCGTGCATCCGCCAAATTCGTCCAGATGGTCGAGGGTTTTGACGCCCAGGTGACCGTTTCGAAGGACGGAATGAGTGTCGGCGGCACCTCGATCATGGGCCTGATGATGCTTGCCGCAAGCACGGGCTGTTGTATCGACGTATCGGCAGAAGGCGTTCAGGCCGGAGAGGCGCTCGATGCGCTCGAAGCGTTGATCGCCAACAAATTCGGCGAAGACGCCTGACCGGCACCGTCACATAAACATATAAAGACCTCTTTATATCGACATTGCAACTGGCCCGGAAGCCTGCTAAACCGCGTGGGAGTTTACGCCCGCGGATGGACTTGGTCTTCCGCCTGGCCGTGCCTGTATGTAACGAGATCTGGAGAGCTTTATGAGCAGTGAAAAGGACTACATCGTCGCGGATATCAACCTTGCCGCCTATGGTCGCAAGGAACTCGACATCGCCGAGACGGAAATGCCCGGCCTGATGTCCTGCCGCACCGAGTTCGGCTCCTCGAAGCCGCTCAAAGGCGCCCGGATTTCGGGTTCGCTGCACATGACGATCCAGACGGCAGTGCTGATCGAGACACTCAAGGAACTGGGCGCCGACATCCGCTGGGCATCCTGCAACATCTTCTCGACCCAGGACCACGCCGCCGCCGCGATCGCCGCTGCCGGTATCCCGGTCTTCGCGGTCAAGGGTGAATCGCTCACCGAATACTGGGAATATACCGACAAGATCTTCCAGTGGACCGATGGCGGCACGTCCAACATGATCCTCGACGACGGTGGCGATGCCACCATGTACATCCTGCTCGGCGCCCGCGCCGAGGCCGGCGAGGACGTTCTGTCCAATCCGGGTTCGGAAGAAGAAGAGATCCTGTTCGCACAGATCAAGAAGCGCCTTCAGGCTTCGCCTGGCTGGTTCACCAAGCAGCGCGACGCGATCAAGGGCGTGACCGAAGAAACCACGACCGGCGTTCACCGTCTCTATGAGCTTTCCAAGAAGGGTCTCCTTCCCTTCCCGGCGATCAACGTCAACGACTCGGTCACCAAGTCGAAATTCGACAACAAGTACGGCTGCAAGGAATCGCTGGTCGACGGCATTCGCCGCGGCACTGACGTGATGATGGCCGGCAAGGTTGCCGTCGTCTGCGGTTACGGCGACGTGGGCAAGGGTTCGGCCGCTTCGCTGCAGGGCGCCGGCGCGCGCGTGAAGGTTACCGAAGTCGATCCGATCTGCGCCCTGCAGGCCGCCATGGACGGTTTTGAAGTCGTCACACTGGAAGACGTCGTGTCGTCTGCCGACATCTTCATCACCACGACCGGCAACAAGGACGTCATCCGCATCGAGCATATGCGCGAGATGAAGGACATGGCGATCGTCGGCAATATCGGCCATTTCGACAACGAGATCCAGGTCGCTGCGCTGAAGAACCTCAAGTGGACCAACGTCAAGCCGCAGGTCGACATCATCGAGTTCCCGAAGGGCAACCGGATGATCCTGCTTTCGGAAGGCCGTCTGCTGAACCTCGGCAACGCAACCGGTCACCCGTCCTTCGTCATGTCCGCCTCGTTCACCAACCAGACGCTGGCGCAGATCGAGCTGTTCACCAAGCAGGGCGAATACAAGAACGACGTCTATATCCTGCCCAAGCATCTCGACGAGAAGGTTGCACGCCTTCACCTCGACAAGCTCGGCGTGAAGCTGTCGGTACTTTCCGATGAGCAGGCCGCCTATATCGGCGTGCCGGCCCAGGGCCCGTTCAAGGCTGACCACTACCGCTACTGATACCTAGCCGGTTAATCCACAACATCTTGTGGCCGCAGCCTTGACAAAAGGCTGCGGCTTCTTTTTTGCCGTCATCCCTTCCCGCCTATCCGCCGAACACGTATTGTTTTGGGACTTGATTCGACCTCTCGGCCATTCGGCTTCGGGCAAGGTGCGAAGTGGTATGTCTTGTCGATGAGCGGCAATTGGACGGAGACACACCGGTCATGGCGGTAAAAAAAACGAGCCTGTCAAAGCAGGCCGACCCAGTTTCTGGCTTGCGCTTGCGCGCACTTGGAGACCCTTATCCGTTAAACAGCGGATACGGCAGAAGAACCTGTATTCGGCTGGCGCAGATCGCCCGGTCCCTTCTTTCGGGAACGGCGCTGGTCGCGCTGCCAACGGCTGCGCTTGCACAGGACGCAGGGGCATCCCAGCTGTTTTCCTCGGCACAGGTCATCGTCTCCTCCGTCGTTCTCGGCGCACTGGGTGCTGCCCTTCTGTCCACCGTTTGGCTGGTGCGCCAGCGCGGCAATATGGAAGTCGAGACGGAAGAAATGCGTGGCGCGCTGTCGGAAGCGCAGCAGCGGATTTCGAAATACGAGGCACTGATCGCCGACAAGAACCGCCGCATCGTCGTGTGGGAAAGCGGATCGTCCAAGGCTGAATTTCTCGGCCAGCTTCCCGCCGATACGGGCGCACCGCAGGCGGACCGCGAATTTCTGGCGTTTGGCCGCTGGCTACGTCCCGGATCGGCTGCGGAACTGGAAAAGGCGATCGACGAGCTTCGCAGCCATGCGCGCAGTTTCGACATGGTCATCGAGACCGCCAGAGACGAGGTGCTTGAGGTTCAGGGCCGGGTTTCGGGCGGCAAGGCATTCGTCCGCTTCCTCGCGCTCAACAATCTGAGAGCGGAACTTGCCGAACTGAAGATCGAGCGTGATCGGCTGACCAGCTCGATTTCGACGTTCGAATCCCTGCTGGATACGATCGAACAGCCCGTCTGGCGCCGTGATGCGCAGGGCAAGCTCGCCTGGGTCAACCATGCCTATGGCGAAGCGGTCGATGCCAAAAGCTCCGCAAAGGCCGTGGAAGAAGGCCGGGAACTGCTCGGCACCGTCAGCCGCGAGATGATCCGCGCCAAGGCCACCGTCACATCGCCGTTCCATGACCGGCTGTCGACCGTCGTTCATGGCGATCGCACCGTGCTCGACGTGGTTGATGTGGTGACCACGGACGGTTCCGCCGGCATGGCGATCGACGTGTCGGAGGCGGAGACCGTACGCGAGGAGCTGAAGCGCACGCTGAAAAGCCACGCCGAAACGCTCGATCATCTGGCCACTCCGGTCGCCATTTTCGACAGCAAGCGACGGTTGCAATTCTACAATCAGGCCTTCATGCAGCTCTGGGATCTGGATCTGCCCTTCCTCGAATCGAAGCCGGATAACAGCGAACTTCTGGACCGGCTTCGCACGATCGGAAAACTGCCGGAACAGCTCAACTGGCGAAACTGGAAGGACACGGCGCTCGCCGTCTACCAGTCGCTCGATACCAAGACCGATACCTGGCATCTGCCGAACGGCCAGACGCTGCGGGTCATCGCCACGGCTCACCCGCAGGGCGGGGCCACATGGGTGTTCGAGAACCTGACCGAACAGGTCGATCTCGAGGCACGCTACAACACGCTGGTCCAGGTCCAGGGCGAAACGATCGACCACCTGACCGAGGGTGTTGCGGTGTTCGGCCCGGATGGACGCATCCGGCTTTCGAACCCGGCTTTCCGCGCGCTCTGGGGCATTACCGCCGAGCAGGCGGAACCCGGCACCCATATCAAGACGATCGAATCCGCATGTGCTTCCTCCTATGCCGAGCCGGATGGCTGGCGCAGGTTCGCGCAGGCGCTGACGGCCTTCGATGACGAGCGGCCCACGCTTGACGGCACGTTCGAGCTTTATTCCGGCCTGATCCTCGACTACGCCGTGACGCCGCTGCCGAACGCCCAGACGATGCTGACCTTTGTCGACAAGACGGCCAGTGCGCAGGCGGAAAAGGCGCTGAAGGAAAAGAACGAGGCGCTGCGCAAGGCCGACGAGCTGAAGAACGATTTCGTCCAGCACGTCTCCTACGAATTGCGCTCACCGCTGACCAATATCATCGGCTTTACCGATCTCCTGAAGACGCCGGGTATCGGCACGCTGAGCGATCGGCAGGCCGAATATATCGACCATATCTCGACCTCGTCTTCAGTTTTGCTGACGATCGTCAACGACATTCTCGATCTCGCCACCGTCGATGCGGGCATCATGGAGCTGAATTACGCGGAGCTGGCGATCGAGGACCTGCTGGACGACGTGGCGATGCAGATCGCCGACCGGCTGCAGGAAAACAACATGACGCTGGAAATCATCGCGCCCGCCGGCATGGGTACGATCGTGGCCGACCAGCAGCGGTTGAAGCAAATCCTGATCAAGCTTCTGACCAATGCAACGAACTTTTCGCCGGAGAATTCTACGATCACGCTCAACTGCTGGCGTGATCCGGCGAACGTGTTCTTCTCGGTCCGCGACCGCGGCCCCGGCATTCCGCCGGATATGCTCAAGACGGTGTTCGACCGGTTCAAGGCGCAGGCCAAGGACGGCAAGCGCAGTGGTGCCGGGCTGGGTCTTTCGATCGTCGAAAGCTTTGTCCACCTGCACAATGGCGATGTCGCGATCGACAGTCGGGCTGGAGAAGGAACGACAGTCACTTGCCGCATTCCCGCCAGTTCCTCGGCCCATTCGGTTGCCGCTGAATGACGCTGACGTTGTTTCTTGCCGACGAGCGGGACACGATCGAATTCGGCGAGGACATGGCGCTTGCCCTGAAACAGGGAGATTGCGTTGCGCTTTCCGGCGATCTTGGCGCCGGAAAATCGACCTTTGCGCGGGCGCTGATCCGGGCCGTGGCCGATGACACGGATCTCGAAGTGCCGAGCCCGACCTTCACGCTTGTCCAGTCCTATGAAGATCTGCGCATCCCGATCGCGCATTTCGATCTTTATCGTCTGGGTGATTCGTCCGAGCTGGACGAACTCGGTTTCGACGAAGCGCTCCTTTCCGGCATCTGCCTTGTAGAATGGCCGGAAATGGCTGGAGACCTCCTGCCCGCCGACCGCATCGTGATGAAGCTGGAACATGAGGGCACGGGACGCCGGGTGACGATCACGGCACCGGCCCCTGCCCTTTCGCGCATCCGCCGCGTGCTGGCGATACGGCAATTCCTGAACAGCCATGGTTATGCGGGTGCAAGCCGCCGGTTTCTGACCGGTGATGCCTCGATGCGAGCTTATGAAAGCGTGAGGACGCAGGCCAGCGAAATCCTGGTTCTGATGGATTGGCCGAAACGGCCGGAAGGCCCGCCGGTGCTGGATGGAAAACCCTATCCCAAGGTCGCCCATATTGCCGAAGATGCCTATCCCTTCGTGGCGATCTCGCATTATCTGCGCGATATCGGCCTGACGGCACCGGACGTGCTGGAGGTCGATTACGATCAGGGCATCCTGCTTCTCGAAAACCTCGGCAGCGAGGGCGTGCTCGACGACGATGGCAGGCCGATCGAGGATCGGTACCGCGAAAGCGTCGTCTGCCTCGCGTATCTGCACAGCCACGCGATGCGGCAGGACCTGCCGTTAGACACTGGCCATATCCACCACGTGCCGGATTTCGATCCGATAGCGATGAAGATGGAAGCCCGGCTGTTGCTCGACTGGTATCTGCCGTGGAAACGCGGCGCACAGCCGAGCGAAGACGAACGGCAGGACTATCTTTCGATCTGGGACGAGTTGATCGGCGAACTTGCAAGCGCGGAAAAGAACCTGCTGCTGCGCGATTTTCATTCGCCCAATATCATCTGGCAGCCGAAGCAGACCGGCGTGCGCCGCGTCGGGCTGATCGATTTCCAGGACGCGATGATCGGGCCGACCGCCTATGATCTCGCCTCGATCGTGCAGGATGCCCGTGTTGACATCCCCAAGGCACTCGCCGACCAGATGGTGATCGACTATCTAACGCTTCGCCGCTCTCTGAGCTCGCCACCCGGAGCTTTCGACGAAACCCGCTTCCTGAAATCCTGGGCAATCATGGCGGCGCAGCGGAACTGCAAGCTTGGCGGGTTGTGGGTGCGGCTGAAGGAACGGGACGGCAAGCCGCAATATCTGCAGCACATGCCGCGGACGCTCCGCCATCTTTCCACGGCGCTTGCGCACGAGGCGCTCGCCCCCTTGCGCGATTGGTGCGTGCGGGCTGGAATAGAATTTCCCGAATCATAAAGACGGCATTCGATGATGACATTGGCTCCACTCACGCAGGCCGTCGTGCTTGCCGCCGGGCTTGGCACGCGCCTGAGACCCATTACCGATACGATGCCGAAACCGCTGGTGCCGGTCGCCGGCAAGCCGATGATCGATTACGGGCTGGATGCGCTGGCGGATGCGGGCGTCACCCGCGCCGTTGTCAACGTGCATCATTTCGCCGACCGGATGGAAGCGCATCTTGCCGCCTATCCGCGCCTCGACATCGTCATTTCAGACGAACGCGCCGGGTTGATGAATTCCGGCGGCGGGTTGAAGAAGGGTCTTGCGCTGCTCGATCCCGGCATCGTCTATGTGATGAACGCCGATCTCTTCTGGATCGGCGAGACGCCAGGCGCACTCACCAACCTCCAACAGTTAGCCGGATTCTTCGATCCCGAGCGAATGGACATGGCACTGCTCTGCGTGCCGCTGGACCGCACCACGGGGCATAACGGCAAAAAGGACTTTCAGCTCGATACGGACGGGCGGCTGAGCCGATATGCCGAGGGCGACAACCCGGTCGTTTACGCCGGTGCGATCGTTTTGCATTCCTCGCTTCTCGATGACGCGCCGAATGATGCTTTCAACCTGAATATCTATTTCGACAGGGCGATTCAAAAAGGCCGGCTTTTCGGTCTTGTGATGGAGGGCGAATGGATTACCGTCGGCACGCCGGAGGCGCTGCCCGAGGCCGAGGCCGTGATTGCCCGCTATACCGCAAAGGTTTGATCCATGTCTGATGCCCGGCAGAAACGACTGTTTTCGATCCCATCGGGCGTGCCATTTCTCAAGACGCTGGCCGCAGCACTTTGCGACGGCCGGCTAAACGAGAATTTCCGCTACGATCCTTCCGATCCACTGTCTCTTGCAGATGTAACGATCTTCGTGCCGACGCGGCGTTCCGCCCGCGTGCTGCGCTCGGAATTCGTCGATCTGCTCGGCGGTAGGGCAGCCATCCTGCCGGTGATCCGTCCGCTGGGTGAGACGGATGACGATAGCGGCTTTTTCGATCTCGTGGCGCCCGAAGAGATGGATCTGGCTTTGCCGATCGGCGGAACGTCGCGGCTTCTGGAGCTTGGCCGGCTTATCCTTGCGTGGCGCAACCAGCTGCCGAAGATCGTGCTCGACGTGCATTCCGAATCGCCGCTCGTGGCGCCGGCCAGCCCCGCGGATGCGATCTGGCTTGCCCGTGCACTTGCCGAACTGCTGGATGCGATCGAGACGGAAGAGCGCGACTGGGCGGATCTCGATAATCTGCAGACCGGCGAACATGCGCTCTGGTGGCAGCTGACCGCCGAGTTCTTGAAGATTGCCAGCGCCTTCTGGCCCGTCCGGCTGGAGGAGCTGAAACGCTCCTCCCCTGCCAAACATCGCGCTGCGATCCTGCGCAGCGAAGCGCGGCGGATCGGTGAGCGGGAGCATAATGGACCTGTGATCGTGGCCGGATCGACGGGCTCGGTGCCGGCGGCGGCGGAACTGATCGCGGCGATTTCCCGGTTGCCGAACGGTACGGTCGTGCTTCCGGGGCTCGATACATCCATGCCGGATGACCAATGGGCAATCGTCGAGGAAGAGAGTTTTGACGGAAAACCCGATCCCGCCAGCCGCAGCCATTCGCAATTCGGACTTTCCAAGCTGTTGAAGAAGATCGGCGCGGTAAGGGGCGATGTCGGGATCATCGGAGAGGTTCCGGCCGCTCTTGCATTCCGGGCCGCTGCGATCTCGCAGGCGCTGGTTCCGGCCAAGGCGACCGACCGTTGGAGCGAATGGCGTGATGGTGCGGATCTTGAGGCGCTTGGTGCAGCCTTTGCCGACGTGTCGCTGATCGAGGCTGCCAATGAACGCGAGGAAGCGGTGGCGATCGCGATCGCGTTGCGTCTGGCGCTGCAGAAGCCAGGCCGAAACGGCAATGCTGCGCAGGCGGCGCTGATTACTCCCGACCGTGCACTTGGCCGGCGGGTGACGGCGGAACTTGCACGGTTCGGTATTCTCGCCGACGATTCGGCCGGTTCGGCGCTATCGGGTACGCCGCAGGGCACGTTGACCCAGTTGCTTCTGGAAGCCGCACTTCGGCCCGGCGATCCGGTCGCGATCGTCGGTTTGATGAAACATCCGTTGATGCGGCTCGGCCTGCCTGCTCCCGACCTCAGGGCCGCCATCGATGCGCTCGAGGTTCTCGCCTTGCGCGGCGGTGTCGGCGAGATGGATATTTCGACGCTAGAACCGATGCTGGAAATCCGGTTGGCGGCGCTTCAGGATGAGCGCCATACGCCGCAGTGGCGCAACTCGCTGCCGGAAGACGCAATCGATATGGCGCGTGATGTGGCCCGACGGATCACCGATGCGGTCGAACCGCTGGTCAGCGCTTTCGTTCACCGGCGCGCCGATGGACGCGGACTGACTGCGAAACTGCCGCTGTCGGAATGGGCGAGCCGCACCGGCAAGGTGCTGGAGGCGATCGCAATCGACGAGCGTGGCGATCTTGCCGCGCTCTGGTCAGGCGAGGCGGGCGAGCAGCTTTCCAGCCTGCTTGGTGAGGTGATGGAGACCGATGGCCAGATCGATGCAGACGGGCCACAATGGATCGACATCGTCATGGCACTCACCACCGGTGGTGCGGTGAAACCCCGCTCGCTTGCACATCCGCGGGTGTTCATCTTCGGTACGCTGGAAGCGCGATTGCAGAGCGTCGACACGATGATCCTAGGCGGGCTGAACGAGGGATCGTGGCCGGGGCAGACTGTCAACAACCCCTTCCTGTCGCGCTCGATGAAGACCGATATGGGGCTGGAGCCGCCGGAGCGACGGATCGGCCAGCTGGCGCACGACTTTGAAATGGCCTGCGGCACGCGCAACCTGATCTTTTCTCGCTCGCTGCGGCAGGGTGCGACGCCGACGGTGGCCTCCCGCTGGCTGCAGAGATTGCTGGCACTTGGCGGCAAGGCTTTTGCTGACGGATTGAAAAAGCGCGGCGAGGATTATCGCCACTGGGCTTCGCTGATCGACCAGGGTGAGAACCAGGCTCCGGCAAAGCGCCCTGCCCCCAGGCCTCCGGCAGAACTGCAGCCGGTAAAATATTCTTTCAGCGAGGTCGGCCGGTTGCGGCGTGACCCCTATTCCGTCTATGCGCGCCGTATCCTGAAGCTCGATCCGCTGGCGCCGTTCAACGAGGATCCGGGCGCGCGGGAGCGCGGCAATCTCTATCACGCGATCATCGACCGCTACACTCGCGAAGGCCACAAGCCGGGCAGCAATGTTTCACGTGAATCCATGATGCGGATCACGCAGGAGCTGTTCGATGCCGAACAGTTGCCGCCGCATATCGACCGGGTCTGGCGGCCGCGTTTCGTTGAAGTGGCGAAGGCATTTCTGGACTGGGAAGAAAAGCGAGCGCCGGATGTGCGCAGCACGGTGACGGAAGCCGGTGCCGGATTCGAGGTGGAAGCGGCCGGGATCCGGGTGACCGGGATTGCCGACCGGATCGATCTGATGGGATCGGGCAATGCCGATATCGTCGATTACAAGACGGGGCTGAGCCCTTCCGTGTCACAGGCCCGCGCGCTGCTCGATCCGCAATTGGCGCTGGAGGCCGCGGCGCTGCAGGCCGGGGCGTTCAAGGCGATGGGCGTGCAGCGGCCGGGCGATCTTCTTTACGTGCGGCTGAGACCGGGAGACCGGTTCAAGGCGGAACGGGTGAACAATGAGGGATCGGCGGCCACCGCCAAACGGCAGCCGAAATCGGCAATCGATCTGGCGCAGGACTCGATCGATCAGCTGACCAAATTCGTGCTGAAACTGAGAAGCGGCGATGCCGGTTTCGCTTCGCGGCTGGTGCCGTTTGCGCAGGGCGATTTCGGCGGTGAATACGATCACCTCGCCCGGGTTGCGGAATGGTCGACGGCGGATGACGACGGAGAGGGCGAAGCCGATGAGTGAACATCTCACCGACGATGTTTTGGCGATGGACGATCTTCCGACCGGCGACGAGCCGAGGCAGTGGATCGACTGGACCACGCTGCAGCAATCGCGTGCCTCAGATCCGGCAAGCTCCGCCTGGGTTTCGGCCAATGCCGGTTCTGGCAAGACGCATGTGCTGACCCAGCGGGTGATCCGGCTGCTGCTGGCGGGCTGCCGCCCCTCCTCCATTTTGTGCCTTACCTATACCAAGGCTGCGGCATCGGAAATGTCGAACCGGGTGTTCCAGCGGCTGTCGGAATGGACGGTGCTTTCCAGTCACGAGCTGCGCAGGCGGATAACGGCGATCGAAGGTGTTGAGCCGGATTCGATGAAAGTTTCCGAAGCGCGCCGGCTTTTTGCGAAAGCGCTTGAAACGCCGGGCGGGCTGAAGATCCAGACCATTCATGCCTTCTGCGAGGCGCTGCTGCACCAATTTCCGCTTGAGGCCAATGTTGCAGGGCATTTTTCCGTGCTCGACGACCGGGCGGCATCGGCACTTCTGGCGGAAGCGCGGCGCTCGCTTTTGACCGCCACTTCGGCTGAGGACGATCCGGACCTGGCAGAAGCTTTTGCGCATGTGCTCGATCTCGGTGATGAGTTCGGGCTGGAGGCGCTGCTTGCCGATATCGTGGCGAACCGGACGGCGATCCGGCGTTTCACGGCCTCGGCTGAACGCCATGGCGGTATCGGGCAAGAACTGAAACGCATTCTTGGGCTTGGGCCGGCCGACACGGAAGAGAGTGTGGCTGGCAGCTACTGGCCGCTTCCAGGGCTTTCGGGGATCACGCTCGATCTCTATCTTTCGCTTGCCGACCAGAAGGGCGGTTCCACGGTACATGCCGTGGCTTACGGATTGCGCGTGGCGGCAAAGGAGACGGATCCTTTCAAACGTGCGGAACATCTCGATTCGATATTCCTTACCGCCAAGGGCACGGTGAAGGCCGATCGCAGCCTGATTGCCTCGGCTATGACAAAGATTGCTCCGGAGCTCGCCGGTGCTATCGATGATGCCCGTAACCATGTGCTTGCGTGCCAAGACCGGCTGCGGCTGATCCGGATGTTTTCCGCGACCAAGGCGGCGCTCACCTTGGCGGCGCGGTTGACCGAGGATTACGAGGAGCTGAAGAGACGCCGTAGCCTGCTGGACTTCGAGGACCTGATTGCCAGGACGGCCGATCTCCTGACCCGCGACGGCGTCGGTGCCTGGGTACATTACAAGCTCGACCAGGGCATCGACCATATCCTGGTCGACGAGGCGCAGGATACCAGTCCGATCCAGTGGACGGTGATCAAGTCGCTGGCGGAGGATTTCTATTCCGGCACGAGCGCCCGTGAGACGCTGCGGACGATTTTTGCGGTGGGTGACGAAAAGCAGTCGATCTATTCCTTTCAGGGCGCGCGGCCGGAACGGTTTGCCGAGGAGCGCAGTGCGACGCAGAAACAGGTGACCGGCAGCGGCCAGCCGTTTCACGCCATCCGCCTGCCGCTGTCCTTCCGTTCCACGGCGGATGTTCTCTCGGCCGTCGACCAGGTGTTTTCGCTGGAAGAGAATGCCAAGGGGCTTTCGGCGATTGGTGACGCGGTTCAGCACCGCTCCAACCGGATGGGTCATGCCGGGGCCGTCGATCTTTGGGATGTCGTGGCGCCGGAAGTTTCGGAGCAGGAGGAGGACTGGACCGCTCCCTTCGATTCGACGCCGGACAAGGCGCCGGCTGCCATTCTTGCGGCACGGATCGCCGATCGGATCGGCGAGATGATCGGCCGTGAAACGGTGATCGAAAAGGGCGTGGAACGTCCGATCGAGCCGGGCGATATTCTGGTTCTGGTGCGCAAGCGCGATGCATTCGTCAACGCGCTGACAAGGGCGTTGAAACGGCGTGACAATATTCCGGTGGCCGGTGCCGACCGGTTGCGGCTGACCAGCCATATCGCGGTGCAGGATCTGCTTGCACTTGGACGTTTCATGCTCTTGCCGCAAGACGATCTTTCTCTGGCGGCACTTTTGAAGAGCCCGTTGTTTGATCTGTCCGAAGAGGAGGTTTTTGAGGTTGCCGCCCTGCGCGCCGAGAATACCAGTGCCTGGATGCGGCTTCTTGAGCTTGCCGAGGAGCAGCCGCTGCGTTTTCGCGATTCGGCGGAGCGTTTGCAGCATCTGCTGGCGCTGTCCCGGATGCTGAGCCCGCATGATCTTTATGCGCGGATTCTCGGGCAATATGGCGGGCGTCGAAAATTTCTCGGACGGCTTGGGACGGAGGCCGGGGATATTCTGGACGAATTCCTGACCTTTGCGCTGGACCATGAGACATCCGGTCTGCCCGGGCTGCAGGCTTTCGTTTCGACTTTGGAGCTGGAAAGCCCGGAGGTGAAACGCGAGCAGGATGGTGGGCGCAACGAGGTGCGGATCATGACCGTGCATGCCTCCAAGGGGCTTGAGGCACCGGTCGTGTTTCTGGTCGACAGCAATTCGAAATCCTTCATCCCGTCGCATGTGCCTAAATTCCGGTTGTTGAAGACCGCGCAAGGCGACGTGCCGGCATGGCTGCCGGGCAAGACGCTTTCGAATGCCCTGACCAGCGCCGACGAGGAGCGGCTGAAGACGCTTTCGGAAGAGGAATATCGGCGGCTGCTTTATGTCGGCATGACACGCGCGGCGGACCGGCTGATCGTCTGCGGTTATCGCGGCGTGCGCGACAATCCGGACAGCTGGCAGGCGATGATTTCGAGAGCACTTTCGCTTGATGAGGCGCATTGCAGCGCCGCTACGTTCAGCGGGCCGGATGGCGAATGGATTGGGTTGAAATGGCGGCTTCCCGTGGCCGGTGGAAGTGTCGAGCGGGCGGCGCGTGAAGAGCATAAGGCGGCGGAACGGCCTGGCCTGCCGGGTGACCTGTCACGCCCCCTGCCCCCGATGAAAATATTGCCGCGGCCGCTCAGCCCTTCGGGCGTCGGCATGATGATCGACGACGATGCGGATGACCTGATCGTCACCTCTCCCCTGTTCGGCGAGAAGGCGACCGGCAGTCTGGCGCTGCAGAAGGGCAAGCTGGTTCACCGCATGCTGCAGATGCTGACGGAGTTTTCCGATGGCGAGCGTGAAACCTCGGCGTACCGTTACGCCGAGCGGGCCGCGCGTTTCTGGCCGAAGGTGGAGCGGGAGAAGCTGGTCGGGAGCGTCATGTCGGTTCTGTCGCACCCAGGTCTTGCGCCGGTGTTTTCCGCGCGCAGCCAGGCGGAAGTATCGATCATGGGGACGCTTGCGCTGGAGGGGCAGGATTATGCGATCTCCGGCCGCATCGACCGGCTGGTGGAACTGGACGACCGGGTAATCATTCTCGACTACAAGACCAACCGCAAGCCGCCGGCGGAGGCCGAGGCGGTACCGCTCACGCATCGGGCGCAGCTCGCCATCTATCGCGAGATCCTGAAACCGCTTTATCCCGGCAAGCAGATCGACTGCGTGCTGGTCTATACCGAGAGTGCGGACGTCATCACATTACCTGTCGACCTGATGTCGCGCTCGCTTGCAGAGCTCAAGACAAAGTGACATGACGGACATTGAAAATGATCAATGCCGATCTCACATTTGCAGCAACGAAGAATCGTAAAGGAGAGCCCTATGGCTACCGTTAAGGTCGATACCAACAATTTTCAGGCCGAAGTTCTCAACTCCGCCGAGCCGGTCGTCGTGGATTTCTGGGCTGAATGGTGCGGCCCGTGCAAGATGATCGCTCCGAGCCTTGAAGAGATCGCAATCGAACTTTCCGGCAAGGTGAAGGTCGCCAAGCTGAACATCGACGAAAATCCGGAACTGGCCGCCCAGTTCGGCGTTCGCTCGATCCCGACGCTGGCCATGTTCAAGGGTGGTGAAGTGGCCGACATCAAGGTTGGCGCCGCGCCGAAGACCGCGCTTGCCGCCTGGATTTCCGGCGCTGCATAAGCCGTTAAAAAAGTGTTTCACGTGAATCCAAACCCGGTTGGTTTTCCAGCCGGGTTTTTGTTTGTCCAGAGGACGGCCAGCGAAACACAGAGTCGTCCCTTGGTGCCTGCGCGTTTTTTTGTTTCGGCCGGGACACGTCGGG
>UBNQ01000042.1 GCA_900466875.1 Hyphomicrobiales bacterium | reverse complement strand
CCCTCCCCACAAGGGGGAGGGATTAACCCAGCCCATCCGTCAAAGCCCAATGAGACCGAGCGGTTGCCGCAACTATTCTCCCCCTTGTGGGGGAGATGGCCGGCAGGCCAGAGGGGGGACTTTCTCCATATGCGATAGCCCTCCGATGGCCAGACCTCACACGGCCCAGCAGGAGCAGCCGAGCGCCCCGAAGAAGCCTTTCAGATCCGAGATCGGCAGTTTCGAGGTCCAGGCACCGGCGTGATCGTGGCCATGGACGCCGCAATCGCTGGCGCAGTCGCATGTCGAGATGGCCGTGCGGCGCAGCGAGCGGGCACCCGCCCCTTCCGGCTCGCCCCAGGCAGCGTAACCGCCGAATGTGCGCACCGGCGACCAATCGGGCATGGCGGGCGGAATGTTGCTTTCGTCGAGCGCGGAAAAATCACCGGCACCATAGACGACCTTGCCGCCGACCATGGTCAGTTCGGACGTCAGGAACGAGATTTCGTCCTCGGCGCAGGAGAAGAAATCCCTGTCGGGCACGACCAGATCGGCGAACTGGCCCTTTTCGATACGGCCCTTCTTGCCTTCCTCATTGGAGAACCATGTGACCTTTTCGGTCCACATGCGAAGTGCGGTCTCGCGGTCGAGGCAATTGGCACGCGGATAAAGCTGCATGCCGCCGATCGTCTTGCCGGTCACCATCCAGGACAGCGAAACCCACGGATTGTAGGAGGCGACGCGGGTGGCATCGGTACCGGCCGAAACGTTGACGCCCTTTTCCAGCATGCGCTTGATCGGCGGTGTGGCTTCGGCAACACCGTGACCGTAACGTTCGACGAAATATTCGCCCTGATAGGCCATACGGTGCTGGGTGGCGATGCCGCCGCCGAGTGCCGCGATACGATCGATCGAGCGCTCCGAAATGGTTTCCGCGTGGTCGAAGAACCAGTTGAGGCCTTCGAGCGGAATATCCTTGTTGACCTTCTCGAAGACATCAAGCGACCGCGAGATGGTTTCGTCATAGGTGGCGTGCATGCGCCAGGGCCAGCGATTTTCGGCCAGAACCCGCACGACCTCTTCCAGCTCGCCTTCCATTTCCGGCGCCATTTCCGGGCGCGGCTGGCGGAAATCCTCGAAATCGGCGGCGGAGAAGACGAGCATTTCGCCAGCTCCGTTGTGGCGGAAATAATCGTTGCCCTGCTTGTATTTGACCGAAGACGTCCAGTTGAGAAAGTCCTGTTTCTCTTCCTCCGGCTTCTGGGTGAAGAGGTTGTAGGCGAGGCGGACGGTGAGCTGGTTTTCGTCCGACAGCTTTTGGATGACCTGGTAATCGTCCGGGTAATTCTGATTGCCGCCGCCGGCATCGATGACCCCGGTGATGCCTAGGCGATTGAGTTCACGCATGAAATGGCGGGTGGAATTCACCTGATAGTCGAAAGGCAGTTTCGGGCCCTTGGAAAGCGTCGAATAGAGGATGCCGGCATTCGGCTTGGCAAGCAGCATGCCGGTCGGGTTGCCGTTGGCATCGCGGGTGATCTCGCCGCCCGGTGGGTTCGGCGTATCACGGGTGTAACCGACGGCGCGGAGGGCGGCGCCGTTCAGAAGTGCGCGGTCATAAAGATGCAGAAGGAAGACCGGCGTATCTGGGGCGATCGCATTGATTTCCTCGATGGTCGGCAGACGCTTCTCAGCAAACTGATGCTCGGTAAAACCGCCGACGACGCGGACCCATTGCGGGGCTGGCGTGATCGCCACCTGGCGTTTCAGCATATCCATGGCATCGGCCAGCGACCGGACGCCATCCCAGCGCAGTTCCATATTGTAGTTGAGGCCACCGCGCACGACGTGGGTGTGGTTGTCAATCAGGCCGGGCAGGACGCGCTTGCCTTTGAGGTCGACGATCTTCGTATCGGGACCGGCGAGTACCATGATTTCGGCATCGGTGCCGACCTCGTGGAACAGGCCATCCTTGATGGCGATTGCCGTGGCATTCGGGTTGGTCCGATCAAGCGTGGTGACGCGACCGTTATGGAGAATGGTTTCGGGGTGCATTGTATCGGTTCCGGTTTTGACGGGATCGGCAGCGCGCGCCGACGAGAAAAGCGACGGAAAGGCGAGGGTCGATGCCGCGCCGAGAAGGGTTCTGCGTGTGGGCATCAGCTTCTCTCCTCTGCAGGTGATGTCTTGCGGCCGGCCATTTCGGCAGACCGTTCATTGCCCTTCGGCAGGTGGCCGAACATGTGCGGCTTGATCTGGTGGATCCATGAGATCGCCGCAGGCTCCTTGCTCCACAGCGTTTTCGCCAGCGGGATGATCTGTTCGCCGACCAGAATGCCGAGCAGACCGACGAGAGCGATGACCGGCGGGGCGGGTGAGCGGACGTTGAGCAGGCTGTAGACGATGCCGACCAGAAGACCGGCGCCGAGAGACAGAAGATAGATTTTCATGGGAAACCTCCTCGGTGACAGGAAAACCGCTCCGATTAGGGTTATCGGAGCGGTTCCTTCAGGCCTTACTTGTTGGCGGGGTTCGGGCCGATGCGCTTGCCGTGGGTGACGCGCTCGGCGGCGTCGTGGACCATGGTGTAGGCGTAATCGATGCCCATGCCGTAAGCGCCGGAATGTTCCTTGGCGAGCGTGGTGACGGCGTCATAGGTTTCGCGGTGTGCCCAATCGCGCTGCCATTCGAGCAGAACCTGCTGCCAGGTGACCGGGATGACGCCGGACTGGGCCATACGGTCCATCGCATATTTATGCGCGTCGGCAGTCGTGCCGCCGGACGCGTCGGCGACCATGTAGATTTCGAAGTCGGAGCGGTCATTCATCGCGGACAGCGCGAAGGTCGTGTTGCAGACTTCGGTCCACAGACCCGAAACGACGATCTTCTTACGTCCTTCAGCGGCGTGTCTGTCGAGCGCGTCGCGGACGTTCTGGTCGTCCCAGGAATTCATCGAGGTGCGCTCGAGAATGTCGTTTTCCGGGAAGACCGACAGCAGTTCCGGAAAGGTGTGGCCGGAGAAGGAAAGGGTTTCGACCGTGGTGATCGTGGTCGGGATATTGAAGATTTTTGCAGCCTTGGCGAGGCCGACGACATTGTTCTTAAGGACCTGGCGATCCATGGACTGGACGCCGAAGGCCATCTGCGGCTGCTGGTCGATGAAGATGAGCTGGCTGTTCTTCGGGGTCAGGACTTCGAGCTTGGACATTTTCAGGTTCCTCTTGGCGTTTGTTGAACCGCTGATGCGGCAGGTTTTGACTGGGCAGCACCTGCCGACCGGGCGCCGGGGTGTCGGCGCTCGTCTCAGGAGGTTCGTGAGTGTCTGGAGACTTTCGAGCTTTGTCGCTCCGTCCACTCTCGTTCGTCTTGGCTGCTGAAAAGAAACCTAAAGCGATTTCGAAATTCACGGAATTGCAATATTAATTGCGAGTGAATTGCGATTTTCGAAATTATCAGTTTATTCCTTCCCGGCTCCCGTCATGTCTTGGGCTAAGCCCCGATGACGATCGTTCGGCAGCGTGGAAAGTGGCTCAATTGTCGAAAATGGTCTTGTCTCAAAGTCCGGTGAATTGGACGTAAGGAATGTCAGGTTTGCCAAATGGCAAAAAAATGGACATAGGGCGGCAGGTTTTCAGGCTTGCCGGCAGCAGCGATGAAATCGGTCTGGACAGACGGTCAGCTGTTGCGGCGCCAATGCCCCGGCGTCGTTCCCACGACATTGGTGAAAACCCGGGTAAAATGGCTCTGGTCCGCGAAGCCACAGGAAATCGCCACTTCGGACAGCGAGACTTGCGAGCCGCGTAAAAGTTCGCGCGCCCGCGCAATCCGTTCGTTGAGAAGCCACTGATAGGGCGTCACGCCGGTGGTCTCGCGAAAAGCGCGAATGAAATAGCCGCGCGACAGATTGCAGGCACGCGAGACATCCAGAATGGATATCTGTCCGTCCAGGTTTTCGAGCAGGAGGTTTTTGGCGAGCACTTCGTGTGACCGCGACAGCTTTCTCGATCGTGTCGAGGATAGCTGCATCCTGCCACCGTAACGTTGAACCAGATGGGTTCCGATCGCCGTCGCCAGCTGGTCGACGAACAGTTTGCTTGCCTGCTCGGGATGCTCCAGCGCCGGGACGAGCGCGCGTACGAGATTGGCGAGAACCGGGTCTGTCGACGCGGTTTCAGCCTCCAGCATCGTAACGCCGGAAAAGTCCGCCTCCTGGGCAATTTTGCTCAACGACGCCGGCGAGATCTCGAGCAGGAGCATGTCGAAGGCCCCATTGAGATCGGCTTTGTAAGGCTCGGCGAGATTGCGGATGTAGAGCGAATCCTCCTCGAACAGGTGGGTCGTCGCGTGATGTTCGTGGAAGATCCGGCGTGTATGGCCAACAACAGTTGATATGCCGATGGCAAAACCGCGATCGCTGGCCGATGTCACGACCTGCTCTATTCCATCATCGCGCGTTCCCTTGCGGAAAAACGATATGTCCGCGCCGTGAAGGGACTGATCCTTGTAGAGCTTGTCGAAAGGACATCCGAAACTGTCGGTCGTCTGCGCGCTATTCGATTTCGTCCCGGCGATGGATTTACGGAGCAAGGGCACTACTTTCTCTTTTCACCGCTTAAGGTCGATCAGGAGCGACCACGGGCCGACATGCATTTTGATGCCATGGCTGCAAGATTTGGTCTATTCCGTTCTATCACACGTATGATTGTCGAATATGATTGATTACGCCATACCGCTTAAGTCGAAACGGATAACCGGGTTTGATTTTTCCGAATCCCCGCTCTGCACAGCGCGGCCGTATAGGATCCGATGCCGGAACAATCGAGACACATGTGAGTGAAGCATTGCCTGTAGGCGAAAAGATTGCGGACTATTTCGGGACTAATAATGCCCGATCCCTGGTGACCAGACCGCTCCGCCGGGCGGAGCTTTCCATCACGCATCTCTGGCGCACTTACGAGGATGACGATCGTCCCGTCATGCTGCCGGCCGATGACGCATTTCTCGTCGTGCTTTATCTCACCGATGTCGAACATCGCGATATCTGGCCTGATCGGCCACCTGCGCCGCTGAAGCTGTATCCGAAGGGCTCGATCTGCCTGATCAGCCTGAGACAGGGCGCGGCCATTGCCATCAGGGGCAGTTTCGAAGCGCTCGTCTTTCACATTCCGCGCCAGCATCTGGCGGAACTTGCGGATGAGGCAGGAGAGCCGCGAGTCGACGATCTGGCGATCTGTCGCGGGATCGAGGACCGCACAGTCCGAGATATCGGTGCGGCCCTGATGCCGCTTTTCGATATGGCCGACGATGTGAGGGACCGGCTTCTCGTGCATGTCGCGCTGGCATTCAACGCGCATATCGCGCAGCGTTACGGACGCTCCCGGCATCGGCACTAAAACGCCGCGGTCGGTCGGACACGCGGCGCTTTGATCTCTTATTGTATCATCCTGGCCGATGGAGCTGTCAGGCTGCAAGCGGCTCCAGATTGGCTTCGATCCGGTCGCGGAACGGCTCGTACTGCGTGGGCAGCTTCAGCACTTCACCAAGATGCGCGGTGTCCTCGTCACGGTTGAAGCCCGGCTCGTTCGTGGCGATTTCGAACAAGACGCCGCCCGGCGTGCGGAAGTAGATCGCCCAGAAATAATCGCGGTCGATGACCGGCGTGACCTGATACCCGGTATCCATCAGCGCCTTGCGGACTTCGAGCTGCTTTTCGCGGTTATCGACGGCAAAGGCGATGTGATGCACCGAGCCAGCACCCTGCCGGGCGAACGGCGTTTTAGGCAGAGCCGCGACATCGATCGTGTCGGCGCCATTGCCGCCCGGAATAATGAAGCGGGTCACGTCGCCCTGCTTTTCGGCGCGCTGGTAGCCCATGAAGCCGAGCAGCTCCTCCGTTGCCCCCGTGTCATGCAGGTTGAAGCGTGCGCCGGCGAAACCGCGGATGGCGGCATCTTCGGGAACCCCATCTGCGAGCCAGGGCGTACGGCGGTCATCTGCCGCCTCGATCAACGCAAGCGCATCGCCATCCGGCCCCATGAAACGCAGCCGGTTGGCGCCGAAGACCGTATCAGTCTCAAGCCCGTCGACACCCTGCGCGGTAAAACGATCCTGCCAGAATTTCAGCGCTCCCTTCGGAACAGAGAACTGGGTTTCGCCGACCTCGCCGACGCCGGGGCGGCCGAGCATCATGTGCTGGAACGGAAAATAGGTCATGACCGTGCCGGCCGAACCGTTCTCGTCACCGTAATAAAGGTGGTAGACGCTTGGGTCGTCGAAGTTTACCGTCTGCTTGACGCGGCGCAGGCCGAGCGTATTGGTGAAGAAGCGGTTGTTCTGGCGTGCATCCGATGCCATCGATGTGACATGGTGCAGTCCCTTGATATCCTTGATCATCCTGGTGCCTTTCTGTCTCGGCGTTTGTTCGTGTTCGTGGACAGAGATTTAGGCGGATTGATCCGGATGCGGAATTGCAATATTAATTTTGATTGAATTGCCCATTTTGAAATAATCGAGATGAACGACTACAAAGCTCTCCGGATTTTCCTTCTCGCCGCCGAAAAGCGGAATTTCGCCCAGGTCGCCCGCGAACTCGACATGACGCCGGCAGCGGTGACGCGCGCGATCGCGGCACTGGAGAACGATCTCGGCGTCCAGCTTTTCGTGCGCACCACACGGCAGGTGTCGCTGACGACCGACGGTGCGATCTTCGCCGCACAGGTCCAGCCTGCCATCGAGACGCTGGAGACCGCACGCAGGGAGGTCATGAACGCCCACAAGGCAGATGAAGGACGCCTGCGGATCAGCGCACCGACATGGTTCGGCAAGGCGGTGCTGCCTCCGATCCTCTCGGGCTTCAAGGAACGTTATCCGAAGATGAGCTTCGAGATCTCGCTTTCCGACGGTCTGGTGAACATCGTCGACGATGATTACGATCTGGCAATCCGTATCTCGTCTCAACCCTCCGACAAGTTCACCATCTGGCGCAAGATCCGGGTCGTGCCGCGTGTTCTCGTAGCGGCCCCCGGCAGCCGTTTCGTCGAGATGCAGCATCCGAGCGAGCTTTCGCCTGACGACTGCCTTGCCTATAGCGGCGAGAGCCGGCGGGAGACCTGGGTTTTATCGGATGGCGGATCGAGCATGACGATCTCGGCCGGCCGCGGCTTCAGCGCCAATAGCGGCGAGGTGCTGGCAGACATGGCGGCGGATGGCGCCGGTGTGGCGATGCTGCCCGGTTTCCATATCGCAGAACACCTGCGGACTGGCCGTCTTGTCCACGTCCTGCAAGGCTGGGCGCCGCCGGAGCTTTGGCTCACCCTCTATTATCCGCCCTATCAGGCCCTGCCACCGCGCATCGCTTCCTTCTCAAAATTCTTCGAGGAGCAAGTCGCGGCGCATATGGTCATGCTCGACTGAAAGGTGACCCGAAGCCTCGCCGTTTTGCTGGAATGACATGACGGAAAGCGATTCTTGCTCCCGCTGGAACGCCCTAGATCCCCAATCCGGCGGCGCGCGTGCGGTGCACGCCTTGCGGAACAAAGGCGAAATGGTCCTCGATGTTCAAAACACCCGCAGCAAGATGCAGCGTCGAGAGCCACATTTCCGTCCCCTGCAGGCTCGCCTGCTGACCATCCGCGAAGGCAAAACCGGATCCGTTCTGCCACCGCTCCCGCGCACGCAGGATGATGGTTTCGGCGATAGCTTCTGCCTGAGCGCGCATGACATCCGTCTGCTTGAGGCAGAGCCAGAGCGGATGGATCGTGTCGAGAAGATTGCAGGCCGTGTAGGTCTCTCCAGAGAAACCCTGATTGTTCCTGTAATGGGACAGAACGGACGTGATCACGGCTTCCGGATAGGGAACCGGCACACCGAACTGCGCATAGGTTCCGCGAGCGATGCGGTAGAAGCCGTTGATGGGCTGGAGAAGCCCCTGCTCCTCCGTCGGCCGCCCCCAGAGACCCGTTGCACGATCGACATGGGTTGCGAGCCATCCGAACAGGACTTCACGCCCCCTGCCGCTTTCGAAATAACGCGCGTTGAAATAGAGCGCAGTTGCGATGCCGTCGATCCGATCGCCACACCGCCAGGCGCGTTGCTTCCAGGGCAAGCCTTCCAGCCAGTCGCATAGTGCAACCGCATCCATCTCCGCGCTCGCGATCGGGAAACTCGGCCTGGCACCGAGGACTTCCAGCGCGTAGCCGATCGCCAAAACGTTATAGAGGGAAAGGTTATCCTCCAGAACGGGCATGGATGAGTCGGGAGACGGAAAGGGATCGGGGAACAGGCCTGTCTGCGGATCCTGCAGAGACTGCAGCAGGGCAATCAGCGCCTTCGCCTCCTCTCCGGTCGGAGGCTCGCCGAAGCCTGCGGCGATTTCTATCGCGTCGCATTGATGCCGGGCACTGTTGCACTCCTCGCCGGAGGCATTTGCGGAGATATAACCGTCAGGCCGGCGATAGTGACCCAAAACGTCTCGCCACTGGCTTTTTGCCGTTTCGCTGATCGAACGAAGCGCCTGCTCGACCTCTCCGCGACGAGATTTTGCCGCCACCGGCTTTTCCCCACGGCGGCGGACGAGTTTTGCCGGCACGCCGGCCATGATCGCCAGCGGCGGGACATCCTTGTTGACGACGGCGCCTGCCGCGATCACCGCGCCATTGCCGATCGTTACGCCATCGAGGATGACGGCATTGGCGCCGATCCAGACATCGTCACCGATGACGATGCCCTTGATTTCGTGTGGCTGGTCGTTGATCGGCGTGTCCGGATCGTCAAACCCGTGATTGAAGCCGACGATCGAAACGAGCGAGGCAATGCGCACGCCGTTGCCGCAACGGACCTTTCCCGAAATGCAGACATAGGCATTGACCGAGCAATTCGCGCCGATTTCCACATCTCCGCGCACCAGCGCATGGGCCGCGATCCAGGACCGGTTGCCGACGGTGAGTGCCGAAGTGAAAATACGGGCGTCCGCGGCGATATAGGCCGTATCGGCAATCCGCGCATTGGCGGAGTGCGAGAGCTTTTCCTTCAATGCCCTCTGACCGGGGCTGTCGGTTTCGGCCGGTGTGCGCTCCCAGGTCATGATTTCCAGTCGGGCAAGGCGATCCGCTGCGGTATCATCGGCGCCGGGATCGGCGTGTATTCCGTTATTCATCTGCTTTTCCTGCTAAGGTCTGTAGCACCGGGACCGGTCCGCAAAGCGAACAGCAATGCTCAGCCTAGAATGACCTTCGGTTCGCTGACGCCTTTGAACGCCGTCTTGCGCTCGAAGGTCATGCCGGCCAGCGGCTCTTCCTCGCGTGCCTCTGCGCTCATGCCCTGGCAGGCTGACGTGGCAAAAAGGCTCTGCATATCCGCACCCCCGAAAGCCGGGCATGAAATGCGTGTCGCCTCGAAATATTCGGCCGCGATCTCCTGTCCGTCCGGTGCGTAACAGGCGACACGGCGCCCACCCCACTGGGCGTTCCACAGATTGCCCTCAGCATCGATCACCGCACCATCGGGGGAATGGGCAGCACCCGTCAGATCCACAAACAGCTCCGGTTCGCCCGACGGCCACCCTTCTGCATCCAGCCGGACACGCAGGATTTTTTTGAGCCGTGTATCGGAGAAGTAGGCGAGCGAGCGCTCGGCATCGAAACAGATGGCGTTGGGGATGCTGATCCCGTCGTAGAGGACGCGGAATTCGCCACGCCAGTAACGCCATATAGCACCGGCTTCCTGCTCGGAACGCTTGCCCATCGTGCCGATCCAGAAACCGCCATAGGGATCCGCACGACCATCGTTGGAGCGAAGGATCGGATTGTGCGGGAATGCCGCGATGGGCTCGCGTTTTCCCGACACGAGATTCAGGCTCAGCAGGCCGGTTTCTCCCGCGATCAGCAATTCGTCTGTGGAAAGCCAGCCCGCGGCCGACACGTTTTCGTCGAAAGTCCAGGCGATCGGCTTGTCGCCGTCCTGGCTCAGGAGCACATTGCTGACGATATCGAACCAGAAGAATTGCTGACGCTGCGGATGCCAGAAAGCCCCTTCTCCCAGTTCGCAACGACGGTGATCGAATATGTCATTCGTGGGCATGGTGCCTGCATCCTCCCAAAATGCTGCCGGGCCAGTCATATTATGACTTAACGAAAAAGCTCGAGATTCAGAGATACAATAGAGGAATATTCTCGTCCAGTCTTCGTTTCTCCACCGGAAAAAGCGTCAATTGGACGCAAAACCTCGCCTGATCGCGTTTCCGTGATTGATAACAATTGAAATTTGTCATACCTATTTAGCGAACACGCGGATACACCGAAGATAGTCTCGCCCTATCCGCAGCATCGCGAGGAATAGCCGTGACGGTCCAGACCAAGGTTCGACCCAAGGGGCCGGGATCACTGGTTTCAAAAGTGGGAGCAAGCATCCGGCACGCGATAGCGAGCGGCCAGTATTCTCCCGGACAGAAACTACCGAGCGAAGTGGAACTGACGGAAACCCACAAGGTGAGCCGCACGGTCATTCGCGAGGCTGTCGCTGCGCTGAAATCGGATGGTCTTGTCGAAGTCCGGCAAGGGGCCGGCATCTTCGTGCTCAACCCGTCCTTTTCGCTGACCGCGAACCGCACCGTCGACAAGGCGCGCGTCTCGTCTGATCTCGAAGTACTCGAAGTGCGCGCCCCGCTTGAGATCGAAGCGGCCGGCCTTGCTGCTGCACGCCGCTCGCCGGCGCAGGAAGAGGCAATCTTCGAATGTCACAGGCAGGTCCTCCACTGTATTGAGCAGAATGAGTCGATCCGGCTGGCCGATCTTGCGCTTCACTTCGCGATCGCCGAGGCGACCAACAACCCCCTGTTTGCGCAGCATCTGGAGTTTCACGGCAGCGCCGTCATCCCGCAATCCAGACCCGTGCCGGACCCGGACTTTGCCGAGCAGACCGCCTATCGCCGCCTGATCCACCAGGAACACGAAACGATCGTCATGGCGATCTCCGACCGCGACGAAGAGGCGGCGCGCAATGCGATGCGCGACCACCTGAGAGGCAGCCAGGCCCGCTATCGCGAACTGCTGCGCAACTCGCGGGCCATCTCCGGCTGATCTTGCTTGGATCACCCGGAGCTGACGCTTCGCTCAGCCGATATCACGACCCCAGACTTCGATCTGCGTCAATGCCGGGAAGGGCGACGGGTCGTCAGCCTTGATGAGGCTGTGCAGCTTGACCCACTCGACAGTCTGCTCCTCGATCCGGAATATCTGTGCGGCACCGGTTTTGAGCAGGGGAAAGCTATGTATCTGACCGCTCGAGAGCGTGACACCGGCATTCTCCCACCAGGCATCATGCGGGAAATCGGCACGCAGATAGAGCACGATTTCGTCGACGCTGACCGGCCGTCCGAACTCCACGGTCAGTTCCGCCGCCGGGTCCATGTTGACGCCCCAGCTGGTATAGGGCCAGCGGCCGTGGTCGTCATTGGCCTTTTCGCCGTCGATGGCATTGCGCGCTGCAAACTGGGTTTCGCCACGCGTCTGGACGTTTGCGACGGCATGCGGAAAGAGTGTCGTATTGCTCTTGTCGTCCCAGGGATTGAGGGCGAGGTTGCGACGCTGTGCAATCTCCTCGGGACGGGCCTTGCGGACATGGAGGCGATGCAGATCACCGGAGAACGCGCGGGGCGAATAGGGCGCACGCCGGATTTCAAACGGAACCTCCAGCGCATAGTTCGGGCCTTTCAGGTAGGCCAGCGTCTGGCTCATCGCATCATCGAGGGAAAGCACGACATGTCCCGGCTGCGAAGCCTCGACCACCACCTGATCGCCGTCTTCATAAGCGCCGCGAAAGATCAGGAATGTCTCGTCCGGATTGGTCGATTCAGCGCGTACGGCACCGCTCGCGCCGATGACTTTCAGTGTCAGTTCCATTCCGTCCTCCTCAGACGATCTGCAATGTCAGCCGCTTTCCGACGAACGGAATGCGCAGCCGATAAATTTTCGCGGGCCATGAAATGCGCAACCGCGCATCGTCGATCTCGATCGTGTCGATCTCTATGTCGCCGCCGCCCTTGATCTCGATAGACCCCAGGGCGCCGACATGAACCGATCCGCCGCGCAAAACCGGTTCGTCACGGGTCATCAGCGAAAGCACCGCCGGCAGGTCTCCGTCATGGTCATCCGTGATCTCCACGCCATGGCCACGGCGCAACGATACCCTCCGTCGATAGGCCCGCAGCCTTGCCTCTTCAGGATAGGCCGCCGCGATATCGAGCGAGATTTGCGCAGCTTCAGGGGAAAAATCCGCCCGCACGTCACGCGCTGCAAAGCCCGCGCCGTCCGACTGCATCACGCCGCCGAATGTCGGAAGGTTGTGAAAGGCGGACTGCATGGTCCAGATTTCATAGCGGCGGGTCGAAAACGTCTTTGCCGTATAGGTCTCGACACCGACATCGATCAGGAACGGCTGGCCGTCCTTATAGAGCGTGACGCTGCCGACATCGTTGTGGTTGTGGCTTTCGCCATTGTTTCCGCCCTTCACGGCGAGCGCAAAACGATCATCACGGGCGACGAACAGTCCGATGCCGGGATAGGCTGCGTCCCCTGCGGGCTTTAGTTCAAAGGCCTGAGGCAATTGCACGTCGGTCAGCAGTTCCTGAATGCGGTACCAGAGGTTCCATTCCTCAGGCAGATGCGGCGCCGTGCTGGTGGCGCGATCCTTTGCAGCAAAAGCTGCCAGCGCATCGGATCCGACGGCTTTTCCAAACAGGTATTCGCGCACGCTGCAGGGTTCGATGACGGCTGCGGAATCGGCGAAATTAAAATAGTAACGGCCGTCCACATGCATATGGAGAATGTATTCCGCCATGTTGCGGATTTTTGGCGCGTTCCACAGAGGCGCCATCGAACCGGGCGCCACATGATCAAGAATACGCATCGCGCCGAACATGCAAAGGGCCGCATGCCGGTAATAGACCACGCCCTCTTCGCAGGCGCCGTCCTCGGCGTAATCCTTGATGAAACAGTCGAGGCTGCCGAGCGCCTTTTGCACCACACGGTGCCTCAGGTCCTGATCCGTATCGAGGCTGAAAGTGGCGAGAAGAACGTTCTGCGTGATCCACGCAGTCCAGTTGTTCATGCGCTCCGGCCCGTTGCCCATCCACCAGAAATGGGTGCCGAGATAGGGCTTGAGAATTCGAACATGCACCTCATGCTCGATACGGCGGCGGACGACGGGGCTGACCTGATCCAGCGGCCCGCTGAGGAGCGCCGCCACGGTGGCCAGCAGTGCCCCGGTTTCGGCAGCGAAGAGATCGATGACCGGACGCTCCACATCCGGAAGGGGATGCCGCGGACCGCCTCGCTCATAGGAATTGTGCGGCGGGAGCTGCCAACCGCTTTCTTCGCAGATGAGCATGACGCCATCGACAATCGACGACAGGAAACGGCCCCTGCCCTCGACGAGTTCACCGAGCACGAGATCATTCAGCATCCGCCGACGGGAGAAATAGGCCGCCTCGAAATCCGACCTGTTGCCGGTGATCGAGAACTGCCGGTAGTCCTGCGCCCTGATTACCGCCCAGCTGCGACAAGATGCCTCCTCGGCATCGTGCAACACACGCGCCTTCAATTCACCGGACACACCCTGCCAGGCATCTCGATCTTCAAAGGCGGCACCGGGAAGAAACCTTGAGAAATCCGAGGATATGCGCGCCAAAGCCTCGCGAAACATCGTTTTCTCCTCCCACAAAAACTGCGTGAGACCTCGCCTATCATATGTATTTTCGGTTTTCTACAGAATTCATATGATCCATTTATAAGTTGTTTGACCAATGTCGTGGATATGATATGTCGATCATGGGAGGAGGCATTGAAGTCAGATCAATCTGGCGGACGTGCATCGGCGGACAGGTGGCTCAGGGCGCGTGTCTGTGGCGATTTCTTCGGAGGAGTTTTATGGCGAATTCAACCATTGCAGCCGGCGGCACGGCGGTTCCGGCAAGACGACGCAAGGTGGTGTCCAGACGTCGCCGCAAGGTGCAGGACGCGCTTGTGGCCTATTCCTTCATTGCCCCCAACTTTTTAGGCTTTGCCGTCTTCACGCTTGGCCCGATCCTGTTCGCTTTCGTGCTGGCCTTCATGCACTGGGACGGCAGCAATGCCATCACCTTTGCCGGGCTCGACAATTTCTGGCGGCTGTTCGAGGACAAGGCATTCAAGGACGCCTTCTGGAACACGATCATCTATACGGTGGTCTCGGTGCCGGCGACGCTGGCCTGCGCGCTCGGCCTCGCCATTCTGCTCAACCAGAAAATCCTCGGCCGCGATTTCTTCCGCACCGCGATGTTCTTTCCCTATGTCGCCTCGCTGGTGGCCGTCGCCGTCGTCTGGAACATGATCTTCAACCCCGAAATGGGGCCGGTGAACATGATCCTCTACACGCTCGGCCTCGACCCGAAGGACATGCCGGGATGGGCCGCCGACCGCCATTGGGCGATGGTCACCGTCATCCTGTTCGGCGTGTGGAAGAGCATGGGCTATTTCATGGTCATCTATCTGGCCGGCCTGCAGGGCATCAATTCCGAGCTCTATGAGGCCGCCGATCTGGATGGCGCCAATGCCTGGCAGAAGTTTCTCTATGTGACTGTACCGCAGCTCGGGCCGACGACTTTCTTCGTCACCGTCATGCTGACCATCCAGTCCTTCAAGGTATTCGACCAGATCTACATGATCACGCAGGGCGGTCCCGGCACGTCAACCCTCGTCCTTGTCTATCACATCTACAACGAGGCATTCGTCTCCTGGGATCTCGGTTATTCCAGCATGATCGCACTCGTCCTGTTCTTCCTCGTGCTGGGTATCACCGTCGTCCAGTTCCGCCGCCAGAAGGAGGACTGAGCCATGCGCATCGCCGGTCAGAAACTCACCGGGAAACTCGCCGCCATTTATGTGACGGTCATCCTGATTACCATCGTGATGCTGCTTCCCTTCGCCTGGATGCTGTCGGCCTCGCTGAAACTCAGCAGCGAAGTCTTCGTTTTCCCGATCGAGTGGATTCCGTCCAACCCGCAGTGGCAGAACTATGTCGACATCTGGACGAAGATCCCGCTGGCGCTGTTCATCTACAACACGTCGAAGCTGACGATCATCGTCACGCTGATGCAGCTGTTCACCTCAAGCTTTGCGGCCTATGCCTTCGCCAAGCTTGATTTCCCCTACAAGAACGCGCTGTTCCTGGGCTACATCGCCACGATCGCCATGCCCTGGCAGGTCTATATGGTGCCGCAGTTCCTGCTGATGCGCGAATTCGGCCTTAACAACACGCACTTAGCGCTGATCTGCCTTCAGGCCTTCACCGCTTTCGGCGTGTTCCTGATGCGGCAGTTCTACATGTCGATCCCGACGGAGCTTTGCGAAGCGGCGCGTATCGACGGCATGAACGAATACCAGATCTGGGCAAAAATCATGCTGCCGCTGTCGAAGCCGGCGCTTTCCACGCTGACGATCTTCACCTTCGTCACCACCTGGAACGATTTTCTCGGGCCGATGATCTACCTGACCAAGACCGAGCTGAAGACGATTCAGATCGGCCTGCGCATGTTCATTTCGCAATATTCGGCCGAATACGGGCTGATCATGGCCGCCTCTGTGGTGGCGCTGATCCCGGTCCTGATCGTTTTCCTGTCGCTGCAGCGCTTCTTCGTCGAAGGCGTCGCATCCTCCGGCATCAAGGGTTGATTTCATGAACGCCGTAACATCCATCGCTCCGCAGCCGATCACCGATGAAGAGGTGAAAGCTGCTCTCGATATCACTGTTGAGCAGATCCGCCGGAACCTGCCGGAATTCACCTACAGCGCCCAGAACCATTCGAGCGTCGGCAATTTCTATCCCGCTGTCGCTAACGACCAATGGACCGCAGGCTTCTGGCCGGGCGAAATCTGGCTTGCCTTCGAGCATAGCGGCGACAAGGTGTTTCAATATGCGGCGCAGATCCAGGTGCAGAGTTTTCTGCACCGGATCGAGAACCGCATCGAAACCGATCATCACGATATGGGCTTCCTCTATTCGCCCTCCTGCATCGCCGCATGGAAACTGGTGGGCGACGAGGACGGCCGAAAGGCCGCCCTTCTGGCCGCCGATCAGTTGATCGAGCGTTTCCAGCCGGTCGGCCAGTTCATCCAGGCTTGGGGCCGCAAGGGAAATCCGGATGAATATCGCTATATCATCGACTGCCTGCTGAACCTGCCGCTGCTCTATTGGGCGAGCGAACAGACCGGCGATCCGAAATACCGCGATATCGCACTGACCCACGCCCGCACGACGCTGGCCAACTCGGTGCGGCCGGATGATTCCACCTACCATACCTTCTACATGGATCCGGTGACGGGTAGCCCGGTGCGCGGCGTAACCAAGCAGGGTTACAGCGACGACAGTTTCTGGGCGCGTGGACAGGCCTGGGGCGTGGCAGGCATGGCGTTTTCCTATCGCTACGAGCGGATCGATCAGTACCGCGACACGTTCGAACGGCTTTTGACCTTCTATCTCAACAAGCTGCCGGCCGATCTGGTGCCCTATTGGGACATGGTATTCACCGATGGCAACGAGGAACCGCGCGACACGTCCGCGGCCTCTATCGTTGCCTGTGGGCTTCTGGAAATGGCCGATCTGGTGGGTGGTGAAGCGGCCGACCGTTACCGCGATCTGGCGCGTCGCATGATCAAGAGCCTTTCCGACCATTATGCCGTCAAGGACCCCGCCATTTCCAACGGGCTCGTGCTGCACGGCACCTATTCCAAGAAATCGCCCTACAACACGTGCCGCGGCGAAGGCGTCGACGAGTGCGTGTCCTGGGGTGACTATTATTACATGGAGGCCCTGACGCGCCTGTCGCGTTCGTGGTCTTCCTACTGGTGAGAGAGTAAACCGATGGCCAGCATTTCACTCAAGAAATTGAACAAGACCTACGGTGCCTTGACCGTTGTCCATGATATCGATCTGGAGATCGCCGACAAGGAATTCATCATTCTGGTCGGCCCGTCCGGCTGCGGAAAATCCACCACGCTGCGCATGATCGCCGGTCTTGAGGAAATCTCCGGCGGCGAATTGCTCATCGGAGAAGACGTCGTCAACGACGTGCCGTCGAAGGACCGCGACATCGCCATGGTCTTCCAGAACTATGCGCTTTACCCGCATATGACCGTCTACAAGAACATGGCGTTTGGCCTGCAGCTGCGCAAAGCCTCGCGCGAGGTGATCGACCAGAAGGTTCAGGAAGCGGCAAAGATCCTCGACATCACGCATCTCTTGAACCGCAAGCCGAAGGCGCTTTCCGGCGGCCAGCGGCAGCGCGTGGCGCTTGGTCGCGCCATGGTGCGCAATCCGGAAGTGTTTCTGCTCGACGAGCCACTTTCCAACCTCGACGCAAAACTGCGCGGCACGATGCGCGCCGAGATCACCAAGCTGCACAAACGCCTGAACTCGACCTTCATCTACGTCACCCATGACCAGATCGAGGCCATGACCATGGCCGACCGTATCGTCGTCATGGCAGACGGCCATATCCAGCAGGTCGACACCCCACAGAACCTCTATGACCGGCCGATCAACATGTTCGTGGCCGGCTTCATCGGCGCACCGCAGATGAACATGCTGCCTTCGAAGATCGAAAAGCGCGGCGAAGGTTATGTGGCGATTTTCGATGGTCGTGTCCTGCCGATTCCGCAAAACTTCGACAAGGCGCGAGTCGCGCCTTACGAGGGCAAGGAGGTCGTTATAGGCCTGCGCCCGGAAAACTTTCATGAACTGGCGCCGGGCGACATCAACCCGGAAAACATCGCGCCTTTCGAAGCCGTGGTCGATCTTGCCGAGCCGATGGGGTCCGAGATCCACCTGAATATCACCGCCGGACAGAAGGCGATGACCGTTCGTGTCTCGCCGCGCTTCAAGGCGAAGACGGGCGAAACGGCAAAGCTGATCGTCGATACGACCAACATGCAGTTGTTCGACAAGGAAACGGAACGGTCGATCCTCTATTGAGGAGACCGCATCTGGAGGAAGGCCATGCAATGGCTGCGGGATATGTGGACGAAGGAAGGGCCGGGCATTCCTAAGAATGCTCCGAAGAAGACCGGCCTTTCGCTCTTCGGCCAGATCTTTGCGCGTGAATGGTGGGAAATGGTCAAGCTGAACATCCTGTTCATTCTGGCCGCCCTGTTCATCATTCCCCTGCCCGCCGCACTCGCCGCCATGGCCTTCGTCTGCGTCGCCTTCGTCGAGGACCGAAACACCTATCTGCTCGCAGATTTTCTGGAGGCATTGCGCCGTTACTTCTGGCGCGCGACTATCTGGGGCCTGCTTTTTGCCTTTGCCATCGGTCTCGGCATCTATGCCATCGGAACCTATGCAACAGCTGCTCGCGACAATCTGGTGATGGTGGCGCCGCTGTCTATCGCCTTCGTCGTGACGGTGTTCCTGAGCATCATGGCCTGCCATTTCCTGGTGTTGATGGTGATGCGCGATCTGCCGGCTGCAAAATTGCTGCAGCTATCGGCCGTGGCTTCGATCATAAGGCCGGCGCCGGTGATTGCCGCGCTGGTTTTCGTGGCAGCCCTGTGGCTCGCCCATATCGCCTTTTACCCCGTGTCGGTGTTCATGCCGGCCACGCTCAATTTTTCTCTTGGGCTTTTCGCCGTCACCTTCGCTGCACACCGTGCGGCCGGGATGGTACTTGCCCGGCCTTTTGCGGCACAGCCCGGACCCGGAGCGGAGGCGGCGAACGCAACGCATTTCTAAAGCAGACATACCAAGACCAGAGACAATTCAGGGAAGGAGAAACAGAATGTATTTGGAAACTTTCGGGAGAGGCATGAAGCTGACTTTGGCGGGGCTTGCCCTTGCCGCTTCCACCGCCGGTGCAGCGCTCGCACAATCCGGCGATGCCGTGACCCTGCGCTGGGCGCTGTGGGACTGGGACAAGGTGGCCTATTACAAGCCGCTGATCGAGGCCTATCAGGCCAAAAACCCCAATGTGAAGTTCGAGCATATCGACCTCGGCTCGCAGGACTACCAGCAGATGATCGCCACGCAACTTGCGGGCGGCTCGAAGGATATCGACATCGTCACCGTCAAGGACGTGCCAAACTACACGAACCTCATCCGCGCTGGTTCGATCATGGACCTGTCGTCCTACATGAAGGAAGCCAATATCGACCCAGCCTCCTTCGGCGGTCTGGCCGAGGAAATGACGGTCGACGGCAAGATCTACTCGCTGCCGTTCCGCTCGGATTTCTGGGTCGTCTATTACAACAAGGACATCTTTGACAAAGCCGGCGTGCCGTACCCAACCAATGACATGACCTGGGCACAGTTCGACGAAACCGCGACAAAACTCGCCGGTGGCATGGGCGTCAACAAGACCTATGGTGCGCTTCTGCACACCTGGCGCTCCACGGTCCAGCTGGCCGGCATCCAGGACGGCAAGAACACGCTCGCAGGACCGGATTACGCCTTCCTCAAGCCTTGGTACGAGCGCGCGCTGAAACTGCAGGAAGATGGTGTCGTGCCCTCTTATGCAACGCTGAAGACGTCCAACACGCACTATTCGGGTCCGTTCTTCAACGGCACGATCGGCATGCTGCCGATGGGCACATGGTTCGTCGGCACGCAGATCGCCAAGGTGAAGTCGGGTGAATCGAAGAGCAAGAACTGGGGCATCGCGAAATTCCCGCATCCGGAAGGCGTTGTTGCCGGCACCACGGCGGCACAGATTTCCGGCCTGTCGGTGAACAGCAATTCCAACCACAAGGAAGCGGTTCTCGACTTCATCAAGTTCGTGACCAGTACCGAGGGTGCGTCGATCATCGCCTCCACCGGTACGATCCCGACCGTTCGTACGCCCGAAGTGACGGCCAAGATCGCCGCGCTGCCTGGCTTCCCGCAGGACGAAACGAGCAAGGCGGCGCTGGAGCCCGGCAAGTCCTATCTGGAAATGGCCGTGACGCCGAACGCCGCCCGTATCGAGGTCATCCTCAACCGCGCGCATGACTCGCTGATGACCGACAATATCTCGATCGATGACGGTCTGAAGGAAATGACCGATGGCGTGAAGGCCATCAAGTAAGACGACCGACCCCGCGGCGACCTTGGTTTCCGCGGGGTTTTCTTATGCCCGAAAACATGTCCCACATGCCGAACCTGTTGGAAGACCGATGATCTACGATCCCGCCCGCACCAATCCCCTTCATGGCAACCCACTCGTCAGCCGCGATGACCTTGCAAAAGCGGTGATGGATCTGTTCAACCCGCTGCTGCCCTATTTCTCCGAAGGCGGCGCGCGGGTGCGCCTCAGCGCCACCGGCGCGCATTTCGATCGTGCGGCGGCCGATCTCGAAGGTTTCGCCCGCCCGCTTTGGGGCATCGTGCCGCTGGCGGCAGGCGGATATGATTTCCCGCATTGGGCGCTTTATCGCCGCGGCCTTGCCAACGGCACCGATCCGTCCCACCCGGAATACTGGGGCGATGTTTCCCGCACCGACCAGCGGCAGGTGGAGCTTGCGGCCATCGGGTTTGCGATTGCCATGGTGCCGCAGTTCATCTGGGATCCACTGAACGACGACCAGAAGGCCAATATCGCCGCCTATCTGATCTCCGCCCGGGACAAGGATTTCGTCGACAACAACTGGAAGTTCTTTCGCGTCCTGATCGATCTCGGCCTCACCCGCGCCGGGATCGATTTCGACCGCACGCTGACCGAGACATACCTCGACGAAGTGGAAGCTTTCCGACTTGGCGAAGGCTGGTATCGCGACGGGCCGGTGAAGCGCGCCGACCATTACGTGCCCTTTGCCCTGCATTTCTACGCGCTGATCTATTCCGTCATCGCCAAGGACGACACGAAAAGAGCCGCAGCCTATCGCGCGCGGGCAGAGGTCTTTGCCAAGAATATCCGCCACTGGTTCGGCCCGGACGGTGCGGCTCTCGCCTTCGGCCGTAGCCAGACCTATCGGTTCGCCTGCGGCGGCATCTGGGGTGCGCTCGCCTTCGCCGGTGTCGAGGCTCTGCCCTGGAGCGAGATCAAGGGCTATTACATGCGCCATATCCGCTGGTGGTCGGACCTGCCAATTGCCGAGCGCGACGGCGTGCTTTCCATCGGTTACGGTTATCCGAACCTGATGATGAGCGAGAGCTATAATTCGGCTGGCTCCCCCTATTGGGCGCTGAAATTCTTCCTGCCGCTGGCGCTTCCCGCCGATCATGCCTTCTGGATGTCTGAGGAGGCCCCTGCCCCGACTTTCGCGGATCCGGTACCGCTGAAGGAAGCAGGCATGGTGGCGATGCACACGCCGGGCAATACCGTCATCCTCTCTTCCGGCCAGCAGCATGACAAGATGCTCGGCGCCAATGAAAAATATTCGAAATTCGTCTATTCGACGCGTTACGCTTTCAACATCGAGCTCAATGACCGGCATTTCGCAGCAGCAAGCTTCGACGGCATGCTGGGCCTTTCGGAAGACGGTGTGCATTTCCGCATGCGCGAGACGCTGGAAGAGGCTCTGATTGCCGGCGACACGCTCTATTCCCGCTGGAAGCCGTGGGACGACGTGACCGTCGAGACCTGGCTCGTGCCGGCCAATCCCTGGCATATCCGTCTCCACCGCATCACGACACCGCGTCCCTTGCAGACGAGCGAGGGTGGCTTTGCCATACCACGAGCGGATTTCAACGCCGACACCGCCGAGCAGAGCGAGGGATGTGCAATCTGGCGCGGCCAGGCGGATACCAGCGCCATTGTCGACCTTTCTCCGGCTTTGCTGCGAAGCGGCCTTGCCATCAGCGCCATCGCCAACAGCAATCTCATCCATGCCAAGACGCTCGTTCCGCAACTGCGCGGTGAGATCACGCCCGGAACGACAGTGCTTGCAACTGCGGCCGTTGCGCTCGCGACGGCCGATCTAAAACCGGATATGTTGCAAAACCCGCCGAAATGCCCCGATATCGAGGAACTGGAACAGCTTTTCAGCAGTGAAGGCCTTCCCGTTCCCATTTTCGGCGATTGAACGCGAGCCTAATCTCTGCGGATTTCCATCCTGAGAGATGACAGCATGTCTCCCGAAAGTGGTCACCGGTTTAGGGACAAAGACATGCGCAAAAACAAAGAGCTAAAGCACGGCAAGCGAATCTGAAGGATCGCGGCGTGCTTTAGCGGGTCGAAAAATCGACAAGCGAGATATCGACGGACCATTCGTAGTCTTCGGGTGTGATCGTTGCCGGTCGCGGAGGAACAAAGCCCAGCGGCAGCAGCCCGTAGCAGGTGACTGAGGCTTGCCCCGGCGCGATGATCGTGTCGTCCCTCAGAAATCCGCGATAGGCTATCGACGAATGACCCTTAACGCGACCAAGCAGGCTGAACGATACTCTCTGAACGGCCGCATCGTTACCATTGACGAATTCGATGGCGATGGACCTTGACGGATCCGGGCATGCCAGCGGATCCAGCGTGGCTTTTGCCGTGACCGCTTCCTTCGTGCTTTCGCGTGTCGATGGTTGCAGCGCGGTGGCCACGGCGACGATGATGCCGATGATCGCGACCAGCGCCAATGCCGGGTAAGCGGCGCGTCGATTGAAGAGAAACAGCAACCCCACCAACAGGACCGCGACGGCTGAGGCCAAAGCCATCACTTCACCTGTATCATCGAGATTGTCTCCATAATTCGGAGATAAGCATCTCTCGCGGACAAGCAATACCCTGTCGGAAAATTGGGGTGTATGGGCGTACACGTGGTAGTGAATGCCGGGCGAAACGACCGAACGCCCAGCCGTCACAGCTTGGTCGAAGCTTATGAAACGTCGGCTCGTTTCGCTTGGAAACAAAACGAGGCCGCCGCCGCCAAGCCCACCCTTCTGCTCCGTGACCAACCTCAGCCACACGGCAAACACTTGCCGTGTGGCATTTCGAGAGCGCACCGCATTCGTCGAGCAAGTGTCAGGCTGGCAGCGCTCCGGATTTCTTCGCCACCCATGTCGCGACATAATCCATCAGACCGGGCGAAAGGCAGTCATAAGGCTCCAGCCCCAACTCCTTCAACCGGCCCCTGATCCCATCCATACGCTCCGGATTGACGCCGGATTCGATGATAGACGATACGAAAGCTGCGAAACCCGGAGGTGCCCAACCGCTCTCCTGAAAACGCTCGGGATGGATGAAATCCAGTCCCTTGAAGGCGTGATCTCGTTCGACCGGCCCATACAAATGCACACCGCATTGTTTGCAGGCATGTCTCTGGATGAGCGCGCTCGGATCAACCACTGCGAGCTTGTCGCCGTTTTCAAGCACCGTCACCTTGTCGTGAGGCACAACGGCAACGATCGAAAAGTCGGCACCCTTGGGCTTCCAGCATTTGGTGCAACCACAAGCGTGGTTATGTGCCACCTGCCCTTCGATCTTTACCTTCACCGGGCGGTCCACACATTCACACACCAGTGTGCCACCGGAAAAGCCGGCGCCGGCGGGCTTTACGCCACCATCCACCGCAGGGTGAATGCGAACTTGAACTGCACTGTCCATTGCAAGTCTCCTCCTCTGTTTGAACATTCCCTATCGATCGCAAGCTTCGGCCATACGTCTCCCCGCTTAATCCGGAAAAGACCGTCAGTAGATAACCACGCCGCGAATGCTTTCACCCGAATGCATCAGCTCAAA
>UBNQ01000040.1 GCA_900466875.1 Hyphomicrobiales bacterium | reverse complement strand
CCCCTTGAAAGCGCTCCTCGGTGGCAAAAGCCGTTCTCGGATCGATGATGACAAGATCATAGCCTGCGACAGGCGCCATCCGCGCCAGCGCCTGGCTGATATGCACAGCGCCGATAACGACGATCCTCGGAGGGGGCAGATACGGGTTGATGAACACCTGCCCCTCGCCGCCCTCGCTCATGACAGCCTTGCCACTACGCAGGGCTTTCTCGATATCGGCCGAAAACGGGCTTTCCGCCATAACCTCCTCGGCAACGACATCAGCTTCACCCGTCGCAAGATTGGTGACAACGACCACAGCCTTGCGCGCGGCACGCGCTGCATTCAACCTTGCAAGCATGTCTGTCCGCATCAGGCGAGCCTTTCGACATAAACGCGGATGGACCCGCCGCAGGAGAGCCCCACCTGCCATGCCGTCTCGTCGGCCACGCCGAAATCCAGCATTTTCGCCTGCCCGGAGCCGATCACATCCAGCGCCTCGGCAATAACCGCCCCCTCGACACAGCCGCCTGACACCGATCCCTCGAAATTGCCGTCGCTGTCGATCACCAGATGACTGCCGGCCGGTCGCGGGGCGGAACCCCAGGTCTCGATCACGGTAGCAATAGCGACATCCCTGCCGGCCTCGCGCCATTGCTGGGCGGTCAGCAGCGGATCCAGTGGCTCGGCTTGGCTCATGGTAACATCCTTGCATAAACGGAGGCGGCTTCGCTTAACATGGGGCGTCGATCCGGAATTGGCCAGATCGGCCACGGAATTCCGCTCACGATCCTGCTACATTTCGAGCGCGAGCGGGAAAAAGCTTGGACGCTCCGGCCCTTGCGGGTTAAAGCTGCGGCGAACCCGGCCTTAAGGAAAAGCATGCCTTCCCTGCGTTTCGATTTCGCCATCCTGCTGACGGTAGCGACCCTTGGATCTGTGGCCCCGGCAACCGCGGTCCCGGCCGCGACCATCGGTGTCGTTGCGCCAAGGACCGGGCCTTATGCTCTGCTTGGAATGCAGGTGTTCGAAGGGGCGCGCGCCGCCGCTCAAGTCACCGGTGACAGGCTTGTTGAAATCGACGAGACCTGCAACGAACCCGGTGGAGCAGACGCCGCCAAGGCGCTTGCCCAAGCCCGCGCCTCGATCGCGATCGGCTTCCTGTGCGTCGAGACGCTGACATCCGCCATGCCGGCGCTCGCGGCCAGCAAAATCCCGGCCATTACCATCTCCGTCCGCTCCCGCATTCTCATGGAAGATGCCCTTCGTAACCAATGGCCGCTTTTCCGCATGGCGCCGTCCGAATCCGCCGAAGCGGAAAAGATCGCCGCAGTCATCGTCGAGCGCTGGAAAGCCGAGCCGATTGCCTTCGTGGATGACGGCACGATCTATGGCCGTGAACTCGTCAGCGCGGTGCGCCAGCAGCTTGAGCCGCTCGGCATCACGCCGGTCTTCACCGATACGCTTAGGCCAGGCCAGGAACAGCAGATCGCGCTCATCCGGCGCCTGCAGAAAGCCGGTGCCACCCATGTGCTGATCGGTGCTGACCGCAACGACGTCTCCATTATCGCCCGCGATGCCGCCAGCGAGGGTTTCCCGCTGACGGTCCTCGGCGGCGACGTGATGAAAGCTGCCAATCGCCCGGTCGCCCTTCGTGAAGGCACGCTTGCAGTCACCCTGCCCTCCTACCCGTCACTCCAGACGGCCTCGGAGGCCGCTACGTCGTTGAAAGACCGGCAGATAGACCCCGAAGGCAATGTCCTCCCCGCTTATGCCGCAACCCAACTGGCTGCCCAGGCTGCGGCATCCGCCGGCTTCGATCCGGCGAAACTCCTGTCCGCCCTGAAAAACCAGAGTTTCCAGACCGCAATCGGAGAGATCAGGTTCGCTGCGGGCCATGAGCTTGCGGACAATCCGTATCGCCTGCTGGAATGGCGCGGCAACGGGTTCGTCGCCGCTCCTGCTGCGACCGAGTAACGATTGCGGCAGGCGCGCTGGAATGCTAGTCGGCAGACGACACAGGAGATCCGCCCATGACCTTGCCGCTTCGCATTGCCCCCTCCATTCTCGCCTCTGATTTTTCGAAACTGGGCCAGGAGGTCGCCGATGTCATCGAGGCCGGCGCAGACTGGGTTCATCTCGACGTCATGGACGGCCACTTCGTCCCCAACATCTCCTTCGGCCCGGATGTGATCAAATCGCTGCGCCGCTATACCGACGCGTTTTTCGACTGCCATCTGATGATCGCGCCGGCCGATCCCTATCTCGAAGCCTTCGCCAAGGCCGGCTGCGACGGCATCACGGTTCACGCCGAGGCCGGACCGCATCTTCACCGTTCGCTGCAGACGATCCGCTCGCTGGGCAAGAAGGTCGGTGTCACGCTCAATCCCGCAACCCCGGTCTCCGTCCTCGAAAATGTTCTCGACGACGTCGACCTGATCCTCGTCATGAGCGTCAATCCCGGTTTCGGCGGCCAGAGCTTCATTCCTTCCGCGCTCGACAAGATCGCCGCCATCAAGTCACTGACCGGTGACCGCCCGATCGAAATCGAAGTCGATGGCGGCATTACGCCGGCAACCATCGGCGCTGCCCGCAAGGCAGGCGCCAACGTCTTCGTGGCCGGATCGGCGGTCTACAAGGGCGGCACCAGGGATGCCTATCGCGACAACATTTCGGCGCTTGTGAAGGCCGCCGAGGGCTGAAACGCCCTTGAGACTGACCAAGGCCCCAAAAAGATTGAGCTTTGCCGTCGTTCTTGATAGAGCGGCGGCAACTGTCATTAGCCAAGCGAGCTGCCCATGATCCCCCGTTATTCCCGACCGGAAATGGTCGCCATCTGGTCGCCGGAAACAAAGTTCCGCATCTGGTTCGAAATCGAGGCCCATGCCTGCGACGCGCTCGCCGCAATCGGCGTCATTCCGAAGTCGGCTGCCGAGACGATCTGGGAAAAGGGCGGCAAGGCCGAATTCGACGTTGCCCGCATCGACGAGATCGAAGCCGTCACCAAGCATGACGTCATCGCCTTCCTCACCCACCTTGCGGAATTTGTCGGCCCCGACAGTCGCTTCATCCACCAGGGCATGACCTCGTCCGACGTTCTCGACACGACGTTCAACGTCCAGCTCGTGCGCGCCACCGACATCCTGCTCGCCGATCTCGACAGGGTTCTCGCGGCCCTCAAGACCCGCGCCTTCGAACACAAGGACACCGTCCGTATCGGCCGCAGCCACGGCATCCATGCCGAGCCGACGACGATGGGCCTGACCTTTGCCCGTTTCTACGCCGAGATGGACCGCAACAAGACGCGCCTCCTCGAAGCCCGCGAAGAAATCGCCACCTGCGCCATCTCCGGCGCCGTCGGCACGTTTGCCAATATCGACCCGCGCGTCGAGGAGCATGTCGCCGCCGCCCTCGGCCTGAAGNNGCGTGACCGTCATGCCATGTATTTCGCCATCCTCGGCGTCATCGCCTCGTCGATCGAAAACGTCGCGATCGAAATCCGCCACATGCAGCGCACCGAAGTTCTGGAAGCGGAAGAATTCTTCTCGCCGGGCCAGAAGGGTTCGTCGGCCATGCCGCACAAGCGCAACCCGGTCTTGACCGAAAACCTCACCGGCCTGTCGCGCCTCGTGCGCATGTCGGTCGTGCCTGCAATGGAAAACGTTGCCCTTTGGCATGAGCGTGACATCAGCCATTCGAGCGTCGAGCGCGCCATCGGCCCTGACACGACCGTCACCCTCGACTTCGCGCTGAACCGTCTGGCCGGCGTCATCGAGAAGCTTGTCATCTACCCTGAGAACATGTTGAAGAACATGAACAAGTTCAAGGGTCTGGTGATGAGCCAGCGTGTCTTGCTCGCCCTCACCCAGGCCGGAGTTTCCCGTGAGGATGCCTATCGCCTCGTGCAGCGCAACGCGATGAAGGTCTGGGAACGCGGCGCGGATNNTTCGGAAGAAGAGATCCGCGAAAAGTTCGATCTCGGCTACCACACCAAGCACGTCGACACGATCTTCACCCGTGTCTTCGGCGACGCTTGATATCGAAGCAACACGAACCCAGATAGGCGGCATGAAAGCCTCAGAAGCCGATATTCTCATCATTCCCGGTTACACCAATTCCGGTCCTGACCACTGGCAGACCCGTTGGGAGCAGAAGCTCGCAACGGCCCGTCGGGTGGAGCAGGCGGAATGGGCAAAGCCGGTGAAGGAAGATTGGGTCCAGCGTCTCGTCGAGGAGGTCAACGCCTCGACGAAGCCTGTCGTGCTGGTCGCCCATTCGCTCGGCGTCCCGACGGCGATCCACGCGATCCCGCATTTCACCAAACCGGTGGCAGGTGCCTTCTTCGTCGCGCCGCCGGATGTGCAGAACCCGGAAATCAGGCCAAAGCACCTGATGACCTTCGGCCCCTACCCGCGCGATCCGCTGCCCTTCCCCACCCTGACCGTCGCCAGTCGCAACGACCCCTTCGGCTCCTATGAGCACGCAGGCGACATCACCAATTCCTGGGGCTCGCTGCTCGTTGATGCAGGTGAATCCGGCCATATCAATGCCGAGTCGGGACACGGTCCATGGCCGGAAGGAACGATGGTCTTTGCCCAGTTCCTGAGCCGGTTGAAAGCCTGAACTCGGTGGCGGCGGGTTATACAACCCGGCGTCGTCATCTTGTTTTCGACAGACAATCTTAAGGCTGCTTTAATTCAGTTCTCCTAACATTCCGCTATTCCTGCGAATGTAGGCGATCCGATGTCATCCAAACCAGTCTTGTACGCAGGCCCATCGATATCACCTTCCCGAGACATCGGCCTTTTGGCCGGTGTCTTTGACGCCATTCCTTTCGCCGTAGTGCTGCTCGATCCGCACGCACGCCTGTACCATGCAAACAAGGCGTTCCACATCGACTGGGACGCATCCGATGCGCAGTTTTTCACCGATCTCATCCACGCGGATGACCGGACGAATTTCCTCATCGAGCTTCAACACTGCCGCAACGGCCGCGACGCACAGGTCGAATTGCGCCTTGAGCAATCTGGCGGGCCAGTGCGATGGGCGCAGGTAAACCTTTCGCAGGCATCCGCGGGTGCGGAAACCTCGGTCGTGATCGCAGCCTCGTTCTCCGACATCACCGCATTGAAGAGAAAACTCGCAGATCTCGAAATCTGGGAGAGCCGATGGAACAAGGCGCTTGTCGGCTCGTCCACCGGCGTCTGGGACCATGACTGGAGACGCGGCGAGAAATACTACTCGCCGACCTGGCGCCGGATCCGCGGCATGTCCGAGGACGATCCCCTTCCCGAAAGCACGCAAGCGTGGCTCGACCTCCTCCATCCGGATGATCGGGATCATGTGATTCACTGCATCGGCCGGCAGAATGAAGGTGATCCGGACTATACGGTGTTCGAATATCGCGAGCGCCACAAGGACGGCCATTGGGTCTGGATCGAGTGCCGAGGCGATTGCGTGGAATGGGACGTAAACGGCAGGCCGACACGCATCGTCGGCACCGATACGGATATCACCGCCCGAAAGCAGGCCGAGGAAGCCACCGCCCGCATGGCGAGACGCCTGGACATGGCGCTGGAGATATCGGGCGTCGGCACCTACGAATGCGACCTGACCACCGGTGTCGTCGACTGGGATGAACGCATGTACCGTATCTACTGCGTCGGCCGGCGTGAGGATGTCCGGGTCGGCGGCTTGTGGGAAAACCTTCTCCATCCCGACGACGCCGAGCGCGTCTTGAAGAACGTCGACGAACACATTGAAAGCGGCAACCGTTTTTCGGACCAGTATCGCGTCGTTCTCCGCGATGGGTCGGATCGCGTCATCCGCGCCCGCACCATGACGTTCCTCGACGGAAACGGCCACCAGATGACCGTCGGCGCAAACTGGGATGTCACCGAGGATGTCGGGCTGCACCGGGAACTCGAACGCGCCAAGGTGCTGGCGGAAGCCCGCAATATCGAACTCGAAGCCGCCAAGGACCGCATCGAACACAGCGCCCTGCACGATTACCTGACCGAACTGCCCAACCGGCGTTATCTCGACGAAATCCTCGACCGCATGGCCGCTGACGACAGCAGCAGCGAGAAGGGCATCGCCATTCTTCACGTCGATCTCGACCGTTTCAAGCAGATCAACGANNCGGCGGTGACGAGTTCATCGTCGTATCGCGGCTCGACGGAGCAAGGGAACAGCCATCATCCGTCGCGACCCGGATGATCGACGCTCTGCGCAAACCGATGATCTACGAGGGACATCATTGCCGCGTCGGGGCAAGCATCGGGATCGCATCCAGATACGGCGACGCCATCGACGTGCGCCAGCTGCTGCGGAATTCCGACATCGCCCTTTACGAGGCCAAGCGCCAGGGACGAAACCGATACGTCTGTTTCCAGCCGGCAGACTGATACCAAGGCGGATTAGCCCTTAACTGCTCTCCACCTGCAGGGAGGCTTCGGTCAGCAGATCCAGCATCTTCGTGCGGATTTCGATATCCGACACGGCAACTCCTGCTGCATCGAAATCCTGCCGCAGCTTGCGAAAAACATCCTCATGTCCGGCTTCCGCGAAATCCGCGATCACGACTTCTGTTGCATAGGCGTCCCGGTCCGACCTCCCGAGCAAATCTGCAGCCCACAGTCCGGCGAGTTTGTTGCGCCGGGAAAGCGCCCTGAACTTCAGTTCTTCGTCGTGCGCGAACTTGTTTTCGAACGCCTTTTCACGATCGTTCATGCCACTCATGTTTTCCTCCCATGGCAACATTAGAACTATTAGATAAGCACACTCTGCCCTTTTACAATCAACGCTCTGCGATCTGGTTCCGACCTGCGCCAACGGCCACGACGACAAGTTGCAATCTACGCCAAGACAACGAAGCGGAGGCCCGCCTGATTATGGCCGCTATGGAAAGATAGGGCTCCGGAACCTATCTGTCGTGGAAAGTCTCCGACGACGAAAAAAAGTCGTTCAAATCGATATAGTCTGGTCGTTGTGATTCTTCGCATGCCGAATACCGGGCAAATCACCTGCCTGCAGACGCCTGCATTGTGAAAACGAAACTTTTCCGATATGGGACCGCTTCAAATATGATTGCAGCCGCTCCGGCCGCCTACAACGAGATAAGAATACCATGAATCGTCGCCGCCGTATTTACGAGGGCAAGGCCAAGATCCTTTACGAGGGACCAGAGCCGGGCACGCTGATCCAGTTCTTCAAGGACGACGCCACCGCCTTCAACAAGAAGAAGCATGACGTCATCGACGGTAAGGGCGTGCTCAACAACCGTATCTCCGAATACCTGTTCACCCACCTGAACAAGATCGGCATTCCGACCCATTTCATCCGCCGGATGAACATGCGCGAGCAGCTGATCAAGGAAGTCGAGATGATCCCGCTCGAGATCGTCGTGCGCAATGTCGCCGCCGGTTCGCTGTCGGAACGGCTGGGCATCGAGGAAGGCACCGTCCTTCCCCGCTCGATCATCGAATTTTACTACAAGTCCGACCAGCTCGCCGACCCGATGGTCTCGGAAGAGCACATCACCGCCTTCGGCTGGGCAAATCCCGCCGAACTCGATGACGTCATGGCCCTCGCCATCCGTGTGAACGACTTCCTGACCGGCCTCTTCCTCGGCGTCGGCATCCAGCTCGTCGATTTCAAGATCGAGTGCGGCCGCCTTTACGAAGGCGACATGATGCGCATCATCCTCGCCGACGAAATCTCGCCGGACAGCTGCCGCCTGTGGGATATCGAGACGAAGGAAAAGATGGACAAGGATCGTTTCCGCCGCGATCTGGGCGGTCTGGTCGAAGCCTATTCCGAAGTCGCCCGCCGCCTCGGCATCATCAACGAAAACGAGCCGATCCGCGGAACGGGTCCGGTTCTGGTCAAGTAATCAGGGGTAATTTGCAGTGATCAAGGCACGCGTAACCGTCACGTTGAAGAACGGCGTTCTCGACCCCCAGGGCAAGGCCATCGAAGGCGCGCTCGGCAGCCTCGGCTTCGAAGGCGTTCACCAGGCCCGCCAGGGCAAGGTCTTCGACCTCGAACTTGACACCGCCGACAAGGCCAAGGCAGAGGCCGACCTGAAAGCCATGTGCGAGAAGCTTCTGGCAAACACGGTGATTGAGAACTACACTATCGCAATCGACTAAAGGTTGCGGAGCGCGTGTGATGGCCGAAGTCACCAGCGAATTTATGTATGAGCTTCTGAAAAAGCTGAATCAGCGTTTTGACAAGCTCGATAATGCCTTCAGTGAGATGCGGGCGGATAACATAACGTTGCGAGGCCAGATTCACGTTCTCCAAGGAGACTTGAATAATCTACACGTGACGGTCGGAAATATAGAAGGCCGCCTCGACCGTATCGAAAACCGCCTGGAACTGCGGGAGTTCCAGGAAGCCCAAGCAAGGTTTGAACCACAGCCATGAAGTCAGCCGTCGTCCAGCTCCCAGGCCTCAACCGCGATCGCGACATGATCGCCGCCCTCACCAAGATTTCCGGCAAGGCGCCGATCACCGTCTGGCAGACGGAGACGAGCATTCCCGATGACATCGACCTGATCGTCATTCCGGGCGGCTTCTCCTATGGCGATTACCTGCGCTGCGGCGCGATTGCCGCCCGCATGCCGGTCATGCAGGCAATCAAGGAAAAGGCGGAAAAGGGCGTCAAGGTTTTGGGCGTCTGCAACGGCTTCCAGATCCTCGTCGAGGCAGGCCTGCTCCCCGGCGCGCTGATGATGAATTCTTCGCTGAAATTCGTCTGCAAGGAAGTGAAGCTCGAAGTCGTCAATGCCGAGACGGACTTCACCCGCGCCTATGAACAGGGCCAGATCATCCGCTGCCCGGTCGCCCATCACGAAGGTAACTATTTCGTCGATGCCGAGACGCTGAAAAGCATCAACGGCAATGGCCAGGTCGTCTTCCGTTATGCCGAAGGCACCAATCCGAACGGCGCGATCGAGGATATTGCCGGCGTCATCAACGCCCGCGGCAACGTTCTCGGCATGATGCCGCATCCGGAAAACCTGATCGAAGCCGCCCACGGCGGCAGCGACGGCCGGGGCATCTTCGCCTCCGCGCTCGACGTCATCGCAGCCTGATCCTCATCCGGGCGCCGACTAAGTCATCGGCGCCCCACCTCTCTGATAATCCCGGGAACGAACAGCAGATGTCCTGCCGCATTTCGACTGCAATTTCTGTAACCGTTCTCGCCGCTCTTCTGGCCGCGTGCCAGGCGAAGCCTGTCGTCCAGTCCAGCCCGTCTGCATTGGATATCATGGAAAAAGTGGCGGTTGCCGCAAACCGCTGCTGGTTCAAGTCGGGCGACGCCGCATTCAGAACCTACGCCTTTGCGCCGGAGCTCACGTCCTTCTCCGGACGTCCGCGCATCCTTCTGACCCGCAAGGGCTCATCGGACATTCGTCCGCTGCTCGTGGTTCAGGCGGAAGGCAAGCCCGCGCGCCTCAGCGCCTTCGGCCCGCTGATGGACGAACAGATCGGCACTCGCGTCGGCACCGACGTCAAGCGCTGGGCCGCCGGCAACAGCAACTGCTGACACGTAAAAAGGCCCATCCGGCGGTTGGGATGCCGGACAGGCCGCTTGCACCTGCTACAGATGCCTGACGCTTGCCCCCCCCGAAAGCGGTCATCGGCTTCAGGAGGCTTGCGCAAAAACGAAAAGCTGAGACACGGCAAGCAGATCTGAACGGTCGCGACGTGCTTTTTCAGCTAAGGAACCAGGATTTAGAAGCTTCGCGATTGGCTGCAATCCGCGTCACGCCGATATCCCGCAGCTGGCTCTCGTCCATATCGAGGAGGGCCGAACGCCCCGCGCGCCGCGCCGACGCGTTTTTCAGCACATCGATCAATCCGGCAATGATACCCGACCGAACAGGCATGGGCGCCTGCGACACCAGATCGGCCGCGACGTAGAAGGCGGTTTCACGCTCATAGCGGTCGGGATAAATTGTATCGATTGTAACGAGATATTCGTCGTACTTGCGCATGTCGCACCTGTTGGCGTTCCGTTGCAGTGTCCGAATTATCGATACATTGACTCCCAAATCTCGACAATGTAATCATTGTCACCATGACAAAGTGGCTCCCAGATCTTCAGGACGGCTCCGGCCCGCTCTACACCCGATTGGCTGACCAGATGGAGAAGGCAATCGAAACAGGTGATTTGCCGGCCGGAAGCAAACTTCCGCCGCAACGCAATCTTGCTTACGACATTGGGGTGACAATTGGGACAATAAGTCGCGCCTATTCGCTCTTGCATGAGCGCGGATTGGTGAATGGAGAGGTTGGGCGCGGGACCTACGTCCGCAAACGCGACGAAGACGGTTCGCAGGACGATCAATATCCCGTCTCCGCCAGCATTGCCGGCACGCGTCCACTGCAGGCGCCATCAGGCAAGATACGGTTCGACAGCACCGCCGCTCCCGATCTCGGCCAGAGCGAAACATTGGCCGCTATCGTTTCCGAGATCATGCGCGATTGTCCCGAACAGGTGGCCAGCTACACGCGCAATTCCCCGGATCATTGGCAGCAGGCCGGCGTTCGCTGGCTGACCTACGGCGACTGGACGCCGGCCGCAGATTCGATTGTCCCCACGCTTGGCGCCCATGCCGGCGTTATGGCGATTATCGCCGTATTGACCAATCCGGGTGACCGGATCGCTTTTGAACACCACACCTATTCGCAGGTCAGCCGGGCCGCCGGCCTCGTCGGCAGGCGCATCTCGCTGCTCAATTCGGACGGCCATGGCGTCGTCCCCGAGGATTTCGAACGGGCCTGCGTGCAGGAGCATCCGAAGATCGCTTTCCTCATGTCCTCGGCACAGAATCCGACATTGGCCACCATGCCTTTCGAACGAAGGCAGGCGATTGCGAATATCGCGCGAAAACACAATGTCTGGCTGATCGAGGACAATCTTTATGGCGCGATGGACAAGAAGGATATCCCGCTCATTGCGGCTCTTGCACCGGAGCGAACCTTCGTTGTCGACGGATTGTCAAAGGCGGTCTCGGCGGGCATTCGCGGCGGGTGGGTCGCCTGCCCGCCTCACCTCGCCCAGCGCGTGCGCGTTGCACACAAGATGACCACCGGCGGCATGCCGTTCCTGCTCGCAGAACTGAGTGCACGCCTCGTCTTGAGCGGCGCAGCCGAAACCATTTGGGAGAACTGCAGGGCGGAAATAAACGCCCGCGAGTCCCTGGCGCGCGAAATTCTCGCCGGTTACGACTTCAACTCCAATCCCGACATTCCCTTTCTATGGCTGAAACTTCCCGACCCCTGGCTGTCGGCGACCTTCAAGAACGCCGCCTATGCCGACGGCTTGCTGCTCGACGACGAAGCGGAGTTCAAGGCCGGCCGTTCGGAAAAGATAATTCACCGCGTCCGCATCGGCTTTTCCTCGCCAAGTTCCAGGCAGGAAGTTACCGATGGCCTGCGCGTCGTCAGAAGCCTGCTCGACAATGGATCCGGCGGCTATGACAGCCTCGCCTGAAACGGACCGGCGGAGCATATCCGCCTGATCGTGACGCACGCTGGAACCATACGTTGCCGATTTCGAAAGATGCAAAGCGGCAATCCCCGGCCATCGTCCGGCCGGGCCGATTTTCCTGTCGCGCTCGCGCCGTAGTTAGGTTAAAGAGGCCCCAAAATCCCCGACCGGCCGCCATTCCAGGATAAAAGATGACGATCTCCAATTCCCGCCAGATCACCCCGGAACTCATCGCCTCCCACGGCCTCAAGCCGGATGAATACCAGCGCATCCTTGATCTGATCGGTCGTGAGCCGAGCTTCACCGAACTCGGCATCTTTTCGGCGATGTGGAACGAGCACTGCTCCTACAAGTCTTCCAAGAAGTGGCTGCGCACGCTGCCGACCAAGGGCCGCCGCGTCATCCAGGGCCCGGGCGAAAACGCCGGCGTCGTCGATATCGATGACGGCGATGTCGTCGTCTTTAAGATGGAAAGCCACAACCATCCGTCCTATATCGAGCCCTATCAGGGTGCGGCGACCGGCGTCGGCGGCATCCTGCGCGACGTCTTCACCATGGGCGCCCGCCCGATCGCAGCCATGAACGCGCTGCGTTTCGGCGCGCCTGACCACGCCAAGACCAAGCACCTCGTCTCCGGCGTCGTTGCCGGCGTCGGCGGTTACGGCAACTCCTTCGGCGTACCGACCGTTGGCGGCGAAGTCGAATTCGATCCGCGTTACAACGGCAACATCCTCGTCAACGCCTTTGCAGCAGGCCTTGCCAAGTCCGACGGCATCTTCCTGTCGGAAGCCAAGGGCGTCGGCCTGCCGGTCGTTTATCTCGGTGCCAAGACCGGCCGCGACGGCGTCGGTGGTGCCACCATGGCATCGGCCGAATTCGACGAGTCGATCGAGGAAAAGCGCCCGACCGTTCAGGTCGGCGACCCCTTCACCGAAAAGTGCCTGCTGGAAGCCTGCCTTGAGCTGATGAAGACCGGCGCGGTCATCGCCATCCAGGATATGGGTGCCGCCGGCCTCACCTGCTCGGCCGTCGAAATGGGCGCCAAGGGCGACCTCGGCATCGAGCTTTACCTCGACAAGGTGCCGGTTCGCGAAGAGCAGATGACGGCCTATGAAATGATGCTGTCGGAAAGCCAGGAGCGCATGCTCATGGTCCTCGAACCCTCCAAGGAAGAAGTCGCCAAGGCGATCTTCGTCAAGTGGGGCCTCGATTTCGCCATCGTCGGCAAAACCACAGACGACCTGCGCTTCCGCGTCATCCACCAGGGCGAGGAAGTTGCCGATCTGCCGATCAAGGATCTCGGCGACCAGGCTCCCGAATACGATCGCCCCTGGGTCCAGCACAACGGCCGCGAGGCCCTGCCGGCGTCGCAGGTCGCGGAACCTTTAGACTATAACGACGCGCTCCTGAAGCTTGTCGGCTCGCCGAACCAGTCCAGCCGCCGCTGGGTCTGGGAACAGTATGACACGCTGATCCAGGGCAACTCGCTGCAGCTTCCCGGCGGCGATGCCGGCGTCGTGCGCGTCGAGGGCCATGCGTCGAAGGCGCTTGCCTTCTCCTCCGACGTCACCCCGCGTTACGTCGAAGCCGACCCGTATGAAGGCGGCAAGCAGGCGGTTGCCGAATGCTGGCGCAACATCGTTGCGACCGGCGCTGAGCCGCTGGCCGCCACCGATAACCTCAACTTCGGCAACCCGGAAAAGCCGGAAATCATGGGCCAGCTGGTCGGCGCCATCAAGGGCATCGGCGAAGCCTGCACCGCACTCGACTTCCCGATCGTCTCCGGCAACGTCTCGCTCTACAACGAGACCAACGGCGTTGCGATCCTGCCGACCCCGACGATTGCCGGCGTCGGCCTGCTGGGCGACTGGCAGAAGATGGCCCGCGTCGGCTCGGCCAAGGATGGCGACGTGCTGATCATGATCGGCACCGACGGCAGCCACCTCGGATCGTCGATCTACCTGCGCGACGTGCTGAGCTCGACCGATGGCCCTGCCCCGACAGTGGATCTCGTCGCCGAACGCCGCAACGGTGAATTCGTCCGCGCCGTCATCCGCAACGCCCAGGTCACCGCCTGCCACGACATTTCGTCGGGCGGCCTTGGCGTAGCACTTGCCGAAATGGCAATGGCGTCGAACAAGGGCATGACCGTCAACCTGGCAGACCAGCAGGGTCCGGCCCATGCGCTTTTGTTCGGTGAAGACCAGGCCCGTTACGTCATCGCGGTTTCGGCCGATCTCGCCAACTTCGTCCAGGCAAGCGCCGAAAGCGCCGGCGTTCCCTTCCGCACGCTCGGCAAGGTCGGCGGTGCAAACCTCGTGGTCGAGGGCGTTGCCGATGTCCCCGTCAGTGAACTGACCGCCGCCCACGAAAAGTGGTTCCCGGCCTTCATGGCGTAAACCGCCTCTCAACACGCATGAAATTGATGACAATGCCGGCGAAGAGTAATCTTCGCCGGCATTGTCGCTTTGACCGGATCAAAACTTTGGGGCAGTGTTCAAAAGGACAAGCACCCGGCGACGATTCCGGGAGAGACAAAAAGGACATAACTGCATGCCCATGCGACCCGGCGAAATCGAAGACATGATCAAGGCCGGCATTCCCGGCGCCAAGGTCACCATCCGTGACCTTGCCGGTGACGGAGATCACTATGCAGCCGAAGTCGTGGCCGAAGCTTTTCGCGGCAAGACCCGCGTGCAGCAGCACCAGATGGTCTACGATGCCCTGAAGGGCAATATGGGCGGCGTGCTCCACGCGCTTGCCCTGCAGACATCCGCACCGACGGATTGAACCGATGAACAGCCTCGTCAACCAGATCGTCACCGGCGTTGTCGAAAGCCTGGTCAAAGAACTGCTCGGCAAGTCGCATGGCAAGACGACGAGCAAGCGCAAGAAACGCGCCGCAAGGTCGACTTCAGCTGCCACCGCTGCGACCAGGTGGAAAACNNGTCGCAGCAGCCAGCGCAGCAAGTAGGTTTTCGCTCAGAAGCGTAATAGCGCTGGAATTGATAAGGTAGCCTTGCTATCTAGGGGCAAAGCGCAGCGCGGCGGTCCTTGAAACCGCATGTGAAAGGATAAGAATATGAGTGGCATTCACGACCTCATCGACAACGAAGTCAAGACCAACGACGTCGTCCTGTTCATGAAGGGCACCCCGCAGTTTCCGCAGTGTGGTTTTTCCGGCCAGGTCGTCCAGATTCTGGATTACCTCGGCGTCGACTACAAGGGCGTCAACGTCCTCGCCGACGCGGAAATCCGCCAGGGCATCAAGGACTATTCCAACTGGCCGACCATCCCGCAGCTTTACGTCAAGGGTGAGTTCCTCGGCGGTTGCGACATCGTCCGTGAAATGTTCCAGTCGGGAGAACTCAAGAGCCACTTCGAAGGCCAGGGCGTCAGCGTACGCGCAGCCTGACCGGGCAAACAAGGCTCATTTCTCGAAGTTATTCAGAAGGCGCCGCCCCCGCGGCGCCTTTCCCATTGTTTAGGAAATGGCTGTGACAAATTCTTCACAAATGCCGCCTGCCCGCCTTCAGGGCATGGGCAAGACGGAATTCATTGCGATGATGGCGGCGCTGATGGCGCTGAATGCACTCGCCATCGACATCATGCTTCCCGGCCTGCAGCAGATCGGCGAATCCCTTGGCGTCGAGGACCCGAATCACCGTCAATATGTGGTATCGGCCTATCTGTTCGGCTTCGGCGTCGCGCAACTGCTCTATGGCCCNNCTCTCCGACCGCTTCGGCCGCCGCAAGCCGCTTCTCGCCGGCTTGCTGATCTATATCCTCTCGGCAATCGCGGTCGTGTTTGTTCCGTCCTTTGCCGGACTTCTCGTTCTTCGCTTCATCCAGGGCCTTGGATCGGCCGCCACGCGCGTGATCTCGGTCTCCATCGTGCGTGACGTTTACGGCGGCCGCGCCATGGCCGAAGTCATGTCGCTCATCATGATGGTTTTCATGATCGTTCCGATCATCGCCCCCGGAACCGGCCAGGTCGTCCTGTTCTTCGGCAACTGGCACCTGATCTTCGCCTTCATCGCGGTCGCGGGCATCATCGTCACCTGGTGGGTGGCAAGACGCCTGCCCGAAACACTGGCCGAGGAGGACGTCCGCCCGTTCACGGCCTCGTCCGTGCTGGCCGGTTTCATCATCGTACTCACCAACCGCGTGGCGCTCTGCTACACGCTGGCCAGCACCTTCATCCTGGGCGCGCTGTTCGGCTTCATCAATTCCGCCGAGCAGGTCTACAACCAGGTCTACGGGCTTGGCGTCTGGTTCCCCGTCGCATTCGCGGCAGTTGCGGTCTTCATGTCTCTGTCGGCCTTTCTAAACTCCCGGCTTGTCGGGCGTTTCGGCATGCGCCGTCTTTCCCATGGCGCGNNTGATCGGCTTCATCGGCACGACCCTGCTCTGGCTGCTGGTTCAGGTTTTCGGCCCCCAGCCCATGCCCTTCCTGCTGTTCCTCGCCTTCTTCGCGCTGACCATGTTCCAGTTCGGCTGGATCGCCTCGAATTTCAATTCGTTGGCGATGGAACCGCTCGGACATGTCGCCGGCACCGCGTCTTCGGTTCTCGGTTTTCTGGGAACGGTCGGTGGCGCTGCGATCGGCGCATTGATCGGCCAGTCCTTTAACGATACCGCACTGCCGATGATCGTAGGATTCTTTTCCGTCTCGATCGTCGGCCTTCTGTTCGTGCTGATCGGCGAAAAGGGCAAGCTTTTCCATCCGCACAATACGAAGGTCTGATCGGACGAAGCCTGCTGGCGGCTGGGCGGCAGCCTGTCGAAAAGCGAAAGCATCAAAAAAGACCGCGACGCNNATCCAGCGTCGCGGTCTTTTCTTGTGAGCGATCCGCACTGTGGGCGGCCATCGTATTGGCCCAAACAAAAAGGGCGCCCCGAGGAGCGCCCTTTTCAAAAATCCTGCTTCGCAGAAAAGTCTTACTGACCTTGCTTGGCCGCAGCCTGAGCTTCTTCCAGCTTCTTGCGGGCTTCTTCAGCCTTCTTCTGCATGCCTTCTTCCAGCGAACGCTGGCTTTCGGCCAGCTGCGACTGGGTGATGGCCGGGCCGTCGAAAGCACCGGTGAAGCCACCGAGCGAAACCTTGATCGGGTTCGGCGCGCGACGGAAGTTCATCGAGGTGAAGACGACCTCATTGCCCTTCTTCAGGCTGGCGATCATCGCGTCGGTCAGCGGAAGTTCGGCCGTGCACTTGNNGTAGTCGAGCTTCTGGCCCTTGCCGCCGTCGATCTGCATGACGACGCCCGGAGGAACCAGACGTGCGGTCGGCACGGAAACCTGAAGGATCTTGCGGTTGACCTTGCCTTCCAGCGTGATGAGACCGACCGCCGTGATCAGCTGGCCGTTCTGCGCCAGGATGACGTTCTGGACGACGCAGAGGTCGTTGTCTTCCTGCTTGCTGCAGGTCTTGAACCAGCCGAGCGGAGGAGCGCCTGGCGCCGCCGGTGCTGCGGCCTGCTGTGCCGATGCCGCGAACGGCATGGCAGCCGTACCAACGGTAAGAGCCAGAGCGGACAGAGCCGTCCGCAGAACTTTGGTAGCCTTGAGATTCATAACGAGATCCGTCTCCTGAAAACCCTCGGACGCGGCAATGCCTTCAATCCCTCGGGGGTGTTCTACTGATGTGTGACCTGAGGTTCAAATGAGGCTTTTGAATGACCCCATTCCTTGTGCCTCTGTTACATCGCGGCCGCTCCGATATCCAGCCCCCGTGTCGATTTTTGAATGCGTGCAGGCATCAATCACCGCAGTTTTATGGGATATGCAAGGTTGGTCGCAGGGCAAGACTGGTCTATTTTGCGGCGAATCGGCGATGCCTATCGGGGTTCTCATGCGGCTTGTTCTTATATTGTTGATTTCGGCCTTCATGCCGCTTCCGCTGGCCGCAGAACCTGTCCACGGGATCGCCATGCATGGTTCGCCGAACCTGCCTGCCGACTACCGCCATTTCGACTACGTCGATCCGGATGTGAAGAAGGGCGGCTCGGTCCGCTACGGCGTGGTCGGCACCTATGACAGCCTCAACCCCTTCAACCTGAAAAGCATCCGCACCACCGCCCGCGGCGTCTGGGATCCGGCTTTCGGCAATCTGATCTATGAAACCCTGATGACCCGCTCCGGCAACGAGCCGTTCACGCTTTACGGCCTGCTGGCGGAATCGGTCGAGTGGGACGACCAGCGCAGCTTCGTCCAGTTCAACCTGAACCCGAAAGCCAGATGGTCCGACGGCCAGCCGGTCACGCCGGATGACGTCATCTTCTCCCTGGAGATCCTGCGCGACAAGGGCCGCATTCCCTTCTCGACACGCATAGACCGCATCAAGTCGATGGAAAAGGTGGGAGAGCACGGCGTCCGCTTCACCTTCAACGAAAAGGCCGACCGCGAATTCCCGCTCATCTTGGCAAGTTCCACCCCGATCCTGCCGAAACATGCGATCGACGCCGATTCGTTCGACCAGTCGACATTGAAGATACCGGTCGGCTCCGGTCCGTATCTCGTAAAGACAGTCGCCCCCGGCGAGCGCATCGTCTACGAACGCAACCCGGACTATTGGGGCAAGGACATCCCGGCCAAGGTCGGTTTCGACAATTACGACCGGATCTCGGTGGAATATTTCCTGCAGGAATCGACGATGTTCGAAGCCTTCAAGAAGGGTGTTGTCGATATCTACCTCGAGGGCAGCCCCACCCACTGGGAGCGTGGTTATGACTTTCCTGCCGCCCATAACGGCGATGTCATCAAGGATACGTTCAAGCCGCAACTGCCGACCGGCATGCTCGGTTTCGTCTTCAACACCAGACGTTCGCTCTTTTCGGATGTCAACATCCGTGCAGGCATGTCGCTGGTCTTCGATTTCGAATGGGCAAACAGGAACCTGTTCGAAAACTCCTATACGCGCACGGAAAGCTTCTGGCAGGGCTCGCCGCTCTCTTCGCTCGGCATACCGGCCGATCAGCGCGAACTGAACATCCTCGCCGCAGCCTCGGGCCGCATCGAGCCGGAAATGCTGGACGGCACCTATCGCCTGCCGAAAACCGATGGCTCGGGCGCAGACCGCGCAATCCTGCGGGAGGCAGTCGATCTGATGGCGAAGGGCGGCTACACGATCAAAAACGGCAGGATGTCGGACGATCGCGGCCGCCAGCTTTCCTTCGAAGTCATGGCCCAGACCGTGGATCAGGAAAAGCTCGCCATCACCTATCAGCGCAGCCTGCGCCTGATCGGCATCGACATGCGCATCCGGACTGTCGATGACGCGCAATATCAGGCCCGTTCGTCGAATTTCGACTACGACGTCATCATCAAGTCCTACCCGTCCTCCCTCTCACCCGGCATCGAGCAGATCGGCCGCTGGGGATCGGTTGCGCGCGATGCGGCAGGCAGCAACAATTTTGCAGGCACGGCCGATCCGGATCTCGACCGGCTGATCGAGGCCATGCTTACCGCCCGTTCGGATGAGGATTTTCGCGCCACGGTGCGCGCCTATGACCGGCTGCTGCTTTCAGGTCACTATCTCGTGCCACTTTATCATGTCCCTTATCAATGGGTGGCGCGGCGCAAGCATATAAGCTATCCCGAAATTCTGCCGCTCTACGGCTACCAGCTCAACACCTGGTGGGACGCCCGGGCGCAATAAACAATTCCAGCAAAAGCGGGAACCGGCTTTACGTCGGAAATCCCGTAAAGACAAAACCGGACGGTTTCGCGTTTCGAAGGAAGGCGAAGTCATTCCGGACATCCCTGATCCATATCTATCGCGAAGGACACCGCCATGGAGCGCGTCACAATCGAACTCGTTTCAGACGTCGTCTGCCCCTGGTGTTACCTCGGCAAGGCAAGGCTCGAACTGGCGATCGCCGAAGTTCAGGATGAGGTCGGTATCGACGTCAACTGGCGCCCCTACCGGCTGAACCCGGACATTCCGCCTGAAGGCGTCGACCAGAAATCCTATCTGGAAGAAAAGCTCGGCGGCGCGGAGGCTGTAGCCCGCGGCCACGAGATGCTGACCAGGCTCGGCCTGGAAGTCGGCATCCGCTTCGATTTCGAGGCCATCAAGGTGGGCCCCAATACGCTGGATGCCCACCGCCTGATCCACTGGGCCTCGATGGAAAGCCGCGAAGTTCAGGATCGTGTTGTCACCGCCCTGTTCAAGGCCAATTTCGAAGACGGACGCAATGTCGGCGATCACGCCGTGCTGGCGAACCTTGCTGAGTCGGTGGGCATGGATCGCAAGCTGGTCGAAAGCCTGCTGGCCTCCGAAGCCGACAAGGACACCGTTATCGGCGAAATCGAGGCGGCTCAGAAAATGGGCGTCAACGGCGTTCCGTTCTTCATCATGGACGGGCAATACGCCATCAGCGGAGCCCAGACGCCCGACGTGCTGGCCGGGGCATTCCGCGATATCGCCAAACTCAAGGCCGAAGCCCGCAAGGGCATGATCTGATTTTCGAGAAAGACCCGGACGTGCAGAAAGACCAGACCCTCAAAGGTGTCCTCCTCGCCTTTGCGGCCTTCGCCGCCTATGCCTGGAGCGATGCCAGTGTCAAGCTGATCGAAGGCCAGCTCAACCCGATCCAGTCCTCCTTCCTCGGCGCCGTCTTCTGCCTCGTCGGCCTGCCCTTCATCATGAAGAAGGGCGACCGATGGGCCGATATCTTCAGGACCACCAACCGCCCGCTCTGGCTCTTGCGTTTCTTTGCCCAGGCCGGCGGCACGATCGGCAGCGTCACCGCCTTTACCCATCTCTCGATGGCGGAAGCGTTTGCGCTGATCTTCCTCCTTCCCNNCGGCTTCATCGGCGTCATGGTCGTCCTTCGCCCCGGTTTCCGCGAACTGTCGATCGGTCATCTGGGTGCCGTCTTCGGGGGCCTCTCCGGCGCGATCTCGATCGTCGTCTTCCGCGCCATGGGACCGTCGGAAAAGAACATTTCGCTCTATGGCGCAGGCGTGCTCGGCACGCTTGCCGTCTGCGGTGCGCTCGCCATCCCCGGTTTCCAGACGCCCACCGCCATGCAATGGGTCTGGCTTGCCGGTTATGGCCTTCTGGCGGCACTCGCCGCCATCCTCGTTATGTATGCCGCCACCCACGTGCCGGCCTCGATGATCGGGCCGATCCAGTACAGCCAGATGCTCTGGGCCGTCGCCTTCGGTTACCTCGTCTTCGGTGATGGCATCGATGCCTGGATGCTTTTGGGGATCGTGCTCATCATCGGCTCGGGCATGCTGACCCTCATTCGTGAACGCGTCCGCGGCACGCCACTGCCGCCTGCCCTTGGCACCGACACCCAGGCCGCAGCCGTGATGGCGCCGCAAGACGGTGACAAGACGTAAGGGATCGGAATAGCGGAACCGCCCTCTCGTGTAGCACGCTGTTTTTGAGTGAAGGACGTACGGACACATTGCCCCCTTGGTGCCGTTGGCGTTTTCTTTTTCCGGGTACTCGTCCTCGTATTTAATCCGAGGATCAACCCGAGGATCTCCCGAGATTGGACGGGGCGATGAAAGCTGCCTCGTAAGTT
>UBNQ01000009.1 GCA_900466875.1 Hyphomicrobiales bacterium | reverse complement strand
CGGCACCTTCTCCCCGTTTTCACGGGGAGAAGGACGCAAGTCGCGCCGTCTCTGCCTCTCGCTGACGTTGAACGTGGCAAGTCACCTCTCCCCGCCTGCGGGGAGAGGTGGAGCGCAGCTAGCTGCGCTCTGGCTGAGGGGCCATCTTTTCGGCCCGACGCATCAGGTCGGCGGAGTGCCGTTATCCGCCAGGACGTTGCCCGCAAAATAGAGCGAGCCGCCGATGAGGATGCGCGGTGGCGGGCGATTGGGGATCTGGCGGAGGGTGATTTCCTTCAGCGCTTCGGCAACCGAGGCCGAAGGTTCGGCAACCAGCCCGGCATCGAAGGCGGAATGGGCCAGAACCACGGGATCGAGACCGGCTTCGCTGTCGCGGATGCGGACGGTGAAAACATGTTCGGCCAGATCCGCGAAGGCATGGAAATAACCGACGGGATCCTTGGTGTTGATCATTCCGGTGATGAGGTAGAGCGGGCGCGGCTGGCGTTCCTCTAACGAGGCCATGGCCTCTGCGATGACCTCGCCGCCGGCGGGGTTATGGCCACCGTCGAGCCAGATTTCTGCGCCCTTCGGGGCGAATTCGAGAAGCTTGCCTTGCGTCAGGCGCTGCAGGCGCGCCGGCCATTCGACGCTCGTCATCGCCTTTTCCATCATTGCGTCCGTAACCGTGAAACCGGCTGCCTTGACGGCGCGGATGGCGGCAGCGGCATTGGCAAACTGATGGCGGCCGGGAAGACGCGGCAGAGGCAGGTCGTGCAGGCCATCTTCATCCTGATAGATCAGGCGACCGAATTCCTCGTGGGCGGAAAAATCCTGGCCATAGACGGTGAGCGGACAGCCGAGACGGTCAGCCGTCGAGATCAGGACCTCGCGGGCCGCCTCGAATGCCTGTTGGCCGACGACGACCGGACGACGGCGTTTCATGATGCCCGCCTTTTCGGCGGCAATCAGTTCGACACGATCTCCCAGATATGCCTGATGGTCGAGCGCAATCGGCATGATGACCGAAACGGCGGGTTCGGGAATGACATTGGTGCTGTCGAAACGGCCGCCGAGACCGACTTCCAGGATGACAGCATCGGCCGGCTTTTCAGCAAAGAGAAGGAAGCCGACAGCTGTGAGCATTTCGAAGACGGTTATCGTCTCGCCGCCATTTGCCTCTGCCACCCGGCGGACGGCATCCGCGAGGTCCGGATCGGATACGAGTTCCCCGCGCCCGCCCTTGATGCCAAGCCGGTAACGCTCGTGCCAGCGCACGAGATGAGGCGAGGTATCGACATGCACCGAATAACCACCGGCTTCGAGAAGCGCTCGACAGAACGCGGTGCAGGAGCCCTTGCCGTTTGTGCCAGCCACATGAATGACCGGCGGCATTTTCAGATGCGGATTGCCCAGCGCCTCAAGCAGGCGCGTGATGCGTCCCAGCGAAAGATCGTAGCCCTTCGGGTGAAGGGCCAGCAATTTGGCGATTTCCTGCTCGGCCGCGCTCGCGACGGGCTGGTTCATGATTGTCATCCCGAAGCTCAAGCCTTGTCAGTCAAATTCCAGGGTCAGTCAAATTTCAGGCGGTGACCGCAGCCGCGAGCGGCGCCGGTTCCGGCTGGGTTACAGGCGCGGGAAGCGCTTCCTGAACCGGCTGCTTCATCAACATGCGGATGATCCGGGCAAGCATTTCCGGGATATCGTGGCGGTTGACGACCATATCGACCATGCCGTGTTCGAGCAGGTATTCGGCGGTCTGAAAACCTTCCGGCAGCTTTTCGCGCAGGGTCTGCTCGATGACGCGCTTGCCGGCAAAGCCGATCTCGGCACCGGGTTCTGCGATATGGACATCGCCCAGCATCGCATAGGATGCGGTGACGCCGCCCGTGGTCGGGTTGGTCAGCACGCAGATATAGGGAAGGCCGGCTTCCTTCAGCATGTCCACCGCAACCGTGGTGCGCGGCAGCTGCATCAGCGACAGGATGCCTTCCTGCATGCGGGCGCCGCCCGAAGCCGGGAAGATGATCAGGGCGCATTTTTCCTTCAGCGCACGTTCGGCCGCCTTCACGATCGCCTCGCCGGCCGCCATGCCGAGCGAACCGCCGATGAAGTTGAATTCATGCACGACGGCAACGAGCTTGACGCCCTGAACCTCTCCGAGGCCGGATAGGATCGTGTCCTCCTGCTCGGTCTTCAGGCGGCTGTCCTTCAGGCGGTCGGCATATTTCTTCGAGTCGCGGAACTTCAGCGGATCCTGGGCGACCTTCGGCTGCGGCAGAGCTTCGTATTCGCCGTTGTCAAACAGGTCCCGCAGCCGCGCCTTTGCCGGCATCTTCATATGGAAACCGGAAGCGGGAATGACCCACCTGTTTTCTTCGAGGTCCTTGTGAAAGACCATCTCGCCGGTTTCAGGGCATTTGATCCAGAGGTTTTCCGGAACTTCGCGACGACCCAGCATGGAATTGATGCGCGGTCGAACGTAATTGGTGATCCAGTTCACTTGGGGTACTCCGATAAATAGTTTTCGGGCCTGAAGCGCGTCGCGATCCTCCGGACCGCTCGCCACGCTTCAGCTCTCTATTCTCAGGCATGCCTTTCTTCCGAAACCTGTGGCCATTTTCGGAAAGCATGCCTTATGTGGGTCAGTTATTCGGCGGCAACAAGGCGGGCGGAACGCACGCCGGTCGCCAGGCCACGAACGAAGGTGGAAACGGCGGACACCGTGTCGGGGGTTGCAGCGCCATCCCTGGTGAGGCTGCCGGCAACCTGCGCGACGATCGCCGTGCCGACAACTACACCATCGGCCGCAGCGCCGATCGCCTTGGCGTGATCGGCCGTCTTGACGCCGAAACCGACGCAGACCGGCAGGTCGGTGTGATCCTTGATGCGAGCCACGGCGCCCGAGATCAGCGACGGATCGGGTAGGGCCGAACCGGTAATGCCGTTCATCGAGACATAATAGACGAAGCCTGACGTGTTGTTCAGCACGGTCGGCAGACGTTTTCCGTCCGTGGTCGGTGTCGTCAGACGGATGAAATTGATGCCCTTGGCGAGCGCCGGGATGCAGAGTTCGTCATCCATTTCCGGTGGCAGGTCGACGATGATCAAGCCATCGATACCGGCCGCGATCGCGTCATCCAGGAATTTGTCGACACCGTAGATGTAGATCGGGTTGTAGTAACCCATCATGACGATCGGCGTGTCATTGTCCCCTTCACGGAAATCGCGGGCGAGATCGAGGGTTTTTGCCAGCGTCTGGCCGCCCTTCAGGGCGCGCTGACCGGCAAGCTGGATGATGGGGCCGTCCGCCATCGGGTCGGAAAACGGCATGCCGAGTTCGATCACATCCGCGCCGGCTTCGGGCAGCGCCTTCATGATGCCGAGCGAGGTTGCGTAATCCGGATCGCCGCCCATGAAATATGTCACGAGAGCGGGGCGGCCTTCGGCCTTCAGCTTGGCGAAGCGTGCGTTCATTCTGGAAGTCATGATTACAGCCCCATTCCGAGAATCTTGCCGACGGTGAAGATGTCCTTGTCGCCACGGCCGGACAGGTTCATCAGGATGATCTCGTCCTTGCCCATCTTTGGCGCACGCTTGATGACTTCGGCAATTGCGTGGGCGGGTTCGAGCGCCGGAATGATGCCTTCGAGCTTCGTCAGGAGCTGGAAAGCTTCGAGCGCTTCGTCATCCTTGATCGGTACATATTCGGCGCGGCCGATATCGTTCAGCCAGGAATGCTCGGGGCCGATGCCCGGGTAATCGAGGCCGGCGGAGATCGAGTGACCCTCAAGGATCTGACCGTCCTTGTCCTGCAGCAGATAGGTGCGGTTGCCATGCAGCACGCCGGGAGAACCGGCGGTGATCGAGGCGCAATGTTCGTTGCCGTCGAGACCATGGCCGCCGGCTTCGACGCCGACGATTTTTACGCTCTCGTCATCGAGGAACGGGTGGAAAAGGCCAATTGCGTTCGATCCGCCGCCGACGGCAGCGATGACGACATCCGGCAGCCTGCCTTCGGCTTCCAAGATCTGCGCACGCGCTTCCTGGCCGATGACCGCCTGGAAATCGCGGACCATTTCCGGATAGGGATGCGGGCCGGCGGCGGTGCCGATCAGATAATAGGTGTCGTCGACATTGGTGACCCAGTCACGCAGTGCCTCGTTCATGGCATCCTTCAGCGTGCCGGAGCCGGCTGTAACGGCCTTCACTTCTGCGCCCAAAAGCTTCATGCGGAAAACGTTCGGCGCCTGGCGCTCGACATCGGTTGCGCCCATGTAGACGACGCAAGGCAGGCCGAAGCGGGCGGCGACCGTGGCAGACGCCACGCCATGCTGTCCGGCGCCGGTTTCTGCAATAATGCGGGTCTTGCCCATGCGCTTGGCGAGCAGGATCTGGCCGATGCAGTTGTTGATCTTGTGCGAGCCGGTGTGGTTCAGCTCTTCACGCTTGAAATAGATCTTTGCACCGCCGAGATGTTCGGTCAGGCGCTCTGCATAATAAAGCGGGCTCGGGCGGCCGATATAATGCGTGCCGAGATCGGCCAGTTCCTTCTGGAAGACCGGGTCGGTTTTCGCCTTTTCCCATTCGGCCTGGAGATCAAGGATCAGCGGCATGAGGGTTTCAGCGACAAAGCGGCCGCCGAAAATGCCGAAACGGCCATCCTCATCAGGGCCGGAGCGGAAAGAATTGGGTTTTGGCGTCTCGTTCACGTCTCTGCTCCTTCAGCGCTTCCTGGCTTTCGCATCGGCGACAGCCTCGAAAAACGCATCGATCATTCCAAGATCTTTTACACCCGGCGCGCTTTCCACCCCGGACGACACATCGATACCCGTTGCGCGCGTAGCCGCGATCGCGAGAGCGACATTATCCTTGTTCAGCCCTCCGGAAAGCATGTAATCCACGCCTTCGTCAAGCGAGGCCATCAGGCTCCAGTCAAAGGATACGCCGTTACCGCCCGGTAGTTCCGAACCTTTCGGCGCCTTTGCATCGAACAGGAAGCGGTCCGCAACGCCGATGAATGGATCGACGCGATCGAGATCCATCTGATCCCTGATCGAAAACACCTTCATCACCGGCAGGCCATACAGCGCCTTGATGTGAAGGATGCGTTCCGGGCTCTCGTGGCCGTGGAGCTGGAGAATGTCGGGACGCAGCAGAGAGACGATGTCGTCGAGGTCCTCGTCATTGGCATCCACCGTGACGGCGACGATTTTTGCCCGGCCGCGAACGCGGTCGGCGAGATCACCGGCAAGGTCGGGCGCAATGTTTCGCGGGCTCTTTTCGAAGAAGATGAAGCCGATATGGGTGGCCCCGCGCTCCACAGCGCGATCCACGGCATCCGCCGTCGACAACCCACAAATCTTAATGTCGAGTTTCATGACGGCGGAGTGACACGAAATGCCTGCGGAGTCGAGAATCTTTTGCGCTTAAGGAGGGACGGGATTCCCATGAAATGAAGCAGGGGCGAGCATTTCGCGGATACGAATCGTGGCGTGCTCACGGTTCATGAATGCGTGACATATCAGTTTTCACTCATGAAAGATTGTGGTTGGTAAAATCGAAAAAGGAATGGAATTTCCGGGCCTTGGGCTGTCATGAAAGATAATTGATAAATGGCGTGAATTGGGGTACCTTATTCCGCAACCAGATGATTTTTGAAATTTTTTGGCGGGGTACCATGACGAGGATTACGACGGCTGCTTTGCGGGCAGCTTTATGTCTGGCTGCTGGAAGCATGCTTACGGCATGCAATAGTACACAGGCGGTCTCGTCGGTGGGCGCCAAAGACAAAACGACCAAGTTGGCGGCGGTCCAGACGGGCCCCAAAAAAGAGGTCTATAGCTACACCAATAAAGATCGCGAGTGCCTGAAGCGCGCGATGTATTTCGAATCCAAGCGAACGAGCGAAAACGGCTTTCTCGCCGTCGGCAGCGTGATCATGAACCGGCTGACGTCCGGTATCTATCCGCAGACGATCTGCGGCGTTGTCGCCCAGAAGAACCAGTTTGCGCCCGGCGTCATGACCCGCAAGATGGATGAGGCGACCGCGCCCGATCTCAACAATGCGGCGGACGCTGTGCTCAAAGGTGCGCGTCATCCCGAAGTGAAGAGCGCGATGTTCTTCCATACACAGGGATATTCGTTCCCTTACAACAACATGCATTATGTTGCGGCTGCCGGCGGAAACGTGTTTTACGAAAAGCGCGACGAGGACGGCAATCTGCAGACGGCGGCACCCAAGCCTGTCAACAGCTACATCCTTGCCTATGCATCCAATGATCCGGAGCAGAATCCGGCTCTGTCGTCATCAGTTCTCGCCGAAGCCCCGAGTGCGGCGGCTGCCGCCACCCAGGTAGCTGCAGTCTCTGCTCCTGCCGCTGGCCCTGTGATTGCTGCAGCGGAACAAGAAACGCACCAGGCTTCCCAACCCGCCACCGCTGCTACCAACAATCCGCCGCTTGCGCCTGTGATCACGGCGGCTATTGCACGTTCCAGCATGCAGGAAGCATTCGACACCGCCTATGCTGTGCCGCAGAACTCGTCCTACACCCCGGCTCGGGTGCAGCAGGTGAGCATCGGGAACGACGTGAAGGTTCCGGTTCCTGCCGCACGGCCGAACGTGCAGAAGCGCACAGGCGCCGGAATGGCAATGGCTGAACCGGCATCCGGTCCAAGCCAGGAAAACTGGATGATGCGGACCGGCGACTGGCGGTAAGCACGAGCCGCCGCTCCGTACGCTCGCCTTCGGCGCGATTGTTTCAGCTGAAATCGAGTGCGTGGAGCTGCGAACCGTGAAGCTTCAACCAGCGGCGCGCTTCGTCCATCCTCGGACACAAATCCTTGCAGAGCGCCCAGAATTTTGGACCGTGGTTCATCTCTTTCAGATGCGCGACCTCGTGGGCTGCGAGGTAATCGATGACCAGCGGCGGCGCCATGACGATGCGCCAGGAGAAGCTGAGATTGCCGTCCCAGGAGCAGGAGCCCCAGCGGCTGCGTGTATCCTTCATCGATACCGAGGCGATCGGCTTGCGGATGGAGGCGGCGTGACGACGCGCGAGCGCTTCGAGATCGTGTCGCGCTTCCTTCTTGAGGTAGGTCGAGATCCTGCGGCCCATATGGTCTTCCAGACCGCTCACCCTGAGCACCGGTTCGCCATCGATCAGCATGGCTTCCGTGACCCCGCGCAGAGATCCGGTATGTTCGATACGATGCTCGACGCCGCGGATGGAAATGCTTCCGCCTGGCCGGATCGGATTGTCGAGCGAGAATTTTGCAAGCTTGGTCTTCAGCCAGCCCTCGTGGCGGATAAGAAAGTCATCCACCTCATGGTGTCTCAAGCCCACTGGTATGGTGAGGTTGAGCGCCCGGCCGCCCGGCTCGATCCGGAGGGTAATGCGGGTCGCGCGGCTGTTCTCCTTGATCGTCAAAGGCATGGCCCGGTCTCCCACGGCCAAGGTGCGCTTGACGGTCTGGAGAGGTTTGGGCGACCGGCGAACCGGCTTCTTGAGCAGCGCGAACATAGCTATTCCTTACCCGATTCCCCGGGATTTTCGCCATCAAAAAAGCCGGCGCCCCTGAAGGCGCCGACTTTCATTCGGATCGAACCTTGCGTCTTGGTCAGACGTCGACGACCGGCTGATCGCCCGAAGGCCGATTGTTGCGTTCGCGCATGAAACGATCGAACTCTTCCTGGTCCTTGGCGCGGCGAAGCTCGCGCGCATAGGAATCGAAATCCTCCCGCATCTCATCAAGCTTGCGGCGTTCTTCGTCCAGACGGTCCAGCTCGGCCTTGCGCCAGTCGTCGAATGCGACATTGCCGGTCGAGAAATGCGTATTGTAGCGGCGGCTCGCCTTCCGGCATCCGGCGAACCACTTGCCAGCCATCTGGTCGGCGCGATCGTTGGCATCGCGCTTGAAGCCGCGAAGCCGATCCCCGAAAATGATATAGGCGAGCATAGCGAGGCCGAGCGGCCAGAAGACTATGAAACCGAGCACCATGAGAGCAATGGTGGCCGGCGTCCACTCCGGACGTATCAATGCAGACTGGTTCATAGGTCACACCCTTAGGGTTAGAGCGGGTGGCCATATGCCAGCCCGACGGGAATCGATTTGGTGAGCCCCGGATCGCGCTTCAAGAAGATCAAAGATTAAATCGGCTAAAACGCGGAAATTTCTGCCGGAATTCGATCTATTCCGGCTTTGGTCCGACTCTGCGGCTGCGCTTTGGCTTGCTCACCGGAGTTGGCGGCTGATCCTTTGAATGCTGCCTAGTGAACTCGACGATCCGCGGGGCGATTTCCTTGCGGAAACGCGATCCGTTGAAAACCCCGTAGTGACCGACATCCGGCTGCATGTAGTGAAGACGCATGCTGTCGGGAATGTTGGGACATATCGAGTGGGCGGCGTTGGTCTGGCCTGCACCCGAAATGTCGTCATTTTCGCCCTCGACCGTCATCAAGGCAACATTGCGGATGGCCGTCGTATCGACCGGGACATCCCGATGCATCATCTCGCCTTTGGGCAGGGAATGACGGATAAAGACGGTATCCACCGTCTGGAGATAGAATTCCTCCGTCAGGTCCATGACGGCGAGATATTCGTCGTAAAAGTCTCTGTGCCTCTCGGCCGATTCACCATCATTCTTGACGAGGTGATCGAAGAATTCCCGGTGCGCCATTACATGGCGATCCAGGTTCATCGACATGAAACCCGAAAGCTGCAGGAAACCGGGATAGACCGGCCGCATGAAGGCGGGTTGCGGAAAGGGCACCGTCATGATGACGTTATCCTTGAACCACTCAAGCGGATGTTCATTCGCGAGCTTGTTGACCGCCGTCGGATTGATCCGGGTGTCGATCGGGCCGCCCATGAGGATCATCGAGGCGGGCAGCATCGGATCCTTCCTCGTCTCCATGATCGCGACGGCGGCGAGCACGGGGACGGAAGGTTGACAGACGCCCGCGACATGTGCGCCCGGGCCAAGCCGGTGCAACATCTCGATGATGTAATCGATGTAGTCATCGAGATCGAAGCTGCCTTCGGTCACCGGCACGGTGCGGGCATCGACCCAATCGGTAATATAGATATCGGCGTGAGGCAGCAGCGCCTCCACGGTTCCACGAAGCAATGTCGCGTAATGCCCAGACATGGGAGCAACCAGAAGGATTTTCTGATCGGGGCCATGCGCGGCGGGAAGATTCCGCCTGAAACGGAGAAGATTGCAGAAGGGCTTGGACCAGATGATTTCTTCCGTCACCGCAACGGGTTTTCCGTCCACGATGGTTTCAGCGAGACCAAAATCGGGCTTGGCGTAACGCCGGGTTGCGCGTTCGAAAACTTCCAGGCTGGCGGTAAGGGTTCTGCCCAATACAGTTTGCGAAAGCGGGTTGAGTGGGTTGCTCGACACATAACGAAGCGCTTCCGCACCGGCGCGGAAAGGCGCAAGTGCTGCGTGATTCAACTCATACAGCTGATAGAACATGATCGCGCTGCCTTTCATGGCCGTGCATTCCTCCGCGCATCAACCCCGCATGCGCCTGTCAGGGGCGCCTCCCTCCCCTCCTTCATCTATGACCGATGCGCGCCGGCTTGTCACCTGCGCACCCATCCGATTGCCAATGGCTCAACGAAGCTTATGTTCCCGCCAGAAGGCTAAGGAGACCCTGATGACCAGCAGCAATTCCCGCATATCCGAATTTCCGATCGACACGTATTTTTTGGACCGCTGGTCGCCACGGGCATTCACGGCCGAGACCATGGATCGCGATCAGATCCTGACCGTTCTCGATGCCGCGCACTGGGCGCCCTCATCCGGCAACAACCAGCCCTGGCGCTTTATCTACGGTCTGCGCGGAACACCGGCTTTCGAGACGATCCTCGATCTTCTCGTTCCCGGTAACCAGCGTTGGGCAAAGAATGCAGCTGCCCTGATCATCGTCGTTTCGAAGAGCTATCGGGTTTCGTCGGCCGGCGAACACAAGCCGGCCTATACCCATTCCTATGACACCGGAGCCGCATGGTTTTCGGTGATCTGCCAGGCGATGAAGCTCGGTTATCATGCGCATGGCATGGAAGGGTTCGACAAGGAGAAGGCGGTCACGGTTCTTGAACTGCCGGACGGTTTTCGGGTCGAGGCCGCGGCGGCAATCGGGCGCATGGCCGCCAAGGAGACGCTGCCGGAGGATCTGCAGGAACGGGAAGTGCCGAGCGATCGTAAGCCGGTTTCAGAGATTGCATTCGAAGGAAAGTTCAGCGGGGACCCGTGATTGCATCGGCCTGTGCGGCGCGGTTTCACGTGAATCCTTAGCCGGATGCAAAAACGGGGCCCAGAAGGCCCCGTTTCAAGTTCAAGATCGTAAGGAAAACCTCAGATATCGAGGTTTGCGACGCTCAGCGCATTGTCCTGAATGAACTCGCGGCGCGGCTCGACTTCGTCACCCATGAGGCGCGAGAAGAGGCTGTCGGCATCGGTCGCATCGTTGACCTTGACCTGCAGGAGCGAACGGACATTCGGATCGAGCGTCGTTTCCCAGAGCTGTTCGGCGTTCATTTCGCCAAGCCCCTTGTAGCGCTGCATCGAAAGACCTTTGCGGCCGGCAGCGAAGATCGCATCCAGAAGCGCGCGGGGACCGGAGATTTCCAGCTGGCCATCCTTGCGGGCAAGGATCGGCGAAGTTGCGTAGATTTCCTGCAGGCGGCCCGACAGTTGATCGATATGGCGGGCATCGGCCGAGCCAATCAGCGCGTTGTCGATGAAGGCTGCTTCTCGAACACCGCGCACCATGCGTTCGAAACGAAGGCCGCCCTCTTCCGTCACGTGGCCGGTCCAGCCGCGTTCGGTTTCTTCGGCGATCATATCCAGGCGGCGGGCGACATCATCGGCCGTCTTCTGGGCACGTTCACGATTGTCGGTGAGCTCGGGATTGAGCGCGCCGGCAATGGCGGCCTGTTCGATGATCGAGCGGCTGTAGCGGGAATGAAGCCCATCAACGAGGGAGCGCAGGCGCTGAGCATCGTGGATCACTTCGCGCATATCCGCACCGGCGCGAACTTCACCGGAACCGACAGTGAGGGTTGCTTCTTCGATGCCCATGCTGATCAGATATTCTTCCAGCGCCGCCTCGTTCTTGAGGTACTGGACCGACTTGCCGCGCGCGACCTTATAGAGCGGCGGCTGGGCAATATAGATATGGCCGCGTTCGATCAGTTCCGGCATCTGGCGGAAGAAGAAGGTCAGGAGCAGCGTGCGAATATGCGCTCCGTCGACGTCAGCGTCCGTCATGATGATGATCTTGTGATAACGAAGCTTGTCGGCGTTGAACTCATCCTTGCCGATCGACGTGCCAAGTGCGGTAATCAGCGTGCCGATTTCCTGGCTGGACAGCATCTTGTCGAAGCGGGCGCGCTCGACATTGAGGATCTTGCCGCGGAGCGGAAGGATCGCCTGATTTTCACGCGAGCGACCCTGCTTGGCCGAACCACCTGCCGAGTCACCCTCGACGAGAAAGACTTCGGACTTGGAGGGATCACGTTCCGAGCAATCCGCCAGCTTGCCCGGCAACGATGCGATATCGAGCACACCCTTGCGGCGGGTCAGTTCGCGTGCCTTGCGGGCGGCTTCGCGGGCGACAGCGGCTTCAACCACCTTGCCGACCAGAACCTTGGCTTCGGCCGGATGTTCTTCCAGCCACGAGCTGAGCGCTTCGTTGACCAGGCTTTCCACGACCGGCCGGACTTCGGAGGAGACCAGCTTGTCCTTGGTCTGCGATGAAAACTTCGGATCCGGTACCTTGACCGAAAGGACCGCAGTCAGGCCTTCACGGCAATCATCGCCCGTCAGCGAAACCTTTTCGCGCTTCATGATGCCGGACGTATCGGCATAGGAGGTTATCTGGCGCGTCAGGGCACCGCGGAAACCGGCCATGTGGGTGCCGCCATCGCGCTGCGGGATGTTGTTGGTGAAGCAGAGCACGTTTTCGTGGTAGCTGTCGTTCCACCACATCGCGACTTCCACCGTCATGCCGTCCTTTTCGCCCTTGATGGCGACAGGCTTTTCGACGAGCGGCTTTTTCGAACGGTCGAGATAGCTGACGAAGGCTTCGAGACCGCCGTCATAGACCATCTCCTCTTCCCTGACGTCCGGCTTGCGCCGATCAGTGAGCCGGATTCTGACGCCGGAATTCAGGAAGGCGAGTTCACGCAGACGATGCTCGAGCGTGTTGTAGTCGAACTCGGTCATGGTAAAGGTTTCGGTGCTTGCCAGGAAGGTGACTTCCGTGCCCGACCGGCCTTCGTATTCGCCGATCACCTTCAGCGGCGCATCGGCAACGCCATGGGTGAAGGTGATCTCGTGAACCTTGCCGCTACGGCGGATCTTGAGCTTGAGCCAGACCGAAAGTGCGTTCACCACGGACACGCCCACGCCGTGAAGGCCGCCGGAGACCTTGTAGGAATTCTGGTCGAACTTACCGCCGGCGTGAAGCTGGGTCATGATGACCTCTGCCGCCGAGACGCCTTCACCGGTGTGAATATCCGTCGGGATACCGCGACCATTGTCGGTTACGGTAACCGAACCGTCCGCATTCAACGTCACGGTGACGATATCGGCATGGCCGGCCAGCGCTTCGTCGATCGCGTTGTCGACAACTTCGTAAACCATGTGGTGAAGGCCGGAACCATCATCCGTATCACCGATATACATGCCCGGGCGCTTGCGAACGGCATCCAGGCCCTTCAGCACCTTGATCGAATCGGCACCATATTCTGCACTCGCACCATTTTCGCTGGCGGGTAGATCGGTCATTCAGCTTCTTCCAGGTTGGTTCTTCTCGGTGACGCGCGAATCACCGCTTTTTCCGTTCCGAATATAGGAAATCGCGGGCGGCTTCTAAAGGTTGAGCACACCATTATGGCGGGAAAGCCGTGGTTCTTCCCGAGAAAAATGGCTATTGAGGGCTCTCCAGGAGCTTGTTGATCTCTTCTACCATCTCCGGCGGCAAAGTCCTAATCCGTTTCGACAGCTGGTTGGCAAGAAGCGTATAGTCAGGCGGCAGTCCTGACGTGTCGATCACGACCTTCGGATCGGACGTATCGGCCAGGCGAAACAGGTCGTCTGCCTCATCCCAGATGATGTTGAAATAGCCGGCAATGCGTTGAAGAAGCTCGAAGGTCGGTCTTCCACGGTGGCCGTGTTCCAGTGCGGAGAGATAGGCCGGCGTGACACCGATCGCCTGCGCCAGGGCGCGTTGGGTAACGCCCTTGCGTTGACGCAGGTCGCGCATCGCCTTGCCGAAGGGCGTCACCGCTCCACCCTCTCAGTTCGCGCCAGCCGAACATAAAGCGCGCCCTCGCCGCCATGATGGCGGGCAGCCCATTCATAGGACGAGATCAGGAAGCGGAATTCGGCCTTCGAGAACCAAAGCGGTACTGCGCGCCGCAAGGCGCCTTCGCTGCCCATGGAACTGCCCTTGCCGGTAATGACCAGAACATGGCGAAGGCCTCGCTCATGGGCGCGGTAAATGAAATCGAGCAGCAGGTCATGCGCCTCACCCTGAAACATGCCGTGAAGATCGAGACGTGCCTCGATCGCCAGCCTGCCCTTGGCAAGTTTCTTTTTCGTCGGCTTTTCCAGCGGATGATGGTAACCGGCCGGCTTTTTCACGCTGCGGATCTGCTCAGCCTGTTGATCCGGCACTTCGCTCGGCAGCGACGGTCTCGATTTCTCAACTTCTGCGACCCGTGCCACCTCCTCGGCTTCGAAGCTGATGAGATCGCTGCGACGCTCCGGGAAGGCGCGGGTGGACTTAGCCACCTTGCCCCAGAGTATCCGTTCCTCGGAATTGAGTTTACGCCCGCCGCTCATGCTCCAAACCTGCCTGCAGCCGCCTTGGGGATCAGGATGTAGAAGTCCGCCTCGTTCCTGACCGTTCCGGCCTGTTCGCCTGCTTCATATCCGGAACCGGTGAAAATATCACCGCGGCTCGGGCCGACAATAGCCGATCCGGTATCGAGCGCCAGCATCAGCCTTGCAAACGGCAAGCCGTTATCGAGGTGGAGAAGCGTGGGGGCATGGACGAAGAACGGATAACCGAATGTGTGGATCACTCGATCGACGGCAAGCGAGCGCCCGGCGACCAGCGGCACCTTGGCAGCCGCAACAGGCCCGAGCATGTCATCCGATACATCCGCGTCACGAAAAAAGATGTAGGAGCGGTTATGCCATAGAATTTCGTCAACCTTAGCCGGATTCTCCGCCAGCCATTTTCGGATGCTCTGCATCGAAATCTGCTCTCGGTCGATTTCACCGAGATCGATCAGCAGCTTGCCGACGGGAGAAAACGGGTGACCGGCTTTTGCCGCATAGGTGATCCGGCGAATATTACCATCCGGGTAGCGAAGCCTGGCCGCCCCCTGAATGTGGGCGAAAAAGACATCGACCCTGGATCTGGCCCACGCGATTTCGAGGCCGCAGCCTTCAAGAAATCCCTCGTCGATTGCTTTTCGGTCGGGATATTCCGTCACGCCCGATGGAGTCGTCCGGCCGAACATGTAGCCGGAGTCCATGTCTGCGGGACGGCTTTTATCATCCAGATCGATGAGATCATCGGGGCGGAAATAAAACGGGTGCGCGAAGATATCGTCGGGCTGGGCCGCGACCTCGACTTCCGGCTCGTAAAACGCCGTCACCAGTCCCGGCTGCGCATCCTCCCTCTCGATGCGAAAGGGGATGCAACAGTCTTCGAAAAAGGAGCGTGCCTCGGCTGCGCTGATATCCGCCGATCTATCGGCCGCAGCGGTCAGAAGGGGTAGCAGATCATCTGACGTGAGACCGAGAGAGCCTGTACGATAGGGCTTTACGCCATGGATATGAGACAGGCACCGCGCCATTGCTGCGAGCAAGGCGCGGGGATCGTCCTTTTGCCAACCCGGAAGGTCGCCGAAGGATACGGGAAACAGGCGGTATCCTGACGACGTCGGGCTCATTGCTCGGATTCGGTCGCGATCAGTTTCCAGTTCGGATCCTTCGAGCGGACATCCCGTGCAAAGGTCCAGATATCGGTAACCTCGGCAACGGCTTCCTGATCGCCGTCGATCAGCTTGCCGTCCTTGTCGAGGGTGGCGGAAATCAGCTGGCTGACGATGCGAACCGTCACCTGCGCTTCCGATTGCTTGAGAACGGCCTGCGTGAAGGCCGCCTTGTCGATGCCGACGAAGGTGGACTTCACCACTTCGCCACGGGATTCCCGATCACGAATGGCAGCATCAAAACCGTCGAAAACCTCCTTGGAGAGAAGGCCCTTGAGGGTTTTCCTGTCGCCATCGGCAAATGCCATGACGATCATCTCGTAGGCCATCTTGGCGCCGTTGAGGAATTCCTTCGGCTGGAATGACGAATCCGCCTTGATCATCGACTTAAGCGATTCGTTCAGCTCGCTACCGGGCTGCGCGAGCGCATCAATGTCTGCAAAGCGCTGATCTTCCTCGCCGGCCTCGCGACGCGGCAGGGTTACGACCTTGCCGTCATCCGCCGAGGCGGGATTTTTCAGCGCTTCCCGCGAGACGTATGTTTCCGGCGGCTTCTCGTTTCCTGTCCGCCGACCGAGCACGCTGCGCAGCTGCAGGAAAATCAGGACGGCCGCAACAAGGAAAAAGAGTGTAATGAAGTCGTTGGAGCCCATAATAACCCGCGATTACTGTTTAAAAGTTGAATCCACATCATCATATAGTCTGCATTAAGCCATCTTCAAATAGCGAAGGTGTGAGCCCTCGAAACGACCTCGTACAACACTCATTGGATCATGCGCCCAATTATTGCTTTTAGCCTGCTGCTTGCCTGGCCCCTGGCCGAGATTGCCGGATTTGTCGTGGTCGGGCGTGCGCTCGGCCTGTGGTGGACACTCGGCCTTGTCATCATCACCGGATTGCTCGGTGCGTTCCTGATGCGGCAACAGGGCCTGCACCTTCTCAAAAAACTTTCCCAGGAAAGCCAACAGGGCCAGATCCCGGCAAGTTCCGTCGTCGATGGAGCGATGATCGTCGTTGCCGGCATTCTCCTGCTTCTGCCCGGTTTTTTTACCGACATCGTCGGTATCGCGCTTTTCATTCCCTTCGTGCGACGTCTTCTCTGGTCGGCGATCGGCAAGCGTGTCGTTGTCGTGGGACCCCGCGGCAGGGGTGGTTTCAGTCGTCCGACCGGAGAGCCGAGAGAAGCGCCAGATACGGCCGGAAAGGTGGTCGATCTGGATGAAGAGGAATTTCACCGAAACTCGGGTCCAAACCCATCTTCGCCATGGTCGAGAGGCATCGATCGCGATCCGTGACCATACGCCAGAGCCGCAACGGGTTGTAAGCGAAAAGCCTAGATGTTATGCGGCCTCAACACATCAGTCCTGAGGATATCCCATGGCAGACGAAAACACGCAGACGGCGAGCCCTTCGCTCAACATTCTCGCCCAGTACACCAAGGACCTTTCCTTCGAAAATCCAGCTGCGCCACGGTCGCTTCAGGCACGTGACAACGCACCGAACATCAATATCGGCGTCAATGTGAACGCCAACCCGCTGTCGGATACCGATTTCGATGTCGTTCTGTCGCTGAACGCCGAAGCCAAGGATGGCGACAAGGTCGTGTTTGCGGCCGAACTGGTCTATGGCGGCGTTTTCCGCATTACCGGTTTCCCGCAGGAACACATGCTGCCGGTTCTGTTCATCGAATGCCCGCGGCTGCTGTTCCCGTTCGCGCGTCAGATCATCGCAGACGTGACCCGCAATGGCGGCTTCCCGCCGCTGATGATCGATCCGATCGATTTTGCACAGATGTTTTCGCAGCGCATGGCCGAAGAACAGGCCCGCGCCAAGGTTCAGCCGCTCAACAGCTGATCCGCAGACGATCAAAAAAGCCCGGTCTGCCGGGCTTTTTTATTGTTGCATATCTTTGTTTCCACGTTACCCCGGACGCAAAACCGGTTCCCGCGTTCGATGAAGCAGCTCTATTCCTGACGATATTTCTGCCAGATCGCCTTGCCTTTCATGGACGCGATCATGGAGGCGTGGGTTTCGATATCCTGCGCCGACAGCCGGCTTGCCAGCGGTCGCGGCCTCACCTGATCCGTAACGATCACGGTATCCTCGGTCTCGTCAACCTCTGTGGGCTGATCGGAGTCAACTAGGCCGAGAGCCGCCTGCCGCCCGCCGTTCATCTCGATATAAACTTCGGCCAGCAGTTCTGAGTCGAGCAATGCCCCGTGCTTGGTACGGTGTGCGTTGTCGATCCCGTAACGTCGGCAAAGAGCATCGAGCGAGTTCGGGCCCATTGGATGCTTACGACGCGCCATGGCCAGCGTATCGACAACCTGTTCTGTCGGAACGGGCGGCAAGCCTATCCGCTCGAACTCGGCATTGATGAAGCCCATATCGAAATTCGCGTTATGGGCGATCCATCTTGCGCCATCGAAAAAATCAATGATCTGCTGGGCGACATCTGCAAAACCCGGCTTGTCCTTCAGGAACTCGTCCGTGATGCCGTGAACGGCCAAAGCGTCGGGGTGAACTTTGCGATCGCCCGGATTGATGAAAATGTGGATCGTCTTTCCGCTCGGGAAATTGTTGATCAGCTCGACGCCACCGATTTCGATGATGCGGTCCTGCTTCGATTCAAGCCCGGTCGTTTCCGTATCGAAAATGATGTCACGCATATCTTTCGCTCCGTATGCCCGATCGCAGAAGGGCGATAATCTGCTGCACTCGCTGTCTTGCCTGATCTAGCCCAGTACCCGTATCAACCAGGAAATCGGCACGTTGACGTTTCTGCGAATCAGGCAGCTGACGGCCCAGGATCAGGTTGAACTTTTCCTCCGTCATGCCCGGTCTGGCAAGAACACGCTGCCGCTGTATCTGTGGATCACAGGTCGCGACCACAATCACATCGACACGCTTTTCGGCGCCTGTCTCGAAAAGCAATGGGATATCCAGGAGAACGAGATCCGCGCCCGAAGAGCGCCGGGTATCGAGAAACTGTTTTTCCCTCTCCCTGACCAGCGGATGGACGATCGCTTCCAGCCGGCTAAAGTTTGCGGGATCGAGAGAAAGCTGGCGGGCGAGTTCCGTCCTGTCGACGGCACCGTCGCGGATAGAACCCGGAAAGGCCCTGCCAACGGGCTCAACGGCCTCGGTTTCATAGAGCTCATGAACGACGGCGTCGGAATCGTTGACCGGAATACCTTCATCCCTGAACATGCCGGCAGTGGTTGTCTTGCCCATGCCGATCGATCCGGTCAATCCGATCACAATCATCACACCGCCTGTATGTCCTTGATGATGAGTTCACGCAGGCCGCCATCGACAACCGGACGACAGCCGAACCATTTTTCGAAGCCGGGAACGGCCTGATGCAGAAGCATCCCCAATCCGTCAGCCGTCGGGTATCCCTGTTCGCCGGCTTGTCTCAGCATGGGCGTTTCGAGGGGAACGTAAACGATATCCGTGACCAGAGCGCCTGTCTTCAGAATGGAAAAGTCGATGACGGTCGATTCCCCGCCATCCATGCCAAGCGATGTCGTGTTCACAAACAGACCGGCCCCGGCCATGACTTCGGCAAGAGCAGGCAATCCATGAGCATGGATTTTTGGACCGAAGCGGTCCGCAAGTTCCTGTGCACGTGACACGGTGCGATTGACGACATGGATTTCGCCAACACCGCGATCCCGAATGGCCTGGATGACAGCACGGCTTGCGCCACCGGCACCGAGAATGACGGCGCGATCGACCTTGTCCCAGCCGGGATGAAGGCCATCGAGATTGGCAGAAAAACCATATCCGTCGGTATTCGTCGCATGAAGCCGGCCATCCTGCAGCCAGAGCGTATTGGCGGCGCCCAGTTCCTGTGCCAGTTCATCGGGCCGGTCGCTGAGCCGGAAAGCAGTCTCCTTGTGCGGAATGGTGACATTACCGCCGCAGAAGCCCCGGCTGCCATCCTTCAATGCCTCGATGAAGGCGGCAAAGTCTTCCTCGGACACGGCGACGGCATCATAAGTGCCCGCCAGCCCATATTGCTTCAGCCAATGGCGATGAATGATCGGCGATCGGGAATGCTTGATCGGCCAGCCGGTCACGAATGCCGCTGGCGCTGCGCTTTCGCGTCCATCAACCATCTATCTCTCCCAAACGGCGCAGTTCCTCCAGAAGGGGAAGCATGGGCAGGCCCAGAATGGTGAAATAATCGCCTTCAATGGCGGAAAAGAGATGAATTCCTTCTCCTTCCATCTGATAGCCGCCGACACTGGAAAACGCCTTGTCACCGATCCTGTCGAGATACCGGTCGACAAATTCCCCTGTCAGTTCACGCGCAGTCAACTCGGCATAGGCGATGTGTTCCCAGACCACGTTTCCGTTCCTCACGACAGCGACAGCACTGTTCAGCCGATGGGTCCGGCCGGAGAGCGACATCAGGTTCTCCCGAGCTTCGTGGCGGTTCCTTGCCTTGTGATAGACGCGATCTCCAAGAGACATCATCTGATCGGAACCGATCACCAATGCGTCCGGAAAATGGCGTGATACGTCCTGCGCCTTGGCTCTGGCGAGAATTCCGGCAACCGCTTCGGGGCCAGCACTGTCTTCGGATGCCTCAATCTCTCTTTCATCGATATCAGCCGCGTGTGATTCAAACGTCAGACCGGCATTTTGCAGCAGCATGCGGCGAAAAGGACTTGAGGAGGCAAGGACGAGTGTCACTTCAGATATCATCTCCGATAGAAAGCAGTTCGGGATTATCTGAGCTTCGGGCGCAGGGCAAGAATTGCTGCGGCAGTCTCCTCGATGGAACGCCGGGAAACATCGATGATCGGCCAGTTGTTTCGCGCGCAGAGCGCCCGGGCATATTTGAGCTCTTCATTGATGCTGGCGCGATCCGTATAGGTATTTCGATCAAGCCCCTGCGAGCTGCCGAGTTCACGGTTTTCGCGAACCTGCGAAATGCGGTCGGTGGTCGCAATCAGGCCGACGATCAGGGGCCGCGTCGCATTGTAGAGAGCATCGGGAAGCTCGGCGCCCGGCACGATCGGAATATTTGCCGTCTTGATCCCACGGTTTGCCAGATAAATGCTGGTCGGCGTCTTGGATGTGCGGCTGATGCCGATCAAAACGACATCAGCCTCATCATAGGTCTCCGGCATCTGGCCGTCGTCATGATCCATGGCGAAGTTCAGCGCTTCGATCCTGGCAAAATAATCTTCGTTGAGGGCATGCTGCGCGCCGACACGACGGCGCGACGGCGCGCCCAGATAGGTCTGGAAGACGGCAAGCACAGGCTCCAGCACATTTACGCAGGGTACGCCCATTTCACGGCATCGAAGATCGATCAGGGACGCCAGGTCCTGATCCACGATCGTATAGAGAACGATGCCGGGTTCAGCGTCGACGGCATCCATGACCGCCGCAAGCTGCTTGCGGTTTCTGATCAGCGGATAGACGTGTTCCAGCGCATAGCTATTTTGGAATTGGGCCGCGACTGCCCGCCCGGCCGAGATCAACGTCTCGCCGGTGGAGTCAGAAACGAGGTGCAGGTGGAAGAAGTTTTTCCGGTTCTCCACGTTATTCTTTACCGTTTGTTGATAACTCGGGACAGGCGACCACCCTGACGCCAGGGAGGGGCAGGCGGCGGGAAAACTGCCTCGTTTTCCACAATTAGCGGTCAGACGGATTGATGGAACAGGAGGGTGTGATTTGCGTGGACAATTGTCAGTTCTGCCAAACTTATCCACACGTTGTCTACAGCCACAGATTTTCGATAATACCGATCAGAATCTTGATTTCACTACAAAATCTAGAATTTCCCACCTAGTTCCAAAATTCTGCGAAATGCTTTTCATCCCGACCTGTGAATGAGGACACAATCCTGGTTAACCTGGGGTTTGACTTTAATCCTTGATACTCACCGACTCTAAGAAATAGAAACCAATAGAAATTAGATTCTTTTTATAGGGGATAGATGCCTTTGCCTGTGAAACGGAAGATCGTCGAGGTGCTGGAAGGCAAGACTGTCGCACCTCCTCCACTCTGGCTTATGAGACAGGCAGGCCGGTATCTTCCCGAGTACCGTGCAACGCGCCAGGAGGCGGGTGGGTTCCTCGATCTCTGTTATACGCCTGATCTGGCTGTCGAGGTCACCCTCCAGCCGATCAGGCGTTATGCGTTCGACGCGGCAATCCTGTTTTCCGATATCCTGGTCATTCCCGATGCTCTGGACAGAAAGGTTCGATTCACGCCCGGCGAAGGACCGCAGATGGATCCGATCGACGAGACGGGCATCCATGCGCTGAAGGCGGATGGCGTGCTTTCACACCTCTCTCCCGTTTTCGAGACGGTAAAGCGCCTGAGGCAGGAGCTGCCTGCCGAGACTGCCCTTCTCGGCTTCTGCGGAGCTCCGTGGACCGTTGCGACCTATATGATTGCCGGACATGGAACGCCCGACCAGTCCCCTGCCCGCCTGTTCGGTTACCGCAATCGTAAGGCGCTCGAACATCTGCTGGCATTTCTCGCCGAGGTTTCCGCCGATTATCTGATCTCACAGATCGATGCGGGCGCCGATGCCGTTCAGATTTTCGATTCCTGGGCTGGTGTTCTTGGCGAAGAGGAATTCGAGGACTTTGCGGTGAAGCCGGTCGCCCGGATCATCGAAATCGTACGTCGCCAGCGTCCGGATGCGCGCATCATCGCCTTTGCCAAGGGCGCTGGAATGAACCTGCGCCATTACCGGCAGAAGACCGGCGCCGACGCGATCGGACTGGACTGGAGCGTGCCGTTGTCGTTTGCGGCTGAATTGCAGAAGGACGGGCCGGTGCAGGGCAATCTCGATCCGATGCGGGTGGTTGCCGGCGGGCAATCGCTTTACGACGGCATCGACGCGATCCTGCAGGCTCTGGGCAACGGGCCGCTGATCTTCAATCTCGGTCACGGCATCACGCCGGAAGCCGACCCGGACAATGTCGCCAAACTGGTGAAACATGTGAGGGGCCTGATCTGATGGCCCCGCATGAGGAACCCGGTGATGAGGGCGCGGGCGGGAAAGCCAAGGCGCGGGCATTCATCGCGCTTGGCATATTTCTGCTCATTCTGGTTCTGACCTACGTCCTGCGGCCGGATGATTTCATCTCGTATGTGAAGGCGTTTCACGTCGTTGCGGTGATGTCGTGGATGGCAGGGCTTCTCTATCTGCCAAGGCTTTTCATCTATCACACGGATGCGCCGATCGGTTCCGATCGATCGGAGACATTCAAGATGATGGAACGGCGCCTGCTCAAGGTGATCATGAATCCGGCGATGATGGTCAGCTGGGTGTTGGGACTTTACCTAGCCTGGGATGTCTATGGGTTCCAGGGCGGTTGGCTCCATGGCAAAATCGCCATGGTCGTGGCGCTTACCGGCGTTCATGTGCTGTTTGGTCGCGCCGTTCGCGATTTTGCCGCGGACAAGCCAAGGCGCAAGGCAAGTCACTGGCGGATATGGAACGAAGTGCCCACCGTTCTGATGATTGCGATCGTGATCCTGGTTATCGTCAAGCCGTTCTGAGAAAGCGCTTGCCTTTTTCTGAATAAGCCTCTTGCGGCATGGAGCGGGAATCGCTATTTTCCCGTCACCTCCTTCTCGTGGCATGCGTGTAACCGACGTTGTCCCCGGATTTCATCCGCGGTAGCGAATTTCACCGACACGCCCTATTTCCCTTATATTTTCTCAAGTGGTCCCCTCTTCATGGCTGAAATGAAGCTTCAAGAACTCAAGAGCAAATCCCCGACGGATTTGCTGACCTTCGCAGAGTCGCTGGAGGTCGAAAACGCCAGCACCATGCGCAAGCAGGAGTTGATGTTTGCAATTCTGAAGGTTCTTGCCAGTCAGGACGTGGAAATCATCGGCGAGGGCGTGGTTGAAGTTCTCCAGGACGGATTCGGCTTCCTGCGTTCCGCAAATGCGAACTATCTGCCGGGTCCGGATGATATTTATATCTCGCCGTCGCAGATCCGCCGGTTTTCGCTCAAGACGGGTGATACCGTCGAGGGGCCAATCCGCGGACCGAAGGAAGGCGAGCGTTATTTTGCCCTTCTCAAGGTCAACACGATCAATTTCGATGATCCCGAAAAGATCAGGCACAAGGTTCATTTCGACAACCTGACACCGCTCTATCCGAACGAGCGGTTCAAGATGGAACTCGATATCCCGACGTCGAAGGACAATTCTGCGCGCGTCATCGACCTGGTGGCACCGCTCGGGAAGGGCCAGCGTGGTCTGATCGTTGCGCCGCCGCGTACCGGTAAAACCGTTCTTCTGCAGAATATCGCGCATTCTATTACCGCCAACCATCCGGAATGTTACCTGATCGTTCTCCTGATCGACGAACGTCCGGAAGAAGTGACGGACATGCAGCGTTCGGTGAAGGGCGAAGTCGTTTCGTCGACCTTCGACGAGCCGGCGGTGCGCCACGTGCAGGTCGCCGAAATGGTCATCGAAAAGGCCAAGCGTCTCGTCGAGCACGGCCGTGACGTCGTTATCCTGCTCGATTCGATCACCCGTCTGGGACGCGCTTACAACACCGTCGTGCCGTCCTCAGGCAAGGTTCTGACCGGTGGTGTGGATGCGAATGCCCTGCAGCGGCCGAAGCGTTTCTTCGGTGCTGCGCGTAACATCGAAGAAGGCGGTTCGCTGACGATCATTGCTACGGCGCTGATCGATACGGGCAGTCGTATGGACGAAGTCATCTTCGAAGAATTCAAGGGTACGGGTAACTCGGAAATCGTGCTCGACCGCAAGGTTGCCGACAAGCGCATCTTCCCGGCGATGGATATCCTCAAGTCCGGTACGCGTAAGGAAGACCTGCTGGTTCCGCGCCAGGATTTGCAGAAGATATTCGTTCTTCGCCGTATTCTCGCGCCGATGGGGACAACGGATGCGATCGAGTTCCTGATCGACAAGCTGAAGCAGACCAAGAACAATGGCGACTTCTTCGACTCGATGAACACGTAATCCTTAGCTGGATTCGTCGCCAAAATTGCAGGCGCCCGATATTCGGGCGCCTTTGTCTTTTGTGGATATGGAACGAAGACATGACACAGGCAACAATCTTCGCGCTTTCAAGCGGACAGCCACCGGCTGGCGTGGCCGTGATACGCATAAGCGGTCCAGCGACAATCGCTGTTCTGACTGAGATTGCCGGGACTTTGCCGATGCCGCGGCAAGCAAGTCTGCGAACGATTCGGAACCGAAACGGTGAAATACTGGACCAAGGTCTGGTGCTCTATTTCCAGGCTCCGCATTCCTTTACTGGTGAAGATTGCGCGGAGTTGCAGGTTCATGGCAGCCGGGCTGTGGTGAATGCAGTTGCGGAAACGCTGCGCGCATTCGATCTACGTCCCGCGGAGGCCGGAGAATTTGCCCGTCGTGCTTTTGAACATGGAAGGCTCGACCTTGTTGAAGTTGAAGGCCTGTCTGATCTGGTCTCGGCGGAGACTGAGATGCAGCGGAAACTCGCACTCCAGACCGGGATGGGCGCATTATCGGCGCAATATAGCGGATGGGCGGAGCGCCTGACCTATGCGAGAGCGATGATCGAGGCCGAGCTGGATTTTGCCGATGAAGAGGATGTTCCGGTTTCGGCCGCGGATCTGATAAGTGTTGATCTTGCTGATCTGATGGTGGAAATGTCGGCGGTCTCCGCGTCTGCCAAATCTGCCGAAATCATCCGCAACGGTTTCAAGGTTGCCATCATCGGTGCTCCGAATGCGGGGAAATCAAGCCTGTTGAACGCGATGGCAAAACGCGAAGTCGCCATCGTGACCGATATTGCCGGGACCACACGTGATGTTCTGACCGTCGAGCTGGACATGGAAGGCTATCTGGTTCGGCTTTACGATACGGCGGGCATTCGAGAGGCTGAAGACATCGTCGAGCGTGAGGGCATACAGCGTGCCAGGGCTGCTGCACGCTCAGCGGATATGATCCTGTATCTCAGGGAAGCGGGATCCGATCCGCTTGTTTATGAAGACTACGCAGTCTCCTACCTGGAGGTGGAGACCAAGGCGGATCTTTACCCGAACGAAAACGGCGATGCTGTTCGTATATCGTCGATAACCGGAGAGGGTCTGGACAGGGTGCACTGCGCTATCGTTGATATGGCCCGAAAGACCTGGCATGCGGGTTTGCCGGCGAGCAATGACAGGCATCGCGAGCATATCGCTCTGGCTTCCAAATTCATTCAAAATGCATTAGATGAACCCCGACTTGAGTTGAAGGCCGATGCTTTGAGAGCGGCCGGAAACGAGCTTGGCAGGATTACCGGTCGCGTCGATGTCGAAGATCTTCTCGATGTGATCTTCTCGAAATTCTGCATCGGCAAATGATTCACGTGAAACACAGAGGCTTCCATGGCTGAAATGACCTTTGATGTGGTCGTCGTTGGCGGCGGGCATGCCGGATGCGAGGCTGCGAGTGCCGCCGCCCGCGTCGGGTCTTCGGTCGCATTGGTCACGCACAAGCGCGAGACCATCGGCGTCATGTCCTGTAATCCGGCGATTGGCGGGTTGGGCAAAGGACATCTCGTGCGCGAGATCGATGCACTGGATGGCTTGATGGGCCGCGTGGCGGATGCGGCAGGCATTCAGTTCCGGCTTCTGAACCGAAAAAAGGGTCCGGCTGTCCGCGGTCCGCGAACGCAGGCGGATCGTCGTCTCTATCGCGAAGCGATGCAACGCGAGATCGAAAACCACGCCAATCTCACAGTCGTGGAAGGCGATGCTTTTGACATCGAGATGGGGGAGGATGGAGCGGTTGAGGCTCTTCTGCTTTCCGATGGAAGTCGCCTTGTCTGCAACTCGGTCGTGCTGGCGACCGGAACGTTCCTGCGCGGTCTGATCCATATCGGCCAGAAGCAAATACCTGCAGGTCGAAGTGGTGAGGCGCCGTCGGTTGGCCTTTCCGAGACATTGAAGCGCCATGGATTCGCGCTCGGACGTTTGAAGACCGGCACCCCCGCCCGTCTGGATGGACGGACGATTGACTGGGCGTCCATCGATCGGCAGGAGGCGGATGATATTCCGACGCCATTTTCCTTCATGACCGACCGGATCAGCAATCCTCAGATTGCTTGTGGCGTTACAAGGACAACGGCCGAAACGCATCGCATCATTGCAGATAACATTCATCTGTCGGCTATGTATTCCGGTCAGATCGAGGGTGTGGGTCCTCGCTATTGCCCCTCCATCGAGGACAAGATCGTCCGCTTTGGTGAGCGGGACGGTCATCAGATCTTTCTGGAACCGGAAGGCCTGGACGACTTCACCGTCTATCCGAACGGGATTTCCACCTCTCTACCTGAGGATGTTCAGGAAGCTTTCATCCACACCATTCCTGGTCTGGAAAAGGTGAAAATCCTTCATCCCGCTTACGCCATCGAATACGATCATGTCGATCCGAGAGAGCTACAGCCTTGGTTGGAGACGAAGTCTGTCAAAGGGCTGTTTCTGGTCGGGCAGATCAATGGGACGACGGGTTATGAAGAGGCGGGTGCCCAGGGACTGGTTGGCGGCTTGAATGCGGCTCGCCGCGCGCAGGGACTGCAGCCTCACGTTTTTAGTCGCACGGAATCCTACATCGGTGTCATGATCGACGATCTGATCAATCGAGGCGTGACTGAACCTTATCGAATGTTCACGTCCCGTGCGGAATTCCGGCTGTCGCTTCGTTCGGACAATGCCGATATTCGCCTGACGGGTCGCGGGATTGAGCTGGGCTTGGTCGGCCCTGCACGTTCCAAGAGGTTTGAAGCCTATGTCGGCGCTCTTGATGCGGGGCGGCATCAGTTGAAGGCCCTGACCATGACGCCGAATGAAGCAGAGCAATACGGGTTACATCTGAATAAGGACGGTCAGCGGCGTAGCAGCTACGAGATTCTCTCTCATCCCGATATCGACATCGATCGTCTCTCAAAGATATGGGGCGAGCTTTCGGAACTGTCGCCGAAGGTCGCCGAAGCTTTGGAGATCGAAGCCAGTTATGCCGTTTATATGGAGCGACAGGCCAATGATATTCGATCAGCACGACGAGACGAGGCGCTTGAAATCCCTAGGTCGTTTGATTTCGACAGTTTGTCAGGTTTGTCGAATGAGTTGAAACTAAAGCTTCGACGCGCCCAACCTCGTACGATTGCGCAGGCGGCCAATATTGAAGGTATGACGCCGGCGGCTGTTACGCTGTTATTGGCGCTGGTTAGGAAAGCAGAAAAGAATATGAGGCAGGCATCTTGATTTCCGGTGTTTCACGTGAAACGCAAGATCGGCTTCAGCAATTTGCCGACTTGTTTCAAAAGTGGGCAAAGACAATCAATCTTGTTGCTCCTTCTACACAAGAAGACATGTGGCAGCGCCACATAGCGGATAGTGCGCAGATATTCCGGCTTGCCCAAAAAGCAGGGAGCTGGGTCGATCTCGGTTCCGGTGGCGGATTTCCCGGCGTCATTACCGCTATTCTGTTGACAGAATATCAGGACGGTTGGGTTCATCTGGTGGAAAGCAACCAGAAAAAGGCTGCCTTTCTGCGTGTTGCCCTTGCATCGACAGGCGCACGGGGAACAATCCACGCGGTGCGCATAGAGGATGCTCCCAAGCTTATTCCGCAGTCTGATTTTGTCTCGGCGCGTGCTCTCGCTGATCTCGACAAGCTTCTGGGATACGCCTCACCCTGGCTGCTCGACAGGCCATCAACAGCTTTCTTCCATAAAGGTCGGGATTATGAATCCGAATTGAAGAAAGCGCATAGTCGTTGGAGCTTTGATTTGATAAGACATCAAAGTTCAATCCAAGCGGATTCGGTTATCCTAGAGATCGGCAATCTGCAGCGGACATAACCGTAAAGCAGGTGCTAGATGTTTGATAAGCGTCGGATCATCACCATTGCAAATCAAAAAGGTGGCGTCGGTAAAACGACAACAGCCATCAACCTCGCGACAGCGCTGGCTGCAATCGGCCAGAGCGTTCTGATTGTTGATTTGGATCCACAGGGCAATGCGAGCACCGGGCTCGGGATTGATCGTCGCAGTCGCAAGGTATCGTCCTACGATATTCTCGTGGGCGAGGCGACTGTCGGTGGAGCTGCAGTGGAAACTGCGGTTCCCAATCTGTCGATCGTTCCCTCGACGATGGATCTGCTTGGTTTCGAGATGGAAATCTCCCAGGCCCAGGACAGGGCTTTCCGGCTGAAAAAAGCGCTTGTTTCCGAAGGCGCCGAAAAGTTCAATTACATTCTGCTTGATTGCCCGCCATCATTCAATCTGTTGACGATGAATGCGATGGCCGCGGCCGATTCCGTCCTTGTTCCTCTACAGTGTGAGTTTTTCGCGCTGGAGGGCTTGAGCCAGCTGCTCGAAACGGTCGATCAGGTTCGCCGGACGATTAATCCGAAGCTTGATATACAGGGCATCGTCTTGACCATGTTCGATGCGCGCAACAACCTGGCTCAGCAAGTTGTGAACGATGTTCGAACCTATCTTGGTGAGAAGGTTTATCAGACGCTTATCCCGCGAAATGTGCGGGTTTCCGAGGCACCGTCATATGGTAAGCCGGCTATCCTTTATGATCTGAAATGCGCCGGCAGTCAGGCATATCTTCAGCTTGCCTCGGAAGTCATTCAGCGCGAAAGAATGCGCAAGGTCGCAGCATAAGAAGACGTATCAGATAGGGTAAGCGTATGAACGACGATGTCTCGAAGCGGCGCCTGGGGCGCGGACTGGCAGCGCTGATCGGCGAAATGGATCAGCCGATGCCGACAGGCAATGCGCCGGCCAACGTCAATCCGGACCGTATGGTGCCGATCGAAAACATCACGCGCAATCCGCGCAACCCGCGTCGTCAGTTCGACGAAGGGGAATTGCAGGATCTGGCAAGCTCCATCCGCCAGCATGGCATCGTCCAGCCGGTCGTGACGCGAACGCTGCCAGACGGTCAGTTCGAAATTATTGCCGGCGAACGGCGCTGGCGTGCTGCCCAGCTTGCAGGCCTCGTTGAAGTGCCGGTCATCGTGCGCAATGTCGACGACAGGACTGCGCTTGAAATCGCTATTGTCGAAAACGTCCAGCGCTCCGACCTCAATCCGCTGGAAGAGGCACTGGGCTACGAGCAGCTGATCGCCGAGCACGGATATACGCAGAACGACCTGGGCGACATTATCGGTAAAAGCCGAAGCCATGTGGCAAACAGCCTTCGACTTCTGAAGCTCCCCTCCCCGGTTCGCGATATGCTTTCGTCGGGTACACTTTCGGCGGGCCATGCGCGCGCGCTGATCCCCACGTCGGATCCTACGGCACTGGCGAAGGCTGTTGTTGCTAAGGGCATGTCGGTTCGCGACGCCGAGCGCCTTGCACAGAACGATATCCGTGCACAGTCCGAGCCGCAGGCCGCAGCGAAGCCTGAAAAGGATTCGGATACGGTCGCACTGGAGCGGACGTTGACGGACTCACTGGGACTTGAAGTGAAAATCAACCACAAGGGTGGGCCCGGCCAGATCAGGATTTCCTACAAGACGCTTGAGCAGCTCGAGGAAATCTGCCGGTTGCTGGAGCGTCGCTAAGGGGCGCTCCATACCATCCTTCTATCACAGCGCCGCGCAAGCCATCGTCTTGTGCGGCTTTTTATTGCTTCGATGCCTGCAGCGCTGCGCCCAGCAGAGCGTGGAATACGATGCTCGGTTCAAGGCTTTGCCTCTGGCGGGACATGAGTACCGCTGACTGGATCCGTGCAGCTTCGCGGCTGACTGCCTCCGGGCGCCAGACGCGGAGAGCCTTCTCGAAGACCGGCTTGCGCTTGAAATGAATGTGGCGGCCGAGCGTCATCATCACCTGGCTGGACGGCGTTCGTTTTTCTTCCATTTCGATCTTCATCACATCGAGCAGCTGAAACTGCTTCAGGCATGATTGCAGGATGAGGAAGAGCGGTGTCTTAGAGGTGAGAATCTTCTGGAAGGCGCGATGGAAGGCCGGCAGGTCGCCGGTCAATATCGCATCCACGGCGTCATCAGCGGAGACGCTGCTTGCATCTCCGATGATCTCGTCGACATGGTGTTCCTCGATTTTTCCCAATCCACGGCAATAGAGAGCCAGCTTGCGGATCTCGTTGCGGGAGGCCACACGGTCCCCGCCGAGCTGCTCGATAAGGCGTCGTCGGGCGTCAGTGGTGATCGTCAGTGAATCACTGGCAAGTTCTGCATCGATCAGGCCGTTGAGCGCACGGACGTCGTCCGCATAACACGGGATCACGGCAACAGACCGCGACGGCTCGACGATCTTTCTGAGCCCGCTTCCCTTCTTCAGGTCGCCGGCTTCGATGAGGAGGGTATTGGCGGGCGCGCCCTGCCCGAGAATCGTCTGGACGGCGTCGAGAACAGGTTTTTCGTTATTCACGCCGCGCAGCCAGATGAGCTTTTCGCCACCGAAAAGCCCAAGTGCGTTTACTTCGTCCAGAAGCCGTCCCGGATCGCCCTGGAGGTCCGATGCATCGAGTTTGAGAAGTGCAAAGGGATCGTCGAGTGCGACCCCACTGCGCTTGGCGATGAGGTTGGCGCGTTCGGAGACAAGGCCCCGATCGGGCCCGTAGATGACGTAGAAGCGATAGAGCTCGGCGCCCTTTTCCAGGAAGCGCTCGAACTCATGCGACTTTATTTCTGCCATGCTGGTTGCTGCAGCGGAGGTTCCTTGGCGAGCACGATGGCGACATCCGCGCGGATGAACTCGGCCAGCTCACGCGCAGCGCGGTTTTCGCCATCCCGGATGGCGCGCAGCTTGGCGAAGCTCTGTCGGGATACATCGATCAGCGACACACTCGAGTGTTCGCTGCGCTTGAGCACCTGTCCGTCGGCGGCGCGCGTGAGGGTGTATGAGCCGGTCACCTGTACGCGTCCGGGCACGGGAATGCGCGCCTCCGCGAGGCCATCGTCATCAAGAACGTTGGACGCCGTGCTGGAGACATGCAGGGTGAGATTGTAAGCCGGATTCAGAGGCTCACCGGCGCCGCCCGCGGCCAGGAATACAAGCTCGTTGCGAACAACCTGCTCGATACGGTTCTTGGGCTCGGAAAAGCCCACGGATGCGAGCTTAGGCGCGGTACCACCGGCTTTCGAATAAAGCGGCCGAACCTGGCATCCGGCCAGGCCAACGCAGAGCGCCAGGCCGAGCAGGAGGGCGCTACGGCGCGGGAGTGATGAGCGGTCAGGCAACAATGTTCACGATCCTCTGTGGGACAACGATGATCTTTTTCGGCTCGCGGCCTTCCAACGCGGCTTTCACCACGTCCAGAGCCAGAACTGCAGCTTCGACAGCAGTTTGATCCGCGTCGCGCGCGATTGTCAATTCGGCGCGCTTCTTGCCGTTGATCTGGACCGGCAGCGTGACGTCATTCTCGACAACCAGAGTCTGGTCGAATGACGGCCATGCTGTTTTCGATATCATTTCGTCATTGCCGAGCACGGTCCAGCATTCTTCTGCCAGATGCGGCGTCATGGGAGCGACGATCTGGACCAGGATTTCGGCCGCATTGCGGATTGCGGCGCGATAAGCTTCATCGCCTTTGCCGGCGGCAACATCCGTCAGCGGTGCCGCAAGTGCATTCACGAGCTCATATATGCGTGCCACGGCCTTGTTGAAGGACAGCTTGTCCAGATCGCCCTGAACCGCCTGCAGCGTCTTGTGGGCAAGCTGCGAGATCGCCAGGCCGTCACCTTCCTTGGCAGGAGCCGGGGAAACGGTCTTCAGGTTGTCAGCGGCCTCAGAGATCAGGCGCCAGAGGCGCTGGGTGAAGCGGTGTGCGCCTTCGACGCCGGCTTCCGACCAGATGACGTCGCGATCCGGCGGGCTGTCGGACAAAACGAAGAAGCGAGCCGTATCGGCGCCGTAGGAGGCGATGATATCGTCGGGATCGACGACATTCTTCTTCGACTTCGACATCTTCTCGATCGAGCCGATGGTGACTTCCTCGCCGTTCTTCAACAGGGTGGCGGTGCGTTTGCCGTCGATCTCCTCGATCTTGATGTCAGCGGGAGAGACCCATTCGCCCTTCTGGCCTTCGGCGCCCAGGCGGTAGGTTTCATGCACCACCATGCCCTGGGTGAAGAGGCCCTTGAAGGGCTCCTTGACCGACACATGGCCGGTCTCGCGCATGGCGCGGGTGAAGAAGCGGGAATAGAGCAGGTGAAGGATCGCATGCTCGATGCCGCCGATATACTGATCGACCGGCAGCCAGTGGTTGGCAACCTTCGGATCGGTCGGCTCATTCAGCCACGGCGCGGTGAAGCGGGTGAAATACCAGCTGGAATCGACGAACGTGTCCATCGTGTCCGTCTCGCGGCGTGCATCGTGGCCGCATTGCGGGCAGGAGACATGGCGCCAGGTGGCGTGACGGTCGAGCGGGTTGCCCGGCAGATCGAAGGTGACGTCGTCGGGCAATTGCACCGGCAGGTCCTTCTTCGGCACCGGCACGACGCCGCAGACTTCGCAATGGATGACCGGGATCGGGCAGCCCCAGTAACGCTGGCGGGAAATACCCCAGTCGCGCAGGCGGAAATTGACCTTGCGCTCGCCCTGAGGCGCGTCCGCCAGCACCTGTTGCGACAGCTTGTCGGCGACGATCTGGAAGGCTTCTTCCGTCGTCTTGCCGTCGAGGAAGCGCGAATTGATCATCACGCCGTCATCGACATAGGCGGTTTCGCCGACTTCGAAGGTTGCGGCGTCGCCATCGGCCGGCATGACGACCGGGACGACGGGCAAATCGTATTTGCGGGCGAAGTCCAGGTCGCGCTGGTCACCCGACGGGCAGCCGAAGATGGCGCCCGTGCCGTATTCCATCAGCACGAAGTTGGCGACATAGACCGGCAGTTCCCAGGAGGGATCGAGCGGATGTTTCACGCGGATGCCGGTGTCGATACCCTTCTTTTCGGCCGTTTCGAGCGCCGCGAGCGAGGTGCCCTGGCGGCGGCACTCTTCAGCGAAGGATTCGATAGCCGGATTCTTCACCGCCGCAGCCTTGGCCAGCGGATGGTCGGCGGCGATCGCCAGGAAAGAAGCGCCGAACAGCGTGTCCGGACGGGTCGTGTAGACGGTGACTTCGGTCTCGCCGGTAGGGGCGGTGGAAGATACGATTTCCCAGCGCACGGCCATGCCTTCGGAACGGCCGATCCAGTTCTTCTGCATCAGGCGGACCTTTTCGGGCCACTGATCGAGATGATCCAGCTCATCCAGCAGGTCTTGGCTGAAATCGGTGATCTTGAAAAACCACTGGACCAGCTCGCGCTGTTCGACCAGCGCACCGGAGCGCCAGCCGCGGCCGTCGATCACCTGTTCGTTGGCCAGAACCGTCTGATCGACCGGGTCCCAGTTGACTTTGGACTGCTTGCGATAGACCAGGCCCTTTTCCATCATGTCGAGGAAGAGGTGCTGCTGCTGCTGGTAATATTCGACGTCGCAGGTGGCGAATTCACGGGACCAGTCCAGCGACAGGCCCATGGCCTTCAGCTGCTTCTTCATCGATTCGATGTTCTGGTAGGTCCAGGCCTTCGGATGGGTCTTGTTATCACGCGCGGCGTTTTCCGCCGGCATGCCGAAAGCGTCCCAGCCCATCGGGTGCAGGACGTTGAAGCCGCGGGCGCGCTTGTAGCGGGCAACCACATCGCCCATAGCATAGTTGCGCACATGGCCCATATGGATGCGGCCGGACGGATAAGGGAACATCTCCAGGACGTAATATTTTTCGCGCGGGTCGGCGTTGTCGGTTTCGAAAACCTTCGCCTCGTTCCATTTCTGCTGCCAACGGGGTTCGGCATCGCGCGGGTTGTAACGTTCAGTCGCCATCTGGATGATATTCCGGGAAATCAGGATAAAAGAGTTGGGCAGACCTTCACCATGAATGGCTGCAAGCGTCAAGTTTTTGAGGCTTGCCGGGTGTCAAACTTTGATGCGGAATGCCCTTGGCAGAGCCTCATATGGGCTTTAATCGCTGATCTCACAAGAAATGCGGAAAAGGATGCGGTCCATGGATATCGAAGAACGGTTGCAGGACGTGAAGGGCAAGATCGCCAAGGCGGAAAAATATGCCAGACGTCCGGCAGGTTCCGCGACGCTGGTTGCCGTGTCCAAAACCTTCGATGCCGATGCGATCCGCCCCGTCATTGCTGCCGGACAGCGCGTGTTCGGCGAAAACCGTGTGCAGGAAAGCCAGGGCAAATGGCTGGAGCTTAAGGCCGAGACCGCTGACATCGAGCTACATCTGATCGGGCCGCTGCAATCCAACAAGGCTGCCGATGCGATTGCGCTGTTCGATGTGATCGAGACTGTCGATCGCGAGAAGATTGCCCGTGCTTTGGCCGAGGAAATGGGGAAGCAGGGTAAGGCGCCAAAACTTTATGTGCAGGTCAATACCGGCCTTGAGCCGCAGAAGGCGGGGATCGCGCCAAAGGAAACGGCAGCCTTTGTCGAATTCTGCCGCAAGGATCTTGGGCTGTCCATCGAAGGGTTGATGTGCATTCCGCCGGCTGAGGAAAATCCGGGGCCGCATTTTGCGCTTCTTGCAAAGCTTGCCAAGGAATGCGGGCTCGAGAAGCTCTCGATTGGCATGTCCGGGGATTTTGAAACGGCCGTCGAGTTCGGTGCAACGAGCGTTCGCGTCGGGTCCGCCATCTTCGGAGCGCGCTGAGCGATCTAACTCCTTCGTCGGGCTTTCCGCACCTCCCTCCGCGGCCTAGATTGCTTTTATCAGGCTAGGCTCATGTAACGGGAGGTGCATATGCAAAGCCGCTATTTCGACGTCTATGATGATTGGAAGAAGAATCCCGAAGGGTTCTGGCGGGACGCTGCGCTGGCGATCGACTGGTTCAGGCCGCCGGATGTGATTTTCGATCAAAGCCAGGGCGTCTATGGTCAGTGGTTTGTGGGCGGTGAGACCAATACCTGTTACAACTGCCTTGACCGGCATATGGCGGCCGGGCGGGGCGAACAGCGGGCCTTCATCTACGACAGTGTCATGAATGGTGCGAAACAGTCCTTTACCTATGCCGAGGTTCTCTTGGAGGTGAAGGCGATCGCGACCGTGCTGCGCGATCTGGGCATAGGCAAGGGCGACCGGGTCGTCATCTACATGCCGATGGTGCCCGAAGCGGTATTTTCGATGCTGGCATGCGCGCGCCTCGGGGCCGTCCATTCCGTCGTGTTCGGCGGTTTTGCCGCTCAGGAGCTTGCGGCACGGCTGAATGATTCGGAAGCGAAACTAATCATTTCCGCAAGCTGCGGGCTGGAGCCAGGTCGTGTCGTTGCCTACAAGCCTTTGCTCGATAAGGCTGTCGAGCTGGCGCAGGTGAAACCGGATCATTGCCTTATCCTGCAGCGGCCAGAACTTTCCGCATCGATACATCCGGAACGCGGTGAACATGACTTTAGTGAGCTGGTGGAAAAGGCACGCGGGCGGGATATCGAATGTGTGCCGGTCAAGGCGACCGATCCGCTCTACATCCTCTATACGTCCGGCACGACAGGCCAGCCCAAGGGCGTGGTGCGCGACAATGGCGGGCACATGGTGGCGTTGCAGTGGAGCATGCCGAACATTTTCGGCATGGTGCCCGGCGAGGTGTTCTGGACCGCCTCGGATATCGGCTGGGTGGTGGGGCATTCCTATATCGTCTATGCGCCTTTGCTGAACGGCAATACGAGCGTCATTTTCGAAGGAAAGCCGGTTGGAACGCCAGATGCCGGTACGTTTTGGCGGGTTGCCGAAGAGCATGACGTGAAGGTGTTGTTCACCGCGCCGACTGCTTTTCGGGCGATCCGGCGTGATGATCCCGAAGGCGAGTATGTGGAGAATTACGACCTTCTTGGTCTTCGAGCGCTGTTTCTTGCCGGTGAACGTGCCGACCCGGAAACCTTGAGATGGGCTGAAGAAAAGCTGAAAGTGCCGGTAATCGATCACTGGTGGCAAACGGAAACCGGATGGCCGATTGCAGCCAATACGATGGGGCTTGGCCTGATGCCGTTCAAGCACGGCTCTCCGACCCGGCCGATGCCGGGTTATGCGGTTGAAGTCGTTGACGATGCCGGCAAGCCGTTGCCGCCCGGGACACTTGGAAATATCGTGATCAAGCTTCCCCTGCCCCCTGGTTGTCTGCCGACCTTCTGGAATGCCGACGGACGGTTCCGCGAAAACTGCCTCGAAGAGTTTCCGGGTTACTACAAGACGGCGGATGCCGGTATCATCGATGACGATGGCTATATATTCGTGATGGCCCGCACGGACGATATCATCAATTGCGCCGGCCACCGGCTGTCGACCGGGTCGATGGAAGAAGTCTGCGCGAAACATCCGGACGTGGCGGAATGCGCGGTGATTGGCGTTAAAGACCGGGTCAAAGGTCAGATACCCTGTGGCTTTCTAGTGCTCAAAAACCATGTTTCACGGGAAACTTCGGAGATCGCCGCGGAGGTGGCAGGCATGGTTCGGAACGAGATCGGGCCAGTCGCCGCCTTCAAGACCGTGATGGTGGTTCCGAAACTGCCGAAGACCCGCTCTGGCAAGATACTTCGCGGTACGATGCAGAAGATTGCCGACGACATGCCCTGGACCATGCCGGCAACGATCGAGGATCCGGCGACGCTGGACGTGGTTCGGGAAACCCTATGGAAAAACGGCTTTGCTCATGAAGAGAAAAACCCGGCAGCGCCGGTCGGATGAGCCAAAAATAAAGCCCCGGAGATGATCCGGGGCTTTTGAATTCTCAGAGCGCGGACGACGCTTAGAAGCGATCTTCCTCGTCTTCCTCTTCGGTGCGGGTCGACTTGAGCGAAGAAAGCTTGGCGAACACGGCGTCCGCGTCGATTTCCTTCTCTTCCTCGCGCTCGTTGCGGTAGTCGCCGAAACCGAGGTTTTCGGTCTCGGACGCTGGCTGCAGGGAGGCGCCGAGTTCGGCAGCGGTCGGCAGCGGACGGTTCTTGGAGGCCTTTTCGACTTCAAGGTCGAGGTCGATCTGCGAGCAGAGGCCGAGCGTTACCGGATCCATCGGGGCAAGGTTCGCGGCGTTCCAGTGGGTGCGTTCGCGGATCTGCTCGATTGTCGACTTGGTCGTGCCGACGAGACGCGAGATCTGGGCGTCCTTGAGTTCGGGATGGTTGCGAACCAGCCAGAGAATGGCGTTGGGACGGTCCTGACGCTTGGAAACCGGCGTATAACGCGGGCCGCGGCGCTTGGATTCCGGAACGCGAACCTTCGGCTCGGAAAGCTTCAGCTTGTGATTGATGTCCTTTTCGCCGCGCTCGATTTCGTCACGCGAAAGCTGGCCTGTGGCGATCGGGTCGAGGCCCTTGATACCCTGGGCGGCTTCACCATCGGCGATTGCCTTGACCTCGAGCGGATGCAGTTTGCAGAACTGCGCGATCTGGTCGAAGGAGAGGGCCGTATTGTCGACAAGCCAGACTGCGGTGGCCTTCGGCATAAGCAATTGTTGAGCCATGGGTATAGTTCCTCTGTCCGTCCGCGCCGGTGTCGCGGGCCGTGGGTATCAACCACAATTTCCGGGAATTCATCGCCGTATAATCGAATTAGGACAGAATTGCAATTCTCTGAAACAGGATCGTTGCCGATCGTATTTCAGACCCTCACAGCCATTTGTCTAATTGCTGCTTCCGCCCCAATTGCTATGAATGCCAAAATGTCGCACCGATGACGTATGTCAGGTCGACGGTGCAAGTGAGGGAGGAATCACATGTCCGAAAAAGTCTATCCGGTTCTCAAGTCCACCAAGGCTAAAGCGCTCATCGACAAGGACAAATACGAAAAGTGGTATGAGGAGAGCATCGAGGATCCGGACAAGTTCTGGGGCAAGCACGGCCGCCGGATCGACTGGTTCAAGCCCTACACGAAGGTGAAGAACACGTCCTTCAAGGGACGGGTCTCGATCAAGTGGTTCGAGGACGGGCTGACAAACGTCTCCTACAATTGCATCGACCGCCACCTGAAAACCCATGGCGAGCGCACGGCGATCATCTGGGAGGGCGACAACCCCTATATCGACAAGAAGATCACCTATAACCAGCTCTATGATCAGGTTTGCCGCATGGCGAACGTGCTGAAGAAGCACGGGGTCAAAAAGGGCGATCGCGTCACCATCTACATGCCGATGATCCCTGAAGCAGCTTACGCGATGCTGGCCTGCGCGCGTATCGGCGCGGTGCATTCGGTCGTGTTCGGCGGATTTTCACCGGAGGCGCTTGCCGGACGTATCGTCGACTGCCAGTCCACCTTCGTTATTACCTGTGACGAGGGCGTGCGCGGTGGCAAGCCGGTGCCGCTGAAGGAAAATACCGACAAGGCAATCCATATCGCCGCCCGTCAATACGTGACGGTGAACAAAGTTCTGGTCGTGCGCCGTACCGGCGGCAAGACCAATTGGGCGCCGGGTCGTGATATCTGGTATCATCAGGAAATCGCGACGGTGAAAGGTCATTGCGAGCCGGTGAAGATGAAAGCGGAGGATCCGCTGTTTATCCTCTACACGTCCGGTTCGACGGGTAAGCCCAAGGGGGTGCTGCATACGACGGGTGGCTATCTCGTCTATGCGGCGATGACCCACGAATACACGTTCGATTATCAGGACGGCGATGTCTACTGGTGCACGGCGGATGTGGGCTGGGTGACAGGCCACTCCTATCTCGTCTATGGGCCGCTGGCGAACTGCGCAACGACGCTGATGTTTGAAGGCGTTCCGAATTTTCCCGATCAAGGCCGGTTCTGGGAAATCGTCGACAAGCACAAGGTCAATATTTTCTATACGGCACCGACTGCGATCCGATCGCTGATCGGGGCTGGTGACGATTTCGTCAAGCGATCCTCACGCGAAAGCCTGCGGCTGCTCGGCACGGTCGGTGAGCCTATCAATCCTGAAGCCTGGGAATGGTATTATAACGTGGTCGGCGAAAAGCGCTGCCCGGTGGTGGATACATGGTGGCAAACGGAGACCGGCGGTCACATGATCACGCCGCTGCCGGGCGCTACCGACCTGAAGCCCGGATCCGCAACCAAGCCGTTCTTTGGGGTGAAGCCGCAGCTGGTCGATAACGAAGGCAATGTCCTTGAAGGGGCCGCCGACGGAAATCTCTGCATCACCGATAGCTGGCCGGGGCAGATGCGCACCGTCTATGGCGACCACGAGCGTTTCATTCAGACCTATTTCTCCACCTACAAGGGAAAATACTTTACGGGTGACGGCTGCCGGCGCGACGAGGACGGTTATTACTGGATTACCGGCCGCGTCGATGACGTGCTCAATGTCTCCGGTCACCGCCTTGGCACAGCGGAAGTGGAGTCGGCGCTCGTCTCGCATCATCTCGTGTCGGAGGCGGCCGTGGTCGGATATCCGCATGGGATCAAGGGTCAGGGCATCTATTGCTATGTCACGCTGATGGCGGGCAATTCCGGGACTGACGAATTGCGGCAGGAGCTTACCAAGCATGTCCGCAACGAGATCGGGCCGATCGCAGCTCCGGACAAGATCCAGTTCTCGCCAGGCCTGCCGAAAACCCGTTCCGGCAAGATCATGCGTCGTATCCTGCGCAAGATCGCAGAGGACGATTTTGGAGCGCTTGGGGATACGTCGACGCTTGCCGATCCGGCTGTCGTCGATGACCTGATCGCCAACCGTCAGAACAAGATCGACGCCTGATTTGTAGTAAACTCAGCTGCCGCAAGCCTCTCTCGGCTTGCGGCCACCGTCATAGGTTCGGACGAGGCCGGCCAGCAGCAGGCCGTCCGCCACGCTATGGCCGTCCGACAAGATGACATCAGCGACGATCCGGCCGAAATATTTATCGCCGGAAATCCGCGTCAGCTGGATGCTCGATGATTGCGCCGCCAGGGTTTCAAGCGCATGTCTGGCATCCAGCCCCGCCGCGCGTATCGCCTCACATTTCGATTTGAGTTCAGGTGCATCGATGCCGCGAATGCGGACATAGACCTCCATCTTCTGTTGCGGCCATGGCTGGGCTTCGACCAGCAGCGTGTCTCCATCGACGACGCGCAGGATTTCTGCGGAAACCGGTCCGGTGATTTCATCACGCGCTATCGCTTCGGTCTTAAAGACCGATAGGATGACGGAAATGATAAACAGCGCTTTGATCATGAAAGGAATAAATTCCGATCAATGATGGAAGTCAATAGGAATTTTATCTTATATCGCAGCTGGGATTTTTAGAAATCGATGGCGCGGCCATTGATTTCCCAATCGCCGAAACGGGCCGGGTCTGCGCCGCCACGGCCACCAAATTCTTCCGGCATATTGGCTTTGGCCTCCGCCTGGCGGCGTTCTTCGGCTTCCCTCAGGGCGCGCTGTGCCGCCGCTGTAAGCGGCTTTTTCGCTGCGCCTTCTTCCGAAATGTTTTCCATATTGTCGTTGTCCGCGCTTTGCATATCTCGCATCACCGCAAGGTTTATTGAAAAATCAGGTCGAATTGACCACATGATAGGGCGTTCACAACCGCTAGAAAACCCTTGGGCGAATATTCTGATCGCTAAGGGACGAAATCGGCAACGGAGAGATGACGATGAATGTGATGCGCACCGCCATGCTTCTGGCCTTCATGACTGCCCTGTTCATGGGGGTCGGATTTCTGATCGGCGGCAAGGGCGGGATGATGATCGCGCTGGTGATCGCCGCCGGCATGAACCTGTTTTCCTACTGGAATTCGGACAAGATGGTGCTGCGCGCCTACCATGCACAGGAAGTGGATGAGCGTACGGCGCCGGAATTCTACCGGATGATGCGCGATCTTTCGGCCAATGCCGGTCTGCCCATGCCGAAAGTCTATATTTACGACAATCCGCAGCCGAACGCGTTTGCGACCGGCCGCAATCCGGAGAATTCCGCCGTTGCGGCTTCGACCGGTCTTCTGCAGCGTCTGACGCATGAGGAAGTGGCGGGCGTCATGGCGCATGAACTGGCGCATGTGCAGAACCGCGATACGCTGATCATGACGATTACCGCGACGTTTGCCGGCGCGATTTCCATGCTCGGTAATTTCGCCTTTTTCTTTAGCGGCAACCGTGAGAACAACAGCAATCCGCTCGGCTTTATCGGTGTCTTGGTGGCGATGATCGTGGCACCTTTCGCTGCCATGCTGGTGCAGATGGCGATCAGCCGGACCCGCGAATATTCGGCCGACCGCCGTGGCGCGGAAATCTGCGGTAACCCAATGTGGCTTGCATCGGCGCTTGCCAAGATCGCGGGTGCCGCTCAGGCCATTCCCAACCAGGATGCCGAACGCAATCCGGCAACCGCCCATATGTTCATCATCAATCCGCTCTCGGGCGAGCGCATGGATAACCTGTTCTCGACGCACCCGAATACGGAAAATCGGATCGCGGCTCTCCAGCAGATGGCGAGCGAGTTTCGCGGTGGTGGGTCGACGGGATCGTTTTCGGCTGGTAGACCCCAGCGCACCGCGCGCTCCGTGCCGAATTCAGGTGCAAACAATCCCTGGGGCCGCGGATCGGATGAACCGCGCAAAGGTCCCTGGTCTTGAACGAGCAGAAAAACAAGAAACCTCATAAACACTCGCCCAGGAAGCCGGCAGCTGATCGTGCAGGTACCGAGCCCAGAAAACCGGGGTTCGAAGTCCGGGCAACCGCTGCGAAATTGCTCGCAGCGGCCGTCGACCGAAAGACGTCGCTCGACGGTATGCTGGACCTGACCCACGGCAACCCGGCATACAAGGCGCTGAACGATGCCGACCGCGCTCTGACGCGCGCCATTCTGACCACCGCTCTTCGTCATCTGCCGCGGCTTGAGGCAGCGATTGCCTCGCTGATCGAGACGCCGCTGCCGGAAGGTGCAAGGGCGCTTCAGCATGTGCTGATCGTCGCCGCGGCGCAGATCCTGCATCTCGACGTACCCTCTCATGCGGCTGTCGACCTTGCCGTCGAGCAGGCCAATCGCGATCCGCGCAATCGCCGTTTCGCCAAGCTCGTCAATGCGGTGCTGCGCCGGCTGGTGCGGGAGAAGGACGAGGTTCTCGCTGCTACCGCATCCGTTTCTCCGGTGCCGGACTGGTTCCGCAAGCGGCTGGTCAGTGCCTACGGCGAAGCGGAGGCCGAGCGTATCGCCGAGGCGCAGCTCATACCGCTGGCAATCGATCTGACCGTCAAGGATAACCCGCAAGCCTGGGCGGAAAAACTCGGAGGGCGTGTTCTGCCGACCGGAAGCATTCGTCTTGGACAGTTCGAGGGATCGGTGACGGGGCTCGAGGGTTTCGATCAGGGCGAATGGTGGGTGCAGGATGTTGCCGCGAGCATTCCCGCCAAGCTGTTCGGTGATCTGACGGGCAAGCATGTCGCGGATCTCTGCGCTGCTCCGGGTGGCAAGACCGCTCAGCTGATCGCCGCCGGTGCCGTGGTGACCGCAGTGGAACAGTCGTCCAACCGCCTTGCACGGCTGAAGGAAAACCTTGCACGTCTCGACATGACGGCCGAGCTGGTGGGCGGGGATCTATTCAAATATTCGCCAGAGGAAAAGCTCGACGGGGTGCTTCTCGATGCGCCCTGCTCGTCCACGGGCACAACACGCCGGCATCCGGACGTGCTCTGGACCAAAGGCGTGCAGGATATCGAGAAACTGGCGGCACTGCAGGAAAAGATGCTGCGCCATGCGGTAACGCTGGTGAAACCCGGCGGCCTGATCGTGTTTTCGAACTGCTCGCTGGACCCGATCGAAGGCGAACAGCTGATAGAGCGGGTTCTGGCCGATACGCCATCCGTGACGCGGGTGCCGGTCGATCCGGCGAATTGGCCAGGGCTTGAAAATGCGATCACGGCTGACGGCGATTTCAGAACGACCCCGGCCATGATCGCTCCTTCGGATGGTTTTGCCGGTGGCATGGATGGTTTCTTTTCCAGCGTGTTGCGTGTCGGGTAAGGTTTTGTTCACCATACCGGCAGCATACTTGCCATCCATCTAAAATTGATTCAGCTGATCCAGCGACAACCATTCCGGCGGAGAAACCAGAGTGACCATGCGGCTCGCCGACCGCCGAAGGCTTCTGGCTTCCGGTATGAAGGAAATGCGGCGGCGTTTGCGCCTGCGCATCGCGCCCTATCGTGTCGCCTTGTCTGCGCCGCTGACATCGGTTCCCGAACGGCTGATCGTCGCCCCGACCGACCTTCGGCCGGTCGATACTTTCATTGCGCATGAAATCCTCGACGGTCGCTTTCCCCTAGCGGGGCGGGTTCTCGAGACGTTGGGAGATTCGCCCTTCGAGCTTGAACTGCCATCGCGGGCCTTTGCCGAACGCCTGCATGGGTTTGGCTGGCTTCGGCATATCAGGGCGGACAGGACAGAGGCAGGCTGCGCCAAAGCCCGGCACATCGTGTCCGACTGGATCAATATCCACGGCCGCCGACGCAGGGGCATTGGGTGGGAGCCGAATGTCGTGGCGACACGCGTGATCGCGTGGCTGTCTCACTCGACGATCATCCTGCATGCAGCCGAAGCAGGGTTCTATCGCCGGTTCATGAAGAGCCTCGCCTACCAGATCAGCTATCTCAGGAAGATCGCCGGCAGCTGCCCGGATGCGGAAAGCCGGCTCAGGGTCAGGACTGCGCTGGCGATGGCGTCCCTGTCACTGCCGACACGCGTTGCCGGGATAAAGCGGGAAGCAGCGCTTCTCGACCGGGAACTGGATCGGCAGATCCTGGCGGATGGCGGGCATGTTTCCCGCAATCCGCGTGCGATCCTCGATATCCTGATCGATCTGCTGCCGCTTCGGCAGACCTATATCAATCTCGGTCACGATGTGCCTCAGAAGCTCATTCCGGCGATCGATCGCATGTATCCGGCATTGCGCTTCTTTCGCCATCAGGACGGCGATCTTGCGCTGTTCAACGGTGCGGGCTCGACCTCGGCCAGCGAACTGATGTCCGTGCTGCGTTACGATGAGTCCGCCGGAAAACCGTTCAAAGCGCTGCCGCAGATGGCTTACCATCGGCTCAGTGCAGACAATACCGTCATCATCGTCGATACGGGATGCCCGGATTCGATCCTGGCATCCAGGGGGGCGCATGCGGGCTGCCTCTCGTTCGAAATGTCGTCGGGCCGCCACCGCTTCATCGTCAATTCCGGCTCGCCGAAATTTGCCAACCGCTTCTACAAGCATCTTGCCCGCTCGACCGCTGCTCACTCGACCGTCATCATCGAGGAGACATCGTCCAGCCGTGTGATCAGCTCGGCTTTCGCGGGCTCGATCCTCATGCCGGGTGTTTCCGAGATCGATGTCGAGCGCTGGGAGGACAAACATGGCAATGACTGGCTGCGCGCCGGGCACAATGGTTATGACGAGGCGCTCGGATATACCCATGAACGCGAGATCGCACTCAGCACCGGCGGCGACAAGATCAAGGGATGCGACCGGCTCATTCCTGCGGAAGGCAGCGGCAAGGATAGCCTGACGGCCATCGTACGCTTCCACATCCATCCTGGGATCAGCCTGTCCCGTCGGGATGGGGAGAGCATGGTCCTGCGTGCGTCCGATGGCGAGACCTGGATTTTCGCAGCACCGGGGCTCGATGTGCTGGTCGACGAGGATGTGTTCTTTGCCGACGTCTCGGGCATGCGACCGAGCCAGCAACTGGCAATCGAAGTGCCTGTCCACGGTCTTCGGGAAATCCGCTGGATGCTGCGACGGAGCGAATAGGCGTTTCTTCCTGGCGCCAGCTATGCTAACGGCCTCCCATCCCCTTCCCGCCCCTCTGTGGCAAGCTCTTTCTGGAGAGACCGATGGCCGTTGCTTCCAAAAAAATCCCCGCTCCCGATCGTGTGAAAATCCGCACGGCATTGCTGTCCGTGTCGGACAAGGCCGGTATTATCGAACTGGCCAAGGCGCTTACCGAACAGGGAGTCAGGCTGCTCTCGACCGGCGGCACCCACAAGGCAATCGCCGCAGCCGGCCTTGCCGTGACCGACGTTTCCGAAGTCACCGGCTTTCCGGAAATCATGGATGGCCGGGTGAAGACGCTGCATCCGAATGTGCATGGTGGCCTGCTTTCGATCCGCGACGATGAAGAGCATGTCGCGGCGATGAAGCAGCACGGCATCGAGGGCATCGATCTTGCCGTCATCAATCTCTATCCGTTCGAGGAAGTGCGTGCTGCCGGTGGCGACTATCCGACGACAGTCGAGAATATCGATATCGGCGGCCCGGCCATGATCCGCGCCTCTGCCAAGAACCACGCCTATGTTGCGATCGTTACCGATCCGGCCGACTACGCGCCGTTGATCGAGGCGCTGACGGCCAATGGCGGCGAGACGGAATATGCTTTCCGCCAGAAGCTGGCCGCGAAAGCCTATGCCCGCACGGCTGCCTACGACACGGCGATCTCCAACTGGTTTGCCGAAGCGCTCGAAATCGAGACACCGGCTTATCGCACGATCGGCGGCGTGTTGAAGGAAGCCATGCGTTATGGCGAAAACCCGCACCAGAACGCAGGTTTCTATGTGACGGGTGAAAACCGTCCCGGCGTTGCGACCGCCACGCTGCTGCAGGGCAAGCAGCTTTCCTATAATAACATCAACGATACGGATGGCGCTTTCGAGTTGATCGGCGAGTTTGCGGCGGATCAGGGCCCTGCCTGCGCGATCATCAAGCACGCTAATCCGTGCGGCGTTGCCACCGGCTCGACGCTGAAGGACGCTTATCTGCGGGCACTGGCCTGCGACAGCACGTCTGCCTTCGGCGGCATCATCGCGCTCAACCAGCTTCTCGATGGCGAGACAGCGGAAGAGATCGTCAAGCTGTTCACCGAAGTCATTATTGCGCCGGAAGTATCCGAAGAAGCCAAGGCAATCATTGCCAAGAAGCCGAACCTGCGCCTGCTGGTGACCGGCGGCCTGCCTGATCCGCGCTCGCGCGGCATTACCGCCAAGACGGTTGCCGGCGGGCTGCTGGTCCAGAGCCGTGACAGCGGCGTGATCGAGGATGTCGATCTCAAGGTCGTGACCAAGCGTGCGCCGACGGCGACCGAGCTCGAAGACCTGAAATTCGCCTACAAGGTGGCCAAGCACGTCAAGTCGAATGCGATCGTTTACGCCAAGGAAGGCCAGACGGCTGGTATCGGCGCCGGCCAGATGAGCCGTATTGACTCCGCCCGTATCGCAGGCCTCAAGGCACAGGATGCCGCCAAGGCCATGGGTTGGGTTGAGCCGATGACCAAGGGTTCGGCTGTTGCTTCGGAAGCCTTCTTCCCGTTCGCGGATGGTCTGCTTTCGGCGATTTCGGCCGGCGCTACTGCCGTTATCCAGCCGGGTGGCTCCATGCGCGATGCAGAGGTGATCGCCGCGGCCGACGAGCATAACGTTGCCATGGTCTTCACCGGCATGCGTCACTTCCGGCACTGATTTAGCCGGAGCAGAATTATCTCGTGGCCGGATAAGGCGTCCTGAACAACAGGAGCAATCCGGCCGCCAGAAACACGATCAGCGTAGCCATGCCCAGATGGGCCGAACCGCTCGCATAGGTGACGATCGAGAAGGACAGGGTTGCGAGGAAACTCGTCGCCCGTCCCGACAGCGCGTAGAGGCCGAAATAGCGGCCTGTTTCCGAAAGACTGATGGAGCGCGCAAGATAGGATCGTGACGAGGCCTGGACGGGGCCGAAGGCGATGCCGATCAGAAGTCCGAACAGGATATAGGCCTTTTCCGCCGCCGTGCCGAACCATCCGCCGCTGTCTATTTCCGAAAGCGGTATCAGGCCGAACAGGACCGAGTCCGGGCGGGTGGAGACGATCCCGACCGTCGCAATGAGCAACAGGATCAGGCTTGTGACGATCACGGTCTTGGAGCCGAGTGCCCGGTCCAGCAGTCCGGCGGCGATGCAGCCGAAAATCGCGACGACATTCAGGATGATGCCGTAAATTCCGATCTCGATCGTCACCCAGCCGAACATGCCGGCAGCAAACGTGCCGCCAAGGATCAGCAGGCCATTGACACCATCCTGATAAAGCATGCGGGCGATCAGGAATTTTGTCAGGCCGCGACGCTGTTTCAGTTCCTTGAGCGTGCTGCCGAGTTCCCGAAACCCGGAGCGGACCGCGGCTCCGAGCGGCAGGCCCTTCTTGGCGTCGGGCGTGAAGAAAAACATCGGCAAGATGAAAACGAGATACCACAAAGCCGCGATCGGGCCGGTGATGCGGGCATCCTCGCCGAGTGCCGGGTCAAGGCCAAAAATCGGGGGAATGCCGATCAGGGTCAGGCCGGTCTCGGGATTTGCGGCAAGCAGGGTTACGACGGCGATGAGCACGATCATGCCGCCGAGATAACCAAGGCCCCAGGCTATGTTCGAGATCCTGCCGACCTCGTCTCGGGAAACGAGGCGCGGCATCATGGAATCATTGAAGACAATGGAAAATTCCGCCGCGATCGAGGCCAGGATCATGAAGGTGATCGGCAGGATCAAAGGCGAGCCGGGTGCCGCAAACCACAACATCAGCAGGCTTGCGATCTTTACGACGGCAAAGCTTAAGATCCAAGGTTTGCGAGCGCCGGACTGATCGGCAATCGAGCCGAGGATAGGCGACAGGATGGCGATGACGATCGAGGAGATCGTCGCCATGTTGCTCCATGCCGCCTGGGCCGAGATCGGGTCTTCGGTTAGCCGAGCGACGAAATAAGGGCCGAAGATGAAGGTCGTGACAACGGTGAAAAAGGGTTGGGCCGCCCAGTCGAACAGCATCCAGCCCCAGATTCCGCGCCGGCGCGTTTTTGCTGGCGCTTCATCGCTATCATGACCTCCCATCCGCTACCTCGCTGTAGAGCAGTTCCGCCTTTCTTCGAAACGCGAAACCGCTCCATCTCTTTGTTTACCGCAATTCCGGACGCAAAACCGGTTCCCACTTTTGCTGGAATTGCTCTAAGCCAGACGGCCGTGCGCCAGATCCCCGAGCAGGCCCGCCGCAACGGAGATCTTCGGCAGGGTGAGGTCGCCGCTTTCGCTGAGTGTCATCAGTTCGGCTCCGATACGGTTCACACGGACGCGGTCGGCAGTAATCCAGGCCTGTACCGGCTTCTTTTCCTTCCGGTGTTCCGTGAGCGCCGTGATGACGATGTCGCGCCGAGCCGAAGCAAGCTGCTGAAGGCCGCGGGAGAGCGCCAGGCTCTCGTAGTGGTCGGATGTCCCTATCCTTTCACCGGCAACGATCAGGCGGTTGACGCGGAAGGTCTTGGTCACGCTGAAATAGCTTTCCGCCGCACGCGCCATGCTTTCACCCGTCCGGTCGGCGATCAGCATGATTTCCGGAGCGATGACGAGCGCCGACAGCGTGCGGATATCTGCAATCAGGCTTGCCGGTGCGCCCTGGGCCTCCAGTTCGGCGGCAAGCGGTGCGGTTTCGGCGATCACCTCTTCGGTCATGGCGCCGTGCAGACCCTTGATCGCAGCCTTGAGCCTTGCAACGGCCTCGGTCAGCGGCGCGGCACTGATCTGCGTCTGGAGAGCGAGATAGGTGCCAATGACGATGATGCGGTTGATCTGCGCATGGAGATCGTTCTGGGTCTGACCGGGGATGCGGTTATCGAGGGCGTCGACTTCAGCCCAGAGACGCGGCAGGTCGAAGCCGTCGCGGACGAGGAAGACCGCCTTCACGACATTTGCAGCTGTTGCACCGGTCATGTCGCTCATCATCTGAATGAAGCCGGGGCCGCCGCGATTGACCGCTTCATTCGCAAGTGCGGTCGCAACGATTTCGCGGTGCAGGCGATGGTTCTCGATATCGCCGGCATAGGGTTTTTGCATCTTCGCAGGGAAGTAGGATTTCAGGATGGTCGCGAAATAGGGATCATCCGGAATGGCGCTTTCCAGCAAGGCGTCGAAGAGAACGATCTTCGAATAGGAAAGCAGGACGCCGATTTCAGGCCGGCTCAGCGGCCGTCCGGCAGCATAACGCTCGGCGAGCTCCGCATCATCCGGCAGGGTCTCGACCTTGCGGTTGAGCTTGCCCTGCGCTTCCAGAACGGACATCAGGCGGGAGAGCTGTTCACGGTTGGTGACGCCCCTTCGTTCGATCAGCGAGATCGACAGAGGCTGGAGATAGTTGTTGCGGAGTACCAGATCGGCCACTTCGTCGGTCATCGAGGCCAGAAGCTTGTTGCGCTTGTCGCGAGGCAGACGACCGTCCTGCATGGCCGCATTGAGCGCGATCTTGATATTGACCTCAACGTCGGAGGAGTTGACGCCTGCCGAATTGTCGATCGCATCGGAATTGCAGCGTCCGCCCGCAAGCGAGTAGGCGATGCGACCCTTCTGGGTGACGCCGAGATTGGCGCCTTCGCCGATCACCTTGGCGCGCACTTCGCCAGCCGTGACGCGGATCGGGTCATTGGCGCGATCACCCACTTCCGTATCCGTCTCTGCGGCTGCCCGGATATAGGTGCCGATACCGCCGAACCAGAGGAGATCGGCTTCGCTTTTCAGGATCGCCGTCATGATCTCGAACGGGGTGGCCGTGGTCTTGTCGAGCCCGATCGCCGCTGCCGCCTGTTTGGTCAGCTTTACGGATTTTTCCGAGCGCGAAATGATCATCGCGCCATCCGACAGCGTGCTGCGATCGTAGTCCTGCCAGCTCGACCGCGGCAAAGCGAACATGCGGTTGCGCTCGGCGAAGGACTTTTCGGTATCCGGGTCAGGATCGATGAAGATGTCGCGGTGATCGAAAGCGGCGATCAGCCGGATCTTTGGCGAGAGCAGCATGCCGTTGCCAAAAACGTCGCCGGACATGTCGCCGACGCCGATGACGTTGAACGGGGTCGTCTGGATGTCGATATCCATTTCGCGGAAATGCCGCTTGACGGCCTCCCAGGCGCCACGGGCGGTGATGCCCATCTTCTTGTGGTCGTAACCTGCCGATCCGCCCGATGCAAAGGCATCGTCGAGCCAGAAGCCGGCTTCCTGAGCCAGGCCATTGGCGGTGTCGGAGAAGGTTGCGGTTCCCTTGTCGGCGGCGACAACGAAATAGGGATCTTCACCATCGATGCGGATCGTATCCTTAGGTCCGACGATCTCGCCTTCGACGATATTGTCGGTGATCGACAGAAGCGTGCGGATATAGGTCTTGTAGGCTTCCTTGCCGGCGTTGAAAATTTCGTCGCGGGAGCCACCGGCGGGCAACATTTTCGGGAAGAAGCCACCCTTTGCGCCGACCGGCACGATAACGGCGTTCTTCACCTGCTGGGCTTTGACGAGGCCAAGGACTTCGGTCCGGTAATCCTCGCCGCGATCCGACCAGCGCAGGCCACCACGCGCCACCTTGCCGAAGCGCAGGTGCACGCCTTCGACCTCTGTGCCGTAGGCGAACATTTCACGGAAGGGGCGAGGCTGCGGCAGGCCATCGAGAAGTTCTGGGTCGAACTTGAAGGCCAGCATTCGTTTCGGTGCGCCGTTTTCATCGCGCTGGAAATAGTTGGTGCGCAGCGTCGAATCGATGGCGTTGACGAAACGTCGTAGCGTCCGGTCCTCGTCGAGGCTCGGAACAGCGGAAAGGCTTAATTCCATGGCGCCGTGGAGCTGAACGAGCTTCTTCGTTCGCGCTTTTTCAGCGATGTCCGGATCGAAACTGGTCTGGAAAAGCCTGAAAATGGTGGCTGCTGCTTCGGGGTATTTGACAAGCGTATCGGCGATATAGGTCTGCGAGTAGACGATGCCCGTCTGGCGCAGGTAGCGGGCATAGGCGCGCAACACGGTGGTTTCGCGTGCGGACAGGCCAGCCAGAAGCACAAGACGGTTGAACCCGTCATTGTCGACCAATCCCTCGAATGCCAGAAGAAACGCCTCTTCAAGAAGCGGGCCTTCCTGCGCAAGATCGATCTGACGTCCGTCCCGAAGCTGCAGTTCCATGTCATGCAGGACGATAAGCTTGGCATCCGGCCCAACATGGATTTCAAACGTCTGTTCGCTGACCACGCGGAAGCCGAGGTTTTCCAGAAGTGGTACCCGGCGCGAGAGCGACAGATGGTGATCGCCGTGGAAGATCTTCAGCGAAACGCTGTTGGCCTCGTCCGTCGGCCGCTTGTAAAACTCGATGCGGATGGTCTCGCCGGATGCGCAGGCTGCAATGTCCGGCAGGTCGGCGAAGGTTTCTTCCGGCGTAAAGGCTTCCTGGAAAGCATTGGTCACCGAAAGACGGGGGCCGTTTTCCGCCAGAAGCGAGAACTGCTCTTCCCATGGAGTGGCGATCAGGCGGATCGCTTCCTCGAGTTTTGCCTGGGCTATGCGGGGCGTCTTGCCGCCGCGGCGTCCGATGATGAAGTGGACACGTGCCACACCGCCTTCGGGGAAGGCCGGATAGTAAGCCGAGACGTGGCCCTCGAATACATGCGAAAGATAGGCGCCGACCTTTTCGCGAACCAGTGAGTTATAGTCTTCGCGGGGCACATAAACGATCGTCGAGACGAAGCGGTCGAAATGGTCGATACGGGCGAGGACGCGCACGCGCGGTCGTTCGCTCAGCTCCATGATCTGTTCGCAGAATTTTGCCAGGAGGTCCGCATCGATCTGGAAAAGATCGTCGCGCGGATAGGATTCGAGCGTGTTTTCCAGTATCCGGCCGGAGTGGCTGTAGGGATCGAAACCGAAATGCTGGTCGATGCCTTCGACCTTTGCTCTCAAGAGCGGAATTTCGCGGACGGACTGGGTATAGGCGGTGGCGGTGAACAGGCCGACAATCCGCAGCTCGCCGACGACGTGGCCGTTCTCATCGAAGCGCTTTACGCCGACATAATCCATATAGGCCCGCCGATGGACGACGGACTTTACATTGGCTTTGGTGACGATGAGGAATTGCGGTCCGTCGAGGAATTCGAGAATTTCCGGCGTGGTCGTGACCTGGTCCTTGCCCTGACGCAGGACCAGAACATCCGGATCGGAAAGAATGCCGAGGCCCCTGCCCTTGCCGCGTTCCACATTCGCCTTGGATCCCTTGCCGGAATAGACGTATTCGCGCATGCCGAGGAAGGTGAAATTGTCATCCCGCAACCAGTCGAGGAAGGCCAGCGCTTCCTCCCGGTCGGCGCCCTTGCGGGGCTTGGCGTTCAAGAGCTGCTTGGCTGCACCATCCATGGTGTCGAGCATGGCAGACCAGTCGGTGATCGACAGATGGACCTGATCCAGGATGAACCGGATGCGCTCTATCAGATGGTTGGCCTGGTCCTCGTTCAACTGAGGGATATGGAGCTGAATGAGGCTGACCTGGTGCGCGGGGGCTGTCGGCTCGTCATTGCTGCGCAGCACCGGCTCCTTGCCCGGCTCGATCGTCAGGATCGGGTGCACCGCCATGGCAACACCGCGATGATTGGCAGTCACCTCGCCCATGACGGAATCGAACAGGAACGGCATGTTCCGGTCGATCACGGTCAGAACCCAAACCGGTATTCCGTCAGGCTCGACACCCGGGATCTGCGTGACGGTTATGTCGGCCCGGGTGCGGTTCCATGCCTTCACGCGGCTTGCGGCATGCGCTGCGGCGATAGCCAGCATTTCCGGAGTGTAGCTTGCGAGATCATCGTCGCTTGCGCGCCCAAACAGAATGGCTGGATCGAGAAAGTCCTTGCCGGCCTTGCTCGCGAATGACCGCGCCCCATCCATCTGTTTGCTTCGCTTGGGGCTATTCTTCCAGACCATGATCTCTCCCTTTTCTGGCTGAATGCTGCAGAGAACGGCGCGAATCCGTCCACATTGGAGCAATTAGCACTGTTTTGCTCACCAATGTTGACAGGATTTGGCAAAGAATTGTTGTCACGACAATAAAATCGATTTTTTCAGTATGTGATGATGAATATAGCTCAGCATCGCCCGATACCCCCATAGGATATGCGAATAGGTCAATCCAAAAGGCTATGAGGCCAAAGCGAGCGAAGCGCCGGATTGCGCGTAACGGGCCGTTGATCTTGGTTCAAAGGCATAATATTCGTAGCCCTCATGACCTATTTCCCAGCCAAACTGCTTGCGGGCTACCGCAATTTCATGAGCGGACGCTACACCGACGAGCGCGAGCGTTACCGTGCTCTAGCCGAAACGGGGCAGAAGCCTCATACGCTCCTCATTGCCTGTTGTGACTCGCGTGCCGCTCCCGAAACGATTTTCGACTGTGGACCGGGCGAGCTTTTCGTGGTTCGCAACATCGCCAACATGGTGCCGCCCTATGAGCCGGACAGCCAGTTTCATGGCACATCTGCGGCACTCGAATATGCCATTCAGGTGCTCAAGATCCGGGATATCGTGGTCATGGGACATGGCCGCTGCGGCGGCATCCAGGCGGCACTGGATCCGGAGCTAGCACCGCTCTCGCCCGGCGATTTTATCGGAAAATGGATCGGTCTGGTCAGGCCTGCGGCCTCGCAGATTCAGAGCAACGACCTGATGACCGCATCGGAGCGGCAGACGGCTCTAGAGCGCGTCTCCATCCGCAATTCAATCACCAATCTGGCGAGCTTCCCGTTCATCACGGCGCTGACGGAAAAGGGCGAGCTTTCCGTCCATGGCGCCTGGTTCGATATTTCGAGCGGGGAATTGTGGGTCATGAACCAGAAGGGCGATTTCATGCGCCCCGATCTGGATGCAGAACAGGCGCCTATCGAGGACGATGAGGCGCCTGCTGTCTGATTTCTGGCCGTCTGACTTTCAGCGGCCGTCGATCTCAGCGCCCATATAGGCAATGGCGCGCTGATAGACCGTTGCCGCATTCCAGCCCTGGATGGCGACGAAGCTCGGCTCGCCGGGCTGATAGCCGGCACCGGTTACCCAGCCATGGCCTTTGAGGAAGTTGGCGGTCGATGCGAGCGCATCGGCCCGCGAGCCGACCATATCGACATGGCCGTCGCCATCGCCGTCTGCGCCATAACGGATGACGTTCAGCGGAAGGAACTGCGTCTGGCCGATCTCGCCGTGGGCTGCGCCCTTGGCCGTCGTGCTCAGATCGCCGCGGGCAACCAGTTTCAATGCGGCATATAGCTGTTCGGTAAAGTAGTCCGAACGGCGGCAATCATAGGCAAGCGTTGCGACAGCCGACAGGGTGTGCTGGTTACCCAGGAACCTGCCGAAGCCTGTTTCCATGCCCCAGATCGCGATGATCGGGCCGGCCGGGACGCCGTAGCGGCGCTCAAGGCGATCGAAAAGCGAGGCATTTGCCGACTTCATCTTCTTGCCCTGCGAGATGATGGTCGTCGCGCCGCGCTTTTTCAGGAATTCGTCAAAGGAAAGCTTGAAGCTCTTCTGACCACGGTCGGCGCTGATCGTGGCGCGATTGTAGGTCACGTTCGAGAAAGCGCGCTCGATCACTGCCGGGCTGATCCCATTTGAAGGAGCTGTCTGCTTGAAATCCTGTACCCAGCGCGTGAAGCCAGATGAGTCATTGCCGCATTGCTGCGCAGCAGCCGGGCCTGCGATAGCCAGTGTGGTGAAGGCCAGTCCTGCGAGTAGAAGCTTCTTCATGCTTTAATCCGTGTTTGCCGGTCAGCGGCGGTGCGTCCCTGCCCCACTATTCGTTGCAAACGCGGTGGCTTGCAAGCAAACACCACCCGACCGCGCATGAATAGTTCGTGAGGACATTCTCACAAAAAAGAAAACCCCGCCTGTTGGCGGGATTTTCTAGATCGATATGCTTAATAAATTCTAATCTATCAGGCAGCAGCCTTGCGCGGCTTGATGAGGCCGCGATTGACGAGAAGTTCAGCAATCTGGATGGCGTTGAGCGCCGCGCCCTTGCGCAGGTTGTCGGAGACAACCCAGATGTTGAGGCCGTTTTCGACGGTTGCGTCCTCACGGATACGCGAGATGTAGGTCGCATCTTCGCCGGCGGATTCGATCGGAGTGATGTAGCCGCCGTTTTCATGCTTGTCGATGACGAGGCAACCCGGCGCTTCGCGCAGGATGTCACGGGCCTGATCGGCGGTGATCTCGTTTTCGAACTCGATGTTGACCGATTCGGAGTGACCGATGAAGACCGGAACGCGAACTGCGGTGCAGGTCACCTTGATCTTCGGATCGAGCATCTTTTTGGTCTCGGCGAGAACCTTCCACTCTTCCTTCGTATATCCGTCTTCCATGAAGACATCGATATGCGGGATGACGTTGAAGGCGATGCGCTTGGTGAACTTCTTCGACTCGATCGGATCGGCAACGAAGACGGCACGCGTCTGGGTGAAGAGTTCGTCCATGCCTTCCTTGCCGGCGCCGGAGACCGACTGGTAGGTAGAGACGACGACGCGCTTGATCTTGGCGAAGTCATGCAGCGGCTTCAGCGCCACCACGAGCTGGGCAGTCGAGCAATTCGGGTTGGCGATGATGTTCTTCTTGGTGAAGCCAGCGATCGCATCCGGGTTCACTTCCGGAACAATAAGCGGCACTTCCGAATCGTAACGCCAGGCGGACGAGTTGTCGATCACGACGCAACCCTGCGCGCCGATCTTGGGCGACCACTTCTTGGAAATATCGCCACCGGCGGACATCAGGCAGATGTCGGTGTCGGAAAAATCGTAGTTCTCAAGGTTGGAGACCTTCAGCGTCTTGTCGCCGAAAGATACTTCGGTGCCCTGACTGCGGGCGGACGCCAGTGCGACAACCTCGGAAGCCGGAAAGCCGCGTTCTGCCAGGATGTTCAGCATTTCCCGGCCGACATTGCCGGTAGCGCCGGCGACTGCAATCTTGAAACCCATGTCTATGCTCTCTTTCTGTCTCTCCTCGGTCGGTGAGGGGGAAGCCGTACCTAAGCGGCACGGTGTTCCTTGTCCCCGGCCTTGCCGGGGAGAGAGCGGCGGGCCAGAGACGTCAGACGGTTTTCGTCGTCGTTTTGGCCTTGGTTTTGGAGAAAGCGAAAAAACGCTGTCCGGCTTGTTCGGCCGGAAGGCAAGATGCAGCGATGTCAAAGTCGCAGGCGATCATCTGGGCGTTTTCCCGTTCGCGCATGTGTTTAGAACATTTTGGAATGGAGTCAAGGTGAGTTGGGGCCGGAGTTGTGCCAGTTGCGCGGCGCACTTTAGACGAAAGTCATAATCCCAAAGCATCACTCACCGGATGTCCTGATTTCTGTCAATCTGGGAGCATCGCGTCACGGTTGCTTTGGCTAAGGAGGAAAGGCCAGGGCAGTTACCGTTGAGCGGGTTACACCTTGTTGGGAGGACGACAATGGCAAACGTCACGACGACGGCCGGCACAAAGGCTGCACCTATGACGCGGGAGGAGAAGAAGGTCATCTTCGCATCTTCCCTCGGTACCGTATTCGAATGGTACGATTTCTATCTTTACGGGTCGCTTGCCACCTATATCGGGGCGACCTTTTTCACCCAGTATCCGGAGGCGACGCGTAACATCTTCACGCTGCTTGCCTTTGCTGCAGGCTTCCTTGTGCGCCCGTTCGGTGCATTGGTGTTCGGCCGACTGGGCGACCTCGTCGGTCGTAAATACACGTTCCTTGTCACCATCCTGATCATGGGCTTCTCGACCTTCCTGGTCGGTATCCTACCGGGCGCTGCAACGATCGGTATCGCGGCCCCGATCATTCTCATCATCCTGCGCCTGCTGCAGGGCCTTGCTCTTGGCGGTGAATATGGGGGTGCCGCAACCTATGTGGCGGAGCACGCGCCGAATGGCCGGCGCGGCTATTTTACCTCATGGATCCAGACGACGGCAACGCTCGGCCTTTTCCTGTCGCTGATCGTGATCGTTACCGTGCAGTCGATCCTCGGCAACGAGGCCTTCGCCGCTTGGGGATGGCGCATTCCTTTCCTTCTGTCGGTCGTTCTTCTCGGCGTTTCCGTCTGGATTCGCTTGAAGATGAACGAGTCGCCCGCCTTCCAGAAAATGAAGGCGGAGGGCAAAGGATCCAAGGCGCCTCTCACGGAAGCTTTCGGCACCTGGAAGAATGCAAAGATCGCCATCATCGCGCTGCTCGGCGCCACGATGGGGCAGGCTGTCGTCTGGTATGGCGGCCAGTTCTATGCACTGTTCTTCCTGCAAAACGTGCTGAAGGTCGATCTGCAGTCGGCCAATATCATGGTCGCGATCGCGCTTCTTCTGGCGACGCCGTTCTTCGTCATCTTCGGTGCGCTGTCGGACAAGATCGGTCGCAAGCCGATCATCATGGCCGGCCTGCTGATTGCGGCAGTCACCTATATGCCGCTGTTCAAGGCGCTGACCCATATGGCAAACCCGGCGCTTGCCGAAGCCCAGGCTTCGATACGGGCGACGGTCACATCCGATCCGGCGGACTGCAAATTCCAGTTCAACCCGACGGGTACGGCCAAGTTCACCAGCTCCTGTGATATCGCAACATCTTTCTTGACCAGAAACTCGGTACCGTATGAAGTCGTGCCCGGTCCAGCCGGTCAGCCCGCAACGGTCAAGATCGGCAACAATAGCGTTGCCAGCTACGACGCGATCGCAGCGGGTGCAGATGCCAAAGCCAAGCAGACGGCGCTGGAAAAAGGCATCAACGTTGCGCTTCACGATGCCGGCTATCCGCTTACCCGCGGCCCCGTAAAGGTGCCGGATTCCAAGCTGGACGGTTTCATTGCCGCCAATCCGGAACTCGGGTTGAATGCCGACGCCGTTCGTGCGGGCGACAAGGCGACCGTCAGTTCCGCTGACCTCGTCACCCAGAAGCTTCTGACTGCGGATGAAGCAAAGGCCGTTACCGACATGCCGGTCTATACGGTCGCCAATGGCGGCGCGTTCACGATGAAGGCGGATCCGGCCCGGGTGAACTGGGTGGGTACGATCGCCGTTCTCTTCGTTCTCGTTCTCTACGTGACGATGGTCTACGGCCCGATCGCGGCTCTTCTGGTCGAGCTCTTCCCGACCCGTATCCGTTACACGGGCATGTCGCTGCCCTATCACATCGGCAATGGCTGGTTCGGTGGCCTGCTTCCGGCAACGGCCTTCGCCATGAGCGCGGCCGCCGGGAACATCTATTACGGCCTCTGGTATCCGATCGTGTTCGCGGTGATCACGCTGGTGGTCGGCGTGCTGTTCCTGCCGGAAACCAAGGATCGCGACATTCACGCGGAGTGATGGCCGATCGCGTCAGGTTCAAAACGAAAAAGCCCGGCACATGTGCCGGGCTTTTGCATATTCATCCTGTGCGGCTTGTTATGCCGACAGAGCCTGGAATTCCTTTAGGATGGCATCGCCCATTTCAGAAGTGCCGACCTGACGGCAACCTTCGGCCATGATGTCGCCGGTGCGGATGCTCTTGTCGAGCACGGTGGCGATCGCTTGTTCGAGGTGATCAGCTTCCGCAATCATGTTGAACGAATAACGCAGGCACATGGCGAAGGAGGCGATCATCGCGATCGGGTTGGCGATGCCCTTTCCGGCGATATCCGGTGCCGAGCCGTGTACCGGTTCATACATGGCCTTGCGCTGGCCGGTTTTCGCATCTGCGGCTCCAAGCGATGCGGAGGGCAGCATGCCGAGGGAGCCCGTCAGCATGGCGGCCACATCCGAAAGCATGTCGCCGAAGAGGTTGTCGGTGACGATGACGTCGAACTGTTTTGGTGCACGGACAAGCTGCATGCCGCCGGCATCGGCCAGCATATGCTCGAGCTTCACGTCCGAATAGGCGCGTTTGTGGGTTTCGGTGACGACCTGGTTCCAGAGAACGCCGGACTTCATGACATTGCGCTTTTCCATCGAGCAGACGGTGTTCTTGCGCGTGCGGGCCAGTTCGAAGGCAACGCCGGCAATCCGTTCGATCTCGTAGGTATCGTAAATCTGGGTGTCGATGCCGCGTTTCTGGCCGTTGCCGAGATCGATGATTTCCTTCGGTTCGCCGAAATAGACGCCGCCGGTCAGTTCGCGAACGATCAGGATATCGAGGCCTTCGACGAGTTTGGGCTTGAGCGAAGAAGCGGATGCAAGTGCCGGATAGCAGATTGCCGGTCGCAGGTTGGCGAAAAGCTCCAAATCCTTGCGCAGACGCAGAAGGCCTGCCTCAGGGCGAACCTCATAGGCAACCGCATCCCATTTCGGGCCGCCGACGGCGCCGAACAGAACGGCATCCGCCGCCATTGCCTTGGCCATGTCCTCTTCGGAGATAGCAACGCCATGCGCGTCATAAGCACTGCCGCCGACGAGGCCTTCGTCGAGCGAGAAATCGGCCTTCATCGCATCGTTCATATAGGCGATGATCTTGCGGACTTCGCCCATAGCTTCGGGGCCGATACCGTCACCGGGAAGAAGGAAGAGGTTTTTTGCCATTCGTCTGCTGTCCTTGCAGTTCCGCAGGCTCACAATATCCCGCACAGCCCGGCTGCGCCTGGAAACCCCTCATCCGAGCCTGCTGCAGGACAAGGGGCCTTGTCCGTCAGAGCCAGGGACGATCGCTGCGGTTCTTCGTCTCGAAGCTCGAGATCGCAGCATCGCTTTTCAGCGTCGAGGCAATATCGTCCAATCCTTCCAGCAGAATCTGGCGGCGGCCGGCGTCGATATCGAAATGCAGGCGACCACCATCCGGGCCGGTAATTTCCTGGGCTTCAAGATCGATCGTCAGGATGGCGTTGGAGCCGCGCTCCGCGTCATCCATCAGCTTTTCCAGATCTTCCGGGCTGACGACGATCGGCAGAATGCCGTTCTTGAAACAGTTGTTGTAGAAAATATCGGCGAAGCTGGTGGAAATCACGCAGCGGATGCCGAAATCCAGCAATGCCCAGGGCGCATGCTCGCGGGACGATCCGCAGCCGAAATTGTCACCGGCAACGATGATCTTGGCAGCGCGGTAGGCCGGCTTGTTCAGGACGAAATCGGGGTTTTCCGAGCCATCCTCGCGATAACGAGCTTCGGCGAAAAGGCCTTTGCCAAGGCCAGTCCGCTTGATGGTCTTGAGATAATCCTTCGGAATGATCATGTCGGTGTCGACATTGACAACCGGAAGGGGGGCGGCAACGCCCGTCAGCTTTTCAAATTTTTCCATGATCTGCCTCCACGAAGACTTTATAGCGCTGCCATAAAGTATTTTCGGGAGAATTTGAAGTCCGATTCAGTACCAATCAGTACGCCGCCTGATGGCGACCCAAGCTGGGCTGTTTCAGGGCTTACATGTCGATGATGGTGCCGCGACCGTCGTTCCAGACGCGCATGTCGCTCTGCCTGTTTTTCGCACGAACCGGCACGGGCTTCAGCTTGCTCGAAAGCGCCTTCCCGATGGAAAGAATGGCAAGCGTACCCATGAGGGCAATTGTCAGCGACGCCGTCAGCAAAGCCGCTGCGGCAAGCAGGGCAATGGCAGTCACGATAATGAAGAAGGACCGAATGTTTTGCATGTCCAAACCTTTCTACATGTGAAAATGTGGGCCTTGTCATCCCGGCTTGCAAGAGGTTTGCGCAGTTTTCATTGTCGGGATCTTCGAATATTGGCAAATGAGAGCGATGGAATTCTTGAAAAATCATATCATGCCCGTTCGCCGTTCCCTTCTCAGTGTTCCGACCGACAATCGCCGCGCCCTGGAAAAGGCGCCAGGCCTTGATTGTGATGGCGTGATCTACGACTTGGAAGATTCCGTCGCGCCTGAGAAAAAGGCAGAAGCACGGGACAATCTTGCCAATGCTTTCTCCCGTGAGTTCCCGTCGCAGCAGGAGCGGATCGTGCGCATCAATCCGCTGGAAAGCGGGTTCGAGGAAGACGATCTGAAACTTGTCGCTAGGATCATGCCGGATGCTGTCGCTCTCCCCAAGGTTGAGCATGCTGGCGAAATCGCCATCGTGGCCGATATGCTCGCCCGGTTCGCGCCGACAAGGCCGATCGCCTTATGGGCGATGATCGAGACACCAAAGGGTGTGCTGAATGCCGCCTCCATTGCGGCGAACGGTAAAGACCTGAAATGCCTGGTGGTCGGATTGAACGATCTGCGCAAGGCGACCAGCGTGCTGCCGCAGCCTGGCCGGGCCTATCTCGTGCCATGGCTGATGCAGGTCGTGCTGGCCGGGCGCGCCTATGGCGTCGATGTGATCGACAGCGTGTTCAACGACTTCAAGGATGATGCAGGTTTTTCTGCGGAATGTGTGCAGGGACGCGCCATGGGATTTTCAGGCAAAATGCTCATCCATCCGGCGCAGATCGAAATTGCCAACCGGCATTTCGGGCCGGATCCGCACAGTATCAAGGAAGCGGAGGCGATCGTTTCGGCTTTCGAACGGCCCGAAATGCGGGACCTGAATGTTATCAACCTTGATGGAAAAATGATCGAGCGCCTTCACTTCGAGGAGGCTAAAACGCTTCTGGCGCAGGCCGCCCTAATTCTTGCAAGAAAGAAGTCTCCATGAAACTCTATCGATTGCTCACTGCTCCAGACGATGCCTCCTTCTGCCACAAGGTCACAGCCGCCTTGAACAAGGGGTGGGAACTTTACGGTTCGCCGACATACGCCTTCAATGCCGCAACCGGGATCATGCAGTGCGGGCAGGCGGTGACGAAGACCGTGGAAGGTAAGGACTATCATCCCGAGATAAAGCTCGGCGAACAATAAGAAGCCGCGGTCAGCGCTGGGTTGCACTCTCGGCGCTGGCTTCGATGCGCTCCATGTCCTCGTCGCTCAGGCCGAAATGGTGGCCGATTTCGTGGATCAGAACGTGGGTGATGATGTCACCCAGCGTTTCCTCGTTTTCAGCCCAATAATCCAGGATCGGGCGGCGATAGAGCCGGATCCGGTTCGGGAGCTCTCCCGTTTCCACGGTGAAACGTTCAGAAATTCCTCGCCCTTCGAAAAGGCCAAGCAGGTCGAACGGCGTTTCGAGCGCCATGTCCTCGAACACGTCATCGTCCGGGAAATCCTCGATCTCGATGGTGAGGTTGGCGGTGAGGGCCCTGAATTCTTTCGGCAGATGACCATAAGCATCGATCGCCAGCGACTCGAACGTGCTTATCGTTGGCGCATGGCGATCCTGCCAGTCGTCGGTTTGGTCAATACGAGCCATGAGTTCTCCCTTTTGTGAGGAGACATATAAGGCCGATGCTCCTTTTTTTCGAGATAAGAATCATCGCTATAACAAATGAGGAAAAGATTCCTGTCTGGTGACGGTTGACTCTTACCCCGCGCTCTAGAATTTATAAGAACATAAAGTGAACATTTGAGATGGAGAGCTGACGCCATGGCCAATGAAGCCGCGGCGCGGGAGACGCTATTTGCCCTGCGCGAACAGATCGCCAGACTGGAAGGCAAAAACCTGCCGGCAATGGCGGCGGCTAAGATGGAGGATTTTGCCGTCCGGGCGAATGGAGGCGAGCGCCTGCCCTTTAATATTCCCTCTCTTGACGCTGCGCTGAATGGCGGCCTGCTGCTCGATTCCCTCACCGAAATCCGTTCCGGGTCCTTTTACGATGCGGGAGCGGCAAGCGGCTTCATCCTCTCGCTAGTGGGGCTCATGAAGGCTCGTAAATCCGCAAAGGGGCCGATGCTCTGGATTGCGGACGCGTTTACCGCTTGCGAAACGGGTGTTCCCTATGCCGGAGGTGTCAAGCCGTTTGGCATAGATCCCCAGGCGATCTTTCACGCATCGCCCCGCAGGCTGGAGGATGCATTGTGGCTCGCGGAGGCGGCACTTGAAAGCAAGGCCTTTATCGCGACGATCTTCGAAATCCATGGAAACCCAAAGTCCTTTGGCTTGATCGAAAGCCGAAGGCTCAATCTTCGGGCAAAGGCTGCGGGGCGGCCGCTTTTGCTTTTGCGGCATGCGGGGAGCGAGGAGGCGAGCAGCGCTTCCTTCCGCATGTCTGTCGAACCGGCGCCGGCTTTGGAGCGGCGCCTTGCGGATGGCAGCGTGCTTGGCGGCAGTATCGGGCATCCGGTTTTCAATATCACCCTGGAGAAGAGCAAAAACCCGGCTCCTCTTTCCTTCCGCCTGGAATGGAACCTTCATGACCGTCAATTTCACCTCGCCCGAGACCCAAACAAATCTGCTTTGCGCAAGTGGCCAGCGCATTCTGGCACTTCACTTTCCGTATCTGCCGACCGACAGGATCGCCCGAAAGCTCTGGGGTCTGTCATGGCGTTCGAAAAAGCGTCCTGAGCACCCGCCGATCGTCTGCGCCGGTAGACGCGACAACGCATTGCGGCTGATCGCAATCGACGAAGGGGCCGAAAGATGCAGCTTGAAACGGGGGCAGGGACTTGCCGAAGCACGGGCGATGTATCCCGATATCGATGTCTTCGATGAGGATGTAAGAGCGGATTTTGCCCTTCTGGAAGCGATTGCCGATTGGTGTGATCGTTACACGCCGCTCGTTGCGCTGGACGGAAGGGACGGTCTCTTCCTCGATATTACCGGCTGCACCCATCTTTTCGGGGGCGAGGATGTGATGCTTCGTGATGTTCTTGCCCGGCTTCGGCAAATGGGGTTTGACGTGCGTGGGTCGATTTCAAACACGCCGGGATTGTCGAGTGCAGCCAGCCGGTTCGGACGCGGCGGGGTGATTGCCAGAGAGGATATGGTGAGCGCATTGAGTGCCTTGCCCGTCCATGCGCTTCGCATCGATGAAGCAACGATCGCCTCGCTCTGCAAGCTTGGCCTGAAGCGGGTTGCCAATCTCATGTCCATGCCAAGGGCGCCGCTTGCCCGCCGGTTTGGTGCGCAACTGCTGCTGAGGCTCGATCAGGCCCTTGGTGCAAACGAGGAAGCGATATCACCGCGACGTCCGGTGGCATCGCTTTCTGCGGAGCGTCAACTGGGCGAACCGATACAGACGCAGGAGGATATTCTCGGTCTGACAACCGAGATTGCCTCTTCACTCAAGCAGAGCCTGGAACGTCGTGGTGTCGGCGGCAGGGGTTTCGAGCTTGTTCTTTTCCGGGTCGATGGGCGGGTGGTCCGGATTTCGGCAGGCGCCTCGCGCCCGTTGAGGGACCCGAAGCGGATTTCAGGCCTGTTTTCAGAGCGCCTTGATGCCATTCATGACGATCTGGATGCAGGTTTCGGTTTCGAATTGTTGCGGCTCAACGTGGTGCAGCACGATGTTTTCGATGCGCTTCAAAGGGATTTCGCCGGGGAGGAGGGACGAGAGACGTCGCTTTCGGATTTCATCGACAGGGTTTCTGCCCGGTTCGGTGCGCATTGCCTTCAAGTCTATGAGCAACGACAAAGCCATATTCCGGAACGAGCCGAAATTCTCCTTCCGGCAATTGCAGCCCTCGAAAGACGGCCAGACACGGGTACGAGCCTGCAGTTCCTGCCGCGGACCGATCGCCCTTTGCGGCTCCTGCGCAATCCAGAGCCAGTGGAAGCTTTTGCCGCCCTCGTTCCCGATGGCCCACCGCAGCAATTCCGCTGGCGGCATGTCATGCACATCGTCACCCGGGCCGAGGGGCCGGAGCGGATTGCACCGGAATGGTGGCTTGATGACGAGAAGGCGAAAGAGCGGGACTATTTCCGCCTCGAAAGCGAGCTCGGGCGGCTTTTCTGGGTGTTCCGGCTGGGCCGCTACGGAGACGACCCGCCTCCTTCATGGTGTATCCATGGGGTTTTTGCATGATGGATTCAGCCAGTTTTTTCGAAATCGGTGCCAAGACCAATTTCTCTTTTCTCGAGGGGGCGGCAAGACCTGAGGAGATGGTCGTATCCGCGAGTGTGCTCGGCCTTTCCGGATTGGGAGTTGCCGACCGGAACTCGGTTGCCGGCGTGGTCCGCGCCTATAACCAGATCAAGGAGATGACCGCACTTTTCGAGCGCCAGAAGGAGAGGGGCCGGGAAGACGATGAGGATGAAGCCATAGAACCTTGCCGGTTTCACCCAGGTGCACGTCTCGTTTTTTCGGATAACACGCCGGATGTTCTCGCCTATCCGCAGAACCGCAAGGGTTGGGCCAATCTTTGCCGGCTGCTCAGTACGGGCAATCTGAGAACTGAGAAGGGATCCTGTATTCTGGAAGAGTGGGATCTTCTCGAATGGTGCCATGAAATGATGCTGGCGGTCGTGCCGGATTTTTCCCGTGCCGAAGACCATGCCTATCTGGCGGATCTCGATGAACGGCTTGGCCGGTACCGGGAACGCTTCCGCAAGAATATCTATCTTGCGCTATCGCCAACCTATGATGGGCGCGATCCTTTCGTCTTTGCGGTTTTCTCCCAGATCGCGCGGCAGAATCGTGTGCCTCTGATCGCGACGAATCTTCCGATTTTCAGCCTGCCCTACCGGCGATCTCTGGCCGATGTCGTGACCGCCATTCGCCACCATGTGACGATCCAGGAGGCGGGATTCCGGCTTGCTCCACATGGAGACAGACACCTCAAGCCGGCTTACGAGATGGCGCGGCTTTTTCATGCCTATCCGGAGGCTGTGACGAACACGTCAATATTCTTCGGCAAGCTGAGTTTCTCTCTTCGGGAGCTGGAGCATAATTATCCGGATGAAAGCGTGCCGGGAGAAACCGTGTCGGAGACGCTCGAACGGCTGACATGGGAGGGGGCACAAAGGCGATTTCCAAAAGGCGTACGGGCGGATGTGTCCCGGCAGATCCGTTACGAACTCGATCTCATCAATGAGATGAAATACGAACCCTACTTTCTGACCGTGCGCCACATCGTATGGCATGCGCGGCATGAGCTGAAAATCCTGTGCCAGGGACGGGGATCTGCCGCCAATTCAACAGTTTGCTATTGTCTTGGAATTACGGATGTTGATCCGACTTTTACAACCTTGCTTTTCGAGCGCTTCATTTCGACGGAGCGGAACGAGCCACCGGATATCGATGTCGATTTCGAGCATGGCCGACGCGAGGAGGTCATCCAGTATATCTACAGGCATTACGGCTATCGCCATGCGGGCCTTACCGCGGCAGTAACCAGTTACCGGACCCGCATGGCCGGTCGTGAAGTCGCCAAGGCTTTTGGATTGTCGGAGGATGTTCAGGCCGCACTATCGAGCACAGTCTGGGGCTGGTCTGAGGATGGGCTTTCGGAACGTGACGCCAAGGTCGCCGGTCTTGATGTCGGAGATGCGCTGACGAAAAAGGTGATTGCCCATGCACGGGAATTGATGGGCTTTCCACGGCACCTGACCCAGCATGTCGGCGGTTTTCTCATTACGCGGGACAGGCTCGACGAGGTGGTGCCGATCATGAAAACGGCGATGCCTGGGCGCTATATGATCGAATGGGACAAGGATGATCTCGATACGCTGAAGCTTCTGAAGATCGATGTCCTGGCGCTCGGCATGCTCACCTGTCTGACAAAGGCGTTCGAGCTTTTGAGACATCACTACGGGCGCGAAGAAACATTGGCGGGTCTTCTGCAAAAGGACGAGGATCCCAATGTCTACGGAATGATCTGCAGAGCCGATACGCTCGGAGTTTTTCAAATCGAAAGCCGGGCGCAGATGAGCATGCTGCCCAGGCTCAGGCCTGAGAAATTCTACGATCTTGTCGTCGAAGTGGCGATCGTGCGTCCCGGTCCGATCCAGGGCAACATGGTTCATCCCTATCTCAAGCGCCGGGAGGATCGGCGCCATGGACGGCCGATAGAATATCCAAATCCGGAACTTGAGAAAGTTTTGAAGAGAACGCTAGGCGTCCCGTTGTTTCAGGAACAGGCAATGCAGATCGCCATCACTGCGGCCGGTTTTACTCCAGCGAAGGCAGACAAGCTTCGAAGGTCCATGGCAACCTTCAAGCGATCCGGCCGCGTCAAGGAATTCGAACGTGATTTCATCAACGGAATGCGCAAGCGAAATTACTCCGAAGACTTCGCAAAACAGTGTTTTAGCCAGATCGAGGGATTTGCCGAATACGGTTTTCCGGAAAGCCATGCGGCGTCCTTTGCTATCCTCGTTTATGCGTCCTGCTGGATCAAGACCTATTATCCGGATGTCTTCTGCGCCGCTTTGCTGAACTCGCAGCCAATGGGTTTTTATGCACCCGCGCAACTTATCCGGGATGCGCGGGAACATGGTGTGAGTGTCCTTCCTGTCGATATCAACCAATCGGAATGGGACTGCATTCTGGAGGAGGTTCCATTCGATCCAGGCGGGATCGATCGACGTCATGAGAGCATGCGGGACGTCATCAGAACCCGGTATGGAATAAGGCTCGGTTTCCGTCAGGTCAAAGGTTTAAAGGAAGAGGATATCACGGAAAAGCTTATGGCCAATCGCAGTGAAGGCTATCAGAGTGTTTACGATCTCTGGCTTCGATCCGGTTTGGACAAGGCCAGTCTCGAACGGCTTGCCGATGCCGATGGGTTCTGTTCGATAGGCTTGTCCCGCAGACAGGCATTATGGGCGGTCAGAGGCCTCGATGTAAAAAGCGCTCTGAATCGTGCTCCCCTGTTCGAGATTGCAGAGCGTGCGGACCTTCGGCCGGAGCCTCAGGCGCAATTGCCCCTGATGCTGCCTGGAGAGGAGGTGATCGAGGATTACCGTCATCTTTCGCTTTCCCTCAAGGCTCACCCGGTTTCCTTCCTGCGCGAGGAATTCCGGGTGATGGGGATTACCCGAAGCGTCGATCTCCTCTCGATCCGAAATGGCCAAAGAGTGACAATCGGCGGCATCGTGCTGGTGAGACAACGGCCGGGCTCGGCTAAGGGGGTAATTTTTATCACGCTCGAAGACGAGACGGGTGTTGCCAATGCCATCGTCTGGCCGAAGATTTTTGAAAGATATCGATCCGTGGTGATGGGCGCCCGATTGGTGAAAATCCGGGGAAAGCTGCAAAGCCAGAGCGGGGTCATTCATACGGTCATTGAGCATATCGAGGACATTACGCCGATGCTGGGTCTGCTGCAGAACGAATCCAAGCGGTCCGATGATCCAAGTTCCGAAGAGATACTCAAATCCGTTAACGGTTCACGGCCGCCAAGATCGTATTCAACAGGCAATGTACTTTCCAAGTCTTGCGATACCTCCGGTGCCGGCAACTTACAGATCTCCGATCCGGGGCAAGTCATGCCGAAAGGACGGAATTTCCATTAAGGTATTCGAGGCCAAATCTGCAGAGCTTTCCCTTTCTGAACGATGAAGGGAGGCACTATGGACCTAGTTTTGGATGAAAGTAGCCTTGACGCAGTGTCATTAGCCGCAACGCAGCAGAATCTGAGGCTCTTTCCGGTGATACGGGATTAAAGCGTTTGCCACTCGCCCCTGCCCAAGCGAATCCAATTGTTTACACCCAAAAACATGACAAGCTCGCTTGATACGTCTCATGCGAGTGTAAAGACAACAACCAGAACTGAAGGGCTGGGATCACCAGATAATGCAATGGCGGAGAGGGTGTCCGCCAAATAGGGGTCCACAGCCGTCCACAGACATCCATATTTACCCAATAGTGTCAGTTACTTAGTTCGCGCACCCGTATTGGCCTATCCACCAATGTCCGGTACTGTGACGGGCAATTGTTGGGGTAAATATTGGGGCGGATATGGCTCTGCTGCTGAACAAACTGAATGCGCGATCGGTCACCACGATTTCCAAACCTGGCAGGCACGGCGATGGCGGCGGGCTTTACCTGGTCGTCGACAAGACCGGCGGAAAGCGCTGGGTGTTCCTTTATCGCCGCAATGATCGGCTTCGGGAAATGGGATTAGGTGGCCTTAACGCGGTCACGCTCGCCCGGGCTCGCGAGCTTGCTGCAGCTGCTCGTGCGGACCTGCAAGCCGGCATTGATCCCATCGAAGCAAAGCGGTCCGCACCGTCGGCCGTCCCAAATTTCGGCGACGAGGCTGACGCCTATATCGAAGCAATGAAGCCGCAGTTTCGGAATTCGAAGCATGTCGGCCAATGGGAAATGACGCTTCGGGAGTACGCGGCGCCGCTTCGGCCCAAGCCGGTCAACGAGATTACTACGGCGGATATCCTCGCCGTGCTGAAACCTATCTGGCTCACGAAGTCGGAAACAGCCTCACGGGTGCGGGGTCGGATCGAGCGCGTTCTTGACGCATCCAAAGCCAAGGGGCACCGATCCGGCGAAAACCCGGCGCTGTGGCGCGGGCATCTCGACAAGCTGCTGCCGAAGCGCCGGAAGCTGGCGCGCGGGCATCACGCGGCAATGCCCTATGTCGATGTGCCGGCTTTCATCAACGATCTGCGGGAGCGCGAGGCGATCGCCGCTCGGGCGTTGGAGTTCACCGTACTGACAGCTGCGCGATCCGGCGAAACATTCGGCGCCGTATGGAGGGAATTCGATCTCGCTGCTGGCGTATGGACTGTGCCGGCTGTGCGGATGAAGGCAGGTCGCGAGCATCGCGTACCGTTGACGCCGCGGGCTCTGGCCATCCTTGAGGAAATGAAGCTGCTTCGCAGCGGCCCAGAGGCTTTTGTGTTTCCTGGCCAGCGGAAGGGCAAGCCACTCTCGGTTATGGCGATGGACATGGTTCTGCGACGAATGAATGAGGCCGTGACGGTCCACGGCTTCCGGTCGTCCTTCCGTGACTGGTGCGGTGAGGCCTCAACGTTTCCTCGCGAGATTGCCGAAGCGGCCCTCGCCCATGTGGTTGGGGATGAAACGGAGCGGGCCTATCGCCGCGGCGACGCGCTCGAGAAGCGCCGGCGGCTGATGATAGCTTGGGCGAATTTCTGCGAGCCACGGAAGCCCGGCAACGTGATCACACTCAAGGCGGCGGGAGAGAGGGGCAAATGATCCGATTTGCAGCAGTCATTTTGGTTGCGGTTCTGGCAGGTTGCCAGACGAACGAGGAATATCAGGCGCGCGTGAATGCCGGTCTGGACGCCAGGCTTTCCGCCTACAACGGCGCGACGATCGCCGACTTCATCGCTCGAACCGGCATGGTGCCGTCGAGCGCCTACGCGGTTGCGAACGGCCGCGTATTCGTCTTTCAGACTGAGCCCGTGTATATGACGTTGCCCGCCACGAACGTGACGCCAGCGGTCACTCGGTCAGCTCAGTGCCAGGTTCTGGTGCAGACCGTGCCGAATGGCTCGGGCGGCACCGCGGATAATTGGAAAATCACCGGGACGCAGCGGAGCGGGGCGTGCAACAATTTGCCTGTCTAGTCCCGTAGGTCGCCGCACAACATGCGTTTGATCGTACTATGCTCGGTGTCAACACGAACCGGGCCCCAGACATGTTGCTGCATTATCGGGGGAGCCGACACGCGTTGACGGATCTATTGTAAACGGTTGGCGGCTCTCGGTTTTGACCTACATCAATTTTTGGGTCTCTGAACAGGCGCCATCATCGATCACGATAGTAGGCCTCCAAATCTGCGATGTCGGCAGCATTCAGGTCTCTATAAACGATCTTGCCATCTGCGGTCAGCCGGCGCATTCGATTGCCGTGCCAATGCCACGTAAGAGGTACTGGATAGAAATATCGGACCAGACGAAGAAGCATGTGGCGACCCCCATAAGCTCTTACCTTAGTCGCCAGGGCCGGATGCCGTCGATATCCTAGTTCCAGTTCTCACAGCTTCCTACGGCGGGATATCGACGAGCAGCAAGCCATCCTACTCCAGCGCGTTGCGGCGTGCTTGGCGGAATTGGGCAAACTCACTACTGTTCGAACGAAGTGTAAGTAATTGGGACGGCGCGATAACAGCTCGTTAACCCAATCGCTGCCACACTAACTGCGGGGACTTTGCTGGAGAAAAGTAATGCGTATCAGCGGCCCTGTGCTCTTTGTTGTTCCTTTAGTGGCACTTATAGCTTTGGGCGCTTCCGTGCTTTGGGAGCGCCCCTCTTCTATAGATCGCGTGATAACAAGCAGCATTCCGTAACGGCGATCTGGGCAGGCGCTCCGCGCGGGCCACCATTTAGACCATCGCTGCAGTGTGACGTCGGGAATGTTGGTGTCAGCTCACCGATCTACACGTCTCTGCGTCGCGAAACATATCGTTAACCGCGACTGACATTTCGCTAACAGCTAATTGCAATATTCCATTCGACCCTGCTTATATTACACCAGTGATTAGGGGGCGAGCCGATGATGGACTTAGCCGAGCGCCTTGCTCATAATGCCGAAATGTCCACTGAGCGACTGATGTCCGTATCAGGTTATCTCAAGACGAGACTGCGGAAACAGATGCTAGAGCGACGCCCGGTAACATTCGTCGTGTACAGAGACATGCGAATTATCGAGCTAGCTCTGAGCATCCGTGACCCAAAGAGGTCTCACCGTTGGTATCTTTGACGATCCTAAGGGCTTGCCCGAGCGTAAGATACGCATGACTATGCACCCGGGTAGGGCGGCATCATGCGAAAGCGCTTTGTTGTAGGGCTTGCAGTTTTAGCGGGCCTGTATTTGTTGGGGTCTGCAGGCAAAGAGGAGCGGCGAGCGTCTCCCTCGTCGCCGGCTGTTTCGCATCAGCTACCGCAAGAAACAGCCCGACCGTCCGATGGCACGGTGCCGGTCAAACTGGAGGCAGCGCCTCCCGCAGTCATCGACCCGCCGGCGCGGTCAAGCGAGGCTGCGCAGCCGAAGCGCGCCTTCATCCGCGGTAAAGCCGTCGCGCTTCGAAGCGGCCCAGGCAAAACCTTCTCAATCCTCGATCGCTACGACGCTGGCAGAGAGATCGACGTGTTCGACACTGATGGAGATTGGGCGCAAGTGAGGGACCGGCTGACGCAGCGAGAAGGCTGGGTGTTTGCTTCTCTGCTTTCTGAAACACCGCCCGAGCCGCCCCGGAAAGACCCCGAGCCGCAGACCAAGCAAACGGCGCCGAAGATCGCCCCGGAGCTATCCGAAAGCTTGATCGTCCAGCGGCTCATTGCAGCATCCATCGCCAACTATCCCGGCTCTTGCCCGTGCCCCGAGAACCGCGACCGTGCCGGCCGTCGATGCGGCAAGCGGAGCGCCTGGGCGAAAGGTGGCGGCTATGCGCCGCTTTGCTATGCCAGCGACATTACGCCGGCGATGATTTCCGCCTTCCGTGGCGGACAGTGACGCGACGAACCCCGTTCGAAAATTAACGGTAATTTAACCCTGCACTCGACTCTCGCAAAGGTCGTGGCATTATCTCCGCGGGCAACTGGGGATACACAATGAAAATGATGCATACCGTGCGTGGCGTCGTCGCCGCGCTGTTTACGCTTGCGCTCACGAGCTGCACAACCTCGCAAGCAGACTTCGCCAAGAACCCCAAAGCCGTTGACCAGGTTTCACTTTGCCGGACTTATCTGAAGAGCCAGGACCCGGTCTTCCAGCAGCAGATCATGACCGAACTTGCTCAGCGCGGCGTGCAGGCGTGGGACTGCCCGGCACTGGTTAAGCAGCAGGAAAACCAGGTCGCCACGGCAATCGTCGCTGTGGCGCTTATCGGGGGCGCGGTTGCTTATTGCTCAAAGCACTATTGCGGCGGCGGGAGCAGTTATCAGACCTACACAGGAAACTGCCAGTACAATTGGCAGCGCGACGCGGCCGGAAACCGTTGCGGCAATCGCAGCGCAGCCGCACGTCCCGGTGGGTGGTGAACGCCTTACGTTAGTGGGTGCTGACGGGCAACACTGCGCGGGTCGCTCTCGATGAGAACGACCCGCAGCGCAAAGGCTTTGCCTCTTGCAGCTTCAGTAGAGGTAACGGCCATCAAGTGAGCGGGCCATTCGGTCAATCGTGTGAAACTGCTACTAGAACCAACGGCCTCGTAGGCCAAATGGATCTTCAGCATGCTTCACAATATGGCTGAAAGAATGCCAAGTCCTCTGCGCTATCTCGATACCTTCTCGCGTCACCGTTCCCAACATCTTAGCCGCAGTAAGCCAGCGACGCGTCGCCGAATTAGCCAGTTGTGGCTGGTTGACGTGGTTCGAAGACGCCGCCCTTCATCATCAACGCCCACAGGATGCGTGCATTTTTATTCGCAACCGCCACGGCCGCGACGAGAAATGGTTTCCGCTTTGATAGAGACGCTATCCAGGAGACCCGGCGATCCTTTCGGCGGGCCCGCACGACTACAGCGCACGCGCCGACTACCAGCAACGACCTCAGCGTTGAATTGCCGCGCTTTGATATCCTTCCCAACCGTTGCGATCCTCCAGACGACAGGGATCGAGGTGTGAGCCCAAGCCAAGACGCAAAATGTCTCGCTGACTTGAATTGGGATGGGTCAGGCACGACGGCTCGAACCATTGCAGCAGTGATAGCGCCGACGCCGGGTATCGTCGTAAGCCTTGATATGTTCTCGTCAGCGTCAACACGCTTTGCTATTTCGTTCGTCAGCCGCCCGATGCGCGCATCCAGTGCTTCTATGTGCTCAAAGACGCCCAACAATTCGAGTTTCGCCGGCTCGGGTATTTGCGCATCAATTGCGGTCAACAGTTCTCGCAGTTTGACTACGTTAGCTCGTTTCGCGGGTGCAACATGACCGAACTCAGCCAAAAGGCCCCGCAGCGCATTGATAGCGGAGGTTCGCTCGCGAACATACAACATGCGCGTTTTCATTGTCGTGATGACGGCTTGCTCGGAAGAGCTTTTTACTTTCACTGACGGCATTCCAGGCTGAGTGGCAGCTATCGCTATGCCCTCAGCATCAAGCGCGTCAGTTTTTCCCCGCTTAACAAACGGCTTTACATACTGGCCGGGAATTATAAGCACCTTGTGGCCGAGCGCCGCGATTTCGCGAGCCCAGAAGTGAGCGCCTCCGCATGCCTCCATCCCCACGACGCATTTCCGCAGTTTCTGGAAGAACGGCTTCACCTCAGAACGATCGAGCTTCCGGGTGAGAACCTTTTTACCGTTGCGATCCATCCCGTGGACTTGGAAAACCTGTTTGGCGAGATCCAGCCCAATAGTGGCAATCTTCTCCATGCAACCCTCCTGTTTCGCTAACAGAGGGAGGATAGCTCGACTTCGCCGCGGCAGCATCCAGACGGATTTGGGGGTAAACTCGAAGTCAGACGACAGGCTCCACATGAGGTGCGTAACCCAGCAGCCATATTTCCATCCGCTCCGGGTCGTCATCATTCAGATGTGGGCACGACGCGGCCGGTTCGCCGCGCTCCCCCGCATCGTGGCCCGCGTTGAAAATACCTGCGCGTTCGGACGGCGGGAGGATCGATGTCTCAACTGACGCAAAGCCTTCGACCCACGCCGGCAGTTCGGCGCTCGTGACATCCAGATAAGGATTGCTGGCAATGGCTCTGCCTATACGAGCAGCCCGCCGGCCCTCTTCGAAGCATCGAGAGAACAGCTCATCTTCATCGACCATTCTTCGCACTCCGTTGACGGTGCCTCTCAAATCCTTGAAGCGCCGGCGCGTTCCTTTCATCGACGAGTTTTTTGTACGATCTCGTGCGGCGGGTTTTGTGCCTACTGGTCGACCTAGGCGAGTGAGCAGTCGGAGGCGAAGTCCGTGACCGATGGGCTCGCGGACTTCTTTAGAGCTGATCAGAACTCCTCCCAATTGTCAGTTGCGGTCGCAGCAGCACGCCCGCCGAATGCCTGGGTGAGCTTGCCCATCATGCCGCGCGCCGGGGATGGCTGCGGTGCCGAACGCTGCGAGACAGCCATGACCGAAGCCGACTGCCGCAGCGTAGCGCTTTGCATAGTGGCGCCAAGCTGGAACTGCGAGATAAGATCGCGCAGACGAGCCGACTCGTTGGCGAGCGTTGCTCCGGCGGCATTCGCTTCTTCTACCATGGCTGCGTTTTGCTGCGTTACCTGATCCATCTGGTTGACGGCGGTGTTAACCTCCGCAAGACCCACCGACTGCTCGCGCGACGAGGTCGCGATCGCATCCATGTGCTGGTTGATCGTGACGATATACGCCTCGATCGTTTTTAGAGCCGTGCCGGTATCGCTGACCAGCTTGACGCCGTTACCCACTGCGACAGAGGACTTGCCGATCAGGTCCTTGATCTCCTTTGCGGCCTTGGCGGAGCGCTGGGCGAGTTCACGAACTTCCTGGGCAACGACGGCAAATCCCTTGCCGGCCTCGCCCGCGCGGGCGGCTTCGACGCCGGCATTCAGCGCGAGAAGGTTGGTCTGGAAGGCGATGTCGTCGATGACGCCGATGATGTTGGAGATTTGCCCGGACGACTGTTCGATGTCGCCCATGGCGTTCACTGCATTGGCGACAACGGCACCCGACTTGCGTGCGCTGTCATTGGCCTGGATGGCGACGGTGCGGGCTTCCTCGGCGCGCTTCGACGAGTTGGCGACATTGGTGGTGATCTGGTCGAGCGCCGCTGCCGTTTCCTCTAGTGAAGCGGCCTGCTGTTCGGTGCGCTTCGACAGGTCATCGGCGCTCTGGCTGATCTCGCGCGAACCACTGTCGATCGAGCTGGTTGCCTGGGCGACAGAGCCGAGTGTGCCGCGCAGCTGCTCGACGGCGGCATTGAAATCGGCGCGGAGGCTCTCGAAGTCGTCGGCAAAAGGCTTGCTTAAAGTGAAGGTGAGGTCGCCGGCCGAGAGATGCTTCAAGCCTGTCGCCAATCCGTTCGTTGCCTCCGCCATTGCCTGGGCGCGCTCGTGCTCCTGGGCGGCGTTGCGCTGCCTTTGCTCCTCGGTCTGGCTGCGCTGAGCATCCGCCTCGCGCTCTAGCGCTTCAGTCTTCAGCGCGTTGTCTTTGAATACCTGCACGGCCTTCGCCATGGCGCCAATCTCGTCAGGACGCGTTTCGCCGGCAACCTCTGCACCGAGGTCGCCCGAAGCAAGCCGGCCCATCGTGCCCGTCAGGCGACCGATCGCATTGCCAAGCGACTTCGCGAACAGAAGGAAGCCAAGCAGGGACAGGAGCGAGACAATTACAGTACCGGCAACGGTCGTCCACGTAGCGCTTTCCGCGTCTTTCACGATCGATGTAATATCCGATGCGATCTCCAACACGCCAATCTTCTCTCCCGAGAAGTTGGTGAACGGGGTAGCTTCGACGAGGTAGAAGTTCTCGCCAATTGCCCGCTCGTCACGGACGGTAGCCCCTTCATAAGCGGCCTTGAGTTGATCCTCGTTGAGAAGCGCCGTGTCGGCCGTCGACGCCTGCCTCTGGAACTTCCCATCCACCATGATATGGACATTGATCTGTCCGCCAATGCGCCCAGCGAGAGGTTTGAAGTAATCGTTCGTCAGGCTGGTCCCGGCGTCCACGATGCCGACAACTTTGCCGTCGCGCACGACCGGGGCGGATGCAAACATACTGACGGCCGTTCGGCCCGGCTCAGTCCCAGCTACCAGCTTCCCACTCCCCAGCGCGGCCACAATGGTTTTCCGGCGCGCTTTCATATCGTCGCCGAATTTGTCGGGTGTGTGGATGCGGGCGACCGCCTCGCCTTTGGCATTGACGAAGGTGATCAGCTGAACGTTACCTTCGCTGACAATACCGCCCATGCTGTTTGCATAGCGTGCGATGATTTCGTCGCGGCCATTGTTCTCGATTAGGGTTGCAGTATCCGGCTGGCCAGCGAGAGCAAGTGCGAGCGCGGACGTCGCCTTTTTCTGAGCGATCATGTCGTTGTCTACGAGTGACCTGTCGCTGGACGCTTCCCGCATCAGTGTGTCTTCTTTGGCAGCATCCTGACGATACCACGCCATGCCGCCGATTAACGCGCTTGAAAATAGAACAGCGGCAAAACCACACGCGGTGATCTTTACCCAGAGCGGCTTACGAACTTTGTTCTCGGACACTGTTAGAACTCCCCCTCAGCAAAACGTCAGTGCCTGCGAATATGCAGGCCAAAGCTCAATTTTTACTGAATGGCGCATTGCTCCCCCTAGATATTTGGGGGATGCCCGGCGCAGGGTCGGGTCGTACGAAACGAAGAGCTTGGGGCCGGGTGTTTTGCCAGGCGTGCAAGAAATACGATAGCGTGATCGAGATAGCGACCCTGCCGAGGTAAAGCGATGTGTAATCTCTACAACGTCACGACCAACCAGGAAGCCATGCGAGCGCTCACAAGAGCGTTGCGAGACAGTCTGGGCAACCTCGAGCCTTCCCTTGACGTCTTTCCTGATCGACCGGCGCCAGTTGTGCGGAACACTGCCGACGGCCGGGAGATGACCCGTTTAACCTGGGGCATGCCGACGCCGCCGGCGATCCTGCAGGGCCGGCCCGACCCGGGCGTCACCAACATTCGCAACGTGGGGTCGCCACACTGGCGCCGCTGGCTGGGACCTCAGAACCGTTGCGTCATTCCGTGGACAACATTCTGCGAGTACGAGGACACCAAGCCGAAGAAGACCAAACGCTGGTTCGCCATCGAAGAGGATCGCCCGCTCGCTTTCTTCGCCGGCATATGGACTGAATGGAACGGCGTACGGGGCTCGATGAAGAGGCCGCGCGAGGGCTCGCATGATCTGTTTGCCTTCCTGACGTGCGAGCCAAACGCTGTGGTGGCGCCGATCCATCCGAAGGCAATGCCGGTAATCTTGACCTCAGCCGAAGAGATCGACGTCTGGATGAACGCGCCTTGGGAGGAGGCGCGGACTCTGCAGCGCCCTTTGCCAGATCGCGGCCTGATCCTTCTGCCCGTCGAAGAGGTGCAAGGGAGCCTTCTGTGAGAACGCCTTGGCAAAAAAAAAAAACCATACGAATATCGTTCGACAGAGGTACTCCGAAGACAGCTGCGCGATGATAGAACATTCTCTGGCTCACGAAATCCCGGAGATATGAATGACCCAGCCGCAGCAAAATATTACGGACGCTCTGCAGGCAGCTTTGGCAAAGCTAGAAGCGCGTGTCACTGCAAATGATGTAGCTTTCGAAAGAATTCAAACAAACACTCAAACCGCCATCGGCGCTTTGGCGTTGATGTTCACCGTTGCGACCGCAGTCGCTGGTCTTTTCATTGGTTTTCAAGTGTGGGCGCAAACAGATAAGCTTGATAGCGCGGTGAGCGGCGCCAAAGAGAAGCTAGACCAAGCGTTGGCCCTCTCGAATACGAAGCTCAAGGAGGCGGAAGACAGGATAAACTCTCTTGTATCGGCTCGCGAGATCACAAGCGTCAGATCTTCAAATTCCATCGATAACTCAGACAATATCTACGGGGACGTTTTGCTTGCCGGCACCAAAAGTGAACTCGGGCAGACAATATACGCGATCAAGGCGACTTTTTATGTACAATTCGCTTTTGAAGGGAGCACGATAAACGAACTTAGCGCTATCTCGGTAAAGTACGATCGTGATTTCTATGACACTTTATATGCTGGAGTGCAAAGCTACTCCATAGAAGGATCTCGAAGAGGCGAGATACTTCCGATGGACGACGCTAAAACGATGGTTTCCGGAAGGCTATATTCGTACACATGGAGTGTTACTAGGAACGACGTGAGTTGTGACCTGGTGCTGTCTACGATCAAGCGTTTGACCACGGGAGACAATGACTGGCATGTCGCAGTCGCACCCATTTTCAAGATTGCTAGCCAGCCAGAAGAGCAGAAAGAGTACAAGATCGTTCTCCGCCAAACGGGCGTGTTCTCCGACTGCTCGGAACTTTCGAGTGCCCCCGGCGCGAACAACTCACTTTCCAATTCATCGAAGGCCACTGCTGCACCTTCGTCGCTGCAACCCGGAGTAGAACGTAGTTCGGGAGAGATCGACAGCGAGTAAGATGAGTAGCTGGAGTGCCGGGCTTGGAGGAAGGGCTGTCAGCTAGTCCTATTCGTCTCCCGTTATTTCGCTAAGCGAAGACGCCATCTCAGCACCGAACCAACCCTTCGTCAGTCGCGTCAAAGCCGCCCTGTTCGCCGGATTGTTTTCAGCGAGTAGCGCGGTCGCAACGTTCCGATCGGTCAGCGCCTTGTCCAGCAGAAGCTCGTAGGCCTTGGCGCTCTGCTTTTGCACCACCCCGCGCGCCAGCTTGCCGGCGAGATGCAGCGCCACGTAAGGCACGCCGACGCGACCGATCTTCGCCTGGTAGGCCTTGGAGCTGATCTCCGCGAAGCTGACCGGCGGTTGGCCGCGCAGCATTTGCGCCGTGCCCGACGGATTGACGGCATTGCCGATGCGCTGACCGGTGTTGACAGTCTTCAGCGCGCCGGCCAGTTCGCGGATCATTGCCAGGTGCTCGGGATCATCCCGGTAGATGCGTTCGGCTACCGCGGCCTTGGCCGGGTCGTCCAGATAGGTAAGCATCTTGCGCGGGATCCACGGCATTGTGCCGCTCTTCGTCTCGGCAGCGGCATTCGCCGACCGACCCGCTGCGTCCAGATCTTCCCAGAAAGCCGCTCGCAACCCGTCGATTGCCTGCTTGTCGTTTCCGACAAATTTTACCAACTCGTCGGCAGCCTTACCCGGGTCCTTCGCGGCCATCACGTCGCGGATGCCCTTCCGGGCGTTCGCGTCGCTGTACTGGAGATATCGCCCGACGGTGCTGCGGCCTGGGCGCGTGTCCGTACCCAGATCACGTTCCAGCGCCGTGACGCGACCAGCGGCTTTCGCCTCTGCCGTCCGGGCAGTCGCTGCACGCGTAAGCTCATCGCGGAGACCGGGGAAGCGGTCAATCTGCTCGGCGTTGTCGGCCATGAACCGGTTGAGCCCGGCAGCGGTCGCAGTGTCGGCGCCCGAAAGCACCTCGTTGCGGATCGCATCGCGCACGGCCGGCGTATCGGCCTGAGCGAAAAGTCGATCCATGGCTTGCGGGTTGGTGAACAGGCCAGGCACACGATCGTCTCGGACTGTCGGCAAGCCGCCCTCGTAGCGTGCCAGCGCAGACTGCGTGGGGTCGCCCCGACGGGTGAAACGCTCCGCCTCGTCGAACTTGGCGCCGCGCGCCGCGTTCAAAGCGGCCTGGTCCGCTTCGTCGAGATTGGAAGCGATGAAGCCATCCACTGTGTCGACCATCTGGCCCAGGACGCGGGCAGCGTTGCGTCCGCCCTTCTCTGCCCGCGGATCGGCCATCGCGGCGCGCTGAAGGCGCTGCAGCTCGGATTTCAGATCTGTGGCTTCCTTCAGAGCAACAGGCTCCGGGCCGCGCGGTGCGCGTGTGATCGGAGCGCCGGAAGCGTCGACCCACCCTGTTGGCTGCGGGCCGTCTTCGATCGGCGCACCAAGGGAGCGAACTCGGTCTATTACGCCCTGCGGCACCAGTCCGCGCTCGACTTCGGTCAATCCACCGACAGCTTCGTCGAGTGCATTGGCAAGCGGCGCCGGGTCGACCTGACGGCTGGCAATATTCGCCTGAGCATATGCCTCGTCTGTGCGGGCACGAGCTGCATCGCGGGCCGTCTCCAGGCCCTCGCGTAAGACGCTGCCGCGCTGTGCCGCTGTGCTGGTCGGCGTGACCCGGCGCACGGCTTCTGCTGCTGCGTCGGCGGCTGTCTGCTGGCCTGTCGCGGCCTCGACGAAGAGGCGATCGCGCGCGGCTTCCGCTGCCTCACGATACGCGCCGGGGCGCTCGTCGGGCCGCATGCCCATAATGACGTCTTCGATTGCGGCCGCGTTCTGGTCGACACGATCCCGATAGGGTCCAGGGTTGGTGCGGGAGCGGGCATTCTCCAGAGAGGCCAGACCGGCGTCGCCCGCTGTGTCGGCCGTCGACGCCCGCAGGCCCGGCACCAGCCGTTCCGCATCCGACGGGCGGTTGATCGCATCGATCAGGATCTGCGTGTCGAGCGGGCGCGTGAGGTCGGCCGGGTCGACTTGGCCGCTCATGATGTCCGAATTCTGGATGAGCCTGTCGGCAACGCTATCCCTCACAACATTGGATGCGAAGCCGGGGCGTCCGGTGGCCGCAGCGCCAACGTCGCCCAGTACACGAGCAAGAGCAGAAGTGCCGCCAACTGCTCCGGCACCGGTGATGGCGCCGAAGAAATCAGCAATCGTGCCGGCCGTCGTATCACGGTCGACCATCTCATTTGCCGTCGCGGCACCGGCGCCCGCGCCCAGTGCCATGGCACCCTCCCGGCGCGCGAAACGCGCAGGATTGACAGCGGCGCTCTCGACGTATCGGCCAACCATGCCGGGAAGTGCTCGGGCCCCCTGGACGCCAACGGCGCGCGCCTTGTTCAGAGCGGCACCGGCTGGAATTGCAGCACCGCCGACTTCCTCCATGACGCGATTGATTGCACGTTCAGGGAAATTGTCCGGCTCCGCGTGCGGTCGATCGACGCCGATAAGATCTGCGGTGACGTTGTTTGCGCTGTCCAGCACGCCCCGCATTCCTTCAGCGCTCGGGAAGAGGTCGATCAGTTTTTTGAAACCGCCGACGGCATCGATGACGGGCTGCGGCGCGCCGGCCTTGCCCAGGCCATACTCGAGCACGGACAAACCGCCTTGCTGGATCGCGTTCGGTAGGCCGGCAATGTTCGTAACACCGGTTGCTGCGCCGCGCATGCCTTGGTCGACGATCCCCATGCCATACGAAGCGCCGTCCATGATTGCATCGATATAGGATCGCTCTGCGGGCGGTGGAGAGACTTGGCCCCCTGCTCCCTGGGCAACGGGGCTGTCGAGCACGAAGCCAGCCGGAGGATCGGGCTGCCGATAGCGGTCCCACGGTCCCCGGCCGACGTCGGCGGCCGGCTGCTCGTCAAAACGGTCGAAGTAATTCGGCTCCGCTGATCCCGACGCCCCGGCTTGCTGAACGCGCATGCGGCCATTGGCCAACGCGACGGCCTTCTGCTGTTCAAGCGTTAGCGGCTGTGAAGGCTGCGACGGTTGATCTAAAACATAGCCTGGCGGCGGTGGGGGAACCTGAGATCGGTACTTTTCCCAAGGCCGGCCGGGCTGCGGCTTCTGTTGCTGGTATTTCGTCCAAGGCCCTACTTTGGGAGCAGGTTCCGCAGGTGCTGCGCTGGCGGCGGGCTCGTCAAACTGGTCGAAGAAATTCGGCATCTACGTGTTTCCTGTTTGCCTAGTTGTGCTGCGACCGCGGCGTGTCCATAGCTGGCCAGGTGTGAACCCAAGCTTCAGCCCGGCGCGCGATATCGGCCATTTCGGCGCGCTTCTCTTTCATAATCGGGTCGCCGCGGTGCTGAATTGTGGACCGGTAAAGGTAGCTCAGGAGGTCGACGGTAAGAACGGCGACATAGAGGGCACGATCGGTGCCCAGCACGTCATCTCGGAGCGTCACCAACCCCTTGGCGGCGCCTAGACCGGAATATATCTCGTTCTCATCGATGGATTGCCCGACGATGGCCGACACACGCGCGGCAACAGTATGAGTGATTTCGGCGATCTGCTCACAGGCTTCAGGCGCGATATCGATCAGGTTGGCCCGATGGTTCACAGCGAGAGAAATCGCGTCCAGTCCAAGAACAACGAGGTAAACCGGCGCCGTGCTCGTCAGGGCTTTCTTGAAATTCGCGCTTGCCTCTTCGATCAGGCGTTTCGCCTGATCAGCCGGGATCGGCGCCAACGGTCCCGGCTTGGATCCACGCGAAGCGCCGACGGCGTCAGGCGTTGCAATTTGCTCGGGATCGGAAACGACGAAGGGGGAGTGCGAATTTTGCGGTTCGGTCATGGCGCTACCTAACGTCGATCGAACGCGGGCGTTGGCCCCAGGTTCGAAGGTTTGGACGTACTTCCGAAAAGGTCGGAAGTGGGTGCGCGGCGTCCCGAGGTCCGCAGATATTCGGGTTGGTCGATATCTACCATAGGCACGAACGGAAGGCGATGGAATTCAGACGTAACGGCCTGGAATTCAAGCATCTGAAAAGAGCGTTCGGCCAGACCTTGGCGCATCACGCCACCGCCTTCTTGAAGATTTCGGCGATTGTCTTTTCGCGCCGGCCATGCGCCCGCTCCTCGACCTGCTCCATGAGAGCGATGTTGTGGCAGTTGTTGCGCAGCCATCGAACGTAGGCGTGAAGATCGCTAAAAAAGTGGCGAGGGCGTTCTGCGTGATCAAGCGGACTTTCCGCCCACCAAATTATCAGGCCCGCAATTGCGTCGTAGCCAGCGCTCGCCAACTCCGCATCGCATCGCGACGCGAAAAGGCCAAGGACGTGATAGCGGGCTTTAGCGAATGCCGTAAGCATCCGGTCGCGTTGGTTCCCAGGCAACCGCTCGCTATCTCGCTTTACAGCGTCCTGGAGAGTGCAGAGAAGGTGAGATGCCCGGTACGCAACCATATCGCCGTCGGCGATATGGCGGAGATCGAGCAGCATCATCTCGAGCTTTTCTTCGAAATCGGTCGGTCTTGACGGAAATACGAAATCCGGCGGCGGAAGCCCATCGTATTCCGGTTCTTCAGGCATCGGCATAATCAATATCCTCGCGCTAAGAACGATCCATGAAGAGGCCCGCGGCCTTTCGTTCGCTTCGATGATGCACTTCGATGCAGCGCGAAAAAAGTCCCAATACAGACGGCGAAAACGCGCCGAAGCCGCGAGTACCGAGCAAGTCGTGTCGGACAATGTCTGTTCTGCTTCAAAAAAAGCGCGCGACAGACCGCGCTCGCGAGAAAAAATGCTTCTAAAGTTTCAGCGCATCGGACGCTTCTACGGAAAAAAGTTCCAGCGCGGCGCGATTTTGTGCGGGTGTCCGGTACCGCTCCCGGATCGGCATTCGGACTACCCGCCAGGGGGCGGGTGGCGGGTGTGGGCAATGGCGCAACTGGATCAGAGACTTACCGCTGCCTGTCAGACGATCGGCGGAGGATGTGTAGGCAATCCGCGGCATGCACTACCTACACCCCACCAGCGTTGACTGACGTGCAAGTGGCTGCCTAGCTTTGAGTGACATCGAACGGGCCCGCGCAGAACACTGTTGACTTATCGAACCATTTAAATAAATATTTCGTCATCCTCAATCGACTAGGGTGATGTCATGACCAACGTAATCGAGATCCTTCCGTACCGCTCTGCAAAGAACCGTCATGTTCAAATCGCAGCGACCTTAGAAAAGGGCGCTGTCGTTCCATTCGTTAGGAGTCATTCGATGGCGGAACGCAATAACGAACTGACCGCATTCAACCGGGCTGTAGTGGCCCTTCAGGAAGCCGACGATCGCGGTGACATGCATGACGCTGCCGAATGGCGTGACGAGTTGGACTTGCTTGCGTTCCATACTGATAGCAAAGGCCTTCGGTCGCGTTGCAGGGCAGCTATTAAAGTCAGCCAAAAGCGCGCTGCCGGGCGCATGCAATAGCCGTTTATTTGGGTCTACCTCACGCGAACCAATATTTTCTTGGTTCGAAATATAGCGGGCCGGAAGCAAATCGAACCGGCAGCGATCGCACCATCTAAATCGAACCAGGGAGAGAATGCATGTTCGTTCGTGCGTATATGCGGGCAAGCACCAAGGAACAGGACGCCACCCGCGCGAAGTCCCAGCTAGACGATTTCGCGAAGGGCAAGGGTTTCCCAATCGCGGCGTATTACATCGAGAACGAGAGCGGGGCGTCCTTGAAGCGCCCGGAGCTATTCCGGCTATTGCAGGATTGCAGCCCCAATGACGTCCTCCTGACCGAACAGGTCGATCGACTAAGCCGCCTCAACGAAGGCGACTGGGAAACGCTCAAACGCGAGATTGCAGCCCGCCAGGTGCGTGTCGTCGCACTGGATCTTCCGACCTCTCACATGATGCTGTCTAAAGTGGAAGATCAGTTCACCGGCCGAATGTTCCGGGCCGTGAATGACATGATGCTGGACATGCTCGCGGCAATTGCCCGTAAAGACTACGAGGACCGCCAACGCCGGCAGGCCCAAGGGATCGAAAAGGCAAAGGTGTCGGGCCGCTACAAAGGCCGGCCAGAAGACACTGAACGTAACGAAGCAATCACGCGGATGCTGGCGCGTAAGATGTCGTGGAACGATATCGTTGCGGCGACTGGATGCTCGCGATCTACACTCCTTCGGCTCTCCAAGCGACTGAAAGAACTTGAGGAGGTCTCGCCATGACCGAGCGTTTTCTAACAGAACCAGAAGTCGCCGAGATATTGCGCTGTTCAACTTCGAAGGTCAAAAGGTTGCGCCTCGGTGGCAAACTCACCTACCTCGAGGGACGCCCTGTTCTTGTTCGGCAAGAGGATCTTGACGCGTACCTGAGTTCGGTGACCCGCGGTAAGTCGCCAGCAAGCTCCGAGGCGACGGCCAGCCCAGAATTGGATATTGTCGAGCAGATCCGCCAGAAGAACGCCGCTAAAGCGAAATCGTCGATGGATGCTAGGACCTGGGCGCTGAACCAGATGTTCAAACGACAACGACGCGCTTCGCAGAAACCCGCCCCCTCAACGGGGCCAAAGGCAGCTGGTAAAAAAGCTAAGCCGCAAAAGTGACGAGCATTATCAGCACGGCAGCGCGCCTACCGTTTGCGGGATACGTGGACTATTCTACTCCGCTCGAAACACCGACAAAGCTAGGATCGCCGAGATGGACCTGCCGACCGAATATCGCGCCCACATGATCAGCGCGGCCGCCGGTGCGCTCTCGGAGGAATTACGAGATTTGCAACTACCGGCACTCAGCGCGATCCGTATTGCCGACATTATCGAGCAGATACGAATGAACGCGGAAGCTCTTTTCTCCGAAAGCGGTTCCGCACCTTGCCTGCTGCAGCCTGGCGATCCTAACGGCTCGATCACGTTACTTGAGAGCAACGTGGTCCCGCTACGCCGCCCTGGTTAGCCGAATATATCGGTGTCATCGTCTTCCGCTGGCTGAGACTGCCTTTCTTCAAGCCGTTTGATCTCAGCGTTCAATTGATCGGCTGTCATCTCGTGCGGCTCAGCGGGCTTGTCACCATCTTTGCGGTCGAACATTCCAGCGGCGCGGAAGATAGTCATAGAAGCCGTGGCACGAGCCGGCGCCGGCGCTTTCTGATCACGACATATCGACAGGCTGGCCTCGTAGGCAGCAACAACCCCTTCTGTGCGTATGCGACGTAAAAGCTCGCGCTGTGTATCTTCTACGGTTGGCGTCTTTCCCATTCTTCGCTCCATTAATCGAAGATGTTTATGTTTGCCCCAGCAACCGCCGCTAGCCGCCGCTCTAACGCGTCAATCTCAATTTGGAGTTCGATGCTTGCCGGAACGGGCAATCGTTCCTTGGCGACCACGGCCGCGATATCTGCATTCTGTTCGCGTTGACGACGCTTCTCGGCGCGTGCTGCAGGCGGCCCGGAACGATGAGTACGTTGCCAACTCTCGTGACGTTCGCGCTCCTCCGGCGTCATAGCGGCGATGCGCGCGGCGCGCTCTTTCGCGGTTTTCTCCCGTACTGCGAGTTTTCGCTGAAGCTTGAGTTCGGCCGCTGGACCATCCTTCGGCCACCGTAGCCTGTGCCAGTTGTAGCCTTTGCCGGTTCGCCCGCCGTGCCGCCAGCATCTACCGTTCTTCAAGGCAATGATGCCGCAAGGGTGGCCGGCGCGGGTTTTGGCCCCGCACTTGGGCACGAGGGGCCGCGTCTTGCGGTGCCAGTTGATAAGCGCTTCCCGCGCCTGCATCCGGTGCCTGGTCGTCACGATCATTTCCGCCGTCCATTCTTTCCCATAATTGAAAGGGTATCGTGGGCGGCCAGCCTAAGAGCCGGCGCGAACACAAAGCTTAAAAACATCGGTGAAATCCGCGGACCGGTGGTCCGGTGGGTATTATATACCCCCACCGTTCCACCGTTTTGGACCGTGAGGCCTCCACCGGCCTCCACCGAAAACCACCGTTTAGCGTAACTAACTGTATTCATTGGGATTTCAAATCCACCGTTTTTACACCGCCGGGCACCGCTTCACTCGTCCAGATCCGTTAGGAAAACTGAAACGGTGGATGCAATTCCACCGGACAAATTGTCCGATTTCCGCTTCCAAAGCCCCCGTTTCGGCTTCTCAACGAGACGCTTTGTCTCCATGTTACGGAGGCGCGTACGGATCGTTTCGCCGGGCATCGTTTTCCCGGCATCTCGGCAGGCTCTTACGATCACGTCGGTTTCGAAGCCCTTGGCCTCTGGATCTGCCTCTTGGAGCCTATCGAGCAGCGCTAGAATTTCGTCCTCGACGGCAGTCGGCTGGCTGGATGGTCTTTCGGCCTGAGAGACAAGTCGAACGATGCAGGACGTGATCGCATCACCGTCGCTGTCCTTCCCTAACTCCACGATGTCCAGGACGAACGCCCGGCGGAAGTTGCCGTCGATATCGCGTTGCTTCGTCACCGTGATCTCGTTGTCGGCGATCTCGATTTCGGTGTCCGTGGCTGCGCGCAGCAGTGAATGGCCGCGGGCGCCGCGGGCCCGATCTTTACCCGAATGATGCACGAGCATGACATGGGCGTCGGTGGCCTGCCGAAGGCGATCGACGTTCTTGACCAGTGCGCCCATGTCAGTGGAGGAGTTTTCATCGCCTCCGGCGAGTGCCCTCGATAGAGTGTCGATCACCACCAGGCCGACATTTTCAACCGAGCGAACCGTCTCGATCAGTGACACGAGGTCAGCGTCCGCCCTCAGCAAGTTGACGCTGCCGGGATAGAGGTGAAACCGCGGCCGCACCGGCGCCTCTCCGCCCCGCTGCCGCGCGATCGCCGCCAAACGCCGCCGCGCGCCGCGCCCGCCTTCCGCTGCCACGTAGACGACGCTCATATGCGCGGACCGCCGGCCGGCCCAATCGAGCCCTGCGGCCACATTGAACGCGATATCCATGGCGACGAAGGTTTTTCCGACATTGCTCTCGCCATAGAGAACCGACAGCGCGCCCTGATCCAGAAAGCCTTTCACGAGAGGTTTTGCCGAAGCCTCGAGGGCAGATGCCACCGCATCGTCGAAAGAGATGAGATCCAGCAGCTTTACCTTCTGGGAAGCGTTGGGCGTCTGGAAAGGGTTGTCGCTATCCGGCGTGCCGCTCTCTTCGTCGTCGATGGGTGTGAAGAATTTGGCCGGGTCCAGTGGGGCGCGGGCTTTAGCCCAGCATCGCGCAATGTCACGGCGGAGCTCATCGTCTTCGAATTCGTGGATCAGCGGCTTCCCCGGTCGAGTGGCATGATCCCACACCCAGAGCAGCGAACCGAATTCATTCAGCGTGAAATCATTGAGCTTGAGCCAATCCGCAAGCTCGAAGCGGCCGGCAGACCCGCTTTTATCTTTGCCGTGCGGAATGCCGGATGCCCATAGCTCCTGCAACCGAACGGAGGAACTAAGGGCGGCATCAAACCGATTGCGGAGCGCTGCAGGCAGATCGCTGTAATCGCTGGCCTGGGCGATGAGGCCCAAATCCACTGCCTTCTTCAGTTGATCGATTTCCGGGTTTTTGTCCGTTCGCTCTGTCACGTGTTTCGGTTCATAGCTGCGCGCAATCTCATCCAACCCATAGACTGCTGCATTGGTCGTCATCACGCCGGCGCGGCGTTGGGTTCGACCCTTGGCAACCTTATCAGGCCCCGGAAGATTGAGAGTGCCCGGAAGGCGCAGCAATCGGGAAATATCCTGCGTCGATCGATCGCCGCCCAGAGCTTCGATGAGCCCCAGGTTCTGAGCTTCAGCCTCATCGGTCCATAGTTGCGCGTCCAGCTTTTGGGACAGGCGCCAGATCAGCTGCACCCCGCCGCCACTGTCGACAGCCATGGACGGCGGAACCGGGGCCGCGTTCAAATCAGCTATCTGCCTTTTCAGGCGCAGACGTTCCTCTTCGACGTGGCGCTTCTTTCCATCGAGATCGCTCGCCTTGCTTTCGTTAGGATCGATATCGACGTGAACGGCCCGAATGCTGGCAATGTCCCGTTTGCTGAGTTTGTCATGCGGCGCGTCCGACGACGGCTCATTGACGCTGTAATAGAGGTTGCTGCGACCGTCGCGGGCATCGACCCACTCTCTGATGCCGCTCCAGTCTCCCGGCTCGAATGTCCGCCCTTCCAAGCGTCGGCCCGGAGCAATCGCAACGAGATTGTGCCGACCGGACGGGTCTAGCGCCCGAAGAAATTCAACTGCGGCGTCCGCTGGCATTTGAGGATGATCAACGGGCGGAGCTTTGATCGGCATCGCCAGGAATTTGGGATCGAGCGCGGCGAAGAGGATTGCAGCGTCGTCTGTCGTATCGGCATGCATCTGGCCTAATTTCCGCTGCTCAGCAAAGCTGAGCACGGGTTGTCCCGTTGCTGCTCGTGCGTTATGTTGAATAGACATCAAAGACCTTTCAAGCCGGCCGCCCATTGCCGTGGGTGGCCGGTTTCATTTCGTGTTATCGATGACCAATCGGAGCGCCGGCGCACCGTCGTGGATGCCTGCCGGTGTCGAACGTAGAAGCCGCCGTGCGCTTGCGCCCGTAATCAGGATCGGCCGCAGGCTTGCCGGCTGCAGGGTGTAGAGCTGCCCGGCAGCGATCCGGTTGCGCACCCAAGTGGTAGAGCGTCTGAAAAGCACTGCCGCCTCCACCACGGTGAAAACTTCTTGCGGTGCCGTCGTGCTGATCATTGTCACTGGATGCGCCCTCTCGTTGCCCGTGACTTTGCAGCAGCCACTGGCGCGAATACATTTTGAATTGTGGGCATCAAATCGCGCCAGCTAAACCGACTGGCCGCTGTGACTTCGGCAGGACCAAGTCCAAAGCCGAAAGGGCGTGAAATGTTTGAAACCTTCGTCCGGCCCGGCGGTCCGCGCGATCGACACATTCAAGGATCGCTCTTGCAAAACCGTGACGGTGGTCGATTGCTTCGGCCAACGTTCTGCCCCTGAGCTTTTTGAAATCGGGGTGTTGAGCCGCTTCATTGCGTATCTCGACTAAAGCGCTGAACCAGGCCGCCCGTACCATAAGGACATTCAACAGCTGCCAGGTGGACGACCCTGCCGACATATGAGCCGCTTGAAACCAGGCGGCGATATGGCGGGTGAAAGAAGACTTTCCGCGTCGCAGATGATCTTTCGTCAGCCCACCGGAACGCGGTGCATTCCGGTTCAGCATCTCAATGGCGCCACGCGTGCTGCCGGAGTAAACCACCGCCTCGCTCATGACCTGACAATGCGGAGGAACGACGTAGGCGCTGCCCAGATCTGTCGAGAGCGACCACACGTCTACAAGCGCCCGGTACGATTGGTCCGCGTTTACCAACTCATCGACGATGCCGGAGAGGGCGGGATTGCTTTGTATCTGAGCCTGGAAAATGCCCGCCTGAGCCAGTCTCTCTTCGACATCGAGGCGAACTCGGTCGCGCAGTAAGACTAGGTAGTCCGCGAGAGGATTGGGGCCGCAATCGTAGCTGTGCGCCGCTCCGATGAGATAGGAGCTATGGGTGCGATAATTCAGCGCTTCGAAACCCGCGACATAAAATTCGTAATCGGAGCCCGGTGCAGGTTTTCGCGCGAATGCAGAATAGCGGGTCATGAGAAAATCCCCCGATCCTGTGCGAGCTTGGTATCAGGGATCCCTTGCGGCTGCTTTCGTACAAGCGACCGCTCAAGGAATGCGTCCGCGTCAACTCGCCTTATCACTGTGCGATGCCCGATCTTGGCCGGGCGTATATCTCCGGCCTTCATAAGCTCGTAAAGGCGGGCACGGGATATACTGAGATACTTCGCGGTGTCGGCTACCGACATAGCGGCTGGTTGAATGTCCATCGAATGCTCCAGTGTTGCGAGTAAGAAGTTACAGGCAATACGGACAAGGACAAGTTCATTTCGATGGCTTAAGTTGTTGTATTACAACGATTTTTGTCATACAAGACGTCATACAGCACCTGCAACGTCTTAAAACTATAAAGCGATCTGGTATTGAGGGGACGTCACTGGACGGAACCAGAATACCGTTCACGTTTTCGTGATCGGCTTAGGGCCGCGTGAAGAGCGACGCAGCATATCGCGTTAGGATGCTTGTTGGGGTAGCCGGCAAAAAGGCCGATTTCTTGTAGGGAAATCAAGGGGCCATGGCGGAGAGGGTGGGATTCGAACCCACGGTGCCCTCGCAGGCACGCCGCATTTCGAGTGCGGTGCTTTCGACCACTCAGCCACCTCTCCGCTTTGCTGGTCGGCGCAATGTGCGCGGGCTGTCTCATAGCGGCGAAAAATCGGGCTGGCAAGGGGCGAAATGCAAGTCTTCATATCCTTTCACCTTGACAGTTTTTTGTTGCTCGCGTAAGCCCGCCTGCGTTCGGGTTGTGGAAAAGCGTTCACGCCTGACGATTGCGAGGTAAATGAGAGTTTCCGCGCGATTTCACCGGCAGATCCGTTTTGAACGAGATTTCTCTTTCCTAACTCCCTGCTCAAGACCGACTGATAAAAAGACGGCCCTTCTTGCTGAGAAGAGAGCCGGAACGAACATGAAAGGATATAAAATGTTCGCAGTCATCAAGACCGGCGGTAAGCAGTACCGCGTGGCCGCCAACGACGTGCTGACCATCGAAAAGCTGGAAGCCGAAGCTGGTGCAGTAGTCGAATTCAACGAAGTCCTGGTCGTCGGCGTTGGCGCCGATGCCAAGATCGGTGCACCGTTTGTTTCGGGCGCAACGGTCAAGGCCGAAGTTGTCGAGCATAACCGTGGCAAGAAGGTTCTGTCCTTCAAGAAGCGTCGCCGTCAGAATTCCAAGCGAATTCGCGGTCATCGCCAGCATCACACGGTCGTCCGCATCACCGACATTCTCGGCTAATCAGGTTTCGAAGGTAAAGGAGAACTCCCATGGCACATAAAAAAGCTGGCGGTTCGTCGCGTAACGGTCGCGATTCCAATTCCAAGCGCCTCGGCGTGAAGAAGTTCGGTGGCGAATCCGTCATTGCCGGCAACATTCTCGTGCGCCAGCGCGGCACGCAGTGGCATCCGGGCGCCAATGTCGGCCTCGGCAAGGACCACACGATTTTTGCGCTCACCGAAGGCAACGTGAATTTCCGCACGAAGGCAAACGGCCGCGTATACGTGTCCGTCATGCCGAAAGCGGAAGCCGCAGAATAAAGCCGGCAAGCGTTATGCAACCGGCGTCTCATCGACCCGGTTGAACGTTAAAGGTTCAGTCAAAGAAAAGGGAAGATGGGGCGCTACCCCATCTTCCCTTTTTCTTTTACCCCCAGAGGAGACTGAACCATGCAAGTCGAATTGTTGAGGGCGAGCCAATCCCGGCCGCCGGAAGAACGGCTACGGCCGGACCGGTCCCAGGACCGGTCGAGAAGCGAGTGCCCTGTCTTATTGTCGCCGAGACTGGTTCTCCGCGCCCCCCACAAAGAAGACATCGACGCACTTGCCCATCTCGCCAACAATGCCGCCGTCGCGACCATGGTGTCGCGCATGCCGCATCCCTACACGGCGAAAGACGCAGCCGATTTCGTGCGACGCACGAATGCAGGCGAGATTGGCAAATGCGTCTATGCCATTACCCGAGGAAACGACGGCGCCTTTCTGGGTTGCTGCGCATTGGAGCCGCAACAGGACGAGCGCACGCTCGAAATCGGCTATTGGCTCGGCGAGCCCTATTGGAACACGGGTTACGGTACAGAAGCCGCCCATGCGCTGATCGACATGGCGTTCCGCACCAGAAGCGAAATCGACCAGATCGATGCGCGTTGCCGGGTTGCCAACATCCCGTCCAGGCGCGTGATCCAGAAATGCGGCTTTCAGTTCCAGGGGACCGGCATGATCGATTGCCTGGCGGAAGGCGCCATGGTGCCGGTCGAATGGTTCCGGCTGGACCGCAAGACCTGGATATCCTTGAGAAGCTGGGGAGAGCTGAGATGAACGCCGCAGTCGTTGAAAGAGCTGTCGAGGTCAGATTGTCGCCCGGCCCGTGCCCGGTCATTCAGTCTCGCCGGTTGACCTTGCGCCCTCATCGGCTTGCCGATGCGGATGCCATTGCTGCGTCGCTTGCCGATTTCAAGGTTGCCCGGATGTTGGCCCGCGTTCCACAGCCCTATCATCGGGATGACGCGATCGACTGGCTGGTGCGCCAGACCTCCGGCCTGATGTCGGACTGGCATCTTGCCATGACCACGGGTGACGATGTCCATATCGGTGTCATCGGCATGGAATTGCGCAGGAACGGCTGGCAACTGGGGTACTGGCTGAACCGGTACTATTGGGATCACGGCTACATGACCGAAGCGGCATGCGCCGTGCTGGAGCGTTTCTTCCGGCGTATGCCGGATGCTACGGTCCATTCCGGTGCATTTGCCGACAACCTTGCGTCGCTCAACGTGCAGAGGAAGCTGGGCTTCAGGATTGTCGACGCGGGCGAGATCTTCTCCACCGCACGCAACCTTATGGCGCCGCATATCGATACGATCCTGGAGGCCGGCGATCTGGTACGGCCAGCGGCTCGATGACACTGTTGACGGCCTCCGGCACCTGTCGGTGGCCGTCAATCCATTTCAGGCCAGAGTGGAACGTGATCCGAACCGGGCGATCAGTTGGTCATTTTTCGCAAGTGGGTGACATCAGCTTTATGGATAGTACGGCAACAGGTTGCGGATCGAAGCTTCCGTCCATGCTGGAGCCCCCTATTGCAGGTTATAGCTGACGAACTTCATGATAATCTTTGACCTTAAAGGCAACGAACGGTATCGAAACGCTCAAGTAGGCGTCCAGAAATCCCTGTTGACGTTGCGCAACACAAGACTGACGGCAGCAAGATGAAATTTCTCGACGAAGCAAAAGTCTATATTCGCTCCGGCGACGGCGGCGCGGGCGCAGTCTCGTTTCGGCGAGAAAAATTCGTCGAGTTCGGCGGTCCGGACGGCGGCGATGGCGGACGCGGCGGCGATGTGTGGATCGAGGCCGTAAACGGTCTCAACACGCTGATCGATTTCCGTTTCCAGCAGCATTTCAAGGCCAAGATCGGCACCCATGGCATGGGCCGCAACCGCACCGGCGCCAATGGCGACAGCGTCACCTTGAGGGTGCCTGTCGGCACCCAGATCTTCGAGGAAGACAACGAGACGCTGATCATCGACATGATCAAGGAAGGCCAGAAATTCCGTCTGGCCAAGGGCGGCAATGGCGGTTTCGGCAACACCCATTTCAAAAGCCCTACAAACCAGGCGCCGAACTGGGCCAATCCCGGCCTCGAAGGCGAAGAAAAGACCGTCTGGCTGCGCCTTAAATTGATTGCAGATGCCGGTCTCGTCGGCCTGCCGAATGCCGGAAAATCCACTTTCCTGGCATCCGTCACCCGCGCCCGGCCGAAGATCGCCAACTATCCGTTCACGACGCTCCATCCCAATCTCGGCGTTGCGGCGATCGATGGGCGCGAATTCGTGCTCGCCGATATTCCGGGGCTTATCGAAGGTGCGCATGAGGGAATCGGGCTCGGTGACCGCTTCCTTGGCCATGTGGAGCGCACACGCGTGCTCTTGCATCTTGTCTCCTCGATGGAAGAGCATGTCGGCAAGTCCTACAAGACGGTGAAGGCCGAACTGGAAGCTTATGGCGGCGGTTTGACCGACAAGCAGGAAATCGTTGCCCTGTCGCAGATCGATATTCTCGACGACAAGGAACTGAAGAAAAAGGCGAAGGAGCTGGAAAAAGCCTGCGGTCAGACGCCATTCCTGATTTCCGCAATCACCGGAAAGGGCATGACCGAAGTGCTGCGCGCCCTTCGTGATGTCATCATCGAAGCCAGCGAAGGTGACGAGACGGCGCTGCCGGATCGATCGGCACCGCTGCAGGATTATGATGAGGACGAGGAGCGATGACCGGCGGCACTACGACTGTTCGCAAGGCGCTGTCCAGTTATCGCCGGGTCGTCATCAAGATCGGTTCGGCACTGCTCGTCGACCGCAAGACCGGGCTTAAATCCGCTTGGCTCGATTCCATCTGCAGCGATATCGCGGCGTTGAAATCGGCGGGAGTCGATGTCCTTGTCGTTTCGTCGGGTGCAATCGCTCTCGGTCGTACGGTTCTGGATTTTCCGGCCGGCGCGCTGAAGCTGGAAGAAAGCCAGGCTGCTGCCGCCGTCGGCCAGATCGCGCTTGCGCGCGCATGGTCGGAAAGCCTGTCGCGGGACGGGATCGTCGCCGGGCAGATCCTGCTGACATTGGGCGATACGGAAGAACGCCGGCGTTACCTCAATGCCCGCGCAACCATCAAGCAGTTGCTCAAGATCGGCGCCGTGCCGATCATCAACGAAAACGATACCGTCGCCACATCGGAAATCCGCTATGGCGACAACGACAGGCTTGCGGCGCGCGTCGCGACCATGACCGGCGCAGATTTGCTGGTGCTGCTGTCGGATATAGACGGACTTTACACCGCTCCTCCCCATCTCGATCCCGATGCAAAATTCCTCGACACGATTGAAGCCATCACGCCCGAAATCGAGGCGATGGCGGGCGGAGCGGCATCGGAATTGTCGCGCGGCGGCATGCGCACCAAGATCGATGCCGGCAAAATCGCAACCGGTGCCGGATGCGCGATGATCATTGCATCGGGCAAGACCGACCATCCGTTGGAAGCGATCGAACAGGGTACGCGTTCCTCGTGGTTTGCACCTTCCGATGCCCCGGTTACAGCGCGCAAGACCTGGATTGCAGGCCAGTTGCAGCCGGCAGGTGAGCTTCATGTCGACGGTGGCGCGGAAAAGGCGCTTGGGCTGGGCAAAAGCCTGTTGCCGGCAGGCGTGCGCCGAATTGCGGGTCATTTTCACCGTGGCGACACGGTTGCCATAATCGGCGCAGACGGTCACGAAATTGCACGCGGGCTTGTCAGTTACGATGCCGAAGAGGCGCGTCAGATTACGGGCCGGAAATCGGCTGAGATCGAAGCGATCCTGGGGTATGCCGGCCGCGCTGCTATGGTTCATCGCGGCGATTTGGTCATGACCGGTGGGCTTCGCTCCAAGGTGAGCCGCAAGGAGGAAGTTGTCCATGCTGGATAAGGTCTCGATCAGTGATGTCAATGCGGTGATGGGTGAGATCGGTCGCAACGCCAGGAGTGCGGCACGTCATCTCGCCATTGCTTCGACGGACGCGAAGAACAAGGCGCTTCATGCCATGGCCGATGCGATTGTCGCCAATGCGGAAAAGATCCTTGCCGCCAATGCCCATGACCTCAAGCAGATTAAAGGTAAGGGCCTGTTGCCATCCTTCATCGATCGCCTGACATTGACGGAAAAGAGCATAACCGGCATGGCGCAGGCGCTACGCGAGATTGCCGATTTCAAGGATCCGGTCGGCGAGGTGATCGCTGCCTGGGATCGTCCCAACGGACTTCAGATCGAGCGTATCCGCACACCGCTTGGGGTCATCGGCGTGATCTATGAAAGCCGCCCCAATGTGACCGCCGATGCAGGTGCACTGTGCCTGAAGGCCGGCAATGCCGTGATCCTGCGCGGCGGTTCGGACTCGGCGCAATCATCGCAGGCTATCCATGACTGCCTTGTCGCCGGTCTGAAGGTCGCGGGTCTTCCGGAGCATGCTATCCAGATCGTGCCGACGACCGATCGCGCAGCTGTGGGTGCCATGCTGTCCGGTCTTGATGGCGCGATTGACGTCATCGTCCCGCGCGGCGGCAAAAGCCTTGTCGCGCGCGTGCAGAATGAAGCGCGTGTGCCGGTCTTTGCGCATCTCGAAGGTCTTTGCCATATCTATGTGGATGCATCTGCCGATCTTGAAATGGCGAAAAAGATCGTCGTGAATGCCAAGATGCGGCGCACGGGTGTCTGCGGTGCTGCGGAAACGCTGCTGGTGGACAAGGCCGTTGCCGACGCACATCTCGTGCCGCTGCTGCAGGCGCTGAAGGATGCCGGTTGTGAAATTCGCGGATCGGCCGAGGTGGTGCTGGCCTGCCCGACAGCCGAGGCTGCGACCGAAGAGGATTGGCGCACCGAATATCTCGATGCGGTGATCTCGGTTGCTGTCGTCGATGGCATCGATGGCGCGATCCGCCACATCAACACCTATTCTTCCAGCCATACGGAAGCGGTGATTACCGAAGACCCTGCCGTGGTCGCGCGTTTCTTCAACGAGATCGATTCCGCTATCCTCCTGCACAATGCCTCCACGCAGTTCGCCGATGGTGGTGAATTCGGCATGGGCGGCGAGATCGGTATCTCGACCGGCAAGATGCATGCGCGCGGGCCTGTCGGCGTCGAGCAGCTGACCTCGTTCAAATACCGCGTGCACGGCACCGGTCAGATCCGTCCATAGAGCTTCGGCCCCACGTGGAAGAACAAAAGATCGACCGCCGATATCTTGCCATGCCGCATATCGAACGGGGCATGGCCGTTGGGCTTTTCGGCGGGTCGTTCAATCCGCCGCATGAAGGCCATCTGCTGGTGGCCGAGATCGCGCTTCGCCGCCTGGGCCTCGACCAGTTGTGGTGGATGGTGACACCGGGCAACCCGCTGAAAAGCCGTTCCGAGCTTGCATCGCTCGCCGACCGCCTGTCGATGAGCGAAAAGCTCGTCCAGGATCCGCGGATCAAGGTCACCGCTTTCGAGAAAAGCCTTGAAGGTTCCTACACAGCCGACACGCTGGCATTCGTGAAAGCGAAGAACCCGCAGGCGCGCTTCATCTGGATCATGGGCGCCGATAGCCTCAGCACGTTCCACCATTGGCAGAAATGGCGCGAGATCGTCTCGACCTTTCCGATCGCTGTGGTCGACCGGCCGGGTGCAACGCTGGCATTTCTCTCGTCGAAAATGGCGAGAACCTTCGATTACGCGCGTGTCGATGAAGATGACGCTGCAACCTTATGGAAGCGCAAGGCTCCCGCCTGGACCTTCATCCACGGCCCGCGCTCGACACTGAGTTCGACGGCGCTGCGGGCGACCCGCGAGGACAAAACGCCGTAATATCTCCTGTGACATGCAGATGAAGAGTTCGCGCATAACGATCACCTTTTATGGTTCTCCCTTGAAAGATCAACCATTCGGTGCCACCTTCGTTGAGGCGGCCGACCTTGATCGGATTCGCTGAAAGTGCTTGTTGCTGTTACCTTGGTAAGAAAGGACAAACCCTGACAACAGTACACGCCAAGGGAAGGATGGTTTCCATTCTCCCGCAGAGTTCCGAACGTGGCGCCGATGCCGCAGCTCGTGCTCTCGAACTGATCCTCACGAGTCTTGAGGATTCCAAAGCAGAAGACATCGTCACCATCGATATTGCCGGCAAGTCCGCGCTGGGAGACTACATGATTGTGGTCACCGGGCGATCGAGCCGTCATGTCATGGCGATCTGCGACCATCTTGTCACCGACCTCAAGGACGAGGGACTTGGATCTCCGCGCGTTGAGGGCCAGGAGAGTGGAGACTGGGTGCTGCTCGACACGGGTGATGTGATCGTTCACGTGTTCCGTCCCGAAATCCGCGAGTTCTACAACATCGAAAAGATGTGGGCGGCTCCGGAGATCGAAGAGGGACCTCTGCTGCACTGAGTGGTTTGGGCTTGGCCTGAACCGTCGAAAGCCGCTAAAGCAAGACTGGCGCAACGCGCCGGTTCAGCACTATTCGGCTGTTCGAATTTGGACGGATCAGGACATGCGTATTACCCTTTTTGCCGTGGGACGGCTCAAAACCGGCCCGGAGAAGGATCTTGCGTCCCGTTATCTCGACCGCTTCGCCAAGGCCGGCCCGGCTGTTGGGCTGGAACTCGCGAAACTGGTAGAGGTGCAGGAAAGCCGCGCCTCTAACTCCGATACCCGCAAGCGCGAGGAAGCCGGCGCGCTGGAAAAGGCCTTGCCGGAAGGCGCTATCCTCGTTCTGTTGGACGAAAGGGGAAAAACCCTCGACAGCCAGACTTTTTCTGATGTGATCGGCCGTTATCGCGACAATGGAAAGCGAGATATGATGTTGGCGATCGGCGGTGCCGATGGTCTTGATCCCGAGCTTCGCGCCAGGGCCGACCTCGTTCTCAATCTGGGCACTATGACGTGGCCGCACCAATTGGTCCGTATTCTCATTGCAGAGCAGCTTTATCGGGCCGTGACCATTCTTTCCGGCCATCCCTACCACCGCGTTTAACCTTTCGTTCAGGCTCAAACACGATGTTGTTTGTGGCGTGCCTTAGCAAATCAGCCTAGCTTTCGCAGTCTATCATTCGGAGCGGACATGGACGCCAGTCGGAAAAGACCTGCCAGATATGGATCAGGCTTGGCCAGCACGCTGGTTGTCGCCGGTTTTCTGCTGGCTGTTCCGCAGGCTTTGCTTGCACAGGACGCTACATCTCAAAGCGGCGGTACCGCGAGCGCGGCACCGGTCGAGGCATCCGGCCCCACCGGCGAGTTGAGGCAAAAGCAGGAAGAGACGCGCAAGGAACTCGAAGCGCTCGGCAAAACGATGAAGCTCTCGGAAGACAAGATCGCCGACATCGAGCACAGCATCGCGCAGACCAACAAGGACAGTGCCGATATCCGTCAGGCGCTGATCGATTCGGCCAGAAAGCGGCAGGATCTCGAGCGGAAAATTCAGGAGAGCGAAAAGAAGATCGCTGCCCTCAGACTACAGGAAGACGGCATTCGCGCGTCACTTCGCAGCCGAAAGGGTGTTCTTGCGGAAGTGCTCGGTGCACTGGAGCGCATGGGCCGCAACCCGCCTCCGGCGCTGCTGGTAAAACCGGAAGATGCGCTTGCTTCCGTTCGCAGCGCAATTCTTCTGGGCGCCGTCGTACCCGGTATGCGCGCCGAAGCCGAGCGTCTTGTTGGCGACCTGAAAGCCCTGAGCGATACGCGCAGCGCTGCAGCCAGCGAGAAGCAGACCGTGTCGGACACGATCGCGGCGAGCCTGGAAGAAGACAAGCGCATGGACCTTCTTCTGGCCGAAAACGAAAAATTGAACGGACGGAATACGGCAGAGCTTGAGGCGGAACGGCGGCGATCGGAAGAGCTGGCGGGCCGGTCAACCTCGCTTGAAGGGCTCATATCCTCGCTGGAAAGCGAGATTTCTTCCGTACGCGAGGCCATGGAAGCCGCGCGGGCAGAAGAAGAGCGCCAGAAGCGCCTGACGCAGGCCGAGCGTGAAAAGGCCAGGCAACTGGCTGAAAATGGTGTGCCTGACAAAAACCGCATTGCGCCAGCATATGCGTTTTCGAGCCTGAGGCAGAAGCTGGCGTTTCCGGTTGCCGGGGATGTCGTACGTTGGTTCGGCGATCCCGACGGGACCGGGCATACGGCGCGCGGCATCACCATCGCATCCAATGCGGGGGCCATCGTGACCGCGCCGGCAGATGGGTCGATCGTATTTGCCGGAGCATTCAGAAGCTACGGACAAACGATCATCCTCAATGTCGGGGATGGATATTACGTGGTCTTCACCGGCATGAAGGATGTGAACGTCCGACAGGGACGATTTGTCTTCAGCGGCGAACCGATCGCCGTGATGGGTGAGAAAAGAGTGGCGAGTGCAACTGCGTTGGCGCTGGAAACGGATCGCCCGACGCTTTACATTGAATTTAGAAACGGCAACACCACGGTTGATTCCAAGCCATGGTGGTCGGCCAAAGAAACTGGAAGGGCGCGAAATGATTCGTAGGGCTTCGCTTGTCATCGTCGGTGCACTCATGGGTGCGACAGCGATGAGTGTCATCTATTCGGCCGGCGTGCCGGCCCAGGCTGCCGGAGCGTCGACCTATAAGGAATTGTCCATTTTCGGTGACGTTTTCGAACGCGTTCGCGCCCAGTACGTGACGCCGCCGGATGAGGAAAAGCTGGTCGAGAATGCGATTAACGGCATGCTGACCTCGCTCGATCCCCATTCGAGCTTCATGAATGCCAAGGACGCCGATGACATGCGGACCCAGACCCGCGGTGAATTCGGCGGTCTCGGCATCGAAGTGACGATGGAAAACGAGCTGGTCAAGGTCATTGCGCCGATCGACGACACGCCCGCTTCCAAGGCCGGTATTCTGGCTGGCGACTTTATCTCCGAAATCGATGGACAGGCGATTCGCGGCCTGAAGCTCGAGGAAGCCGTCGAGAAGATGCGCGGCGCGGTCAATACGCCGATCAAGCTCACGGTTATTCGCCAGGGTGCGGACAAGCCGCTCGAAATCACGGTCGTTCGCGACATCATCGCCGTACGCGCCGTCAAATCGCGCGTCGAGGGTGGCGATGTCGGTTACGTTCGCGTGATTTCCTTCACCGAAAAGACCTATGACGACCTGGAAAAGGCGATCCAGAAGATCAAGGCCGATGTTCCGGCCGACAAGCTGAAGGGTTACGTTCTCGATCTGCGTCTCAACCCGGGCGGTCTTCTCGATCAGGCGATCAACGTATCGGATGCCTTCCTGGAGCGTGGCGAAGTTGTTTCCACCCGCGGCCGTAATGCGGACGAGACCCGGCGCTTCAACGCCGGTCCGGGCGATCTCACTGACGGCAAGCCGGTGATCGTACTGATCAACGGCGGTTCGGCTTCGGCTTCGGAGATCGTCGCCGGCGCATTGCAGGACCTGAAGCGGGCAACCGTCGTCGGGACCCGCTCGTTCGGCAAGGGGTCCGTTCAGACGATCATTCCGCTTGGCGATGCGGGCGCGCTGCGTCTGACGACGGCGCTCTATTACACGCCATCCGGCAAGTCGATCCAGGGCACCGGTATCAACCCGGACATCAAGGTCGATCAGCCACTGCCGCCGGAATTGCAGGGCAAGTTGAAGGCCGAGGGCGAATCCAGCCTCAAGGGGCATATCCAGGGCAATGCAGAGACGGAAGAGGGTTCGGGTTCCGCCGCCTATGTTCCGCCGGAAGCCAAGGATGACATCCAGCTCAACTACGCTATGGATCTTCTCCACGGTACGAAGACGGACCCGAGCTTCCCGGCCAGCCCGGATAAGGCTGCTGCAGCCGTCAAGAAGTAAGAACAGCGCCAAGGGGACTTGAAACCGGTTCCCTTGGCTTTTTTTGACCGCGGGATAGCACGGATATTAGCGTGGGCACTGATCTCCATGCACCCTTGGGACAAGGGCGGCCACCGAAGACGAAACGTTCGTGGCGTGGCCGTAGAGCCGTGTTGTGCGGCGCTGTAGCCGTAATCGGCCTGATTGCCCTTTCCATTTATGTGATCCAGGAAGACGACGGGCTCAGGCAGGTTGCTGCCAATACCGATCAGGGATCTTCCGACGCCAAGTCCGCTCCTCCAAAAGAGGCGAATGGTACGGATAGCTCCGCGCAATCGGGCACATCGTCCGATCGGACCGCTTCCGGAGTCAATATAGAGCGTACGCCCACCGGCGATGGCGGCTATGTCACCAAATACACGCCGCGCGACAGAACCGGGCCGCAGGTTATCGACGCCCAGCGAATGGGCCAGGATCCGCGCATAGCCGGCCAGCCCAACCCGGACCTCCTCGAAGAGACCGATGCAGGAAAGCTGCCTATCATCGGCGCTGACGGGCTGCGGCCCATGGACCAATATGCGAGACCCTGGTCAGGCGAGCGAGGCGCCCGCGTTGCCATCGTCATCAGCGGTCTCGGCCTCAGTCAAACCGGCAGCCAGAAAGCGATCCAGCAACTGCCGGCAGGCGTCACGCTTGCGTTTGCGGCCAGCGGCAACAGTCTTCAGCGCTGGATGCAGGAGGCGCGACGCAAAGGGCACGAGATCTTGCTGCAAGTGCCGTTCGAGCCATTCGATTATCCGGCAAACGATCCGGGCCCGGGCACATTGCTGACGGGGAACTCCGCCAAGGAAAACCTCTTACGCCTTCATGAGGCCATGGTGCGGGTTACCAACTATACCGGTATCGTGAATTATCAGGGCGCACGCTATCTGTCTGATGAAAAGGCGATGCGACCTGTCTTGCAGGATGTGGCGAAGCGCGGGCTGCTGTTCCTGGATGACGGAACGTCCTCTCTCTCCAAGACGAATTCCATATCCGATGCCGTCGAACTGCCGCATGCCTTTGCCGATGTCGTGCTGGATGGGCAGGTGCAGACCCAGGCTATCCTTCGCAAGCTCGACGAACTTGGACGCATTGCGGATCGACAGGGGACGGCGATCGGGATTGCTGCGGCTTACGACGAAAGCATCGATGCTGTAAGGCAGTGGAGCGAAGAGGCAACGCGGCGCGGCATCGAGATCGTCGGCGTTTCGGCGATCGTGCGCGACAAAAGCCAACCCTGATGGAGAGTGAAGCATGTCCAAGAAGGACGGGGCCGGGAAAAGCGGCTCGGTGAAGGCGGAAGATCTGCCGTATCGGCCGTGTGTGGGCATCATGGTGCTCAACCGCGACGGGCTGGTCTGGGCCGGCCGCAGGATTTCCGAGGGGAACAGCGAATATGATGGCTCGCCTCAGCTCTGGCAGATGCCGCAGGGCGGCATAGACAAGGGCGAAGACGCCCTTCCTGCCGCCTATCGCGAGCTCTATGAGGAAACGGGCATGAAGACGGTCACGCTGCTCGCCCAATCGAAGGACTGGATCAACTACGATCTGCCGCCGCATCTCATTGGCATCGGGCTCAAGGGAAAATATCGCGGGCAGACACAGCGCTGGTTCGCCTTCCGTTTCGAGGGTGATGAAAGCGAGATTGCCATCAATCCGCCTCCGGGCGGTCACGAACCCGAATTCTCTGCCTGGGAATGGAAACCGATGGCCGATCTTCCCGGTTTGATCGTGCCTTTCAAGCGTGCAGTCTACGATCAGGTCGTCGCGGAATTCTCTCATCTGGCCGAGACCACTGCCTGAAAGCGGCCGCTGCCGGGCACCGAAACTGAAAAGACCCGGCTCGAAAGCCGGGTCTTTGTCTATTCATTCCGCAGCGTCGGCCGATTCTGCGTTGAGCTGGCCGTAACGCTCCTCACCGATCTTCGTCAGAAGGTCGAGCTGGGTCTCGAGGAAGTCGATATGGCCTTCCTCGTCCATCAGCAGTTCTTCGAACAGCTTCATGGACACGTAGTCGCCTGCCTCATGACAGAGGTCACGGGAGGCTTTGTAGGCCGTGCGTGCGTCGTATTCGCCGGCGAGATCCGCTTCCAGTACTTCCTTGACATTCTGGCCGATACGCAGCGGCGCGACTGTCTGAAGATTGGGATGGCCTTCAAGAAAGATGATGCGGTCGATCAGACGATCGGCATGCTGCATCTCCTCGATGGATTCGGCGCGTTCCTTCTTTGCGAGTTTGGTAAAACCCCAATCGTCGAGAAGACGATAGTGAAGCCAGTATTGATTCACGGCTCCGAGTTCGAGGAACAAAGCCTCGTTAAGCCGCTCGATGACCCTTTTGTCGCCTTTCAATGTCCGCTCTCCTGTTTTCCTCATGGAATTGCTTCAAGCGAGACAAATATATAACGACTTCGTCCTCCGTCGAGTGACGCAGGGCATGATATTCTTCGGTCGTGCGGATAATCAGATCGACGACGTTCGGGAAACAGCCACAACAGCGGCCCCTTTTGCTCATGGCATGATAGACTTTTGCCGGAACGATGAGCTGCCAACAGTCTTCGTCAAGAAGCTGGACGATAACGTCCCTGATTTCCTTGTCCGTGATGTAGTTGCAACTGCAGACGAGCATTTCCGGTAGACCTGTCAAACATGACCAACGCTATCTTCTTTTTGAGAAAGAAGACCCTCGATGTCAAGAAAAAATCCAGTTTGCTTAATCACGACCCGCTAAATTGCCGCTCCTGACATGGCCCCAATATTGCGGGTAGGCGCCCTGAGGTTTCATCCGCTTAAGGAGGTCTCAGATTGATTTTGGAGTGGCATTTCGTGAACCCGCTTCCGCTGGTGGAGGCGGCCTGTTGATCATCGCCGAGGCTTCCACCACAAGCGGCATCAGGCCATCCGCGCCCTCATCGAGGCGATCGAACAGGTGCCTGCGCATCCGCGGTTCCCAGAACTTGTTGATATGGGTGGCAACGCCACTGGCTCTTTCGGCCTCCGGTTGGGACATGAAGAATGTGGCGATCTGATTTGCCATTCTGACCAGTTTTTCCTGCCCCTGATCATGCGACATCGATGAATGTTCCGTTTGTATGCGTTCCATGTGGAAGAATTCCAGGGTGACGGGAGGATTTCACGGGGGGTTGGAAGGATCTATTCCGCCGCCTCCATCTTGCCTGCCACGCGACGTGAGCGGCGGGACAGATCGTTGTAATCCTCCTGCCATTCCGTGGGACCGTTGGAAGGCGACACCTGCACGGCGGTCACCTTGTATTCCGGACAGTTCGTCGCCCAGTCGGAAAAGTCGGTGGTGATGACATTGGCCTGCGTATCGGGGTGATGGAAGGTCGTGTAGACGACGCCCGGGGATACGCGGTCGGTAATCAACGCTCTCAGCGTCGTATCGCCGGAGCGGCTTGCAAGCTTGATCCAGTCGCCATCCTTGATGCCGCGCTGCTCTGCGTCATGCGGATGGATTTCCAGCCGGTCTTCAGCATGCCAGGCAACGTTTTCGGTCCGGCGCGTCTGCGCCCCGACATTATATTGGCTGAGGATGCGCCCGGTGGTGAGCAGGAGCGGGAAGCGTGGACCGGTGCGTTCATCCGTCGCCACATATTCGGTGCGGATGAACTTGCCCTTGCCGCGTACGAAACCGTCGACGTGCATGATCGGCGATCCTTGCGGATGCGCCTCGTTACACGGCCACTGAACCGAGCCCATCTTTTCGAGATAATCATAGGAGACCAATGCGAAACTCGGCGTCGTTGCGGCGACCTCGTCCATGATTTGTGACGGATGGGCATAATTCCAGTTGAGCCCCATCGCCTGCGCAAGCTTCTGTGTCACCTCCCAGTCGGCATAGCCGTTTTTCGGGGACATGACCTTTCGCACGCGGTTGATGCGGCGTTCGGCATTGGTGAAGGTGCCGTCCTTTTCGAGAAAGGTCGAGCCTGGCAGAAAGACATGTGCATAGTTTGCCGTCTCGTTCAAAAACAGGTCGTGGACGACGACGCATTCCATCGCAGCCAGTCCCGCCGAAACATGCTTGGTGTCCGGATCAGACTGCAGAATATCTTCGCCCTGGATGTAGATAGCCTTGAACGTGCCCTCGACCGCGGCATCCAGCATATTTGGAATACGCAAGCCCGGCTCGTTGTCGAGTGTCACGCCCCAAAGCTTCTCGAATGTGTCGCGTGTCGCATCGTCCGAGATATGCCGGTATCCCGGTAGTTCGTGCGGGAACGAACCCATGTCGCAGGAGCCCTGTACGTTGTTCTGGCCCCGCAACGGATTAACGCCGACACCGGGCCTGCCGATATTGCCGGTTGCCATGGCAAGGTTGGCGATCGCCATGACCGTCGTGGATCCCTGGCTGTGCTCGGTGACGCCGAGACCGTAATAGATCGCACCATTGCCGCCGGTGGCAAAAAGCCGGGCGGCGCCGCGCAGCAGATTTGCCGGAACGCCGGTAAAGCTCTCCGTTGCCTCGGGGCTGTGAGCCTCTTCGGAGACGAAGGCCGCCCAATCTTCGAATTCAGACCAGTCGCAACGTTCGCGGATAAACTGTTCGTTAGCCAAGCCCTCGTTGACGATGACATGCGCCAGCGCCGTCATCACAGCGACATTGGTGCCGGGCTTCAACGGCAGATGATAGGCTGCCTCCACATGCGGTGTCCTGACGAGGTCGATGCGGCGCGGATCGATGACGATCAGCTTTGCGCCTTGCCGCAGACGTTTTTTCAGCCGCGAGCCGAAGACCGGGTGGCCGTCGGTCGGGTTTGCGCCAATGACGATCACCACATCGGACTGCTCGATCGAATCGAAATTCTGCGTGCCGGCCGACGTGCCGAAAGCCTGGCCGAGACCATAACCCGTCGGCGAATGGCAGACGCGGGCGCAGGTATCGACATTGTTGTTGCCAAAACCGGCGCGGACCAGTTTCTGGACGAGAAAGGTTTCCTCATTGGTGCAGCGGGAGGAGGTGATACCGCCAATGGATTCGCGGCCATATTGATACTGGAGACGACGAAGCTCGGTGGCGACATGGGAAAATGCCTCTTCCCAACTGACTTCGCGCCACGGATCGGAGATTTTTTCGCGGATCATCGGGTTGAGGATTCGGTCCTTGTGACTGGCATAACCATAGGCGAATCGGCCCTTGACGCAGGAATGGCCGCGGTTTGCCTGTCCGTCCTTCCACGGCACCATGCGAACCAACTCTTCGCCGCGCATCTCCGCCTTGAAGGAACAGCCGACGCCGCAATAGGCGCAGGTGGTGACGGCTGAATGTTCCGGCTGACCGATCGCAATCACCGACTTTTCCGTCAGTGTCGCGGTGGGACAGGCCTGCACGCAGGCGCCGCAGGAAACGCATTCGGATTCGAGAAAATGCTCGTGTGCGCCGGGTGAGACACGGCTTTCGAAACCGCGTCCCTCGATCGTCAGCGCAAAGGTGCCCTGAACCTCTTCGCAGGCTCTTACGCAGCGGGAGCAGACAATGCATTTCGACGGATCATAGGTGAAATAGGGGTTGGATTCGTCTTTCGGCATCCATCTGGCGTTGATCTCGCCATCATTGCGGGCGCGCACATGATTGCCGCCGTCATAACCGTAGCGCACGTCACGAAGACCGACGGCGCCCGCCATGTCCTGCAATTCACAATCGCCATTGGCAGCGCAGGTCAGGCAGTCGAGCGGGTGATCGGAAATGTAAAGCTCCATCACTCCACGGCGGATATCTTTCAGCCGGTTGGTCTGGGTGTGGACGACCATGTTGGCCGCAACCGGCGTGGTGCAGGAGGATGGGGTGCCATTGCGGCCTTCGACTTCCACAAGGCAAAGGCGACAGGACCCAAAGGCATCGACCATGTCGGTGGCGCAGAGTTTTGGGATCTGGATGCCTGCCTCCATCGAGGCGCGCATGATCGACGTGCCTTCCGGCACGGTAACGGCCCGGCCGTCGATGGTGAGCGTTACCTGCTTTTCAGAGCGGGAAGCAGGGGTGCCGTAGTCGATTTCATGAACGAGGGACATGGCCTTACTCCGCAGCTTCGATCAGGGGTGTGGGAGCAAAATCCTCCGGGAAATGCGTCATTGCGCTCATGACGGGGTAGGGGGTGAACCCGCCGAGCGCGCAGAGCGATCCGAACTTCATCGTATTGCAGAGATCGGCCAGCAGCGCCTTGTTCTTCTCCGGTTCGATGCCCTTGGCGATCCTGTCGACCGTTTCGACACCGCGTGCCGAGCCGATACGGCAGGGGGTGCACTTGCCGCAGCTTTCGATGGCGCAGAATTCCATGGCGAAACGTGCCTGTTTCATCAGGTCGGCGGTATCGTCAAATACGGTAATGCCGGCATGGCCGATCAGTCCGTTCCTTGCGGCGAAAGCCTCATAATCGAACGGTGTATCGAACAGCGCACGCGGAAAATACGCACCGAGCGGGCCGCCCACCTGCACCGCCTTGACCGGGCGGCCGGTCGCGGTGCCGCCGCCGATATGATCGACGATCTCGCCCAGCGACAAGCCGAAGGCGGTCTCGAACAGTCCGCCATATTTCACGTTGCCGGCAATCTGGATCGGGATCGTGCCGCGCGAGCGACCCATGCCGAAATCGCGGTAGAAAGCCGCTCCACGGTGCATGATGACCGGGATGGAGGCGAGCGAGATGACGTTGTTGACCACGGTCGGGCGACCGAGAAAACCCTGCAATGCGGGCAAAGGCGGCTTGGCGCGAACGATGCCGCGTTTGCCTTCCAGCGAATTCAACAGCGAGGTTTCCTCGCCGCAGACATAGGCGCCGGCTCCTGACCGGATTTCCAGATCAAAGGCATGCACAGAGCCCAGTACGGACGGTCCGAGAATGCCAGCCTTGCGCGCGATCGTGATCGCCTCGCCCATCGTGGCAATGGCATGCGGATATTCGGAGCGGGTGTAGATATAGCCTTTCGTTGCGCCTGTCGCGATGCCGGCAATCGCCATGCCCTCGATCAGCACGAAGGGATCGCCCTCCATGATCATCCGGTCGGCGAATGTGGCACTGTCCCCCTCGTCGGCATTGCAGACGATGTATTTTTGGCTGGCAGCGGCCTCCATCACCGTCTTCCACTTGATGCCGGTCGGGAAACCTGCCCCGCCACGACCGCGCAACCCGCTATCGGTGACTTCCTGCACGATCTCTGCCGGGAGCATGGCGATGGCCTTTTCCAGCCCTTTCAGCCCCTGGTAATGGCGATAGTCATCAAGAGAGAGCGGGTCGGTGACACCGCAGCGGGAGAAGGTGAGGCGGGTCTGCTGACGAAGGAAGGGAATTTCCTTCGTCAGCCCAAGACAGAGGGGGTGGTCGCTGCCGGATAAGAAACCGGCATCGAACAGGCCCGGTACATCCCTGGCCTTCACCGGCCCGTAGGCCACGCGGCCATGGTCGGTGCGGACCTCGACCAACGGTTCGAGCCAGAGCATCCCGCGCGAGCCGTTTCGGACGATTTTTACATCAAGACCACGGGCGGCGGTTTCGCCAGCAACCGCAGTCGCTACTTTTTCAGCCCCGAGTGCGAGGGAGGCTGCATCGCGCGGAATGAAAACCGTCACCGTCATTGGCGCAACTCCGCAACGATTTCGGAAAGACAGTGCTCGTCCACTCGCCCATAAACCGCGCCATCCAGCATGGCGGCGGGCGCGCAGGCGCACAGGCCGAGGCAATAGACCGGCTCCAGCGTTACCGCGTCGTCGGGCGTCGTCTGGTGGAAATCGATCCCCAGCAAGCTGCGAACGCGGTCCGCGAGATCATCGCCGCCCATCGACTGGCAGGCCTCCGCGCGGCAGATTTTCAACACATGCCGCCCGCCTGGATGATCGCGGAAATCGGGATAAAAGGTGACGACACCATGCACCTCCGCCCGCGAGAGATTGAGCTCATCGGCGATAATTGGCTTCACGGCGTCGGGCAAATAGCCGAATTCAGCCTGAAGCGCGTGCAGGATGGGCAGCATAGGCCCTTCCAAAGGCTTCAGGTCATGGATGATATCGCGCGACCGCAGGGCGATCTCATCGGCGGAAATCCGCATGGTCATAGGCCTGGCCTCCCGGCAGATACCGCAAGCCTGTCCTCCTCGACCGCCTCGGCATCAAAGTCACCCGAAGATGAAGCTCATCTCCTGTGATGTGAGAAAATGTCGCAATGCAGGGACGGCTCGTCAATAAACTAGATCGGTTACGCGATAGCAAAAACCTATCGATGCGCCTCGACAAAGCCAGAAGCTTGTGGAGGAGAGCTTCGCACTCAAGTCACCAGCTAAGAATGATACACACCTTAAGGTTGTTCTTTGGAGATGTGAAACGCCATCGCCGGCAAAGGTCCCTACCATTGGCTAGCAACAAAATTACGCCAATGCGCTTAAAACGCGAGAATAGCTATCTCTGACATTTCCCGATTGTACATAAGATGTCTTCAAATGCTACGGGCCATTGTCACCGCGGCTTGGGCGCTGTGCCTGATTTTGATCAAGATCGCATTCGTGTTATGCAACCCTGGCGTTTTTCCGAGAGGGCGCAGTTGTCTATTTCGATAAAGTGACGGTGAAAAATGCCTTGCAGTTCATGGCTTTCTGTCATTCATTCCTGCAACTGATCCGCAATAAACTGGGAAAGGATAACGATCATGTCTTCTCGTCTACTCAAGATTTCCGCCGCTGCGCTGCTGGGCTCGGTGCTCTTCGCCAGCGCTCCCGCATTCGCCGAAGCGGTCCTCCACCGCGGCAATGCCGGTGAGCCTCAGACGCTCGACCAGGCGCAGACCTCGATCAATATCGAGGCTTTCATCCTCAAGGATCTGTATGAAGGCCTGACGATTTATGACGCAGCCGGCAAGATTATCCCTGGTGCAGCCGAAAGCTGGACGCTCTCCGATGACGGCGTAACCTACACGTTTAAGCTGCGCGAAAATGCAAAATGGTCGGATGGATCGCCCGTTACTGCACAAGACTTCGAGTTTTCCTTCAAGCGCGTAGAAGATCCGAAAACTGCCGCGAAATACGCCAATATCCTTTATCCGATCAAGAATGCCGAAGCGATCAACAATGGCAAGGCAGAGATCGCAACGCTCGGCGTCAAGGCCGTCGACGACAAGACGTTCCAGATCACGCTTGAACGCCCGACGCCCTTCTTCCTCGAACTCCTCGCCCACCAGACCGCACTGCCCCTCTCCAAGGCAAGCGTGGAAAAGAACGGCGCAGACTTCGTCAAGCCGGGTGTGATGGTGTCGAACGGCGCCTTCAAGCTCGTCAGCCATGTACCGAACGACAGCCTTGTCGTCGAAAAGAACGAGCATCACTGGGATGCCGCCAACACCAAGCTCGACAAGGTGATCTTCTACCCGATCGACGACCAGGCTGCTTCCGTGCGCCGATTCGAAGCCAAGGAAATGGACCTTGTCTTCAACTTCTCCGCCGACCAGCTGGAACGCCTGCGCGGTACCTATAAGGATCAGGTCCACGTCTCGCCGACGCTCGCTACCTATTACTATGTCTTCGACGGCAGCCAGGCCCCCTATGATGATGTGCGCGTCCGCCAAGCACTCTCCATGGCCGTTGACCGCGACTTCCTCGCCAAGGAAATCTACAGCGGCTCGCAAATCCCGGCCTACTCGATCGTCCCGCCGGGCATGGCCACCTATGGCGAACCGTCCAAGGCCGATTTCGCCGAACTGTCTCAGCTCGACCGCGAGGACAAGGCTCTTGAACTGATGAAGGAAGCTGGCTTCGGAGAAGGCGGCAAGCCGCTTGAAATCGAGATTCGCTACAACACCAACCCGAACCATGAGCGTGTTGCTACCGCAGTCGCTGACATGTGGAAGAACACATTCGGAGCAAAGGTGACGATGACCAATCTCGACGTCTCGTCGCACTACGCCTACCTGCAGGAAGGCGGCAAGTTCAACGTCGCTCGCGCCGGCTGGGTTGCCGACTATGCCGACGCCGAAAACTTCCTGGCGCTCAGCCTGTCGACCAACAAGACTTTCAACTACGGCAAGTATAACAATCCGGAATTCGACGCTTTGATGCAGAAGTCCTATGCCGAGGAAAATCCGGAAGCCCGGTCCAAGCTGCTGCATGAGGCTGAAGCGCTTCTGTCACGCGATCAGCCGGTTGCCCCGTTCCTGACCCAGGCCGACCTATGGCTGGTCTCAGATCGTGTCTCCGGCTGGGAAGATAATGCCGCCAACGAGCACCTGAGCCGCTTCCTCAGCGTTTCCGAATAATCTTCCCCATCCGAGACGGCGCCCGTCCACACGCGGGCGCCGTCTTGCAGGAGACACCCACATGCTGGCTTTTGTCCTGCGCCGCCTTGCGAGCGCCGTTCCGACGCTGTTTATCGTCGTCACCATTTCCTTCTTCCTGATGCGCTTTGCCCCAGGTGGCCCTTTCAACCTGGAACGTCCGCTTCCGCCCGCAACGATGGAAAACATCATGCGGACCTATCAGCTGGACCAGCCTCTGTGGCGGCAATATGTGACCTACATCACCAACGCCGTTCAGGGTGATTTCGGCCCGAGCTATATCTACAAGGACAACACGGTCGCCGAACTGATCGGCAAGGGCCTGCCTTATTCGATGGAGCTTGGTCTCTATGCGCTGCTTCTGGCGCTGATCGGCGGTGTCACGCTCGGTACGATCGCGGCATTGAGGCAAAACAGCCTGCTCGATTTCTCGATCATGTCGCTTGCAACCGTCGGCACCACCATTCCGAACTTCGTTGTCGGGCCGGTCCTGACGCTGATCTTTGCGATCGTCCTGTCGCTGCTGCCGGCCGGCGGCTGGGGTGACGGCTCGTTCCGTTTTCTGCTTCTGCCGATGATCGCATTGGCCCTTCCGCAGCTTGCGGTCTTCGCGCGTCTGACCCGCGGCTCGATGATCGAGGCGCTGCATGCCGATCACATCCGTACCGCTCGCGCCTACGGCCTGCCGCCGCGGATCGTCGTTATCACCCACGCCATGCGCGGTGCGCTTTTGCCGGTCGTCTCCTATCTCGCGCCCTGTGCCGCAGCCCTGATGACCGGTTCCGCGGTGGTCGAGACGATCTTCACCATCCCCGGCATCGGTCGTTACTTCGTGCTCGGCGCGCTGAACCGTGACTACACGCTGGTCATGGGCACGGTCGTGCTGATCGCCATCTTCGTTATCGTTTTCAATCTCGTGGTCGATCTCATCTACGGCCTGCTCGATCCGAGGGTTCGCCATGACTGACATCACAACTCACTCCCCCGGCAATCCGACGCCGGCATTGCCTGAAAACCCGGACACCAGAAGCCGCAGCCTTTTCCAGCTGGCAGCCTTGCGCTTCCGCCGCAACAAGGCGGCCATGGCCGGTTGCGTGATGCTGATGCTGATCGCGCTCTTCTCCTATCTCGGGCCGCTCTTCGTGCCGCATCGTTATGATCAGGTCTATTCGTCCTATGTGACGGTTGCGCCCAGCCTGGAGCCGAGGCCCGACGAAGCGTCATTGGAAGATGCGATGCGTGGTGTCGCCACCCGCGCCCGCGTCAATCTCGATGCGTTCAACGTTGACGGACAGACCTTTACCGCTACGCTGAGTGCCGAAAACCCGATCGATCCACGGGCAACCCGCTATTTCGACCGCGCCAACGAGTTCAACAATACGCAGGTTGTGGCAACCGAAAACGATGGCCGTGTGCTGAAGGTCGAGGGCAATGTCAGCCGCGAATATTTCCTCTTCGGCACCGATCCTAACGGCCGCGACATGGTGGCCCGCGTCATGCTTGGAGGCCAGATCTCGATCGCCGTCGGTCTGCTTGCGAGCCTCGTCTCGCTCGGCATCGGCGTGCTCTACGGCGCGACATCCGGTTATCTCGGTGGACGCGTCGACAATGTGATGATGCGGTTTGTAGAAATCCTCTATTCTCTGCCCTTCGTCTTTCTCGTCGTCGTGCTCGTCGTCTTTTTCGGCCGCTCGTTTATCCTGATCTTCCTCGTTATCGGCGCGGTGGAATGGCTGGACATGGCCCGTATCGTGCGTGGCCAGACGCTGGCGTTGAAACGCCGGGAGTTCGTCGGTGCGGCGCAGGCGCTCGGATTGAGTGACTGGCAGATCATCCGCCGTCATATCATCCCGAACACGATCGGCCCGGTTATCGTCTTCGTCACCGTCGTGGTGCCGAAAGTGATCCTGCTCGAGAGTTTTCTTTCCTTCCTCGGCCTCGGCGTCCAGGCGCCGCTGACGAGTTGGGGTGCGCTGATCTCGGAAGGGGCGAGCAATATCCAGTCAGCCCCGTGGCTGTTGATCTTCCCGTCCATCTTCTTCGTGGCAACGCTGTTCTCGCTGAATTTCATCGGTGATGGCCTGCGTGACGCACTCGACCCGAAGGATCGCTGATATGACCGGGACACACGAAAACATTCTCTCCATCCGCGATCTCAAGGTCGACTTCTCGACGCCGGATGGCACCGTCAATGCGGTCAAGGGCATCGGCTTCGATATCAAGGCGGGTGAAACGCTTGCCGTGGTCGGGGAATCCGGTTCCGGCAAGAGCCAGACGATGATGGGTATCATGGGCCTGCTCGCCAACAACGGCACGGTGACCGGCTCGGCCAAATACCGCGGCAAGGAGCTTGTCGGCCTGCCCAAGAGCGAACTCAACAAGGTGCGCGGCGCCAAGATCACCATGATCTTCCAGGAGCCGATGACCTCGCTCGATCCGCTCTACACGATCGGCCGGCAAATTGCCGAACCGATCCTCTATCATCGCGGCGGTTCGCGGAAAGAGGCTCGCCAGCGGGTGCTGGAGCTTCTGGAACTGGTCGGCATTCCCGACCCGGCACGGCGTATCGACAGCTATCCGCACGAGCTTTCCGGCGGCCAGCGCCAGCGCGTGATGATCGCCATGGCGCTGGCCAACGAACCGGACGTGCTGATCGCCGATGAGCCGACGACGGCACTCGATGTGACGATCCAGGCGCAGATCCTCAAACTCCTGCGGTCACTGCAGGAACGGTTCGGCATGGCGATCGTGCTGATCACCCACGATCTCGGTATCGTGCGCCATTTCGCCGAACGCGTCGTCGTCATGCGCCGCGGCGAGGTGGTGGAGCAGGGGGCGACCGAACAAATCTTCGAAAACCCGACCTCGTCCTATACCCGCATGCTGATCGACGCCGAACCGCATGGCCGCAAGGCGCCGCCGGCGGAGAATGCTCCGATCATTCTCGAAGGCCGGGATGTGATCGTCGATTTCGATATCGGCAAGGGCTTCCTCTCCAAAGGTCCGCGCACCTTCCGCGCGGTCAACGGAGTGACCGTGAAGTTGCAGGAAGGCCAGACGATCGGCGTCGTCGGCGAGAGTGGTTCCGGCAAGTCGACCCTTGGTCGTGCGCTTCTGCGCCTGCTGCCGAGTGAAGGCGCCTACCGTTTCGGCAAGGAGGACATATCCCGCCATGACCGCAAGCGGATGCGCTCGTTGCGCAAGGAAATGCAGCTCGTCTTCCAGGATCCCTATGGCTCGCTCTCGCCGCGCCAGACAGTCGGTGAGGTCATTACCGAAGGCCTGCTTGTGCACGAGCCCGGCCTCAGCAAGGCCGACCGCGACCGCCGTGCGATCGCGGCCCTGCAGGAAGTCGGCCTCGATCCGACGGCCCGCAACCGTTATCCGCACGAATTCTCCGGCGGCCAGCGTCAGCGTATCGCCATTGCCCGCGCCATGATCCTCAAGCCTCAGGTGGTGATCCTCGACGAACCGACCTCGGCGCTCGACCGTTCGGTCCAGGGACAGGTCATCGACCTACTGCGCAAGCTGCAGGCCGATCACAACCTCTCCTATGTTTTCATCAGCCACGATCTCTCCGTGGTCAAAGCCATCTCCGACTATGTGATCGTGATGAAGAACGGTGAAATCGTCGAGCAGGGTGAGACGGACGCGATCTTCGAAGCACCCAAGGCCGATTACACCAAGGCGCTGATCGGCGCTGCTTTCAGCGTGTAAGCACCCGTTCCATCGCAGCGATATCGTGAACACGAAAAGGGGCGGATATACCGCCCCTTTTTTTATTCGTACCAAGTGTTGCAGTTATCGGAGCAGTCGTCGGGATCACCGTCGCGAACTGCTTGATTCTGTTTCGCCGATGCCTGTGCGCTATGAGGATTTTTCCCATTTATCAGCACTTCGGGATGCGCATGCCAGGGGCTATCGCCGTTGCAAGGCCTTGTGTGCCGTATTTGTGGGCAGTGGAGAGAGGCGTCGACCTGAGCTCCTAACTTTGTGCATAGCTCCGCTGCAGCAATATCGCTTCTAAAGAAACTGCCGACCTGTATGATAACGACATCAAAGCGATGCACCTCCTCCCGCAGAGCTTTGATTTTCAGGCGACCTACTCCTCCTCCCAAGGGCGCCTGATCGAGCAGCGGCATTCCTCCTCCCAGTCGCTGTTCAAATCTTTTCGAAAAGCCTGCCGCACCTCCTCCCGCGGCAGGCTTTTTCGTTTAGTCCGTCAGAACGATATCCACCCGACGGCAATGTTCTCTGACCAATGCGCCGTTCTTCAGGTCGTTATCTTCCGTTTTTGCTCTCGCCGCCGCTTCGCTGAAGCCATAACCGCGCCAGCGATCCATGAGGCGCTGTTCCAGTGTCGCGACGGGTGGAGAAATCAGGATCGAATAGTCGAATTCTCCTTCCAGTGCAGACCAGGGCGCACGGTCGAGAAGCAGGTAGTTTCCTTCGACCAGAACGAATCGCTTGGAAGCGTCGATTATGCGTGCCGCGGCGATGGCGAGTTCCCGGGAGCGGTCGAAGACGGGCACGAGCACCTCTCCTTCAGCCATCTTTACCGCGCGGATGATGTCGAGAAAGCCGCGCACATCGAATGTTTCGGGTGCACCCTTGCGGGGCAGCAGGCTCTTTGCTCGCAGGACAGCGTCATCCATGTGAAAACCGTCCATAGGCAGGACTTCGGCGCTGTCGCCCATTGTTCTCAATGTGGCTGACAGCTCATCGGCAAGCGTTGATTTGCCCGCACCCGGCGGGCCGGCGATTGCCACGATGAACCGCCGTTTTTCGCCCGCACGGTCAATGATCGTGCGGGCAATATCCTCGGTCGTCCATGTCATGCGGCAAGTGGCTCCGGTGCCTTGGCGCCGGTCATGAAGGCGACCGCATCCGACATCGTATAGTCCTTCGGGTTGATGACCGTCAGGCGCTTGCCGAGCCGGTGGATATGGATCCGGTCGGCGATCTCGAAGACATGCGGCATGTTGTGCGAGATCAGTACGATCGGAATGCCGCGCGAGCGCACGTCAAGGATCAGTTCCAGCACGCGCCGGCTTTCCTTGACGCCGAGCGCTGCCGTCGGTTCGTCAAGGATGATGACCTTTGAGCCAAAGGCAGCAGCGCGCGCCACCGCCACGCCCTGACGCTGGCCACCCGACAGCGTTTCCACTGCCTGGTTGATGTTCTGGATGGTCATCAGGCCAAGCTCGGAAAGCTTGTCTCGGGCCATCTTTTCCATGGCAGCGTGGTCGAGTTTGCGCAGCACCTTGCCCATGAAGCCGGGTTTGCGGATTTCGCGACCGAGGAACATGTTGTCGGCGATCGAGAGCGCCGGCGACAGCGCAAGGTTCTGGTAGACGGTTTCGATGCCCGCCTTGCGGGCCTCGATCGGAGAGGCGAACTGCACCAGTTCGCCATCCATGCGGATCTCGCCTTCATCGGGTCTGATCGCGCCGGAAATCGCCTTGATCAGCGAGGATTTTCCGGCGCCGTTGTCACCGATGACCGCCAGGATTTCGCCGGGATAGAGGTCGAAATCGGCATTGTCGATGGCGGTGACGCGGCCGTAACGTTTGACGAGATTGCGGCCGGTGAGAATGGGTTTGCGTGTATCAGTCATCAGCGTGAAGCCTTTCTGATCCATTGGTCGACCGCAACGGCGACGATGATGAGGACGCCGATCAGCAGGTAGGTCCATTGGACGTCGGTGCCGAGCAGGCGCAGGCCGAGCGAAAAGACGCCGACGATCAGTGCGCCGAACATCATGCCGAGAATGGAGCCGCGCCCGCCGAAGAGCGAGATGCCGCCGATCACGACTGCGGTGATCGATTCGATATTGGCGAACTGGCCTGCGGTCGGCGAGACGGAGCCGATACGGCCGATCAGCGCCCAACCCGCCAGGGCGCAGATGACGCCGGAAAGCACGTAGACGGAAATCAGCATGCGCTGGACGTTGACGCCGGAAAGATCGGCTGCCTCCGGGTCATCTCCAACTGCGTAGAGATGCCGTCCCCAGGCGGTGTGGTTGAGCACGTACCAGAGCACTGCCACGAGCAGGATCATCGCGATCACGCCGTAGGTAAAGACCGCGCCGCCGAACTTGAAGGTTTCTCCGAAGAATTGGAGGATTGGGGCAGTACTTTCGATTTCCTGCGAGCGAATGGTTTCGTTGGCGGAATAGAGAAAGTTGCTGGCAAGCACGATCTGCCACATGCCCAGCGTCACGATGAAGGGCGGCAGTTTCACCTTGGCGATCAGTACGCCGTTGATGAAGCCACAAAGCGCGCCGGTGATGAAACCGCAGAGAATTGCGAGTTCCGGCGGCAGGCCGTAGCGAAAAGTGAACTGGCCCATCACCACCGAGGACAGAACCATGATCGCGCCGACCGACAGGTCGATGCCGGCGGTCATGATGACCAGCGACTGTGCTGCGCCGACAATGCCGGTGATCGCCACCTGTTGCAGGATCAGCGTCAGCGAGAAGGCGGAGAAAAACTTGCCGCCCAGCGTCAGGCCGAACACGATCAACGACACGACCAGCACGATCAGCGATACGGCGGACGGGTTGGAATGCAGGAAGTGACGGAACTTGTGAAGGAAGGACGGCTTGTCGTGTTCGAAGGATGCAACATCCTTGGAACTGTCCTTGAGCACTTTTTCGTAGTCGTGATGCGGTGCGCTTGCCACTGGCTCGCTCATGAAATCCTCCCGCTTTTTCGTGTGCCCGATTTCGCTCGGGTTGCCATGGCGAGCCGATGAAGCCTGCTTCACCGGCTTGCAAGGATTGGCTAGAGGCTTAGCCCCAGCACTTGTTCAGGCCTTCCTTGGTGTCGATCGACTTGATCGACGGGACAGGCTTGTCGGTGACCAGCGTCACGCCGGTGTCGAAGAAGTTCTTGCCTTCGGTCGGCTTCGGCTTTTCGCCGCTATCGGCAAACTTCTTGATCGCCTCGATGCCGAGTGCCGCCATCTGCAGCGGATATTGCTGCGAGGTGGCACCGATCGCGCCATCAGCAACGTTCTTGACGCCCGGGCAACCGCCGTCGACAGACACGATCAGCACGTCTTTCTCGCGGCCGACCGATTTCAGCGCCTCATAGGCGCCGGCGGCAGCCGGTTCGTTGATCGTGTGGACAACGTTGATGGTCGGGTCCTTCTGCAGAAGGTTTTCCATCGCGGTGCGGCCGCCTTCTTCATTGCCGTTGGTGATATCGTGGCCGACGATGCGCGCGTCATCTTCGTCACCGATCTTGTTGGGATCCTTCGGGTCGATGCCGAAACCGATCATAAAACCCTGATCGCGCAGAATGTCGACGGAAGGCTGAGACGGCGTGAGGTCGAGGAAGGCCACCTTGGCGTCTTTTGCGGCATCGCCGAGCGTGTCCTTGGCCCATTGGCCGATCAGCTTGCCGGCCAGCAGGTTATCGGTGGCAAAGGTCATGTCGGCAGCGTCGATCGGCTCCAGCGGGGTGTCGAGCGCGATCACCAGCAGGCCGGCGTCACGCGCCTTCTTGAGGTTCGGCACGATGCCCTTGGTGTCGGAGGCGGTGATCAGGATGCCCTTGGCGCCATCGGCGATGCAGGTCTCGATTGCCGCGACCTGGCTTTCACTGTCGCCATCGATCTTGCCGGCATAGGATTTCAGGCCGACGCCGAGTTCCTTTGCCTTGGCGGTCGCGCCTTCCTTCATCTTCACGAAGAAGGGGTTGGTATCGGTCTTGGTGATCAGGCAGGCCGAAACATCGGCGGCCTCTACCGGTGCAGAAAAGACGACGCCAAGCGCCAGCGCCCCGAACGACAGGGACAATACGGATTTTTTCATGATCTCCTCCCAGAGACGAAGTCCGCTCGCCGCGGACGGGTTCGCTTTAGAATGCAGGCCGGATCGTGCCCCAGTGCCTCCTCCGGGAATTCCTGCATTCTTACAATCATCAATAATCGCGAAAGAAAATCGTCTGTCAATAATTAATTCCGATTGAATTATTTATTCTGCCTTGTCATGCTATGTCCAACGTGGGAGAGCGAAGGCAAAGGGAGGTGCTGGATGTCGATCACCGATGGCCCGCTTTCCGGGCCTGTTTCTTCTGCCGGTTTTTCCGGTGGCTCCAACCAGACGCGGGTGCGTGCCTATAACGAGCGGCTGGTCCTGTCGCTGGTAAGGCTGCATGATGCCTTGTCGAAGGCGGATATTACCCGGCTCAGTGGCTTGTCGGCGCAGACGGCCTCGGTCATCATGCGGGCGCTTGAGAAGGATGGGCTGCTGCTTCGCGGTGAGCCGGTGCGAGGGCGTGTCGGTCAGCCATCCGTGCCCATGCGTCTCAATCCCGATGCCGTCCTGTCCTTTGGAGTCAAGATCGGCCGCCGCAGCGCCGATCTGGTGCTGATGGATTTCGTCGGCAATATCCGCAAGCGTTATCACGAGACCTATGCCTATCCGCTGCCGCAGGAGATCCTGCGGATCATCACCTCGGGTATTTCCGATATCGAAGCGCAGATGAGTGCCGAAGAGCAGGCGCGTGTCGCCGGCATCGGCATTGCCGCACCTTTCGAACTATGGAACTGGGCCGACGAAATCGGTGCGCCATCGGGTGCCATGGACGTGTGGCACGGTTTTGATCTCCACGCGGAAGTCACGGCGCAGGTCGCGCATTCCGTCTATCTGCAGAACGATGCGACCAGTGCCTGCGGGGCGGAACTGGTGTTCGGTGTCGGTCCGACCTATCCGGATTTCATCTACCTGTTCATCGGATCGTTCATCGGCGGCGGCATCGTCTTGAATTCGAGCATATTTTCAGGACGCACTGGAACAGCCGGTGCGGTCGGTCCGCTGCCGGTGCGTGGAAAGAATGGCGAAAACCGCCAGCTTCTCGATATCGCCTCGATCTTCGTCTTGGAAAACATGCTACGCGAACGCGGCGTCGATCCGCAGCCGCTCTGGTATTCGGCGGATGACTGGGTCGATTTCGGCGAGCCGCTGGAAATCTGGATTCAGGCGACGGCGGCAGCCCTGGCGCAGGCCATCGTCGCGGCCGCCTCGATCATCGATTTCGGCGCGGCCGTCATCGATGGCGGTTTTCCGGACTGGGTGAGGAAGCGCATCGTCGACGCGACGATCGAAGCGGTCGCCCGGCTAGACCTTCGCGGCGTCGTCATCCCCGATATCATCCAGGGCAAGGTCGGATCGCAGGCGCGCGCGATAGGTGGTGCCAGCCTGCCCATCTTCGCCCGGTACCTGACGGACCAGTCGGTGCTACTCAAGGATTTCAACGGGCAGTAAGGGCGGCCAAGCACCCTTGCTGCCTGCTGCAATCTTGACTAGCGTTCGGGCCGGATAAACCGGAGGGATGCCATGGGACGCAATGCGATGTCCGCGCCGATGCCGAGCGAACCCGGCATTCGTGAATTCCTCGACATCTGCAACCACTTCTATCCTGCCGATGCCGTTGATGCGCCGATTGCGCAGCAACGTGCCTGGTATGACGCGCTCTGCGCCCGCTTCGACCGTCCGTTACCCAAAGGCTTGATCTTTCAGGACGAAGTCCTGTTCGTACCGATCCGACGCTATCGGCCTGCACGCCTCACCACTGAAACCATTCTGCTTTACCTGCATGGTGGCGGCTTCGTCGTCGGTTCGCTGGATAGCCATCATGCGATCTGCGCCGAGATTGCAGACTTCGCCGAAGCCGAAATCATCTCCGTTGATTATCGTCTAGCGCCCGAACATGTCTGGCCTGCCCAAACGGATGATTGTTACGGCGTGCTGAAGCAGCTTGTCGGACAGGGCAGGCAGGTGGTCGTGATCGGGGATAGCGCGGGCGGCAATCTGGCCGCAGGGCTCGCACTTCGGGCCCGCGACGAAAACCTTACCTGCATTGTCGGGCAGGTGCTCATCTACCCCGCACTCGGCGGCGATCTTGTCTCGGGCTCGTATCGGGAGATGGCGAATGCGCCGGCGCTGACGACCGCCGATGTTGCCTATTATCGCGCAGTGCTGAAAGCGCCGGAAGATGAGCCTGTGGCGCATCCGCTTCTGTCGCGTGACCTTTCAGGACTTCCTCCTGCCTATATTACCGTGGCGCATTTCGATCCGCTGCGTGATGATGGCCAGCTTTACGCAGAGCGATTACGCCAGTCAGGTGTCGTTGCGACCTTGCGCGAAGAGCCGCAAATGGTGCATTCATGGCTTCGCGCCCGCCATATGAGCGAGGGCGCAAGAGACGGTTTCAAGGCGCTTTGCGACGTGATCAGGCTGTTTGCCGCCTAGCTCTTTGCTTTCGAGACCAGAACGGGATTGGCCCTGAAGGCAGCCGGGAAAATGGCTTTCAGATTATCGATCTTCGGCATGTCATTGTAGACGATATAGGGATGGTTCGGGTTGAGCGTCAGGAAATCCTGGTGGTACTTCTCTGCCGGATAAAAGCTGTCCAGCTTCGACAATTTGGTCACGATCGGTGCGTGAAACAGCCCGGTCTTGTCCAGTTGGGCGATATAGGCCGCAGCAACCTTCTGCTGTTCGGCGCTGGCCGCAAAGATCGCCGATCGGTACTGCGTGCCCTGATCCGGCCCCTGATAATTAAGCTGTGTCGGATTGTGGGCGATGGAGAAAAACACCTGCAGCAGCGTGCCGTAGCTCACCTCACGGGGATCGAAGCTCACTTCCACGGCTTCGGCATGGCCGGTCTGGCCGAGGCTGACGGTTTCATAGCTGGCCGTGTCCTTCGCCCCGCCGGAATATCCCGAAACGGCATTCTTCACACCCTTCACATGCTGGAAGACCGCCTGAACACCCCAGAAGCAGCCGCCGGCAAAAATCGCGGTTTCACTGCTTCCTTTGGCGGCCTCATCGACAGCGGGAGCGGGGATAACGACCGCCGGTTCCGCAGCAAGCGAGGCGGTTGCGGGAATAGCAAACAGCAAGGCGGCTAACACGGCTCCAAGGCTTCTGCGTGCAAATGTCGTCATGACGACTCCTCCGGTTGCCGTGACTGTGTTCCTCGTAACGATTTCGGTCAACTCACATCGACGTGGTCGCCGGCATCACATTAGATCGCGCGGGATCGCCTTCTCGAAGGCTTTTTCAAAGATCTGCTTCCCGCCGTCATAGGCGATGACGGAGGCGCTGATCAGCCAATCGGTCGCCGTGCAGGAAATCCTCGCCGTCGAGATTGTGCGCATCGACCAGCGTTCGCGTTTCATATCGCAGGTCCAGACCGACTGCCCCTTCATCGACAGCGGGTCATCCTGACTGATCGACCAGATTTCTTCCTTCAGCTGCCGCGTGGACAAGCCGGTGCCGGGATGTTCGAAAAGCCCGGTATCCTCGGTCACTTCGTAACGGGTCTGGTTGGAAGCAAGGTCCCGGGTCACGCTGCGGCGTGTTTCAGCCGGTGCGTGCTCGATATATTTCGGCAGCGGATCCGGATTGTCCGGCTGCTTCATCTCGAAGGTCTCGTGGTCGCCGAGAAGCGGCATGGCGAGGCCGAGCGATGCGATATCGATCGTCACGCCGGGATCGACCGGCGGCGGTAGCACCATCGGCCAATAGGCCGTTGAAAGCGATAGCCGGATTCCGTGCCCTTCGCCAAAACGATAACCGCAGGCATCGAGTTCAAGCCGGATCGTTACCGGTTCACCGGGTGTCAGCGGCTTCGGGGTTTCGTTGCCGTCACGGTGGGCAAGGTTGATGACGCCAAATGAAACGCGTGTCGCGGTGCCGTCGGGATGAATGTCGACGATGCGGGCGCAGAGATTGACGAGCTCGGCATCGGCGCTGAGCGTCAGCGTGATGGCCGGGCGTCCGAGATAGGTTTTAGCCCCCGTGAGCGGAGCGGTCTGGAAGGTGAGCGATCCGGCATCGTCGCCGCGCTGGTCGCCGGCCAGTTCGGCATCCGGTTTCAACGTGAACCACTCGCCAGCGGCCGTTCCCGTGTCGAGCGGAGATTTCAGGTAGACGTCATGTTTGGACACATGCGGGATCGGCATGCCTTCGAGCAGTGTGCCGAATTGATCGACATAGAAGCACTCGGCCTTCGTTTCGCTCCAGAGGCCTTTCGAGACCCAGAAGCCGGGGTCGGCATCGCGCCTTGCGGCAGGCTTCGGCCCGGCGAGAATATAGGCGCGCATCTGCGGCAGCTGATCGATGCCGTTCTTCTCGCCGCGCAGCCAGCGGTTCCAGAAGGCGATGGCCTCGCCAAGGAAATCGGCGCGTGGTTTCGGCCAGGCAAAATGCGGGTATTTGTGGACCCATGGACCGACAAGCGCCTTGGCCTTTTCGCCCAACCCCTCGACCGCCAGAAAAGGCGTGTTACGATAACCATCCGCCCATCCGGCGATCACCAGGGCAGGGATTTCAACGGAAGAATAATCCTCGCAGATCGAGCCGTGTTTCCAGAAAGCATCCAGGCGCTGGTGCGACAACCATTCCTCCATGAAGAAGGGCTCGTTTTCCAGCCGCTCCATCCACATGTCGAGCCAGCGGCCACCAACGATCTCCGGATCGGGCGCGCGCGATTGGTAAGCCAGCATGGTCGCCGCCCAGGAAAGCTGCGCCGAGAGGTGGCAGCCGTTCTTGTAATGGATGTCGTCATTGTAGCGGTCGGTGGTGGAGGCGATCGAGATCACCGCCTTCAGTGCCGGCGGGCGAAGAGCCGCCACCTGCAGGCTGTTGAAGCCGCCCCAGGAAATGCCCATCATGCCGACCGAACCGTTCGACCAGGGCTGCCCGGCAATCCAGGCGATGAGTTCGCAGGCATTGGCCAGTTCCAGCTCGGTATATTCGCCATCGATCACTCCGTCGGATTCGCCGGAGCCGCGGATATCGACACGCACGCCGGCAATGCCTGCCGCCGCAAACACCGGATAGGTGGATTCGTCGCGTGGGCTGGTCCCGTCGCGCTTCCGATAGGGCAGGAATTCGAACACTGCCGGAACCGGATCGGCTTCCGCGCCGTCCGGCATCCAGATCCGGGCGGCAAGCCGCGTCCCGTCCTTCAGCCTGATCCACTGGTTTTCGATAACGGTGAAGGAACGGTCTGTCATTGGTTTCGATTCCTGAACTGTATGCTTGTGCGGATTGCCCCTCATCCGCCTGCCGGCACCTTCTCCCCGCAAGCGGGAGAAGGACACGTATCGCAACCCCTCAATTCCCCGTTGACGCTGAGCAGGGCAAGTTCCCTCGCCCCGCTTGCGGGGAGAGGGTTAGGGTGAGGGGCAACGGCACCGCTTAGTTCCCCGCACTCTCCATGCGCCGTGTCGCCAGCACCTTTTCCAGCCATCCAAGCTCCATTTCCGGCACGGATTTCAGCAAAAGGTCGGTGTAGTCGTCGAATGGTGGCGAGAGCGTCTGCGACTTCGGCCCGAACCGCACCAATCGTCCCCGATGCATGACAGCGACGGAATCGGCGATCGCCTTCACGATGGCGATGTCATGGGTGATGAAGACATAGGAAAGCTGCTGCTCTTCCTGCAGCTTCATCAGCAGTTTCAGGATGCCTTCGGCGACCAGCGGATCGAGCGCCGAGGTGGGCTCGTCACAAAGGATCAGTTCCGGTCTTGCCGCCAGCGCACGGGCAATCGCCACACGCTGTTTCTGCCCGCCGGAAAGTTCTGCCGGATAACGATCGATAAAGCCGTTGCCCATCTCGATCTGTTCGAGCAGTTCCTTCACGCGAGCCGTTTTTGCCGCACCGCGCAGGCCGTCATAGAAGGTCAACGGCCGGCCGATGATGTCACGCACCGTCTGGCGGGGGTTCATTGCCGTGTCCGCCATCTGGTAGATCAGCTGTATACGGCGCAGATCATCGCGCGGCCGGTTTTTCAGAGCCGGCGTCAGCGGCTTGCCTTCGAAGGTGATCCTGCCGTCGCTCGGCGGCAGAAGGCCGGTGATGACACGGGCGAGCGTCGATTTCCCCGAACCGGATTCGCCGACGATCGCGAGCGTCTGCCCCTTGCACAGATGCAGCGACACGCCGTGCAAAACCTTGAAGCCGTTGGAATATTCTGCACTGATATTCTCGATGTCCAGCAGCGCCTTGCTCTGATCCGGTGCCTCGCGGCGGATTGCCTGACGTACGTTGACGAGCGCGCGGGTGTAGTCCTGCGTCGGCGCTTCGATGATCTGCTGCACCGGTCCATATTCCACCGTCCTGCCGTGACGCAGGACCATGATGTCATCGGAGATCTGCGCCACCACAGCGAGATCGTGGGTGATGTAGAGTGCTGCCGTATCGGTCTCCTCGATCGCGTGCTTGATCGCGGCCAGCACATCGATCTGCGTGGTCACGTCGAGCGCGGTCGTCGGTTCGTCGAAGACGATCAGGTCCGGATGGGAGCAGAGCGCCATGGCGGTCATGGCGCGCTGCAGCTGCCCGCCGGACGCCTGGTGCGGAAAGCGATCCCCAAAGGTTTCGGGGCTTGGCAGGCCGAGCACCTGGAAGAGATAGAGCGCTCGTTTCCGCGCCTCCTGCCTGCTCATCAGGCCATGCCTGACGGTAGCCTCGATCACCTGGTCGCCCAGTTTGTGAGCAGGGTTGAAAGCGGCTGCGGCCGACTGGGCGACGTAGCAGATACGCGCGCCGCGCAACTTGCGGATGCCGCCCTTGCCGAGTTTCAGGATATCGGTGCCGTCGAGTTTTACCTCACCGCCGGTGATTTCTGCGCCGCCACGGCCGTAAGCCAAAGCAGAGAGGCCGATCGTCGATTTGCCTGCACCCGATTCACCGATCAGGCCCAGCACCTTGCCCTTCTGGAGGTCGAATGACACGCCATCGACGATGGTGATCCGCTTCGGCGGCTCGCCCGGCGGATAGCTGGTGGCCTCGATCTTCAGATCGTGGACGGAGAGAAGATTGGTATCAGGCATCGCCACGGCCTCCCTTCAGGCTGGAGGTTCGTTTCAACAGCCAGTCGACCACGAGATTGACGCAGATGCAGAGCGCCGCGATCGCCGTGCCGGGCACAAGCGCTGCCGGAATGCCGAAGATGATACCATCCTTGTTGTCCTTCACCATGCCGCCCCAGTCGGCCGTCGGCGGCTGGATACCGAGGCCGAGGAAAGAGAGGGTCGAGAGGAACAGGATGGCGAAGGCGAAGCGCAGTCCGAATTCGGCTAGAAGCGGTGACAAGGTGTTGGGCAGGATCTCGCGAAAAATGATCCAGATCTTGCCTTCGCCGCGCAGTTTTGCCGCCTCGACGAATTCCATCACCGCGACATCGAGCGCCACGGCGCGGCCGAGACGATAGACGCGTGTGGAATCGAGCACTGCCATGACGAGGATCAGCACGAACAGGTATTGCGGCAGCACCGCCAGCACGACGAGCGCGAAGATCAGCGTCGGGATCGACATCATCAGGTCGTTGAAGCGGGAAAAAACGGTGTCGATCAGCCCGCCGGAGACGGCCGCGATGAAGCTCAGGAGGATGCCGAGCGAAAACGAGATCACGGTTGCGGCGAGCGCGACGAACAGCGTCGTGCGGGTGCCGTAGATCAGCCGCGAAAGGATGTCGCGGCCGAGATTATCGAGGCCGAAGAAGAACTGGCTGTCGGCCACTTGCCAGACACCGCCCACGACCTCGGTTTCGCCATAAGGCGCAATCAGCGGGGCAAAGAGAGCGCAGAATATGGCGAGCGCAATGCCGAAAAGACCGATCCAGGCGGTGATGGGAATTTCTCTCGCTCTCATCGCGGATGCCTCAGTCTCGGATTGGCGACGATCGCGAGAATGTCGGCCAGCATGTTGAGCAGGATATAGACCGCGGCAAAGATCAAACCGCAGGCCTGCACCACCGGCATGTCGCGCACCGTCACCGCATCGACCATGTACTGGCCCATGCCGGGATAAACGAAGACGACTTCCACCACGACAACGCCGACCACCAGATAGGCGAGGTTGAGCGCTACGACATTGATGATCGGTGCGAGCGCGTTGGGGGCGGCGTGCTTGACGATCGCCCGCCAGCTGGAAAGCCCTTTCAGCTCGGCGGTTTCCATATAGGCGGAAGACATGACGGATAGGATCGCGGCGCGGGTCATGCGCATCATATGGGCGAGAACGACGAGAACCAGCGTCGCCGTCGGCAGGGCGATCGTCTGGATTCGCTCAAAAAAGCCCATGCCCTGATAGACCGTTGCCGGGAACGTCGCGATGCCGAAATTGACGGCGAAATAGAGGATCAGCAGGTAGCCGATGAAGAATTCCGGCAGCGAGATTGCTGCAAGCGAAATGACATTGATGATCTTGTCCGGCATCCGGTCGCGGAAATGGACGGAGAGCATGCCGAGACAGATCGCCAGCGGAACGGCGATGATGGCGGCAAAACCTGCAAGAAACAGCGAGTTACCCAACCGGTTGCCGACCTGTTCGGAAACCGAGTTTCGGCTTGCCCAGGAGGTGCCGAAATCCCCCTGGACCACACCGCCGAGCCAGTCGAAATACCGCGTGATGACGGGGCGATCGAGGCCGAGTTCGGCGCGGATATTGGCAATGGTTTCCGGCGTTGCCGATTGACCGAGATAGGTCGAGGCGAAATCGCCGGGAAGGGCTTCCACACCGGCAAAGATCAGCACGGATACGGCAAAGAGAAGAAGGAGCGAGAGGAGAAAACGCTCGAAGATGAGGGCGAGTAACGGAAACCGTTCCCTCAGGCTGCGGGCAGGCGTGCCGCCGGCCTCTGCGGAATTTGACATCTGGCGTGATCCCGTTTCCGAAATGAAGGGTGAGACCGCAGGATCATTCCTGCGGTCCATTTCATCGGTGAGCCGAAAAGCTCATTTCAAGATCAGCTATCGAGCCAGACGCGGGTGGCGACGTAACCGTTCGACATGTCGTTGCCGATGTCGTTGACGTAGCCCATCAGCTTCTTGGAACCGGCGTTCACGAAGTCATTGAACATCGGCAGGATCGTGCCGCCCTCGTCGCGCACCAGCATCGCCATTTCACGATACATCTCGCGGCGCTTGGCCTCGTCCAGTTCGCCACGGGCGGAGATCAAAAGCTTGTCGAAGGTCTCATTCTTGAAGCGGGTGTCGTTCCAGTCGGCGGTCGAAAGATAGGCGCCGGAATAGAACTGGTCCTGGGTTGCGCGGCTGCCCCAATAGGAGGCAGAGAAGGGCTGGACGTTCCACACATTCGACCAGTAGCCGTCACCCGGCTCACGCTTGATCTCGATGTCGATACCCGCCTTCTTGGCGCTCTGCTGGAAGAGGACAGAAGCATCGACGGCGCCGGGGAAGGCGACTTCCGACGTGCGCAGCAGAACGGACCCGCTGTGGCCGGATTTCTGGTAGTGGAATTTTGCCTTGTCGGGATCGTAAGCGCGCTGCTCGATGCCTTCAGGGAAGAGCGCATAGGTGTCGTTGATCGGGAAATCGTTGCCGACCTTGCCGTAACCACCAAGGATGCGCTTGACCATTTCCTCGCGGTCGATCGCGTATTTCAGCGCCATCCGGAGATCCTTGTTGTCGAACGGCGCCTTGTCACAGTGCATGATGAAGACGTAGTGGCCACCACCCGACGTCGTCAGCAGCTGCACCGTCGGCGCGCGGGTCAGCAGCGGCACGGTCTTCGGGTCGACACGGTTGATGAACTGCACCTGGCCGGACGAGAGCGCGGCGATACGGGCGGTCGCGTCGTTCATGGTGATGATCTCGACCGTCTCGACGAAACCGCGATCGGAGCGCCAGTCACTGGCATTCTTCTCGAAGGTCATGCGAACGCCGGGCTCGAAGCTCTTGACCTTGTATGCGCCGGTGCCGATACCGGCCGTCGGATTGTCCACGCCGCCATTCGGCTGGATGACGAGATGGTAGTCGGTGAAGATCGCGGGCAAGTCGGCATTGCCGGCTTCGAGCGTGACGACGAGATCGCCGCCCTTATTTTCGATGGAGCTGATCGATTTCAGCATGCCGGCGGCGCCGGATTCGGTCTTGGCGTCGCTGTGGCGATTCAGGGTGGCGACCACGTCATCGACGGTCATTTCCTTGCCGTCGTGGAAGGTCACGCCCTTGCGGATCTTGAAGGTCCAGGTCTTCGCATCGGGTGACGGTGACCAGGATTCGGCCAGTGACGGGATCGGTGCTCGCGTCTCGGGATGGGCTTCCACCAGTGTATCGCCCCAGGTGCGCACGGCGGTAAACATGACCTGGGAAGTGGCCTTGGCAGGATCAATGCTGTCGGTGGCCGCGCCACCTTCAAGACCAAGCTTCAGATTGCCGCCCTTCTTGGGCGTTTGCGCTGCGGCACTGGTGGCGAAAAGATTGCCCGCTGCCGTCAGCGTCAGGCCGGCAGCCATGGCGCGGCCGATGAATTCGCGGCGGTTCATGCCGCCTGCCGTCACGCGGCCCGCAAGGTATCTGGTGAAGTCGTTCATTTCCCTTGTTCCCCTTTATCCGATGCAGAGTTCTGTTCTTGTCATCGCCACCCCGTCTTGCGGTTTCCTCTTCCGTGGAGGGGTGTGTTTCATGCTGTCGATCGTGGGAAATGGTTCGGTTGCCGCCGACATAACTTCCTTTCTTGTGCAGTCCCCGGCTCATCTTGAGTGAGCTCGTTTGCCTTGGGGAATCTGCCTGATGATCGAAGGCCCGTTGAGGCTTGATGAATGGTAAGGGCGCGGTGTCGCGCGGGTGAGCCTTCGCTACGACATTAAGTGCCGTCTCTGCGACACATTTGGCAACCTCCCATGGGTTGCGAAATTTCGGCGCCCGTAAGCCGGGCATCCGATCAGTTCAATCGCGCGCTATTGCATGGAAAAACGTGCCGGTCACAAACCCTCGTTTTCCACCCGAAGGACCTATTTCCACGCCGCGACCGTCTGCAATCATGGCGAGAGGCTGGTCGGTTCCGGCGTCGATGACGCGTGCATAATGAAATTCATGGCCACGCACCACATCGCCCGCCTTGCCGATGGCACAGGGGCCAAGAAGCCGTGCCTGACGATAGCCGAGATTCATCTTGCGCTTGGCGAAGCTGGTTGCGTGGGACAGCAGCCCGGTCATGGCATGGGTCACGCCATCGGCATCTTCCAAGGCCTCGCCGAGCACCATGTAGCCACCGCATTCGCCGTGAACGGGTTTCGTTTCGGCAAAGGCTTTCAAGCCCGCCTTGAAATTGCCGGCTGCGGCAAGCTTGCCGGGATGCAGTTCGGGATAACCGCCGGGTAGCCAGCAGATGTCGCAATCGGCCGGCGGTGCTTCATCGGCAAGCGGAGAGAAGGTCACGAGTTCCGCCCCCATGGTCCGCCATTGGCGCTTGATATGCGGGTAGAGGAAGGTAAAGGCCGCGTCTTCCGCCAGCGCAATCCGCTGACCGGGCGGCGGAAGCGCCTTCTCCGTCGAGCCTTTTGGAATATCGAAGGGTTTGGCGGACGCATAGATCGCGTCGAGATCGAGCGAGCGCTCCATCGCATCCGCCAGCCGTTCGATATGCGCATCCATTTCCGGGTGCTCGCTGGCCTGAACAAGGCCGAGATGCCGTTCCGGCAGTGTCAGCGTCGGATCGCGCAGCACGGTGCCGACGACCGGCAGGCCAAGCGCCTCGATCGCGTCGCCGGACAGCTTCTTGTGCCGTTCGCTGCCGGCGCGATTGAGCACGCAGGCGGCCATCTTTACCGACGGATCATAGTTCATGAAGCCGCAGGCAATCGCTGCAGCGGTCTGGCTCTGGCCCGAGACGTCGAGCACCAGAAGCACGGGCAGGCCGAAAAGCCGGGCAAGGTCCGATGCCGCACCGGAGCGGTTCGGCTCGGTGACGATGCCGTCGAACAGGCCCATGGCGCTTTCGATCAGGAGCAGTTCGGCACCTTCCGCCTGTTCCCGCGCCAGATGGCGAAGCAGATCGGGCGCCATGGCCCAGCTGTCGAGATTGAGGCCGGGCAGGCGGGTCGCCGCCTCGTGAAAACCGGGATCGATATAATCCGGGCCGGTCTTGATGCCGCGGACCTTTACACCACGTCGCTGGAATGCCCTGAGCAGGCCGATCGTCACACTTGTCTTGCCGGAGCCGGAGCGCGGCGCGCCGATGATGAGTGCGCGGGCCGTCATGACTGGGTGCCCGAGAGAACGGCCTGCATGGAAACGATCCTGCCGATGACGATCAGCGCCGGGGCGGCAAAATTCTGGCGTGCAACCTCGGCCTCGACCGTCGCAAGCGTTGCCGTCATCGACCGTTCGTCCGGCGTCGTTGCAGCCATCAGCACCGCGACCGGCGTGTCTGCCGGCAATCCGCCTTCCATCAGCAGCTTGGCGATCGTACCGATCGTGCTGACGCCCATGTAGACGACGATCGGCTCGCCGGTTTTTGCCAGCGCCTTCCAGTCGAGATCGCCCGGGGTGCCGGCCGCGTGTCCCGTTGCCAGCGTGATCGAGCGGCTGATGCCGCGCATGGTGGCGGGAATGTTGGCGGAAGCCAGCGCCGCCAGCGCCGAGGTCATGCCGGGCAGCACGCGGAAATGAATGTTTTCCTTCACCAGCGCCTCGGCCTCTTCGCCGCCGCGACCGAAGATGAAGGGATCGCCGCCCTTCAGCCGCAACACACGCTTGCCGGCCCTGGCCAGTTCGATCAGTCTGGCGGTGATATCATCCTGTGCGACCGACGGTTTGCCGCCGCGCTTGCCGACGAAGATCAGGTCTTTCGTTTTCGCCAGCGCCAGAACTGCGTCCGACACCAGTGCATCATGGACGATCACATCCGCCTTCGCCAATGCGTCGGCAACTTCCAGCGTCAGGTAACGCGGATGGCCGGGACCTGCGCCAGCCAGCCAGACATGGCCGGGCGTAAAATCCGGGGCCTCGACGATCGTTTCGAACAACTCATTCACGGACATAAACAAACCTTTTGCCGGCCGGTGACGACCGGGCTGCAGAAACGGCCATGGAACCGGCCATTGAAGAAGAAAGCAAGAACCTGCATTTTTTGATCGGCCACGGGCACCTGTGCGACAGGCGTCGGCAAGGCTGCCTGTCTTGCGTGGACGAGCGGTGAATTTTTGGCCTTGGCCGATGTGATGCTGCCCGCCCGACAGCCTCCAGCCTCTGTTCTCGGCACCGAAGAAACGGTCAGGGTGCTGGCAGAACGGAATTTACTCTCTCCGATCATTCCGAACCCTTGTCGGTCTGATCCTTGCTGAACTGATCCCATCCGGGTCGAAAACGTCTCACATAGTCGGCATTGTATAGCTGGCTCTCGACGAAGTCGGATGCACCAAGTCCTTTGCCGACAAAGATCAGTGCCGTGCGTTCGGCCGGCTCTTCGGCCAGCTTCGCCTCGATATCGGCGAGCGTTCCGCGGATGATCCGTTCTTCCGGCCAGGAGGCGCGCACGACGATCGCCACCGGGCAAACGGCACCATAAAGCGGCGTCAGGTCCTCGACGATTTTTCCAAGCGCATGGATGGCGAGATGGATCGCAAGCGTTGCCCCCGTTGCCCCGAAAGCCTTCAGCGTTTCGCCTTCCGGCATTTTTGATGCACGGCCGGAAACACGGGTCAGCACGAGGCTTTGCGCGACTTCCGGAATGGTCAGTTCGCGCTTCAAGGCGGCCGCCGCCGCTGCAAACGAAGGAACGCCCGGCGTCAGCGTATAATCGATCCCGTGTTTTTCCAGCCGGCGAATCTGCTCTGCAACCGCGCTCCAGACGGAAAGGTCGCCGGAATGCAGCCGAGCGACATCCTTGCCGGCCTTATGGGCGGCAAGATATTCCGCTTCGATCTCGTCCAGCGACAGAGAGCCGGTATCGACAATCCGCGCATCCTTCGGGCACCAGTCGAGCAGTTCTTTTGGCATGATCGAGCCGGCATAAAGGCAGACCGGCGCGCGGGCGAGAATATCGCGGCCGCGCACGGTGATCAGGTCCGCAGCGCCCGGTCCGGCGCCGATGAAATGAACGGTCATGCAGGTTCTTTCGTTTCGGCAAGCGCGCAAGTCGCACCCTGCGATATCAGCCTTGGCACGATGATTTCCGACGTCTCGCCGGCTGCAGCCAGCGCTGCCGCTTCCGAAAGGCTGGATGACAGCGTTTTGGCAAGGCTATGGCGGGAAACGGTTTTCGTCCGCGGTTCCGCGTTCATCAATGCCATGTCGGTGATGATGTGGAGCGGCAATCCGAGCGTTTGCGCCAATTGCAGGATGCCGGGCTCCTCCCGCTTGATGTCGCCGGTTGCGAGGGCTGCAATGGATTCACGTGAAATTCCGGCTTCCATACAGGCTGCATCAAGCGCAGACAAAAGCTCCTCGCGCGTGCTGCCCTTGCGGCAACCCATACCGGCCACGATCATGATTGCATTCCTTTTGTCCATGTCCATTGCGTAACCGGCATGGCCGGCTTCCAGCCCTGCATCGATCCCACCGGTGCTGCGCGCGAAACCTCGAGGCGGATCAGGCTGCCGCCGAGTTTTGCCTGTGCCGACAGCAGCACGGCTTCCATTTCCAGAGTCACCGCATTGGCGACCAGCCGACTGCCGGGCTTCAGCGCCTCGACGGCTGCGTCGAAGACACCCGGTTCACTGCCCCCGCCGCCGATAAAGATCGTATCCGGCTGAGGAAGGCCATTCAGCGCTGCCGGTGCCTCGCCTTCGATCAGAACCAGTCCGGGCACACCGAATCTTGTCGCATTGCGTCTGATGCGAGCGGCGCGCTCGGGATGGGCCTCGATGGCGATCGCCTTCATCGACGGGTCGGCCAGCATCCATTCGATACCGATCGAACCGGAACCGGCGCCTATATCCCAGAGAAGTTCACCTCGTCGAGGGCTGAGCGCCGACAGGGTCAGCGCCCGGATCTCCCGCTTGGTGATCTGCCCGTCATGTTCGAACAGAGAGTCGTCCACCCCGAAACCAAGCGGCAGGATGCGGGCATTGGCATCCGCTATCACCTCGACTGCGACGACATTGAGGACATTGATATCCAGCAGCGCAAATTCGCCGGCACTGCAGGTGCGTATGCGCTCGGCCTCGCCACCTAAGGCTTCCAGAACCATCATCCCCGATCGGCCAAATCCGCTTTCCGTCAGCAGTTTCGCCAGTTCCCGCGGGCCTTTTTCGTCCGAGGTCAGCGCGATGATCCGCCGACCGGGATGCAGCAGCGGTCGGATCAGGTCGAGCGGCCGGCCGTGCAGCGAAACGGTTTCGATGTCCTGCAGCGCCCAACCCATTCGTGAGGCCGCCAGAGAAATGGCCGAAGGCGATGGATAGGTGACGAATTCGTCAGAACCGACATGCCGTGACAGGGTCACACCGACGCCGTAAAAGAAGGGATCGCCGGAAGCGAGCACGCAGACTTTTTGTCCCGTCATCGCCACGACATCGCGCATCGCCGCATCGAAGGGTACCGGCCATGGGCGTGCCTCGCCTGTTATCAGCGATGCCGCAAGTTCGAGATGCCGCTTGCCGCCAAAAACGATCGAAGCACCCGCAATCGCGGCGCGGGCATTGTCGCCCAACCCCATCACGCCGTCCTCGCCGATCCCGACAATGGACAGCCAGCGGCTTTGCTTTAAAGCTTCTCTTTCTGATTCAGGAGGCAATTTGACCCACTCCATCCTCATGCGGATTCTGATCCTGGGCGGTACGGCGGAAGCCAAGGCGCTCGCCGCGCAGCTTTCGACCAGCCTCGATTACGATATACTGCTGTCGCTTGCCGGACGCACCAAGGCCCCGGCCGAACAGCCGGTTCCTGTCCGCATCGGCGGTTTCGGCGGTGTCGAGGGGCTTGCTGCATTCCTGCGCGAAGAAAGCATCGACCTGCTGATCGACGCGACCCATCCGTTTGCGGCAAACATCTCCCGCAACGCTGCCGAAGCGGCAGCACTGACGGGCACGAATATTATGGCGCTTCGCCGTCCGGCCTGGTCGCGACAGAAAGGCGACCACTGGCAGGAGGTCACCGATATTCCGGCCGCCGTCGAAGCACTCGATATCGCCCCGCGCCGGGTCTTTCTGACACTCGGACGCCAGGAACTTCTGCCTTTCGAAGCGATGCCGCAGCATTCCTATCTGGTGCGCAGCGTTGATCCGGTCGAACCGCCGCTGAAGGTGCCGAACGCATCCTACATCACCGCACGTGGCCCGTTCTCCGAACCGGACGAAATCCAGCTGCTTGAACAGCATGGGATCGATCTCATCGTCTCGAAGAACAGCGGCGGTATTTCCAGCATGGGCAAGATCGACGCTGCCAGACGTCTCGGCATCGAGGTCATTGTGATCGAACGCCCCCGCCTGCCGGATGTGCCATCGGCCAGAAGCGTCGAAGAGCTTGCCGACATGGTGCGTCACTGGGAGCTCTCCGCCAAAAAACGCGGCGAATAGACGATCGGGTTCTGTCCGGTCCGCGCGATCAACCGGGTCTCGGCGGTGCCGACGATCACGCAGGTCGCCATATCGGCCATCGCGCCTTGCGCTTCTGACAGCGGCACGATGCGGATCGCTTCGTCGGGCCGTCCCGCCGCGCGGCCGAAAATCACCGGAACGGAGCCGGGAAGGTTGGCGCGCAGAATGTCGAAAGCCTCACCCAGCTGGTGCGGGCGTGCCTTGCTGATCGGGTTGTAGAAGGCCATGACGAAACCGGCCTCTGCGGCGGCCACAAGACGCTTTTCTATGATCGCCCAGGGTTTCAGGTTGTTCGACAGCGAAATGGCGCAGAAATCATGCCCAAGCGGCGCACCGGCCTTGGCCGCGACGGCCAGCATTGCGGTGACGCCCGGCACGACGGATAATTCGATCTCCCGCCATTCATCCGGACCTTCGTCGATCGCCTCGCAGACGGCTGCCGCCATCGCAAACACGCCCGGATCGCCGCCGGAGACGACACAGACCTTGCCGCCTTGCGCCGCCATTTCCAGCGCCGCTCTTGCGCGCGCCAGTTCCTCGCGGTTGTCGGAGGCGTGCCGGCGCTGGTCTGCCCTGAGGTTCAGGCGGTCGATATACGGAAAATAGCCGAAAAAGTCGGTCGATGCCGTAACTGCGGCCAGTGCCTCAGGCGTCATCTGGTCCGGATTGCCGGGACCGAGGCCGACAACGATCAGCGCCCCGGTCATTTCGGTTCCCCTTGCGGCCTGGTTGTCCAGCCGGGAACAAGCACGATAGAAAAGTAGGGCGCCGGGCTCTCGTCGCGTGTTTCCAGCCGCTCCGCGGCGCCGTTCGCCATGGTGCCGCGCTCGACATAAAGCGCGCCGGAAAGCTTTCCGACAGATGCGAGCGCACGGCGGATTTTCGGCAGGTTACGGCCAACCTTCATAATCACGGCACCATCCGTAACTGCGAGCCGCTCGGCGAGCTTTTCTTCCGACAGCGTGCCGGGCAGCACGCTCAATATGTCGTCGCCCTGCACCAGCGGCAGGCCGGTCATCGACCAGCAACCGGACATGGCGGTAACGCCTGCAATCACATCGGCCTGATAACGATCCTTCAGCCGGAGATGCAGGTGCATGTAGGAGCCATAGAACAGCGGATCGCCCTCGCTCAGCACGGCAACAGTCTTGCCGGCGTCGAGATAGGCGGCGATTTCCTCTGCCGAGCGATCGAAGAAATCGTTGATCGGGTTCTTGTAGTCCGCCTCATCCTTGTGCGTCTCGATCGTGACGGGATAAACGAGCGGCAGTTCGATCGTGCCGGGGCGGATATGCGCCTCGACGATGGCGCGGCCATTGCCGGTCGATCCCTTCTTGCAGAAGAAGGCGATTACATCGGCCTCGCTGATGGCGCGCACGGCCTTCAGCGTCAGCAGTTCCGGATCGCCCGGACCCGTGCCGACGCCGGTGAGCTTACCCTTAGCGATAACGGTGTTCACAGTCCGGCCCTCGCAAGCGCGTTGACGGCTGCGGCCGTCATCGCCGAACCGCCCATGCGGCCGCGCACCACGGCATAGGGAATGTCGTGGATGGATCCCATCAATGCTTCCTTGCTTTCCATCGCGCCGACAAAACCGACCGGCATGCCGATGATGGCAGCCGGACGCGGTGCGCCGGCATCCAGCATTTCCAGAAGCCGGAACAGCGCTGTCGGTGCGTTGCCGATCGCCACGACCGACCCTTCCAGCTCGTCCCACAGGTCGAGGGCGGCAGCCGAACGGGTGTTGCCGATGGTTCTTGCCAGCTCCACCGTACGGCTGTCGCGCAGGGCGCAGATCACCTGGTTCTCCGCCGGAAGCCGCGTACGGGTCACGCCATGCGCCACCATCTCGGCGTCGCAATAGATTGGCTTGCCCGCCTTCAGCGCTCCGCGCGCCGCCTCGACAAAATCGTGGGAGAAGCGGAAATGTTCCGCTGCCTCGACCAGCCCGCAGGCATGGATCATGCGCACCGCGATATCGGCTTGTTCTTCGGTGAAGGCGGAAAGATCGGCCTCCGCGCGAATGATCGCGAATGACTTTTCATAAATCGCATCGCCGACGCGGATATAGTCGTAGTGGGTCATGATCGTCCTGTGGCTGCCGCTGCCAGCCGGTCGGAACCGATCCGGGCAAGGCAGGCGGCTGAGTTTTCGCTTGGCCTTCTTTCCGATCTGACAAGATCGGCCAGCCGGCGAAGCGAGGCGTTGGTATCGGCAAAGCTTGCGAAAGCAAAGGGTTCGTCTGCAGCTTTTCCCTGCGCAATCAGAGAAACACGATCCGCGGTGCCGCAAAGCGCAAGAGCTGCCGGTTGCGGATGGGCGCAGCCCTTGGGGCAGCCGGTCACATGCAGCTTGAACGAGCCGTCGAGCAAATCACCGCATTCGGCGGCAGCCTGCGCGGCAATCTCATGGGTTGCAATCGTCGCCGAATTACAGGCCGGACTTCCGGAGCAGGCGGCGATATGGCCGCGCGGGTCGGTGGCGAACGTGACGAACCCGTTGTTTCCGGCAAAATCCCTCAAGTCTCGGCAGGCGAGCACGTTGCCGAAGAAAAGCAGCGAGTGGTCAAGGGCCGGCTTTACGGATTTTATTCCCAGGCGAGCTGCTTCACCGCAGAGCGCGATCAGGTTTTCCGCTTTCGCCTGCCCAAAGGCCGGCCCGATGCCAACTGCATGGAGACCGTCGGAAAGCGCGAACAGGTGGAAAGGAGAGGCCGCAAGCTTCACTTGGGTCGTCATGCTCGGGCTTGTCCCGAGCATCTACTGTCGTTCAACTCAGCCTCAACGTGAATATCCTCGGGACACCCTTGGGTTAAACCCGAGGGCGAGGATGACGTACAGCGAACCCTACTTCGCAGCCAACGCCGTCATGATCCGTGCCCAGGAGCGAATGCCCTTGTGGTAGGATTTGAGGTCATACTTCTCGTTCGGCGAGTGAATACGGTCATCGACGAGGCCGAAGCCGACCAGCAGAGAATCCATGCCGAGCTGCTTCTGGAAATCGCCGACGATCGGGATCGAGCCGCCCATGCCGATGATCACGGCCGGGTTCTTCCATTCTTCCGAAAGCGCAGCCTTTGCCTTAGTCAGCTCAGGAGAATCATAAGAAAGCTGAATCGCAGGCGATGCGCCGTGCTCATGGAATTCTACGGTGCAGTCGCCGGGAATCTTCGAGCGCACATAGGCGCGAAATGCTTCACGGATCTTCGCCGGGTTCTGATCTCCGACGAGGCGGAACGAGACCTTGGCCGAAGCCTGCGCCGCGATCACCGTTTTAAAACCTTCGCCGGTATAGCCACCGGTAATGCCGTTCACTTCGGCCGTCGGGCGTGCCCAGGTGAGTTCCAGCACCGAACGGCCTTTTTCGCCGGACGGAATGGACAGGCCGACGCCGCCGAGAAAACTTTCGGAATTGCGTCCGAGCGTCTCCCAGCCTTCCTTGATATTCGTCGGCGTCTCTTCGACGCCCTCATAAAAACCTTCAAGCGTCACGCGGCCGGTTTCGTCATGCAGGCCGGCAAGAATGCCGGTGAGGATATGGATCGGATTGGCGGCAGCCCCGCCGAACAGGCCCGAATGCAGGTCGCGATCGGCAGCCTTGATGACGATCTCTTCGCCGACCAGGCCACGAAGCGCCGCAGCGATCGCCGGCGTATCGCCGTCCCACATGCCGGTATCGCAGACCAGCGCGTATTCGGCCTTCAGCTCGGCGGCATTGGCATCGAGAAAAGGCTTCAGCGAAGGCGAACCGGATTCCTCTTCGCCTTCGAACAGGATGGTGACGCGGATCGGCAGCGAGCCGTTGATCTCCTTATAGGCGCGGCAGGCCTCGACGAAGGTCATCAACTGGCCCTTGTCATCAGCGGTACCACGGCCGGTCAGAACCTTACGGCCGGGCGAGATTTCCTTGATCTTCGGTTCGAACGGTGAGTCTTCCCAAAGCTCGATCGGATCGACCGGCTGCACGTCGTAATGACCGTAAAAAAGCACATGTGGGGCGTCTGCGGTCGCGCCGGCATGATGGGCAACGACCATCGGGTGGCCGGCCGTGTCACGCACCGAGGCGTCGAAACCGATGCCTTCCAGCTCGCTGACCAGCCATTCGGCAGCCTTGCGGCACTCGGCCTTGTAGGCCGGATCGGTGGAGATGGACTGGATGCGGACCAGCGAAAAGAGGCGGTCGATGCTGTCAGAAAGGTTCTGGTCGGCGCGATCGAGAACGGCGGAAATATCGGTCATGGAAATCACCTTGTCTTGGAGCGGTCGCACACGCGGGCGGCCAGCTTGCCCTGAACTGTTAGCAAGCAAGGGCAGGGCGGCACAATGGCAAATTCTGTCCGCACTTCAGGCAGGCAGCGTGCAGGGCGTAATGTTTAGGCCTTTCGACTGTTGCCGATGATGAGGCGCATATACTCCATCATCAGCTCCCGCTCGAACGAACGAAAGCCGGAAAACAATGCGCTGTCGGCCTCGGCGGCGGCATCGACGGCACTCGTTTCAAGTGATCTGCCGAGTTCTGTCAGGGTGATGATCTGCGCGCGTTTGTCGCTCGGATGCGGCGTGCGTGCAATCAACCCGTCACGCTCCATCCGCGAAAGCGTATTGGCAAGTGTGGCCTGCTCCACTTCGAGCTTGTCCAGAAGCTGTTTCTGGGTCAGCCCGTCTTCCTGCCAGAGCTCGAGCAGCACGGGAAACTGGCCGGGAGAAAAGCCGAGTGACGCCGCCCGCTTCTGCAGCGATCGTGAAAACACCCTGGCGAGCTGACCGGCCAGATAGGTAGCCGACTGCGAGCGATCGAATCCCATGGCCTCCGCCGTCAGTTTCCCGGGGAACCAGCTATGCTGGCAGACGATAATCGATATCAGGCAATGCATTTATGAGATTGGGGCAGAGGCGGAGGATTGGCAAGATGCGTGCCGAAAATTGAACCATCCGCAAACAAAACGCCACGGCTGGGAGGGGACAGCCGTGGCGTTTCTTATAGAAGGACAAAGACCCGGAGAGGGGGATAGGTCTTTGTCCGGTCTGGTGAGGCGGGGGACGGGCCTACTGCCAGACTGCGGCGTTATCAATCGCCGGTAAGCTTGAAATGAGGGGCGGATTGCGGCTTTTCAAGGGAAAGCCAGATTACAATTCGGTAAGGTGGAAGGCGGTCTCGCAGTCTGGTTCTCGACAAGTTTTCGTGGACGCCGAACCTGTGTCACGCTATTCCATGCCCATGAAAAAAGGCGATCACCTCTTCCTAGTCGACGGTTCTGGTTTCATCTTCCGCGCGTTTCACGCGCTGCCGCCGCTGACCCGAAAATCCGATGGTCTGCCGGTCGGCGCAGTCTCCGGTTTTTGCAATATGCTGTGGAAGCTTCTGACCGATGCGCGCGATACCTCGGTCGGCGTGACGCCCACTCATTTCGCCGTCATTTTCGATTATTCGTCAAAGACCTTCCGCAAGGATCTTTACGACGCCTACAAGGCAAACCGCTCTGCCCCGCCGGAAGAGCTCGTTCCGCAATTCGGCCTGATCCGCCAGGCCACCCGCGCCTTCAACCTGCCCTGCATCGAGACCGAAGGTTTTGAGGCGGACGATATCATCGCCACCTACGCCCGCCAGGCGGAAGCGACCGGCGCCGATGTCACGATCGTGTCCTCCGACAAGGATCTGATGCAGCTCGTGACGTCGATGGTCCACATGTATGACAGCATGAAGGACAAGCAGATCGGCATTCCGGAAGTCGTCGAAAAATGGGGTGTGCCGCCGGAAAAGATGATCGATCTCCAGGCGCTGGTGGGTGACTCGGTCGACAACGTTCCAGGAATTCCCGGCATCGGCCCGAAGACTGCGGCCCAGCTTCTGGAAGAGTTCGGCGATCTCGATTCGCTTCTTGAACGCGCTGGCGAGATCAAGCAGGTCAAACGCCGCGAAAATATTATCGCCAACGCTGACCTCGCGCGCCTGTCCCGCCAACTGGTGGAACTTAGAACCGATGTGCCTCTGGACCCTGATCTCGACGCACTTTTCCTCGAGCCGCAGGATGGACCGAAGCTGGTCGCATTCCTCAAGGCCATGGAATTCGGCACGCTGACCCGCCGCGTTGCAACGACCTGCGATTGCGATGCCAATGCCATCGAGCCTGCCACGATCGAGGTGGAATGGGGCGCCGAGGCAAGAGGGCCGGATCTTGATGCCGGAACGCCCGTCGATGGCGAGGCGGCGGCCGTTGCCGCTCCGACGCTTTCTGCCAAGGGAACGGCTGCTCAGTCCGCGGACGGCAACACACCAGCCGGATTTGCCGATGCGCGGATTGCTGCCTTCGCCAATGCCAAGATCGACACGACGAAATATGTCACGATCCGCGACGCTGCCGTTCTCGACGACTGGATCAAGGCTGCGCGCGAGACCGGTCTTGTCGGCTTCGATACCGAGACCAACTCGCTCGATCCGATGCAGACCGAGCTGGTCGGTTTTTCGCTGGCCATTGCCGACAATACCGATAATCCATCGGGGCTCGATGTCCGCGCCGCCTACGTGCCGCTGACCCACAAGACCGGTGTCGGCGATCTGCTTGGCGGCGGAATGGCCGAGAACCAGCTTTCGACCCGCGAAGCGCTGGATCGCCTCAAGCCGCTGCTGGAAGACCCGTCGGTCCTGAAGGTCGCGCAGAACCTGAAATTCGACTACCTCGTCATGAAGCGCCACGGCGTCGCCGTGCAGGGTTATGACGATACGATGCTGATGTCCTATGTGCTTGATGCGGGCAAGACCACGCATGGCATGGACACATTGTCCGAACGCTGGCTGAATCATAAGCCGATCGCCTTCAAGGACGTTGCCGGTTCGGGCAAGAGCGGCGTCACCTTCGATTTCGTCGATATCGACCGCGCCACGACCTACGCCGCCGAAGACGCTGATGTGACGCTGAGGCTCTGGATGGTGCTGAAGCCGCAACTGGCGGCAATGGGCCTTACCCGCATCTACGAGCGGCTGGAACGTCCTCTCGTCGAAGTTCTGGCGCGCATGGAAGAGCGTGGCATCTCCATCGACCGCCAGATCCTGTCGCGCCTTTCCGGCGAATTGGCCCAGAAGGCCGCAGCCTTCGAGCACGAGATCTACGAACTCGCCGGCGAGAAATTCACCATCGGCTCGCCAAAGCAGCTCGGCGATATCCTGTTCGGCAAAATGGGTCTGCCGGGCGGATCCAAGACCAAGACCGGCCAGTGGTCGACTTCGGCGCAGGTTCTGGAAGACCTCGCGGCCGAAGGTGCCGAACTGCCGCGCAAGATCGTCGACTGGCGCCAGCTGACCAAGCTGAAATCGACCTATACGGATGCTCTGCCGGGCTATGTTCATCCCGAGACGAAGCGGGTCCACACGTCCTATTCGCTGGCCTCGACCACGACCGGCCGTCTGTCGTCCTCAGAGCCCAACCTGCAGAACATTCCGGTAAGGACGGCGGAAGGCCGCAAGATCCGCACCGCCTTCATCGCCTCGCCAGGCCACAAGCTTCTGTCTGCCGACTACAGCCAGATCGAGCTGCGTGTGCTCGCCCATGTGGCCGATATTCCGCAACTGCGCCAGGCCTTTGCCGACGGGATAGACATCCACGCCATGACGGCATCCGAAATGTTCGGCGTGCCGGTGGAAGGCATGCCGAGCGAAATCCGCCGTCGTGCCAAGGCGATCAATTTCGGCATCATCTACGGCATTTCTGCCTTCGGCCTTGCCAACCAGCTGTCGATCGAACGCTCCGAGGCAGGCGATTACATCAAGAAGTATTTCGAGCGTTTCCCCGGCATTCGCGACTATATGGACAGTACCAAGGCCTTTGCCCGCGAGCATGGTTATGTGGAGACGATCTTCGGTCGCCGGGCGCACTATCCTGAAATCAAGTCGTCCAATCCCTCGATGCGCGCCTTCAACGAACGCGCGGCGATCAATGCGCCGATCCAGGGTTCGGCAGCCGATATCATCCGCCGGGCCATGGTGAAAATGGAACTGGTGCTGGCGGAGGCAGGGCTTGGGGAGCGTGTTCGCATGCTACTGCAGGTCCATGACGAACTGATCTTCGAAGTGGAAGATGCAGACGTCGAGAAAGCTATGCCGATCATCGTTTCGACCATGGAACAGGCCGCAATGCCGGCCATTTCGATGAAAGTGCCGCTCAAGGTGGATGCGCGCGCTGCATCTAACTGGGACGAAGCGCATTGATGCGCTCCGCCCTCCTGTGATGGATGATACATAACGTCGTTCAGGCGGAGCCACTGTCCGGGTAAAGAGATGTCAGTGCCGTGGAAAGCAATTCCTCGGCATAAATATCGGCTGTTTCCTGTGCAGCTTTGGTCAGGCCGACCTCACGCGATCGTTGTCGCACAGTGTCCTGGATCAGCGCCGCGATACCGCGGGCCTGATCGGTATTGCCGTTGTCGGACGTATCGAGCGTCAACGCCAACGCGGTCATGGCGACGATCTCCAGCACGACTATTCGTGCTTCGAGATCCGGATTCGTCATGCCCCCAGGGTCCGCCCCATCCTTTGCTCGTGTTTCAATCAACGCCCCAGCTCCATTCGGCCCCGCCTCTATTAGGCATACCGAATAGAACAGGTAGGGGATACATTGGAACTTTAAAGCGTGTCAGGTTTTATTTTTCCCGGGGAATGAAAGACTGGGATAACAAACTCGAAACGGCATCGATCATGGCTCTGCCGGAAACTTCCATTTCGCCGCTATTGTCGATCGTGATGACCCTATAGTCGCCGATCACACCCAGCGAGCTTCTATTCAGCCGACGCAGAATATCTTCTTTGCTTTCTCGCCCGCGCGCTTCAAGCCGCATGGCAAGCACCTCGGGGCGCGCAGTCACGTTGATGACGACAAGATTTGAATACGCCGCCCTGAACCGGCCAAGCGCTGATCGCGACCCGTTGGCAATCACGATCGTGCCCTTGGCAACGGCGTGCTTCGTTTCGACGGGTATGCCGTAATGCAGGCCGTGGGCCTCCCAGGAAACGGCAAAACGGCCATCGGCATTCAGTTTTTCAAACTCGACTTCGCAGACGCCATCATGATCCTCGCCGCCGGCCGAGGCGTCGCGTGTGATCACGCGGCGGGCAAACACGACATCGGAGCGGTCCGAGAAAGCTTGTGCGGCGTAAGCCATCAACGTGTCTTTGCCGGCGCCGCTTGGCCCCACGACTGCGATCATGCAGCCTTCACCGGCATTGCTGCGAGGTTCGGATGAGCCGTCCATTACGCCACCCGACGCCCCTGCCGCCATACCGCGCGCGAGACAGGTACGCCCGCCTCGCGATGAACCCTTACGATATCCGCGCGCAGACCAATCGCGATCCGGCCGCGATCGGCAAGACCCGCCGTGCGGGCTGGCGTGGACGTTACCATGGCGATCGCCTTCGGCAGCGTGATCCCCTCGACATCGTCCGCAAGGATAAAGGGTGCGTAAAGCAGGCTGAGGGGAACATAGTCCGACGAGAGAACGTCGAGAACGTCCTTTGCTGCCAGGTCGCGGGCGGCGATATTGCCGGAATGCGATTTTCCGCGCACGACGTTTGGAGCGCCCATCAGCACGCTCATGCCGGCCTTGTGCGAGGCAGCGGCGGCTTCGAAACTGGTCGGGAATTCGGCAAGCTTGACGCCGTTCTCGATCGCTTCGTCGACATGGGCGAGCGTCGCATCGTCATGGCTTGCAACGGTGATGCCGTGCTCGGCGCAATGCCTGGCGATCGCGATACGGTGCGGTGTCGAATTGCGCTCGGACTCTGCCACCCGCTTGTCGATGAAGATCTTGAACGCCTCGTCGGTCAGGCCGCGCTTCTTCTGATAGTAGAAGATGTACTGATCCATCGTCTGGAACTGACGCTGGCCCGGAGCATGGTCCATCAGTGAGACGAGCCGTACATGGCTGTCATTCTCGAAATCGGCGAAATGCTCCAGCACGTTATCGGCCGAAACCTCGCAGCGCAGGTGGATCAGGTGCTCGGAGCGCAGCCGTCCGTCACGTTCGGCTGCCTGGATCGCGTCGGCCATCTCGCGCATCTCGCCATGTTCGAAACCGCCATCCTCGTCCGATCCCATACGCAGGCAGTCGAACACCGTGGTGATGCCGGAAGAGGCGATCTGCGCGTCATGCGCCTGAATTGCTGCCGTCGCATTCCAGCGCACGCCGGGACGCGGCGAATAATGCTGTTCCAGATGGTCGGTGTGAAGTTCGACGAGACCGGGGATGAGGTAGTCACCCTCGAAATCCTCACCGGTCTGGATATTGCCTTCGGAAATATCGGCGATCACGCCATCGCGGATCTGCAAGGAGCCGGTAACGATACTGTCCTCCAGCACGATACGGGCATTCTTGAATACGGTCTCGGTCATGGGGCGGTCTTTCTGGTCTCTAAGGCCGGCTTCAGGGGCAGCCAGCGATGGGCGATGAAATCTGCGCCGCGGGTGGGCTCGACGAAAAGCGCGATACCGTCGATGGAGAGCGGCCTGTTGATGAATTCGGCAAATCGCGGTTCAAGGGCTGCGCGCATGGCAGGCGCCTGCTCGGGCGGAACCTGGCCGCTGAGCGTCATGTGGAAACGGAACTCGTCCATCACATGCGGATAACCCCAACGCATCAGGTTGTCGCGATGTTGCGGTGACAGCGTTTCGGGCTTGCGGCGAGCGATATCGGCATCCGAAAGCGGCGCCCGGAAGGGTTCGAAATCCTCCACAATCCGGGCGGCGAAATCCTGCAGCTCGGGATAGACCTGATCCGGTACCAGCGCGAAGAAGCGGCCGAGTTGGCCGACGACGATGTTCGGAATGTCGAATGCCTCAATTGCCGCGGCAAACCGTTCAAATGCCTCCAGCAACTCTGCCTCGCTCTTGCCTTCAGCCAGCTCGAACGGAGCCTTCAGCGTCGCGTGAAAGGCGTATCGGCGGGGATCGGCGGTGAGCGCATGAATCTCTTCCCGCGAAAGGCCGGTAACGTCAGGGGTCGGAAAAGACTCGCCCGTAAAAGCGTCGCGGCCGAGCCAGCGGGATGCGGTCTTCGTCAGCGGGTGGTCCGCAGCGGGGGAGAAATAGAGAGCGTAACGCAAGGCATCGGTCCGGATCAGGAAGGAGTGGTGGCGGAAGACTAGCTGTCCGCCACGCCGGGAAACAGACCCTGCGCCTAAAAGATTTCCATGACAGAATGATGATGCCGCAGCCGTTTAGTGCGTCGGGCCACCGATCAGTCGCGAGCGGATCGCATTCGAGACGTTGTCGAACAGGAAGACCACGAGAAGGATGAGGAGAACCATATAGGCGACCTTGTCCCAGTCGGCATTGGTGCCCATCGCTTCGAGCAGTTTGAGGCCGATGCCGCCGGCGCCGACAGCGCCGATGACGGTGGCCGAGCGGGTGTTCGATTCCCAGAAATACAGCGACTGGGAGATAAACACCGGCAGAACCTGCGGCACCACGCCGAAGCGGTTGACGATGACAGGCGAGGCGCCGACCGACTTCACGCCCTCGCGCTGCTTGTCATCCACATTTTCGACCGCTTCGGCATAGACTTTGCCCAGCGCGCCTGCATCGGTGAAGAAGATCGCCGCGATACCGGGGATCGGTCCGGGGCCGAATGAGCGGGTGAAGAACAACGCCCAGATCAGCATGTCGACCGAACGCAGGAAGTCGAACAGACGCTTCATGCCCCAGTTGGCGGCACGGCTTCGTGTGATATTGCGCGCCGCGATGAAGGCGAGCGGGAAGGCAAAGAGCGTACCGAGCAGCGTGCCGACAAAGGCCATCACCAATGTCTGCATCAGCTTCGACAGGATGTCGGCATGCTGCCAGACATTGTTGCCGAGAAAGTCGTCGACCATGTGCGAAACGTTGGAGCGCGCCGGATCGAGGCGTTCGCCGACCGTGGCAAGGCTGACCAGTTCGCCCCAGCTCTTGCCCCAGAAATCCGACTTGGTGTCGAACAGGAAGTTTGCCCAACCAAGGAAACGGCGCTGGACATAGACCTGGGATGTCCGGATTTCCGCCTGTCCTTCGAAGCCGTAGTCAACGATGACCTTGGTTCCGTCCTGGATGATCGTAGCCGGAGCACCGGCCGGCGCTGTCGCTGCATCCCCGGTGATCGCGACGGGGTAAGCGGTGCCGTTGACATAGACATCGACGCGGCTTGACGAAACCTCCAGCCTGTCCTTGTCGCTGCCGTAGGTCACGCTATAGCCGCCGCCCTGAGTCGGCTGCAGCCAGAATATGTCGGCGCCCGCGGCATATTGCCCGCGGCTTGACCACTGCGCCCGCACGGTGCCGTCATCCTGGAAGCGCAGGCGCGGCTGTGCGCGCCACGAATACCAGTCCTGGATATAGGAGGAGGCACGTTCCCACTGGCCGTTCTTGAAGGCGGGGCCGACATTGAAGGCGAAGAAGCAGATCACGAGATAGGCAAAGATGATGCCGAAGCCGATGAGCAGCCCGTAGCGCTTCATGACGGAGCGGTGAAAGACTTCAGGATAGGCCGAGAGCAGCCGCTCGCGATCGGAAGCGTTGATGCTTGGGACAGAAGACGTCATCAGGCGGCTCCCCTGCCGAATTCGAAGGATTGTTGGCCGATCAGCCGGCGGCGAAGCCAGCTCGAGAACTGATCGATGGCGATCACGCTGACAAGCAGCAGAATGATGATCGCATAGGTCTTGGCGGCATGGTCGCGGCCGATCGCCAGACGAAACACTTCGCCGATACCGCCGCCGCCGACAGCTCCGATGATCGTCGAGGCACGCACGTTGATTTCGGCGCGCAGCAGCGTGTAGGAGACGAAATTCGGCAGGACCTGGGGAACGATGGCGAAGCGCACGCGCTCGACCCAGGAAGCACCCGCGGCCCGCAGGCCTTCATCCGGCTTCATGTCGGAATTTTCGACCACTTCGAAGAACAGCTTTCCGAGCGCACCGATCGTATGAACGGTGATCGCAATGATCGCGGCAATCGGGCCGATCGACAGGATCGCGGTCAGAAGCCCGGCAATGACGATTTCCGGGAAGGCGCGCATCACTTCCATGATCCGGCGCACGACGAAACGGGTAGCGCCGGCGCCCACCAGATTGGTCGAGGCGAAGAAGCACAGCAGGAAGGCAAGGGATGCGCCGACGATCGTTGAAACCAGCGCAATGTTGATCGTGATGATCAACTGGTAGAAGAAATTCGGAATGTAGAGCGTGTCGGTAATGTAGACCCGGTCGGCCGTGTAGTCGTATTTCAGCGATCCGTCGGCATAGGGCGACGGCAGGTCAAACATCGCCCGGAAAATTTCCATCGGGCTGTCCGGCACGAAGCTGCGGATGAAATCGAAGAAATAGGGCAGGCGTTCGAAGAACTTGCCCGCATTCGCGTCATTGGCGAATTGCAGCGAGTAGAAAAGTGCGATGAGGAAAACGCCGATCGAGATCGCGGTGTAGATCCGGCGTGTCCGAAGCTGCTGCCGGTAATGCTGCATCACCAGGGATGCGGCAGGGCCGAGCCCGCCAGAGGTATTTTCGCTGATGGTCGCCATGATCCGCGCTCTCGTTTGACGAACGGCGGCACTCAGGGAGTGCCGCCGTCAAAGGATGGGAAGAAGGATCAGCCGCCGATGACGGACTTACGAGCGTCGACGATCGTCTGGTAGAAGGACGGATCGACCTTGATGTATTCCTTGTTGTCGCCCTGGGTGTAGGCCTTGAAGCAATCATGGTCCTTCTTCGGAAGTTCCATGAAATAGGCTTCGACCTTGGCGCGCATGGCTTCCGGCAGCTTGTTGTTGACCATCAGCGGGCCGTTCGGGATCAGCGGCGACTTCCAGACTTCGACGATATCGTCCATGTCCAGGTTACCCTTGTTGACCATCTGGTGAAGGTTGCCGCCGGTGTAGCCGTCTTCCCACTTGCCAACGCCCGAACCGAAGGTCGTGCCGACGTCGAACTTCTTGTCGAGAATGGCAAGAACGAGGTTCTCGTGGCCGCCGCCGAAGCCGCTTTCAGAGAAGTATTCCTTGACCGGTGCGCCGATTTCCTTGGGCAGGGCGACGTTCGGGACGAGGTAGCCAGATGTGGAGTCAGGGTCGGCGAAGCCGATCTTCTTGCCCTTGGCGTCTGCGAGCGTCTTGATGCCGGAATCCTTGCGGGCAACCATGATCGAGTAGTAACCGCTGGAACCATCCGACTGGGTGTAGGTCAGGATCGGGTCAACGGCGTTCGGGTCCTTCAGCGCGATGGCGGCGTAGGAGGAAGCGCCCATCGAAGCGATGTCGATCGTGCCGCCGAGCAGGCCCTGGATGACGCCGTTATAGTCCGGCGACGGGAAGATCTGCACTTCCGGAACGCCGGTCGCAGCCTTCAGGCCATCGGCGACACACTGGGTGTTGCGGATCTGGTCGGCTTCGTTTTCCGAGCCGTCGAGACCGATGCGCAGAACCTTGACGTCCTGTGCCATTGCGGAGCCGGCGAGCACGCTGAGTGCAGCGGCAGCAAGAAGAGTTTTCTTCAGCATGGTGATCTCCTGTTTCCGGATCATCCGGAGTTGGGTCATGAAAATTGCCCTTTACGCGGGCTTGACGATCGTGGGTGCGGGCTCAGGCGCTGGCGCTTGCCAGCGTGCCGATACCGCCCGATTCCTGGCTCCCGCTCGTCTTGGCGGCGGGAATGTTGATGCTGGTCGAAGTCATCGTCTCATCGATGCCTGCGCCATCCCTGTCGGAGCCGTAGATTTCCTGGACCGCCTCTGCAGTCAGTGCAGAAGGAGGGCCATCGAAGACGACGCTGCCGTGGGCCATGCCGATGATCCGTTCGCAATAGCTGCGGGCGGTATCGAGCGTGTGCAGGTTGGTAATGACGGTGATGCCTTCGCGCTCGTTGATGTCGCGCAGTGCGTCCATGACGATCTTGGCATTGAGCGGATCGAGTGATGCGATCGGCTCGTCGGCGAGCAGCATTTTGGGAGACTGCATCAGCGCACGGGCGATCGCCACGCGCTGCTGCTGGCCGCCGGAAAGCGTGCCGGCGCGCTGCATTGCGGTCTGCTCGATGCCGAGGCGCTCAAGCGCTGCAATCGCAGCAAGGCGCTCATCGTCGGAAAAGATGTTGAGCAGGCTCATGATCGTCGAACGGTGGTTCAGCCGGCCGAGCATGACATTGGTCAGGACGTCGAGGCGCGGCACGAGATTGAACTGCTGGAAGATCATCGCACAATCGCGCTGCCAGTTGCGCAGGTTGGCGCCCCTAAGCGAAGAGACCTCGACATCGCCGAAATGCATGGAGCCGGAACTCGGCTCCTGCAGACGGTTGATCATGCGCAGCAGCGTGGACTTGCCGGCGCCGGAACGGCCGATAATGCCGACCATCTGGCCCTGGGGAATCTCTACGGTTACGGCATTGACCGCGATACGATCGCCGAAACGTCGAGTAATATTCCTCAGTTCAAACTTCATGTGCTGATGCCTGTCCAATCCCCTGGTGGCGATGGGATTAGACTTGGTTGATGAAGTCTGAATGTCGATTCGATGTCAGTTTTATTACAGGTATGAAGATCTTGTAACGCTTTCGTTACAACGCATGGCGGGCAAGGAAATCCTCGGCCGAAAGCGCCCTGAAATCATCGAGTGCGCGGCGCAGCTTCATATGATCCCAATCCCACCAGGCAAGCCTGTCCATTCCTTCGCCGACTTCTCTGGTGAAGCGCTCGCGGATCAGCTTTGCCGGCACGCCGCCGACGATCGTGTAGGGTGCGACATCCTTGGAAACGACTGCACCGGCACCGATTACCGCGCCATTGCCGACGGTAACGCCCGGAAGCACGGTCGCGCCATGGCCGATCCACACGTCATGGCCGATCGTCACGCGGTTCTCGCGCCGCCATTCGAAAAAGTCCTGCTCGTTTTCGGCGTCGTCCCAGTAATTGGCGGCGCGGTAGGTAAAGTGATGCAGCGTTGCCCGCCATGTCGGATGGTTGGTGGCGTTGATGCGCACCGACGCCGCCATATTGACGAACTTGCCGATCGTCGCGCACCAGATTGAGCCGTCCTGCATGATGTAGGAATAGTCGCCGATCTCGGCCTCGTCGATGCGGCAGCGCTCGGAGATTTCGGTATAGCGGCCGATCTTGGAATTGCTGACGGATGCCGTCGGATGGATCGCGGGCTCCAGCCCAACCTTGACGCTCATGCTGCAATGGCCTTTCGAGGAGAGAATGCACTGACGTCGAGAATGCGGTCGGCGACGGCCTCGCGCACTTCCTCGTCGTGAAAGATGCCGAGCATCGCGACGCCGGCTTCCTTCTTGGCCGCGATCATCTCGACAACGACACGACGGTTGGTGGCGTCGAGCGAGGCGGTCGGTTCGTCGAGAAGCAGGATGCGGTGACTGGTGATGAAACCGCGAGCGATGTTGACGCGCTGCTGTTCGCCGCCGGAAAAGGTTGCCGGCGGCAGTGACCAGAGTTCACGCGGCAGATTGAGCTTGGCCAGAAGTTCGGCGGCATTTTCCTTCGCGACGGCGGCTTCGACACCGCGGGCGACGAGCGGTTCGGCAACGACATCGATTGCGGCCACGCGCGGCACGGTGCGCAGGAACTGGCTGACATAACCCATCGTATGACGACGCACTTCGATGATCGTGCGCGGATCAGCAGCCGCGATATCGACGATCCGGTCCTTGTGGTCGACGAGAATCTGACCGGCATCGACGGCATAGTTGCCGTAGAGCATTTTCAGGATCGAGCTCTTGCCGATGCCCGACGGCCCGCCGAGCACGACGCATTCGCCGGCGGCGACGGAAAAGTTCACATCCTTGACGACCGGCAGCTTGATGCCGTCGCGCAGGTGCATGGTGAAGCTCTTGAAGACTTCCGAGACGACGAGGGGAGTGGCCATCTGGATCTCCTATACTTGCAGGATCGAGGAAACGAGAAGCTGGGTGTAGGGCTCGCGCGGATCGTCGAGCACCCGGTCGGTCAGCCCGTGTTCGATCACGTGACCATCCTTCATCACCATCATCCGATGTGAGAGCAGGCGCGCGACCGCCAGATCATGGGTGACGACGATCGCCGCCAGGCCCAGATCGTTGACAAGGCCGCGAACGAGATCGAGCAGGCGCGCCTGTACCGAGACGTCGAGGCCGCCTGTCGGCTCGTCCATGAACACGAGACGCGGGCCGGTGACCAGATTGCGGGCGATCTGCAGGCGCTGGCGCATGCCGCCGGAAAAGGCACGTGGCTGGTCGTCTATCCGGTCGGCGGAAATTTCCACCCGGCCAAGCCAATCGGTCGCCGTCTCGCGGATCTTGCCATAGTGCCGGTCGCCGACCGCCATCAGCCGCTCGCCGACATTGGCGCCGGCCGAGACCGTCATGCGCAACCCATCCGCCGGGTTCTGGTGAACGAACCCCCAGTCGGTGCGCATCAGGAACCGGCGCTCGGCCTCGCTCATGTGATAAAGATCGCGAAAATTGCCGTCGCGCATCCGGTATTCGACACTGCCGGCTGTCGGCAGCAGGCGGGTGGAAATGCAGTTGAGAAGCGTCGTCTTGCCGGAGCCGGATTCGCCGACAATGGCGAGAACTTCGCCCGGCCACAGCTCGAAATTGACATCCTTGCAGCCGATCCGGCTGCCATAGAATTTCGACACGCCACTGACTTTGAGAAGAGGGGTATCGGTCATGGCTCAACGCTCCTTGCCTGGTGATTAAGAACCCCCTCTGGGCTGCCGCCCATCTCCCCCACAAGGGGGGAGAAAACCTGAGGCCAGGCCTTGGTTCCCCTTCGGCGAGGGTGCGGCAGTTTAAGCCCCTCCCCCTTGTGGGGAGGGGTTGGGGAGGGGACTTTATCCGGAGCGAAATTCATTCCGCAGCCTCCTGATTTGGAGCAAGCATGGCACCGACATGCCCGTGCTCACGGCGGTCCTCGCAATGGTCGGTATCGGAGCAGACGAACATCCGCCCGCCCTTGTCGTCGAGCACGACCTCGTCGAGATAGACGCCATGTGCGCCGCACAGAGCGCAGTCCTGTTCGAATGTCTGGATCTCGAATGGATAATCCTCGAAATCGAGGCTGACCACCTCGGTATGCGGCGGCACCGCATAGATGCGTTTCTCGCGCCCGGCGCCGAAGAGTTGCAGCGCATCCGACATGTGCATTTTCGGATTGTCGAATTTCGGCGTCGGCGACGGGTCCATCACGTAGCGGCCATCGACCTTCACCGGATAGGCATAGGTCTTCGAGATGCGGCCGTTGATGGCGATATCCTCGTAGAGCTTCACATGCATGAGACCGTATTCTTCCAGCGCATGCATCTTTCGCGTTTCGGTCTCGCGCGGTTCGAGGAAACGCAACGGTTCCGGGATCGGCACCTGATAGACGAGAACCTGGCCCTCGGTGAGCTTCTGCTCGGGAATCCGATGGCGCGTCTGGATGATCGTCGCATCCTTCGTATGCGTCGTCACGGCCACGTCTGCGACCTTCTGGAAGAAGGCGCGGATCGAAACTGCGTTGGTCGTGTCGTCGGCGCCCTGGTCGATGACCTTCAGCACGTCTTCCGGCCCGATGATCGAGGCGGTCACCTGCACGCCGCCGGTACCCCAGCCATAGGGCATCGGCATTTCGCGCGAGGCGAACGGCACCTGATAGCCGGGAATGGCGATCGCCTTCAGGATCGCGCGGCGGATCATCCGCTTTGTCTGCTCGTCCAGATAGGCGAAATTGTAGGTGGCGAGATCGGCACTCATTCGGCAGCATCCTTCATCTCGGTTTCACCGTCGCGCGCACCTTCGATATCGGCGCGCATCCTTCGAACCATGGCGAGTTCGGCCTGGAAGTCGACGTAATGCGGCAGCTTCAGGTGTTCGACAAAACCTGTCGCCTGCACGTTGTCGGAATGGGAAATGACGAATTCCTCGTCCTGCGCCGGCGCGGTAATGTCTTCGCCGAGCTCTTCCGCACGCAATGCCCGATCGACCAGCGACATCGACATCGACTTGCGCTCGCTCTGGCCGAAGACGAGGCCGTAACCGCGGGTAAACTGTGGCGGCGCCTTGGACGAACCCTTGAACTGGTTGACCATCTGGCATTCGGTGACGCGGATATGGCCGAGTGAAACGGCAAAGCCAAGTTCCGGCACGTCCATCTCCACCTCGACTTCGCCGATGCGGATTTCGCCGACGAACGGGTGGTTGCGACCATAACCGCGCTGGGTCGAATAACCGAGAGCCAGAAGAAAGCCTTCATCGCCGCGTGCCAAAGCCTGCAGGCGCAGATCGCGGCTCATCGGAAATTCCATCGGCTCGCGTGTCAGGTCGCCCGCCTGATGATCCTGCGGCAGCTCGCCATCCGCCTCGATCAGCCCTTCATGCGCCAGAATGTCGGAGACGCGCATGATCTGTTCGTCTCCGGCATTCCTTCGTGCAGGTTCTTCCACCGCCTCGTCCGACAGAAGCGAAGGATCGAGCAGACGATGCGTATAGTCGAAGGTCGGTCCGAGCAATTGGCCGCCCGGAAGATCCTTGTAGGTGGCAGAGACGCGACGTTCGACCTGCATCTCGGCCGTATCGAGCGGCACCGAACTGCCGAAACGGGGCAGAGTGGTGCGGTAGGCACGCAGCAGGAAGATCGCCTCGATCAGGTCACCGCGCGACTGGCGCACGGCAAGTGCCGCGAGCGAGCGGTCGTAGAGCGAAGCTTCCGCCATCACCCGGTCCACGGCCAGGCCCAGCTGTTCGGCGACCTGGTCGATGGTGATGGAAGGCAGGGAACGGTCGCCCCGGCGCCGGTCGGCGAGAAGCCGGTGAGCGTTGCTGATGGCGGCTTCGCCACCCTTGACGGCAACATACATGGTCTACTCTCCTTGAGGCTTAAGCCACGATCTTCGTCGTGCGCGGCAGGCACAGAAAACTGCGCCCTGCCGTCAGGATCACGTCGACACCGCGCGGAAACAGCGGCCGGTTATCGGCCCACAGGCGCAGAAAGGCTTCAGGCAAGCCGGTAATCTCGACGCTCTTCGACTGAAGGATGCCGGGTCCGGACAGGGTGAAGGACTGGCCCTCTCCAAGTGCGGCCACCTCGATCACTAGCGTCGTCGAGCGATCCGGATATTCCTGCGTGCCGGGTGAAAAAAGGCCGAAGGAAGAAAGCGCCGCACCCGCCTCGACGAAGGCAAAGCGTGCTTCGGCCTTTTCGCGGGTCAGCGACGCACCGGAGTGAAAACCCATCCATTCCCCAACGGACGACTTCGAAAAGCCGGCGCTGAGCCAGACCGGCGTGTCGTGGTCGCAAAGCGTCAGTGCGATTGCGCCGGCAGCCGTTCCGAGCGGATCGGGCTGCCCGGCGTCGTGTTCGACCGCGTGGACCGAACCCGGCCGCGCCATCCCGTCCATCAGCATGCGGAAAACACTCTGGGACTGGAAGACCGGATCGGAAAACCCACCGGTAAATACGTGTGTATTGGCAGACATCAGTCCTCCCCCCGAACCATGGTGAAGAAGTCGACCCGGGTCGCCGCGGTCTCTTCGGCCTTCGCCTTGTTTTCAGCTGCAATCCGATTTTCGATCGGTGTCAGCAATCTGCTTTCGATATGTTCTCTCGTGGCATCTTCCTGCCAGAGCGCATCGAAGATCGCTGCGAGCCTGACCTTCTGCTTGTCGGTGCCCAGCGCCTGCGCATGACCGACTGTGCCCGATGCGAGTGCGATGGTTGCCCGCGTCACGGTCGCTTCGCCGAGATTGAACGGGCTGCCACCACCGCCAATGCGGCCGCGCACCATCACCAGCCCGGTCTCCGGACCGCGCACAGGCTTCGTCTCGGGCTTGTCCTTCAATGCGTCCCATGCGGCGTGAAGCTCGCCCGCGATCGCACCGGCAAGAAGGGAAACGCACCGCCTGCGGCCTGCCTGTTCGGCCGGCAGGGTCTGTTCTGCAGCATCCATGGCCAATCTCCAAAATGTCTATTGATATAGACAACTATACAAGATAACTTAGCCATAACTTTTGGATATAACAAGCGTGTGACATGGATATGCAGGAATCGGCCGTTCGCCGGCAAAACGGAGTAGCACTTTGGCGCCAGATTGCCGACCGGATACGTTCGGCCATCGCAAGCGGCGAGTATGATGAAATGGGCAAGGTGCCGCCGGAAGTCGTGCTGGCGGCGCAGTTCGGCGTCAACCGACATACGGTGCGCAGTGCACTGGCGGCATTGGCGCAGGAAGGCATCGTTCAGGCGGTGCAAGGGCGGGGAACGCTGATCTTGCGCAAGGAAAGGCTGAATTTTCCGATCTCGCGGCGTACGCGTTTCAACCAGGGCATCGGCGATCAGGCGCGGGAAAAGGAAGGCATATTGCTCGCCTCGTCCGAAGAATCGGCAACTGCCGATCTTGCCGCGCGATTGCAATTGCCCTTAGGCGCTCGGCTTATCCGGCTGGAGACGCTGAGAAAGGCGGATCGACGGCCCGTCTCATGCGCGACGACCTGGTTTCCGGCGGATCGCTTTGCGGGGATAGCGGAAGCTTACCATAGCAGCGGCTCGATCACCGCCGCCTTCGCGGCCGTCGGCTTGCCGGACTACGTTCGTGCCTCGACGGAAATTACCGCCGTCCATGCCGACAATGACGATCTGTCGTCCCTGGAGCTGTCACCGGGAGCGATCGTGCTCGTCACCCGCGCCCTGAATACCGATCCCGATGGCGTGCCGGTTCAGTATGCGGTCAGCCGCTTTTCTGCTGACGCGGTGCAGTTCACCATCGAGAATTGATCGCTATTCCGATGGCCATTGGCGGGCTGTGTGTATGATCGCGAGGATTCTTATGGTGCCGTCAACCATGTCGTAAACCAGGAAATAACTGCGGTGGACAAGCAGTTCCCGAGTATTGGTCACGCGTCCGGGACGTCCCGAAAGCGGAAATTTTAATAATTGCTGCGTGGCCTGCATGAAGGCCTCGTCCATATCTGCGGCTGATGTCGGGTTTTGCTGGTGAATGTAGTCGAAAATAGACCTGCGATCGCGTCTTGCCGAAACCGTCCAGACAAGTTTCATCGCGCTGAGGATTTCCTCGCATTCTCACGAAGCATGGAGAACTCGTCTTCGACTGCCTCGTCTGAAATAATCTGACCGACGTTCGCGGCATCGATTGAGGTTTGGACCTTGCGCCGAAACCAAGCGTCATAGGCACCGGTATGATTTTCCTGCTCGACATAGTCGCGCATGAAATCTCTCAGAATATCGGCGCCGGACATATCTTTGGCGGCAGCGGCATCGCTGAATGCCGCTTCCAGTTCTTTGTCGACCTGAAACGTAAATGTCGTTACATCGGCCATCGCGAAAATCCATGTGTTACGGTTAGGCTATCGTAACACATGGTTTCATCAAGGTCAGGCGTCAATGAGCGCCGGACATGTCGCCGAGCACGTCCTTGGACGCAAACGTCGAGTCGGCGTTGAGCTTGTAGACCATCGGAACGCCGGTCGCGAGGTTGACGCCGAGGATCTGCTCCTTGGTCAGCTTGTCGAGCACCATCACCAGCGAGCGCAGCGAATTGCCGTGCGCGGCAACCAGAACCTTTTCGCCGCGCAGCACGCGGGGCAGGATTTCGGTCAGGTAATAGGGCCATACGCGGGCGCCGGTATCACGCAGGCTTTCGCCACCCGGAGGCGGGACGTCATAGGAACGGCGCCAGATATGAACCTGTTCCTCGCCCCACTTGGCGCGGGCATCGTCCTTGTTGAGGCCGGAGAGATCGCCGTAATCGCGTTCGTTGAGCGCCTGGTCCTTGATCGTCTGAAGGTCCGGCTGGCCGACCTTGTCGAGCACGATCTTCAGCGTCTTCTGCGCGCGCTGCAGGTCCGAGGTAAAGGCGATGTCGAACTTGATGCCGGTCTCGGCAAGCGCCTGGCCGCCGGTTTCGGCTTCCTGGATCCCGAGCGGAGTGAGGTCTGGATCCTTCCAGCCGGTGAACAGGTTTTTGAGATTCCAGTCGCTCTGGCCGTGGCGAACGAGGACAAGGGTACCGCTCATGAGAAAGACCTCCATATATTATTGATTTGAGAGCCCGAGCACGTCGAGCATCGAATATTGACCGGGCTTCTTATTGCGCGCCCAAAGGGCCGCTGCAACTGCCCCGCGTGCGAAAATAGAGCGGTCCCGGGCACTGTGCGACAATGTAACCAGCTCGCCTTCGCCAGCCAGAATAACGGAATGATCGCCGACGACCGAACCGCCGCGCAGTGTGGCAAAACCGATCGTGCCGCCGGATCTCGGGCCGGTATGGCCATCGCGCACGCGCACGGATTGCGCGGCAAGGTCGATACCGCGTCCTTCGGCGGCGGCCTCCCCGAGCAGCAATGCGGTGCCGGACGGCGCGTCGACCTTGTGCTTGTGGTGCATCTCGACGATCTCGATATCCCAGCCGTCCGCTGGCAATGCCCGGGCGGCCTGCTTTGTCAGAACGCTGAGAAGGTTGACGCCGAGGCTCATATTGCCGGACTTCACCACCCTTGCATGTCGGGCGGCGGCGGCGAATTTTTCCTCGTCATCGACAGAGCAGCCCGTCGTGCCGATCACATGCACGATGCGTGCCTGGGCGGCGAGGCCGGCAAATGCGACGCTGGCAGCGGGAGCGGTAAAATCGACCACGCCTTCCGCATTCAGGAAAGCCTGGAGAGGATCGCTGGTCACCGGAATGCCGATAGGCCCAACGCCGGACAATTCACCGGCATCCTTGCCGAGAAAGGGGGAGCCTTCGCGCTCGATGGCTGCATGAAGAGTGACGCCGGGCGTTTCGTGGATCAGGCGGATCAGCGTCTGGCCCATTCGGCCACCGGCGCCCACGACGACCAGCTTCATCTCGTTTTCACTCATGTCCTGCCTGTTCCTGCTTAATGTTGTTCCGGCGACTGCAGATTGTTGAGGCGAGCGTAAAGACCCTGTTTGCGCCGTGCAAGCTCCTCATGCGTGCCTTCCTCGACGACGCCGCCGTCCTGCATGACCACGATCTTGTCGGCATTGACAACCGTCGAAAGCCGGTGTGCGATGACGATCACGGTGCGTCCGCGCATGGCCGTATCGAGCGCCTTTTGCACAGCCGCCTCCGACTCGTTGTCGAGCGCCGAGGTTGCCTCGTCGAGCAGCAGGATCGGTGCGTTGCGCACCAGCGCGCGGGCGATGGAAAGCCTCTGACGCTGGCCGCCGGACAGCGTCACACCGTTTTCGCCAACCGCCGTATCGTAGCCTTCGGGCTGCGCCATGATGAAATCATGTGCGTGCGCAAGTTTCGCGGCCTCCTCGACCTCTTCATCGGTCGCTACCGGTCGGCCGTAGCGGATGTTGTCGCGGATCGAACCCTCGAACATGTAGGGCTGCTGCGAGACATAGGCGAGCTGGTGGCGAAGCGAGGACTTGGTCACGTTGGCGATATTCTGCCCGTCCACCAGGATCTCGCCTTCCGCCGGATCGTAGAAGCGCGGAATGAGATTGATGATCGTCGATTTGCCGGCACCCGATGGTCCGACCAGCGCCGTCGTCTTGCCGCCTTCGGCGACCAGGTTCACACCGCGCAGGATCGGCGCGCCCGCGGCATAGGAGAATACGACATTCTTCAGCTCGACCTTCGCCTCGGTGACGACGAGATCGGGAGCGCCGGGCTTTTCGCGCTGTGCCGGCTGAAGGTCGAGAAGGGCGTAGATCATCTGCGCATTGACCACGGCACGGTCCATCTGCACCTGCAGCTTGGCAAGCCGGCGCGCTGGATCATAGGCCATCAGAAGCGCGGTGACGAAGGCGAAGAAGGCCCCAGGCGGCACGTTGTCGTAGATCGAGCGGAATGCCGCATAGGCCAGCACGCTCGAGATGGCGAAACCGGCAAATGTTTCCGTCAGAGGCGAGGTGCGCTCGGAGAGCCGCGCGATGCGGTTGGAGCGGGCTTCGGCCGTGTCGATGATCCGGTTGACCTTCTTTTCGAGCTCCTCCTCCATCGTGAAGGCTTTGACAACCGGGATCCCCTGGATCGTTTCCTGCATCGCGCCAAGCACGCGGCTGTTGACCTCGACCGCTTCCCTGGTTGCCAGTCTGAGACGGCGGGAAACATAACGAAGCGCATAAAGAAGCGGAGGTGCGACGGCAAAGACGATCAGCGACAGGACCCAGTCTTTTGATACCATGACGCCTATCAGCGCGACCAACGTAAGAAGATCGCGAGCAGTCGATGTGACGGTAAGGTTCATTACGTCGCGAATGCCGGCGATGTTCTGGCTTACCTGGGCGGCAAGATGCGAGGAGCGTGCCTCGGAAAAATAACCGACGGACAACGTCATCATATGGCTATAGAGCCGCCGCTGGTAACGCGCCACGATATTGTTGCTGATCTTCTGGAGCGAGACGGCTTGGCCATAGGTGGCAAAGCCGCGTAGCACGAAGGCGGCAAGGATCGAGCCGCAGATCAGCAATACCATATCCGCGCGACGGTTGGCGAAAGCCTCGTTGACAACCTTTTCCATGATCCAGGCGGTGAATGCCGTGGATAGCGCGACGATGATCAGACAGCTGATCGCGAAAACATATCCGCGGATATGCTCGCGGCCGTTTTCCGAAAGGATGCGCTTCAGCACGCTGACGACGGTGCTGGAATCAACGTGGCGTTTTTTTTCTTTTTCAGCCTTCAATGGAAAGTCCCAATTCGACAGGGTCGCTGCTCGGTCTTAAAGAAGGGCTTGTTACGCCCTCGGCTCCGGTTTTGCCAGCCGACCCCGCCGGATTCGTTAGTGGTGTGACTTTCCGGCATTCATCGGCGCCAGCACCGGCCTTCTGTGACAATACCATAAGATGCAGGCGTGCGCGCGTAGCTGGCCAGACCGGCGAGTGCCGCCTGCGGATGCGTGACGACAAATGTCGGGATCGTCTTCATCAGCTCTTTGTGAGGCGCCTTGTCTTCGAATGCGGCTCTGAAGAACGGCTTTTTCAGCTCAGGCAGAATTTTCGGCGAAATGCCGCCGCCAAGGAAAACGCCGCCGCGCGCCATGAAGACAAGCGCGAGGTCGCCGGCGAGACGGCCGAGATAGGTCGCGAACAGTTCGAGCGCTTCCGCAGCCTGTGCGTTCTTTCCGCTCAGGCCTTCTTCCGTCACGTCAGCCGGGCGCTTCATGTTCGGTTCTACGCCATCCGCGGCGCAAACGGCATTATAGATATGCAGAAGTCCGCGCCCCGAAATGATTTCCTCGGCCGAAACCCGCCCCTCTATGGTGACAAGATGCGGGAAGATTTCGAAATCGCGCGGCGTGCGCGGTCCGATATCGACGTGACCGCCTTCGCCCGGCACGGGAAACCAGGTGTTCTTGGCGTGAAGCAGGCCTGCCACACCCAGCCCGGTACCGGGCCCGAGTACGACGCGTGTTGCATCGATGGCCGGCACTGCCGGGCCGATGGACTCGCGGTCGCCATCCGTCAAGGTGGCGACGGCAAGCGCCTGGGCCTCGAAGTCGTTAAGCATGAGCACGGCGTCGAAGCCGAGTTCGCCGATCATTTTCTTCGGCTTCACGACCCAGTCGCAATTGGTCAGGTCGATCTCGTCGCCATCGATCGGTCCGGCGATGGCAAGGATCGCTGAGCGCGGTTTGGGAAGGTCGCTATCGTTGAAGACCTTGTCGACGATCGCGTCATCGATCGTCTTATAGTCCGCCGTCTGCACATGGACGAAATCCGTCGCCTTGCTCTCGGCATCGACAAGAATGGAGAAACGGGCATTGGTGCCGCCGATATCTCCGATCAGAATAGGAAAGGGCAGTGCTTCGGAATGAACATTGGCCATAATGAACGGATCTCGCGGATTACTGGAAGTCGATGAGATGTTCTGCCGTGGCGCGATTGAGCGCCATCGGGATGTCATAGACGGTGGCAAGCCGCGTCAGCGCCTTGACGTCCACATCGTGGGGAAGTGCGGAAAGAGGATCGATGAAGAAGACCAGCATGCTGACTTCGCCCGTCGCAATCATCGCACCGATCTGCTGATCGCCGCCCAAAGGGCCGCTTTTCAGTCGCGTGACATCTAGGCCGGGAGCGGCGTCTTGAACGCGACCGCCCGTCGTTCCCGTCGCAACAATGCGGAATTTCGATAACGCCGCCTGACGCTGGTGGGCAAAATCCGCCATATCGTCTTTCTTCAGGTCATGCGCGATCAGCGCTATGCACGGCTTGGCCGGTTCCAAGGCATTCCTCCATCAGGCCTCTCCAGGCCACCTCGATTTGCCTTGGCGTTCTATCGTGCCCTTCGCGAGAAGGGAAGGCTCGCCGTTGTCGCTACACGGGTCGGATGTCGAACGAGCTTAACGGAAGGGGCGCTCGCGCGGCAGCGGAATGTCGGCGGGAACATTGGCCGGATTGGAAATAATCGCATCCATCTGAGCATCGGCCGCAGGCTCCGGTGGCTGGCTGGAATAGGCCACAGGCTCGCCACCAAAAGTAGCGTCCGCTTCCGAACGGGACGGAGCGGCAAGCACCGCAGGGCAGGATTTTGGCAGGTCGGACAACATGACCTGACGCGGCTTGACCGGTTTTTTGTTGGGATCGGCCGGTTTCGGCGGAGCCCAAGGCTCCTTTGTAAACCACCAGGCAAGCGCCTTGCTGTCGCAGTCGTCGGTGGAAGGCGTCGACGCCTGTCGCTCGCAGCCTGCCGCACCCGGCGGGCAGTTCATCCGGATATGGAAATGTTCGTCATGCCCGTAAACCGGCCGCACCTTGCCGAGCAGGCTTCGGTCGCCGGTCCAGGTCTGGCAGAGCTTCTTCTTGATGGCCGGGTTGACGAAGATCCGCTGCACCTGCGGATAGCTCGCCGCCTGCATCACGAGGCGGGCATGCGTGCCCGTCCACTTGCGACTATCCACTGTCAGGAACTTGCTCTTGTCGAGCATGGAGGTGAACGGCAGGTTTTCCCGCTGCTGGGGGCTCATCGGCTGTGCGGGTTTCGGGGTGAACCAGATGTCGGCATCGAGCCCGATCTGGTGCGATGCATGGCCGCTCGGCATCGGTCCGCCCCGTGGCTGGGAAATGTCGCCCACCAGAATGCCCGTCCCCCAGCCGAGGCCTGCGGCATCGCGGGAAAACTGTTCGAGCAGATCGATCATCGCCGGATTGCCCCAGCGCCGGTTGCGCGAAAGCCGCATGGCCTGCCATGTCGGCCCATCCGTCGGTAAGGCGACCGCGCCCGACATGCAGCCCTTGGCATAAAAGCCGAGAGGTGCGGGGGAACCCGCATTCGGCAGCTTGACGGCACCGAAGAGCTGCTTGGCAGGCGTACCGTCCTGCGCCATCGCCGGCTCGGCAATGGAACCGCACAACAGAGCCGTCGCCGCCAGTCCGAGGACCATCTTCGAAATCGATTTCATGAACTTCCGCCGCAAATCACTTTTCCCGCAAGTTTAGTCTGAAATGCGATTTTGGTGAAATGGAGATCGCGGCAATCAAACGGGCGCGATAAATCGCTTGTGAGCGGCCTCTCCTGTTTTTTGCCTGCTTTTGCCCTATGCTTGCCCGCAACAATTCGAATGAAAAGGGAAAAGCATGGATTTGGCCCGGCTCCGCAAAGGTCTCGCAATCGCCCTGGCGGCTTCCGTCATGGCTTCATGGGCGGCGGCCGATGAGCTGAAATGGCGACATGGCATGGCCGTCGTCGGCGAGCCCGAACTGCCGGCGGATTTCCAGCAACTTCCCTATGTCGACTTGAATGCCCCAAAAACCGGCGAACTCAGGCTGGCTCAGGAAGGCACTTTTGATAGCCTTAATCCGGTGATCGATCGAGGCGCAGTCGCGACAAGCGTGAGCATGATTTTCGATACGCTGATGAAGCGTTCGGAAAATGAAGTGTTCGGCACCTATGGCCTGTTGGCGGAATCCGTCGCTTATCCCGATGACATGTCGTCGGTCTCCTTCCGAATGCGGCCGGAAGCCAAATGGGCAGATGGCGAGCCGGTCACACCGGAGGACGTGATCTTCAGTCTCGCTATGCTGAAGCAGCACAGTGCCTTTTATTCCGGTTACTACCGGCACGTGACCGGTGTGGAAAAGACCGGCGAACGCGAAGTGACCTTCCGCTTCGACGAAAAGAACAACAGGGAACTGCCGTCGATCGTCGGCGATTTCCCCATTCTGCCGAAACATTGGTGGGAAGGCACCGACAGCCAGGGCAAGAAGCGCGATATTTCCCGCACCTCGTTGGAAGTGCCGATGGCTTCAGGCCCTTACAAGGTCGCTTCCGTTCAGCCCGGCTCGGGCGTCCGTTATGAGTTGCGTGACGACTATTGGGGCAAGGACCTGCCGATCAACCGCGGCCTGCACAATTTCCGCACCATCAGCTACACCTATTTCTCCGACAGTGACGTACAGTTCGAGGCCTTCCGGGCCGGCAATATCGACTATAGGCAGGAAAACAGCTCCAGCCGCTGGGCCACGCGTTATGACTTCGACGCAGTCAAGGATGGACGCGTGACGAAGGAGGCGCTGAACAACTCGTTCAGGGCTGTTGGCGTGATGCAGGCCTATGTGCCGAACATGCGCCGCGACATCTTCAAGGATGCCAGGGTGCGCGAAGCCCTGAACTACGCCTATGATTTCGAGGACCTCAACAAGAACCTCGCCTTTGGCGGCCTGAAGCGGGTCGACAGTTTCTTCTGGGGCACCGAACTTGCCGCCTCCGGCCTGCCTGAGGGCAAGGAGCTCGAAATCCTCAACGAACTGAAGGACAAGGTTCCGTCGGATGTCTTCACCAAACCCTATGCCAATCCGGTCAATGGTGATCCGAACAAGGTTCGCGACAACCTTCGCACCGCGGTTGGTCTCCTGAAGCAGGCTGGCTACGAGTTGAAGGGCAATCGCATGGTCAACACCAAGACCGGCCAACCCCTGGGTTTCGAGATCCTGTTGAACAACGCCGGGCAGGAACGCACCGTTACGCCCTATATCAACAGCCTGAAGAAAATCGGCATCGATGCCCGCATCCGCACGGTCGATGCCTCGCAATATATCAACCGCGTCCGCAGCTTCGATTACGACATCATTTTCGGCGTCTGGGCGCAGACCATGAACCCCGGAAACGAACAGAACGAATATTGGGGCTCGGAATCCGTCGATCGTCAAGGCTCGCGCAATTATGCCGGGATTGCCGACCCCGCCGTCGACATCCTGATCCGCAAGATCGTCTTTGCTCCGAACCGCGAAGATCAGGTTGCCGCCATCAAGGCGATGGACCGCGTGCTGCTCGCCAATCATTATGTGGTTCCGATGTTCTATTCCGGCGAGGAAAAGATCGCCTACTGGAAAAGGATCGGCCATCCGGACAAGCTTCCGGAATACGGTATCGGTTTTCCTGAAGCATGGTTTGCCACGCAGTCCGGCAAGTAAGATGCTTGCGCCATGGAGGCCCAACTGGTCCAAATGGCCGGATTGATTCGCTTGGAGCAGTTCCAGCAAAAGTGCGAAGCGGTTTTCCGTTTGAAAACCGCTCTAGGAATGAAGGAAGCCCGATTGATCGTTGCAGGGAACCGCGGTGATATGACCGAACCGTTCGGCGGGATGCTCTGATGGGCGCCTATATTCTGGGCCGCCTGCTGCTGATGATCCCGACCATCGTCGGCATCATGGCGATTTCGTTTCTGATCGTGCAGTTCGCGCCGGGCGGTCCTGTCGAGCAGATCATCGCACAGGTCCAGGGACAGGATTCGGGTGACCGCCTGTCGGGCGCCAGCAACGATCTGTCGGCTCAGGGTGTCAGCTCCGAATCGAATTATCGTGGCGCCCAGGGTCTCGATCCGGAATTCATCAAGAAGCTCGAACAGCAGTTCGGCTTCGACAAGCCGCCGCTCACCCGCTTCCTCGACATGATGTGGAACTATGTCCGCTTCGATTTCGGCGAGAGCTTTTTCCGCAATACGCCGGTGATCGATCTCATCATCGACAAGCTGCCGGTGTCGATTTCGCTCGGCTTCTGGATCCTGATCGTCTCCTATCTGATCTCCATCCCGCTCGGCATTCGCAAGGCGGTGAAAGACGGGTCGAGCTTCGACATCTGGACCTCTGGCGTCATCATCGTCGGTTATGCGGTACCAAGCTTCCTCTTCGGCATTCTGCTGATTGTCGTGTTTGCCGGCGGTTCCTTCTTCGACTGGTTCCCGTTGCGCGGCCTCGTTTCCGACAATTTCGACGATCTCACCTGGTATCAGAAGATCGGTGATTACTTCTGGCATCTCACCTTGCCGCTGATCGCCATGTCGCTTTCGGCCTTCGCCACGACGACGCTGCTGACGAAGAACTCCTTCATCGACGAGATCAAGAAACAATATGTGACGACCGCGCGTGCCAAGGGCCTGAACGAACGACAGGTTCTGTACGGCCACGTGTTCCGCAACGCCATGCTGATCGTGATCGCGGGTTTCCCCGGCGCCTTCATCTCGGCTTTCTTCACCGGCTCGCTGCTGATCGAGAACATCTTCTCGCTCGATGGACTGGGAAGGCTCGGTTATCTCTCGATCGTCAACCGTGATTATCCGATCGTCTTCGGCACGCTCTTCATCTTCTCGCTGATGGGCCTTGTCGTGAACCTGATCTCCGACCTGATCTACACCTGGATTGATCCGCGCATCGATTTCGAGCGGAGGGACGTCTGATGAGTGCGCCTTCCGCCACCACGAGAATCGAGGCGACAGCGCCTGCCAAACGCCCGTTCCTGTCGCCGACAAGCAAGCGCCGGCTTGCCAATTTCAGGGCGAACAAACGCGGTTTCTGGTCCTTCTGGATCTTTTTGGTCCTGTTCACGCTCAGCCTGTTTGCCGAATTCCTCGCCAACGACCGGCCGATCGTCGCCTCCTACAAGGGCGAAATCCTCTATCCGGTTCTGGTCGATTATCCGGAAGAAAAGTTCGGCGGCTTCCTTGCCACGACGGATTACCGGTCGGATTTCATCCAGCAGGAGATCGATGCCAATGGCTGGATGATCTGGCCGCCGATCCGGTATTCCTATCAGACGGTCAATTCGCAGATCCCCCATTCGGCTCCGACCGAGCCTTTCTGGCTGATGGACAAGGCCGATCGCTGCAAGGCCTATCCGCAGGGAGATCAGGATCCGAACTGCAGTCTCGGCAATCTGAACTGGCTCGGCACCGACGATCAGGCGCGCGATGTCATGGCGCGGATGATCTACGGTTTCCGCATTTCCGTCCTGTTCGGCCTGGCGCTCACCATCTGCTCGGCCTTTATCGGCGTCGGTGCCGGTGCCGTGCAGGGTTATTTCGGCGGCTGGACGGATCTTCTGATGCAGCGTTTCATCGAGATCTGGTCGGCCATGCCGGTCCTCTATATCCTGCTGATCATCGCCTCGATCTTGCCGCCCGGCTTCTTCATCCTGCTCGGCATATTGCTGCTCTTTTCCTGGGTCAGTCTTGTCGGCGTGGTGCGGGCGGAATTCCTGCGCGCCCGCAATTTCGAATATGTCAGGGCGGCCCGTGCGCTCGGCGTCGGCAACTGGACGATCATGTATCGTCACCTGCTGCCCAACGCGATGGTGGCGACGCTCACCTTCCTGCCCTTCATCCTTTCCGGTTCGATCGCGACGCTTACCTCGCTCGATTTCCTCGGCTTCGGCATGCCGCCCGGCTCGCCGTCGCTGGGTGAAATGATCGCTCAGGGCAAGAACAATCTTCAGGCGCCCTGGCTGGGTCTGACGGCTTTCTTCACCATGTCGATCATGCTGTCTTTGCTGATCTTCATCGGCGAGTCGGTGCGCGACGCCTTCGACCCCCGCAAGACGTTCCGGTGATATGATGACAGACGCCCTCCTTTCCGTTCGTGATCTGTCCGTCGCCTTCCACCAGGGAGAAACGGAATCGCTCGCCGTCGATCACGTGTCTTTCGACATCCGACCGGGCGAGGTCGTGGCGTTGGTCGGCGAATCCGGCTCCGGCAAATCGGTCTCCGCCAACTCCATCCTGAAGCTTCTGCCTTATCCGGCCGCAAGCCACCCTTCGGGCGAAATCTTCTTTCAGGGCAAGGATCTGCTGAAGGCTTCGGAAGCCGAACTGCGCCATGTGCGCGGCAACGACATCACCATGATCTTCCAGGAGCCGATGACATCGCTCAATCCGCTCCACTCCATCGAGAAGCAGATCGGCGAAATCCTCGAAATGCATCAGGCGATGACGGGTGCTGCGGCCCGCGCCCGCATCCTGGAACTGCTCAATCAGGTCGGCATCCGCGAACCGGAAAAACGTCTGGCCGCCTATCCGCACGAACTTTCCGGCGGTCAGCGGCAGCGCGTGATGATCGCCATGGCGCTTGCCAACCGGCCGAAGCTCTTGATTGCCGACGAGCCGACCACGGCGCTCGACGTCACCGTGCAGGCGCAGATCCTCGAACTCCTGCGCAAACTGAGGGGCGATCACGGCATGTCCATGCTGTTCATCACCCACGACCTCGGCATTGTCCGCAAGTTCGCCGACCGTGTCTGTGTCATGACCAAGGGCAAGATCGTTGAGGAAGGCTCGGTTGCCGATGTCTTTGCGCGCCCGCAACATCCCTATACGCAGCATCTCCTCGCCTCCGAACCGCGGGGCGAACCGCCCGTTGCCGATCTGGCGCGTCCGGTCGTCATGGAAGCAAAGGACCTGCGCGTCTGGTTTCCCATCAAGGCCGGTTTCATGCGCCGCGTGGTGGATCACGTCAAAGCGGTCGATGGCGTGGATCTGACCCTTCGATCCGGTGAAACGCTCGGCATTGTCGGAGAATCCGGTTCCGGCAAGACGACGCTCGGCCTTGCGCTAGCAAGACTGATCGCCTCGGAAGGCCGGATCGTCTTCATCGGAGACGCCATCAACGGATATTCCTTCAAGCAGATGCTGCCCTATCGCAGCCGCCTGCAGGTGGTCTTTCAGGATCCGTTCGGTTCGCTCAGCCCACGCATGCCGGTGGGAGAGATCATCGCCGAAGGCTTGAAGGTCCACGAGCGCGCGCTTTCCGCCGACGAACGGGACCAGCGTGTTGCCTGGGCCCTGCAGGAAGTCGGCCTCGATCCCGAAACCCGCTGGCGCTATCCGCACGAGTTTTCCGGCGGCCAAAGACAGCGTATCGCGATTGCCCGCGCCATGGTGCTCAAGCCGCGTTTCGTCATGCTGGACGAGCCCACCTCGGCGCTCGACATGACGGTACAGGCACAGGTCGTCGATCTTCTGCGCGACCTGCAAGCCAAGCATGATCTCGCCTACCTCTTCATCAGCCATGACCTGAAGGTGGTAAAGGCGCTCGCCAACCACGTCATCGTCATGCGCATGGGCAAAGTCGTCGAGGAAGGTCCGTCGGAAGAAATCTTCCGGGCACCGAAAGAGGATTACACAAAGGCGCTGATGGCGGCGGCCTTCAATATGGAAGCAGTCGAAAACGACGCCGTCGGCCAATAACGAAGAAGGACAGAGCATTGTCGGACAAGGGCACGGTCGTCATCGACCTGAAATTCGAACGCCGTGATGTGGATCGGGCAATGGCTGGTGCTCTTGCCGGGCGTCAGGTTCTGCACGCCTCCGACAAATCGGCTGATCTTTCCAATGCCAGCTATGCGTTTCTCTGGAAGCCGGACTTGGATCTGTTCGACCGTGCGCCGAAACTGAAAGTGCTCTTCTCCGGCGGGGCGGGTGTCGATTCGATCCTCGCCACGCCCGGCCTGCCGGATATTCCGATCGTCCGTTTCGTCGATGAAAGCCTGACGACGCGCATGAGCGAATGGGTCGTGCTGCAATGCCTCAGTCACCTGCGCCAGACGCCGGCCTATCTCGTCCAGCAGCGCTCGCGCACATGGCGGGAGCTTTCCCAGCCGGAAGCGAAAGATCTGACTGTCGGCGTCATGGGGCTTGGCGTGCTCGGGCAGGATTCCGTCCGTAAGCTGAAGATCATGGGCTTTAATGTTATCGGCTGGTCGCGAACCCAAAAGACCATCGAGGGCATCGAGACCTACGATTCCTCCGAACTTGATGCGTTTCTGGCGCGCACCGATATCCTTGTCGGGCTGTTGCCGCTGACGGACGAGACGCGGGGCATCTTCGACGCGTCACTCTTTGCGAAGCTCCGACAGGGTGGTGCGCTTGGAAAGCCCGTTTTTGTAAATGCCGGGCGCGGCGGCAGCCAGGTTGAAAAGGATCTGATTGCCGCTCTGGAAAGCGGTGTCCTCGGCGGGGCATCTCTCGATGTTTTCGAGCGGGAGCCGCTTTCGCCCGAAAGCCGCTTCTGGGCGATGGACAACGTCATCGTCACGCCCCATGCGGCCTCGGCGTCCGATGTGCGGGCGCTGTTGCGCAACGGAGAAGTCCAAATGGAGCGATTTGAAAGGGGCGAGGCGCTGCAGCACGTGGTCGACAGGACGACGGGTTACTGATCCTTTCCAGCCTGCCATTTGCAAGATCGCGCCTCCGCAGCCGTACCGCAACAACACAACTGCGTCTGGACTTAATCGATTTTTTTCCCGATAAAGCTGCCGGGGGTAGGATTGTTAGCTTGCCCCTTTAGCGAGTGAGGCCGACCGGTCACAGGCGACCGGGACAGGGGCAGGCATGACCAAGACCGATATCGCAACCAGGGTGTATAACCACAGCTGGAAGCTCGATCCGATCATCCGCAGTCTGATCGACACCGACTTCTACAAACTTTTGATGTTGCAGATGATCTGGAAGCTTTATCCGGATGTCAATGCGACCTTTTCCGTCATCAACCGGACCACCAGCGTCAAACTGGCTGACGAAATCGATGAAGGCGCTTTGCGCGAGCAGCTGGATCACGCCCGCACCGTGGGCCTCTCCAAAAAGGAGATGATCTGGCTGGCCGGTAACACCTTCTATGGCCGCAACCAGATCTTCGAGCCCGAGTTCCTGACCTGGCTGTCCACCTACAAGCTGCCGGAATACGAATTGTCCAAGCGTAATGGGCAATACGAGCTGAATTTCCATGGAAAGTGGATGGACACGACCATGTGGGAGATCCCGGCGCTCGCCATCGTCAACGAGATGCGCTCCCGCTCGGTCATGCGCTCGCTCGGCTATTTCACGCTCGATGTGCTCTATGCCCGTGCCAAGGCGCGAATGTGGGAAAAGGTCGAGCGGCTGCGAGCCTTGCCGGGCTTGAGGATTTCCGATTTCGGCACCCGCCGCCGCCATAGTTTTCTCTGGCAGCGCTGGTGCGTCGAGGCATTGAAGGAAGGCATCGGCAGCGGTTTTACCGGCACCAGCAATGTATTGCTTGCTATGGATGGCGATCTTGAGGCCGTCGGCACCAATGCTCACGAACTGCCGATGGTCGCCGCCGCCCTGGCGCGGACGGATGATGAGTTGCGCAATGCGCCCTATCAGGTCCTCAAGGACTGGAACCGGCTTTATCATGGCAACCTCTTGATCGTCCTGCCGGACGCTTTCGGCACCGCGGCCTTCCTGCGGGATGCGCCGGACTGGGTTGCGGACTGGACAGGCTTCCGCCCCGACAGCGCTCCGCCGATTGAAGGTGGCGAAAAGATTATCGACTGGTGGAAGAAGGTGGGCCGCGATCCGAAGGAAAAGCTGCTGATCTTTTCCGACGGTCTGGATGTCGATGCCATCATTCACACCTACAAGCACTTCGAAGGCCGGGTGCGCATGAGCTTCGGCTGGGGCACCAACCTGACCAACGATTTCGCCGGTTGCGCCCCGACGGAGATCGATGGCCTGAAGCCGATTTCGGTCGTCTGCAAGGTCACCGAAGCCAATGGCCGCCCGGCCGTCAAGCTGTCGGACAATCCGCAGAAGGCAACCGGTGATGCGAAGGAAGTGCAGCGCTATATTCGCCTGTTCGGCGAAGAGGATCGGGTCGACCAGACGCTGGTCGTGTGAGTTTTCTCGCGCTGCATTGAATGAAAAGCCCCACCACAAGGGCGGGACTTTTCATGTCTCAAGTAAGGTCTACTCGATGATCTGCACCACCGTGTGGGTCTGCGGGTCTACGATCACACGCTGATTGTTGACCACCGTGTAGGAATATTTGGTGTTGCTCGGTACGGGCGTGAGGACGACCGTTTCGGGCATCGGTTTGCCGACAGCGATGGGCTGTTCTATCGTGACTGCTGTTGTCGGCGCCGGCTGCTGCTCGACATAGGTCACCACTTCACGTGGCGGCGGGTCGATTGCCGTACCGGCAATGGCGCCCACGACACCGCCCACGGCCGCACCGACGGGGCCGCCGACGACCGCACCTGTTATCGCACCACCGGCAGCACCGGTGACCGTGCTCTGTTGTGCATAGGCCTGGCCTGAAAGCGTTGCTGCGAAGATTGCGCAGGAAGCAAGAATGATCTTTTTCATGGTTCTTCTCCTCTTTTGACTTCCGGCCAGAGAACTTCCGGATCGACAGAACTGTTCCGGATGACTGCTCACCTTTGCGCCGGGTGTGAAATATTTCGGGATCACTCTGCGCCAACTTATGGAGCCTCCTGTGCCTGCCGACGATGGCCTTGATGCGCAAAAGCCGCGAGGTTCAAAGACTTAACCAAGCCCGGAAAAATGGGCGCGATCGGGATAATGCCTATTGCCAAGTGGTGAACGCCGACTATTTGCCGCTTGAGTGATGGGAGAAGTGCCCGTGGAATATCGGTTTCTGATTGTTGAAGACAGCCTGCTTGTCGCCATGGATATCGAGGAGGCCGTGCAGCGCAGTGGTCATGATGTGGTCGGCATCGCCCCTGATATGAAGGTGGCCCTCAACTACACGCGCGATACGGATATTGCTTTCGTCGACGTGCGGCTTGCCGATGGCGAGACCGGACCGGAGATTGCCAGGGTTCTGGCCGAATACGGCATCGTCGTCATCATGATCACCGGAAATCCGGGCGTCGTGGCCTCCGGCGTAAACGGCGTCGTGGGTGTCATGGCCAAGCCGCTCACGGACCAGGCTTCGATGGACCTCATCCAGTTTGCCGTCGATCGCAAGAACGGTAAGCCCGGTATTCCCCCGGCACGCCTGCGGCTTTTCCATTAGCGGCGCGTTGCTTCCACCCGTTCGATTGGGTAAGTGATCCCCATCAATGGTGGAAGCAAACATGCGTTTTTTCATTACCGGCACGGCGGGTTTCATCGGGTTTCATCTGGCGCGCAAACTGCTGCAGGATGGCCATGAGGTTGTCGGCTTCGACGGGATGACGCCCTATTACAGCCTGCGCCTGAAAGAGGCGCGCAACGCCGGGCTTGCACAGTTTCCCTCCTTCCGTTTTGTTCAGGGCATGCTGGAAGACAAGGTTTTGCTTGAAGAGACGGTCAAAACCTTCAAGCCGGACGTGATCGTTCATCTGGCGGCCCAAGCGGGCGTACGCTACAGCCTTGAAAACCCGAAGGCCTATCTCGACTCCAACCTCATCGGCTCGTGGAACATTCTGGAAATCGCGCGCGAAATCGGTGTCGGGCACCTGATGCTGGCTTCGACCTCGTCGGTCTATGGCGCCAATCCGGACATCCCTTTCCGTGAGACGGACAAGGCCGATGAACCGCTGACCTTCTACGCTGCCAGCAAGAAGGCCATGGAAGTGATGGCGCATAGCTACGCCCATCTCTACAAGGTTCCGACAACCGCCTTCCGCTTCTTTACGGTCTATGGCCCCTGGGGCCGGCCGGACATGGCGCTGTTCAAGTTCGTCAAGGCGATGCTCGATGATCAGGAAATCGAGATCTACGGCGAAGGCAAGATGAGCCGGGACTTCACCTATATCGACGACCTCGTCGATTCGATCATCGATCTGTCCAAGGTTGCTCCATCCGAACAGAACCGTGTTGCGGATGTCGATACACTCTCCGCCCAGGGGCCGTTCCGCACGGTCAATCTCGGCGGTGGCCAGCCGGTCGGCCTGCTCGATTTCGTCGAGGTCATCGAAAAAAACCTGGGCAAGCCGGCAAGGCGCAAGATGCTGCCGATGCAGAAGGGCGATGTCCCGCGCACCTTTGCAAGCCCCGACCTGCTTCTGGCGCTCACCGGGCGCAAGCCGGAAACCGGGCTTGATGAAGGCGTCGGCGCTTTTGTTCGCTGGTACATCGAGCATCGATCCGAGATCGACTGACCACCGGTGCCGGCTTCCTATCAAGGGTAACGCTGTTATCACGTCTTGAGGAAGAGGCTTGCGCGCGATGCGTTCGCATCCCAGTTCGGGAGCGTACTATCGTCCAAGACAGGCGCGGAAAGATCGGTTCTAGCTGTGGTTTTGGCTGGCTTGGATTCGCGTTTGAAAGACTTTATGCTGTTGCAAAAGACAGATCAGATGTTACCGAAGGTCAAGGGCATGTCACAGGGTTTCAGAGATGCCCGCATCCTCATGTACAGCCACGACACGTTCGGGCTGGGGCATATTCGCCGCTGCATGACGATCGCCAATCATCTGGTCGAAAACTTCCAGGGCGCGCATGTCCTGATCATTTCCGGTGCGACGATCGCCGGCGCCTTCGATTATCGTTCGCGTGTCGACTACGTAAAAATCCCGAGCGTTATCAAGCTGCGCAACGGCGACTACACGTCGATGGACGAGCATATCAATCTGGAAGAGACGCTGGAAATGCGTCAGGCGATCATTCGCCAGACTGCCGAATCCTTCCAGCCGGATATCTTCATCGTCGACAAGGAACCGCTCGGCCTGCGCCGCGAGGTGGAAGACACGCTCGTCTATCTCAAGAGCCGCGGCACGCTACTGGTGCTTGGCCTGCGCGACGTCATGGATGCGCCGCATCTTCTGGATGCCGAATGGCGCCGTAACGACGTCATGGCCAAGATCGACCAGCTTTATGACCACGTCTGGGTCTATGGTCCGCCGGATTTCCACGATCCTCTCACCGGGTTGGATGTCCCGCCATCGCTTCGCCGCAAGATGACCTTTGTCGGTTTCCTGCAGCGCAAGGCATGGACCAGCCGCACCACATCGCTGCCGAAGCGAGACGGCGACTATATCCTGGTAACGACAGGCGGCGGCGGCGACGGATTTGACCTCGTCCGCGATGTCATCAATGCCTATCAGTCCGATCCGAGCCTGACCGAAAAAGCCTTGATCGTACTTGGCCCTTATATGCCGGGCGAGCAGCGCGACATGCTGAAACAGGCCGCAGCATCCCATGACTGTCTTGAGGTCATCGAGTTCGACAACCGCATGGAAGACCTGATCGCCAATGCGCGGGCGATCATCGCCATGGGAGGCTACAACACCTATTGCGAAATTCTGTCCTTCGATAAGCCTGCACTGATTATTCCGCGTACGGTGCCGCGTCAGGAGCAGTTGATCCGTGCCGTACGGGCAACCGAGTTGGGGCTTGTCGCAATGCTGCACCCCGACGAATCGTCCGACGGCTTGAGGCTGTCTGCGGCGATCAAGGAGCTGCTGCTTCGCGATCCTCCGTCGGTCACGGCGCCTGACTACCGCCTCGAGGGGCTGCCCAATCTGTCCGCCATCGTACAGGAATGGCTGGAAGGAAAACGCACGGATTATCTCTCCGTCGTCGAGAGCTGATTTCAGCCGGCTTGGCTGAGTTCTTGGCGAAGCAGCCGCGCCGTTTCCCGCGCGCCGTCCATATTCAGCTCGGGATGTGTCTTGCCGCGTTGCGCAAGCGCCTTGTCTATTCCGGCAGCGACCATCTCCGGCGTGATCTCGGCTTCTTCGATAAATTCCGCCAGCCCAAGTTCGCGCAGTTTCACCGCGCGTGCGGTCTGCTCCGTTTCTCCGCCTGCCGCAAAAGGGACAAGCAGCGAGCCGCAGCCGGCCTTCAGCACGTCGCAGACGGTGTTGTAGCCCGCCTGTGAAATCGACAGTTCGGCGCTGCCGAGAAGCTGCCGGAAATCGCTTCGGAAGCGGAAAACATGCATGTCTTCGCCGCCCTGCGAGGCGAGAGCGTCAAAACTGGCGGCATCGAGGTTGGGACCCGTGATTACGCACCAGCGACCGGGTGACTTGATCAGGTTGCGGGCGGCAATGGCGGCGTTCAGCAGCTTCTGCCCCACGGCTCCACCGCCGGCAGACACGACCACGCGGTATTTTTCGGGCGAGGGAACCGGCGCATCGGGTGCCACGAGGCCGGTATAGAGAACTTTGTCTCCAATCTCGCTTGCAAGCGGAAACGTGTCCTCGATCCGTGTCAGGCCACGATCGCCATGCACGAGCACACGGTGAAAATGCTCTTTGATCAGCGCCACCGTTTCCTCGTCACGCCCCGGCTTCTTGTTCACCTGCAAAATGTCGCGGATCGAGGCGAAGAGCAGCGGCTTCGGCCGCATCGCCTTGATCGCATCGAGGAACGGCAGAAGCTCGAAGCGCATCTGCCGGCGTCCGAACGGAAAGGCTTCTGTAATGACGATATCCGGTCTGGTTTCGCCGAGCACGCAGAGCAGCTGCTCCATGCGCCGGCGCTCCCCGTCCGGCCCGAGTGCCGCGCCATCGATATCCTGCAACCCCGAAAATCCCTCGCGGGATGTGACTTCGGGCATCAGGCGCACGTGTCTGATACCGGGGCCGGGAAAACCGGGTACGGGCAGGCCGCCGGTCACCATGGTCACATCGAAACCATCTTCCATCAGCGCCGATGCAACCAGGCTCGCCCGGGCGATATGGCCGATGCCCAGCAGATGCTGGACGTAAAAGAGCACGCGCGGTGACGTCATGGCTGCGAAGGCTCCTTGATGGCCGGTCCTGAATAGGCGGAGGAGAACAAGCTCTCCAGATCCGTTATGCTGGTCTTGTGGTCGAAATGACCGCGAACCTTCGCTTCCGCATTGTGCGCCATCCGGTCGCGTTCCGACGGGTTGCGCATCGCGCTTTCGATTGCCGCAGCCAAGGCTTGCGGATCTTCCGGCTCGACAAGCAGGCCGTTCTCGCCGTCGACGAACAGTTCGGGAATGCCCGATATCGTCGTCGAGATGCACAGGATCCGCTGGCTGGCGGCTTCGACAAGCACATTCGGCAGCCCGTCGCGATCGCCATCCTTGCCGATCTGGCAGGGCAGGGCGAAGATATCAGCCTTGCCGTAACGTTGCAGCACCTCCTGCTGTGACATCGCTCCGTGCCAGCTGACGCGGCCGGAAATCCCGAGCTCGTCTGCAAGCGGCTTCAACACCTGCAGCTCGTCGCCACCGCCGACATGATCCAGCCGCCAATGAAGATCGGCAGGAAGCAATGCCAGCGCCTGGAGCAGGATATCAAAACCCTTCTTCGGTACCGCACGACCAACGGCGAGGATCGCGATGGGATCATCCGGGTTGGAGCCATCCCGCGTGGCGGGTGCTCTGTCCGGGGAGGGGAAGCGGCTCAGATTCAGGCCATGATAGCTCAGATGCACCTTGTCCTTTTGGCCGGAAAGCGTGCGCAGATGCTCCGCCCCGCCACGGGTACAGGTCACCGTCCAGCGAGCGTCATCCAGCTTGTCGGAAAGCTCCCAGTCCGGGCTCGTCCAGATGTCCTTGGCATGGGCGGAAACGGTAAACGGTATGCCCAGCAGCTGCGACGCGTAGCGCGCGACCGAAGCCGGCGTGTGGATGAAATGCACATGCAGCCAGTCCGCGCCCTGTGGCCACTCGCGGGCCAGCACCAGCGCCTGGCCGAAGCGACGAAAACGGTTGCGGCTGATATCGCGCGGCAGGTCTCTCAGGAATGCTTTGGCTGCCGAGCGGAACGCTGGCCTACTGAGCCAGTGAAAAAATGCCTTGGCGACCCTGATCGGTTCCTCGTGCAGATATTCCGGCAGGTAGTGGACGGGTGCCTCGATCTCGTCATGCACCGGATGCCGCTTCTTGTCGGTCGGCCGGCGCATCGACATCAGTTCCAGCTTGAAGCCGGCAAGTTCCAGGCCGCGCAACTCCTGCGCAATGAAGGTTTCCGAAAGGCGCGGATAACCCTTCAGCAGCACGACCATCTTTTTCGGTATGTTCAACGTCGTTCCTATGCGGTCTTTACCGACCGATACCTCCTGCGAGGATCGGCCGGCAAAACCAGTATCCGCCTGTTCTGGGCGGCGCAAGTCAGTGATACGGGTCGGCTGCGTCGCGCAGGCCGTCGCCCAAAAAGTTGAAGGCAAGGATGACCAGAATGACCGGAATGACGGGTATGAGCAGCCAGGGATAAAGGGCCACCACATTCACCGTCCGCGCTTCCGTCAACAGCACGCCCCAACTCGTGACCGGCGGCCGAAGGCCCAGTCCGAGAAAACTCAGCGTCGTTTCGCCGAGGATCATGCCGGGAATGGTCAGTGTCGCGCTGGCGATCAGATGCGACATGAAGCCGGGAATGAGATGCCGACCGATGACGCGCCAGTGATTGGCCCCCATCAGCTGTGCCGCCATCACATAGTCCTCTTCACGCAGGGAGAGAAGCTTGGATCGCACCGCGCGGGCAAGTCCCGTCCAATCCAGCAATCCCAGAATGAAAGTAATGCCCAGATAGATGACGAAAGGGCTCCAGTCGACCGGCATGATGGCTGCGAGTGCCAGCCAGAGCGGAATGCTCGGGATCGATTGCAGCACCTCGATGATCCGCTGCACCACGAGGTCGAACTTGCCGCCCCAATATCCCGCAAGTCCGCCGATCAGGATGCCGAGAACGAAGCTGGTAGTGATGCCCAGAAGGCCGATCGTCAGCGAAATGCGTGCGCCATAGATTACCCGGGACAAGACGTCCCGCCCAAGCCGATCGGTTCCGAACAGGAACATCTGGCCACCCTCTGCCGGGCATACGAAATGCCGCTCCGCATCGATAAAGCCCCAGAACTGGTAGGGATCGCCCTTGCAGAAGAAACGCAGCCGCTGCACCTGGTTGGGATCGTCGTTGTAATCCCGTCGCAGGTTCTCCATGTCGAGCGTCATCGTCTGCCCGTAGACGAACGGACCGACGAATTTACCGTCGTGGAATAGATGCACCGACTGCGGCGGCGCATAGATGTGATCCATGTTGCGCGTATGCAGATTATACGGCGCCAGAAACTCCGCGATGATGATCGAGAGATAAGCCAGCAGCAGGAATATTCCAGAGTAAAGCGCCAGCTTGTGCCGCCGGAACCGCCACCACATCAGACGAAACTGGGAGGCGCGTTTTGCAAGCGGCGCACCTTCGACGATCTTGTCGAAAGCGTATGGATCGAAAGGTGCCTCGGAGACGTAATGCGGCAGCGGCTGGCCGTCCGGGGGGAGTTGCATGCTCATCGCGTCCGGCCTCCATACAGTCGGATGCGGGGATCAAAAAGCGCAAGCGCGATGTCGGAGATCAGCACTCCGACCACCGTCAGCACGGCGAGAAACATCAGGAACGAGCCGGCAAGATACATGTCCTGGGTCTGCAAAGCCTTGATCAGCATCGGCCCGGTCGTCTCGAGAGACAGCACGACGGCGGTAATTTCCGCGCCGGAAATGATCTGCGGCAGGATCGAGCCGATATCCGAGATGAAGAAGTTGAGCGACATGCGTAGCGGATATTTGGTCAGGACCTTGAACGGATGAAGACCCTTCGCCCGCGCCGTCATCACATATTGCTTGCGCAGCTCGTCGAGCAGGTTTGCCCGCAGCCGCCGCACCATGCCGGCCGTTCCGGCGGTGCCGATGATGAGCACCGGGATCCACAGATGTTCCAGGATAGACATCGCCTTGTCCCAGCTCATCGGCTGGTTCAGGTATTTCTGGTCCATCAGATGGCCGATCGACGTGCCGAACCAGACATTGGCGAAATACATGAGGATCAGCGCCAGCACGAAATTCGGCACGGCAAGGCCGATAAGGCCGACAAGCGTCAGCCCATAGTCGCCCCAGCTGTACTGGTGCGTCGCGGAATAGATGCCGATCGGGAAAGCGAGCAGCCAGGTCAGGATGATCGTCACCACGGACACGAGAATGGTCAGCCACAACCGGTCACCGACGACATCCGAGACGGGCAGGCGATATTCGAAGGAATAACCAAAATCGCCGACCATCATGCCGCCGACCCAATGCAAATAGCGGATCGGCAAAGGCTGGTCGAAACCGTAGCGGGCCCTCAGTTCCTCGATTTCCTGCAGGTCTGCCGGTTCGCCGATCGCCCGCATTTCCGCGACGTAACTTTCGAAATAGTCGCCCGGCGGAAGCTCGATGATGGTGAAGACCAGCATCGAGATCATGATGAGCGTCGGGATCATGACGAGGATCCGCCACAGAATATAGCGGATCATACGCGATCCTCCTCATACCAGAACGTGTCGGGCATATAGACGCCGAGAAACGAGGTCGGATCGTAGCCGAACAGCGCTTTCTCGGGAATGTTTCGCAGTTTCGAGGAATGGACGAGAGGCTGCAGCGCCTGGTTGATGATGCCGATGGTAAAAACGCTCTGCGTGAAAATGGTCAGCATCGAGTGCCAGATCGCTTCCCGTTCTTCATGCGTTCCCGCCGTCTTCCAGTCCTTCATCAGATCGAGAAGCTGGATGGCTTCGGCAAGATCCGGCGGGTGGCCGTCGCGTCCGCCGGAAAGATAATGAAGGCCCCAGACCGGCCATTGCATCTGGTCGTCAAAGGTCGGCGCCAGTTCGTTGGGCGACATTTCGGCAGTAGGCACGCCGTTGTCGAGACCCATCCACACGCACATCAGCGTCTCGCCGCCGATCACCCGCTTGCGAAAGATTTCACGCTGCGACACGCGGGTGAACACCGCAATGCCGATCTTCGACCAGTGATCGGTGATCAGTTCCAAAACGTCACTCTCAAACGTGCTTTCGCCGGCGCTTTCGATGATGATTTTTGCAGGGCGCCCGTCGGGCAGAAGCCGCAGGCCGTCCTCGTCGCGATTCACAAGGCCTGCCTCGTCCAGCAGCCTGTTGGCCATCTCGATATCGTGGCTTGCCCAGGCCTGCTCGTATTCCGGCTTGAACAGCGGGCTGTCTGGCAGGATCGCGTTGCCCGCCTCATGCGCCAGGCCGAAAAACACCGCTTTGTTGATCTCCTCGCGGTCGACCGCCAGAGACAGAGCCCTTCTCACCCGCACATCCTGGAACAGCCCGCGCCAGACCTCGTCTTTGCAATTGAGATTGGGAACCAGTGCCACGCGCGAGCCTTGGGTCCGCTTCCATAGATTGACAGTCATCGGCAAGCGCTTTTCGGCGGCCTTCAGGAATGTGTAATCGGAAAAATCGACATTGGCGAATTGCAGGTCGCTATCCCCCGATCCTGCCTTGGCGGCGATCAGATCCGGCGAACTGATATTCAGCACCATTTTATCGATATAGGGTAGCTGCAGCCCGTTTTCGTCCACACGGTGGAAGAAAGGATTGCGCAGGAACACGAACTGTCCGGCCGGTGGTTTGGTGCTGTTATACCAGGGGTCGAGCGTAGGCAGCGCAGGGTTTTCGGGCCGCACGGTGCGCGACAATCGCTGGTGCAGATCGGTCCAGTCCTGTGCCTTGTAGGTCTTCAACAGCTCGGCAATCTTGTCCGCGCTCTGGTAACGAGGGTGAAACTGCTTCAGATAGGCCGAAGGCATATAGATCACCAGCGGCGAAGGTTTCGCCAGCTGCGCCAGAAAATCCGGATTGGGATCATCCCAGCTGTATCGTACCGTCCGCTCGTCCAGGACCTCGAAACGCGGCCCTTTGCCGTTGACCCTCAGATCGACCGGAATGCCGCCGCGATGAAGCTCCTTGTTGTTCATCACGTCGTACCAGCTGTAACGGAAATCCTCCGTTGTCAGCGGTGAGCCGTCCGACCATTTATGTCCTTCCCGGAGCGTGAAGGTGAAGACCCGGTCTTGCTCCGACGTGAAACTTTCCAGAATGTCGGCCTGAAGGTTCAGGTGCTCATCGTAACCGACCAGCCGCGAATAGCTGTTGATCGGCATGAGGCGGATGTCGCGCTGGCCGCCGATCAGCATGCGCACCACGCCGCCATGACGTCCAGGCTGAAGGTTCTTTGCGGCGATATCGACGACGCGCGGATTGCGCGGCAGCCGCTCCGCAACATCCCGTAGTTTGCCGGCCTTGATGTCGTCGGCGAGGTAATCCGAGCCGGTAAAGGCGGCCCGCGCCTGGAAGGGTATGAGAGCGCTGGCCATCAGGCCCAGCATGGTGCGGCGCTTCATCATGGCTGCAGCTCCCTGATGCTTGCCTGGGGCTTGGCGAGAACGAAATGCCCGCCGCCGAGATCGATCTGCGTCAGCCGTTCGCCCGCGTCCTGAACGAAGGCCGGGTTCCAGTCCTGTGTCGGCTTTTTCGGAATGTCGAGCTGGTCGAGGTTCAGCGGTCGGTCGAGATCGGGGATCGGCACGGCTGCGATTAACCGTCGGGTATAGGGATGCGTCGGGTTGCGCATGATGATCTCGCAGGGGCCGATCTCGACGATCCGCCCCGCATACATCACGGCAACACGGTCTGCCATGTAGTTCACCACCGCAAGGTTATGTGAAATGAACAGATAGGTCAGGCCCAGGTCCCGCTTGAGGTCCTTCAAAAGGTTGAGGATCTGTGCCTGGATCGAGACGTCCAGCGCCGAGACCGGTTCATCGCAGATCATCAGCTCGGGCCCGAGCGCCAGAGCCCGGGCAATCCCGATCCGTTGCCGCTGGCCGCCGGAAAAGCTGTGCGGATAGCGGCTGAGCGCATTGTCGTCGAGACCGATCGTGCGCAGCAGACGCCGAACCGCCTCCAGCCGCGTGGCGCGAGAACCGCGGCCATGGATCTCCAGCCCTTCGCCGATGATTTCCCTGACCGTCATGCGTGGGGAAAGGGACGAGATCGGGTCCTGAAAAACCATCTGTATGCGCTGGCGCAGCATATCCAGTTCTTCGCCTTGAGCGGAAAGGACATCGATCGGCCCTTTCTCGCTTTCAAAGACGACCGAACCCGTGTCTGCGGTCAGCCCGCGCATCAGGATCTTGCTGAGGGTGGTCTTGCCACAGCCGCTTTCGCCTACAAGCCCCAGGCTTTCGCCACGCCGGATGTCGAAACTCACGTCATCGACGGCAAGCGTCACATTGCTTTCGTGGCTGCCGAGTTTTCTCTTCTTGGCCTTGAACGACTTGCTCACATTATTGACCGACAGGATCGTCCGTGAGCCGCCGGAATTGAGGTAACCGGTTTCCATCAGACTGGCCGTATCGACCGAAATCTCCCGCAACGGCTTCAGGCGCTGGCCTCGTTCCATTTCGAAAGTCGGGATCGCCGAGATCAGGCCCTTCGGATAGGGGTGCACGGGGCGGCGAAAAATGTCGTCGACGGTGCCGGCTTCCATCACCTCGCCGCGATAGGCAACAACCACTTCGTCAGCGAGGTTGGTGACGATGCCGAGGTCATGGGTGATCAGCAGCATCGCCATGTTGAAGCGCGATTGCAGATCCCGCAGAAGTTTCAGGATCTGCGCCTGGATCGTCACGTCGAGCGCCGTGGTCGGCTCGTCGGCGATCAGCAGGGCCGGGCGACAGACGAGCGCCATGGCGATCATCGCGCGCTGGCGCATCCCGCCGGACAGCTCGAACGGATACATGCCGTGGACTTTTGCCGGATCCTTGAAGCCGACAAGCGAAAGCGTCTCTTCAATCCGCTCCCGCTGCTCGGCAGGCGAAGACGCGTCGTGGATCCGCAAGGCCTCGTCGATCTGGTTGCCGATAGTGTGCAGCGGCGAAAGCGACGTCATCGGCTCCTGAAAAATCATCCCGATCCGGTTACCGCGAATGGCGCGAATCTGCCGCCCGTCCTGGGGCAACTGAAGCAGGTCGACCGGTCCCTCGGAGCTCGCGGGGTCGTTGAACATGACGCGGCCCTGGATCGATGCAAGCGGGCTTTCGATCCCGACGATGGTGCGGCCGATGACCGATTTTCCGGATCCGGATTCTCCCACCAGCGCGGTAACCTTGCCGGACTTGATCCGCATGCTCAGATTGTTGACGGCTTGAATTTTGCTGCCGAAAACCGGAAAGCTCACGTTCAGATTTTCTATCCGCAGCAGATCGGGCACAAATGTCGTCATCGGGCGGTTTTTCCTAAGGTGCCATGCACGAAAACTTCGCATTCTCGCATGTCGGCAAAATCAGATTTGTCGGAATGCATCTTTTGGCACCTGATCAGGTTGACGCTGGAACAGAATTGAACGTAGCGCAGAGCTATGATGATAGTCCATGCCATATGAAGCTTGCCGGATAGCTGCCGATGATTAACGAACCAGACTACAAAAGGATGCTTGGCGAGGCGAAGACGTTGATCCGGTCGGGTCACTTCGAAGAAGCACGCAATCTTCTGCAGGAAATTCAGGTAAAGAAACTGGGCAAGGCCGATACGCTGACGGCGCTCGGCCTGCCGCGACGGCTGCAATCGGCGATGCTGAAACTGGCGAAAGCCGAAGGCGACGCGATTGCCAGGATCGGTTACCAGTTTCACCTTGTTCCCCCACCGGAGACGCTTGCGCGATACGGCGTCTTTTCGCGGGAAGAGCGGATAAGGATGGTCGAGCTGTCGCGCGTGCCGGTTCCACGATACATCCACCAGATATGGCTCGGCTCAAAACCCGTTCCTCCGACCGTTGATGCCTGGGCAGCGCATGCTGCGGCCAATGGCTATCATCATAGACTGTGGCGCGAGGCCGATCTTGCCGAAAATGGTTATGATCGGCACAAGGCGCTCGGACATATGCTGCAGGAAGACGATTTTCCCGGCGCGGTGGACGTCGCCCGCTACATGATCCTGCGTGACCTTGGCGGCATCTACCTCGACTGTGATTGGTACCCGGCTAATAATCACGGCAGCTTTCACGATTTCCTGCCGCTGACGGGGCTCTCCGTCTTTGCCGAGGAGACCCCGCGCAACACCGGCGCCGGGAGCACGCTTTTCGCCAATTCCTTCATTGCGACGCCGCCGGGCAATCCGGTCTTTTCAAGACTATGCGACGGGCTTGCCTCGGTGATCGAGGATCTGGGCGATGCCCCCGCCTGGTGGTCGACCGGCCCGCTGATCTTCACCATCGTGGCCCGCTCCGGTCCTGTCAGCATTGCAGGCACCGGGTTCATCGCGGAACCGGCCCTCGCCGGATCGTCGCTTTTGGACGTTCAGGCTATGGCCGCCGATGCTGAAGGCCTGCTCATCGCCTGGAAGCCCTGGTCTTAACGGCTGCCCATCAGTTCGCGAACCGCAACCCACCGGCAGGCCGGATGCCGGGCAGTTACCGCGAAAAAGTCGTCGAGAAACTCCCAGGCGGCATCGTCATGCACGAGATGGTGGGTGAGAACTCCGAGATTTGTTGCATGCGTGGTGCCGGCCTCCAGCCGGACCGCAGCTTCAGCGTAGAGAACATCCATCGGACGCCCGCCTCGTGTACCCTTCCAGTCGATGATGTCGACATGGGTATTCACCAGACGAACCGGCGCGTCAGCCCGTTCCGGCCCGAAGACGGACAGAGCCTCGTATCCGAGCGCGGGCAGGCGGTCGAGAAGAGGCTGCGCGATACGGTTCCATGGCGGCACCAGCAACGGTACGGCGCGATCGCCGAACAGCGTCTTGATCCGCTCCAACCCTTCCGCCAGCAGGCCAAGCACAACGTCCTCTCCACGATGCAGGCCGAGTTCCTGTTTCTTCTCCAATGCCGGCGCATGGTTGACGTGATCCCAGCCATGGACAGCAACGGAGATCAATCGCAGCTCTTCCATAAGCTTGGCCAGCGCTGCCGTCGTATGAGCAGGAATCGCAGCGATCGTCAGCGGCGCATCCCAGCGTTTCGACAGGTCGAGAAGTTTTGACAGCTCTGCGGTCGGCTCGATGGCGTCATCGTCTCGCAGCCAGAGTTGCACCTCTTTGCCATCATTGGCATAGGCATCGAGCGTATCGATGAAGTTTTGTCGGCTCATTCGGTTATCTCACGTAAGTCTCAAGTATCCGGCGCAGGCTTTCCGCCGCGCCGCCGATCGACCGCTCTCGGGTCGCGAAAATCCTTGCCTCGCTGGCGAGGCGAACTCTGGTCATGTTGTCGGACAGCAGGCGACTGATCGCATCCGCGTAGGCAAGTCTGTCGCCCCGCGGCGTCAGCAGGCCGGTTCTTTCATGTTCTACGACTTCCGGGACGCCTGCGATCGCTTCGGCAACGATCGGAAGTCCGGCGGCCTGCGCTTCCAGATAGGCAAGCCCGTATGCTTCGCCGTGTCCCGGCCAGACGAACAGGCAACCGCGCGAAATCAGTTCGGCGATATCATCCTGAGGCAAGGCTCCCAGCCATTCTATCCGCTTGGGGTCGAATGCTGCAAAAGCCTGCTCAACTTCCTGCCGGCATTCCCCATCGCCGGCAATGGAAAGCGTCCACGGCAGATGCCGGATGAGGCTCAGGCTTTCGGCCAGCGCCATATAGCTGGAAAGCTTGTCGCCCGGCCGCATCATCGCCACAGTGACGAGCCGCCCCGGCTCGGGCATCGGCGTGCGTTGTAGATAGGGTGCGCTGTCGATGAAAGGAGCGATCAGTTCAAGCCGGGCATCCGGCACGGCCGCCTGCAATCCGTCCCGGTCCCGGCGGGTGAAACACAGGTTGACTGCCGCAGTCTTGAGGCTGTCGAGCAGCATGTCCTGCGACTTTTGCCACATGCCGATGTTCCGGCGCGACGAATAGGAGGCCTCCGCATTGATCAGCGGAATGCCGAAATGCCGCGCAAGTGCCGGGCCGAGAAGATCGGGCGCCTTGTAATAGGGATGATAGGTGAACCACACATCCGGTGCCGACGAGCCGGAATGCTCAGCTGCGATCCGTTCGATCTCCCGGGCGGCCTCATCCTTATTCGCCTCGAAGGCGTCCTGCATCTCGGCTGAGCGCATGAAACTGCGCATCTCGGACGCGATAGAGACCTCGTGCCCCAGGCTCTCAAGCGCGTGGACCAAAAGCCGCGCCATCAGCCTGTCTCCTGAAGGAACCGGATGATTGGGGGATTTCAGCGGCGAATAGAACAGGATTTTCATAGGCCTGGCATCATGCGCGTTCGATCATCTCCCCGTGACCACTCTTGACACGTCGGCGCATCTCTCACAACTGTCAGCCACTGCCTCATCGCTAGGATTTCTCCCGTCATGACCGATACCTCCCTTTCCTCGACGCTCGAAGCGAAGATCACCGCACGCACGGCCACAGCCGGCGTTGTGGGGCTTGGATATGTCGGGTTGCCATTGGCGATGGCCTTTGCGCGGGCAGGTTTTCCGGTCACCGGTTTCGACATCGATCCCTCCAAGATCGACTTCATCGATCGTCGCGAGAGCTATATCGAAGCGGTTCCGACCGATGTGCTGAAGGCCGAATGCGAGGCCGGTCGTTTCGCCGCGACCTGCGATTTCGACCGTTTGGCCGAATGCGACATCGTGGCGATCTGCGTACCGACGCCGCTGACGGCGCATCGCGATCCGGACTTGTCCTATGTGGCCAAAACCGCCGAAGCGATCGCCAGGACCCTGCGTCCGGGCCAGCTCATCGTGTTGGAATCAACCACCTATCCCGGCACGACCGACGAGGTGGTGAGGCCGATCCTCGAAAAGACCGGCCTGAAATCCGGCACCGATTTCTTCCTCGGTTATTCGCCCGAGCGCGAGGATCCCGGCAACCGTCAGTTCCACACGGCTAGCATTCCGAAAGTGGTCGCCGGTGATGGCGAAGCGGCTGCGGGCCTGATGCAGGCCTTTTACGGCGCGACGGTCGAAACCATCGTGCCGGTCTCGACCACCGCCACAGCGGAAGCCGTCAAACTCACGGAAAACATTTTTCGTGCCGTCAACATCGCCCTCGTCAACGAGTTGAAGCTCGTCTACGACGCCATGGGCATCGATGTGTGGGAAGTCATCGACGCGGCCAAGTCAAAGCCCTTCGGCTACATGCCCTTTTATCCAGGGCCGGGTCTCGGTGGTCACTGCATCCCGATCGATCCGTTCTACCTGACCTGGAAATCCCGCGAATTCGAGACGCCGACCCGTTTCATCGAGCTTGCCGGCGAGATCAATACCGCGATGCCGCACCATATCGTGACGCGGCTGGCGGAAGCACTGGACATCCGCAGCGGCAAGGCGCTCAGCCGCTCGAAGGTACTGCTGGTCGGTCTTGCCTACAAAAAGAATGTGCCCGATATTCGCGAAAGCCCGTCATTGCGCCTGATGGAACTGATCGAGCGCCGCGGCGGATTGGCAGCCTATTTCGATCCCTATGTTCCGGAAATCCCCTCGACTCGGGAATATGCGGAACTTAAAGGCCGCAGATCGATAGAATGGGACGAGGGCGAGCTAAAATCCTTCGATGCGGTGGTAATCGCGACCGACCATGACAATGTTGATTATGACGCTATATCCCGCTTTGCGCCCTTGATCGTCGATACGCGCAACGTTTTCGCCCGTCGGGGAATTTCTGCCGATACCATCGTCAAAGCCTGAGGGGCCGGAAAGCGCATGAGCCGTCTCGACACATTCATTAATCGCATGTCCGCCCAGCGCGATATCCTCAACCATGTCGGCCGTGATCTGGGTCTGCCGCCTGAGGGGGATGTTCTGGAAGTCGGTCTCGGCAACGGGCGAACCTACAGCCATCTGCGAGAACTGTTTCCTGAACGGCGGGTGATCGCATTCGATCGGGCAATGAATGCGCATCGTACTGCTGCGCCGCATGAAGATGATTTCGTCACGGGCGAGATCAACGAGACAGGACAGAAATTTGCCGGAAGCGGCGCGGCGCTCGTCCATGCAGATATTGGCACGGGTTATCCGGATAAGGATGCCATCACGCTGTCATGGCTGCCGCAGATGGTTGCCGCGATGCTGCGGTCCGGCGGTTACGCCATAAGCGGCCTCCCCCTGGTCCATCCGCAACTCAACGAACTTCCGCGACTGCCTTCGGTCAACGAAGGCAGGTATTTCATGTATCGCAGGCTGTGAAAGCGTGAGCCGGATCAGGCCTTTTGCAGGGCGCGGACCTTGTCCAGTTCTGAAGAGGTGAGGCGCAGCCGTTCGGCAAGCGCGCGCGTCATCTTCATGGTCATGCCTGGGCAATCGTCCATGATCCGGAATAGGTAATCCTTGTTGATCTTCAAGGCTTCGACCACGTCGGCGGCCTGAACGGTAGAGCTGCGCGGTCCATCGCAGAGAAGCGAAATGTCGCCGACGATCGAATTCGCCCCGCGTTCGCTCACCTTCACCGCGCCATCTGCAGTGTTGACCAGGAAATCGACCGTACCGCTGAGAATGAAGTAAGCGGAATCTCCGCTGTCGCCCTGAGTGAAGAGCCGTTGGCCAGCCTTGAAGGTCACGCGTTCGGATGCGAACGCGAGCAGCTTCAGCTTGCACGTATCCACTTCCGCGAAATACGGAAGCTTCCGCAGCAGCTGGACTTCATCACATAGCAACATCGCTCTTCCGCCTTTCCTGTCGGATCGATGGCTAAGCCACCAGAGCCTTGAAGGTTCCGCTCTCCTGTTCAAGGGTCTCGTATGAACCTTCTTCGAGGATTGCGCCTGCGTCAAACATGACGACTTTGTCAAACAAACGTGACAAAGAGATATTTGACAAGACCCAGATTACAGCTGGATCATTCTCCTGTTGGCCTAGAAATGCAAGTACGTTTTGTACAATTTCCTCCTGGGTGTGCTTTTCGAGCCCCGGAAGCGGCTTGTTGAACACGTAATAATCAGAGCGCCTAATCAACGCGCGGGCAAGATTGAGCTTGCGCCGCTGGATGGGTGTCAGGCGCCGCCCGCCGGCCCCAATATCGTAATCAAGACCAGCCTTTAGGAGCTGATCGGCAAAGCCGAGTTCGCGGGAAACGGTGGCTGCCAGAGTGCGAAGCTCAACCACGCCATCCGCGTTGCTGTTGCTCAGCTTTCCGAACACGATGTTTTCACGCAGGCTAGCGACGGAGACATATTTATCCGGGTCGTAGCGCTCGATAAGTTCCCGCAGATGCGCCGGCAGTTCGGTATAAAACAGTTCGCGCGACCCGACGATCTTGTCTTTCAGCTCGCTCGTCAGAATACCCAGTCGGTAGCGGGGTTCGATATATTCCAGCGTGAGCCGGATGAACGCCTTATCGGCGTCCGACAGCCGGAAATTGACAGGCTTGGGTTCGTTTTTCCGCTGCAGCAGGCTCTGGTAATAACTGATGTCTTCGGCTGACAGCGATGTAATCTGCCGGAAGAAGGGGTGGTCTGCCGGAAGTCCTCCGAAGATTTCAACGAGGTTCCGGGCGACCGTCCGTCCCATGTCCACGAATGCACGCTGCAATCCCACTTTGTTGAGCGCGTTGTAGAAGTGCTCGCTGGACAGCAGCTCGTTATCCGGCGTCAGAGGCGCCAGTGTTGCCCCGAACAGCAGATTTTCGGCAACCGTGGCCTGCGCATTATATCCATTCGGTTCGAACGGAATGACGAGAGATTCCATGCCCAGTTCGTTCATCCGTGTCCGCAGCGCCTGGCGCATCTCCACAACCTGCGCGGCAAATGTCGGATCCTCTTCCGGATTGATCGTCGAATGAAGCGCAAGCTCGAGCACGTCGTCGGTCAATTGTACCGCGTCGAGCGCGGCCAGAAGCGACTTTTGCAGGTCCTCCTTGGCGCCGTTGCCCAGCGCTGCGTAGCTGTAATCCACCCAGCCCGCCCGGATATCGAGATGCGGATTGCCGGCTTTCTTCGCTTCACGGATTTCCCAAAGCCGTTGCCGCATCTCCTTGCCTTCATACGTGTATTTCTTAACCGGAGAATGTTTCAGGCCGTAAAGAAGGTTATCCTTCAGGCTGCCGTGGAAGAAATAGCTTTCGGTGGAAACGTAGGAAATGTGGCGTCCGGTGATCGATTCGGGAAGTTCCCGGATATCCTGCTCACCGAGGCAGATCCGGCCGCTCGAGGGCCATGCGACCCGGCCGAAGGCTTCCGCCATCGCTTCGGCGCCTCTGCCCGTATGGTCCACCAGTGCAACCGTTTCGCCGCGATCGATCTTCATCGTCACATGGTCGACAACCTTTGCGCCGCTGTCGTCGTTGAGAGACACGGAAACGGCATGGAGCGTTTCGCTCTTCGGCTGGGCCGATACGGCTGCCAGTGCGTGAATGGCCGGATTGATGAGATCCTCGACTTCGAAATTCTCGAAGACCTGCTCGTATTTCACCTGCACATCCTGGCGCGCCTGATCCCAGTCGATCAGCTCCTTCAGCGGACCCGGCAGATCCTTGTAGGCGTTGATGACGGCCACGAGCTGACCGACGTCGAGCGTGCCGCGCAGCGTCAGGTAGCCGCCGATGAGATAGAACAGGAATGGCGTGACCTGGGAGAGGAAATTGTTGAGGAATTTGACCAGGAACTTCCACTGGTAGAGATCGTAGCGGATCCGGTAGATTTCGCCGAGCCGGCTCGCCACATCGGCGCGCTCGAAATTCGACGTGTCATAGGCATGGATCGTGCCCAGTCCCTCGACCACCTCGTTGACCTTGCCCGCCAGCCGGCGCGCCGTGATCTGTCGCTGACGTCCAAGCTCGATCAGCCTGCGGCGCATTTTCGGAATGATAATGACCTGGATCGCGACCATGAAGGCGGCGACCATTCCGAGCCAGAAATTCTGCAGGATGATGAAGAACAGGGCGGCCAGCGCCTGGCCTCCCAGAAGCGCCGGCTGGACGAAGGCATCTCCCGTGAAACCTCCGAACGGTTCCACTTCGTCCTTGACCATGCTGGCGATCTCGGCACCGTTCAGGCTTTTCGCGTGGCGTGGCGGAAAACGCAGGACGCGGTCGACGAGTTCGAAACGGATGCGGCGCAGCAGCCGCTCGCCGAGCCGGCCCTTATAGGTGTTGATGTAATATTTGAAGGCGCCGTTGATGATCACCAGAAGCAGGAAGACGCAGCTGAGGGCGACCAGGGTTTGCATGCGATCGAGCGGAAAGCCGCCGAACCCAAACGTGTAGTCGATAAACGGTATGGTGAGCGAAAGAGCCATGAAATTCTGGGTAGCGCTCAGGTCCTCGAAACCCTGACCTTGGATCGGCCCGTTGATGATCTGTTTCGGAAGGTCGAAGGCAAGGAAATAGGGGATCATCGACAAGGCGACGATCAGCAGGATGAAGACCTGCTGCGGCTTTGTATGTTCCCATATGTAACGTAGCAGCGTCTTCTGCATATGCCTTCACCAAAGCGACAGCGTTATCAACTCGGGCATCGGATAAGCTGCATTAGGCATTGTATAGCCTGTCTTCCGGGTTTTAACGAGTGCTCATCCATTCGCTCCGTTGCCGGAGCGAAGATTGATTCCGGCCGGGAAATGAGCGCGGCCGGCGCCCATTGCGACAAATTGGCATCTCGTGTCGGCAGGGGTGCCGTTCAAGATCGGACGGAAATTATTCTGTTGTTGTTGCAACTCGGCCTTGCGGCCGGACTTTAAACCGGCCCTCAGGTCTCCTTGCGCAGAAAGCGCGGCAGGAGAACCATGGCCGCGAAGGACATGATCGCGAGAGAAAACCACGTCAGCGCGTAGACGACATGGCTGTTTCGGAACTGGATGACCGTCAGGCCACCGACCGGATAACCGCCGGCATTGGCCGTTGCATCCGCATCGATGAAATAGGGCGCGAGATCGGCAAGTCCCTTGCTGCCCCCGATTGCCTCTACGTCGCGCGAATACCAGTTGCCCCCCGTGGGATTGTTGCTCCGGAGAAATGCCCCTTCAGCTTCACTCAGGCGCAGCAGTCCGGTAACGGAGATTTCCCCCTGAGGCTGCCCTTCGGCTCTCGATGCCGGATCACGACGGTCCGGCGGCACGAAGCCGCGATTGATCAAGACGGTTCGGCCGTCGGTCAGGGTGAGTGGTGTGAGGACCCAGAAGCCAGGCCCTCTTTCCGTCACCGCCTGAACGAGCGTTTCACGGGAGTTGTCGAAGGTGCCGTTCAACGTCACATGCCGATATTCGGCATCCTCGGGCTTTGTCATCGGCCATTCGGCTTGCGTCGGCGGTGCGACCGCTTCGGCATGGACGCGTGCATCCACGCGGGCGATCAGGTCAAGCTTCCAGAAGAGCCGCTGCACCTGCCAGAGGCCGAGGGCTGTGAAGACGAGGGCCGTAAAAAGCAGAAACGCCCGAAAGCCAAGATATGATTTCACGGGCGTTTCCATTTCTCAAAATGCGTATGCCAGTCCGTCAGGCCTGGGATGCAGTAGCCTCAAGGTTGGCCTCAAGGCAGGTTCTTCATCATCTCCGGAGACATGACCATCATGTTCGAGTTGAGATGATGCATGACCCAGAGCGAACCGATCAGCGCGATCGCCACGATAATGACCGTGAAAATCAGCGCCATCATCGTCCATCCGCCTTCCGACTTGGTGTTCATGTGCAGGAAGTAGACCATGTGGACGACGATCTGGATCGCGCCGATGATCATGATGGCTGCGATGGTGGCAACCTTGCTGTCGAGCACGTCTCCCATGACCAGCCAGAAGGGAATGGCCGTCAGGATCACCGACAGGACGAAGCCCGTCATGTAGCTCTTGAACGAACCGTGTCCGGCTTCATGGCCATGGCTATGGCCGTGATGGGCTTCGTGCGCATCTTCGTGCGAGGTGGAGTTGGTGGTCATCCGACGACTCCCATGAGATAGACGACAGAGAATACGCCGATCCAGACGACGTCGAGGAAGTGCCAGAACATCGACAGGCACATCAGGCGGCGGCGGTTTTCCTGGATCAGGCCGTGCTTGGAGACCTGCACCATCAGCGTCACCAGCCAGATGATGCCGAAGGTCACGTGCAGACCGTGCGTACCGACCAGCGTGAAGAAGGCCGACAGGAAGGCCGAACGCTGTGGCGTCGCGCCTTCATGGATCATGTGATAGAACTCATAGAGTTCGATACCCAGGAAGGCGAGGCCGAAAAGGCCGGTAATGCCGAGCCAGAACAGGGTCTCCTGCTTGGCGCCGCGTTCCATCTGCAGCATCGCGAAACCGTATGTGATCGACGAGAAAAGCAGCATGGCGGTGTTGATCGCCACGAGCTTCAGGTCGAACAGGTCGGCCGGCGAAGGGCCGGCCGCATAGTTGCGGCCGAGCACGGCATAGGTCGCGAACAGCGTCGCGAAGATGAGGCAGTCGCTCATCAGATACAGCCAGAACCCGAGGTTCGTGCTGCCTTCCGGATGATGGTCTTCCTCGAGGTAGAATTGCGGCTGTTCCGCAGATTGGCTCTGAATATTGCTCATTGTCACACCTGCTTCGCCAGCAGTTCGGTTCGCTTGGCTTCTTCTGCCGAAACGGTTTCCGCCGGAATGTAGAAGTCACGCTTGTAGTTGAAGGTATGGCCGATCGCGACCGCGATGATGGCAACGAAGGATACCGCCGCAAGCCACCAGATGTACCAGATCAATGCGAATGCCAGGACAACGTTGAGAGCTGCCAGGATTGCACCCGTGCCGGTGTTCTTCGGCATGTGGATGGGCTTGAAGCCCTGAAGCGGACGCGAGAAACCGCGGTTCTTCATGTCGTACCAGCTGTCATGATCGTGAACGACCGGTGTGAAGGCGAAGTTGTATTCCGGCGGCGGCGAAGACGTCGACCATTCCAGAGTACGGCCATGCCACGGATCGCCCGTCTCATCCTTCAGTTCCTCGCGCTTGATGTAGCTGACGACGAGCTGGATGATGAAGGACAGGATGCCGATGGCGATCATGCCGGCGCCGACGGCCGCGATGATGAACCAGATTTGCAGCGAAGGGTCTTCGAACTGCGACATGCGGCGGGTAACGCCCATCAGGCCGAGCACGTAGAGCGGCATGAAGGCGAAGTAGAAGCCGACGAACCAGAACCAGAAGCTCATCTTGCCCCAGAAAGGATCGAGCTTGTAACCGAAGGCCTTCGGGAACCAGTAGGTGACGCCGGCCATCAGGCCGAACAGCACGCCGCCGATGATCACGTTATGGAAGTGCGCGACCAGGAACAGCGAGTTGTGCAGCACGAAGTCGGCCGGCGGAACCGCCAGCATGACGCCGGTCATGCCGCCGATGACGAAGGTGATCATGAAGCCGAGCGTCCACAGCATCGGAACTTCGTAACGAACGCGGCCACGGTAGATCGTGAACAGCCAGTTGAAGATCTTCGCCCCTGTCGGAATCGAAATGATCATCGTGGTGATGCCGAAGAAGGCATTGACCGAAGCGCCCGAACCCATCGTGAAGAAGTGGTGCAGCCACACGAGGTAGGACAGGATCATGATCGCGCAGGTGGCGTAGACCATCGAGGCGTAGCCGAACAGGCGCTTGCCGGAGAAGGTTGCAACCACTTCGGAGAAGATGCCGAAGGCCGGCAGGATCAGGATGTAGACTTCCGGATGGCCCCAGATCCAGATGAGGTTGACATACATCATCGGGTTGCCGCCGAGATCGTTCGTGAAGAAGTTCGTACCGACATAGCGGTCGAGCGACAACAGAACGAGCGTTGCGGTCAGGATCGGGAAGGTGGCGACGATCAGGATGTTGGTGCAGAGCGAAGTCCAGGTGAAGACGGGCATCTTCATGAAGGACATGCCTGGAGCGCGCATCTTGACGATGGTGGCGATCAGGTTGATGCCTGACAATGTCGTACCGACACCCGCGACCTGCAGGCCCCAGATATAGTAGTCGACACCGACGCCCGGGCTGTAATCCGCGCCCGAAAGCGGCGGATAGGCCAGCCAGCCGGTGCGTGCGAATTCACCGACAAACAGCGAGATCATGATGATGATCGCGCCTGCAGTGGTCATCCAGAACGAGAAGTTGTTGAGGAACGGGAAGGAAACGTCGCGTGCGCCGATCTGCAGCGGCACGACGTAGTTCATGAAACCCGTCACGAACGGCATCGCGACGAAGAAGATCATGATCACGCCATGGGCGGTGAAGATCTGGTCGTAGTGATGCGCGTTGAGGTAACCCTCGTTGCCGTTGAAGGCGATTGCCTGCTGGATACGCATCATGATGGCATCCGCGAAGCCGCGCAGCAGCATCACGATTGCCAGGATGATGTACATGATACCGATCTTCTTGTGGTCGATGCTGGTAATCCAGTCGTGCCACAGCGGTCCCCACCATTTCATGTAGGTGATAAGACACAACAGCGCGACGCCGCCCAGTGCAACGGCACCGAAGGTCGCGACGAGAATGGGCTCGTGATAGGGGATCGATTCGAGGGTCAACCGACCGAAGATGAACTTCAGGAGGTCTGGATCAGAAAACATGGAACAACCCGTTCATTGATGTCATACGACGCAAAGCGCCAGGTTCAATTGTTGTTGAGCTGGGCCGGCGCCGGCCCGTCGTTATTCGTTTCAGGCGTCGAATGACCACCCTGGTGCGGAGCCTCGTCGCTTCTGGCCGGTACGCCCGATGCCGGGACAGTTGCCCCGATGGCAGCAGGAGCAGGGCCGTGGCCCGCGGTATAGTGCTCCAGGTGACGATTGTCGTAGCGCAGCTTTTCCCGGTTTTCGTGGCTTTCCACGCCGGCGCCGCCCATCATGTCGATATGCATCATTTCGTTCATGCACATCCGGCCTTCTTCGGCACACATGTTGAGCACGCGCTGGTAAAGCCCATCGGCAACCGTCGCGTAATAACGGACCGGTTCGCGCTCGCTCGGCTTTTCAAGCTTCAGGTAGGTGTCCTGGTTGAGCGCCGTGCCGTTCTGCTTTACGCGGGCGATCCAGCCGTCGAAGCCTTCCTGGTTCACGCTGTGGAACTTGAAGCGCATGTGCGAGAAGCCGGCGCCGCTGTAGTTCGATGAGAAGCCGTCGAAAACGCCTTCCTTGTTGATGACCGCGTGCAGCTTCGTTTCCATGCCGGGCATGGCGTAGATCATGCCGGCAAGCGCGGGAACGTAGAACGAGTTCATAACCGAGGATGAAGTGATCTTGAAGGTGATCGGGCGATCGATCGGCGCGGCCATCTCGTTGACGGTGGCAATGCCGTATTCCGGATAGAAGAACAGCCACTTCCAGTCGAGCGCGACCACTTCAACTTCAAGCGGTTTCGTGCCTTCTGGAATGCTGCGCTCCGCGTCGATGCGATCGAGCGGACGGAACGGGTCGAGCTTGTGGGTGCTGATCCACGTAATCGCGCCAAGCGCGATGATGATCGCCAGCGGTGCCGACCAGATCACCACTTCGAGACGGGTGGAATGGTGCCATTCTGGGTCGTATTTGGCCTTGGTGTTCGAATGGCGGTAGTGCCACGCGAAATACAAGGTCAGGAAAAGAACCGGCACGATGATCAGTAGCATCAGCACCGTCGACACGACGATGAGGTCAGCCTGCTGTTGCGCGATATCGCCCGACGGAGACATGACCACGAGGTCGCAGCCTGCCATTAACGGGAGGATGAGAAGGATGGAAAGCTGGCAAAGACGCCTTACGATTGGGGACATTGATCTGCTCAAATTTGCTTTTTATCTAGTTCGCCTATCGGAGCGTCGCCCCGATCTCCATGAGGTGTTTCGTCGCAGTGCTACAATTTTTCGCACCACAAATCACCACCTGCTCCATTTCGATGGAGGGCGGCCCTGCGGCGCGCAATCTAGACCATAAACCTGACGGAAGACAGTGTTTTTGGCGCCGAACCTGATGATTATGGCAAAATTTGCTAATTTTCGAATTTTCACAAATTCGAGGTTGAAATCTTGATTGACAGCAAGTCCGGCCAACATACTCATTGTTGCAATGACGCGAAGGAGGAACGTTAGTCATGGCAGAGGCAACAATTCTGGCGACGGGTCCGTCGTCATCGTCACTGGAGCGGGATGCAAGACATATTCACGACGACAAGCCGATTTCGGCGGGTAACATCGCCATCGGGGTCGTGATCGGCCGGACATCCGAGTTCTTCGATTTCTTTGTTTTCGGTCTGGGCTGCGTGCTCGTCTTTCCCCGGCTGGTCTTCCCCTTCGCCCCGGATCCGGTCACTGCAACGCTTTATTCTTTCGCCATCTTTTCGCTCGCCTTCCTGGCAAGACCTGTCGGTTCGGTTGTCTTCATGTGGATCGACCGGACTTTTGGCCGTGGGACGAAGCTGACGACGGCCTTGCTCATCCTGGGCGGCTCGACGGCATCGATCGCCTTCCTTCCGGGGTATGAGACGATCGGCATGTGGTCCGTGGCGCTTCTGGCGCTGTTCCGGCTCGGCCAGGGTTTTGCGCTTGGCGGCGCGTGGGATGGTCTGGCCTCGCTCCTGGCGATGAATGCTCCGCCGAACCGTCGAGGTTTTTATGCGATGATTCCGCAGCTTGGGGCGCCGGTCGGCTTTGCCCTGGCCAGCATCCTCTTCGGATATTTCGTCGTTAATCTCTCGGATGCCGATTTCCTCGATTGGGGTTGGCGTTTCCCCTTCTTCGTCGCATTCGCGATCAACGTCGTGGCCCTGTTTGCAAGGCTGCGTATCGTCGCCTCGCATGAATTCGGCACGGCAATGGACAATCATGAACTCGAAGCCAAGCCGATAATCGAGGTCATAAGGCTTCATGGTTTTGATATCGTCATCGGCGCTTTCGCACCGCTTGCCAGCTTTGCGATGTTCCATCTGGTCACGATTTTCCCGCTCAGCTGGGTAACCTTGTTCGGCGGACAGACCGCTGGCCCCTTCCTTTTTGTACAGGTGGTTGGAGCCCTCTGTGGCTTTGCGACCATCATGCTGTCCGGCTTCCTTGCCGATCGGATCGGTCGTCGGCGCCAGCTGCTGATCGGTGCTTTCATCATCGCCGTCTTCAGCTTCACGGCACCGTTCCTTCTCGATGCCGGAGGGGCAGGGCAGGCAGCCTTCATCATTCTCGGCTTTGCCATCCTCGGCCTGTCCTTCGGCCAGGCCTCCGGTTCCGTCTCGTCGCGATTCAGCACCGGTTACAGATATACCGGCTCTGCGCTGACCTCTGACCTTGCATGGCTGATCGGAGCAGGTTTTGCCCCGCTGGTCGCTCTGGGACTGGCCAGTAATTTCGGCATCATCTTCATCGGTGGTTACCTGATCTCGGGCGCGATCTGCACGATCCTCGCGCTGCTGCTGAGCAGCACGCTGGACAGCGTCGAGGTTTCGGCCAAGCCCGGCTGAACATCAGGCTGAGCACTTGGTGGGGCGGCTTTGCCGCCCTGCCGTCCAACGGTTTCCGGAGCGGATCCTCGGCGCAATTACGGGTTTCGTCTCTGTCGATGCTCCCTTGTGGCCGTCACCGTTATGAACAAAATAGTTGAATTGCCGCTTGCGCTCATCATGAACCTATGGCAATAGGCCGCTCACCAACGACGCGGGATCAACCGCGCCGCTCAGATGCTGCTATAGCTCAGGGGTAGAGCACTCCCTTGGTAAGGGAGAGGCCGAGAGTTCAAATCTCTCTAGCAGCACCATTTTATCCCCCAATAACAAGTTCTTGTCAGAATGGCACGACGCCAAAAGGCTTTGTCTGCGTTGCCACTTGTCCGCTACGACGCTATCCTGTCGCCTGGAAAATCAGTGCCGAGGGAAAGGAACCCGCGCGATGACTCCATTGCGGACATTGTTCCATTTTCTGAGCTTTGCGGCGCTGGCAGCGGCGGTACTCGTCGGCACGATTGATGCGATCCAGTCGGTTTCCTCGTCCGATGTGGTGCTGACCAGTCTCGGCAATGCCTGGCTCAATCTCGATCCGGAAAGTCTGACACTGGCAGAACTGTCGGCCGATGACTATATGAGCGCAGATATATGGCGACCCTATGTGGCGCCGGTTCTGGCGCAGCCGGCCGGTGTCGTATTCCTGGTCCTGGCGTTGCTGTTCTGGATGTTGGGCTACAGGAGAAGCTCCTTTGCCGGGCGTTTCTCAGCCTGAACCGAAAGTCGCGCCGGGCCGGAGCTGAAAATGAATGTCGCCGCATGTGGAGGCAGAAAATGTTCCTGAATGAGATATTCAACAAGAAGACTGTAATGCCCTCGTCGGAGGCGGCTCTGCCTGGAAGGCCGGACGCGATCCCGACGTCCGAGACCCATTTCGTCAATGGCAAGGCGCTCGATGGGCCTTATCCGGAAGGCCTGGAGATTGCCTATTTCGGCATGGGCTGCTTCTGGGGTGCCGAGCGCCTGTTCTGGAAAATGCCGGGCGTTTACGTCACCGCGGTCGGTTACGCCGGCGGCCTGACACCCAATCCGACCTATCATGAAACGACGACCGGTCTCACCGGCCATGCCGAGATCGTCAAGGTCGTCTTCGATCCGAAGGTCATCTCCTATCGCCAGCTGCTGAAGGTGTTCTTCGAGGAGCACGATCCGACCCAGGGCATGCGACAGGGCAACGATATCGGAACGACCTATCGTTCGGCCATCTACACGACCAGTGAAGATCAGGCCGAGCAGGCGCGCGGGGCGCTGGATGTCTTCCAGGATGCGCTCACCAAGGCCGGCCGCGATACGCCGATCACCACGGAACTCGCGCCCGTGCCCACATTCTATTACGCGGAAGACTATCACCAGCAGTATCTCGCCAAGAATCCGGCTGGTTACTGCGGCCTCAAGGGCACGGGTGTTTCCTGCCCGGTCGGCCAGGCGGCTTGAGCCTGCGATCATGTAATTTCGAACGCCGCGGATTTGTGCAGGTCCGCGGCAAATTCATGCAGGCTGCCAAAGGGATAGGCGTTTTTATCGGATGAAAAAAATCTGGTGAATTTTTCTGGCGCACATGCAAGAGTAGGTATAGCCAAGCCTTCGAAGAGGGGGCGGTAACCGCATGGCGTCGGCTTGCCGGACCCGCGGGAGGACATAAACTTAAAAAAACAGGGCTGCACCATGAAGAAAACCCTTTTGAGCCTTCTTGCCGTGGCTGCGATGTCGACGACAGCGCTGGCCGCCGAGATCAAGCCGGCGCTTGTCTATGGCACCGGTGGCAAGTTCGATAAATCCTTCAATGAGGCCGCCTATGCCGGCGCCGAGATGTACAAGAAGGAAACCGGCACCGAATACCGCGATTTCGAGCCGACCAGCGATACGCAGGGCGAGCAGGCGATCCGCAACTTTGCGAGCCGTGGTTATAACCCGGTCATCGCCGTTTCCTTCGCCTGGACCTCGGCCATGGAGAAGGTTGCCGGTGAATTCCCGGATACCAAATTCGTTATCGTCGACTCGGTGGTCGATCTCCCGAATGTACGTTCGGTCGTTTACAACGAAGCGGAAGGCTCCTATCTCGTTGGCCTTCTCGCCGGCATGGCCTCCAAGACCGGCAAGGTCGGCTTCGTTGGCGGCATGGATATCCCGCTGATCCGCAAGTTCGGCTGTGGCTACGTTCAGGGCGCCAAGTCTGTGAAGGCCGATATGCAGGTTTTCCAGAACATGGTCGGCACCACGGGTGCGGCCTGGAACGATCCGGTTCGTGCCGGTGAACTCACCAAGAACCAGATCGATCAGGGCGCTGACGTGATCTACGCGGCAGCTGGTGCATCGGGCCTGGGCGTGCTGCAGACGGCTGCCGACAACAAGAAGCTTTCGATCGGCGTCGATAGCAACCAGAACCATGTCCATCCCGGTTCGGTTCTGACCTCCATGGTCAAGCGCGTCGATCTGGCCGTCTACAATGCCTACAAGGATACTGCGGAAGACAAGTTCACCGCTGGTGTCCAGTCGAACGGCATCAAGGACGGCGGTGTCGTCGCTGCAATCGACGACAGCAACAAGGCTCTGATCACGCCGGAAATGCAGACCGCGCTCGACAAGGCCAAGGCCGATATCGTTGCCGGCACCGTCAAGGTGCATGACTACATGACGGACAATTCCTGCCCGATGTGAGTCAAGGATCGAAGGGGCGCATGGCGGAAACCGTCATGCGCCCTTTTTGCATATAGAGATCAAGGTCGAGCCATTGAACCTTCAGTCTTCAGCGAATGAGCCCGCCATCGAGCTTGTCGGCATCGACAAGAAGTTCGGAACGGTCCATGCGAACAAGAATATCAACCTTTCCGTCGGCAAGGGGTCCATCCACGGGATCATCGGTGAAAACGGTGCCGGCAAGTCGACGCTGATGTCGATCCTTTACGGCTTCTACCATGCCGACGAGGGCGAAATCCGTATCCAAGGCAGGCCCGTCACGATCCGCGACAGCCAGGCCGCCATCGCGGCTGGCATCGGCATGGTCCACCAGCATTTCATGCTGGTCGAAAACTTCACCGTGCTCGAAAACGTCATGCTGGGCGCCGAAGGCGGGCAGTTGCTTGCCAAGGGCGTGGCCGGTGCGCGCAAGGAGCTGAAGCGGCTGGAGACGGATTACGGTCTGGACGTCGACCCGGATGCGCTGATCGAGGAACTGCCGGTAGGCAACCAGCAGCGCGTCGAAATTCTGAAGGCGCTGTATCGCGGCGCCGATATTCTGATCCTCGACGAGCCGACGGGCGTGTTGACCCCGGCGGAAGCCGATCATTTGTTCCGCATCCTTCAGGTCCTGCGCGATCAGGGCAAGACGATCATCCTCATCACCCACAAGCTGCGCGAGATCATGGCGATCACCGACACGGTATCCGTCATGCGCCGCGGCGAGATGGTCGCGACCCGCAAGACTGCCGAAACCACGGTTACCGAACTCGCCGAACTGATGGTCGGCCGCCGCGTGCTGCTGCGGGTCGAAAAGGGCGACGCCAATCCCGGCCCGGTGCTTCTGTCGGTGAAGAACCTGACGGTGAAGGACGGCCGCGGCGTCACCATGGTCGACGACGTGTCCTTCGATGTAAGAGCCGGCGAGATCGTCGGCATCGCCGGCGTTGCCGGCAACGGCCAGTCGGAGCTGCTCGAGGCATTGGCTGGCATCCGCAAGCCTGTCTCGGGTGAAATCTTGATCGATGGCAAGCCGGTGGGCGCCGCCGATCCCGCAGCTCTGCGCCAGCTCGGCCTCGCGCATATTCCCGAAGACCGGCATCATATGGGGCTGGTACTGAAATTCGAGGAATATGAAAATTCCATCCTCGGTTATCACCACGACCCGCGTTATGGGCGCGGTTCGATGCTGGATCTCGATGCTGTCCGCAAAAGCGCCGAGGAGCAGATCGAAAAATACGATATCCGCCCGCCCAACGCGCGGCTGAAGACCGCCAATTTTTCCGGTGGCAACCAGCAGAAGATCGTCGTGGCGCGCGAAATCGAGCGTGATCCGAAAATGCTCCTGGTCGGCCAGCCGACCCGCGGCGTCGATATCGGCGCGATCGAATTCATTCACCGGCGCATCATCGAAATGCGCGGTGCCGGCAAGGCTGTGCTTCTGGTTTCGGTCGAACTCGATGAGATCCGCTCGTTGTCGGATCGCATCCTCGTCATGTTCGCCGGCAAGGTCGTCGGCGAAAAGACCTCGGATGCGGATGAACAGACGCTTGGCCTGATGATGGCGGGGATCGCAGCGTGACGATCTCGGCATACAAGAAGATTTCGGAGTATGGGATGAACGAAGCACGGATCGGAACCGGGCGGAAGGGGAGGGGCGCATGAGCACGGCTTCGGTCCCACTGCCAGCCTGGATCAATTACGGCGTCATCCCGCTGTTGAACCTCATCCTGGCATTCCTGTTTTCCGGACTGGTCGTCTGGGCAATCGGTGAAAATCCGCTCGAAGCGCTGAACTTCCTCATCCAGGGCGCGCTCGGTCGCGGTGATGCGATCGGCTTCACTCTGTTTTACGCCACGAGCTTCATCTTCACCGGCCTTTCCGTTGCCGTCGCCTTCCATGCCGGCCTGTTCAATATCGGTTCCGAAGGCCAGGCCTATGTCGGCGGTCTGGGCGCGGCTCTGGTTGCGCTGTCGCTCGATCATTACGTGCCGTGGTACGTCACCATGCCCTTCGCCGTTGTCGGCGCGGCTCTCTTCGGCGCTGCATGGGCCTTCATCCCCGCCTGGCTGCAGGCCAAGCGGGGCAGCCATATCGTCATCACCACCATCATGTTCAATTTCATCGGCGCAGCCCTGATGGTGTACCTGCTAGTGAACGTGTTCATCGTTCCCGGCAAGATGGCGCCGGAAACCCGCACGTTTCTTGCGGGCGGGCAGCTTCCCAAGCTCGATTGGCTTATGGCGCTGTTCGGCCTGAAGCTCGGCCCGGCGCCCTTCAACGTCTCCTTCATCATCGCATTGGTGATGTGTTATCTCGTCTGGCTGCTGATCTGGCGCACCAAGCTGGGTTACGAGATGCGAACGCTCGGCATCAGCCCGACGGCTGCCGTTTACGCCGGCATTCCTTATGTCCGTACCGTCATCATCGCCATGCTGATTTCAGGCGGCCTTGCCGGCATGATGTCGCTCAATGCGGTCATGGGTGCCTCGGCCCGTCTGCAGGTGGAATTCGTCGCCGGTGCGGGTTTTGTCGGCATTGCCGTTTCGCTGATGGGACGAAGCCATCCGGTCGGTATCGTCCTCGCGGCGATCCTGTTCGGCATCCTCTATCAGGGCGGCGCCGATCTTTCCTTCGAGATGCCGAACATCACCCGCGACATGATCGTGGTCATCCAGGGCCTCGTCATCTTTTTTGCCGGCGCGCTGGAATATATGCTGCGCCCGGCCATGGTGCGGCTCTATCAGACGGCGACGGGGAAATAGCCATGGAATATTTCGACACCTTCGTCAGCATTCTCGGTTCGGCGATCCGCCTGTCCATCCCGCTGTTGTTCACCGCACTCGCAGGCCTTTTCTCCGAGCGCGCCGGCATTTTCGATATCGGCCTCGAAGGCAAGATGCTGGCATCCGCCTTCGCCGCGGCCTGTGCCGCCTACTGGACGGGCAATGCCTGGGCGGGGCTTGGCGCCGGTATTTTCGTCTCGATCATCTTCTCCATGCTGCACGGCTTTGCCTCGATCACCAATCGCGGCAACCAGATCGTCTCCGGCGTGGCGCTGAATTTCATCGCGGCAGGCCTGACCATCGTGCTCGGTACCGCCTGGTTCAACCAGGGTGGCCGCACGGGGCAGGTGCCTCCGGAAGGCCGTTTCTCCGGCATCGTCCTGCCGGGCGCCGAAATGATGCGCGATGTACCGATCATCGGCCCGCTTTATGCCAACGTCATTTCCGGCAACAATATCCTCACCTATATCGCTTTCCTCATGGTGCCGCTCTCCTGGTGGGTTCTCTATCGCACCCGCTTCGGCCTGCGCCTTCGCGCCGTGGGTGAAAATCCGGGCGCCGTCGATACGGCCGGTGTGTCGGTCGTCTGGCTGCGCTACCGCGCGCTGATCGTCACCGGCTTCCTTGCTGGTTTTGCCGGCACCTATCTGTCGATCGCCCAGTCCGCCGCCTTCATCAACAACATGTCGGCCGGCAAGGGCTATATCGCACTCGCCGCGCTGATCTTCGCCAAGTGGAAGCCGGTGCCGGTCATGTTCGCCTGCCTGCTTTTCGGTTTCCTCGATGCCTTCGCCAATTTCATGCAGGGCAAGTCTATCCCGATGATCGGCGAGGTTCCGGTGCAGATTTTCCAGGCGCTGCCCTATATCCTCACCTGCGTGCTGCTGGCCGGCTTCATCGGCGTCGCCCGCCCGCCCAAGGCCGGCGGCGTTGCCTATACCAAGGAGCGTTGAGATATGTCTCACGAACTGTTCGAAGCCGCCCGCGACGCGATGACCAAGGCTCACGCACCCTATTCCAAGTTCCCGGTCGGCGTGGCTCTGCGCGCCGATGACGGAAAAATCTATCTCGGTGCCAATATCGAGAACCTGTCATTCCCCCAGGGCTGGTGCGCCGAACCGACGGCGATCGGCGCCATGGTCATGGGCGGTGGAAAGAAGATCGTCGAGCTAGCGGTGATCGCCGAAAAGCTGCCGCTCTGCACGCCGTGCGGCGGCTGCCGGCAAAAAATCTCGGAATTCGCCTCGGCCGATACCCGCATCCATCTCTGCAACGAGGTTGGTGTGGCCAAGACTGTGACCATGGCCGAGCTGCTTCCCTATGCTTTCGAAACGGATGTCATCAGATGACGACGGTAACCGATCTGCTGGTCGAACGGCTGGATGGCCTCGTGCCGCGCGTGGCGATCGTGCTGGGTTCCGGCTTGGGCTCGCTGGTGGAAGGCGTGACGGACCAAATCCGCATTTCCTACCGGGACCTCGAAGGTTTTCCGGTCAGCGGCGTCACCGGCCATGCGGGAGAACTGGTGGCGGGTTATCTCGGCAGCCAGCCGGTCATCATGCTTTCCGGCCGCGCGCATTATTATGAGCATGGCGATCCCAAGGCCATGCGCATTCCCCTTCAGGTGCTGAAGGGCCTCGGCGTTCAGTCGCTGATCCTCACCAATTCGGCCGGTTCGGTACGCGAAGACATGCCGCCCGGTTCGGTCATGCAGATCACCGACCATATCAACTATTCCGGCATGAACCCGCTGATCGGCGAACACGGCGATCGCCGTTTCGTCGGCATGACCAGCGCCTATGACGACGATCTGGCGTTGAAGATGCGCAACGCTGCGATCCGCGCCGGTGTGACGCTATATCAGGGCGTCTACATGTGGTTCTCCGGTCCGAGCTTCGAAACGCCGGCGGAAATCCGCATGGCGCGCACGCTGGGCGCCGATGCCGTCGGCATGTCCACCGTGCCGGAAGTCATCCTCGCCCGTTATTTCGGGCTCAAGGTTGCCGCCGCCTCGGTTGTCACCAATTATGGGGCCGGCATGACCGGCGCCGAACTCAGCCACGAGGAAACCAAGGACATGGCCCCGGTCGGCGGCGCCCGGCTCGCCGCAGTCCTGCATGAAATGCTCAGCCGCGATGCCTGACTTATCAAGGCACTAGCGGCAAGATACCACATTTCGCGACCTATGCGGGTTGAATCAAATCGGTTCAACGCTAAAACTTGCACTTCAATCCACACCGGAGGACACCATGGAACTGCAGAGCCCGCGCGAGGCTGCGGCATTTGCCCTGTCTCTTCTCGACCTGACGAACCTGCGTGACGATTGCGACAATGCCGCGATCGAAAACCTGTGCCTGCGCGCCCAGACGCCCTATGGCAACAGCGCTGCGATCTGCATCTGGCCGCGCTTTGTCGCTCATGCCCGGCAGGTCCTCGGTGCCGGCCATCCGGTGCGCATTGCGACCGTCGTCAACTTCCCCTCCGGTGATCTCGCCGTGGCCGATGTGGTCGAGGAAACCCGCAAGGCCGTCGAGGACGGAGCCGACGAGATCGACCTCGTCATCCCCTACAAGGCCTTCATCGCCGGTGATGAAGCGGCCGTCACGACGATGGTCCAGGCCGTTCGCGCCGCCTGCTCGCAATCCACCCTCAAGGTCATTCTCGAGACCGGCGAGTTGAAGGATATGGCGCTGGTCAAGCGTGCTTCCGAACTGGCGATTGCCGCCGGAGCCGATTTCATCAAGACCTCGACCGGCAAGGTCTCTGTCAACGCAACGCTGGAAGCCGCCGATATCATGCTGCGGGCGATCCGCGAGTCCAAGGCCAAGGTTGGCTTCAAGCCGGCGGGTGGAGTTTCCACGGTTGCGGATGCAGACCTCTATCTGAGGCTTGCCGAAAGCATTCTGGGGCCGAATTGGGTCATGCCCTCGACCTTCCGGTTCGGCGCCTCCAGCCTGCTCGACGATATCCTGGCGGTTCTGGGCGGAACGACTGCGCCGCGCGCCGCTGCCGGCTATTGACGGCACGGCATGCTGCCGCAGGAAATCATTCGCCGAAAGCGCGACGGCCATGGTCTTTCGAACGAAGAGATCACGGCCTTCGTTGCCGGCGTCACGAACGGCGCCGTCTCGGAGGCTCAGGCCGCCGCCTTTGCCATGGCTGTATTTTTTCGGGACATGTCCCGCAATGAGACGGTGGCGTTGACACTTGCCATGCGCGATTCGGGCTCTGTCCTGAAATGGAGCGAAATCGACCGTCCCATTGCCGACAAGCATTCGACCGGCGGTGTTGGCGACAATGTCTCGCTCATGCTCGCACCCATCGCTGCCGCTTGCGGTCTGGCCGTCCCGATGATTTCCGGCCGTGGCCTTGGTCATACCGGCGGCACGCTGGACAAGCTGCAATCCATCCCGGGTTATGACATCGCGCCTGACCAGGCGCGTTTCTCTAATGTAGTGAAGGATGTCGGCTGCGCCATCGTCGGCCAGACCTCGAATCTCGCGCCCGCGGACCGACGTCTCTATGCCATCCGCGATGTGACGGCGACGGTCGAATCCGTGCCGCTGATCACCGCCTCCATCCTGTCGAAAAAGCTGGCCGCCGGCCTGCAGACGCTGCTGATGGACGTCAAGGTCGGCAGCGGTGCCTTCATGCAGGATATCGCTGAAGCCCGCGTTCTGGCCCGCTCGCTCGTCGATGTCGCCAATGGCGCAGGCGTGCCGACCGTAGCCCTGATTACCGACATGAACCAGCCGCTGGCCGATGCTGCCGGCAACGCGCTGGAAGTGGCAAATTGCGTGCATTTCCTCGCCCGCCACAAGGCGGGCACGCGGCTTGAGACCATCGTGCTGGCGGAAGTGGCGGAAATGCTGGTCCAAGCGGGCCTCGTCCCAAACCTTGCCGAGGGCGAAAACATGGCGCGGTCAGTGCTCTCGTCCGGGCAGGCCATGGAAACCTTCGCCCGCATGGTCCATGCGCTCGGCGGTCCCGCCGATTTCTGCGAGCGCCCGCAAACCTATCTGCCGCATGCCCGGGTCATCCTGGATGTGACCGCCCCGGCCGGTGGCTATCTCGCCGCCTGCGATGCCCGCGCTACGGGCCTTGCCGTCGTGGATATGGGAGGAGGGCGCCGTCAGACCTCCGACACGATCGATCACAGCGTCGGCTTCGACCGCATTCTTCCGTTGGGTTCCGCGATAGAGAGAGGCCAACCGATCGCGCGCGTTCACGCCGCATCCCGGGAACAGGCCGATCGCGCAGGTCAGGCCTTGCTCGCAAGCTACCGTATAGACGCGAACGCGCCGCTGGCGTCTCCGGTGGTCATTGAACGGATCGGGTGAAGGCAAATATCAGTTGGCAAGCGTCAGGCTGCCACCCTTGACCTGGTAGGATTTCAGCTTGGTCAGAAAACTCATGCCGACCAGGGTGTCGGCAAGCGCCTCGTCCCGCAGCACCATGGCATCGACATCGCGAACCCGCACATTGCCGATCTCCACACGGTCGAGCACGATATGCGCAGCCTCGGTCTGCCCGTTGGCCGTCTGCATGCGGTAGCGGAAGTCGAGGCTGTTCGCGCCATAACCCAGCATGCGCGCCGTGCGTTCGTTGATCGCGACCATGGAAGCGCCAGTATCGACGAGGCCGTTCACGGACTTCCCATTCAGCCGGAAGCTGCCGATGAAATGGCCGCGCCCATCCGCATTCAGAACCATCGTCCCCGGTGTGAGCGATGCCGCCTGCGGCGCGGGAGTGGCAGAGGGGGAAGAAGTAGGTGCGGGGGAGGGCGCCTTCGCCGCCGGCTGTTGCTGTGCCGGCTGATCCATCCTCTCGATTAGCGCAGGGATCTGTGTCGCCAGCAAGACGGCGACGGCTGCGAAGATGGAGGTGCGAAGAAGCATGGTCGCGGTCCCTTGGGTTTTGGAGGGACATGCTAGGCCGCAATGGTTACGAAAAAGCGGCCTTGCCCTTTCGGGCCGGCCGCCTTCTTCATCATTGGTTAGGAAATCCTGAAGTCTTTACTTCGTGCCATACATACGGTCGCCGGCATCGCCGAGACCGGGAACGATATAACCCTTCTCGTTGAGATGGCTGTCGATCGACGCGGTATAGATCTTCACGTCCGGATGGGCGTCCTGGAAATTCTTGATGCCTTCCGGTGCGGCCAGCAGGCAGAGGAAGCGGATATTCTTCGCGCCACGCTCCTTGAGCTTCTGGATTGCGGCGATCGCCGAATTGCCGGTCGCCAGCATCGGATCGACGACGATCATCAGGCGTTCGTCCAGATCGTCCGGCGCCTTGAAGTAATATTCCACCGGCTGCAGCGTGTCATGATCGCGGTAAAGGCCGATATGCGAGACACGGGCCGAAGGCACCAGTTCCAGCATGCCTTCCAGAAGACCGTTGCCGGCGCGCAGGATGGAAACGAAGACCAGCTTCTTGCCTTCCACGACCGGCGACTGCATTTCGGTGATCGGCGTCTCGATCGTTTCCAGCGTCAGTTCGAGATCGCGGGTCACCTCGTAGCAGAGCAGCATCGAGATTTCCCGCAGCAGCCTGCGGAAACCGGCAGTCGACGTCGCCTTCTTGCGCATGATCGTCAGCTTGTGCTGCACCAGCGGATGATTGATGACTGTGACGCCGTCCATGACCTTTTTCCTTTTCGTTGCTTGTCTCTTCTTTTTCGAAAAACGTCCTGTTCTGCAAGTGGCGAGATCGTGCTGCCTGCATGATCCCCAGCCTGAACCTCAAGTTTGCGCGTCGAAGCGCTCCAGCAAGCGTGTTTTTGTCTTGTCGTCCACAAATGCGGCTTCAAGCGCCGTCCGGGTCATCTCGTTGATTTCCGCGTCGCTCATTCCCATCACCTGCGAGGCAATCTCGTATTCGCGGGCAAGCGACGTGTCGAAAAACGGCGGGTCGTCCGAATTGATGCAGACCTTCACGCCGGCCGCTTTCAGCCGCTTCAACGGATGGCTGCCGAAATCGGCAAAAACGCCGAGCGCGATGTTCGAGCCGGGGCAGACTTCCAGCACCGTGCCGAGCTCGGCCAGCCGCGCCACCAGCGCTTCATCTTCGATCGCCCTGACGCCATGGCCGATGCGGGCGGGTTTCACCAGGTCCAGCGCATCCGTCACGCTGAACGGACCGCAGACCTCGCCGGCATGGATGGTAAGACCCAGTCCTGCATCACGAGCGATATCGAAGGCGCGCGCATAATCTGCCACCCGCCCCATGCGCTCCTCGCCCGCCATGTTGAAACCGGTCACCAGCGGATTTTTCGCCCGCGCAGCGTATTCGGCGGCGGCCACGACGCGGTCAGGCCCGAAATGCCGCTCGCCGGTGACGATGATCCGCGCCTCGATGCCGGTCTTTTCTTTAGCGGCAAAGATCCCGTCGCATATTCCGGCAAGATAGGCATCCGCACCCAGCCCGATCCGGTCACCATGATCGGGCGAGACGATGATCTCGCTGTAGATCGTGTTAATCGACGCGAGTTCCGTCAGATAGGCCTCGGTCAGAAGCGCATAGTCTTCTTCCGTCCGAAACAGCGCGGCCACCGCATCATAGGCGACGAGAAATTCCGAAAAGTCCCGCCATTGATAAGCGCCGTCGCGCAGGAAAGCGCTTGTGTCGACACCGTATTTGCGCGCCTGCACTTCCGTCACAGCCGGTGGTGCGGCGCCTTCGATATGGCAATGAATCTCGGCTTTCAGCAGGCGTTGCGTCACAGAAAGCTCCATCCATGTCGGCCCGCAGGAATGCTCAGATGCGCCGCCACGGTCTCGCCGATATCGGCATAGGACGAGCGGACCCCGATCGAACGGGTGCGGATGCCGGGGCCGAAAGCCATGATCGGCACGCGCTCGCGGGTATGGTCCGTGCCGCGCCAGGTCGGGTCGCAGCCGTGATCTGCGGTCAGGATGACGAGGTCGCCGGGCTTCAGCCGCCGATGGATATCCGGCAGGCTGAGATCGAAGGCTTCAAGTGCTGCGGCATAACCGGGCACATCGCGGCGATGGCCGTAGATCATGTCGAAATCGACGAAATTGGTGAAGACGAGATCGCCATCGGCTGCCTCGTCCATGGCGGTCAGCGTTGCGGCGGTCAGCGCCGCATTGCCGTTTGCCTTGATGACGCGCGAAATACCCTGATTCGCAAAGATATCGCCCACCTTGCCGACGGCGTGAACGCTGCGGCCGGCTTCCACCAGCCTGTCGAGCAATGTCGGCTCCGGCGGCGGCACGGAAAAATCGCGCCGATTGCCGGTGCGCTCGAAACGAGCCGCCGTCTCCCCGGTAAAGGGCCGCGCGATCACGCGCCCGATATTCAAGGGATCGAGCAGTCCGCGCACCACATGGCAAAGCGCGATCAGCCGGTCGAGGCCGAAATGCGTCTCGTGTGCTGCGATCTGAAACACGCTGTCGCTCGACGTGTAGCAGATCGGCTTTCCCGTTCTGATATGCTCTTCGCCGAGCCGCTCGATGATCTCGGTCCCCGAAGCATGGCAGTTGCCAAGAATGCCTGGGATTTCGCCATCCCGGCAGATCGCCTCCACCAGTTCAGCAGAGAATGCGTCGCCTTCCGTCGGAAAATAACCCCAGTTTAACATCACCGGTGTTCCGGCGATCTCCCAATGGCCGGAGGGCGTGTCCTTGCCGTTCGAGCGCTCGCTGGCGGCGCCATAAAGGCCGAACAGCCGTTCGGGAAGCGGCATGCCGGCGGGATAATTGCCGCTCGCCATCTTGGCGATATCCATCAGCCCGAGCGAGGTCATGTTGGGAAGCTTCAGCGGTCCCTGCCTCAGGCCAGCCCTGTCGGCGGCTCCGGCCGCGCAGAATTCCGCGATATGGCCAAGCGTGTTGGATCCCAGGTCGCCGTAATCGGCTGCGTCGCGCGCGCCGCCGACGCCGAAGGAATCAAGTACGAAGAGAAAGGCTCGCGCCATCTGTCACCGGTGATCTGAATGCCGTCTTGTCCGATCCCGTGATCGAACTGAATCGCCAAACATATAGTCCGCTGGAGCGGTTGGCAAAGGTCTCGCAGGTCAGTTGGGTAGGGAAGTCGTAATATTCGCGAAGCCTCAGCACCCGTCGCAGGTGATGCTGGTGCCGACACGCTGGCGATAATAGAACTCCCGGTTCAGCGTGATGGTCTGCAGACTGCTCGGCATCAGTCCCGGCATGAACATCAGCAATTGGTGCGTGACCGAAACTTCCGCCCGCACCAGAAACGTGCTGGCCGCACGCATGTCGGTCGGCACGTTGACCGAGGAATTGTTGGCGTAAGGGCGGCTGCCGTCCTGCGCCCAGGACCAGGCAGCGGTGGGATTGCCGGAGGCGTCAAGGGTCACACCGGTAATCTTGATCTTCAGGTTCTGCGGTTTGTAAGGCGTGAAAATGGCGTTGGCGACGCTGGTCATCTGTTGCAGGTCGCTTGTGGTGACCTTGGACTGTTGCGTCACCAGGTCCGCGATCGTGCTTGCCGTGCGGGTCACGCGCTTCGAGACGCTGAGCCCGATCGTCAGCTCGAAGGAGGTGATATAGAGGAACAGCAGAAGCGGCGCGATCAGCGCGAACTCCACGCCGCCTATCCCGCGAACATCCGGCCCGAAACGCCGAAACTGAGCGGTCAGTGGCAAGCCCGAGAATATCTTTCGCAGCTTTGCCCCGATCATGGATATTCCTCGTTCTTGAAGGCAGAGGTTTCCACGATCAGGAAGTAATTGGATCCGCTGGTCGGACGGATGTTGGAAATATACGGCCGCAGCAGGTCGGTCGTGATGTCCCACTTGTAATAGGCGCGCAGCATGTTTCTCGTACCCGGACCGCCCGGCGCAAAACCGAGGCCTGTCGTACTCAAATCGCCGCCTGCCATCGGCACCGTCGTCGGCATGTCGGAGAAGTTCGTATAGGGCTTTGCGTCCAGATAAAGCTTGCTTGGGCTATTGATCTCGGCTTCGCTGCACTGGATGAGGATCGAGATCTCGCCGCAGAACAGTCTTCGGAACTCGACCTGGCTCTTGTTGTTCGTCGTTGTCGTATGATTGTAGGTAATGTTGCCGGTTCGCAGCTTGCGGCCCATCGTGTCGACGGCGTTGGCGACCAATTGCTCGGCAGTATAGGCGACGAACGTTTCGACGATGGCGAAAACGATCAGGAAATACGGGATGGCGAGCAGTGCGAATTCGATCGCGGCCGCCCCGTCTTTGGAGCGGAAAAGCCTCTTCAAGCCGGATTTTTTAACGTTCGGCGAAGTCGAGCCGGCCATTGGCGAATGATCCTATGCATCTCTTCCTGTCCGCCTGGGCGGAGAAAGCGATTACCGACCATAATCAACGAGTGTTGAAAATCCGTTTCCCCACTGATGCAAATTGGTTCATTTTCCGGTGATCACGGCGTCTTGTTGGCTGTACCGGTTTCGGCGTGCTGCTCGCAGTTCGGCGTGCAGGAAAGCACGGTACGCTCCGTCTGCTTGAACACCCGCACGGTATTGCCCTCGTCGATGGAAACGAGAACACGCTCGTCGGCAATCGCATTGCCGTCCTGGTCGAGAAGCACGAGATTGGTGGTGCCGAAGCTGCGGCCGGTCAGAACGATCGTCGTGGAATCCGCGACTGTCGCATCCGCCACTTCCGAATTGCCGACGATGACCTTTGCGACCGGCCGGTCGAGCTTCAGCACGCGTGCCTGATTCATGAACACGCGCAGGATGTCCTGTCCGTTATCGGCAGCAGAAGCGCCGGTGGCAAGAAGGCTGGAGGCAAGCGTGAAGGCGACCAGTACAAGACGCAGCGCCATTTCAAGGTCCTTGGAGCGGATTTCGATATGAACAGAAGATGACGCCGATTGGTGAATGAAGCCTTAAGCATGGCCGGATAGGCGGTCATACCCTGCCTTAACTTTCGTCATTTCTCGCCAAAATAGCTATGCCGGACCCTGCGGCTGCAATTAACTAACTGAATTATATGTACTTCATTGAGCCGTGCTAGCGTCTAGCAGATACTGAAAAAAGCACTGCATTTCCGTCAGGATCTATTTACCAAAGCGCTCATAACTGCCCCGATTAACGATCTGGTAACGCTCCCTTTTAAGCGGTTGGCAATCGTCCGCCTGTAGTTTCCACCTCAACCGAGCAACGGAAAACAAAGTTGTCGGTAAGTGCTGAACAACAATTGTGTGGAGTAGGAGAGTCGCATGACCAAGATTTTCGCTCGTTTCCGTAAAGATGAATCCGGTGCAACTGCCATTGAATATGGCCTGATCGCAGCCCTCATCTCCGTTGCCATTATCGCCGGCGCAAGCACGCTGGGCAACACGCTGAACAACGCGTTCGTTAACATTTCCAACAAGGTTAAAACCCCGAACGGCTAACATACGGTCCGCCGTCGTTCGGCACTGAAGACAATGGCTGAAGCCGTCCCGCGTCGGGCGGCTTTAAGCCTTTTCAGCGATATCGGGAAACGTTCCATGCTGAATGACATCGCAGCCGTATCTGTGCTCGCGGCTTTTCCGGCCGCTCTCGCCGCTGCAGCGATGAGCGACTTTTTGACGATGAAAATCTCCAACCGGCTTTCGCTCGCTTTGGTTGCGGCGTTTGTCGTTCTGGCCCCTCTCGTCGGCATACCATTGGCTGATCTGGGCATGAGCCTCGCAGCAGCCTCCATCGTGTTTGCCGTGTGCTTTGCCCTCTTCGCTGCCAATGTCATGGGTGGCGGCGACGCCAAGCTTCTAACCGCAGCCAGCCTCTGGTTCGGATTCGACCAGTCGCTGATCGCCTTTCTTGTTCTGGTTTCTTATGCCGGGGGTGGGGTGACGCTGCTTTTTCTGGCTTTGCGCGCCCGTGCAGACCTTGTTCTGTCGATCGGCATCCCGCTTCCCGTTTCGGTTGTTGGAAGCAAAAAGATCCCTTACGGCATTGCAATTGCCCTGGGCGGCCTGATCGCGTTTTCTCAATCGCCCGTCGCTATACTGGCGCTCAAGGCGTTCTGAAGCTGCTGATACCTATCGCAACACTGCGTTAACCAGCATTATAAGCTTCTCATTAACCATAATTACACCATTGCGGCCCATCCTGTCGGGAAGATCAAGGATTCTTCTGGGACATGGCAATGAAGCCCGCTCGTATCATCATCCTGACGGTGGCTGTCGTGGCTGCAGGCCTTGCCGGTCTGCTGGCCATGAACATGTCCGGCCCGCAGGCGCCGCAGCTGGTGGAAACTGTCGTCAAGGAACCGACGATCAGCGTTCTCGTCTCGGCCGATAACCTGCCGGTCGGCAGCCGTTTGAACGACAAGTCGCTCGAATGGCTGGATTGGCCGCGCGGCGGTGTGGCCGAGGGCTTCATCACCAGCGAAGCACGCCCGGATGCCATCAAGGAGCTTGAAGGCTCCGTCGTCCGCTTCCCGATTTTCAAGGGTGAGCCCCTGAGAGCCGAAAAGGTGGCGGACTCCTCCAGCCGCATCATGTCCTCGCTCCTGCCCTCCGGCAAGCGTGCGGTCGCCACCGAAATTTCCGTTGCCACGGGCGCCGGCGGCTTCGTGCTCCCCAATGACCGCGTCGATGTCATCATGGTTCGCCAGAACAAGGATGCCGGCGGGGGCTATGTCACCGAAAACGTCCTGAATAACGTGCGCGTGCTGGCGATCGACCAGAACATCCAGGAAGCGCCGGATGGCAGCAAATCCGTCGTCGGTACGACCGCAACCCTCGAACTCACGCCGGATCAGGCCAAGGTCATCGCCGTTGCACAGCAGATGGCGGAGCGCCTGACGCTCGCCTTGCGGTCGGTTGCGGACGCACAGGAAGCAGACACGCAAGGCGCGGACTACCTTCTGCATGGGGGCGGCAAGGCGGACATCCAGGTTATCAAGTCGGGATCGATCATCACCGGCTCGACACAGGCGAACTGAACGGAGCGATTGGTGATGACTTTGAAACGCAAGACCCGCGCAACCGTATCGACCGGCCTGGCTTTCTGCCTGGCCTTTGCCGGTATCCCGGGCAGCTTTGCGCCATCCTTCCTGACAGTTCCGGCCGCCACCGCCGCCGATAGCGGAGTTATCCGCATCGCGCAGGGCGGTGTCGGAGCCAAGCGACGGCTGACGATCGGTCTGAACAAGGCCCTCGTCATCGACCTTCCGACCGATGCCCACGATATCCTGGTTGCCGATCCGTCGATGGCCGACGCAGTCACCCGCACGTCGCGCCGCATCTACCTTTTCGGCAAGACGGTCGGTCAGACGAATATCTTCGTGTTCGGTCCGGGCGGCGAGGAGATCGTGACCCTCGACGTGGAGATCGAACGCGATATTTCCGGCCTTGAGGCCAATCTCCGTCGTTTCCTGCCCGATTCGAACGTCAAGGTCGAAATCGTCTCCGACAACATCGTGCTCTCCGGCACGGTGCGCACTCCGCAGGATTCGGCCAAGGCCGCCCAGCTCGCCGGCGCCTTCCTCAAGGGTGGTGAAGCGACCACGCGCGAAATCACCGCGACGAGCGGCAATAACGGCGGAGATTCCGCAATTTTCGCCGAGGGCCGGCAGACCTCCCAGATCGTCAACCTTCTGTCGGTCGAGGGCGAGGATCAGGTGACGCTGAAGATCACGGTGGCGGAAATCCGCCGCGAGGTTCTGAAACAGCTCGGTTTTGACAATACGTTTACCCGTCAGGGCACGTCCCGCAACGGTCTCGACATTCTGACCGTCGGTGCAGGTTCTGCCGGCCTTAACGGCACGATTGCAGGACAGATCGGCAAGCTCGGTATCGAGACTGCTTTGAGCGCGCTGGAACAGGCCGATGCAATCCGCACCCTGGCCGAACCGACCTTGACGGCGATTTCCGGACAGTCGGCGACGTTCAATTCCGGCGGCGAACGCCTTTACACCACGACTGGCGTCGATGGTGTAACGACCGTCACGCCCTATGAGTACGGCATCTCGCTCGCCTTTACGCCGACCGTGCTGTCCTCCGGCCGCATCAGCCTCAGAATTCAGACACGGGTTTCCGAACCTGTTCTCACGACGTCCGCTGCCGAATATCGTAAGCGCGACGCCGAGACGACCGTCGAGCTGCCCTCCGGTGGTTCGCTTGCCCTGGCAGGCCTGATCCGCGACGATATTCAGCAGAGCATGAAGGGCACGCCAGGCGCGTCCAAGGTTCCTCTCGTCGGCGCGCTGTTTCGGGCAAAGACCTACGAGCGCAGCGAGACCGAACTGGTTATCATAGCGACGCCCTATCTGGTCCGCCCCGTCAACCGCAACGAGCTCTCGCGTCCGGATGACAATTTCCAGCCCGCCAGTGATGCAGAAAGTGTCTTCCTCGGCCGGGTCAACAAGATTTACGGCCGCAAGGAGGCGTCCCCGCCACCGGCGCCGTATCAGGGCAATGTCGGGTTCATCTACAAATGACCAGCCAAGCTCAACTCGAAAACCTCGGCGGCAGCCGCTCGCAGGAAAGGCATCCATCCATGGATCCGAGAAAGACAACACGATATTCGACGGGCCGCCTTTCGGCAGCGCTCGTAATCGGCGCTGCGGCGCTGCTGTCTTCCTGTGCCGGCAAGGACAGCATGACGACAGGCTCGCTTCCCGATGATTATCGCACCCGTCATCCGATCGTCGTCGGCGAAGCGGAAAAGAAGATCGACATCCCGGTTGCGGCCGGCGATACCGGGCTGACGAATGGCCAGTCGGAAGTGATTGCCGGGTTCGTTGCGGAATATCGTCGTTCCTCATCCGGCATCATCCAGATTCTCACCCCGCGGGGGTCGGCCAATGAAGGCGCAGCGTCATCCGCGGCCTCTTCCGTTCGTCGTTTGATGGTGAAGATGGGCGTCCCTGCCCAGAAGATTCTGCAGGCGCATTTCCCGTCCGAGTTCGGTGAATCGGCGCCCATCCGCCTGACCTATGTGGCGATTGCAGCAAAGACCGATCAATGCGGCACGTGGCCGGCGGACATGACGCTCAATATTCAAAACAACAAGAATTATTACAATTTCGGTTGCGCCAACCAGAACAACCTTGCGGCCCAGATCGCCAATCCCAACGATCTTCTCGGTCCGCGCCGCATGACGCCGCCGGATGGAACGCAACGCGGTGAGGTCATGGAGCGTTATCGCGAGTCGTTCACCGAGCTGAAGGACATGGACGAATGATGACGCGTAACGGTTCCGGAGCCTGATGCGATGATCAGCACTGTTCAATACGATGTGAATGGCCAGCCGTCTCTAGCCGAAGATGCCGAGGATCATCCGTCGGGTCTCGATCTTGAGGCCGTGCGGCCGCTGCCGCGCATCTCCATCCATGCCTTCTGCGAAAGCGAGGGCGTCCAGCGCATGGTCGACAAGATGTCGCGCGACCGGCGCATGGCGAAGGTCAATCTGCGCGTGACGAGTGGCGGAACGACGGCCGCCGCCAACATGTACGCGTCTTCGCCGACGCCGAACCTGATCGTTCTCGAGACGGCGGCCGAGCCGCGCAACCTTCTGTCCGAACTGGCACCGCTGGCCGAAGTCTGCGATCCCTCCACCCGCGTCATCGTCATCGGCCGCTACAACGATATCGCGCTTTATCGCGAGCTGGTGCGCAACGGCATTTCCGAATATCTGGTCGCGCCCGTTCCGATGGTCGACATGATGGCGGCGATCTCGGCCATCTTCGTCGATCCGGATGCCGAGCCGCTGGGCAAGTCGATCGCCTTCATCGGCGCCAAGGGTGGCGTCGGCGCCTCGACGATCGCGCACAATTGCGCCTTCGGCATATCGAGCCTGTTTTCCACCGAAACCATCCTTGCCGATCTCGATCTGCCGTTCGGCACCGCGAATATCGATTTCGATCAGGACCCGATGCAGGGCATCTCCGAGGCAGTTTTTGCGCCCGAGCGCCTCGACGAGGTGTTTCTGGATCGCCTTTTGACGAAATGCTCCGAACACCTGTCGCTTCTCGCATCCCCGTCGCTTCTCGACCGGTCCTACGATTTCGACGGTCGCGCATTTCAGCCGGTCATCGAGATCCTGCAGCGCAGCGCACCGGTCGCGGTTCTCGACATACCGCATGCCTGGAACGAATGGACGACGTCGGTTCTCGCCGATGCCGACGAGGTTGTCATCTGCGCCGCCCCCGACCTCGCCAACCTGCGCAATACCAAGAACATCCTGGATGCGCTGAAAAAGCTCAGGCCGAATGATCGCGCCCCGCATCTCATCCTCAATCAGGTGGGTATGCCGAAGCGTCCGGAGATCAGCCCGTCCGATTTCACCGAGCCGCTGGAGATCGAGCCGATCGCCATTCTGCCGTTCGATTCCGCCCTTTTCGGCAACGCTGCCAATAGCGGCCGGATGATCTCGGAAATCGACGCCAAGTCTCCGATCGCAGAAACCTTCTCGCAGATCGCCCATGTCGTCACCGGACGCATTGCAGTCAAGAAGGCGAAAAAAGGTGGTCTCGGCAAGATGCTCGGCATGCTGGGGCGCAAGTAAACCACGCTACGTGACAGTTAGGTCTTAAGAAGCATGTTTGGAAAACGCGGAAACGACGGGTTTGGAAAGGGAGGCGGTGTCATATCGCCGCCTGCGCCGCAATTGACGCCCGCGCCTGCCGCACCGGCCCGGCCGGAGACGTCTGTCCGTCCCGATGCTCCGGCAGAGAATGCTGCTCCGCGTGAACCCGTGACGCCGCCGCCGCTTTCGCCGGCTGCCCCTGCGAAAAGGCGTCCGGCACGCACCGATCAGTATTACGATACCAAGAGCCAGGTCTTTGCCGCGCTCATCGACACGATTGACCTGTCGCAGCTTGCCAAGCTCGATAACGAGAGCGCGCGCGAAGAAATTCGCGATATCGTCAACGACATCATCACCATCAAGAATTTCGCGATGTCGATTTCCGAGCAGGAGGAACTGCTCGACGACATCTGCAACGACGTTCTGGGTTATGGCCCGCTGGAGCCGCTGCTCGCTCGCGACGATATCGCCGACATCATGGTCAACGGTGCCGGCCAGACCTTCATCGAAGTCGCAGGCAAGACGATCGAATCGGAAATCCGTTTCCGCGACAATGCCCAGCTTCTGTCCATCTGCCAGCGCATCGTCAGCCAGGTGGGCAGGCGTGTCGACGAAAGCTCGCCGATCTGCGACGCGCGCCTGCCGGATGGTTCGCGTGTCAACGTCATCGCCCCGCCGCTCTCGCTCGATGGCCCGGCACTCACCATCCGAAAGTTCAAGAAGGATAAGCTGACCCTCGACCAGCTGGTCAAATTCGGCGCGATCACGCCGGAAGGCGCGGTCCTGCTTCAGATCATCGGCCGTGTCCGCTGCAACATCGTCATTTCCGGCGGTACCGGTTCGGGCAAGACGACACTCCTGAATTGCCTGACCAACTATATCGATCGAGATGAGCGCGTCATCACCTGCGAGGATACGGCCGAACTGCAGCTGCAGCAGCCGCATGTCGTGCGTCTGGAAACCCGCCCGCCGAATATCGAAGGCGAGGGCGAGATCACCATGCGCGATCTGGTCAAGAACTGCCTGCGTATGCGCCCAGAACGCATCATCGTCGGCGAAGTGCGCGGACCGGAAGTCTTCGACCTTCTGCAGGCGATGAACACCGGCCACGACGGCTCCATGGGCACGATCCACTCCAACACGCCGCGCGAATGCCTGAGCCGTATGGAATCGATGATCGCCATGGGCGGTTACACGCTGCCGGCCAAGACGGTGCGCGAGATCATTTCCGGATCGGTCGATGTCATCGTCCAGGCTGCCCGCCTTCGCGACGGTTCGCGCCGCATCACCCAGATCACCGAGGTGATGGGTATGGAAGGCGACGTCATCATCACCCAGGATCTGATGCGCTACGAAATACAGGGCGAGGATGCCAACGGGAAGATCGTCGGTCGGCATCTCTCCACCGGCATCGTCAAGCCGAATTTCTGGGATCGCGTCCGTTATTTTGGCGAGGAGCGCCGTCTTTCGGCAGCACTTGACGCCATGGAAACGGATGCGGATTGAGAAAGCTGAGAGGCGGTTCGCATGTTCGGGCTTGATGTGACCATGTTGTTGATCGTGCTGCTGGCTGCCGTTTCGGCGGCCGCGGTCGCCTATGCCTTTTTGTTTTCGCGCATGGAAACGGAAAAGAAGGCCGGTGCCCGGCTGACACGGGTGAAAGCTGCCGAAAGCGACACAGGCAAGGCCAAGGCTGCGCGCGACCGCGTTCAGGAACTCACAAAACGCCGAAAATCCCTGCAGGATTCCCTCAAGGATCTGGAAAAGAAGCAGCAGGAGAAAACCAGATACATCGCTGACACGAGCCTGAAATCGCGTGTGGCGCAAACCGGCCTGTCGCTGACGATGGGTCGTTTCTATCTGTTCTCCGCCGGCCTCGGCATGCTCGCTTTCCTTGCCGCGCTGATCATCGGCATGCCGCTGTTTGCCTCGCTCGGTGCAGGTTTCGTTTTTGCTCTTGGCCTGCCGCGATGGATTGTCGGTTTCCTGATCAAGCGCCGGCGCAACAAGTTTCTCGAGGAACTACCCAATGCGCTGGATGTCATGGTTCGCTCGATCAAGTCCGGCCTGCCGCTCAACGATGCGATCCGGCTGATTGCCTCCGACGGGCGCGAGCCGGTCAAACGGGAATTCCAGCGCGTCATCGAATCCCAGAAGATCGGTCTCAGCGTGCCGGAAGCCTGCGAGCGCATGCTGCAGACGATGCCGCTTTCCGAAGTCAGCTTTTTCGCCATCGTCATCGCCATCCAGAGCCAGGCCGGCGGCAACCTCTCCGAGGCGCTCGGCAATCTCGCCAAGGTGCTGCGTGAGCGCCGCAAGATGAAGGCCAAGGTGAGCGCGCTGTCGATGGAGGCCAAGGCTTCCGCGGTCATCATCGGCGCCTTGCCTTTCATCGTCGCCACGCTCGTTTACCTCACCTCGCCGCAATACATGATGATCCTGTTCACCGACCCGCGCGGCCACATCATCATGCTTGTCTCGGGCGTGTGGATGTCGATCGGCATCGTGGTCATGCGCAACATGGTCAATTTCGAGATATGAGGAACGCGCGGTGAAAGATCTCGCTGCAGCCATTACCGAACCAACCATGCTCTTCGCCATCCTGGTGGCGCTCGCCGTTTTTGCGACGCTCTATTCGCTGGCGGCGCCTTTCATGGAGCGTGGTGATCTCGACAAGCGCATGAAGGCGGTTTCCACCGAACGGGAACAGATGCGAGCCCGCGAACGGGCGCGCATGAGCACCGAAGGCAAGGCAAGCCTGCGCACCCAGAACAACCAGTCGGTCCGCCAGATCGTGGAGCGCTTCAACCTGCGTCAGGCACTGGTTGACGAAGGCACGGTCAACAAGCTGCGTTCCGCGGGCCTGAGGACACAGAACGCGCTCAACATGTTTCTCGTTGCGCGTTTCCTTCTGCCTTTCCTCTTCCTTATTCTCGCAGGCGTGTGGGTTTTCGTTCTCGGAAATCTGGAATCCAGGCCCATGGGCATTCGCATCCTGGCGGTGGTCGGCTTTGCCTATCTCGGTTTCTATGCGCCCAACATCTACGTCTCCAACAAGGTCGGCAAGCGCCAGAAGTCGATCAAGAGGGCGTGGCCAGACGCACTGGATCTGATGCTGATCTGCGTCGAATCCGGCAATTCCATCGAGGCCGCCATGCGTCGTGCGGCCGAGGAAATCGGCACGTCTTCGCCGGAGCTGGCGGAAGAGCTGGCACTGACGACGGCGGAACTCTCCTTCCTGCAGGATCGCCGCACCGCGCTGGAAAACCTCGGAACCCGAACCCAGCTCGATATCGTCCGCTCGGTCGTGCAGGCTCTCATCCAGGCCGATCGTTACGGTACGCCGGTATCGCAGGCATTGCGCGTTCTGGCCCAGGAAAGCCGTGACGAACGCATGAACGAGGCGGAAAAGAAGGCTGCAGCCCTGCCGCCCAAGCTGACCGTGCCCATGATCCTGTTCTTTCTCCCGGTTCTCGTCGCCGTCATCCTCGGCCCGGCCGGTATCCAGGTTTCCGACAGGTTCTAATACCTGCCACGTTCGGGTATGAATCGACCTTCCCGACCGGAGGATATGTGATGCTGAACGAGGATATCGACGAGCTTGACGGCGCCTGCCACTGCGGCACCGTGCGGTTCCATGTAAGACTGGCGCACGGCCTGCGCAGCGCGCGGCGTTGCACCTGCTCCTATTGCAGGATGCGCGGTGCCATCGCGGTGACGGCAAATCTCGACGATATCCGGATTGTCTCGGGCGAAGAGACGCTGACCCTCTATCAATTCAACACCAAGACGGCGAAACATTATTTCTGTTCCGTCTGCGGCATCTACACCCACCACCAGCGGCGATCGAACCCGAACCAGTACGGCGTGAACGTCGCGTGCCTCGAAGGCATCAGCCCATTCGACTTCGCCTCGGTGATCGTCAACGACGGCATATCGCATCCGTCGGACGGCGTCGTCGCCGGCAAGTCCGGCCGCGCCGGCGTGCTGAAATTTTTAGCGGAAGAGTGAAGGATTAAATCCCGCGCAGACTGACAGGCTGTTCGCGTTGAAGCCCGTTGCCGAGGGAAATCAATTCACCGCCGATTTTGCCGGCTTGTCCTTGTCGGCAAGCTTTGCCCAGGAATTCTGCTGGGTCAGCATCGAGCGCAGATAGGTCACGTTGGTGTCCGCCTGGCTCTGCGAAAGCTCCTTGCGGGCAATCGTCTCGGCTTCGGAAAAGCGTCCCTGCAGGCCAACCACCAGCGCCAGGTTCTGCCTTACGCGGCTGTCGGCTGCCGGCTGCTGCGCCGCGTTGCGCATATAGGTCTCAGCCGTCTTCAGGTCGCCCGAAAGAACGTAGGACATGCCGAGATTGGACATGATGCTCGGTTCGTTGGGCTGGGTCTGCAGCGCCATGCGGTATTTCTGCCGGGCTTCGCTGGAACGTCCGAGCTGGTCGAGCACGGCGCCTTCGGCCGACATCAGCCGCCAGTCCGGGTGATCGGGGGTCTGGGCGCGGCCGATCGTGCCGAGTGCCTGTTCGAGCTGGCCGGCTGCCGCCTGGGCCTTTCCATAGGCTGCCAGCACCTGCCGGTCGCTCGGATTGGAGATTGCCACCTGCTGCATCACCGCGAGCGCCTGGGTATGCTTGCCCGTCATGCCGAGCACTGTGGCATAACGTAGCCCGACATCGCGATTTTTCGGGTCCTTCACATAGGCTGCGCCGATCGCCCGTTCCGTCTCGGCGAGTTCACCCGCATTCATGCCGTCCAGCGGAGCGGATGAAACTTTTGGAACCGAGCCGGTTGCCATCCTGTCAGGTTTCGTGGTGTTGCAGCCGGTCACGGCCATCGCGAGGCAGATCAGGATCGTGGCTTTGGCCACGGACGAGCGCGAAGTGGATGAGCGCGGGGAGGGCATCTTTGCTGCAGTCATCATGGTCTCGTCGATCCGTTACCCTGCCGTCTGTCAAGGCAATAAGAAGTGGCGCATTTCCCATGAAGCAATAAACTGTTAACCCTAACGAACTGTTAAGACCAATGATTCCTGAAGGTTATCAAAGCCGCCATGACGCCTTTCCAGCATATCCATCGCCCCTCGTTTTTCGCACCCGCCGGTGCCGTCACCAAGCCGGTGACGGCGGTTACCCCGGCCGATCTGGACGGCGGCACGCTGCCTCCCGATGCCGTCGCCTGGGCAAAGGCTGCAGGGTTCAAGGCAGATAGCGGCTCCGTTCTTGCCGTTCCCGGCGAGGGTGGCTCCGTCTCCTGCGTCCTCTTTGGCCTCGGCAGCGATCCGACAGACGCGCCCTTCCTGACGGGAAAGCTCGCAAAACTCCTGCCACCCGGCGACTGGTCTATCGAGACCACAGCTATCGCCGCCGATCATCTCGCCCTCGGTTTCGGCCTCGGCAGCTATTCCTTTGCCAAATACAAATCGGAAAAGGCGAGGGATGCACGGCTGGCCGTTCCCGCCGGCGCAGATGCGGACGATATCGAACGGCAGCTTGCCGGCATTCTGCTGGCACGTGATCTCATCAACACCCCGACCAACGACATGGGGCCGGATGATCTGGAAGCGGCCTTCCGCGCCCTTGGCGAACATTACGGCGCAACCGTCATGTCGCTCGTCGGCAACGATCTCCTGGAAAAGAACTTTCCGCTGATCCACACGGTCGGCCGGGCAAGCGCCGTGGCACCCCGCCTGCTCGAAATGCGCTGGGGCACGAAGGGCAATCCGAAGATCACGCTGGTCGGCAAGGGTGTCTGTTTCGATACGGGCGGCCTGGACCTCAAGACTGCGACCGGCATGGCGCTGATGAAGAAGGACATGGGCGGGGCCGCCAATGTCATGGGCCTTGCGCTGATGATCATGGATGCGGGCTTGGCCGTCGACCTGACCGTCCTCGTCCCGGCCGTCGAGAATTCTGTCGCCGGAAATTCCTTCCGCCCCGGCGATATCTACAGGAGCCGCAAGGGCATCACCGTCCAGATCGACAATACCGATGCCGAAGGCCGCCTGGTGCTTGCAGACGCGCTCGCCTATGCGGATGAAACGCCGCCCGATCTTCTGATCGACATGGCAACGCTGACCGGTGCCGCACGCGTTGCGCTGGGGCCAGAACTGGCGCCCTTCTTCACCGACGATGAGGCGCTTGCGTCCAGGTTGTCGCTGGCGGCGAAAGAGGCTGCCGATCCCGTCTGGCGCATGCCGCTCTGGATGGGCTACGACAAGGATCTTCGTACCCGCGCAGCCGACATCACCAACGCACCCTCGGGCGGCATGGCCGGGTCGATCAACGCAGCCCTGTTCCTCAAGCGCTTCGTCACCGCGTCGCCGAGCTGGGTCCATCTCGACATCTATGGCTGGAACCCGTCCGAAAAGCCGCATGCTCCGGTGGGCGGCGAAGCTTTCGCCATCCGCGCGCTCTACCGCGTCATCCGTGACAGGGCCGAAGCCGGAAAATGAAAAACAGACCGGTAACGGTTTGACGTTACGATCGGCATCCGTTTTGGAGGAACCGGATGCCGATCGAATTGACCGCGACGGATGCACTTGGCCTGTGGCATCGCGTCTCACTGGAAGAGGTGAGGGGAGAAGCGCCCGACCTGACGCTGCGGCAGATGGCGATCCTGCTGCAGATCTATCTCGTGCCTCCGCCGCATACGGTACGGGGGCTTGCGGAGACGCTTGGCGTCACCAAGCCCGTCATCACCCGTGCACTCGACAGGATGGGCGAATTCGGCCTCGTCGATCGTGTGCGGGATGATCGCGATCGGCGCAATGTCGTGATAAAACGAACCGTCGGCGGCGCACTCTATCTGGAAAAGCTCGGCGACCTGATCATTCGCGAAGCAGGGCGCGCCATCTTGTGAAGGACAAGACCATGGAACTGGACAGACGTCTCAATGCCTTCCGGCCGGACCTCGCAGCAGAGGCGCTGAAAGGCCATGTGGAAGCGGCCCGCTTCGTCAGGGGTGAACCCGCCACCGTTATCGCCGACGTTGCCGCCTTGCGCCCGTTCCCCGATCTTGGGCGCGGCATCGATACCCAGCTTTTGCGCGGAGAAAGCCTGCGGGTCTTCGACCGTGCAAACGGGTTTGCCTGGGTGCAGGCGGATGAAGATGGTTATGTCGGTTACCTGCCGGAAGACATGATCGGCCCCGCTGCCGAGCCGACACACAGGATCACTGCTGTGCGGACCTTCATTTATCCGGAAGCCGAGTTGCGCAAGCCGCCGCTCGGCAGTCTGTCCATGGGCAGCCTCGTGACCGTCATAGGTGACGCCGAGACCCGCGGCACCCGCTACTTCCTGCTGGCGGATGGCGGCGCCGTCATCGCCGCCCATTGCCTGCCGGTGGAAAACGCAATCGCCAATGACTACGTCGCCGTCGCAACGACATTTATCGAAACGCCTTATTTGTGGGGCGGACGCTCAGGCTTCGGCATCGACTGCTCCGGCCTCGTCCAGCTGGCGCTGATGATGGTCGGTAAAAAGGCTCCCCGCGATTCCGACATGCAGGCGTCGTTGGGCAACGCGATCGGACGCGAGGAGCTTCGCCGCGGCGATCTCGTCTTCTGGAAGGGCCATGTCGGCATCATGGAAGACGAAGAGACGCTGTTGCACGCGAACGGCCACACGATGACCGTGGCGAGAGAGAATTTCGAAGCGGCGGTCAAGCGCATCGGATGGCTCTACGAGCAGCCGACCGGCTATCGCCGCATCGTCTGAGGCAGGCAGGGCACATATCCATGACTATCGCCCCATCATCACGAGAATGTTGGCCTTCCCTTCATGGCATCGGCGAGCGCCTGCACTTATCTTTGGAGCAATTCCAGCAAAAGTGGACACCGGTTTTGCGTCCGGAATTGCGTAGAAACAAAGAGATGGAGCGGTTTCGCGTTTCGGAGAAAGGCGGAAGCGCTCTGAATGAAACAGCAGTCCGAGGCATGGAGTTTAGCCAGATGCTCAAAGGTGCATGGATATTGCCCGCAACGATGCTGGTCGTGCTCATCCTCGCGGCCGTGCCGTCGGTGGTCTTCGCCGCCGATGGAGATGCATTCGGCTCTTCGATGAAAACCTATTTCAAGGATCTTCCCGGTGTCGTCCCGGAGGAGGAGCGGGTGAAGGCGGAGATCGAGGACGGTTATCGCTGCACCACCGGCGTCGGCTACACGTCTGAACCGCGCCGCCGGTTCCGCGGCAGCATTCTGGATGATCTTCCCGTTCAGGTCTACCGCTGCGAAACGCCGAACGGTGTCACCTATACCGGCACAAGCCTGCCCAACAACCAATGGGTCCCGGGCCTCAATCCGCGCCATCTCCCCGAATGAAATCGACCTGCGAATAGTGGGTCGGCAGGGCTCGGAAATCACTTGATCCAGGAGCCAAAATACACGGCTTGTCGTGCAAATCCCAAAAACAGTAAAGGCCCGCAAGCGGGCCAATTACTAAGCATAAACAATGGGAATGGTGCCCAGAAGAGGCGAGCCGAGCTTGCCGAGGGCATCATCTCTGTGTCTTAAAGCGTCACGTTTTCAATGCCTTGCGAGATGGCTTCCTCACCGGCACTGTGGGGCGTGTGTACCACGCGGTGGCGGTTCTGTGTACCGGAAATCTTGGGGCCGCTGAGGGCTGGCCACAGGCAGGCCGAAAAGACATTATCGGGGTAAGGCAAACCGACGATCAGAAATTCAGCCAGATCGTTATAGCGACCACAGTGCCAATGCCTTCTCCGCTGCCGCTGGGTTCTCCTTGATCCTGTAGACCGTCTGACGGCTGATGCCTGATGCCTGGGCGATCTCTGACACGCTTGCGTTCTTGCCAAGCAGGTTGACCACCGTCTCGTATGCGGCTCGCGTGAAGCTGGGCTTGCGGCCCTTATACGCGCCGTCGTCTTTCGCCTTCAGGGCCTCGATAGCAGCCTTCTGGGCTTCCTTCGTGGCTTCGACCTGCGCCTGCGCGGATGCGGCCATGAAGCTGATCATCGCATCTCTCACCGCCATCTGCATGGGGTCAGATGTCGAGCCATCGAAAGTCATGTTGTTGATCACCGTCTTGACCACAACGCCGCGTCTCATGAACTCTCGAATGGTGTCGGTCACGTCCGCATAGTTTCGGCCAAGGCGATCGACCCACCGAACGACCAGCGTGTCGCCAGCTCGCAGCATGTCAAAGAGGCGCTTGCCTTCCGGGCGGTCCCTCATCAAGACCGACACACCTGATACACCCTGATCAGCGATGACGTGGTCGAAGTGAAAGCCAGCCTTCTCGGCCTGGGTCTTCTGGTGGTCGAGGGTCTGCTCAGAGGTAGAGACGCGAGCGTATAGGAAGGTTGCCAAGGGTTGCTCCGATTGTCCGATAGGATTATGTCCGAATGGATATGTGTACGAAAGAACGATGTCAACCCTATCGGACACGATGAGAGTATTTGGTGTCTTGTCCGCTATGGTATGCCCTATCGGACATGCTGACATCGCAGACAGCGGCTTACTCAATTCGACAAGCATGGTTGGGGGCGGTCACGATGGCTCCCGAGTGCAGGGGTAAGCCGGGGCACGGGGGGAACCGGCCCTAGCCTTATATCTGATTGGCCTCTCGGAATTTTCCGCCAAAAAAATGCCCGACCTCGGCCCGCCCCTCGCAATTGAAGAGAAGGGCCAAGGCCGCAATCGTGTCTGTCACCTGCCCAAAATGGGCACCTGAGCAGTGGGCAGGGAAGGGGTCAGAACGGGATTTCTGTCGGCTCGCGAAGGGGCCGCTCGTAGCTATCCAGATCATCGATCTCATTGCCATCTTCATCGCGCAGTATGGGTGTGAGGCCCTCCTCCTCCAGCATCAAAACCGCGACATCTCGGGATTTCCTGCCGAGGAGATGGCTAAAGGCTTTGGCCGCGATCTCCGGCCTCTTGGCAAGGCGCTTGCCGAACTCCTTGCCCAGCCGATCGACGATCTTCATGGCTTCCGCCTCCTGCCAGCTTTCATCGAATTCCTGATCTCCATCCTGCAGGCCCCTCTTCCACTCCGTCATCGCATCTCGCCAACTCGGCAGGCTAACGGCTCGCTCGCCCAAGATTGCGAAGGCGGCTCGCATGTTATCGATCGTGCCCTTGGCGATGTTGGCTCGCCTGACGAGCTGCGCCTTGGACAACTTGCCAAGAAGCTCGGCATGGACCACCAGCTTCCAAGCATAGTTCGATCGCTCCTCGTACGTGATGCCAAGGCTCGCCTTACCGTTGACGGCCTCGGCATGTTCGATGGCCTCATCGACGGTGCCCTTGAAGAAGACGACAGGCAGCTCCTTGGACTTCCGCCAGAGCCGATAGGCGGCAATCCGGTGATGACCATCCACCACGAAGTTTCGGCCACCGCATCGCCAGACCATGATTGGATCGAGCGCGCCGTGGATGTTCAGGGCCTTGAGCAGATCGCTGACATGCCGATCGTCCACTTCGGCGCTCCTGATCTGGAACACCTTCGGCAGCTCGTCGAGCTGTGAGATCGGTAGACGGTTCGGTTCGTCACCGAGCTTGGTAGTGGCTTTCTGGGCCTGCCTGAGAGCGTCCAGCGCCCTGCTGAACGTCAGCGCCTTCAGATCATGCGGAAGGCTGCAGTCGGCTTCCTGAGCCGGTGAGGAGGGCGTTGTGTTGTTGGGTTCTTTCATCTTCGTTCTCGTCATAGGTTCTTGTTGTGATCGTCCGTCACCAGCACGGCAGAAAAAGACCCCGGCAATCGATCTGATCATCGGGGTTGAGGCTGAGACGAACGTGAGCGGTTGAACCAACTCCCGGCTATCGGGTCGCGTGAGCGCGTGGTTCTAGGTGGTGTGCGTGGCGATCGACACGGCACGAGGAAGGGCCGAGACGCCCGTCAGAGCGGCTCTATCCTAAAGGGTGTGGCAATCGCCGCAGCCTCCTTCTTCTATATGTGAGGGGTAATCGATCTGCGATTAGGGGCGCTCGAAGAGTATGCCATGCACGGGCCAAACTTCCTTGAGATCGGTGGTGCGGCCCGTCTGGTGCGTGAGAACTACCGGTGGGAAGTCCCCACTGATCTCTAGGCTTTCGAGCACAACGGTGCTCGCAGTGCCGCGCCGCAGCCGCTTAAAGTAGCGATTTTCGTCTCCGTCACCGGCTATAACAGGGCGGCCATCGAATCGAGCAAGTGCATCGTCCGGGGATAAAGGCTCTCCAATCATGAGCATCTGCCCGTTCAGCGCAATGGGCTCAGCGCTCTGGCCCGAGACCTCGACCAAGCCCTTGACGTTTGTCGTATAGCGGCGAAGGACCGCTTCGCCCCCACAATCTAAAACCTCTTCCTCAACGTCGCTGACGCTAGGTTGATCTTCAAATAACACTCCGACGACCTTGTGTAGGTGAAGAGTTGATTTTGTGACAACAATTGGTTGAGCTATCTGTCTGGGATTAACTGAATGAGCCGTAAGAACGGCAATGTTGCTATGGTTGTCAGCGATCTCGAAGCGACGGGCTACTACTCGATCTTCGCTACGAGCAACAACAAGTGACTTAGGTGTAGGTTCGCCGATCTCGCGTACCAATAATATATCGCCTTTTCGGGCGACGGGTTCGAGTGTTGGCGCGCCAAGGCGGAAGGCAAAGTGGCGCCCAAGAACCAACTGGCCGGAGCTCGTATCTGTAAAGTTCAGGTCTACGCGTCCGTCCGCCACTAGACCGCCAGTCAGCGCTGCAGCGCGACCAAGCATTCGAAAACGAAAGCTCTTGACCTTTTCTTGATACCCTTCAGGGAGCGCGCACTCTGGTTCCGAAGCGCGGAGCGGGTGCAAGCCACCGTGGAGCTGGAAATAATCACGTGCAAGACTGAAAGCGCGCCTCAGCGCGGGCTCAAGTTTCACTCTCCAATGATTTTCAACGTCGATGGCATCAGCCATGGTGAGGTGGCTGCGGCCCGAGTGGTGCGACATCTCCAGCGACTTGATGGCTCCTATACCGCTGTCAAGCGGAGCGAGGAGAGTGTTGAATTCTGATTTATCCCAAGGCGCAAGCATCTTCGTGCGCAGTTCGCGAATTTTCGTTCGAGAATCTCCTATCGTGAAGCCGTTGATACTCGAAGCCACGCCTGCACTTTCGCCTCGAAGCATAAGCCGCAGCAGACCTTCGATGTAAACCCGCACGCTGCTAATGTAATCCTGCGCTGCGCTTGGGGTGTTGTCCGCCTTTGTCTTGACCCATCCACGTTCGAGCGCGGCGCCCTCAAATAGCCCGATATGTCCAAGCTCAGGTCCGGCCGAGACAATGATAGCTTCTCGTCCTGCTATTCCATCAAGATTTTTTATCAACTCGAGAAAAATCTCATCGTGGGTCGCAAGCAAAACCTGCGCCGGTATCGTATGCTGCTGAAGTGCAGCTATTTCCATCCCCCACCGTCGTCGATGTTCAGAGTCAAAGGTTGCTTGAGGGTCATCGAAGACGAGAAGGGGAAGGGGGTCGCTGCCAAGCTGCTTCACAGCCTCCTTGCGCAGCGCAAAAAGGAATGCCCATAGCACCGCTCGGAGCCATGACGTGTTAGCCACAAGAGTGGCGTCGATCTTGAAGTCATTGGCAAAGCCACCGTGAACCTGCAGCCCTACCCGTCGCCGTAAGCTTGCTCCTTTGAAGGCGAGTCTGGCGGATAGGTGCATGCGCTGCAGTATGGTTCCGATCTCTTCAGATAAGCTATCGATCGCTAACCGTGCCTGAGTTTCGGCCAGTCCGCCAAGCGATTTTAATGGAGCAAGATGGCTAGCGATGGCCTCACGTTCATCCTGAATTTTCTGAAAGTGGCTCGCATCCCGGCCGCTTCTCCAAGCTCTACCAAGAGCGTCTGCCGCAGCACGATAGGGTGCAGCCTCGCTGATCGCGGCTGAGAGGCGGCTTAGATGTTGGGACAGCGTTTCTTGTTTCGGACGGTCCCGATCTTCAACGTCGCCTCCAAGTGGCCCCTCTGACACAGTGAATGCCGTCTGCCTCCACCATTCTCGCCACGCTGATGCATTTTCGCCGTGCCATTGATCCAAAGCTAGTAATCGACGCACCGAGGCGATCAGCTCTCGCAGCTCTCCGGTTTGCTCTACAGTCGATGTTGTTCGATCTGGTAACGGCAACTCAGCCTTCGGTGCCATCGCAATAGCTTCCGTGACCAGCGTAGTGAAAGTTCCTAGAGCGTTCTTGATGACAGCTTTTTTCACCAGACGGGCCTCAAGTTCGTCAATCAATGACTGGCGGGGCGTGAGGGTCGCAAGAGCGGTGAGTCTGGGTGTGACAGTGGAGGGCACTGCTGTGATGAGCGCCGCTCTTATGGCATTCAGGTTGTCGACAAATTGGCGTCTCGCTGCACTACCGGCTCGACGTAACGCTTCCATTTCCGCCTTAAGCGACAGGTCATCAATTAGTTTCTCGCAAAGCGGGCAATTCGTCAGCTCAGCGGAGGTGGCATGTGTCTCATGCCAATGGGCGCCCAACGCCTTGAGCTGTAAACGCGTGTCGCGTTGAGCCCGCTGATCAAGAGCGATTGCCTCCTCAAGAGCGGCTTCAGCGTTACACACTGCCGCATTGAGCTGCTGTCTAACGTCTCCCGTGAACGCCGTGTCAAATGTTGAAAGTGTCTTCCAGGTCGGCAAGTCGTCGAGGCCAGCTGTGACGCTGTCCTTCGCCATCGTGATCGCTCCGGCAACGTCGAGCTGTACTTTGGCGTTGGTTAGATCGAGGCCAGCGACAAGATCATCACCGACAACCTGCGTTAACTCAGCGGCACGCGCGCGTAGCGTCTTGCCTAACTCGGCAAACGGCCCGTCTGCCGCATCGGTGTCCTTTGGTTGAAAGGCACCGATGGTTTCGCCTGTCGGCTTGATGGCACGCTCGGCCTCGTTGAGCGCGGCTACAAATAACGCCTTATGTTGTTGAAGCTGCTTCTCGTTAACGGAAAGGTATTCACGGCCCTTGTGACAGAGACCTTCTGCTAGAAGCCCGACATCGACAAGGTCATCAAGACCAGTAAGGGACTGCACAGCTTGAGTTAGCGGAGTCTGGCCCTTTTCAAAACGGATTTGGGCCATTCGGGAAGGCATCAGCAGGCCGGTTTCGATCAAAACGTCTGGGATGGCGAGGGAAGGGTCTCTAGAGCTTTGAACCTGTCCGTCTTCTAGGCGTCGCTCCACCTGAGCCAGTGTCCCGTGGGCGTCGACGAAAGTCAGCGTGACGCGCACCTTGGGTGCAGTCGAAAGCCCGGCTCGCCGATCAGGGTAGCAGGCGATGGGAGGCCAGCTGCCTATAGTACGGTTTTCAATGTCAAATACCTCGGCTGGTTCTTCAAGGCGTGAAGTGGCTTGGTCACGAGGACGTTCTCCTGTCATGGCCCAAAGCACTGCGCCAACGATGGACGACTTGCCGCTACCGTTAGGCCCTTGAAGCAACAGGCTGCTGCCATCAAAGTCATACGAGAATTTGGGGCCTCCAGAGATGTTGAGGCCCCCGAAACCTTCCGTCTCCATTCTCTGCAGCCTCCAAGGCCCGGATGGCATGACTGATGAGGAGCCGCCAGCGTTGTTAGCTGGATCGCCACTACTCGCGTAGGTCGAGGATAGGCCTGCGACAAAAACCTCGGGCAACCCCTTTGGTTCTCGAACTGCGGAATGAAGTATGTAGGCAAGAAGGCGTCGCTGTATCGGGCTCTTCAGCTCGATCGTCTCACGTTTCCCAGCTGCATTGGTCCAGACCAGCGCTCGTCCAGCCAGCAACGCACTCTGAATTTCAAGCTTTGTCAGTCTGTTCATATAGAAGTCCCCCGCAACGACTATGGGGTGCTTCGGGAAAAAATGCCAGCGTGACTCGGTGTCCGGCTACACGGCACCAACAGGGGCGACTTCAGGCCGGTTGTAAGCTGTCTTGAGTTCTAAGCGTCAGTTAGCGTCGCGTTCTTCAGCTAGTCCAAACGCCTTTTTCATCGCCGCCGTCGTCACCACCAGCTTTGCCTGTTCGCCGCCATAGGTCCGGTTGCCGACCCCGCCGAGCGAGTGCCCGAGGATGATATTCTGGTCCAGTTCCGCGACCCCTGCCAGCAGCAGCCTGTCCTTAATGTTGTGGCGTAGCGAGTGAACAACCAGCCGCGAGTTATCGGTGATCTCCCTCACACGGTCCATGAGCGCCTTGGAGACGTTAGTGGGGCCGTTCTCGTCACTGTAACGGCTGAATACCATTGGGCCCGCATCAGCCGCAGCCAAGGCCTCAACCGCTGCTGCTAGGGCATCGCCGACTAGAGGGACGTGACGCTTCGATGTCTTCGTCTTGATGCGTCGATCCTCATGCCACGTGACCCGGATGTTTGGCGTATCGCCGATGATTGTCACGTCATCCACCCGCAGGCCGGAGACCTCGGCCATTCGGCAGCCCGTTCCTTCCAGCAAGCGCCAGATGAGTTGGAGTTCGGGGTTTACGGTTGAGAGGATATGGTTCCTGACCTCGATAAGCATATCTGCAGGGAACGGATGGCGCTTGTCGGCCTCGTTCTCTTCGTCGAGACCCGCGATGTCCAGCTTCCGGAACGGATTGTTGCAGCCGCCCAGCTCGAACTCGGTGATCGCATGGTTGATGATTGCTTTGACGATGTTCAGCTCTCGGCGCACCGACGCTGGTGTCAAGCTGCCAAGACCGAGCAGGTGATCTCTGACCTTGCGGGCATCGTCACGTGTGATTTTATCGACTTGCGGGGTCTTGCCCAGCGCCCGCTTCAGCCGCGAGATGACGCGCTCAACGCGCTGCGTGTTCTTCTTCACGTCAAACGCGCTGCCAGCCACTTTATCCTTCAGGTAGAGCTTGACCGCATCGTCCAGCGATGGGGACGGCTTTGGCGGTGCCTTCGACATGAGCGACTGAATGAGGAACGCATCCGCCTTGTCGGTGATGATCGGGTTTCCCGTCTCGTCGTTATGTGGGTATCGCGCGGCAATGCCTTCGGCGATCATCTCGCGCTGGAAAGACTGATCGTCATCGCTGGCAACCGCTTCTGGATCGTCAACCCCCAACTCCCTCAGTCGGCTGAGGAGCATGTCATAACGCTCGCGATCGGAGAGTTCGGCGAAGGGGCGCTTGGCTCTTTCAGCGGCCAATGTCTTGCGCGCAAGGGCAAGCTCCTCCTCAAATCCTGCATGGATGCTAGGGTAGGCTTTGAGGGCCTCTTTTGGGCTGTCACCGAGGGTGGCGATCAGCTCTTTCTTGCCTGCTATGGACTGGAGATCGTCGGGAACTCTGCGCCGATATCGGTACTGCCTTCGGCTCGCCGATGGCTCTTGGACGTACTTCAACACAAGCCCCATAATGTACCTTCCCTTGTACCGGTTTGTGTACCGGTGGGAAGGCTAACATCCTGAGAACATTGAAAATGTTCAACTTTAAACAATGGGAATGGTGCCCAGAAGAGGACTCGAACCTCCACACCCTTTCGGGTACCAGCACCTGAAGCTGGCGCGTCTACCAATTCCGCCATCTGGGCGACGGAGAGCGATGTACGGGGGTGGCTCCTTCCTGTCAACCGGCTTTTTGAAGTTTCTGTGTCAGTTGCCAAAAAAGTTTTGGGCAATGGTCTCAAGCCGGCTTTTCGGCCCCGATTTTGGTGGGCTGGCGATCCAGGTGGCCGAGATCGCGATCGGGGTCGATCACGTCGCGAACCCGCTGTTTCAGCTCCTTGGGACCCGGAAAGCCGCCATCCCGCTTGCGCTCCCATAGAAGAGTTCCATCGAGGCGAATCTCGAACGCGCCGCCGGTGCCCGGAATGAGGCCGACCTCCCCGAGTGTGTCGCCGAAAGTTTGCAGCAGCTCCTGCGCCATCCAGCCTGCCCTGAGCAGCCAGTTGCACTGGGTGCAATAAAGGATGGCGATATGAGGCTTGCCGGGTGATCTGGTGGCCGTGCTTGGCATATTGCCTTGCGTGGCGTCGTCCAGGGCAAGCTTCACCATCGTCGCGAGGTCGGCATCGGCAAAGCCGGCACCGGCCGCATTCTCGAAGCTCGCCAGCGCGGCCTGCATGGCGGGAATGGCCACGCCGAGATGCGCGGCGTAATCGCGCACCACGCTAACATCCTTGACTACGCCCGACACCGGGAAGCCGACATGATCCGTCTCGCCCAGCACGACGGGCAGGCGGCCTTTCATGGCGGGGCTTGCCGCGGGACTGCCGGACAGCACGTCGATCATCCTGTCACGGGAAAGACCGGCCCTTGCGCCGAGCTGCAGTGCTTCCTTCAGGCTTTCCCAAAGGCCGGTCAGCATCATGTTGTTGATCAGCTTGGAAGCCGCACCGTGGCCCAGCGCGCCGACATGGTGGATACGGTCGGAAAGCATTTCCGCCACCGGACGGAAACGGTGAAAATCCTCTTCCCGTCCGCCGATATAGAACCCCGACTTTCCGGCGAGCAGTGTCTCCGGTCCGCCGGATATGGGGGCATCCAGCAAGAAGCCTCCCTTCTGCTCTATCGCCGCCTGGTGGCTCGCGAGCGTGAGCGGGCTCACCGTACTCGTGTCGACGATCAGCTTGCCGGAAAGATCAAGCGTTGCCAGATATGCGGCCACCGCATGCACGGCAGCGTCATCCAGAAGCGCAAGGATAATGATGTCCGAGCCTCCCGCAAGGGCGGGGATATCCGTGGCCGCAGTGCATGTCCCGCAGAATTCCTCCGGAATACCGCTGCGGTTCCAGCCGGTGACGGGAAAACCGCTCGACGCCAGCCGCGCCGCCATGGCGCGTCCCATGCGCCCGAGTCCGATAATGCCGATACGAGGTTTGGTCATGCAGAACGTCTCGCCTTCCCTTATGGATCGAAGTCACCACTATAGCGCCTCTTGCCGAGGTGGGCACAAGAAGGTCGCGGCCCCAGGAGCCTTGTTCGAGGTCACATCGCCAGCTGCCTCCTGCGACAGAAATGCCCCGCTACGGAACAAATCCCGGTAACGCGCATTTTATTGGCTGGAAAAGGAGGAAACGAAATGGCTTATGATCCCAATCCGAATGAAAACCGTCCCGATCTGCGCACGCCGACCCCGGCACCTCGTAGCAGCTCATCATGGATGGGCTGGGTTGCTGTCCTCGCCGTGATCGTCGTGGGCGCATTCGTCTGGTCGCAAATGGGTAGCGCCCCCACCGATGCGACGACGACGTCCTCGACGACCCAGCCGGCAACGCCGGCTGCTCCAGCCCCGGCAACGCCCGCTCCGGCAACTCCGGCGCCCGCGGCCCCGGCCCCGGCTACGCCTGCTCCGGCCGCACCGGCAACGGGTGGCAATGGCGGCTAACAGCCGTTAGCGCATAACCGAACAGACCAAAAAGCCGCCCGTTCATCGAACGGGCGGCTTTGTCGTTTCAGAGCAGAAATGGGTTGAGGCTGCTGCTGCCCGGCATGGGCTCAGAAATTCTCCCAGCCCGGATCCACCGCAAGAGCAGCCGATCCCGCAGTGCGGAACTGTGCCGGCGCGCGGCTGGGTTTGGGCGCGGATCGCATGGCGGCCGATGCCGGAACTGGAGAAGGTGCCTGGATGGCCGCGTGTCCGGCACCCTGGCTGAAGCGGAACTGTTCGAGCAGTGCAAACAGCGCCTGCGATTCATGGGCAAGGCTGCGGCTTGCGGCGGTCTGCTGTTCTACCATGGCAGCATTCTGCTGCGTGCCCTGATCGACCTCGTTGATCGCATGGTTGATATTACCGAGCGCCAGCGATTGTTCGCGGGAAGCTTCGATAATCGACATGATATCGGAATTGATCCGGTGCACTTGTCCGCCGATTTCCTGCAGCGCAGTGCCGGTCTTGCTGACCAGATCGACGCCGCTTGCCACGTGATGGCCGGAGGTCGTGATCAGTGCCTTGATTTCCTTGGCAGCGCCGGCCGAACGCTGCGCCAGTTCGCGCACTTCCTGCGCCACGACCGCAAAGCCCTTGCCGGCTTCACCGGCACGCGCGGCCTCGACGCCGGCGTTGAGGGCAAGCAGGTTGGTCTGGAAGGCGATCTCGTCGATGACGCCGATGATGTTGGAAATTTCGCGGGACGAGCTGTCGATCGAGTCCATGGCCCGGATCGCCTCGCGAACGATCTCGCCCGAGCGCTCCGCATCCGCCTTGGCACGGTTGACGAGCGTACCCGACTCTTCCGCCCGCCTGCTGGAATCCTTGACGGTCGTGGTGATTTCTTCGAGAGCCGCTGCCGTTTCTTCGACCGAAGCCGCCTGGCGTTCCGTCCGCTGTGCCAGATCGTCGGCCGCGACGCGGACTTCGCTGGAGCTGGAAGCAATCGCCCGGGCATTGTCCGCAACCATTGCCATGGCATCGCGCAGTTTGGCGGATGCGGTATTGAAATCGACGCGCAGCTTTTCCAGTGAGGCGATGAACGGGGTACCGATCGTCTGGGACAGATCGCCATCCGCCATATTGGTCAGACAGGACGCCAGCCGTTCGACGTTTTCCACCCGTTGCGTCACGTCGGTCGCGAACTTGACGACCTTGATGACGCGACCGGCATCGTCGAATACGGGGTTATAGGATGCCTGGATAAAGACGTTGCGCCCGCCCTTGCCGACACGGGTAAACTCGCCGGCGACGAACTCGCCCGACAAAAGCCGTTCCCAGAACCGCGCATAATCGGAAGACGCGGAATAGGTCTGGTCGACGAACATGCGGTGATGCCGGCCGACAATTTCGTTGAGGCTGTAACCGAGTGTCGACAGGAAGTTCTCGTTGGCACCGATGATCGTGCCGTCGGTGCTGAATTCGATTGTCGCCTGGGCGCGGGAGATGGCATCGATCTTGGCAGCGCTGTCGAGCGCGTGCAGCTTCGACTCTGTAATGTCGTTAGCGAACTTGATCACCTTGATGACCTTGCCGCTGCTGTTCTTGACCGGATTGTAGTTGCCTCGGATGAAGACTTCCCGGTCGCCCTTGGCAATCCGCTTGAAATCGCTTGAGAAGAATTGGCCCTTGCGCAACGCGTTCCAGAAAGTCGTGTAGTCCTGTGATTTTGCGTATTTGGTTTCGACAAACAGGCTGTGATGTTTGCCGATGATTTCCTGAGGCTGATAGCCCATCAGATCGCAGAAATTCTTGTTGGCCTTGATGATGCGCCCTTCCAAATCGAATTCGATGATCGCCATTGAAAGATCGAGGGCGCTGAGAACTTGATCTGAACTGGATTGGAACGGAAACATATTTTGTAATCCTCAAGTATGAGAGGTGGGTTACTGCATGAATTGTAGTCGAAATAAACTATCTGGGTTAACTTACTGATAATACAGGAAGTTGTTGATCGCTACGCAGGGTTTTTACTTTGACTGCCAATGCACGTCCTGGGTGCTGCCCGGCTGCAATCTTAATCCTTCGTTAACCTTGTTGAGGGAGTCTTGCCGCGGACCGTCGTTATGGCGATCGTTTAAAAGCCATCGGCAAGGAGAAGAGCATGACGCTCCAGACACTGCCCGGAAAAATCCTCGACAATGCTCATCATACGCTGCTTCTGATGCAGGAGGATGCAGCCTGCCACGCTGTCTGCGTGGTCAATGACAGCCGCATCGGAAATGTCCGCTCGAAGCTCGGCCTGATCGAGACGATCGCAAGCCGCAAGCTCGATCATGGCGAAGTCGCGTTTGACGGACGGGTATGGATCACCCCGTCGGATATGCCGCGTCCCGGCCATTGACCGGGACCGGGAGCCAAGCTTTATAGCCCGGCCGTGACACTTTCGATCGCCCTTGCGATATCCTGCTCGTTATAGGGCTTGCGCAGCAGGCCGGCCTGCTGCGGAGCGCCTTCGGGCTTGTGATTTTCACCGGTGGCGAAAACGACGGCAAGCTCCGGCTTCATGGCGATCGCCCGCTGCACCAACTCTCCGCCGCCGATATCCGGCAGGCCGATATCGGTGAGCAGCAGGTCGATGTCGGCACTCGCCAATTCCTGCAAGGCTTCCTGTCCGCTCGCGGCCTCGATCACCTCATGGCCGAATTCCATCAGGATTTCGGCGGTGTTGCTGCGGATGAGAAAGTCGTCTTCGACCAGCAATATCTTCAGCGCCACTGGTAAGCTCGGCACGTCCGATTCCGACGCCGCGGGTCTTGGCGCCGTCGACTGCTCCACCTGTTTCTGGTTTGCGATCACGTGACGAATGCGCCGTGCCAGCGCCTCGCGGGTATAGGGTTTCGACAGTAGCTCGACGCCGACATCGAGAATGCCGCCATGCACGATCGAGTTTTCCGTATAACCTGATGTAAACAGCACTGCGAGATTGGGCAGGCGCTCCTTGGCGCGGCGCGCCATTTCGCGGCTTTTCATCGGGCCGGGCATCACGACGTCGGTGAAGATCACATCGATCGGAATGCCGCTATCGACCACGTTGAGGCCCGCCTGGGCATCCTTGGCCGACAGCACCCGATAACCGAGATCCGTCAGAGTCTCGATCACGGTATTGCGGACCTGCTCGTCATCCTCGACGACCAGCACCGTCTCCGTGCCACCGACGACCGGACCACCCTGGATGACGACCTCGCGGTCCTCGTCGGCAACCGAGCGGGGGAGGTAGACCTTGACCGTCGTGCCCTGGCCAATCTCGCTATAGATCTTCACATGGCCGCCGGACTGCTTGACGAAACCGTAGACCATGGAGAGGCCCAGCCCGGTTCCCTTGCCTTCCGGCTTGGTCGAGAAAAAGGGCTCGAACACTTTTTCCAGCACTTCGGGCGTCATGCCGGAACCAGTATCTGTGACCGCGAGAAGGACATATTGACCGGCCGCGACTTCCGCATGGGCACGGGCATAATCCTGATCGAGAAAGGCATTGCCCACCTCGATCGTCAACTTGCCGGAGCCTTCCATGGCGTCACGGGCATTGATGGCGAGATTGAGGAGCGCATTCTCAACCTGCGTCGGATCGGCATAGGTATTCCAGAGGCCGCCGCTGGCAATGACCTCCACTTCCACGGCCTCGCCCAGCGAGCGCCGCAGAAGATCGTCCATGCCGGCGATGAAGCGGCTGATATTGATGACCCGCGGTTCCAGCGCCTGGCGGCGGCCGAAGGCGAGCAGCTGGCTCGCGAGCTTGGCGCCGCGGTTGACGCCGGCAAGCGCATTGCCGACACGTCGCTCGGCAGTCTCGTTGCCGGAAATGTCCTTGGCGAGAAGCTGCAGATTGCCAGCCACGACCTGCAGCAGGTTGTTGAAGTCATGCGCCACGCCGCCGGTCAGCTGGCCGATCGATTCCATCTTCTGCGCCTGTTGCAGCGCCCGCTCGGCCAGCCGTCGTTCGGCGATCTCGGCCTCCACGCGCGCTTCCAGGCCTTCGTTGAGCTGCTTGAGCTGTTCTTCGGCGCGCATGCGGTGGCGCACCTGCCGCTCCAGATTGCTGGCATGTTCCTGCAGGCTTGATTCGGCTGCGCGCTGCTCGGTGATGTCGGTATGGACGCCGACCCATTCCTCGATCTCGCCGTTCGCGCCGATGATCGGCACGCCACGGATGGAGAAGGTGCGGTAGACGCCGTCATGGCGTCGGATCCGGTGTTCCCAGATATAGGTCGATTTCGAAGCGACGGCCGCCTGCCAGCTGGCGACGGAACCGGCGCGGTCATCGGGGTGCACGGCGTCCGACCAGCCGTAATTCTGGTATTCCTCGAAACTCTGGCCGGTGAGCGCGGCCCAGCCGGCCTGTTCGCCCAGCATGCGGCCATCGGCCGTATTGGTCCACAGCACGCCATGGATGGCGTTGACGGCCGCGCGGAAACGGTCGTTGCTGCGGGCAAGCGCGTTTTCTGACTGTTTGCGGGTCTCGATATCGATGATCAGCACATAGATGCCGTCGATCTCGTCCCTGGCCGTGCGCCGCGGCACGTAGCGGACTTCCGCCGCGCGGCTTTGTCCGTCCGGCCGGCGGATCACCGTGTCGCTGATGATCGCTTCGCCGGAAAACGCCTTGTTGATGAACGGGACGCGGGTCTTGTAATAATCCTGCCCGACAATATCGGCGACATGTTTTCCGATCACGTCGGCACCGGGGAGCCCGAACCATTCGCGATAGCCTTCATTGGCAAAGCGATAGATGCCGTCACGGTCGATGAAGCCGACCAGGATCGGCAAGGCATTGGTGAGCCGGGCCAGCTCCTCGCGGCTTTCGGCCAGGGCGTTGAGGGCTCTCACCTTCTCGGTGTTTTCAAGCACCGTACAGAGAACGCCGTCGACCTTGCCGCTTTCGGCATAGATCGGCGTGTAGAACAGGTCGAAGATCACGTCTTCCGGCACACCGTGCCGGTGCAGCACCATCACCTGGTCGCGGAAGGATTGCACTTCCCCGCGGAACCCGGCGTCGAGGATTTGTCTGTTCCAGTCCCAGATTTCCGGCCAGATACCGTGCACGGTATCGCCGAGCGCGCGGGGATGGTAGTTTCCGGCGATCTCGATGTAGCCGTCATTGTAGATCATCACATGGTCGTCGCCCCACATCAGCACCTGGGGAATGGGCGAGTTGACGATCGAGTTGACCTTGATCCTCAGATGCGACGGCCATTCGGCGATCGGACCGAGCGAGGTCTTCGACCAGTCATAGCCGCGTACGAGTTCCCCCGCTTCGCCTCCGCCAATCGGCCAATGGGCGGATACGACCTGATAGTTCATGAAGTCACCAAGCATATGAGGATGGAATAAGCGTGCTTTATATGGAGCAGGCCCCCTGTCTTCCAAGCGTTTTAAAGCATTAAATCGCCTTGTTTCAGACTATTTCGGCACAAGGTGAAGAAAGGCTGGAATTTCCGGGCTTCGCGCGGAGTCCGCCCTTGGTGCTTGAGCGTTTTTTTCCTCGGGTGATCCTCGGGTTAAACCCGAGGACGAGGATCGGCCGGGACACGTCGGGT
>UBNQ01000015.1 GCA_900466875.1 Hyphomicrobiales bacterium | reverse complement strand
CGTGCATGGCATCTTCTTCTGAAGAGAAGATCACGCCCCCTCGCCCATCGTCCCGTCATCGCAGAGCAACCGGAGTCGCGGATAAAAACTGCCGAACGGGGCGCTGAAAGGTGTCACATAAACTTAAACTTACGAGGCAGCTTTCAGCGCCGCGTCCGAGTTCTATATTGATCAGCACGGCGTTTGAAAAACGCGCGTGAACGAAACCGCATGTTCAGGAGGAAACCGGTGTCGGACAACAGCTCGAAAGCCAACAGGGACGATTGGGAGAAGCTTGCCGAAAAGGAGCTGAAGGCATCGCCCGAGACGCTGACTTGGCACACGGCGGAAGGTATCGACATCAAGCCGCTCTATACGGCAGACGATCTTGATGGCATCGATCACCTCGACACGATGCCGGGTATCAAACCCTTCGTTCGCGGGCCGCGTGCCACCATGTATGCCGGCCGGCCCTGGACGATCCGCCAGTATGCGGGCTTTTCCACCGCGGAAGCCTCCAATGCCTTCTATCGCCGAAATCTTGCCGCCGGCCAAAAAGGCCTTTCCGTCGCCTTCGATCTTGCCACCCACCGCGGTTACGACAGCGACCATCCACGCGTCGAGGGCGATGTCGGCAAGGCCGGCGTGGCGATCGACAGCGTCGAGGACATGAAGATCCTGTTCGACGGCATTCCGCTGAAAGAGATGTCCGTCTCGATGACGATGAACGGGGCCGTCATCCCGATCCTTGCCTCCTTCATCGTCGCCGGAGAGGAACAGGGCTGTTCGCACGCCGAGCTTTCCGGGACGATCCAGAACGACATCCTCAAGGAGTTCATGGTCCGCAACACCTATATCTATCCGCCCGAGCCTTCGATGCGGATAGTTGCCGACATCATCGAATATACGGCAAAGGAAATGCCGCGTTTCAACTCCATCTCGATCTCCGGCTACCATATGCAGGAGGCGGGCGCGACGCTGGTGCAGGAACTGGCCTTCACGCTGGCCGACGGGCGGGAATATGTGCGGGCCGCGATCGCCAAGGGCCTGAATGTCGACGATTTCGCCGGGCGGCTCTCCTTCTTCTTCGCCATCGGCATGAACTTCTTCATGGAAGCGGCAAAGCTTCGTGCCGCCCGCCTGCTCTGGTCGCGGATCATGGAAGAGTTCGAACCGAAAAAGCCCGGCTCGCTGATGCTGCGCACCCATTGCCAGACGTCCGGTGTCTCGCTGCAGGAACAGGACCCCTATAACAACGTCATCCGCACCGCCTATGAGGCGCTGTCCGCCGTTCTCGGCGGCACACAATCGCTGCATACCAATGCGCTGGACGAGGCGATGGCGCTGCCGACCGATTTTTCCGCCCGCATTGCCCGCAACACCCAGTTGATCCTGCAGCACGAGACCGGCGTTACCAAGGTCGTCGATCCGCTTGCCGGTTCCTATTACGTAGAAAGCCTGACCAACGAACTGGCGGAAAAGGCCTGGGGCCTGATCGAAGAGGTCGAAAAACTCGGCGGCATGACCAAGGCGGTTGCCGACGGCCTGCCCAAGCGCCTGATTGAGGAAGCGGCAACTTTGCGCCAGGCGAAGGTCGACCGGTCGGAAGAGATCATCGTCGGGGTCAACAAGTTCCGGCTGGAAAACGAGGACGATATCGACATTCTGGCGATCGACAATTCGGCCGTTCGCAAGGCGCAGATCGACCGGCTGGAAACGGTTCGCCGCCAGCGCGATCCGAAAAAATTGGAGCAGGCGCTCGCCGCTCTTTCCGAAGTGGCGAAGTCCGGTGATGGCAACCTGCTGGAAGCCGCCGTCGAGGCTGCCCGCGCCCGCGCCACCGTGGGCGAGATCTCCGACGCGATGCGGCAATCCTTCGGCGATCATTCGGCCGTACCGGAAGTGGTCGGCGACATCTACGGTCCGGCATACAACGACGATCCGGAATATAGAACGATCGTAAGCCGGCTATCCGACTACGGTCATTCTTCCGGCAAGGGCAAGCCGAAGATCCTGGTCGCCAAGCTCGGGCAGGATGGGCATGACCGTGGCGCAAAGGTGATCGCCTCTGCCTTCGGAGATATCGGTTTCGAGGTGCTGGCCGGCCCTCTGTTCCAGACGCCGGAAGAGGCGGCCGATCTGGCGGTTAGGCAAAAGGTGCAGGTCGTCGGCATGTCGTCGCTTGCCGCCGGTCACCGGACGCTTGCGCCGCAACTGGTGGAAGCGCTGAGGCAGAAGGGCGCCGAAAACGTCATCGTCGTCGTCGGCGGCGTCATTCCGCGGCAGGATTACGACTACCTGCTGGAAAACGGCGTCGCCGCCGTCTTCGGGCCGGGCACCAATGTTCTCGATGCCGCGAACTCGATCATCGACCTGCTCGAAGGCAAAAGGAGAAATGCGGTCGCCTGATCGTCAGGACCGGGAAAAACTCTTGCGGAACACGATCTGCGGAATGACCCGCTCACAGGCGCGCGGCTCGTCGGGATTCTGCTGCCGCCGGTCGAGCAGCATCACGGCGCGCGCCGCGATCGCGGCCGGATCCTGCCGGAAGGTGGTGAGGTCGTAACTCAGCCATGCTGCTTCCGGCACGTCGTCGAAACCGATCAGTGCGACGTCGTCCGGCACCGAAAGGGAAAACTCCTGACGGATCACGTCCATCGCGCCGAATGCCAGAAGGTCGTTGGCGCAGAAGATCGCGTCCGGCCGCTCACCCTCGGAAAACAATTCCCGAGCCGCAATGATGCCGCCGTCATAGTCGGAATCGCGGCCATGCGCGATGCGCACCACAAAGCCAGAAGCCTCGGCCGCAGCGACAAAGGCAATTTCTCGCTCGGCGATGCTGGGCGTGGCGGAACGGGAGCCGATGACTGCCAGCCTGCGGCGTCCGGCGGCGATGAAAGTGTCGGCCGCCTCCCGTGAGGCTTCGGCATTGCCGGCCAGAACACGGTCGGCATCGGGTTCGGACCGGCCGATGACGACCAGCGGCTGGCCGTTGCGCTGCGCGAGTTCGAAGAAGCTCGCCGGCGGCGAACCGGAGAGGATGACGGTTGCCTCGGCACGGTGGCCGATCAGCATTTTCTGGGCCGCCAGAAGCTCTTCCTCGGTCTCGCCGGTATTGATGAGGACGGGAATTGAGCCACGGCGAATGAGAGCCTTGGTCAGCGCCGCCGTCAGATGGGCGCGAAATCCGATTTCCGGCTTGGTCGCCACCACGCCGACCAACCGGCTCTGGTTGGCAAGCACGCCGCGGGCAAGGTCATTGACGTGATATCCGAGTTCCTCGGCCGCCTTCAGCACCTTTTCGCGTGTCGCCGGGGCAACACTGGCGCCTTCGGTGAAGGTGCGCGATACGGCGGAACGCGAGACCCCCGCAAGCTTTGCCACCTGTTCCGCGCTGACAAAGCGCATTCTTTTGTCGTCTCTCATGCTACATTTCACGCCTGTTTGCTGCACAGCCGTGCAGACCGCGTGAGATGTCTTAAGCAGCGACATTTACAGTGGCATGACAGTCGCCCGAGGAAAAATGCCGATTGAAAGGTTCAACCGGTCGCCAGGGCATCCTTCAGCGCCACGCCCTGCTTCAGCTGAAGATCGAGATCGGCTTCGATGTGATCGATATGGTGCAGCATCAGGTCGGCGGCACGCTTGGCGTCACCGCGTTCGATCAGGTCGAGAATGGCGAAATGTTCGCTGTGACCGCAACTCGACACGCCGGAGCGGCCGTAAAGCGCGATGACCAGCGAGGAGCGCGCGACAAGCTCATCCATAAACCGCTGCAGAATGGCATTGCCGGCAACCGAGGCCAGCATCAGGTGGAAATCGCCGGATGCCTTAATTTCCGCCCGCCTTGCTGCCGGGCCGCGCTCGTTAATGTAGCGCTCTTCCTCGACCAGCTGTTCGCGAAAACGGTCGATATCGTCCGGCGTGATGCGCTCCACGGCCGCAGTCACGATGCCAGGCTCGATCAGGCGGCGGGAGGCAAAAATCTGGCGGGCCTCTTCCGGCGTGGGGTGAGAGACGAAGGCGCCGCGGTTGCGCTCGGTCTTTACCAGCCCTTCGAAGGTCAGCATCTGCAGGGCAGCACGGGCGACGGTGCGACTGACATCGAAAAGCGCTCCGACCTCCGTCTCAGACAATTTCGTCCCCGGCGCCAAACGCCGGTCTATAATGGCGTTGCGCAGGGTGTCGCGGATCGCCATCGAGCGGTCTTCGGTCACGGGATCAAGGGAAGCTGAGGTCTTTTCGAGCAAGGTCATGGGTTTTCGTCCGGCATGCCCTGTTCTAACGCGCGGCGGGGTATTTTGCCTAGTAGGATGTTTCGCAATCTCACCTTCAGATTGCATACAATTTGCACAGAGGATCGAAAACGATCGCTGCAATTTTGCGCAACCGCAAATTCCAAAAAAGTCCCGGCCTGAAATATCGTTGATCTTCAACGGAGAATTGAACTGGCACAGCTCCTGCATCACCACAATAGTTGCAGGAGAATGCCTATGAGCAAAGCCGCTGAAATAGACATCGTATCCGTCTCCAAGATCTATGGCAGCACCACCGCTGTCGACGAGATCAGCCTGAAAATCCCAGCCGGCACCTATTGCTGCCTTCTCGGCCCGTCCGGCTGCGGCAAGACCTCGACGCTCAGAATGATTGCCGGCCACGAGAGCATCTCAACCGGCGATATCCGTCTCGGCAATGCCGTCGTCACCGATCTGCCGCCGGCCCGGCGCGGCACGGCGATGATGTTCCAATCCTATGCGCTGTTCCCGCATCTCGACCTCGTCGACAATGTCGCCTTTTCGCTGAAGATGAAGGGCGTCGAAAAGGACGAACGCCGCGCCAAGGCGATGGACATGCTGCGGCTGATGCAGCTCGAAGCCTATGCGACGCGCCGCCCGGCGCAGCTTTCCGGCGGCCAGCAGCAGCGCGTGGCGCTCGCCCGCGCGCTGATCACCGATCCGGAAGCGCTTCTTCTTGACGAGCCACTTTCGGCGCTCGACCCGTTTTTGAAAATCCGCATGCGGGCAGAGCTGAAAAAGCTGCAGACCTCGCTCGGCATCACTTTCGTGCATGTAACACACAGCCAGGAAGAGGCGATGGCGCTGGCCGATATCATCGTCATCATGAATGACGGGCGCATCGAACAGGCTGCTCATCCGCGCACCGTGTTCGAGCGGCCGGCAACCGCCTTCGTCGCAAAGTTCATGGGCGACCATAACGTGATTTCCGGCCGGGTGACGAAGAGCGAAGGCGACGCGCTGATGATCTCGGTGCCGGCCGGCGGCGATTTTCTCGCCATCGGCGCCGATGCTGCAGGTCTTATCGACACGGCCGACATTGCCGTGCGTACCGATCACGTGCGTGTCGCGCCGGCCACGGAGGCGGGGCTGGGCTTTACCGGTTCCGTTTCAAACGTCGAATATCGCGGCTCTTCCGTGAAGCTCACCGTCAACGGGGCCGGCATCGAGGATTTCACCGCTATCCTCAGCGACAAGGACTTTTTCGCCAACCCGGTGAAGGTGGGCGATGCAATTCCGCTCAGTTGGGAGCGTCAGGACGCGCTCGTACTGGGTCGGCTGAAGCACTGAAACATAACAATAAACCTCAAGAGGAGAACTGACATGACCGAGACGACGAAAACGGGCACCGACAAGACGGCCAAAGGCATATCCCGCCGCTCGCTTCTGAAGACGGCATCGGCTGCTGCCGGTCTTGCCGCAGGTTCGGGCGCGATCACCGGCTTCCCGACCATCTGGGCGCAGAACCCGATCACGCTTCGCCAGTTCGGCACGGGCGTGTCGAACCTCAATGCGATCGCCGAGAAGTGCAAGGCCGATCTCGGCATCACGCTCGAAATGACGGCAACGGATTCGGATGCTGCCGCCCAGCGCGCGGTCACCCAGCCGAAATCCTATGACATCGCCGATATCGAATACTGGATCCTGAAGAAGGTCTATGCCGCCGGCGTGATCCAGCCGATGGATGTGAAGAAGCTGAAATATTACGACAAGGTCGTGCCGCTGTTCAAGAACGGCAAGCTGAAGCCCGACAGCGTGATTGCGCAAGGCACCGCACCGCATACGGTCGGCTTTGTCGAAAAGGCCGGCGACAAGACTTTCGCCAAGGAAGAAACCCAGTTTTTCACCATGATGCCGACGATCTACAATGCCGACACGCTCGGCATTCGGCCTGACCTCGTCGGCCGCGAGATCACCACCTGGGCCGATATCATGGATCCGAAGTTCAAGGGCAAGACCTCGATCCTCAACATCCCGTCGATCGGTATCATGGATGCCGCGATGATCATGGAAGCGATGGGCAACCTGAAATATGCCGACAAGGGCAACATGACCAAGGAAGAGATCGACAAGACGATCGATTTCCTGATCAAGGCCAAGCAGGACGGCCAGTTCCGCGCCTTCTGGAAGTCATTCGATGAATCGGTCAACCTGATGTCGTCCGGCGAAGTCGTCATCCAGTCCATGTGGTCGCCGGCGGTTGCCGCGGTGCGTTCCAAGGGCATCGCCTGCAAATACCAGCCGCTCAAGGAAGGCTATCGCTCGTGGGGCGGCGGTCTGGGTCTCGCCACGCATCTGACCGGTGCGCAGCTCGATGCGGCCTATGAATATATCAACTGGTACACGTCCGGCTGGGTCGGCGCCTATCTCAACCGCCAGGGTTATTATTCCGCCTGCATGGAAACCGCCAAGGAACACATGTCGGCCGACGAGTGGGGCTACTGGATCGAAGGCAAGGCTGCAGCCGGCGACATCGTCGCGCCGGACGGCAAGGTCATGGAAAAGGCCGGCGCGGTGCGCGACGGCGGCTCCTTCGAAGAGCGCATGGGTCATGTCGCCTGCTGGAACTCCGTGATGGACGAGGACCGCTACATGGTCCGCCGCTGGAACGAGTTCATCGCGGCTTAAAATGTGGGGCCAAACTTCTCCTCGTTCGAGCGAGGGGAAGTCGGAGGCATTGCCCTACCTCCCTCATTCCTGTGCTTGTCGCAGGAATCCAGCCAGCCCAAGTCCTTGGGCTGGAAAGACTCTTTCGCCGCGCGGACGCGCGTCGGCTGGATCCCTGTGACAAGCACAGGGATGAGGGCGGAGGGGATGCAGCCTCTCCCAGATACGAAGGGACACGGTGAATGGCGACGATCACATCAACGGATACGCAAAATGCCGGTCGGGTAAGCCCTAAAGGCTTTCGCCTGCCGCTTGCCGTGATCTCCTATCTGCAGGCGATCCCGCTGACCTTGATCCTGGGGTTCTTCCTGCTTCTGCCGATCCTGATGATCGCCGTCGTCAGTTTCTGGGATTATGATTTTGCCCAGATGTATCCCGATTTCCTGACGATGAACTATGCTGAAACGCTCGGTTCGTGGGTTACCTGGAAGACCTATCTCAACACGCTGAAATATGCCGTTCTGGTCTGGGCGATCACGCTCGTCATCGGTTTCTGGGTCGCCTATTTCCTTGCCTTCCACATCCGCACCACGTCGATGCAGATGGTGCTTTTCCTGATCTGCACCGTGCCGTTTCTCACCTCCAACATCATCCGGATGATTTCCTGGATCCCTGTTCTCGGGCGCAACGGGCTGATCAACTCGGCTCTGGTGAACTCGGGGGCGATTTCCGAGCCGGTGGAATGGCTGCTTTATTCCGATTTCGCGGTCGTGCTCGCCATGGTGCATCTCTACACGCTGTTCATGGTGACGCCGATCTTCAACACGCTGATGCGCATCGACAAGTCGCTGGTCGAGGCGGCACGCGATGCCGGCGCCTCGTCATGGCAGGTCCTCTCCAATGTCATCATTCCGCTGGCCAAGCCCGGCATGGCGATCGGCACGATCTTCGTCGTGACGCTGGTCATGGCTGATTTTTCCACCGTGCAGGTGATGTCCGGCGGGCAGAGCGCGTCCGTGGCGCTGATGATGAAAAACCAGATGTCGTTGCTGCAATATCCCGCCGCCGCCGCCAATGCCGTCGTGCTGCTGGTGCTGGTCCTGCTGATGGTCGCAGGCATCCTGCGCATCGTCGATATCCGCAAGGAGCTTTGAAATGTACCGTGAAAAACGCTCCCGCGAATTCTACCTTCTCGCCATCTTCTTTGCCGTCTTCGTGCTGTTCCTCTACGGGCCGCTTTCGGCGGTGCTGATCCTGTCCTTCCAGGGTCCGAATGGTGGCCTCACCTTCCCGCTCAACGGCGTGTCGCTGCGCTGGTTCGCCAACCTGTTCGAAACCCAGGCAGTGGGCGATTTCGGTGGCTCGTTCCGCCGCTCGGCCATGCTCGGTATCATGGTGATGCTGGTGACCGTCGTCGTGTCGCTGCTGGCAGGGCTTGCCTTCCGACGCGGCTTCATCGGCGCGACGGCGCTGTTTTATCTGGCGGTCGCAAGCCTTGTCGTGCCGTCGATCATCGTGTCACTCGGCATCGGCGTGCTGTTCAGCCAGCTCGGCCTGCAGCCGGCCTGGTATTCATCGGCTTTCGGCGCGCACCTGACATGGACGCTGCCCTTCGGCGTGCTGATCATGTTTGCCGTGTTCAACCGTTTTTCGCCGGCCTACGAAGAAGCTGCCCGTGATCTCGGCGCCTCGTCCTGGCAGACATTTTCAAATGTCGTGCTGCCGATGATCGCACCGAGCCTGATCGGCGTCGGCCTTTTCGGCTTCACGCTTTCCTATGACGAATTCGCCCGCACGCTGATGACTTCAGGTTCGTTCAACACGCTGCCGCTCGAAATCTACGGGATGACGACGAATGTCACGACACCGGTGCTTTACGCACTCGGCACGGTCACGACCCTCTTCTCCTTCCTGGTGATTGCCGGCACGCTCGGTCTGATCGTTCATCTCAACCGCCGCAGGCTGCGGTCCTGACATGCAGCCCATGCGTATTCTCATCGTCAATCCGAACACCACCGCCGGCATGACCGCAACGATTTCCGACAGCGCCCGGCGTGTTGCGGGCCGCGACACGGAGATCATTGCCGTCACCTCGTCCATGGGACCGGTTTCCATCGAAGGCTATTATGACGAGGTCTTTGCCATTCCGGGCCTGCTCAAGGAAATCGCTGCCGGCGAAAAGGCGGGCGTCGATGCCGTCGTTATCGCCTGTTTCGATGATACGGGCCTTGATGCGGCACGGGCGCTTGCCGATGTGCCGGTCATCGGCATCTGCGAGGCTGCAGTGTCCGCCACCGCCTTCATCGCCCAGAAATTCACCGTTGTGACGACGATGGAACGCTCGCGGCTGCCGATCGAACATCTGGTGTATCGCTACGGCATGTCGTCGCGCTGCACGGTGCGCGCAGCCGACATTCCCGTGCTGTCGCTGGAAGATCCGAATTCCAACGCCCGCGACCGGTTGCGCAATGAAATTGCGCTGGCGCTGAAAGAGGACAGGGCGGAAGCGATCATCCTCGGTTGCGCCGGCATGGCGGACCTGACGGCCGAATTGCGCGCGGAATTCGGCGTGCCAGTGGTGGATGGCGTTGCAGCCGCAGTGAAACAGGCGGAATCGCTGGTGACACTGGGTCTTTCGACAGCCAAGCGCGGCGCCTATGCAAGGCCGATCTCGAAACCATATCGCGGTATGATGGAAGAATTTTCGCCCGATCGGCTGACACGTTCATGAGCGAGATGGTGATCCGCCCGCTCGACCTGACGGAGATCGCGATCCTAATCGGCTGGGCGAAGGCCGAGGGTTGGAATCCAGGGCTAGCCGATGCGGTGCCGTTTCAGGCGGCAGACCCTCAGGGTTTTATCGGCTGTTTCGTCGATGGAGTGATGACTGCGGGCATTTCCGCCATTCGTTATGGCAGCGCTTTCGGCTTTATCGGTCTCTATATCGCGCATCCCGATTTTCGCGGGAAAGGCTATGGACGGCGGGTGTGGGATGCGGGCATGGCGCATCTCGAAGGCCGCACGATCGGCCTCGACGGTGTGCCGGAACAGCAGACCAATTATCGCTTAATGGGCTTTTTACCCGACTACGAGACGTTTCGCTGGAGCGGCACGCTCAAGGGCCGGCTCGATCCTGAGATCATCGCGCTCGACGAAGCACACCTGCCGACATTGATGGAATTCGACAGCCGGCATTTTGCAAGCAGCCGGCCAGAATTTCTGCGGGAGTGGCTGGCCTTGCCGCGACACACACAAGTGCTTGTCCGCAACGGTGCCATTGTCGGTTATGCCGTCTCGCGCCGGTGCCATCAAGGACACAAGATCGGGCCGCTTTTTGCCTCCGATGCCGGTGCGGCAAAGGCATTGCTGGATGCCTGCGCGGCGAAGACTGAAGGCGAAACCATCCATATCGACGTGCCCGCCGGCCAGACCGACTTTACCGGCCTTCTTTCGCAGAACGGATTCGAGCGTGGTTTCCGGACCACCCGGATGTATCGCGGAATGCCGCCGTCCTTCGGGAGGGAAGGCGTTTTCGGGGTGACGACGCTCGAGCTGGGCTGACAGCCTTCAGATAAGTTGAGTTATTCACGAAAGTTTTTTAGCCAACCGGCTTGCCTGCATTCGGCTGTCGCGATAGGTCACTCCCATATTGTCGATCACGGATCGGCACGTAAGCGTTCACGTCAATCGACGCGCAGGATCGATTGGAGCGACCAACGGTCTGCGCGGTCATGTCCGGCAGACCCATGGTCCAAACCAGACAACAGGACAATGATGGACACTTCAGCGACACCTTCCTCCGCCACTTCCGCAACCTATCCCGTCATCGACCGCGTGCGACACGAACTCAAGCGCCGCGAGCTGACCGTCGAATCCGTCGACAGCATCACGCCGCAGATGCTGCGCATCACGCTTATCGGCGAGAGCCTTTCCGATTTTGTCAGCCTTGGCGCCGACGACCATGTGAAGGTGCTCGTGCCGGGCGCCAACGGCGAGATGGAAATGCGGGATTACACGCCGCGCTCCTACGACAATCAAGCCGGCCGGCTGGTGCTGGATTTTGCCGTGCATGAGGCGGGTCCGGCGACGAAATGGGCGTTGGAAACAAAACCCGGAGCAACCGTGACGATTGCCGGGCCGCGCGGTTCCGCCGTGATTACCGGCGTCAGCAAATGGGTTCTGGTCGGCGACGAAACGGCGCTGCCGGCGATCGGACGGTTGATCGAGGAGGCCAAGGCCGGCGACGAGATCATTGCCATCGGCGCGGTAACCGGCTCGGCGGAAGAGCAGCAGTTCGCAAGCGCCGCCGCGCTCGACATGCGCTGGGTGCATCGTCCGGCCTTGGCGGTGACCGATCCGCTGCCGATCATCGCGGCACTCGACGAACTGGCACTGACGGCCGACACATTCGTGTGGGTGGCGGCGGAAGCATCGGTTGCCCGTGCGATCAAGATCTACCTGACCGAAAACCGCAACCACCCGCTTCCCTGGCTGAAGGCTGCCGGATACTGGACCCGAGGCCTGGCTGATTCCAGCGTGAAGACGATCGATTGACGGGCCGTGATGCGGTTGATCGATGCGCATGAAAAAGGGGAGCCAAAGCTCCCCTTTTTGTATCTGTGATACGACCGATCAGGCCGTCGGCTGTTTCGTCTTGCGCAGATAGGGCAGGACCGTATCGAAAGAGCCGAAACGCTGGATTGCATCTTCATTCGAGACCGCTGCGGTGATGATCACGTCGTCGCCCTGTTTCCAGTTTGCCGGCGTCGCCACCTGATGTTTTGCCGTCAGCTGGATGCTGTCTATCGCCCGCAAGATTTCGTCGAAGTTGCGGCCCGTCGTCATCGGGTAGGTCAGTACCAGCTTGATCTTCTTGTCCGGGCCGATGATGAAGACGGAGCGAACTGTTGCGTTGTCGGCCGGCGTGCGGCCTTCCGAGCTCTCGCCGGCGCCTGCAGGCAGCATGTCATAAAGCTTGGCGACCTTCAGATCCTTGTCGCCGATCAGCGGATAATCGACATCGAAGCCGGTGGCAGTGCGGATATCACCCTTCCACTTCTCATGGCTCTCGACCGGATCGACCGAGATGCCGATGATCTTGACGCCGCGCTTGGCGAATTCGCCCGCAAGGCCCGCCATGGTGCCAAGCTCCGTGGTGCAGACGGGGGTGAAATTCTTCGGATGCGAGAACAGGACCGCATAATTGTCGCCGATCCATTCATGGAAGGAGATCGGGCCCTTGGACGTGTCGGCCTGAAAATCCGGGGCGATATCGTTAATACGTAGGCTCATCTTTACTCTCCATTGGGTGGGTGGATTGAACCGTAAAGCCGACCGAAAGGGGAGCTCGAACATGCTCCATTGAGTGTCGGCGATGAAAATAAACAGGCGTCGATCAGGCGAAAGCGGCAGGATCATTCCCGGCAAGGGTCGTCAGGTCAACTCCCCGTTTTAAAGGGTTCGCTAAAGTTTTGGCAGTTCAGCCGCCGAATTCAACGCTATCCTTCATGTTGACGGATGATATCCAGAAATGCATCGCCGTATCGCTCCAACTTCGTTTGCCCGACGCCGGACACTTCCAGCATTGCCTCTTGGCTGCTGGGCTTAAGGGTCGCAAAACCGACAAGTGTCGTATCGGCAAACACGACATAAGGCGGAATGGACAATTCCTTGGCGATCTCCGTCCGTTTCCTGCGCAGAGCCTCAAACAGCACGGCATCTGCCTCGTCCAGCTGCGAGCGTGCACCTTTCGCGCTCGCCGAGCTATTGCGATCCGCCTTGCGGCCCGCAGGCCGGTCTTTTCGGAAGCGGATCTCGCGCTCGTGCCGAAACACCGCCCGCGCCTCCGGCTCCAGCTTCAGCGCGCCGAACGCGTCGTGATCGACCCGCACGAGGCCGGCTGCAAGAAGCTGGCGGTAGACCGACTGCCAGGTTTTGACGGGGAGATTCCGGCCAGCGCCGAACACGGGCATCCCGGTATGGCCGAAACGCTGCGTCTTTTCCGTGTCATTGCCGATCAGCACGTCGATCACATGGCCGGTGCCGAAACGCTCGCCGGTCCGATAGATGGCGGCCAGCGCCTTGATCGCAGCGTCCGTCCCATCCCATGTGTCGACGGGTTTCAGGCATGTGTCGCAGTTGCCGCAATGCCCGCCATGCGGTTCGCCGAAATGGGCAAGGATCGCCTGGCGCCGGCAGCCTGCGGTCTCGCAGATACCGAGAAGCGCGTTCAGCTTGGCGCGCTCGACCCGTTTGACCTCCTCGGCGGAATTGCCGCCATCGATCATCCGGCCGCGCTGGATCACATCGGCCATGCCGTAAGCCATCCACACCTCAGACGGCATGCCATCGCGGCCCGCCCGACCTGTCTCCTGATAATAGGCCTCGACCGAGCCGGGGAGATCGAGATGGGCGACATAACGTACATTCGGCTTGTCGATGCCCATGCCGAAGGCAACAGTTGCGACAAGGCAAAGCTCCTCCTCTTTCAGAAAGGCATCCTGGTGCCTGTCGCGTACATCCCGCTCGAGACCGGCATGATAGGGCAGCGCATAAATGCCCTGGCCATTCAGCCAGTCGGCCGTCTCTTCGACCTTCGCTCGAGACAGGCAATAAACGATCCCGCTCGATCCTTTATGGCGCGACAAAAATTGCAGAAGCTGCTGGCGTGGCTGGTTTCTCTCGACGATCTCGTAGGAGATATTCGGCCGATCGAAGGACGAGGTGAACACTTTCGCATCATCGAGCGCCAGCCGTCCGATGATGTCGTCGCGCGTATGCGGATCGGCCGTCGCCGTCAATGCCAGCCGAGGCACGCCCGGATAAAGACGGGCAAGCTCGCCGAGTTCGCGATATTCGGGACGGAAATCATGCCCCCATTGCGAGACGCAATGGGCTTCGTCGATCGCAAACAGGGAGACTTTCGTGTTGCCGAGCAGGTCGCGAAGCCCTTGGGTCATGATCCGTTCCGGCGTCACGTAGAGAAGGTCCAGGGTGCCCTTGGCCAGATCGCGGCGAACCTCTCCAAACGCCTCGCGCGACAGCGATGAATTCACTGCGGCTGCCCGAATACCGACCTGTTTCAGCGCTTCCACCTGGTCGCGCATCAACGCGATCAGCGGCGAAACGATGATCCCGACGCCATCGCGGCAAAGGGCCGGTATCTGGAAACACAGTGATTTTCCGGCACCGGTCGGAAACAGCACGACGGCATCGCCACCCGATATGACATGGTCGATGACGTCGGCCTGCTGCCCACGAAAGGACGAGTAACCGTAGATTTTCTGAAGCAGCTCGACTGGATCAATCGACCCGCGACCGCCGGCCGACGCTACGGATCCGTTTGTCATTCCCTTATGTCCCTTGCCTTCACCACGGCTGCACTATTGCACAGGATTCGGCCCGACCGCGAGCGTTTGTGTCGTGTGGGTCAAAGTTACACTTGAAGACTTGCGTGTTTCG
>UBNQ01000039.1 GCA_900466875.1 Hyphomicrobiales bacterium | reverse complement strand
CCGGAAGGCACGGAAATGGTTATGCCGGGCGACAACGTCACGGTTGCTGTTGAGCTGATCGTTCCGATCGCGATGGAAGAAAAGCTGCGTTTCGCTATCCGCGAAGGCGGCCGTACCGTCGGTGCCGGCATCGTCGCTTCGATCGTCGAGTAATCGGCAATCATCTGAATTGAGAAAGGCCCCGCTGGAAACAGCGGGGCCTTTTTTCGTCTGGATTTCTGCGGGCTTTGAGGTTGTTATCTTGTTCCGGCTGATTTCCGCTGCCGTCTGCATTGCGATGACGGTCCTTGCCGCACCGAAAGCCTATTCTGCCTGTCCCGACCGGCCAAGTTGCACCGGATGCGGCTGCAAGGGTGGTCCCGGATATCGCGGTCCTGACGGAAAATGCGTCGGTTTCAAGAATCTCGACAAGGTTTGCGGCAACCCTCCCGAAACGCGATGCACGTTCGAAAATGCTCCGGGAACGGGGATGAGCCGGGAATGCGCATCAGGCTCGGACAAGCCGCCAAAGAAGGACTAACTGGTCCAGTCGGGAAAAAGCTCGCCTGCATAACGGAAGGCGCCCTGGTTTCTCGGTTTGCGCAGGCTCTCCGGCAACCGTTCCCCCTCCTCGAGCAGGCGCGCTGCGACATTGTCCGCCCCGGCCTCAAGAGCGCCGCGCCCGATAAAGCCGCCGCGGACCTGTGTGGTGGCGGACAGCGCTCGCATGAAAGCGTCGAACAGGTCCGGATCGGGTAGGGGTGGCCGGGGCCAGAAATCCGCCAGTGCCGCCTGCGAGGTCAGGCCTTTGATATCGTAGATGGCGGAACCGAGTGCGATGACCGGGCGGCCGAGGCCGAGTGCCGTAAGCCCCACCGTGGAATTGACCGTAACGACGCCTGCCGATCTTTCAATCAACGCATCGGTATTGCCGCCGTCAGCCACGAAGACCCGGTTGCCTGCGCCCAGTCGCAGGGCCGCATCGCCGATCTTCTCGGGCCAGCCTGAGAGACCGTTGTCGATCGGGTGGACTTTGAAAAGGAGCCGGGTGTCGGCACCCGCGTGTCTGGCGAAAGAAGCGATAACAGCCTCGACAATCGCAGTGAGGTCGCCGCCCGGTGAATGCCGGATGATCTGGTAGTCGCCGGGCAATTGCAGGGGAAACAGAAAGAAGCGGGCATCAGACCCGTCCGGCCGTCGGGTGGCTGCGGCAATCGCCTTCTCCGCCCGTCGTTGCCTTGAGCGAGCCAGCAACCCTTTCCGAATCCAGCCGCTATATTCCATGACGGGATGAACCGCGCCGTGGGTTCTGTAATGGCGGTGTAGAAACGGGCCGAGCAGCACATTGGGAATATGATAGGCCAAATCATAGAGCGCGTAGGTGAGGAAGCTCGATCGAAACAGGCCCCCACGCGCGACAGGTGGAACGCCATCGGCGATCACGCTGATTGCCGCCGGTTCCTGTGGAAAACGCGAATGAGCCGACATGCCGTCCGGTTCGACGGTCAGCCAGTCAGGCCGCAGATAGCCATGCTCGATGATATGAACCCTGACGCCGAGGGTCTGGCCGAGTTCTGCGGCAACTGCGTGGTAATCCCGGCCGTCTCCGAGCATGATCAGGTCTGTCACTGACCGGTGACGTATGAAGGCTGCGAGATAATCAGGCCAGTCGCTCTTCTTGCCGCGAAAAAAGCGGCCTCTTCTGGGCCACCAGAAGATCATATCGCCGAGGCAGAAATTGACGCGTTCGACGCGGCCGCCTGCAGCCTCCAGCCTGCCTGCGACAAGCCGGAAGAAAGGGGAGGCGGGGCCTTGAAGGAAGAGAAAAGTGCGGTTCTTCATGTCACAGTGCTTACGCGAATTAACAACCTGAAACCGTATTTGCATTGACGGCGGTGTGGGTTTGATGAGAATTCCAACCACCTTAACGACGAATGGCTGAAACTCACTGCTTTCTGTGTCCGATCTCTCGGCGCATCAAGGTCTAGAAGGTCCTGAATCGCGTATGACCAAAGTTCTGTTCCTGCAAGGTCCTCCTTCGATTTTCTGGCGCGAACTCTCCGAAGGGTTCGAGGCGAGAGGCGTGGAGACGAGGAGGGTGAATTTCTCCCTCGGCGACCAAGTCTACTGGTTCAAGCGCGGCGCGATCAACTATCGCGGCACATTGAAGGCCTGGCCGCGGTACCTTGCAGCGCTTCTAAAGCGCGAAGGCATCACCGACATTCTCTATTATGCCGACCGGCTGCCCTATCACCGTCTCGCAGCGCGGGTGGCGCGTCGCCTCGGCGTGCGCTGTCACGCGGTTGAATTCGGTTACCTGCGTCCCGACTGGATAACGCTGGAGCGTGACGGCATGGGACGCTTTTCCCATTTCCCGAACGATCCGGAACGTATTCGCCAGATTGCCGCCAAGGTGGCCGATCCGGACCTGAAGAACCGTTATCCGCACACATTCGGGCAGGAAGCGACCAATGAGGTGATCTATAATCTGGTCGCCTATTTCGGCCGGATGATGTTCCCCTTTTATCGCTCCGACAAATATTACGATGCTTTGTTCGACTATCTCTCCTGGCTGCCGCGCATGTTCCGGGAAAGGCACGATCTGCCGGAAGGGTATTTCGACGACAAGCTGAAGCGTAATTATCTGCTCGCGCTCCAGCTCCAGAGCGACTACCAGATCAGGGCGAATTCCCCCTATCGGCATCTGTCGCAGATGCTGGAGCAGGTCATGCAGTCGTTTTCGCGCCATGCGCCTGAAAACGGACGCCTGATCATCAAGCAGCATCCGCTCGACAATGATCTTGAGGGCTGGCGCAAGGTCGTGACGGAGCTTGCCGCCAAGTATCGGATCGAGAATCGGGTCGCCTTCATCGAGAAAGGCAATCTCGGCGATATTTTGCGCGAGTGTCACGGTTCCATCGTTGTCAACTCCACGACCGGCCTTCACAGCTTGAGAGCCGATGTCCCTACCATCGTTCTGGGGGCAGCGGTCTTCGACATTCCCGGACTAACGCACCAGGGCGGACTGGATGTTTTCTGGCGGCACCCGGAGCGAATCGATAGAAGCCTGCTGGCCTGCTTCATCAAGGCGCTTGCCGGAGCAATCCAGGTAAAGGGCAATTTCTATCATTCCGAAGGCCGCAAGCTCGGTATTTCCACCATTGTCGATCGGGTGATGGGTGAGCTCGTGAATGAGCCCGACGCTTATGTCGCCCAGCCGCCCCGCCTGGCATGGAAGCGGCTGCCGCCGGTTCATGAGCGCAAAGGTGCGGCAACCGTTTTGCCGGGCGCGATCGATCTTGCCGGCGCAGACATACTCGGCGGCAAGGAACCTGTCTTCGCAAGCCTCCGCGCCGTCGACCCGGTCGATCGGCGCGGCGATGCATACTGAACATGCGGTAAACACAAAAACACACTTGCCAAGTTCGGCGACGCACCGTAAAGGGAGCGCCTAGCTTAAGACGACGCGGAATCGAAAGTGGTTTTGCTGTCGGGCAGGGCGAAGGGGTATAGCTCAGTTGGTAGAGCGGCGGTCTCCAAAACCGCAGGTCGTCGGTTCAAGCCCGGCTGCCCCTGCCAGTCCAAAAAAGCTCGCTATTCTTGTTGAGCGGTCTGGGACTTGGCTGCGCCGGGTAATCGGCGAAATTTAATCGAACATTGTTTTTCCTCTTGTGAAAAGGGGAGGCGGTGTTTATGTAGGGAAAAACAGACACGCGGTGCGTGGGGCTGAGCGAGTTCGGCTTTACGTGCCGTAATTGCGTGGAAAATCGATGGCATCCAAAACCAATCCGGTCACGTTCTTCAAGCAGGTTCGTTCCGAAGGTCTGAAAATCACCTGGCCGTCCCGCCGTGAGACTGCAATCTCCACGGCCATGGTTCTGGTTATGGTTGTCTTTGCTGCCCTGTTTTTCTTCGCGGCGGATCAGTTGATGGGCTGGCTTTTGCGCCTGATCCTGAACGTCAGCGTTTAAAACTGGAGAGTGAAGATGGCGGCACGCTGGTATATCGTCCACGCATATTCGAACTTCGAAAAGAAGGTCGCAGACGACATCGAGAACAAGGCTCGCCAGAAGGGGCTTGAGCATCTGTTCGAGAAGATTCTCGTTCCGACCGAGAAGGTGACGGAAGTGCGTCGTGGCCGCAAGGTCGACAGCGAGCGCAAATTCTTCCCGGGCTATGTCATGGTTCGTGCGAACCTGACGGATGAAGCCTATCACCTGATCAAGAATACTCCGAAGGTCACCGGGTTCCTCGGTTCCGACAACAAGCCGGTTCCGATTCCGGACTTTGAAGCCGAGCGCATTCTCGGTCAGGTCCAGGAAGGTGTTGAGCGGCCGAAGTCTTCGATCTCCTTCGAGATCGGCGAGCAGGTTCGGGTTTCCGACGGTCCGTTTGCATCGTTCAACGGTGTCGTTCAGGATGTCGACGAAGAGCGTTCGCGTCTCAAGGTCGAGGTTTCGATCTTCGGTCGCGCCACTCCGGTCGAGCTCGAATACGCTCAGGTCGAAAAAGTCTGAGTTTACTATGGGGTCCGCATGTCGGACCTCGTCGCGATGACGAGTCGCGAACCGCGTGGAAGGTGAGGGGTCTTAGCCGGGCTCCAACGATCCGGACCACGCAACCGCAGCCGCCGGGTGAAACCGGCAAGTTGGGTCGGGAAACCGTCCCGTTAGTGAAAGGCAGAGAGATATGGCTAAGAAAGTAGCAGGCCAGCTCAAGCTTCAGGTCAAGGCAGGATCGGCAAACCCGTCCCCGCCGATCGGCCCGGCGCTTGGTCAGCGTGGCATCAACATCATGGAATTCTGCAAGGCGTTCAATGCCGCCACGCAGGAAATGGAAAAGGGTATGCCGATCCCGGTCGTCATCACCTATTACCAGGACAAGTCCTTCACCTTCGTCATGAAGCAGCCTCCGGTCAGCTACTGGCTGAAGAAGGAAGCGAAGATCACGTCCGGTTCCAAGACGCCTGGTAAGGGCGGCAAGGCCGGCACTCTCACCAAGGCTCAGATCAAGTCGATCGCCGAAGCCAAGATGAAGGATCTCAACGCTGCCGATATCGAAGGCGCAATGGCCATGATCGAGGGCTCTGCCCGCGCCATGGGTCTGGAAGTGGTGGCATAACATGGCAAAGCTTGCAAAGCGTATTCAGAAGATCCGCGAAGGCGTTGATCCGACCAAGCTCGTAGCCCTTTCCGACGCCATCTCGATGGTCAAGGAACGTGCGGTTGCCAAGTTCGATGAAACCATCGAAATCGCCATGAACCTCGGCGTTGACCCGCGTCACGCAGATCAGATGGTCCGTGGCGTTGTCAACCTGCCGAACGGCACCGGCCGCGACGTTCGCGTTGCCGTCTTCGCACGTGGCGCCAAGGCTGACGAAGCCAAGGCTGCAGGCGCAGACATCGTCGGCGCAGAAGACCTGCTGGAAATCGTCCAGGGCGGCAAGATCGACTTCGATCGCTGCATCGCAACCCCGGACATGATGCCGCTCGTCGGTCGCCTCGGTAAGGTTCTCGGCCCGCGTGGCATGATGCCGAACCCTAAGGTCGGTACGGTTACGATGGACGTCACGGGTGCCGTCAAGGCTTCCAAGGGCGGCGCTGTCGAGTTCCGCGTCGAAAAGGCTGGTATCGTTCATGCCGGCATCGGCAAGGCTTCCTTCGACGCCAAGGCGCTCGAAGAAAACATCAAGGCCTTCGCTGACGCCGTCATCAAGGCTAAGCCGGCTGGCGCCAAGGGTAACTACGTCAAGCGCGTAGCGATCTCCTCGACCATGGGTCCGGGCGTCAAGATCGACCCGTCGTCGGTTTCTGCATAACAAGTTTCGCCGGGACGTCTCGTCCCGGTCAATAAGAATTCCCGGCTTTTCGAGGCCGGGGATTTCCGGAGAAATCCGGAACTCCTGTCCGAGATTGTGGGTGGCTCGGATCCTTCGGGATCAAGGCCTTAATAATTCAAGCCTGCATGAGACGGGTAAGACCCGAGTTTTGAAGATGCGTCATGCGTCTTGTGAAAGTTGGTTCGAGCCTGGTGTGCCTTGTGCCTGTAGCGAATGCTTCAGAGCAGGGGGGCAGGATCCTCAAGCGTCGCTTGGGGTCTTGAAAGAGGCCCTTTGTGGCAAAGGCAAACCGATGGGGCCTGCAGGATTGCGGTCCCGTCAACTGGAGACAGACAGTGGAAAGAGCGGAAAAACGCGAATTCGTCACGGAGCTGAACGAAGTCTTCAAGGCTTCCGGTTCGGTTGTCGTGGCCCACTATGCTGGTGTCACAGTTGCGCAGATGAACGATTTTCGTTCGAAAATGCGCGCTGCTGGCGGCACCGTCAAAGTCGCGAAGAACCGCCTGGCCAAGATCGCTCTTCAGGGTACGGAGTCGGAAGGGATCGTAGATCTCTTCAAGGGTCAGACGCTTATCGCATATAGCACTGATCCGATCACGGCACCGAAGGTCGTCATGGATTTCGCCAAGACCAACGACAAGGTCGTTGTCCTGGGCGGCGCCATGGGTTCCACGACGCTCACCGCAGATGCAGTCAAGTCGCTTGCGACCCTGCCTTCGCTGGACGAGCTTCGTGCAAAGCTTCTGGGCATGATCCAGACGCCGGCTACCCGTATCGCAGGGGTTGTTGCAGCACCGGCAAGCCAGCTTGCCCGCGTGTTCGCGGCCTATGCAAAGAAGGACGAAGCCGCTTAAGGCGGTTTTTCGCTGTTCAAAACCAAGTTCGAACCAATATAAGGAACTATGAAAATGGCTGATCTCGCAAAGATCGTAGACGACCTCTCGGCTCTGACCGTTCTGGAAGCTGCTGAGCTTTCCAAGCTTCTCGAAGAAAAGTGGGGCGTTTCCGCCGCTGCTCCGGTAGCTGTTGCTGCCGCTGCTGGCCCGGCTGCTGCCGTTGAAGAAGAAAAGACCGAGTTCGACGTCATCCTCACGGATGCCGGCGCGAACAAGATCAACGTCATCAAGGAAGTCCGCGCCATCACCGGTCTCGGCCTCAAGGAAGCCAAGGACCTCGTCGAAGGCGCTCCGAAGGCTGTCAAGGAAGCTGTTTCGAAGGCTGAAGCCGCTGACCTCAAGAAGAAGCTTGAAGACGCCGGCGCTAAGGTCGACGTTAAGTAATACTGGAATAAGACGGGGGAGATCCTATCTCTCCCGTCTATTTCTTCGAACTTATTACCCAGGATCCGTATGAAAACGGCTCCTGGGTAATGGGTTCTCAAGAGGATGGTCCCCACCGATACGCTAGGCAATCCGGCCTAGGGGCTCGGCAAGCGGGACGAGATTGAGACTCATGTTCGACGGGATATCGGTTGGCCTCCGATAGCCGTCCGTTGCAGGCCCGGATGCAATTTTGAAGGAGCGACGATGGCTCAGCAGACCCTTTCGTTTAATGGTCGCAGGCGCGTACGCAAGTTTTTTGGTAAAATCCCCGAAGTCACGGAGATGCCGAACCTCATCGAGGTTCAGAAGGCATCCTATGACCAATTCCTGATGGTCGAAGAGCCCAAGGGCGGCCGTCCGGACGAAGGCCTTAATGCGGTCTTCAAGTCTGTCTTCCCGATCACCGATTTCTCCGGCGCTTCGATGCTTGAATTCGTGTCCTACGAATTCGATCCTCCGAAGTTCGACGTTGAGGAATGCCGTCAGCGCGACCTGACCTACGCAGCGCCGCTCAAGGTGACGCTGCGCCTCATCGTGTTCGATATCGACGAGGATACGGGCGCGAAGTCCATCAAGGACATCAAGGAGCAGTCCGTCTACATGGGCGACATGCCCCTCATGACGGATAACGGTACGTTCATCGTCAACGGTACCGAACGCGTTATCGTGTCCCAGATGCACCGTTCGCCGGGCGTCTTCTTCGACCACGACAAGGGCAAGAGCCACTCTTCCGGCAAGCTGCTTTTCGCTGCCCGCGTCATCCCTTATCGCGGTTCCTGGCTCGATATCGAATTCGACGCCAAGGACATCGTCTTTGCCCGTATCGACCGTCGTCGCAAGATTCCGGTCTCGTCGCTGCTGATGGCCCTCGGCATGGACGGCGAAGAAATCCTGTCGACCTTCTACACGAAGTCGAACTACGAGCGTTCCGGCACCGGCTGGCGCATTCCTTTCAATGCGGAAACGCTGAAGGGTGCCAAGGCTCTGTCCGAAATGGTCGACGCCGATACCGGCGAAGTCGTCGTTGAAGCCGGCAAGAAGCTGACCCCGCGTCTGCTCCGTCAGTTGACCGAAAAGGGCCTCAAGGCTCTCAAGGCGACCGACGAAGACCTGTACGGCAACTATCTGGCTGAAGACATCGTCAACTACTCGACCGGCGAGATCTATCTCGAAGCCGGCGACGAAATCGACGAGAAGACCCTGCCGATCATCCTCGAAGCTGGCTTTGACGAGATCCCGGTTCTCGGCATCGACCACATCAATGTCGGCGCCTATATCCGCAACACGCTGAATGCGGACAAGAACGAGAACCGTCAGGACGCTCTGTTCGACATCTATCGCGTCATGCGTCCGGGTGAGCCGCCGACCATGGATTCCGCGGAAGCCATGTTCAACTCGCTGTTCTTCGATGCCGAGCGTTACGACCTGTCGGCCGTTGGCCGCGTCAAGATGAACATGCGTCTCGACCTGCAGGTTGAAGATACCGTTCGCGTTCTGCGCAAGGACGACATCCTGGCCGTGGTCAAGATGCTGGTCGAACTGCGTGACGGCAAGGGCGAAATCGACGACATCGACAATCTCGGCAACCGCCGTGTTCGTTCTGTCGGTGAGCTGATGGAAAACCAGTACCGCCTCGGCCTGCTCCGCATGGAACGCGCGATCAAGGAACGCATGTCGTCGATCGAGATCGACACCGTCATGCCGCAGGACCTGATCAACGCCAAGCCGGCTGCTGCCGCCGTTCGTGAGTTCTTCGGTTCCTCGCAGCTGTCGCAGTTCATGGACCAGGTGAACCCGCTCTCGGAAATCACTCACAAGCGCCGTCTTTCGGCACTTGGCCCGGGTGGTCTTACCCGCGAGCGCGCAGGCTTCGAAGTCCGCGACGTTCACCCGACCCACTACGGCCGTATTTGCCCGATCGAAACGCCGGAAGGCCCGAACATCGGTCTGATCAACTCGCTGGCCACCTTCGCACGCGTCAACAAGTATGGCTTCATCGAAAGCCCGTACCGCAAGATCGTCGACGGCGTCGTCACCAAGGACGTGATCTACCTCTCCGCTATGGAAGAGGCCAAGTATTACGTGGCTCAGGCCAATTCCGAGCTGACCGCCGAAGGCGCCTTCGTTGAAGAGTTCGTCGTCTGCCGTCACTCCGGCGAAGTCATGCTGTCCCCGCGCGACACCATCAACCTGATGGACGTTTCGCCAAAGCAGCTCGTCTCCGTTGCAGCGGCTCTGATCCCGTTCCTCGAAAACGACGACGCCAACCGCGCTCTCATGGGCTCGAACATGCAGCGTCAGGCCGTGCCGCTGGTTCGCGCCGAAGCGCCTTTCGTCGGTACCGGCATGGAACCGGTCGTTGCCCGTGACTCCGGTGCTGCTATCGCTGCCCGCCGTAGCGGTGTGGTCGACCAGGTCGATGCGACCCGTATCGTTATCCGCGCTACGGAAGATCTCGATGCCGGCAAGTCCGGTGTTGATATCTACCGCCTGCAGAAGTTCCAGCGCTCCAACCAGAATACGTGCGTCAACCAGCGTCCGCTGGTCGCCGTCGGCGATATTCTGAACAAGGGCGACATCATCGCTGACGGTCCGTCCACAGACCTCGGTGACCTGGCACTCGGCCGCAACGCGCTCGTCGCGTTCATGCCTTGGAACGGCTACAACTACGAGGACTCGATCCTCATGTCCGAGCGCATCGTGTCCGACGACGTGTTCACCTCCATCCACATCGAGGAATTCGAAGTGGCTGCCCGTGACACCAAGCTTGGTCCGGAAGAAATCACGCGCGACATTCCGAACGTTTCGGAAGAAGCGCTGAAGAACCTCGACGAAGCCGGCATCGTCTACATCGGCGCCGAAGTCGCTCCTGGCGACATCCTCGTCGGCAAGATCACCCCGAAGGGCGAAAGCCCGATGACGCCGGAAGAAAAGCTTCTGCGCGCCATCTTCGGTGAAAAGGCGTCCGACGTTCGCGACACCTCCATGCGCATGCCTCCGGGCACGTTTGGTACCGTCGTCGAAGTTCGCGTCTTCAATCGTCACGGCGTCGAAAAGGACGAACGTGCGATGGCGATCGAGCGTGAGGAAATCGAACGCCTCGCCAAGGACCGCGACGACGAACAGGCGATCCTCGACCGTAACGTCTATAGCCGCCTGGTCGACATGCTGCGTGGACAGATGTCGGTTGCCGGCCCGAAGGGTTTCAAGAAGGGCGTCGAGCTCTCCAACGCCGTCGTCTCCGAATATCCCCGCTCGCAGTGGTGGATGTTCGCCGTCGAGGACGAAAAGGTCCAGGGCGAAATCGAAGCACTGCGTGGCCAGTACGACGAGTCCAAGTCGCTGCTCGAGCATCGCTTCATGGACAAGGTCGAAAAGGTCCAGCGCGGCGACGAAATGCCTCCGGGCGTCATGAAGATGGTCAAGGTCTTTGTTGCTGTGAAGCGCAAGATCCAGCCGGGCGACAAGATGGCCGGCCGTCACGGTAACAAGGGCGTTGTCTCGCGTATCGTGCCGGTTGAAGACATGCCGTTCCTCGAAGACGGAACGCATGTCGACATCTGCTTGAACCCGCTCGGTGTTCCGTCGCGTATGAACGTCGGTCAGATCCTCGAAACCCACCTTGCCTGGGCTTGCGCCGGCATGGGTAAGAAGATCGGCGAGATGCTCGACGAGTATCGCAAGACCATGGACATCACCGACCTGAAGAACGTCCTGACGGACGTCTACTCCAGTGAGGCGAAAGACGAAGTGGCACACTTCGACGACGACGCGCTCATCAAGCTGGCCGAACAGTCCCGCAGGGGCGTCTCCATCGCAACGCCGGTCTTCGACGGTGCGCATGAGCCGGACGTTGCCGAAATGCTGACCAAGGCCGGTCTGCATTCGTCGGGCCAGTCGGTCCTGTACGATGGTCGTACCGGTGAAGCCTTCGACCGCAAGGTCACTGTCGGCTACATGTACATGATCAAGCTGAACCACCTTGTGGACGACAAGATCCACGCGCGTTCGATTGGTCCTTACTCGCTCGTCACCCAGCAGCCGCTCGGTGGTAAGGCGCAGTTCGGCGGCCAGCGCTTCGGGGAAATGGAAGTCTGGGCTCTCGAAGCCTATGGCGCAGCCTACACCCTGCAGGAAATGCTGACCGTGAAGTCGGACGACGTGGCAGGCCGTACCAAGGTCTACGAAGCGATCGTGCGCGGCGACGATACGTTCGAGGCGGGCATTCCGGAGAGCTTCAACGTTCTCGTCAAGGAAATGCGCTCGCTCGGTCTGTCGGTCGAGCTGGAAAACTCGAAGATCGAGACGACAGCCGACGGTCAACTGCCGGACGCAGCCGAGTAATCGTCAAGGAGGCGCGCGCGATACTTAGCGCGCGCCGCTCCCTGAGCCGGTTCCCGCCGGCTGGCAGGGAAAGTTTTGCCGCATTTCGCGGCTAGCACCATACTGACGTGACAGACCATCCATCGCGGGAAACTGGATGACACTGTCGCAAGCCGAGGGCTCTTCGCCCCAAAGGAGATAGGCATGAACCAAGAGGTCATGAACCTTTTCAATCCGCAGATGCCTGCGCAGCACTTCGACTCGATTCGCATCTCGATCGCGTCGCCCGAGAAGATTCTCTCCTGGTCCTATGGCGAAATCAAAAAGCCGGAGACCATCAACTACCGTACGTTCAAGCCTGAGCGTGACGGTCTTTTCTGCGCGCGTATCTTCGGGCCCATCAAGGACTACGAATGCCTGTGCGGCAAGTACAAGCGCATGAAGTACAAGGGCATCATCTGCGAAAAGTGCGGCGTCGAAGTCACGCTGTCGCGCGTTCGCCGTGAGCGTATGGGCCATATCGAGCTCGCAGCTCCGGTTGCCCATATCTGGTTCCTGAAGTCGCTTCCTTCGCGTATCTCGACACTGCTCGACATGACGCTGAAGGATGTCGAGCGCGTTCTCTATTTCGAGAACTACATCGTCACCGAACCGGGCCTGACTGCTCTCAAGGAGAACCAGCTTCTCTCCGAAGAAGAGTACATGCTCGCCATCGAGGAATATGGTGAAGACCAGTTCACGGCGATGATCGGCGCCGAAGCCATCTACGAGATGCTCGCCTCGATGAACCTCGAGAAGATCGCCGGCGACCTGCGCGCCGAGCTTGCTGAAACGACTTCTGAACTGAAGCAGAAGAAGTTCATGAAGCGCCTCAAGATCGTCGAGAACTTCATCGAATCCGGCAACCGCCCGGAATGGATGATCATGAAGGTCGTCCCGGTCATCCCGCCGGACCTGCGTCCGCTGGTTCCGCTCGATGGCGGCCGTTTCGCGACGTCCGACCTGAACGATCTGTACCGCCGCGTCATCAACCGTAACAACCGTCTGAAGCGCCTGATCGAACTGCGCGCTCCGGGCATCATCATCCGCAACGAAAAGCGCATGCTGCAGGAATCTGTGGACGCGCTGTTCGACAACGGCCGTCGTGGCCGCGTCATCACCGGTGCCAACAAGCGTCCGCTGAAGTCGCTGTCCGATATGCTGAAGGGCAAGCAGGGCCGCTTCCGCCAGAACCTTCTCGGCAAGCGCGTCGACTATTCCGGCCGTTCGGTCATCGTGACCGGTCCGGAACTGAAGCTGCACCAGTGCGGCCTGCCGAAGAAGATGGCGCTCGAACTGTTCAAGCCGTTCATCTACGCCCGTCTTGACGCCAAGGGCTTCTCGTCCACCGTCAAGCAGGCCAAGAAGCTGGTCGAAAAGGAAAAGCCGGAAGTCTGGGATATCCTCGACGAGGTTATTCGCGAGCATCCCGTTCTCCTCAATCGTGCGCCAACCCTGCACCGCCTGGGCATCCAGGCCTTCGAACCGATCCTGGTCGAAGGCAAGGCCATCCAGCTGCACCCGCTCGTCTGCACGGCCTTCAACGCCGACTTCGACGGTGACCAGATGGCTGTTCACGTGCCGCTGTCGCTCGAAGCTCAGCTCGAAGCCCGCGTTCTGATGATGTCGACGAACAACATCCTGCATCCGGCAAACGGCGCACCGATCATCGTTCCATCGCAGGACATGGTTCTCGGCCTGTACTATCTGTCGATCATGAACGAGCGCGAGCCGGGCGAAGGCATGGCCTTCTCCGACATGGGCGAACTGCACCATGCGCTTGAAAACAAGGTCGTCACCCTGCATTCGAAGATCAAGGGTCGCTTCAAGACCATGGATGCCGACGGCAAGTTGGTTTCCAGGATCTATGACACGACGCCTGGTCGTCTGATCATCGGCGAACTTCTGCCGAAGAACGTCAACGTGCCGTTCGAGACCTGCAACCAGGAAATGACCAAGAAGAACATCTCCAAGATGATCGACACGGTCTACCGTCATTGCGGTCAGAAGGACACGGTGATCTTCTGCGACCGGATCATGCAGCTCGGCTTTACCCATGCCTGCAAGGCCGGCATTTCGTTCGGCAAGGACGACATGATCATCCCGGACTCGAAGGTCAAGATCGTCGGCGATACCGAAGCTCTCGTGAAGGAATACGAGCAGCAGTACAATGACGGCCTGATCACTCAGGGCGAAAAGTACAACAAGGTCGTCGACGCCTGGGGCAAGGCAACCGAGAAGGTCGCCGAAGACATGATGGCCCGTATTAAGGCCGTCGAATTCGACGCCGAGACCGGTCGCCAGAAGCCGATGAACGCGATCTACATGATGTCCCACTCCGGTGCCCGTGGTTCTCCGAACCAGATGCGCCAGCTGGGCGGCATGCGCGGCCTAATGGCAAAGCCGTCGGGTGAAATCATCGAGACCCCGATCATCTCGAACTTCAAGGAAGGCCTGACCGTTAACGAGTACTTCAACTCGACCCACGGTGCCCGTAAGGGTCTCGCAGACACCGCCTTGAAGACGGCGAACTCCGGTTACCTGACCCGTCGTCTCGTCGACGTGGCGCAGGACTGCATCGTCAACCTCGTGGATTGCGGCACCGAAAACGGCCTCACCATGACCGCCATCGTCGATGCCGGTCAGGTCGTTGCTTCCATCGGCGTTCGCGTTCTCGGACGTACGGCTCTCGACAACATCGACCACCCGGTCACGGGTGAGCGTATCGTCGATGCCGGCAAGATGATCCTCGAGCCGGATGTCATCGAAATCGAGAAGGCTGGCATCCAGTCGATCCGCATTCGCTCCGCACTGACCTGCGAAGTCCAGACGGGCGTATGCTCTGTCTGCTACGGCCGTGACCTTGCTCGCGGTACGCCGGTCAATATGGGCGAAGCAGTCGGCGTCATCGCTGCTCAGTCGATCGGTGAACCGGGCACGCAGCTGACCATGCGTACGTTCCACCTTGGTGGTACGGCAAACGTGGTCGACCAGTCGTTCCTGGAAGCGTCCTACGAAGGCACGATCCTGATCAAGAACCGCAACATGCTGCGGAACTCGGAAAACGTTCTCGTCGCGATGGGCCGTAACATGGCCATCACCATTCTCGACGAACGTGGTGTCGAGCGTTCTTCGCAGCGCGTCGCTTACGGTTCGAAGATCCATGTCGACGATGCCGACAAGGTTCGTCGCGGTCAGCGTCTGGCAGAGTGGGACCCGTATACACGCCCGATGATGTCGGAAGTTGCCGGTACGGTTTCGTTCGAAGATGTCGTCGACGGCATCTCGGTTCTGGAATCGACCGACGAATCCACCGGCATCACCAAGCGTCAGGTCATCGACTGGCGTTCGACCCCGCGCGGTACTGATCTGAAGCCGGCAATCGTCATCAAGGACGCTTCCGGTGCGATCATGAAGCTGTCGCGTGGTGGTGAAGCTCGCTTCAACCTGTCGGTCGAAGCGATCCTCTCCGTCGAGCCGGGCCAGAAGATCGCCCAGGGTGACGTGCTTGCACGTATCCCGATGGAAAGCGCCAAGACCAAGGACATCACCGGTGGTCTGCCGCGCGTCGCAGAACTGTTCGAAGCACGTCGTCCGAAGGACCACGCTATCATCGCCGAAATCGATGGTACGATCCGCCTCGGCCGCGACTACAAGAACAAGCGTCGCGTCATGATCGAGCCGGCGGAAGACGGTGTCGAACCGGTCGAATACCTGATCCCGAAGGGCAAGCCCTTCCATCTTCAGGATGGCGACTATATCGAAAAGGGTGACTATATCCTCGACGGTAACCCGGCACCGCACGACATTCTGGCGATCAAGGGCGTGGAAGCACTCGCTTCCTACCTCGTGAACGAAATCCAGGAAGTCTACCGTCTGCAGGGCGTTGTCATCAACGACAAGCACATCGAAGTCATCGTTCGTCAGATGCTCCAGAAGGTCGAGATCACCGATGCCGGCGACAGCCAGTACATCGTCGGTGACAATGTCGACCGGATCGAGCTCGAAGATGCCAACGACGCGCTGATCGAAGAAGGCAAGAAGCCTGCCTATGGCGAGCCGGTTCTGCTCGGTATCACCAAGGCATCGCTGCAGACGCCGTCCTTCATCTCGGCCGCATCCTTCCAGGAAACCACCAAGGTTCTCACGGAAGCTGCGATCGCCGGTAAGATCGACACGCTGCAGGGTCTGAAGGAAAACGTCATCGTCGGCCGCCTCATCCCGGCTGGTACCGGCGGTACCATGACGCAGATCCGTCGCATCGCCACGACACGCGACGATCTCATCCTGGACGAGCGCAAGAAGGGCACCGGCTCTGACTCTGCAACGCCGATGTTGCAGAACATGAACCCGGAAAAGACGCCTGCCGAATAAGGCAGGCGAGGGGATTTCCCCTGCTTTTCGAAACACGATCAAAAACGCCCGGAGCAATCCGGGCGTTTTTTTATTTCGACTAATTCTAAAGTGTTGACCGAGGACAAAGCGTCGTTCTGGAGCCATTCTAAGCTTCCGCCATTCGATGAGGAATGGAGGCTCGAATGAAAACGCTGATGACATCTGTCGCTGTCTGTCTGCTTTTGGCGACGACAGCCTATGCTGCTGATCCCAATGCCGCCGAGTTGAGGCAACAGGCGCAGGAACTGTTCAAGCCGCTGCCATCGACCGTGCCGGCGGTGAAGGGCAATAAGATTACCGCTGAGAAGATAACACTCGGCAAGGCGCTCTTCTTCGACCCGCGCATGTCTGCGTCCGGCGTATTTTCCTGCAATTCATGCCATAACTTGGGAACCGGTGGTGACGACAACCTCGAAACGTCGATCGGCCATGGCTGGCAGAAGGGACCGCGCAATTCACCGACGGTCTTCAACGCCGTGTTCAACGTCGCGCAGTTCTGGGATGGCCGTGCCGAAGACCTGAAGGCCCAGGCCAAGGGACCGGTTCAGGCCGGTGTCGAAATGGCCAACACGCCCGCCCAGGTGGTTGCTACGCTGAAATCGATGCCGCAATATGTGGAGTGGTTCAAGGCCGCGTTCCCCGGTGAGGCCGATCCGGTCACCTTCGACAATTTCGCCATGGCGATCGAAGCATTCGAGGCAACACTGATCACGCCGGCTCCGTTTGATTCATTCCTCAACGGGGATGACGACGCATTGACGGTTGACGCCAAGCAGGGCTTGCAGCTCTTCATCGACAAAGGCTGTGCCTCCTGCCATGCCGGGATCAATGTCGGCGGCGAGGGCTATTATCCCTTCGGTCTGATCGAGAAACCGGGTGCCGATGTTCTGCCGGAAAACGACAAGGGTCGCTTTGCGGTGACAAATACGGCTGACGACAGTTACGTCTTCCGTGCAGCACCGCTGCGCAATATCGCGCATACCGCTCCCTATTTTCATTCTGGCAAGGTCTGGGATCTGAAACAGGCGGTTGCCATCATGGGCACGGCCCAGCTGGGTGAGACGATGGAAGGCAATGATGTCGATCTGATCGTCGCGTTCCTGGACAGCCTGACGGGCAGGGCGCCCGAGGTGACCTATCCGGTTCTGCCGGCGGAAACCGGTGCAACGCCGCAACCGGTCAGCCAGATCGTGCCAGTGAAGTAGGCTGTCGACGGTTCTGTCATGCTCTGAACAAACGGCCGCGTCAGCAAATGGCGCGGCCGTTTGCCGTTTCAGTCAAAACGGATAATCGCGACTTCGCCTTCGAGCGCGCCCTGGTAGGCGGATGCATGCGGCTCTTCCGGAGGCTCTTCCTGCATCACGCCGATCTGGTCGAGATCGGCTTCGAGGAAGCCTTCCTCCGACAGGGCATTCAGGGCTTCGCGGACTGCCGAATCATCGTCCGGCGCCTTGAGCATGATGTGAAGTTCGACACCTTCGCCGCCCTTCGCTTCATATCCTTTGCCGATGATGATGAACACCATCGGATCGTCGCTATTGTCGTTGTCGGCGGGCGAAATCATGATATTCTCCTGAATAAGGCAATTTGGAACCGAAGGCCGTCGGGCGCTGAAGGTTCCATTCTCCCTTAGACTCGTCTCGGCCGATTCCCAAATACAATCGGCAATCGTTACTTCGGGGGAGGGCGGATCTCACCGGTTTGTGTCGCCAAGCCCCGTAGAACATGGCTTTGCGCCACTATTTTCGCCCCGGCCCTTGACGCAGAAGGGTTAAAACAGTAAACGCCCCGGCATCGGAAGCCATGTGAGGCTCATGGTTGCGGAATGCTCTTATTCCTCAATACGTCTCAAACAGGCTCCTAAAACGCACGTAGACTACATGAATGCTGCACGCACGACGCATGAATAATGCGTCCTCTGTCTTCCGTGGTCCATCCGAAAACGGGATCGGGCCACGTTTGTGCTTGAGGAATGTGTGTGGGCTTGCCGGAAACGGCATCGCGAGGTCCCGCAAGGGGCTTTTGAAGAAGATTTTGCAAGGGATGGGTATATGCCTACCGTAAACCAGCTGATCCGTAAGCCGCGTCAGGCAAACGTAAAGCGCAATAAGGTTCCTGCTCTGCAGGAAAACCCGCAGAAGCGCGGCGTTTGCACGCGCGTCTACACCACGACCCCGAAGAAGCCGAACTCGGCTCTGCGTAAGGTTGCCAAGATCCGTCTGACCAATGGCTTTGAAGTCATCGGCTACATTCCGGGTGAAGGCCACAACCTGCAGGAACACTCTGTCGTCATGATCCGTGGCGGCCGCGTAAAGGACTTGCCGGGCGTTCGTTACCACATCATCCGCGGCGTTCTCGATACCCAGGGTGTCAAGAACCGTAAGCAGCGCCGTTCGAAGTACGGTGCAAAGCGTCCGAAGTAATTCTTCGGACTTTGAATTCATCAATCCGGCGCTGCGCGAGGTTCTCCGCGTGATAAAGCGCCCGTAACGTTTAGAGACGAGATTAGTATGTCCAGACGCCATCGTGCAGAGAAGCGTGAGATCAACCCGGACCCGAAGTTCGGCGATCTGATCGTCACCAAGTTCATGAATGCCATCATGCTCCACGGCAAGAAGTCCGTAGCTGAAAGCATTGTTTACGGCGCATTCGACGCTGTTCAGGGCAAGGCCAAGGCCGACCCGCTGGGCATCTTCCATTCGGCACTCGACAATGTCGCGCCGCATGTTGAAGTTCGCTCGCGTCGCGTTGGTGGTGCCACCTATCAGGTTCCGGTTGACGTGCGTCCGGAACGCCGCCAGGCACTCGCCATTCGTTGGCTGATCACTGCTGCCCGCAAGCGTAACGAAACCACCATGGTCGATCGCCTGTCCGGCGAGCTCATGGATGCCGCAAACAACCGTGGCTCGGCCGTCAAGAAGCGTGAAGACACGCACAAGATGGCAGACGCGAACCGCGCGTTCTCGCACTATCGCTGGTAATCTTAACCGATCGAATTTCGAAAGGCAGTCATTATGGCTCGCGAATATAAAATCGAAGACTACCGCAACTTCGGTATCATGGCGCATATCGACGCCGGCAAGACCACGACCACCGAGCGTATTCTTTATTACACCGGTAAGTCGCACAAGATCGGTGAAGTTCATGACGGCGCTGCCACCATGGACTGGATGGAGCAGGAGCAGGAGCGTGGCATCACGATCACCTCTGCTGCCACCACCACGTTCTGGACCGGTCGTGACGGTCAGAAGCGTCGCTTCAACATCATCGACACCCCCGGCCACGTCGACTTCACCATCGAAGTCGAACGTTCGCTGCGCGTACTCGACGGCGCTGTTGCCCTTCTCGATGCCAACGCCGGCGTAGAGCCGCAGACGGAAACCGTCTGGCGTCAGGCTGAGAAGTACAACGTCCCGCGCATGATCTTCTGCAACAAGATGGACAAGACCGGTGCGGATTTCTACCGCTCGGTCGAGATGATCAAGACCCGTCTGGGCGCGATCGCTGTCGTCATGCAGCTCCCGATCGGTGCGGAAACCGAGTTCAAGGGCGTTGTCGACCTGGTTGAGATGAATGCTCTCGTATGGCGCGACGAATCGCTCGGCGCGGCATGGGACGTTGTCGAGATCCCGGACGACCTTAAGGAAAAGGCTGTCGAATATCGCGAGAAGATGATCGAACAGATCGTCGAAATCGACGAAGAAGCGATGGAAGCCTACCTGAATGGCGACCTGCCGGACAACGACAAGATCCGTGAACTGGTGCGCCGCGGCACGATCGACGTCAAGTTCCACCCGATGTTCTGCGGCACTGCCTTCAAGAACAAGGGCGTTCAGCCGCTTCTCGACGCCGTTGTCGATTACCTGCCGTCGCCAATGGATATTCCGGCGATCAAGGGTATCGACTTCAAGACCGAAGCCGAAATCGAGCGTCACGCTGACGACAACGAGCCGCTTTCTATGCTCGCGTTCAAGATCATGAACGACCCCTTCGTTGGTTCGCTGACCTTCACCCGCATCTATTCCGGCAAGCTTGAAAAGGGCTCGTCGGTCATGAACACGGTCAAGGACAAGCGCGAGCGTGTCGGCCGTATGCTGCAGATGCACTCCAACAGCCGTGAAGACATCGAAGAAGCCTTTGCAGGCGACATCGTTGCTCTCGCCGGTCTCAAGGAAACCACCACTGGCGATACGCTCTGCGATCCGCTGAAGCCGGTTATCCTTGAGCGCATGGAATTCCCCGAGCCGGTCATCCAGATCGCGATCGAGCCGAAGTCCAAGGGCGACCAGGAAAAGATGGGCCTCGCGCTCAATCGCCTCGCTGCTGAAGACCCGTCGTTCCGCGTCAAGACCGACCAGGAATCCGGCCAGACCATCATCGCTGGCATGGGCGAACTTCACCTCGACATTCTCGTCGACCGTATGCGTCGCGAGTTCAAGGTTGAAGCCAACGTCGGTGCTCCGCAGGTTGCTTACCGCGAAACCATCACGCGGCAGCACGAAGAAGACTACACGCACAAGAAGCAGTCCGGTGGTACCGGTCAGTTCGCGCGCGTCAAGATCATCTTCGAACCGAATCCGGAAGGCGAAGAGTTCAAGTTCGAATCCAAGATCGTCGGTGGTGCTGTTCCGAAGGAATACATCCCGGGCGTCCAGAAGGGTATCGAAAGCGTTCTGTCTTCGGGTCCGCTCGCGGGCTTCCCGATGCTCGGCGTCAAGGCCACCCTCATCGATGGTGCTTTCCACGACGTCGACTCCTCGGTTCTCGCCTTCGAAATCGCATCGCGTGCCTGCTTCCGTGAAGCAGCCAAGAAGGCTGGCGCTCAGCTGCTCGAGCCGATGATGAAGGTCGAAGTCGTAACGCCGGAAGATTACGTCGGTGACGTTATCGGTGACCTGAACTCGCGTCGTGGCCAGATCCAGGGTCAGGAACAGCGCGGCATCGCGATCGTGATCAACGCTCACGTCCCGCTTGCCAACATGTTCAAGTACGTCGACAACCTGCGCTCCATGTCCCAGGGCCGTGCGCAGTACTCGATGACCTTCGATCATTACGCGCCGGTTCCGTCGAACGTCGCGACCGAAATCCAGGCGAAGTATTCCGGTCAGAAGTAATCGGAATACAAACACTGAATACGCCCCGGTCTAGCACCGGGGCGACAACAAGAATTTGAGCCCTTAAGGGCTTGCACAAGATGGAGAGCCTGCAATGGCAAAGAGCAAGTTTGAGCGCAATAAGCCTCACGTCAACATCGGCACGATCGGTCACGTTGACCACGGCAAGACGTCGCTGACGGCAGCGATCACGAAG
>UBNQ01000034.1 GCA_900466875.1 Hyphomicrobiales bacterium | reverse complement strand
GCGGCTGCCCCCGCAACTGTAAGCGGAAAGCCTTCACCCAAAACGGCCCTCCGGCCGTCACGCCACTGGAGCAATTCTTCCAAGGATTGATCTGGGAAGGCGGGTGAAAGGCGCTCGATCCGCGAGCCAGGAGACCTGCCAGGGACATCGGCAATCAAGAACAGCCCTCGGGTGGAGGGCAGAAGGACAAGTCCATGGTTACGAATTCCGTTGCAGGCGCAGTCAGCGTCTCCACATCGAAAATCATTCCTCTCGGCATGTCGGCCCTTCTCGGCCTGTTCATGGTCGGCTTTGTCGGCTTCTCGCATCTGGAAGTCGTGCATAATGCGGCCCATGATACGCGCCATTCGCTGGCCTTTCCCTGCCATTGATATAGCCAGCCACCGAGGGGATTTTCCAAATGTCGCTATTTCGTAACATCGTCTTCACGGCGGTGGTCGCCGGGCTTTTGTCCGGGCTGCTGATGACCGTGATGCAGAGTTTTTCCACCGTGCCGCTGATCCTGCAGGCGGAAACCTATGAAAATGCCGGCGGCGAAGAGGCCGGGCATAGCCATGACGCGGCGCCTGCTGCCGGGACCGCGGCACCGACTGCCGCCGATCACCATCATGACGAAGAGGCCTGGGCGCCTGCCGACGGTTTCGAGCGGTTCATCTATACCGCTTCCGCAGATGTGCTTGCCGCGATCGGTTTCGCGCTGGTTGCGATCGCAATCGCCGAAGCTTTTGGCGGTTTCGGCGGATGGCGCGGCGGTCTGATGTTCGGCATTGCCGGCTTCCTCACCGTCAGCCTGGCGCCCGGTCTCGGGCTGCCGCCGGAACTTCCGGGCATGCCGGCGGCGGAACTCGGGCCGCGTCAGGTCTGGTGGGTCTCGACGGCGATATGCACCGCGGCCGCTCTCGGCCTTCTCGCCTATACCCGTTCGGCTCTGCTGGCGGCTCTGGCGATCGTGCTTCTGGTCGCTCCGCATCTGGTCGGCGCTCCTTTGCCGCCGACCCATGAAACAGCGGTGCCGATGGAGCTGCATGCCCGCTTCGTCAATGCTGTTTATGCCACGAACCTGATCTTCTGGGCGGTTCTAGGCGTTATCGCCGGTGCGTTGCGGGAGAAATTCCGCGGCGGAGAACATGTTTCGCTGACAACCGAAAGGGAGCTCGCAGCGCGTTGAAGATTTTAGATGAAACCGCCGAGGAACGTCATCGCGCCAAGATGGCGAACCGCAAGGCGGTTCAGGATGCGGAAGTCGCAGAGAAGACCCTGGAAAAGGGTCTTCTCATCGTTCATACCGGTCCCGGCAAGGGCAAGTCGACGGCCGCCTTCGGGCTGGCTCTCCGGATGCTCGGCAACAATCGCCGCGTCGGCATCGTACAGTTCATCAAGGGCGGGTGGTCTACCGGCGAACAGCCGGCGCTTGCCGTGTTCGGCGATCGGGTGGTCTGGCACACGATGGGCGAGGGCTTTACCTGGGAAACCCAGGACCTGAAGCGGGATATCGCGGCGGCGGAAAAGGCCTGGGAGAAGGCGCTCGAGCTGATGGCTGACGAAACGATCGGCCTCGTCATCCTCGACGAACTCAATATCGCACTGCGCTACGATTATCTCGATCTCGAAAAGGTCGTGGCCAGCTTTCAGAGCCGCCGCCCGGATCTGCATGTCGTCGTCACCGGCCGCAATGCCAAGCCGTCACTGATTGAAGCGGCTGATCTCGTCACCGAGATGACGCTGGTCAAGCATCACTTCAAGGCGGGCGTAAAGGCTCAGGCCGGCATCGAGTTCTGAACCATGGTTGCTCGCTCGCTGATGTTCCAGGGGACGGGCTCGGACGTGGGCAAGTCGCTGGTCGTGGCCGGTCTTGCCCGCGCCTTCACCTTGCGTGGCCTGAAGGTCATGCCGTTCAAACCGCAGAACATGTCGAACAACGCGGCCGTCACCGCCGATGGCGGCGAGATCGGTCGGGCACAGGCACTGCAGGCACGGGCGGCCGGCGTGCCCCTCAGCGTGCACATGAACCCGGTACTGCTCAAACCGCAGAGCGAGGTCGGCTCCCAAGTCGTGGTACAAGGCCGGGTCGAGGGCAATGCCAAGGCCTCCGAATACCAGCATCTGAAACCGAAGCTGCTGCCGCGCGTGCTGGAAAGTTTTGAAATCCTGCGATCGCAGGCGGATCTCGTTCTGGTCGAAGGTGCCGGCAGCGCGTCGGAAATCAATCTGCGCCAGAACGACATCGCCAATATGGGTTTTGCCCGTGCCGTCGATGTGCCGGTGATCCTCATCGGCGATATCGACCGCGGCGGCGTCATCGCCAGCCTTGCGGGTACGAAACTGGTGATCGATGCCGATGACGCGGCGATGATCCGCGGTTTCATCGTCAATCGTTTCCGTGGCGATCCGGCGCTGTTTGCCGAAGGCATGGATTTGATCACCCGGTTTACCGGCTGGCAGTCGATCGGGCTCCTGCCGCATTTTGCCGATGCAGCACTTCTGCCCTCCGAAGATGCGCTGGGACTCAACCAGTCCTTTGCCCGTAAGCCGGGCGCCAAAATCCGCATCGCGGTGCCGATCCTGCCGCATATTTCCAATTTCGACGATCTGGACCCGCTGGAAGCCGAGCCGGATGTGGAGCTGATCCGCGTGCACCGTGGCAAAACCATTCCCGGTGATTGCGATCTCGTGCTTCTCGTCGGTTCCAAGGCAACGATCTCGGATCTTGCAGCACTGCGCGAAGCGGGGTTCGATATCGATATCGCCGCCCATCATCGCCGCGGCGGGCGGTTGCTCGGCCTTTGCGGCGGTTACCAGATGCTCGGCCGGACCGTGTCCGACCCGGAAGGCACCGAAGGTCCGCCCGGCTCGGTCGACGGCCTCGGGTTGCTCGATGTGGAAACGGTGCTTTCAGGCGCCAAGCGGCTGGAGGCGGTGTCCGGTACAAGCTTCGACGGAATGTCCATTTCCGGCTATGAAATGCATATAGGCCGCACGTCGGGTGTGGATTGCGCAAGGCCATTCTCTACGATCGGCGGTCATGCGGAAGGTGCGTTGTCGGCGGATGGACGGGTTGTCGGCACCTATGTCCACGGACTATTTTCCGACGACCGGCAGCGTTCCGCCTGGCTTGCCCGACTTGGCGGTTCTTCCTCCGGCCTCGATTACGAGGCGAATGTCGATGCCATTCTCGATCGTCTTGCCGCCCACATGGAACGGCATCTCGATCTTACCGGGTTGCTCAGACTTGCCAGATGAGGATCGCCAGAACACCGAACAAGCCGATCAGCAGCATGTCGGCAATTCGGGCGATCTTGAGCGCGTCATAGATGTCTTCATAGACCAGTTCGGATCGGCCGCCTTCACCCATATAGCTTGCCTCGATCATCTGGCCGTCATAACTGCGTGGGCCGGCAAGCGCGATGCCCAGCGCACCGGCCATTGCCGCTTCCGGCCAGCCGGCATTCGGCGAACGATGGTTTTTCGCATCCCGGCGGATCGCCCGGATCGCATCGCCCGGCGATGCATCCCGGACAAAAAACGCGGCGGCGACGAAAAGCGCTGCGCTCAGCCGCGAGGCCGGCAGGTTGACGAGATCGTCGAACCGCGCCGCCGCCCAGCCGAAGGCTTCGTGACGCGCAGAGCGATGGCCGATCATGCTGTCGGCGGTGTTGGCCGCCTTGTAGGCCGCGCCGGCGGGCAGGCCACCGATCCCCATCCAGAAGGCAGGCGCCACCACGCCATCGGAAAAATTCTCGGCCAGACTTTCGATCGCAGCGCGGCAGACGGCGGCCTCGTCCAGCTGTTCGACATCGCGGCCGACAATCCGGGATACGGCGGCCCGGCCGGCGGGCAGGCCGTGATGTTTGAGCGAAGAGGCGACGTCGCGCACATGTCGTTCGAGGCTTTTTTGAGCCGGAAGGCTGGCGGCGACGAGAATGAGCAGGATCGGGCCGAGCGGGATGGCGAGCAGTACATCCTGCAACACGGCGGAGACCAGGATGACGACCGCCATGAGAACGGCGAGCGCCTTGACGCCCATGCGCTTGCGGGTGGCAAAGTCATCCGTCTCGCGGTTCCATCGGGCATCGAGTTGCGATATCAGCCTGCCAATCCAGGTGACAGGATGACCGATCAGCTTAAACAGCCAGTTCGGATAGCCGGTGAAGCGCTCTACGACCAGCGCGAGGAATGCGAGAAGGAACATTGCTGTGGCTAATCCGAATGATGGCGGTTTCGTTGGCGACGCGATCCAGCACGGCGGCAATCTTGCCAGGGCGCGGGCGCTGTTTCCTCAGGCGCCCGAGCCGTGGATCGATCTTTCGACTGGCATCAACCCGCATTCCTATCCGCATTCGCCGATCCCCGGCAATGTTTTTGCACGCCTGCCGGAACCGGCATCGCTCGATGCACTGAAGGCGATCGCCGCCAAAGCCTATGGCGCGCCGTCTGCCGCGCATGTCGCGGCCGGGCCGGGTACGCAGATCCTGCTGCCCATCGTCGCCTCGCTGATCCATGGGCGCAAGGCAGCAATCCTGTCGCCCACCTATGCCGAACATGCCCGCGCAGCAAGAATGGCCGGCTTCGATGTGACGGAAACCGATGATTTCGATCAGCTTGCAACAGCGGATCTCGCGGTCATCGTCAATCCCAACAATCCGACCGGCCGCATCGTCGCGAGAGACAAGCTGCTTTCGCTTGCCGCGCTCATGCGGGAAAAAGGCGGTCTTCTCATCGTCGACGAAGCATTCATCGATGTTTCAGACGCCCAAAGCGTTGCGGATCGGGTCGATGACGGCGGGCTTCTGGTGTTGCGCTCCTTCGGCAAGTTCTATGGCATGGCGGGCTTGAGGCTCGGCTTTGCAATTTCCCGCCCGGATACCGCTCGAACGATCGAGGCAAGGCTCGGTCCCTGGGCCGTATCCGGTCCGGCGCTGTTTGTGGCGACCGAGGCGCTGGCGGATGTCGCATGGCAGATGCGGATGCGGCAGAGGCTGGAGGCGGATGCCAGACGCCTGCATGCCTTGCTGCTCGGTACCGGTATTACCGTTTTCGGAGGCACATCCTTGTTCTGCCTTGTCCGTGATCCGCGTGCCCAAGCGCTTTACCGGCATCTTGCCTGCAACGGTATCATCACCCGCCGTTTCGACGAGCGGCAGGACGACCTCAGGATCGGTCTGCCGGACGACAAGGATTGGGCGCGGCTGGATACTGCGCTGGCGTCTTTCGGCTAACGGCTAGACAGTTCCCTATACAGGCCAGGTCTGCCGTTCACGATTGAAGGCACGGCGAATGAATTTGGCTGGTTCTTCCCATAAGCCCTCGGGATTGGGAAATGGCGGCTTGCTGCCCGAGGGCGGCAGGTATTCGCCATGTTCATAACCCAGTGTCCTGTCGATCTGCCAAGGCTGAACGGTATTGCCGATTGCCCTGGGAGGTCCCCGAAAACCGAGCGCGCCGGAGAGGGGATTGCCGGTCGGGTCGAGGACATGTCCGAAAAAATTGCCGAACGGAAAAGCCAGACGAAGCACAAGATCTTTTTCGGATGCCAACACATAGACGTGCCCGGTTTTCGCGAACGCATCGGCGTATTCCTTTTCGAGACAAGTCCTCTCTATGGCCGCCGCCATCAGGCAGGCGGATCGTGTTTCGCGATCCAGCCGCCGGATCGTCTCCAGAACGACCCTTGCCCCCAGGCTGTGGCTGGCGAAGGAAAAGCTTGCTGCTTGTCTCAGTTCACGGTTGCAGAAAACGGCCAGTTTCTGCCCTGCAAGGTTCGCCGTCGGCTTTTCCACCGGGTAGCTGATGAAGCCGGCATGGGAATCCCCGGGCCATAAGATACCGACGAAAACAGCGGATGATGGGAGGTCCAGAAGCGTCTCCAGCCGGGACAGAGCGTGTACGCCGTCGCTCTGTTTGTTGTTGTAGCCGTGAATGACGAAGAGGATATCGCGATCGGCAATCAGCTGGCTGAATATCTCTGGTCTGACCGGAGACAGTGCGAAACCGGCATCGCTCTTCTGTATGGCCGGCGTCGCCGCAATGGCGCCGCCGATCGGCGAGACCCGGAAATTGAGAAACAGCGTCATAGGAGTGCCTATCGCCTGACGGCTTTGAAGGCCCCTGCGGCGGTAGAAATGGCCGAAGAAAGGTCCTTGGCAATCGGTGCGATCGGAACGGCGACCAGGCCGATCAGGAAGGCCAGGATGAAATGGGACGGCCCAAAATCCTCAGAAACGACTGCCGCCCCCACTTCAGCCAGAACGATCGCAGTTGCTGCGGCCGCGACCCGCGATGTATTGCGGAACTGCTGTTCGGCCCGCTCGAAAGCGGCGTCCAGCCGTGCGTCGATGATCGCATCGAAGCGAGCCAGTATGGCCAGCTCCGTCTCGCTCGGCGTCTCGCCGCTTTCCATCTTCCGGGCGATCTCGATGAGAGGATCATTATTGTCCGGGACCACATGGCCGGCAATCGTCGCGGCAGTGCGGGCATTGAAGCCCAGCCTTATCAGGTTTCTGGCGGCGGTTTTCTGCTCGGCCTTGCCCACTCCATTCAGCCAGTTTGCCTTGACGACGGCATAAGGCTCTTCCGCGTCGATTGTCTTGAGGGCGCTTTCAAACGGTTTGAGCGCTGACTCGATAAAATGATAGCCGACATTGGAAATTCCGCCGTTAAAAGGCTTGGTGACGTCCACAATCCCGAACGCTGCCATTCCCAAGGCGGCGATTGCCGAAAGGGCCGTGCCGAACTGACCAAGGTCGATGCTGCCGATGTCCGCAATTTCCATAAAGCCCCCCATCTGGCAGCCGAGATGCATGGTGATAGCGTCTTCCGGCGATACTTCCAGTGAGAGAATAGTGAAGTATTTTTCACTTGGTTGCAATATATGTGAATGCAACTTTTGGTTATCTGCGTGCGTCCCGCCAGGCGGCTTGCGCGTTCGGCACCGGAAGGGCGGTCGCCTCGTAAACGCCGCGTGCTATGGCCCTTGCGGTCACCATCGTCGCCAAGTGGCAAAGTTCGGCAAAGATCGAAAGATCCTCGACAGGTTTCCGGCCGGTTGCGGCGGAAAAGATCGTGTCGCCGTCGCCGGGCAGGTGTGCCGGCAGTACGGCGCGGGCAAGGCCGTCATGGGCCATGATCGACAGGCGATGCGCCTGCGCCTTGGTCAGCACGGCGTCTGTGACGATCACACCGATCGTCGTCGCAGTCAATCTCACACCTTTTATGCGCATCGCCGTGTCGTGGTCGGCAAACTGCTGCGGCAAGCCAAGGCCGCCGAATTCGCCGTTTTTCTCGAAGGGAGCCGACCAGAAATGTGGACCATCGCCGATGGTGGCGGAACCCATGGCATTGACGGCGAGAAGCGCAGCGATCCTGTGCCCTGATGATGTCACGGCGCTGGCCGAGCCGATCCCGCCCTTGAAGGTCGCAGTCGTCGCGCCCGTTCCGGCACCCACCGTGCCAAGCGCAAAGGCACCCTTTGCGGCAGCCTGAAAGGCATCATATCCCATGTCGCGATAGGGCGAGTGCAGCCCCCAATCCTTGTTGCCGCCGTTCAGCAGGTCCATCAGGATCGCCTGCGGCACGATCGGCACCTTTGCCGTGCCGACCTGGAACCCGCGGCCGATCCGGCGCAGGCCGGCCTGAACGCCACCGGCCGCATCCAGACCGAAGGCTGAACCGCCGGACAGGACAAAGGCATCCACCGTCTGAACCGTCATCGACGGGTCGAGAAGGGCAGTATCACGCCCGCCCGGCGCACCGCCGAGAACCGAGCCGGAGGCAATCGCCGGCTCGTCGAAAATGATCGCCGTGACGCCCGAGCCGAGCACGAGATCGGTGGCATGGCCAACGGCCACGCCCTCGATATCGGTGAGAAGGTTCAGGTCCGCCACGGTGCTCTCTTTACTCGATGTCGAACTTGACCCCCTGCGCCAGCGGCAGGGTGCGTCCGTAATTCAGCGTGTTGGTGGCCCGGCGCATATAGGCCCTCCAGGCGTCCGATCCGGATTCGCGCCCGCCGCCGGTTTCCTTCTCGCCGCCGAATGCACCGCCGATCTCGGCACCGGAAGGGCCGATATTGACATTGGCGATACCGCAGTCCGAACCGCGGGCCGACACAAAGGTCTCGGCCTCGCGCATATCGTTGGTGAAGATCGAGGAAGACAGGCCCTGCGGCACGTCGTTGTGCAGGGCCAGCGCCTCGTCGAAGGTCGAATATTTCATCACATAGAGGATCGGCGCGAAGGTCTCTTCCTTCACCGTACCGGTCTGGGAAGGCATCTCGACGATCGCGGGACGGACGTAATAGGCGTCGGTCGCTTCGCCATCGAGCACCCGCTCGCCGCCAACCACTTTGCCACCTGCTGCCTTGGCAGATTGAAGCGCTGCCTGCATCTTGTCGAAAGCCTGTTTGTCGATCAGCGGACCGACGAGATTTCCATCCGTGAGCGGCGAGCCGATCGTGACGGACTGATAGGCCTTGGCGAGGCGCGGAACGAGCGCATCATAAACGCTGTCATGCACGAAGAGGCGGCGCAGCGTCGTGCAGCGCTGGCCGGCCGTACCCATGGCGGAAAATGCGACGCCACGCAGCGTCAGGTCCAGATCGGCCGTCGGGGTGATGATCGCAGCGTTGTTGCCGCCGAGTTCCAGGATCGAGCGGGCGAAACGTTGCGCCAGCTTCGGCCCGACTTCACGGCCCATGCGGGTCGAGCCGGTGGCGGACACCAGCGGCACCTTTTCATGGTCGACAAGCGTCTCGCCGATCTCGCGGCCACCGATCAGCAGCGTCGAGAGGTTTTTCGGTGCGGTGCCGCCGTCAGCCACGTAGCGTGCCAGTGCCTTGTCGAAGATCGCCTGGGTGGCGAGCGCCGTCAAAGGCGTCTTTTCCGACGGCTTCCAGATGGTGGAATTGCCGCAGACGATGGCGAGCGCCGCATTCCACGACCAGACGGCGACCGGGAAGTTGAAGGCGGAAATGATGCCGATCGCGCCCAGCGGATGCCAGGTTTCCATCATCCGATGCTCGGAACGCTCGGTGGCGATGGTGAGACCATAAAGCTGGCGGGAAAGACCAACCGCGAAATCGCAGATGTCGATCATTTCCTGCACTTCGCCGAGACCTTCGGACGTGACCTTGCCGACCTCGATCGAGACAAGCCGCCCGAGCGCTGCCTTGCCCGCACGCAATTCCTCGCCGAGCAGACGGATCAGTTCGCCGCGCTTCGGCGCAGGCACCAGACGCCATTCGAGGAAGGCCTCGTGCGCAGCATCGATTGCCGTCTTCGCATCTGCGGCACTTACTTCCGGCAGCTTGCCGATCTCTGTGCCCGAAATGGGCGAACGGACGGCAAGCGTGCCGCCCTTGCACATGTCGGAAGTGACGCCCAGATCGGCAAAGATCTTGTCCACTTCGGCGGCGAGGTCGAGTTTGGCGAGTGTCATGGTCAGCTCCCGGTATCGTTATTGGGCATCAATCTACAAGCCGGCGGCGTTTTCGCAACTCGCCTGCCGACAAATCGGTGAGGTTCAAAAGCGTTCGCCGGTGAAGTGGGCGATCTGGGCACCAGCCTCGTAATAGGCTTCCTTGACGGACCGGAAACCCGCTTCTCGTGCGACGGTGAGCGGCAGCGGCAGATCGGTCTCGGCGATCTCACCAAGGATATGGCGGGCCAGAACCTTGCCGAAGGTTGTGCCCGGCGAAATCCCGCGGCCGTTATAACCGGAAAAACCGACGAGGTTCCTGCCGAATGTGTGGAAGCGCGGCAGGGCATTGTCGGTCATGCCGATCTTGCCATACCACTCTGCCTCGAACTCCACCTCACCTAGCTGCGGGAACAGCCGCTTCAGCGAGCGGCGCGCCCAGGCCTTGTGGATGGCGGTGCCGGTGCCGCGCAATGCGCCGACCGAGCCAAAAATCAGCCGGCCGGCCTGGTCCATACGGAAGGAGGACAGTACCTCCTTCGTATCCCAGCAGCCTTCGCAGTTCGGCAGGATCGAGCGTCGCAGGTTGGCGGAAAGCGGCGTGGTCGCAAGGTTGAAATAGGGGAGGTGGACCTGTTCGCGCCTCACTTGCACCCACGGGCCGGTCGAATAGGCGTCCGTCGCAACGATCACCCAGTCAGCCGAAACTTGGCCTTGTGCCGTGCTGATGATCCTCTTGCCGTTTGCCTCAATAGTGGAAATCACCGGGCTGCCGGTATGAAGCTTCGCCCCGGCCCTGACGGCGGCATGTGCCAGTCCGCGGGCATAGGCGAGCGGCTGCAGCGTGCCGGCGCGCATGTCGAGCAGCGATCCGGCATAGGCCTTGGTACCGATCCGGCGTTCGGTCTCGGCGGCATCGAGTATCGTCACCGGAGCGCCGCGCTTCTGCCATTGCCGTGCGCGCTCCTCCAGTTCCGTCAAACCTTCCGCACCGACGGCGCAATGCAGCGTACCGTTCGTCTCCAGCTCGCAGCTTATGCCGTGCTTTTCGATCAGTTCGCGCACGAGATAGGGACCATTGCCCAAAAGCTCGAGTGCGCGTTCGCCATAGTGTTCGCCGAGTTCCCTGGTAAAATCGTCGGGCATCACCCACATGCCGGCATTGATCAGGCCGACATTGCGCCCGGCGCCGCCAAAACCGATCTCGGTTGCTTCCAGAAGCACGACATCGGTACCACGCTCGGCCAGATGCAGTGCCGCGGAAAGCCCGGTATATCCACCGCCTACGATCACCACATCGGCGGCAATATTTCCCGTCAGCGGTGCCGTTACAGGGGCGGGCGGCGCGGTCCTCTCCCAGAGGCCGTGCGAGCGTGGATCGTTCAGCATCAAGAGTTCCCGAATTTTATTATTTGCCCCGACTTTACAGAGAGGATTTCGCGATGAATATCGACATAATCTCATCAGGTCATTCACTGGAGGAATGACATGCTCCCACCCAGGCGGTTCCTTCCGTCCTTCTCGCTGCTCTCCGCCTTCGAGGCCGCTGCCCGCACCGGAAGCGTCACCGCTGCCGCCAACGAACTCGGCCTCACCCAGAGCGCTGTCAGCCGGCAGATCTCAGCTCTGGAAAACCAGCTCGGCGTGGCGCTTTTCCTGCGCGAGCGCCAGACGATCCGGCTGACGCTTGCCGGCGATGCCTATGCGCGCGAGGTGCGCGAGGCCTTGCGGCGCATTTCCAACGCATCGCTCAATCTCAGGGCCAATCCGGCCGGTGGCACGCTCAATCTCGCCATCCTGCCATTTTTCGGCACGCGCTGGCTGACCCCGCGTATCGGAAAGTTTCTCGATCGGTATCCCGGCATGGTGGTCAATCTGATCACCCGGCTGGAGCCGTTCGATTTCCGCTTCGATACGCTCGATGCCGCAATCCATTTCGGCCAGGCGCGCTGGCCGGGGGCGGCCCTGAGCTTTCTAATGGACGAGCAAACCGTGCCGGCCTGTAGCCCCGAGTTCAAGAGACGGTATCAGCTGTCAGCGCCTGCCGACCTGCTTCACGCGCCGCTTCTGCATTTAAGCACGAGGCCGGATGCGTGGGAGTTGTGGCTTGGCCGAAACACTGTCCCGTTCGAAACGGTGCATGGCATGCTGTTCGACCAGTTCACCACCATGGTCGAGGCGGCGCGGTCGGGGCTGGGGGCCGCGCTTCTGCCCCGCTTTCTGATCGAGCGCGAACTGGAGGAGGGGCAGCTTGTCCTTGCGGCGGAGGCGGAGCCGATGCCGACAGGGCAATATTACCTCGCCTATCTGCCAGACCGGTCAAGCTATCCGCCGCTCGCCGCCTTTCGTGACTGGATCGCGCAGGAGATCCGGTCGGACACGCTTGCGCCGTCCGCCTCCATCGGCCAATAGTCGGTCACACGATCATCGCGGCGTTAAGAGCCGGTCCCTCAGTCAGTCCATAAAGGCCAAGCGAACCCATGAAACCGATCTTTCTGCAGCTCCGCTGCAAGCCCGGCAAGACCTACGAGGTTGCCGATGCCATCTACAAGACCGAGCTCGTCTCCGAGCTTTATTCCACTAGCGGCGAATGGGATCTGCTGCTGAAAGTCTATATCAGCGACGAGGCCGAGATCGGCCGTTTCGTCAACGAAAAGATCGCCTGCATTCCCGGCATCGAGCGGTCGCTGACGACGATCACGTTCACGGCTTTCTGAGCGGGACTTCATCGACCGACGCGCAAAACAAAAGCCGCCTCAAGGGCGGCTTTTCTGCATCCTGGATCCGGGCGCATGCCTAGACATGCGCCACGGGCGCCGAATTTCTCGATGCGACCAGCTTACGGATCGCCAGACGCACGTCGTCGGCCGAATCGAAACGCTGTTCGTCGAGGTCGATGACGTGGAATTTTACCGCGATGAATTTCAAACGGTTTTCATCCGGTATCACGATGCCGACGGGCTCGCCGGCGAATTCAATAACTTGCTTATGCATAACAGACTCCCGTATTGGCTGCATGTCGTGCAGCGCAAAACGAATGATAATTTCAGGAACGAATTGAACCGGAAGCGTTACATTCGACAGCACGGAAGGGAGCAGCGATCCGTGCTATTCACATCGAGCGCATGCCGATCAAAGGCGATGACGCGTGTAGTCTCAGACATGTCACTCTCCTTCTCGAACGGTTGCGCGATAACGTCAGAATCGATTTTCTGACCACCAATCACTCTAGCCAAAACGCGCTCAGCGATCAATGAAATCCTATTTAGACAGAATATTTTTCTGCATGATGACAGGAGAAAGGCGATATTGTGAAATTACGTTCGCAAAGCCGCCGATTGCTCCAGCGAGCCTAACTTAGGGAGAAGCGCGTCCCAAACAAGAGTTGGGGCTGAAGTTTAATTCTATCCCGCTGGCAGTCGCAGGACATTGCGCAGGTGATCGAGGCACAAGATGACACCTTCCTCGCCAAGGCAGAGCGGCGGCGCGAGGATCAGCCTGCCGGTCGGGTCGACATCGTGCAGAACATGGCCGTCAAGCGCATCCCAGGAATCGGTGTCTTCGCCCTTCAGTTGTATCGACCACCACAATCCGTGGCCCTCGATCGCCTCGATACGATTGTTTTCTTCGGCAAGTTGTCGCAAGCCTTTTTCCAGCACCTCGCCCGTGGCCGCGGCATTCGCCTGCAGGTTCTCGTCACGAACGATCTTCAGTGCCGCCAATGCGGTGACGGCGTCGACCGGGGAGACCGGTTCCGCGTGCGGCGCAAGCGCCTCCGCCAGATCCTCCCGGCAAAACACCACGCACAGCCTGCCGCCGTCGCAGCTGCCGGCCAGAACAAAGTCCGTCGACACAGCCTCGCGCTCGATGCTCCAGAATTTGCCGCCGAGACGGCCGTAACCGGTCTGCGTCTCATCGGCGATGACCAGCCGGCCATCCTCCCTTGCTGCCGCCACCTGGTCCGTCAGGCTGGCAAGCCCGGCAAGCGGTTCGATGATCAGCGGCGAGGCGTGTTCATTTCTTTCCTCCAGCTCGCTCGCCGTGGCATAGGAAAATTCTGCCTCTTCCGGTCGTTCGTCGATTTCGCCGTCTGCGTCGTTTTCCTGATAGGCGGCGATCGCAGCCCGGGCTTCGGTCGTCTCCCTGGTCATGGCGACTTCGGTCAGCGCCTCGATTGCAGCTCGCCGATCTTCGAACAGAACGACATCGGTAAAGCCGGATGGGGCGACGTCGACAAGCGCCTGCCGCAACGTTTCCGCCTCGGCGCTGCCGTCATAGGCTGCGGTGATCCGCAAATGCTGCTGGTAACTGGCGGTGGCGAGTGACGGATGTCCGTGGCCGATCAGGGGGGCCTTGCCGCTGAAATCCAGAAGTGCCAAGCCCGTCTCGTCATAAACCATTTCGCGCCAGCCCCTGACCTCCCGGCCCGAGATTGCCGCAGGTGCATCGCAATCGATCCCAAGAAGGGCGGAAGGCGAGGGCGCGAGGCGACGCCACACGGCAGCGTCGGATGGCCGGCAGAAGAGCGGCGGGTGACTGTCCGGGTCTCTCGACAGTCTCAGCCGCAGGCCCCCGACCGAATCGGCTGCACCGGAAACCGTGCCGATCTGGTCGCCCGCGCCGATCTCCATTCCCTCCGTCACCGTCGCTTCCACGCCTTCGAGAAGCAGCGTCACGGTTTTGCCGCGCAATGACAGCTGCGGGGCAAGCTGCACCACCGTGCCGTCGAAAGGGGCTGCGAGCGTCGTTCCCGTCGGCAGGCAGACATCCACATGCAAAGCAAGGTTCTGCGGTTCGGCAGCCCCAAGCTCCGGTTTGCTCCGCGACAGTCGGTATTCGCCGTAGCGGGTGCTGCCCATGCCGGTGTCCCAGGCAACCCGGGCCAGAAGCCTCCAGTCACAATCGGGATCCATCCAGTTGCCGCTGTGAAACAGAGGGCTGGCGGGGCTCAGGTCGACAAGCCTTATGCCTTCCACCTCAAGATCCGGCAGAAGCGGCCCGAGATCGAGTGGCTCGGGTTCGATACGGCATGCTTCCAGGATGCAGGCATGCATATAGTCCGCCGTGACCGTCGAGGCGTTGGCGAGGATCAGGCGCCGTTGTCTGGCGTCCTCCGCGGCCGCTTCGTCGTCCGGTGCCTGCGCATGGGTGTTTTCCACCAGGGCGGCCGAAAATGCGATATCGGCGATGACCAGCGGCCAGAGCGCTTCCAGCTCGCTGGCATTGAGCGGATCGACCGCATGATAGGCAGCCACCGCCGGCAGAATCGATACCGGCTCGCCCGCCTGGCTTGAGAGGATACGGGCACAGGTCTTGGCAAGGGCCGATACATACCAGCTGCGCGACAGGCCGCTCAGATTGGTGATCCCGGTCGGGTGCCAGTCCGAGCCGTCCGTTTCGCCGGTGAGATCTCCGGCACCGAGATCGGGGATGACGAGGCCGATGCGAAATTCCGCTGTCAGCGGATGAATGCGGCGCAGTGCGGCCACCATGGCGCGGGCGATCGTGTCGCGCGCCTCCTGATCGGTTACCGCGGACAGCAGCGAGACCGTGCGCGGCCCTGCCTTGCGCAAATCGTCCTCGTGTTCGCCGGTCCAGATCTCCGGGTCGAAATCCTTAAGGCTCTTTGCAAGGCTTGCAATCAGCGCACCAAGCGCTGCGGCCGTGTCCTCCGAGACTTCCCGGTCTTCGGGTGTGGGGTCGCCGTCCAGAACCGTCAGCAACCGGAGAACACGGTCCTTGCCGCCGATCGCGGTCGTCAGGATCTCGGTTCCCTGTCTGGTCGCCACCGGTTCGGGCACCTGCGGACCATCGGAGCTGCGGATGATGTGGCGCATCACCTCGTGTTCGAGCCTGAGGGCCGGCTCATCCCCGGTGTCGCGAACATCAAGGAAATAGCGAAGATGGCCGTTGTCCACCAGATATCCCAGACCCCGGTCTTCCTCGACCGGAAAAACCTGGCCGGAAAGCCCCCAATGATCGCGCAGCAACGCTTCGATCGTGTCGAGGGACACGTCGTCGGCATGGTCATCGACAATGGCTGAGGTCTCAAGCACGTCGGACGTTTCGTCGTCTGGCATTCTCACTCTCCGGTAAAACCTTGACGTGAGGATAGCGCAGGCAAACGCCGCGTCCATAGGGCTTTTCAGCCTTTGCTTGCGTGATTTAGCCCATCCGCTCCGATGCGTAGGAGCCGGGGCTCGGCGGGAAGACCACGGTGCGGTTGCCGTTAATGAAAGTCCGGTGGTGGATATGGGCGTGAATGGCGCGCGCCAGCACCTGGCTTTCGACGTCGCGGCCCAGCGAAACGTAGTCGTCCGGCGACTGCGCGTGCGTCACGCGCACCGTGTCCTGCTCGATGATCGGGCCTTCGTCGAGATCGGCGGTGACGTAATGCGCCGTCGCGCCGATCAGCTTCACGCCGCGCTGATAGGCCTGTTTGTAGGGGTTGGCGCCCTTGAAGCTCGGCAGGAAGGAGTGGTGGATGTTGATGATTTTGCCCGACATCTTGCTGCACAGCTGGTCGGAGAGAACCTGCATGTAGCGCGCCAGCACGACAAGCTCGGTGCCGCTCGTCTCGACGACTTCCATCAGCTGCGCTTCGGCTTGCGGCTTGTTGTCCTTCGTCACCTTGATGTGGTGGAAAGGGATGTCGTTGTTGACCACCAGTTTCTGGTAATCGAAGTGGTTGGAAACGACGCCGACGATATCGATCGGCAGCGCGCCGATCTTCCAGCGATAGAGAAGGTCGTTCAGGCAGTGGCCGAAACGGGAGACCATCAGCAGAACCTTCATCCGTTCCGCCTGATCGAAGACATCCCAGTCCATGCCGAATTTTCCCGCGACCGGCGCAAATCCGGCCATCAGTGCGTCGCGCTCTGCACCCTGTTCGGAAATGAAGCTGACCCGCATGAAGAACTTGCCGGTGTCCAGGTCGTCGAATTGCGAACTATCGATGATGTTGCAGCCCTTTTCGGCAAGGAAGCCGGATATCGCGGCCACGATGCCTCGTGTGGATTTGCACGATACCGTCAGGACATAGCTTTTCATTCGTCGTCGTCTCCCCTGCACTGCGCTAGCAGCAATGACCTATACGTGATGACAGCCGATGAAAACTGCGCGGGTTGTCCGGTTGCCATTTTTTCTTCGCCCGACGATGCTTGCCATCGTCCTTGCCCGCGTCACATTAGGCGCGGCGGTGCAAAATTCCGTTCCCGTTGCGTCTTTCGCGGGCGCAGGACCGCCGCGCTGAAACGAGAATGCTTTTGCCGCCCATTAGCGATTTCATAATTGGCTGGTGCGAGGGTACCGCGCGATAGTGGAGAAGAAGCGTGAACAGAGGCGTGAGTTACAAAGCTTTTGCGCAGCGGCTTGCAGCAGTCCTGTCCTGCCTCGCGGTTACGGCCGGATCGGCACAGTCGGCGCAGTGCATGAGAGGCATCAATCTCGCCGGTGCCGAATTCGGCAGCCTCGGGCAGGAATACGGAACGGGGTATATCTATCCGTCCGAAAAGACGATCGCCTATTTCAAGGACAAGGGTTTTACCGGCGTACGTCTCCCTTTCCTCTGGGAGCGGCTGCAGCCGAAACTCTACGACAAGTTCGATACCGCCGAGTTGAGGCGGCTGCGCGCCACGGTCAAGGCCATCCGGTCGGCCGGCATGCAGGTGATCCTCGATCCGCATAATTATGCCCGCTACCAGGATCAGCTGATCGGCTCCGACGGAGTGCCGCAAAGCGCATTCGCCGATTTCTGGCGACGGCTGGCAACGACATTTGTCCGCCAGGACGATGTCCTGTTCGGGCTGATGAACGAGCCTTACGGCATTTCCGCCGAAGACTGGCTTTCGGCCGCGAATGGCGCAATTGCCGCCATCCGGCAGACGGGCGCCGACAACTTGATCCTCGTGCCCGGCACGGCATGGACCGGCGCGCATAGCTGGTCGGCCGGAGACTACGGCACGCCGAATGCCGCCGTGATGACGGGGGTGACGGATCCCGCCAACAATTACGCCTTCGAAGTCCACCAGTATCTGGATGTCGATTTTTCCGGCAAGAACGAGGAATGCAGCCGTGCCGCCGATGCGGTGAAGGCTGTGAGCGACATGGGCGACTGGCTTGCCGGCCAGGGCAAACGCGGCTTCCTGGGCGAATTCGCCGTCTCGACCATGCCGGTCTGCCAGCAGGCGCTGACGGATATGGTGGCCGTCGTCGAGAGCCGGCCGGATGTCTGGCTCGGCTGGACCTACTGGGCCGCCGGCGACTGGTGGAAACCGTCCGAACCGCTCAACATCCAGCCCACCGACGACGGCGACCGGCCACAGATGCAGACGCTGCAGGCCTATTTTGCCGATCGCAAGACCTGTGGCGGGTGAGGGCGGCCAAAGGTTCGTGGAGGGCGCTTATCCCCTCACCAACAAAATCCAAGACTTAGCCTCTGGCTAAGATCTTGATTTTATAACCTCTCCCACAAGAGGGAGAGGTAGGCGCCGAGGGAGCCGCACCGGTATCTCTCCCCTTGTGGGAGAGAAAGCGATTTCAAGATCTTAGCCAATGGCTAAGTCTTGGAAATCGCAAGTGAGGGGATCGCTTCACCCGAGGGCGATTCAGGTGCCCCCGCCAGCAAAACCAACACCTTACACAAAACTTCATCCCCGCCCCCACAACCCATGCCTAAAATCCCCCCGCTTCCGTCGCCGGAGTGTTGCGCGAGACGTTCGCGGGCAGGCGGGAGCCGGCGCTTTCGTCTGAACCGTAACGTGCGGCAAGGGCGGAAGGGGTGAAATGCATGGGAGAGGAGCAACCTTTTCCCTATCAAGCCTCCCCCCGGCAGCCATGCCGGGTTCGGTTGAGCCGTCCAAGTGTGGGAAACCACATGCAGCGAGGCNNCACGCATATGCGGAGCCACTTTTTTAAATTCCATAGAGGTCCCGCATATGCGTGCGCTTCTCCGGAATGTTCTTTGAAAACCACGGCAGCGTGCTGCGCGGGGTGGATTGGCGTGTTCGGTACGTCGTCGGCCCCATCCGCCCTCACCCAGAGCGCGCTGCGCGCGCGCCACCTCTCCCCGCAAACGGTGCGAGGGGACTTGCCACGCTGGACGTCAGCGAGAGGCGGAAACATAGCGGCTCGCGTCCTTCTCCCCGCATGCGGGGAGAAGGTGCCGGCAGGCGGAAGAGGGGCAGCAGCGTTACCCAATCACAAGAAAGCATCGCGGCAAACTCACTCCGGCGGATACCGATGTTCCCCACCGCGAAAATCGCTGACCGAATAACAGCCGCCTTCTCCACGTACCGCGCTTTCGCCGATCACCGCCTTGCCGTGGCCGCCGGGAATATCCAGCACATAGGTCGGCTGGCAAAGGCCGGAAATGGTGCCGCGCAGGGCCGAGACGATCTTCTGCCCTTCTTCGATATCCATGCGAAAATGGCTCGTGCCGGGCGCAAGGTCGGGGTGATGCAGGTAATAGGGTTTGATCCGCGTCTCGACAAAGGCCTTCATCAGGTCACCGAGCACTGCCGGTTCGTCATTGATGCCCTTCAGCAGCACGGTCTGGCTCACCATCGCAAACCCGGCATCCACCAGCCGCGCGGAAGCGGCGCGGGCATCCACCGTCATCTCGCGCGGATGGTTGGCGTGAAGCGCGATATAGATAACCTTGCCGCTTTCCTTCAGCGCCGCAATCAGCGCTTCGTTGATGCGGTCGGGCTCGACCACCGGCACGCGGGTGTGGAAACGGACGATCTTCACATGTTCGATCGCGCCCAGCCCGCGCATGATCTCGGCCAGCCGGCGGGGCGACAGAACCAGCGGATCGCCGCCGGTCAGGATCACTTCCCAGATTTCGGAATGATCGCGGATATAGGCAAGCGCTGCCGTCAGCTCGTCGGGCGCCAGGGTGCCGTCGCCCTGCGGACCGACCATTTCGCGGCGAAAACAGAAACGGCAATAGACCGGGCAGATATGCACGGCCTTCAGAAGAACCCGGTCCGGGTACCGATGGACGATGCCCTTGACGGGGCTGTGCGCCGCGTCGCCGATCGGGTCCTCGTTCTCTTCCGGCGTCGTCACCAGCTCGGCCGCATCCGGCACGAATTGCCGGGCGATCGGGTCGGTCGTGTCTTCGCGGTCGATCAGGGATACTACGGTCGGCGTGATCGCAATCGCATAATGCTCGGCAACCGAACGGACCGCCTCAAGCCGCTCAGGCGCAATAAGCCCGGCAGCCTGCAACTCGTCGGGTGTTTTCAATGAACGGGCAGCGCTCAAGAATGCACCTCCGCCACCGGCGCCCACATCACCTGGTCGATCCGCGTCGCACCGGTCGCCAGCATCGCCAGCCGGTCGAAGCCGAGAGCTGCGCCGCTTGCCTCGGGCATGGAAGCCAGGGCTGCGAGAAAATCCTCGTCGATCGGATAGGTCTCGCCATAGATGCGGGCCTTCTCCGCCATCTCGTGCTCGAAGCGGCGACGCTGTTCGCCGGCATCGGTCAGCTCGCCGAAGGCATTGGCCAGCTCGACGCCGCAGGCATAAAGCTCGAACCGCTCCGCCACGCGCGGATCACGCGCCGAAGGGCGGGCAAGAGCCGCCTCGCAAACAGGATACTCGCACAGGATCGTCGCCCGGTCCTTGCCCAGATGCGGCTCGATCCCGTCGACCAGAACCTTGCTGAACAGGTCCGCCCAGGTGTCGTCATCGGCCACGCGCATCCCGGCCTTGCGGACGGCCTCTGCCAAAAGGTCGCGGTCGGTCTCGCCGGAAGTTGCGACAGAGGCGAGAAGGTCGATGCCGGCATAGCGGTCGAAGGCTTCCGCCAGCGTCAACCTTTCCGGCTCGGCAAAGGGATCGATCTCCATGCCGCGAAACGAAAACCGCTTTGTGCCCGTGGTCTCTGCGGCAAGCTTCAGCATGTCGGCGCAATCGGCCATCAGCTGCTCATAGGTTTCGCCGACGCGGTACCATTCCAGCATGGTGAATTCGGGATGATGCAACGGCCCGCGCTCGCGGTTGCGATAGACATGGGCGAAGGTGAAGATGTGGGTCTCACCGGCGGAAAGCAGCTTCTTGGCGGCAAATTCCGGTGACGTGTGCAGGTAAAGCGGGGCCGCCTGCCCATCGATCGTCAGTGCCTCGGTGGCAAAAGCGTGGAGATGCGTTTCGTTGCCGGGCGAGACCTGCAACGTCGCGGTATCGACCTCGATGAAGTCCCGCGACATGAAGAAAGCACGCAACGCCGTCTGCACCCTGTTGCGGCCGAGAAGGAACGGCCGCCGGTCGGCATGCGCCGTTTTCGTCCACCAGGAAGATGTCGATATGCCGGGGCGGTTCATGGGACGAGCTTTCTTCGCCGTGTCGGCCAAAGCCGGGGCTGGCTATTTGGCGGATTTTGCGTTAGTTGCGCCGGCAAGGAAACCTGAAAAGCATCTCTATGGCCGTTTCGCCAGTCATCTACGACGTGGCCGGCCGAGTTACAAGGAACTCTTATGGTCAAGGTCATCGCCTCCTCCGTCCGCAAGGGCAATGTCATCGATGTCGACGGCAAGCTCTATGTTGTCCTCACCGCCGAAAACTTCCACCCCGGCAAGGGCACGCCTGTCACCCAGGTCAACATGCGCCGCATCGTCGATGGCGTGAAGGTGTCGGAGCGTTGGCGCACGACGGAACAGGTCGAGCGCGCCTTCGTCGAAGACGTCAACCACCAGTTCCTGTATGAAGACGGCGAAGGCTTCCACTTCATGAACCCGGAAAACTACGACCAGATCGTCGTCGACGTCGACACGATGGGCGACCAGAAGGCCTATCTGCAGGAAGGCATGACCTGCATCCTGTCGATGCACGAAGGCATCGCGCTTGCGCTGCAGCTGCCGCGTCACGTGACGCTCGAAATCACCGAGACCGAACCGGTCGTCAAGGGCCAGACGGCATCGTCTTCCTACAAGCCGGCCATGCTGTCCAACGGCATCCGTACCGCCGTACCGCCGCATATCGATGCCGGCACCCGCGTCGTCATCGCCACGGAAGACAATTCCTACGTCGAGCGCGCCAAGAACTAAAAAATTTGCCGGGGCATCGTCCCCGGCCTCCGATACGGCATTAAAAAACCTCCGAAGCTTGCGCTGCGGAGGTTTTTTGTTGTGCCGGATATAAGAAGCGAGGCCGGCGAACCGGCCTCAAGCCCGATATCAGTCCTTGACGACCTTGGCCGAGGCAACCTCGGTCTTGGCCGTGGAGCCGACTGCGTAACCGCCGCCGATCGCGACGTTGAGCGAGACGTAGTTCTGCGCCATCTGCTGGACCGCCGCTGCAAGGTTTGCCTGCGAGTCGGAGACCTGACGCTGTGCATCGAGAACGTCGAGCAGCGAGGAGGCGCCGTCGCGGTAGCTGGCGGTCGCCAGTTCCAGGGCCTCCTGATAGGATTTTACGGTTGCGCGCAGAGCTGCAACGGTGCGGCCATCGCGGGAAACTGCAGCCAGAGCGTTTTCAACTTCCTCAACCGCGCCAAGAACGGTCTGCTTCCAGGACAGATAGGCTTCGCGTGCAGCCGATTCAGAAGACTTGACGTTTGCCTTCAGAGCACCGCCGTCAAAGATCGGCAGCGACAGCTGAGGACCGAAGGACCAGGACAGGATGCCGCCGTCGGTACCCAGCGCCTTGGAATAGGAGGGCGTGATCGAACCGCCCAGCGTGATCGACGGATAAAGCTGCGCTTCCGCGACGCCGATACGGGCGGTCGCTGCGGCCAGCTGGCGCTCGGAGGCACGAACATCCGGACGGTTGCGGATCAGATCGGCCGGAACACCCGATTTCGGGCTGAAGCGGGCAACCGGCTGACGGGCGCCGCGCTGCAGGTCTGCGATCAGCGAAGAAGCCGGCAGGCCGAGCAGGGTTGCGATGCGATGAGCCGCCTGACGGAACTGGGTTTCGAGGCCCGGCAGGGTCGACAGCGTCGAGTTGACCAGACCTTCTGCCTGAACAACGTCCAATCGCGATGCCGCGCCGGCTTCAAGCTGAAGCTTGGTGAGGTTCAGTGTCTCGCGACGCGATTCAAGGTTGGCGCGGGTCAGCGCGATGCGTTCCTGATAGAAACGAACATCGATATAAGCGCCAGCCACGGCGGACAGAAGCGTCAGGCGGGCAACGTCGACGCTTGCATAGCTGGCGTCGAGATCCGCGAGCGCGGCCTCCCTGGAGCGGGCGTAGAGACCGAAGAGATCGAGGAACCAGGAGGCGGTCGGGCCACCGGAAGCCGAATTCTGTTCAGCGAGCGAGCCGCTCGGGCTGCCGCCGATCCGGCTTGCACCGCTGCGGCCGGCCTGTGCGCTCAGATCGAGCGACGGAAGTCCGCCGGCGCCGGCGCTGATAACGGCCGCCTGTGCCTGATTGATACGTTCCAGCGCCTGCAGAACGTCGAGGTTCTGCGACAGACCCTGGTTGACATAACCGTTCAGACGGGTGTCGGAGAAGGCCGTCCACCAGGCATTCTTGGCGACGTCACCATTGCTCGTCGCAGATCCTTCGGCGAACTTTGCCGGAAGCGAAATCTGCGGTGCAGTATGGTCAGGACCAAGTGTGCAGCTGGACAGCAGTAGCAATACGAGGGGGGCGGCTGCGCGAGTGGAAATCATATTTTTGTCCCAAAGCCCTTACTTACAAGCCCGCGTGTGTCGGGGCCGACATCATTGAATTGGCGACCGTAATCCGAATCGGTGACAGAATGCCACCAACTGGTAAACGGATTTAGATAGTTGTCGCCTGTTTTTCACGTTTTGATAACTGCCTGACGACAACAAAAAACGTCGGAACGAAGAAAATTCCGAGGAGTGTTGCAGAAAGCATACCACCCAGCACGCCGATACCGATTGCATTCTGCGCGGCAGAGCCTGCACCCGTCGCAATCGCCAGTGGTACGACGCCGAGGATGAAGGCAAGCGAGGTCATGATGATCGGGCGAAGCCGAAGTCTTGCGGCTTCCAGCGTCGCTTCAATCAGGCCCATGCCGGTCGCCTGCCGGTCCTTGGCGAATTCGACGATCAGGATCGCGTTCTTCGCCGCCAGACCGATGGTCGTCAGCAGGCCCACCTTGAAGTAGACGTCGTTCGACTGGCTGAGCAGATAGGCTGCGGCCAGCGCGCCGAGAACGCCGATCGGCACCGCAAGGATAACCGAGAACGGGATCGACCAGCTTTCATAGAGAGCTGCAAGGCACAGGAAGACGATCAGGACCGACAACGCATAAAGCATCGGCGCCTGGGAACCGGAGAGGCGTTCCTGATAGGAAATCCCCTGCCAGGCAACAGTGTAGCCTCCGGGCAGTTCGGTCACCAGCCGCTCCAGTTCGTTCATCGCCTCACCGGTGCTGACGCCCGGCTGGGTCGCTCCGTCCAGCGAGATCGCGCTGGTTCCGTTATAGCGGGCAAGCTGCGGCGTTCCGGTTACCCAGTCCAGCTTGCTGAACGAGGAAAAGGGTACCATCTCGCCATCGGTATTGCGGGCGTACCAGTATTTGAGATGGTCCGGCTGCATGCGGTAAGGCGCGTCGCCCTGCACGTAGACCGGCTTCAGCTCGTTGTTGAGGGTGAAGTCGTTGACGTCACGCCCGGCAAAGATGGTCGCGAGCATCGAGTTGACGGCCGCGAGATCGACGCCCATGGCGCCCAGCTTTTCCTGGTCGAGCAGGATCTTCAGCTGGGTTTCGCTGCGCTGGTTATTGGTGCGAAGCGAGCTGATGATCGGGTTGGTCGCGCTTTCGCCGATCAGCTGCTGCGAAACCTGGGTCAGTGCGTCATTGCCGTTATTGCCGCTGTCGACCAGATAGGCCGAGAAGCCGCTGGAATTGCCCAGCCCCTGGATGGCGGGGGGAAGAAGCGCAAACACCTGAGCGTCGCGAAGGGTAAAGAAATGGCCCTGTGCACGCTGGAGAACTTCCGCCGCCGATTGGCCGGCGCCTTCACGGGCCGAGAAATCGCGGAGCTTGGTGAAGACGATGGCGTTGTTCTGGCCGGTGCCGCTGAAGCTGAAGCCGAGCGCGCCGAAGACCGCATCGACATTGTCTTTTTCCTTCTCTAGGAAATAGGACTCTACCTGCTTGACCACTTCCTCCGTGCGCGCCGTCGTGGAACCGACCGGCGTCTGGATGATCGTCATCAGCACGCCCTGGTCTTCCTGCGGCAGGAAGGAACTGGGCAGCCTGGTAAATAGCAGGCCGCAACCGCCGACGATCAGCGCAAACAGCAGCATGACGCGTAGCGGACGCTTGAGCAGGTAACCGATCGAGCCGACATAACCGTTCGTCGTCTTGTCAAAACCCTGATTGAACTTTGCGCCGATGCCGCTCTTCTTCTTGGCGTGATCGATCGGCTTCAGCATCGTGGCGCAAAGCGCCGGCGTCAGCACGATCGCAACGACCGCGGAAAGCAGCATGGCCGAGACGATCGTGACGGAAAACTGCCGGTAGATGATGCCCGTGGAGCCACCGAAAAAGGCCATCGGAATAAAGACAGCCGTCAGCACGAGCGCAATACCGATGATCGCGCCGGTGATTTCATGCATCGACTTCTCGGTCGCTTCGAGCGGCGAGAGCCCTTCCTCATCCATGATGCGCTCGACATTCTCGACCACGACGATGGCGTCATCGACAAGCAGGCCGATCGCCAGAACCATGGCGAACATGGTGAGCGTATTGATCGAGTATCCGGTCAGCGCAAGGATTCCGAATGTCCCCAGAAGCACGACGGGAACCGCAATCATCGGAATGAACGTGGCACGCAGGTTCTGCAGGAAGACGAGAAGAACGACGAAGACGAGAACGATCGCCTCGATCAGCGTGTGCACGACCTTCTCGATCGACAGCTTGACGAAGGGCGTCGTGTCATATGGATAGGTGATGACGACGCCATCGGGCAGCGCTCCGGCGACACGGTCCAGTTCCGCCTGCACGCGCGCTGCCGTATCGAGCGCGTTGGCGCCCGTTGCAAGGTTGACGGCAAAACCGGCGGCGGGCTTGGTGTTGGAGCGGGAGCTGCCGCCGTAGGATTCCTGGCCGATCTCGACACGGGCGACATCGCTCAGGCGAACGGTTGCGCCGTCCTGCTCGACCTTGAGGATGACGCTCTCGAACTCGTCGACCGTGGTCAGCTGGCTCTGGGCCGTCATGGTGACGGTCAGCTGCTGGCCTTCGGTCACGGGTTGGGCGCCGAGCGAACCGACCGAAACCTGGGTATTCTGCGCCTGGATGGCCGCGGTCACGTCGGCTGCGGTCAACTGGTATTTCTGCAGCTTGAAGGGGTCTAGCCAGACACGCATGGCATAACCGGAGCCGAAGACATTGATGCTGCCGACACCTTCAAGACGCTGGACCTGGTCCTCGATCGAGGTCGCGAAAATGTCCCCGAGATCGACGGAGCTGCGCTTGCCATCCTCGGACACGAGCGCGCCGACCATCAGAATACTCGATGTCGAGCGGGTGACCGAGATGCCCTGGCTCTGTACGACATCCGGCAATTGCGACTGCACCAGCTGCAGCTTGTTCTGCACCTGGACCTGGGCAATATCTGGCATGATGCTGTTGCCAAAGGTCAGCGTCACGCTGGCGCTACCGGTCGATGACGACGAGGTCATGTAGGTCAGGTCATCGAGACCGGTCATGCCGTCCTCGATGATGCTGGTCACCGATTTCTCGACCGTTTCGGCGCTCGCCCCATTATAGGTCGCGCTGATGCGCACGGTCGTCGGTGCGATGTCGGGATATTGCGAGATCGACAGCGTGGTAATGGCAAGTGCGCCACCCAGCATGATCACGATTGCGATGACCCAGGCGAAGACCGGCCGCCGAATGAAGTAATGCGCCATTTCGAAATTCCTTGCCGCGGTTATTGGCGAGCGTCAGCCGTTCTTAATTCTTAGGCTTTGCGTCATCGACCTTAGGCTGCTCGACCACGAAGCCCTGATCATTGACCGTCGCTTCGACCGGCTGGACCGGTGCGCCATCGCCAATCCACTGAAAGCCGTCGACGATCAGGCGATCGCCATCGGCGATACCGTCGGTAACGAGCCAGTTGTTGCCGGAGGACTTGCTGGTCGAGAAGGTACGCGTTTCCACCTTGTTGTCGGCACTGACGAACTTTGCCGAAAGCTCGCCCCGCGCATTGCGCGTGCCGGCCCGCTGCGGAATTAGATAGCCGTTTTCGGTGCCGACCGTGACGGTGGCGCGGACATACATGCCAGGCAGGATGATGTGGTCAGGATTATCGAACACGGCGCGGATCTGGTAGGTGCCGGTTGTTTCGCTGACGGCGAGTTCAGCCATGTTCAGTTTGCCGGTCTGGTCGTATTTCGTACCGTCCTCCAGCATCAGGCTGATATCCGCCGTGCGGGGATCGCCATGAAGACGCCCGGCGGCGACGGCGGCGCGCAGTTCCAGAAGATTGGTGCTGGAATCGATCAGGTCGATATAGATCGGATCGATATTGCGCAGCGTCGTCAGCGCCGTCGTCTGGTTGGCGGTGACGATATTGCCGATGCTCACCGTGGAAATCGTGGTCACGCCGTCGAAGGGCGCGCGAATCTTGGTGAAGTCGAGATCGATCTGGGCCGCGTTCAGGGCCGCCTTTGCCGATTCGACATCGGCCTGGGCCTGCAGAAGCGTGACCTTGGCATTTTCGTATTCGATCTGCGTCGCGCCGCTGTTTACCAGCCGTTCATAGCGGTTCATGTTCGCCTGAGCCGCCGGGATGCTGACCTCGGCCTTCTGCAGCGCGGCCTGTGCCTGGGCGACGGTCGCAGCATAGGTGTCGTCATCGATCTGGTACAGGATCTCGCCGGCCTTGACCTCGCTGCCTTCCTTGAAGGCGATCTCGCTGATGGCGCCGTTGACGCGCGGGCGGATTTCGGTGGTCTGGAAGGCGACGGCGCGACCGGGCAGCACGTTGGTGATCGGGCGATCGGTCTTCTTCATCGCGACGACACTGACGGGAGACGGCGGTTTTTGCTGGGATGTGCCGGCGGACTGTTCTGCCTCATCGCTGCAGGCGGAAAGCGCGGTGGCAAGAAGGAGTGAAAACACCAGTTTGCGAAGAATCATGATTTTTTCCAGACGCGGGGCGTAGCGGGTGTCTCTATTGCCGCCTTTTCGGGGCGAAGGCGGCAGTTAACCGGCAGGATACCGGCGGAACTAGGGCAGAAGGACAAAAGGCACACTCCGCCCGCTTGCAAAGTGACGTAATTTAATTTTCGTCACTTTGCAAGCGGGCTTTGCAAGGCCGCATTGATTAGCGCAACGATACCATTCAGTCGTTCGTCGAGTTCCGCCTGCGTCTCATGGGCGAGAAACACCGGGTGCAAAACACTGGCGAAGGATGCCGCCACATGGCGGCTGACCACCCGGCAATCGGCGCAACGATAGACGCCGGTTTCGACACCATCCTTGATGAGGTTGAAGAACAGTTCCTCGATCAGGTGACGGTAGTGAAAGCCGCTTTCCAGTTCCGTCTTGGCGACGAGAAAGATCATTTCGAGGAAAAACGGATTTTCGCTTATGTCCTGCAGGTGAGCCTGCATCAGCCGGCGCACCACTATTCCCAGCTTGTCAGGGGCCGGTGCGGGCGTGTCGACCGTGTCGAAGCGGCCGATCATATGGGTGATGTGCCGGTCGCAGATGGCGTCGACAAGCGCCGTCTTGGAGTGGAAATGCTTGAAGACATTTGCCGGCGACATGCCAAGTTCCTGGGCAATGTCGGCGATCGACGATTTTGCGATACCCTTTTCACGAAACAGGGCATCGGCAATGCGCAAGATGTCTTCGCGCGTCTCTTCGGCTTTGCGGCGCGGTTTTCGCACGCTTTAAGTCCTCGTCATTGCAGGTGCAGACTGTGAGCTTCCTATTTTCCGAAATAGGGCGCGAGATTGGTACGGATACGGTCCAGCACGGTTTCGCCGCCGTTGTCGGACACAAAGGTCTGTCCGGTGATCATCTCATAGGCGTTCTTGTAGACGGCGGAGGTTTCCGCAATCAGCTCAGCTGGAATGGTCGGGATGTCATCCTTGTAAGGGTCGCAGCGCTCGACAACCCAGGCCCGGACGAAATCCTTGTCGAAACTTTTCGGACGTCCGCCGGTGCGAAACGCTTCTTCATAGCTGTCGGCCATCCAGTAACGGCTGCTATCGGGCGTGTGGATCTCGTCGGCCAGAATGATGGTGCCGTTCTCGTCGGTGCCGAACTCATATTTGGTGTCGACGAGAATGAGACCGCGTTTCGCCGCCATGTCCCGGCCGCGCGCAAACAGCGCAAGCGCGTAGCGCGACAGTGTTTCCCACTGGTCCGCCGTCAGCAGGCCCTGTTCGATAATGTCGTCTGGCGAAAGCGGCTCGTCGTGGCCGCCATCGAAGGCCTTGCTGGTCGGTGTGATGACCGGTTCGGGAAGTGCCTGGTTGTCTTTCAGGCCATCGGGCAGGCTCAATCCATACATGCTCCGCTCACCCTTCTTATAGAGAGTGAGAAGCGAGGTGCCGGTGGTGCCGGCCAGATAACCGCGCACGACGATCTCGACCGGCAGTATGTCGAGGCGCTTGCCGACGACGACATTCGGATCCGGATAGGCGATGACGTGATTGGGGCAGATATCCTTGGTTGCCTCGAACCAGTAGCGGGCGGTCTGGGTCAGGACATGGCCCTTGTCCGGGATGGAGGTGATAATGCGATCGAAGGCGCTGAGGCGATCGGTGGCGATGATGATGCGCTCGCCGCCTGGAAGATCGTAATTCTCCCGCACCTTGCCGCGGTAGTAATTGGGGAGTTCGGCAATGAAAGCTTCTTCCAAGACGCGCACGATGATCGCTCCGAAAACGGCCCGTCGGGGCCAGGGTCCATATAAAGGGAGCCCCGCTATCGCATGTTTCTCCTTTGACGCACAAGGATGTTGCGTCATCGGCACGTTCTGATGGCGTGCCCTGCGGTTCGGCACGAAGTTAATGTCCGTTAACGGCCCGATCTCTGTGCTCTTCAAGTCGAAAATCGAGATATCTGTTTAAAATCAGCTACTTGTCATTTTCTTGAAGTTTTTGCGACTGGGCGTGTTGACTTGGAAAAGGGCTTCCGACTATAACCCGCTCACTGA
>UBNQ01000033.1 GCA_900466875.1 Hyphomicrobiales bacterium | reverse complement strand
GGGCGGGGATGAAAAAATGGCTCAAGCCTTTGATGCGATTGGGACCGGGGGCGAAATCGTCCCCGTAGTCGGGTCATTTTATCCTGTGTTGTCTGCCGTCGAAATTTGGCTTGGCGACCTGCCATGATCATGGGGGTGGAACGGGCCGTCTGTCTGTCGCGTTTCGCCGCCCGTCGGAATGGATCCGGAAAGGAACGATGAGAATGGGTGAGTTGTCCGAATTCTATCGCGGCTATATCGACTGCCTGAACCGGCAGGATTGGCAAAGGCTTGGCGATTTCGTCGATGAGGATGTAATCTATAATAGCGAGCGGATCGGGCTTTCCGGCTATCGTGAGATGCTGGTGGGAGATTTCCGGGCCATCCCGGATTTGCGTTTCACGATCGACTTTATGGTCGTTGAGATGCCGAAAGTCGCGAGCCGGCTGGTTTTCGACTGCGCGCCGGTCGGTGAGCTTTTCGGCATGCCGGTCAACGGCCGGCGGATACGGTTTTCGGAAAACGTCTTTTACGAGTTTTCCGGCGCGCGGATCGTGCAGGTCTGGTCGATCATCGACAAGGCGGCGATCGAGGCCCAGCTTTCCTGAAAAAATCCTGTTCTATCTCTCGCCGCGGATGACGCAGACGCCCGCTTCATAGGAGCAGCCGTTGACCGGCTCGAAATTGCCTTGAGCGGATGCCTCGGTTACGTCGATGATCCTTGCTTTCGGGGCGATGGAAGGCCCGGCCGATGATGGCGTTGCGAAGCTGGAATAAACCACCCTGTCGCCATCGACATAGAAAAAGGTGGAGCCGGACACGCTGCCGGAGTAGCTCGATGTGGTGAATGAGCGGCTTTCCGCCGATCGGTCTCGTGAGACGGAGACGATACGGCTGGCGCCGCCGAGGCGCTGGTCGGAAAACAGTTTCAACTGACCGCGGCGGCCATGATGTCCGTGGCCGTAGTGGTGCCCCCGATAGCCCCTGTCGCTGCTGTTGAAATCAGGCGAAAGATCGCGGGCGAGGGCGGCAGACGCGAAGGCGCCGGATAGCGCAAGTGCAAAAAGGACAGGTTTCATGCGATTCGCTGTCATGGCGAACTCCGAGATCATGGTTAACCGGATGTTAACACGGTCTCGCCGCAAGCGCACCAGTGGCGGCCAAATCTTTGGAATTGATGGTTAATGCGCCGCGGCGATTTGTCCGATGGTTGCCCCCTTGCAATTCCCAATCGATTAAATTCGGGCTCACTTGGAATTGTTCTTGTCGTAGGGTAATTCCAAGATTAAACCACGCCGATGATGCAATGCACATTTTCTCGGCATAGTGCATTGCCGGGCGCCCGCCCGAGGAGACGACGCCGCGAGGTAATGATGGCGAATATAACGAATAACCGGCCACTGTCGCCGCATCTGCAAATCTACAAGCCAATCCCCACAATGGTCATGTCGATCATCCACCGTATTACCGGTGGCGCATTGGCTGCCGGCACAATCCTGTTGGCTTGGTGGCTGATCGCGGCCGCATCCGGCAAGCCCTATTTCGACTGGATCAGCTGGCTGTTCGGCACCTGGATCGGGCTGCTGGTCCTGTTCGGCTATACCTGGGCTCTGATCCACCACATGCTCGGCGGTATCCGCCATTTCGTGTGGGACATGGGACATGGTTTTGAAAAACACTTCGCGACCAAGGTCGCATTGATCATGCCGATCGTATCGATCTGTCTGACCGTGCTGGTCTGGATCATCGGCCTGGCCATCTGAGGAGGAAACATCATGGATATGCGTACTCCCCTCGGCAAGGTTCGTGGTCTCGGATCAGCAAAGGACGGCACCGAACATTTCTGGATGCAGCGGATGTCGGCCGTGGCGCTCGTGCCGCTCGCCATCTTCTTCATCATCTTCCTGATCCGCTATGCGGGCGCGCCTTACGAGGATGTCGTTCGAGCGCTGTCGAACCCGCTCATCGCCGTGCTGTTCGGCCTGATGATCATTGCCGGTCTCGTGCACATGCGCATCGGCGTTCAGGAAATCATCGTCGACTATGTGCATAACGAAGGCCTGAAATTCCTGGCCGTCATGCTCAATACATTTTTTGCAATGCTGATCGGTGGCCTCTGTCTCTTCGCCGTTCTGAAAATTGCGTTCGTAGGATAATCCATCATGGCATCCGTGACTCCGATAGCCCAGAACGGCAAAGCATATAATTATGTCGACCATTCCTACGACGTTATCGTCGTGGGCGCCGGTGGCGCCGGTCTTCGCGCCACGCTCGGCATGGCCGAGCAGGGTTTCAAGACCGCCTGCATCACCAAGGTTTTCCCGACCCGCTCGCACACCGTCGCGGCGCAGGGCGGCATTGCCGCCTCGCTGCAGAACATGACGCCGGACAGCTGGCAGTGGCACCTCTATGACACCGTCAAGGGTTCCGACTGGCTCGGCGACGTTGACGCCATGCAGTACATGGTCATGGAAGCGCCGAAAGCCGTTTACGAGCTTGAGCACTACGGCGTGCCCTTCTCGCGTAACGAGGAGGGCAAGATCTACCAGCGTCCGTTCGGCGGCCACATGCAGAACTTTGGCGCCGGCCCGCCGGTGCAGCGCACCTGCGCTGCTGCCGACCGCACCGGTCACGCCATCCTGCACACGCTTTATGGCCAGTCGCTGCGCAACAACGCGGAATTCTTCATCGAGTATTTCGCACTCGACCTGATCATGTCCGATGACGGCAGCCGCTGCGAAGGCGTCGTGGCCTGGAACCTCGATGACGGCACGATCCATCGCTTCGCCGCCAAGATGGTGGTTCTGGCGACCGGCGGTTATGGCCGCGCATACTTCTCGGCAACCTCTGCCCATACCTGCACCGGCGACGGTGGCGGCATGGTGGCACGCGCCGGCCTGCCCTTGCAGGACATGGAATTCGTCCAGTTCCACCCGACCGGCATTTACGGCTCCGGCTGTCTGATCACCGAGGGTGCACGCGGCGAAGGCGGTTACCTGGTCAATTCCGAGGGCGAGCGCTTCATGGAGCGGTATGCACCTTCGGCCAAGGACCTTGCCTCGCGCGACGTCGTTTCGCGCTGCATGACGATGGAAATCCGGGAAGGCCGCGGCGTCGGCAAGAACAAGGACCACATCTTCCTGCATCTCGACCATCTCGATCCGGCCGTGCTTCACGAACGTCTTCCGGGGATTTCGGAATCGGCGAAGATCTTTGCCGGCGTCGACGTGACCCGCGAGCCGATCCCGGTTCTGCCGACGGTTCACTACAATATGGGCGGCATTCCGACCAATTACTGGGGCGAAGTGCTGAACGCCGACTCGAGCAATCCGGAACGGATCATTCCGGGCCTGATGGCTGTGGGTGAAGCGGGCTGCGCTTCGGTTCACGGGGCAAACCGCCTCGGCTCCAACTCGCTGATCGACCTCGTGGTCTTCGGTCGTGCCGCTGCGATCCGCGCTGGTCAGGTGATCGACCGCGAAAGCTCCATCCCGGCGCTCAACGTTGCCGCCTGCGACAAGATCATGGACCGGTTCGACACCCTGCGTTACGCCAAGGGTGAAACGCCGACCGCCGTGCTGCGTGACAAGATGCAGCGCACGATGCAGGACGATGCGGCCGTGTTCCGGACGCAGGAATCGCTCGAATCCGGCTGCAAGCGCATGTCGCAGATCTGGAGCGAGCTGCCGGACGTCAAGGTCACCGACCGTTCGCTGATCTGGAACTCGGATCTGGTCGAGACGCTGGAACTGCATAACCTGATGGCGAATGCGATCACCACCGTCTATGGCGCCGAGGCCCGCAAGGAAAGCCGTGGCTCCCACGCCCGCGAAGATTTCACGGAAGGCGCATTCGCCGGCCGTGACGACGTGAACTGGCGCAAGCACACGCTAGCCTGGGTCAACGAAGCGGGCGACGTCAAGCTTGATTACCGTCCGGTCCATACGGACCTGATTGCCGAAGGCATCGATCCCTACAAGATCGAGCCCAAAGCTCGCGTCTATTGATCCGGAGGGAAAAGAACCATGGTTGAACTCGCTCTCCCCAAAAACTCGCAGATGTCCGAAGGCAAGGTCTGGCCGAAGCCGGAAGGCGCCAAGAACGTTCGCGAATACCGCATCTATCGCTGGAGCCCGGATGACGGGAAAAATCCGAGCATCGACACGTTCTATGTCGATCTCGACGATTGCGGCCCGATGGTGCTCGACGGTCTGCTCTATATCAAGAACAAGATCGACCCGACGCTGACGCTGCGCCGTTCCTGTCGCGAAGGCATCTGCGGTTCCTGCGCGATGAATATCGACGGCACGAATACGCTCGCCTGCACCAAGGGCATGGACGACATTTCCGGAACGGTGAAGGTCTATCCGCTGCCGCATATGCCGGTCGTGAAGGACCTCGTTCCGGACCTCAACAACTTCTACGCCCAGCACCGCTCGATCGAGCCGTGGCTGAAGACGGTGTCGCCGACGCCGGCCAAGGAGTGGAAGCAGAGCCATGAGGACCGCCTCAAGCTCGACGGTCTCTACGAGTGCATTCTCTGCGCCTGCTGCTCGACCTCCTGTCCGAGCTACTGGTGGAACGGCGACCGTTATCTCGGTCCGGCGGTTCTGCTGCAGGCCTATCGCTGGCTGATCGACAGCCGCGACGAAGCCAAGGGCGAACGCCTCGACAATCTCGAGGATCCCTTCCGTCTTTATCGCTGCCACACGATCATGAACTGCGCGCAGGCCTGCCCGAAGGGGCTGAACCCGGCCAAGGCGATCGCGGAAATCAAGAAGATGATGGTCGAGCGCCGCGTCTAGTCTATGAAAACCCAAGGCCGCAGCTTGTTCGTTGCGGCCTTTGGTTTGTCTTACTGCCCGGTTTGCACGCCGAATTGACCGTGCAGATCGTCGCGATTATGCCGGATTGGCCGGATACCCTTGATTAACCAAGGTCGTTTACGATATTCCCGGCCAAACTGTCGTGCCCAAGTTGTAGGGCAGTGTGAAATGATCCGGACAGGAGTTCTTGATGCAGTTCAAATATGTGGCAACAGGTCTGGTACTGACACTTGCGTTGGCTGGTTGCCAGCGGACATCCTACAGCCCTTATAGTGATCTGCCTTCGCAGCCCGCTCCGCTTCAGGCCCAGCCCGTTCAGGGCGTGCAGGGTGGCCAGCTTCCGCCTCCCGGTGGTGCCTCGCAATATCCGTCCGCGCCTCAGGGCGGCCAGAACATGGCGTCGCTCGACCCGAACGCGGCGGCTCCTGCAAGCGCACTCGACGTCACCAAGGAGCAGATGGTCGGCAACTGGCGCGTTTCCAATGGCGGCGCATCCTGCGACATGTTCCTGACGCTCACCAACCTGGGCAGCGGTTCGCGCGGCGGCACCCGCGGTTGCGCCGGTGAGCTGACGACCATGGGTTCATGGGAAGTGTCCGGCAAGATGGTTCAGTTCAAGAACCGCGCAGGCGACGTGATCGGCCGAGTCTACAAGAGCGGCGACAACCGCTTCGACGGCACGACGAATTCGGGCCAGCAGGTCAGCCTGAGCCGTTAATTCCTGAAAACAAGGGGGCTCCCTCGTGGAACCCATTCCAGAATATACGTCGAGCGTCTGCGAAGAGCTCAAGGCGCTGGCGGCGTCCGGCGTTCTGACGCCCGACAAGGCGCAGATGGAGGTCGCGGCCAGGCTCGACCGCGTGCTCGTCGCGTTGCGCGAGGCAAAACCCGCGAAAAAGTCGAGTGCGCTCGGCTGGTTGTTTGCCCGTCGCGGCAATGGCCATGCGGAAAAGGTGCGCGGTCTTTATGTCTATGGCAGTGTCGGCCGCGGCAAGACCATGATCATGGACATGTTCTTCAAGAAGGCGCCCACGCAGAAAAAGCGGCGGGCGCATTTTCATGAATTCATGGCGGATGTGCATAACCGCATCCACGAACAGCGGCAGAAGCTGAAGCGGGGCGAGACGAAGCAGGCCGATCCGGTGCCGCCTATCGCCGCCGCACTTTATGCGGAAGCCGAGCTTCTATGCTTCGACGAATTCTCCGTGACCGACATCACCGATGCGATGATCCTGGCGCGGCTGTTTACCGAGTTGTTCAATCTCGGCTGCGTGCTGGTCGCGACATCCAACGTCGCGCCTGAAAACCTCTACAAGGACGGGCTAAACCGCGGCCTGTTCCTGCCGTTCATAGGGCTGCTCGGCAATCATGTCGACGTGGTGACGCTGGATAGCCCGACCGATTACCGGATGCAGAAGAATGCCAACCTGCCGGTCTATCTGACGCCGCTCGATGGCCGCACCGATGCGGCGATCGAGGCGGCGTGGCATCAGATGACCGATGGAGACCGGGCCGAGGCGGTCGACCTGCCGATGAAGGGGCGCAGCATTCATGTGCCGTCAGCTGTCGGGCGGGTTGCGCGGTTCACCTTTTCCGATCTGTGCGAAAAGCCGCTCGGGGCCTCTGACTATCTGGCGATCGCGGCCCGTTTCGATGTGGTCTTCGTCGAGCACGTGCCGCAGCTCGGGGCGGAAAAGCGCAATGAAGTGAAGCGCTTCATCAACCTGGTCGATGCGCTCTATGATCAGTCCGTGCGGCTGTTCATTTCGGCGGCAGTCACGCCGGATGCGCTGCTGGCCGAGCGTCGGGGAACGGAAGGTTTCGAGTTCGATCGCACGGTTTCGCGGCTTTTCGAAATGCGCAGTGCGGAATATCTGGTGCTCCATAATGAGAAGCGGCAGTAATTCTGACATATTTATGGCAGAAATTCTTACGTTTACGTAATTCAAATGACATCTAACCGATTGAAAAATATGACCTCGAAATAATCGTTTGCCATTTTGGGCGGATGAGGCTATCCGTGCTGCCGCAAGCAGAGCCTGCGCTAACTTGCCGCAGGTCGGGATTTGAGAGGAAGCATTTCCATGTCGCGTAAGAAGATTGCACTTATTGGTTCTGGCATGATCGGTGGCACGCTGGCGCATCTTGCCAGCCTGAAGGAGCTGGGCGACGTCGTCCTCTTCGATATCGCCGACGGCATTCCGCAGGGCAAGGGCCTCGATATCGCTCAGTCCGGCCCCGTTGAAGGCTTCAATGCGAAGCTGACCGGCGCCAGCGACTATGCTGCGATCGAAGGCGCAGATGTCTGCATCGTCACCGCCGGTGTCGCCCGCAAGCCGGGCATGAGCCGCGACGACCTGATCGGCATCAACCTCAAGGTCATGGAACAGGTCGGCGCCGGCATCAAGAAATATGCCCCGAACGCCTTTGTTATCTGCATCACCAACCCGCTCGACGCGATGGTCTGGGCGCTGCAGAAGTTCTCGGGCCTTCCGAAGAACAAGGTCGTCGGCATGGCCGGCGTGCTTGACTCGGCCCGCTTCCGTCTCTTCCTCGCTGAAGAATTCAACGTTTCCGTCCAGGACGTCACCGCCTTCGTTCTCGGCGGTCACGGCGACACGATGGTGCCGCTCGCCCGTTATTCGACGGTTGCCGGCGTTCCGCTCACCGACCTTATCAAGATGGGCTGGACGACGCAGGAAAAGCTCGACCAGATCATCCAGCGCACCCGTGACGGCGGCGCAGAGATCGTTGGTCTGCTGAAGACCGGTTCCGCCTATTACGCTCCGGCCGCTTCGGCGATCGAGATGGCTGAATCCTACCTCAAGGATAAGAAGCGCGTTCTTCCTGTCGCCGCTCACCTTTCCGGTCAGTATGGCGTCAAGGACATGTATGTCGGCGTTCCGGTCGTTCTCGGTGCCGGCGGCGTCGAGCGCATCGTCGAAGTCGAATTCAACAAGGACGAAGAAGCTGCCTTCCAGAAGTCGGTCGGCGCTGTCGCCGGTCTCTGCGAAGCCTGCATCGCCCTCGTTCCTTCGCTGAAGTAATTCAGCTCTCGCAAAGTTCAGCGCTGGCTTTTAGCCGGCGCTCACGTCATTCAAATAGGGATCAAGCCCCATGAATATCCATGAATATCAGGCCAAAGCTCTTCTGAAGGGTTATGGTGCACCGGTTGCCGAAGGCGTCGCGATCCTCAAGGTCGAAGAAGCCGAAGCTGCTGCCAAGTCGCTGCCGGGTCCGCTTTATGTGGTCAAGAGCCAGATCCATGCCGGCGGTCGCGGCAAGGGCAAGTTCAAGGAACTTGGCCCAGATGCCAAGGGCGGCGTTCGCCTGGCGAAGTCGATCGAGGAAGTCGTGGCGCACGCCAAGGACATGCTCGGCAACACGCTGGTAACCGCCCAGACTGGCGATGCCGGCAAGCAGGTCAACCGCCTCTACATCGAAGACGGTGCAGACATCGAGCGCGAACTTTACTGCTCGCTGCTGGTCGATCGCTCGGTCGGTCGCGTTGCCTTCGTCGTTTCGACCGAAGGCGGCATGGACATCGAAGCCGTTGCCCACGACACGCCTGAGAAGATCCACACGATCGCCATCGACCCGGAAACCGGTGTCACGGCTGACGACGTTGCCAAGATCTCCAAGGCTCTCGAACTGTCCGGCGCTGCCGCAGAAGACGCAAAGTCGCTCTTCCCGGCGCTCTTCACCGCCTTCGGCGAAAAGGACATGGCTCTTCTCGAAGTCAACCCGCTGATCGTCATGAAGGATGGTCATCTGCGCGTTCTCGACGCCAAGATGTCCTTCGACGGCAACGCCCTGTTCCGTCACGACGACGTCAAGGCGCTGCGCGACGAGACCGAGGAAGACAGCAAGGAAATCGAAGCGTCCAAGTGGGACCTCGCCTACGTTGCCCTCGACGGCAATATCGGCTGCATGGTCAATGGTGCCGGTCTCGCCATGGCGACGATGGACATCATCAAGCTTTACGGCAAGGAGCCGGCAAACTTCTGCGACGTTGGCGGTGGCGCCGGCAAGGAGAAGGTCGCGGCTGCCTTCAAGATCATCACCGCTGACCCGAAGGTCGAGGGCATCCTCGTCAACATCTTCGGCGGCATCATGCGTTGCGACGTTATCGCCGAAGGCGTTGTCGCAGCTGTTCAGGAAGTCGGTCTGAAGGTTCCGCTCGTCGTTCGCCTCGAAGGCACCAATGTCGAGCTTGGCAAGAAGATCCTCAACGAGTCCGGTCTGGCGATCACCGCTGCCGACGATCTCGATGACGCGGCGAAGAAGATCGTCGCGGCGATCAAAGCCTAATCTGGAAGGATCGAAAGAATGTCCATTCTCGTCAATAAAGACACGAAGGTCCTCGTTCAGGGCCTGACCGGCAAGACCGGCACCTTCCACACCGAACAGGCGCTCGCTTATTACGGCACCAAGATGGTCGGTGGTATTCACCCGAAGAAGGGTGGCGAATCCTGGTCGTCGGGCGTCGACGGCACGGCGCTGCCGATCTTCGCTTCGGTTGCCGAAGGCAAGGAACAGACCGGCGCGGACGCGACCGTGATCTACGTTCCGCCGGCAGGCGCCGCTGAAGCGATCATCGAGGCGATCGAAGCCGAAATCCCGCTCATCACCTGCATCACCGAGGGTATCCCGGTCATGGACATGGTGCGCGTCAAGGCGAAGCTCGACAAGTCCAAGTCGCGCCTGCTCGGCCCGAACTGCCCAGGCGTGCTTACGCCGGAAGAATGCAAGATCGGCATCATGCCGGGCTCGATCTTCCGCAAGGGTTCGGTCGGTATCGTTTCGCGCTCCGGCACGCTGACCTACGAAGCCGTTTTCCAGACGTCGAACGAAGGCCTCGGCCAGACGACGGCTGTGGGCATCGGCGGCGACCCGGTCAAGGGCACCGAATTCATCGACATGCTGGAAATGTTCCTTGCAGACGAAGCCACCCAGTCGATCATCATGATCGGCGAAATCGGCGGCTCGGCTGAAGAAGAAGCAGCCCAGTTCCTGATCGACGAAGCCAAGAAGGGCCGCAAGAAACCGATGGCAGGCTTCATCGCCGGCCGTACCGCTCCGAAGGGCCGCACCATGGGCCATGCCGGCGCTGTCGTTTCCGGCGGCAAGGGCGATGCGGAATCCAAGATCGCAGCCATGGAAGCCGCAGGCATCAAGGTGTCTCCTTCCCCGGCACGCCTCGGCAAGACGCTGGTTGAAGTCCTCAAGGGCTGACGCCACATAACGGTCACTCGCCGCCNNCGCCGATAGACAGGCGGCGATGGATATTGATTGAAGTTGCCCCTCACCCTAACCCTCCCCCCGCCTGCGGGGAGAGGGGACGTGCCCTGCTCGACGTCGAGTGTGTCGATGGGGCGAGGCTTGCTTCCTTCGCCCCGCTTGCGGGGAGAAGGTGCCGGTAGGCGGATGAGGGGCAGACCACGGACACCAGAGAATGCGGAGCCGGCGAGGTCCTCGGTTCCGACCACGTGAGGAGGCGGGCGCGGCGCCCGCAATAGGCCATGTCCCGGCAAGAAGCCAACGAGCAGTTTCTTATCACTTCGTTCCTCGACGGCGCGAACGCCGTCTATATCGAACAACTCTACGCCAATTACGAAGCCGATCCGAATTCGGTTTCGGAAGAATGGCAGGCCTTCTTCAAGGCGCTGGCCGACAGCCCCGAAGACGTGAAGAAGGCAGCGCAGGGCGCTTCCTGGAAGCGTTCGAACTGGCCGATCGCAGCCGGCGGCGACCTCGTCTCCGCTCTCGACGGCAACTGGCCGGTGGTGGAAAAGGCGATCGAAACCAAGGTCAAGGCCAAGGCTGAAGCCGCTGCTGCCGCCAAGGGCGGCAGCGTCAACGAAGCCGACGTTCATCAGGCGAGCCGCGACAGCGTGCGCGCCATCATGATGATCCGCGCCTACCGCATGCGCGGCCACCTGCATGCCAAGCTCGATCCGCTCGGCATCGCAAGCCCGGTCGAGGATTACAACGAGCTTTCGCCGAAGTCCTACGGCTTCGAAGAGGCCGACTACGACCGCAAGATCTTCATCGACAACGTTCTGGGCATGGAATACGCCACCGTTCGCGAAATGATCGCGATCCTGGAGCGCACCTATTGCTCGACGATCGGCGTCGAGTTCATGCATATGTCGAGCCCGGAAGAAAAGGCCTGGATCCAGGAACGGATCGAAGGTCCGGACAAGGGCGTCGCCTTCACCCCGGAAGGCAAGAAGGCCATCCTTTCGAAGCTGATCGAAGGCGAAGGCTACGAACAGTTCCTCGACGTCAAGTTCAAGGGCACCAAGCGTTTCGGCCTCGATGGCGGCGAAGCGCTGATCCCGGCGCTCGAACAGATCATCAAGCGCGGCGGCCAGCTGGGTCTTGAAGAAGTCATCGTCGGCATGGCCCACCGTGGCCGCCTGAACGTTCTCACCAACGTCATGGGCAAGCCGCACCGCGCCGTGTTCCACGAGTTCAAGGGTGGTTCGTTCAAGCCTGATGAAGTCGAAGGCTCTGGCGACGTGAAGTACCACCTCGGTGCGTCTTCCGACCGCGAATTCGACGGCAACAAGGTTCACCTGTCGCTGACCGCCAACCCGTCCCACCTCGAGATCGTCAACCCGGTCGTCATGGGCAAGGCTCGCGCCAAGCAGGACATGCTGGCCAAGGTCTGGGAAAAGGACAACATCATCCCGCTCTCCGAGCGCTCCAAGGTCCTGCCGCTGCTCTTGCACGGCGATGCGGCCTTTGCGGGCCAGGGCGTTGTTGCCGAAATCCTCGGCCTGTCGGGCCTGCGCGGTCACCGCGTTGCCGGCACGATGCATGTCATCATCAACAACCAGATCGGCTTCACCACCAATCCTGGCTTCTCGCGTTCGTCGCCTTATCCGTCGGACGTTGCAAAAATGATCGAGGCGCCGATCTTCCACGTCAACGGCGACGATCCGGAAGCGGTCACCTATGCCGCCAAGGTTGCGACCGAATACCGGATGAAGTTCCACAAGCCGGTCGTGCTCGACATGTTCTGCTATCGCCGCTTCGGCCATAACGAAGGCGACGAGCCAGCGTTCACGCAGCCGAAGATGTACAAGGTCATTCGCGCCCACAAGGCCGTGGCCGAAATCTATGCCGAACGTCTCGCAGGCGAAGGCGTGCTGACCGAAGCCGAATTCGACAAGATGAAGGCCGACTGGCGCGCGCATCTGGATGCAGAATTCGAAGCCGGCCAGGCCTACAAGCCGAACAAGGCCGACTGGCTGGACGGCCAGTGGTCGGGTCTGCGGTCTGCCGACGACGCCGACGAGCAGCGTCGCGGCAAGACCTCGATGCCGATGAAGAGCCTCAAGGAAATCGGCCGCAAGCTGTCGACCATCCCGGAAGGTTTCAACGCGCACCGCACGATCAAGCGCTTCATGGATAACCGTGCGCAGATGGTCGAGACCGGCGAAGGCCTCGATTGGGCGATGGCGGAAGCATTTGCTTTCGGTTCGCTCTGCGTCGAAGGCACGAAGATCCGTCTGTCCGGCCAGGATTGCGAACGCGGCACCTTCTCGCAGCGCCACTCGGTTCTCTACGATCAGGACACCGAAGAGCGCTATATCCCGCTTGCAAACCTGCAGCAGGGCCAGGGCAAGTATGAAGTGATCAACTCCATGCTGTCCGAAGAAGCCGTTCTCGGTTTTGAATACGGCTACTCGCTGGCACGCCCGAATGCGCTGACCCTCTGGGAAGCGCAGTTCGGCGACTTCGCCAACGGTGCGCAGGTCGTGTTCGACCAGTTCATCTCGTCTGGCGAACGCAAGTGGCTGCGCATGTCCGGTCTCGTTTGCCTTCTGCCGCACGGTTATGAAGGCCAGGGTCCGGAACATTCGTCGGCACGCCTGGAACGCTGGCTGCAGATGTGCGCCGAAGACAACATGCAGGTCGCCAACGTCACGACGCCGGCGAACTACTTCCATATCCTGCGCCGCCAAGTGAAGCGCGACTTCCGCAAGCCGCTGATCCTGATGACGCCGAAGTCCTTGCTGCGCCACAAGCGTGCAACGTCTTCGCTGGCCGAACTGGCGGGCGAAAGCTCGTTCCACCGCCTGCTGTGGGACGATGCCGAAGTCATCAAGGACGGCCCGATCAAGCTGCAGAAGGACGCCAAGATCCGTCGCGTCGTGATGTGCACCGGCAAGGTCTATTACGATCTTCTGGAAGAGCGCGAAAAGCGCGGCATCGACGATGTCTACCTGCTGCGTATCGAACAGCTCTACCCGTTCCCGGCCAAGGCTCTGATCAACGAGCTCTCGCGCTTCAAGAACGCGGAAATGGTCTGGTGCCAGGAAGAGCCGAAGAACATGGGTGCATGGGCGTTCATCGACCCGTACCTGGAATGGGTTCTGGCGCATATCGATGCCAAGTATCAGCGCGTCCGCTACACGGGCCGCCCGGCAGCAGCATCGCCTGCGACCGGCCTGATGTCGAAGCATCTGGCGCAGCTGGAAGCCTTCCTCGAAGACGCTCTGGGCGGCTGACTTTTCAGCCGTCTCCCCTAACTTGTTCGAAACGAAATCCTGAGAAAAACGGAAACAGATCATGGCAACCGAAATCCGCGTTCCAACCCTCGGCGAGTCCGTCAGCGAGGCGACCGTCGGCACCTGGTTCAAGAAGGTCGGCGATACGGTCAAGGCCGATGAGCCGCTGGTCGAACTGGAAACCGACAAGGTTACCGTCGAAGTTCCGGCCCCGGCTTCCGGCGTGCTGACCGAAATCGTTGCGCAGAACGGCGAAACCGTCGGTCTCGACGCGCTGCTCGGCCAGATCGCTGAAGGTGCTGCCGGCACGGCAACTGCTGCTCCGGCTGCAAAGCCTGCAGAAGCTGCTCCGGCCCCGGCTGCCCCGGCTGCCGCTGCTCCTGCTGCCGCATCGTCGATGCCGGCTGCTCCCGCTGCTGCCAAGGTTGCTGCCGACAACAACATCTCGACCGCCGATATCGACGGTTCGGGCAAGCGTGGCCAGGTTCTGAAGGGCGACGTTCTTGCCGCCATCGCCAAGGGCCCGTCCGCATCCGCTGCCCCTGCAGCCGCTGCCGCTCCGCGTCCGGTTTCATCGGCCGAGGATGCACCGCGCGAAGAGCGCGTGAAGATGACCCGTCTGCGCCAGACGATCGCCAAGCGCCTCAAGGATGCACAGAACACCGCAGCCATGCTGACCACCTATAACGAGGTGGACATGTCGGCCGTGATGGACCTGCGCAACCGCTACAAGGACGTGTTCGAGAAGAAGCATGGCGTGAAGCTCGGCTTCATGGGCTTCTTCACCAAGGCCGTCACCCACGCGCTGAAGGAACTGCCGGCCGTCAACGCTGAGATCGACGGCACCGACATCATCTACAAGAACTACTGCCACGTCGGCATGGCCGTCGGCACCGACAAGGGCCTCGTCGTTCCGGTCATCCGTGACGCCGACCAGCGTTCGATCGCCGGCGTCGAAAAGGAACTGGGCCGTCTTGCCAAGGCAGCCCGCGACGGTTCGCTTTCGATGGCCGACATGCAGGGCGGTACTTTCACCATCACCAATGGTGGCGTCTACGGTTCGCTGATGTCCTCGCCGATCCTCAATGCACCGCAGTCGGGTATCCTCGGCATGCACAAGATCCAGGAGCGTCCGGTCGTCGTCGGCGGCCAGATCGTCATCCGTCCGATGATGTATCTCGCGCTCTCCTACGATCACCGCATCGTAGACGGCAAGGAAGCGGTTACCTTCCTCGTCCGCGTCAAGGAAAGCCTGGAAGATCCGGAACGTCTGGTTCTCGATCTCTGATCTGCACGTTCTGAGTTAAAGGGAGAGCAGCATGGAACCCGCTTCTGCAAATGCGACCCATCTCGTGGTGGTTCTTGCCTTAAGCGTGGTCCTGCTGCTCTTTCATATTCTGCTGCAGGGATATCTTGCGACGCGTGAACTCGGTTCCAAATGGAATGCAGGTCCGCGTGACGAGGATGTCACGCCGAAAAATGCGGCGGCGGGGCGTGCTGCGCGCGCCTCGAAGAACTATCAGGAGACCTATCCGGCCTTTATCGGCCTGCTTCTCGGTCTTGCCTTCATGGGTGATCCGACCGGGCTTGGCATCGGTGGCGCCTGGGTGTGGCTGATCGCCCGGATCGCCTATGTTCCGCTCTATCTCGCCGGCATTCCCTATATCCGTTCGCTCGTCTGGCTGTTGAGCCTTGCCGGATTGGCGATCATGATGGCCGCTCTGCTGTTCTAGGGGATCTTTTCCATGCATGCCTATCTGATCGAACTGATCTCGCTGATGGCGATCTTCTCCTTTGCGATCGTTTCGCCGGGGGCGGATCTGGCCATGGTCATGCGGCAGGCGCTGGTGCATGGACGGCGGCAGGCGATCATCACCAGCTTCGGTATCGGTTCTGCGCTGATGTTCCATGTCAGCTACACGATCCTCGGCCTCGGGCTGATCATTTCGCAGTCGGTCTATCTGTTCAACATCGTGAAATGGCTGGGCGTTGCCTATCTGGTCTATATCGGTGTGAAGGCGCTGAAGGCTGGCAGAACCGAGATTGCCGTTCCGGCGGATACGCAGGCTGATGGCGCGAAAAAGGGTCAGTCGGCGCTGAAGGCATTCACGCTCGGCTTTGCCGCGAACGCACTCAATCCGAAGCCGGTATTCTTCTTCCTGTCGATTTTTTCGACCGTCGTTGGCGCGCATACGCCGATGGCGATCAAGTTCGGCTACGGGCTGGTGATGGCGACATGCCTGATCATCTGGTTTGTCGGTGTCAGCACGTTCATGACCACGCCGCGCATGCGGGCTGCATTCTCGCGCGCCAGCAAGTGGATCGACCGGACAAGTGGCGTGGTGTTCATCGCGCTCGGAATTAAACTCGCAACTGAAAAAGCGGCCTGAAGGCCATTCTCGAAACGCTGGCGGGAATGAGCCTGCCGGAACCAGAAATCAGGAATTAGAACATGGCTTATGATGTCGTCGTTATCGGAAGTGGCCCTGGCGGTTATGTCTGCGCAATCAAGGCAGCCCAGCTCGGCCTGAAGGTCGCGGTCGTCGAAAAGCGCGCCACCTATGGCGGCACCTGCCTCAACGTCGGCTGCATTCCGTCCAAGGCCCTGCTGCATGCGTCGGAAATGTTCCACCAGGTCGCGCATGGCGTCGACACGCTGGGTGTGGAAGTTGCAGCGCCGACACTGAACCTCACCAAGATGATGGCCCACAAGGATGCGACCATCAAGTCGAACACCGATGGCGTCGCCTTCCTGTTCAAGAAGAACAAGATCGACGGTTTTATCGGCACCGGCAAGATCGTTGCGGCCGGCAAGGTTTCCGTGACCGGTGAAGACGGCAAGGTGCAGGAACTGGAGACGAAGAACATCGTCATCGCTACCGGTTCCGACGTTGCCGGCATTCCGGGCGTCAATGTTGAGATCGACGAGAAGGTGATCGTGTCGTCGACCGGCGCGATTTCGCTGGAAAAGGTTCCGCAGAACCTGATCGTGGTCGGCGGCGGCGTCATCGGTCTGGAACTCGGTTCGGTCTGGATGCGCCTCGGCTCCAAGGTTACCGTGATCGAATATCTCGACAAGCTGCTCGGTTCGATGGATGCCGATGTGTCGAAGCAGTTCCAGCGGATGATCGCCAAGCAGGGCATGGATATCCGTACCGAAGCCAAGGTGACCGCCGTCGAAAAGACCGCCACCGGTGCAAAGGTCACCTATGAGCCGGTCAAGGGCGGCGATGCCATCACTGTCGAGGCCGATGTCGTGCTGATCTCCACCGGCCGCAAGCCCTACACCGAAGGCCTTGGCCTCGAAGCTGCAGGCGTTGCGCTCGACAGCCGCGGCCGCGTCGAGATCGACGGTGGCTTCAAGACCAATGTTGCCGGCATCTATGCGATCGGCGACGTGGTGAAGGGCCCGATGCTGGCGCACAAAGCGGAAGACGAGGGTGTTGCTCTCGCCGAAATCCTGTCCGGCCAGCACGGCCATGTCAACTATGACGTCATTCCGGGCGTCGTCTACACCCAGCCGGAAGTCGCTTCTGTCGGCAAGACGGAAGAAGAACTGAAGGCTGCGGGCATCGCCTACAAGGTCGGCAAGTTCCCGTTCACCGCCAACGGCCGTGCCCGCGCAATGCTGGCGACCGACGGTTTCGTCAAGATCCTGGCCGACAAGGAAACGGATCGCGTACTCGGCGGCCATATCGTCGGTTTCGGCGCCGGCGAGATGATCCACGAGATCACCGTGCTGATGGAGTTTTCCGGTTCGTCGGAAGACCTCGGCCGTACCTGCCACGCGCACCCGACCATGTCGGAAGCCGTCAAGGAAGCTGCCCTTTCGACCTTCGCCAAGCCGATCCACATGTGATCGGCAGCAAGATCCAGAACATGAAAACCCGGCCTGGAGACAGGCCGGGTTTTTCGTATTTAGATACAGGTGCTCACCGTATCCGTCATCTTGCGGCCTGTCCCGAGAACCCGATCATGTTGCACGGGTTTCGGCGACAGCAGATGCTCGGGACAAGCCTGAGCATGACGTCGGAGTTATCATGTACCGTTTTACGACCGCACCGCGTGGAGATACTGGAAGTGGCGGTCGTATTGGGCCAGCACGTCCTGGATCAGCTCCTCGCGGGTGAGGCCCATGACGTCGTAGTCCTGGCCGCCGTCGGACAGGAAGACCTCGGCGCGGTAATATTTGTCGGCGCGCTGGCGGTTGCTCTGGCTTTCGATGAAGCTGTAGCTCGGCATGTCATAAGGACGGATGCGGATACCGTAGGAAAATTCCTCCTCGCCGCCCGGGGTGACGATCATTTTCAGGCGATTGTCGTCATGCTGGATTTCCGCCTCAAGCGAGCGCTTGCGCAGTTCGGCCGCCACGTCCTCCAGCGCCGGTGCAGCGATCTCTTCAAGAAATTTCGCCACCTCGGATTTTCGCGGATAGCTGATGATGCCATGCAACTGTCGCTGCCAGCTGACGGATTTGCGCGGCCGCAGGCTCTGGACCAGCGCGTTCTGGCGAACCCCTTCGCGGCGCAGGCCCTGGAACAGGCCCCAGCACATCAGAAGCATGACAAAGGTGAAGGGCAGGGCGCCGGCGATCGAGGCGGTCTGCAGGGCATCGAGACCACCAGCCGCGAGCAGCACGGCGCCGATGACGCCGCCGGTAATCGCCCAGAAGACGCGCCGGGCCACAGGACCGTCTTCGCGGCCGCCGGAGGTGAGCGTATCGATGACGAGAGCGGAGGAATCCGCGCCGGTGACGAAGAAGAAGACGATCAGCGCCATGGCGAACCACGAGACGTAGACGCCGGCGGGGAACTGCTCGAGGAAAACGAAGAGCGCCAGCGTTACATCTTTGGCCACCGCGTCCGATACGGCTGTGGTCTGGCCTGTCAGGTGCATGGCGAGCGCGGTGTCACCGAAGACCGTCATCCAGGCGAAGCTGAATCCGGTCGGGACCAGCAGCACACCGAAGATGAACTGGCGGATGGTGCGGCCCCGGGAAATGCGTGCGATGAACATGCCGACAAAGGGCGACCAGGCGATCCACCAGCCCCAATAGAACAGGGTCCAGTCACCCAACCATTCGGCCGGCTGTTCGTTCGGGGCATAGGCATACATGTAGAAGGTACGCAGCACGAACTGGTCGAGATAGGCGCCGAAATTCTGCACGAAGGCGCGCAGCAGGAAGGTCGTCGGACCCATGACGAAGACGAAGGCCATCAGGGCGATCGCCATGATCATGTTGAGGTTCGACAGGAACTTGATGCCCTTGTCGAGACCTGTGGCGACCGAGATGGTGGCCATGCCGGTGATGACGACGATGAGTGGTAGCTGCACCCAGAAATCCATCGGCCAGCCGAGCACATGGGCGAAGCCGGCGTTGACCTGCAGGACGCCAAGACCGAGCGAGGTGGCGACGCCGAACAGCGTGCCGATAACGGCAAAGATGTCCACCGCATTGCCGATCGGTCCATAGATGCGGTCACCGATGATCGGGTAAAGCGCCGATCGCATGGTGAGCGGCAGGCCGTGGCGATAGGAGAAATAGGCAAGCGACAGGCCGATCACCGCATAGACCGCCCAGGCATGCAGACCCCAGTGGAAATAGCTGATTTCCATGGCGGTACGTGCTGCCTGTATCGTCGCCGGATCGCCGACCGGCGGCTTGGTGAAATGGTTGACCGGTTCGGCCACACCGAAAAAGACGAGGCCGATGCCCATGCCGGCGGCAAACAGCATGGAAAACCATGCTGGATAGCTGAAATCCGGCTCCGAGTGGTTCGGCCCGAGCTTGATATTGCCGTAGCTCGAGACCCCCAGATAGAGCATCAGCATGAGGAAGATCGCGACGGCGAGAAGATAAATCCAGCCGAGTTCCGTGACGATCCAGCTCTGCACCGCTGCAAAAGTGGCGGCCGATGCCTGCGGCGCGACGATGCCGGACAGGACGAACAGAATGGTGATGCCGACAGACCAGAAAAATACGGGCCGGTTGACACCTTCCATCAGACCGACCTTGCCGGAAGATGGTGTTTCGTTCGTTTCTGCCATGGATGCCCCTGCAATTACCCGTTACACGGCAGCCGGGCGTAAATTAGCCCAGCCGCATGAGCGGGATATGGAGCCGGGTGTTTATTCGCCAAGGGGCGGTGACATAACCGAAAGTCAGTCAGATTGCGGGGGTGACGGTAAAGCCCTGTTCGCGCAGCAGTTCGACAAGGCCATCCTTGCCGGGCAAATGAAGGGCGCCGACCGCCATGAAGACATTGCCCTCGGTCAGGATCGGTGCGGCGCGTTCCGCCATCAGGTGGTTGCGCTTGGTGACGATCAGTTCCTCGAACTCGGCATAACCGGCATTGTCGCTGCCATCGGGTGCGACTTGCTTGAGGAAGGGCATGGTGAAGCCGATCTCGCCGGTCAGATAAAGCTGCGTCATCGTTTCGAAAACGTCGTCCATTTTCGGGCCGAGCTTGATGGTTTCGACCAGCGACTTGAGATGCATCTCAGTCGGGATCGAGGCCATGGCGGCGAGCTGTTCGGCAAGCGTTTCAAGGCCTTTGACCGTCTTGCCTTCGGCTGCGGCATCGAGTGCGATGCGCTTGTCGAGGAAAGCGGTATTCCCCTTGCGCGCCAGTTCGCAGGCCGGCAGCGAGACCAGTGACAGCAGCATCCAGGGCTGCATGCGGGAGACGGCTGCCAATGGAACGCCACGCTTCTTCAGGCCGTCCTCGAGGATCGCGAGGTCTTCCGGTTTCAGCAGTTTTTCGATGGTGTTTCCATCGGTCAGCATGGTCAGTTCAGGGCGGGTGAGAATGCCGGCCATTGCCTTCTTGTCGTCCAGGATCTCGTCGGATTCGATGACGATGGTCTTGGCGTCGGCGAGCGCCTTGTCGGCACCCGATGGCATCTTCAACACGCGCGGATCGGTGACATGCATGGTGCCGAGAAGGTATGAGGTCGCGATACCGGGTTTTTCGATCTTCCAGAAAATACCCTTGGCGTTGGGTACCTTGGTGGCTTCGGCGATTGCCCTTGCGTAACCGTCCGGATTTTCCGACTTCATCTCATCGACGAGATTGACACCATGGCAGGCGACCTCTTGCGCTCCTGCGGATGACAGCATGCCGAGCACGAGGATCAGCGAGGCGAGAGCCGCCACATGCAGGGATGCGATCAGCCAAAGGGAAAAACCCTGCAGGCGCTCGAAAAAAGGGCTGTCGAGAAACGAAAAATTCATGTCAGGGATCCGCATTGATCGACCCAAAACGTATCACCACCGCTTCCACAGATGCTTAACGAAGCTGGTTAACGATTGCTTCAGGCCCGCTTCTTCACAGGCGCGGGTATCACGCGCGGGGATGGGCGCGGTCGTAAACTTCCAGGAGGCGTGAGGTGTCGACACCGGTATAGACCTGCGTCGTCGACAGGCTGGCGTGACCAAGCAGTTCCTGGATGGTGCGCAGGTCGCCGCCGCCTGCAAGCAGATGGGTGGCGAAGGAATGGCGCAACGCATGCGGGGTGGCCGAGTCCGGCAGGCCGAAGGCGCTTCTCAGTTTCTGCATCTGACGCTGGATGATGGCCGGCTGCAGCGGGCCGCCGCGGGCACCACGGAAGAGCGGCTTTTCATCGGTGAGATGGAAGGGGCAGATATCGCGGTAGCGGGTCACAGCGTCGGCAACAACGGGCAGGAGCGGCACGATGCGGGTCTTGCCGCCCTTGCCTTTTATGCGCAGCGTGGTGGTGCCGGGCTCTATTTCGCCGGGAAGAAGACCGAGCGCTTCGGAAATGCGCAGGCCGCAGCCGTAGAGCAATGCCAGCACGGCGGCATCACGGGCGGCGATCCAAGGCTCGTCCTGGAGTTGGGTCTGCGTGTTTGTCAGGTTTGTCGCCTGCCGGTCGCTCAGTGGCTTGGGGAGCGATTTCGGCTGTTTCGGCGCCCGGACCGCACCGGCGGCGGCGGCATTCACCAGGCCCTGGCGTTCCATGTAGCTCAGGAGGGATCGCAGGCCCGCCAGATGGCGGCCAAGCGAGCGGGGGCCGGAACCGTCACGGCGACGCGCGGCCAGGAAGGAGCGCAGGTCTGCCGGACGCAGCGTGTGGATGTCGGATATCGAAGGCGGGCCGGCGAGATGGCCGGTCAGAAAAGTGAGGAATTGCCGCGTGTCGCGCTCATAGGCATCGAGCGTATTGGGTGACAGCCGGCGCTCGCTTTTGAGGCTTTCCAGCCATTCGTGGCGCTTGGCAGCAAGATCCGGCGCGGCAATGATCAGCAGTTCGTTCAAACGTCTCGACCGTTGATTTTGGTGGAAAGGAGCACCAGATTGCTACCGACAGCGTTACGGAACTCCTAAACCTCTGCTGTTTGACAAAATTTCATCATACAGGGCTGCGACAAGGTTGCCCTGCTCAAGGAGTTTGCATGGCCCGCCGTGATAGTTCGACGACCTTCAGTCAATTCGCGGAGACCATCACCCTCAACTCACGCGGCCGGCCGGGCCATATCGTCGATACGCTGATCGGGGAACGCGGCCAGAAGATTGTCGGAAGCCCGTTCTGGCCGATCATGCGGCCCTTTCTCTACTCGCTGCTGCGATATGGCAGGGCGATAGAATTTGCCGACGACATCGCGCCGAAGAGCGGCTTCCAGTGCTTCGAGTATATGAGCGATTTGCTGAAGCTGGAGATCGAGGCAAAAAATGCCGAGCGCATTCCTGAAAAGGGCGGCTTCATTCTGGTCAGCAATCATCCGACCGGTATTGCCGACGGTGTGGCGGTCTTCGATCTGTTGAAGGCGAAGCGGCCGGACCTGATGGTGTTTGCCAATCGCGATGCCGTTCGCGTCAATCCGCGCTTCGCCGAAATGATCATTCCGGTCGAATGGCGCGAGGAATACAAGAGCAAGCTGAAGACCCGCGAGACACTGGTCCTGACCAACAAGGCGGTGGACGAGGGCAAGGTGATGGTGCTCTTCCCGTCGGGCCGTATCGCCTATTGGGAAGGTGGCAAGCTCAACGAGCGACCGTGGAAGACGTCCGCCGTCAGCCTGGCACGCAAATACAATCTTCCGATCCTGCCCATCCATATCACGGCGCGCAATTCCGGCCTGTTCTACTGGTTCGCCAAATGGTCGACCGAGCTGCGCGACATGACGGTTTTTTATGAATTGCTCAACAAGAAGGGCAACAGGTTCGATTTTACCGTCGGTCACATGATCCAGCCCGACCAGCTCGAAGGCGATCCTGCCGATGTGACGAAGGCGCTTGAGAACCATACCGTCTTCGACCTGGCAAAAGACGGTGATGTCCGGTTCTCAGGGCTCGTCAAGCCTCAGGTCGTTTCGGCGGCCTGACATTTACCCGCTCATGCCGTATGGAGGTCGAACATGCTTCTCCGCTCCATGTCTGCCAAAAACTACCGTTCCTTGCGCGCAATCAGCATGGATCTTGCGGGCGTGAATGTCTTCATCGGCGATAACGGTGTTGGAAAATCCAATCTCTATCGTGCGCTGCAGCTCATTCAGGCGGCGGTGCGTGGGACGCTGGCGCGGGAGATCGCGGCCGAAGGCGGCATGGCCTCGGCGCTCTGGTCCGGGCCACGCCGCAACGATAAGAATTTTCGCATCAAGCTCGATGTCGAGGTTCTGGACGAGGAACGCGCGATCACCTTCCGATATCGGGTCGAGGCCGGGCTGAGACCGCCGAAGGCCGCGGCCGGTTTTGCCTTCGAGCCGCAGATCAAGGAAGAAGAACTGACGATCGAAACGGGCCGGCGGCCGGTAACGATGATGAAGCGGGCGGGACCCGGCATCATGGTGCGCGCCGAAGGCGGCCGGATGGCGGAATATCCGGAAAAGGCGATGACATCGGAGACCGCAATCGCGCTTCTGGGCGATGCCGGGCACTACCCGGAAATCGGCGCATTTCGGCGGATGGTGGAAAGCTGGCGCTTCTTCCATGGTTTTCGCACGGATCGCGATTCTCCCATGCGGCAGCCCTGCCTTGCGGTGACCGCGCCGCTGCTCGACGAAGACGGCGGAAATATCGCGGCGGTCTTTGCGACGCTCGAACATATCCGCGGCGATGCGATCGAATTGAAGCGTGCGATCGCGGCCGCTTTTGAAGGCGCGCGGCTTCATGTGCCCGAGCCGGGGGAATATGCCGAGTTCGGGCTGGTGTTGCCGCATATGCCGCTGCGCGTCTTCAATCCGCGCGAGCTTTCCGACGGGCAGATCCGGTTTCTCGGGCTGGCGGCAGCGCTGATGTCCTATCGGCAGCCGCCGCTGATTGCGCTGAACGAGCCTGAGGCAAGTCTGCATCCGGACATGCTGGAGCCGCTGGCCGACATGATCGTCGCGGCGGCGCAGGAGAGCCAGATCTGGATCGTGACGCATTCCGAGCAGCTTGCGGCGGCGGTGCAGGAGCGTTGCGGCGTGAGGGCCAAGCGGGTCATCCGCAGAGACGGCGCCACCTGGCTGGAAGGCATGCGGGCGACTGGGGTCATGGAGGAAGACGAGGAAGAGGATGAGTAAGCCTTGGGTGGTTCGACAAACGCCATCATTCCTGTGACAAGCGCAGGAATGATGGGAGGTCGAGGGGTTCACTTTTGTTCTCTTCCGATGCATGGTCGCGCCACATGGCCAAAGATTCTTCCGACATGATGGGCTCGCTGTTCGGCGAGGCGCTCAAGCCGTCGCGGGCGCCCGTGCGCGTCGTGCCGGTCCTCGTGCCGCTGCCGGTGCCGGGTGCCTATAGTTACGCCGTGCCCGACGGCATGCATGTCGAGCCCGGTTCGATCGTGCAGGTGCCGGTCGGGCCGCGGCGGCTGATCGGCGTCGTCTGGGACGGCGAGAACGACGAGCGGCTCGATCCGAAGAAACTTCGCCCGATCACGCTTGCCTTCGATAGCCCGCCGCTGTCCAAGGACATGCGCGATTTCGTCGACTGGGTGTCGGCCTATACGCTGTCGCCTCCGGGCCTCGTTGCCCGCATGGCGATCCGCGCGCCGGCCGCACTCGATCCCGAGCCGATGGTGGAGGGCCTGCGTTATCTCGGTGGAGAGCCGGACCGGCTGACGCCGGCGAGAACCCGTGTGCTCGATCTGGCAAGAGAGCAGGACGTGCCGTGGACGCGCGGCGGGTTGGCGAATGCCGCCGGGGTTTCGCTCAGCGTCATCGACGGGCTGATCAAGCAGGGGATGTTCGACACGGTGTTCCTCGCTCCGCCGCCTGTCGTGGCACGGCCGGAGCCGGATTACATAGCTCCGCGCATCGAGGGGCCGCAGAAGCAGGCGGCGCAGGAGATTGTCGCTTCGATTCGTGAGGGCGGGTTTGCCGCCTCGCTGATCGACGGCGTTACGGGCTCGGGCAAAACGGAAGTCTATTTCGAGGCGGTGGCCGAAACGCTCAGGCGCGGCAAGCAGGTGATGATCCTGTTGCCGGAGATCGCCCTGACACCGGCCTTTCTCGAGCGTTTCGAACAGCGTTTCGGCGCAAAGCCCGCCGAATGGCATTCCGATCTTTCTCCGCGCATGCGCGAAAAGGTTTGGCGCGGGGTGGTGACGGGTGAGGTGAGGGTCGTCGCCGGTGCGCGGTCGGCGCTGTTTCTGCCGTTCGAAGAGCTTGGCCTCATCATCGTCGACGAAGAGCATGATCCTGCCTACAAGCAGGAAGATCGCGTCTTCTATAATGCCCGCGACATGGCGGTGGTGCGGGCGCGTATCGGCGATTTTCCGGTCGTGCTCGTGTCTGCCACGCCGTCGGTGGAAAGCCAGGTCAACGGATTGTCGGGGCGCTACAATCTCGTGCAATTGCCGACCCGTTACGGCGATGCGGCTTTGCCCGACCTGCATCTGATCGACATGCGACGGCATCCGCCCGAACGTGGCGGGTTTCTGTCGCCGCTGCTCTTGAGGGCGATGGCGCGAACGCTGGAGAAGAAGGAGCAGTCGCTGCTGTTCCTCAATCGCCGTGGTTATGCGCCGCTGACGCTGTGCCGGGTCTGCGGCCACCGGTTCCAGTGCCCGCAATGTTCGAGCTGGCTGGTCGAGCACCGGTTCCGCAGCCAGATCCAGTGCCATCAATGCGGTTATCACCAGCCGACGCCGGAGGCATGCCCGGAATGCGGTACGCTCGACCATCTCGTCGCCTGCGGACCCGGCGTGGAGCGCATTGCGGAAGAGGTCGAGAAGCATTTTCCCGAGGCGCGCACGATCGTCATGTCATCAGACATTCTCGGCGGCGTGAAGCGGATGCGGCTGGAACTGGAAGCGATCGCCAAGGGCGATGTCGATATCGTCATCGGCACGCAGCTTGTTGCCAAGGGGCATAACTTTCCACTGATGACGCTGGTCGGTATCGTCGATGCGGATCTCGGCCTTTCGAACGGCGATCCGCGGGCGGCGGAGCGGACATTCCAGCTGCTCAGCCAGGTGACGGGCCGGGCCGGGCGAACCGGCCTGAAGAGCCATGGCCTGATCCAGACATTCCAGCCGATGCATCCGGTGATGCAGGCGATCGTGTCGGGTGATTCGACGGCGTTTTACGAGCGCGAGATTTCAGAACGCGAAAAGGCGCTGCTGCCGCCCTTCGGCCGGCTGGCATCGCTGATCGTTTCGGCGGATACGAGGGCCGATGCTGAAACGCATGCCCGCGGCCTGCGTGCCGCTGCCCCGCATGTGTCCGGCATATCGGTGCTTGGGCCGGCGGAAGCGCCGATCGCGCTGGTCCGCGGCCGTTATCGTTTTCGTCTGCTCGTCCATGGACGGCGCAATTCCGATATGCAGGCGTTTTTGAAATCGATGCTTGGCAATGGTCCCAAGACACGCGGAACCGTTCAGGTGCAGCTCGACGTCGATCCACAGAGCTTTCTTTAGCCTCTCTCTGCTTTCGCAAAATGCCATGCCTATGTGATGCCCGCCGATCTTTGCGACTTGTTTACCCTGTTGGCTAGAATCAGTGCGATTCGAGGAGTGCGACAGAATGGAATTCTACTTCCCAACTGAACTGAACGAACAGATCGCTTTTGTCGGCTGTGCCGTAACGGCGCTGATTGGCCTGTTGGTCTTTCTGCTTCCCGGCGCCTGCCTGCGTCTATCCTCTTTCCAGATCGGCGAGATAAAGCCGGAAGGATACGGATCCGTCAGGGCGGCAGGCGCGCGTTACATTGGTCTCGGCGTATTGCCGGTGCTGCTCGCGCAGGATTGGTTCTACATGGCGACCGGCGTGGTGCTGGCGCTCGGGGCGGCCGGACGGCTGGTTTCCATCTTCGTCGATCGCGGCACAACGCCGCAGAATATTGCGTTTTTTCTACTTGAAGGTGTATTGTCGGCGGCGCCGCTCGCCTACGTGTTCGGCTACATCTAATGTCGCATATCGCCGCGCCCGGATGCCGACCGCCCGGAATTGCTGGTGAACGCTGCAAATAATCTCTGCATCCCTTTGAGAGGTGGGCGTTTTCGGCGCCCAGGCGTGTTGCGAGTCCCTACATCCTATGCTAGACGAACCGCGAACGTCGGAAACAGTAAGCGGAGGCTCTACGGGTTCCGAGGGAAATTCAATAAATTTCAAGGTCTTGCCCGATCGTCTCTTTCGGGCTTGGTGCTTGGGGTGTAATTCAGGGAAACTGTGCCTGTGGCTGAGACATCCCCGCTTATTTCCGGTGTTGCGGAGCGCTACGCTCTGTCGCTCTTCGAACTTGCGTCGGAAGCCGGTTCCATCGATGCAGTCGGTGCCGATCTCGATCGGTTCCAGGCGATGATGGACGAGAGCGAAGACCTGCGGCGCCTTGTGGCGAGCCCGGTCTTCTCTTCCGACGAGCAGCAGAAGGCGATCAGCGCCGTTGCCGAAAAGGCCGGTCTTTCCGTGACTGTCCTGAACTTCCTGAAAGTCGTAGCCGGCAATCGCCGCCTCTTCGCTCTGCCGGGCATGATTCGCGCCTATCGCGAAATCGCTGCCGCGCATCGCGGTGAAATTTCCGCCGAAGTCACTTCGGCCCATGCGTTGACCGCAACGCAGGAAAAAGAACTCAAGTCGGCGCTGAAGGGCGTGACCGGCAAGGACGTGACAATCGCCGTTACGATCGATCCGTCGATCCTCGGCGGTCTGATCGTCAAGGTCGGGTCGCGTCAGATCGATACGTCCCTTCGCACCAAACTTTCCACCCTTAAGCTTGCATTGAAAGAGGTCGGCTGATGGATATCCGTGCAGCGGAAATTTCCGCAATTCTCAAGGACCAGATCAAGAACTTCGGCCAGGATGCCGAAGTTTCGGAAGTCGGCCAGGTCCTGTCCGTTGGTGACGGCATTGCCCGCGTCTACGGTCTCGACAACGTGCAGGCTGGTGAAATGGTCGAGTTTCCGGGCGGTGTCCGGGGCATGGCTTTGAACCTCGAATCCGACAATGTCGGCGTGGTTATCTTCGGTTCCGACCGCGCCATCAAGGAAGGCGACACCGTCAAGCGGACCGGCGCCATCGTTGACGTTCCGGTTGGTCCGGAACTGCTCGGCCGCGTCGTTGACGCGCTCGGCAACCCGATCGACGGCAAGGGCCCGATCAACGCGACTCGCCGTTCGCGCGTCGACGTCAAGGCTCCCGGCATCATTCCGCGCAAGTCGGTTCATGAGCCGATGTCGACCGGCCTCAAGGCCATCGACGCCCTGATCCCGGTTGGCCGCGGCCAGCGCGAACTCGTCATCGGCGACCGTCAGACCGGCAAGACCGCCATCATTCTCGATGCGTTCCTCAATCAGAAGCCGATCCACGACAACGGCCCGGAAAACGACAAGCTGTTCTGCGTCTATGTCGCTATCGGCCAGAAGCGTTCGACCGTTGCCCAGTTCGTCAAGGTTCTCGAAGAACGCGGCGCATTGCCGTATTCGATCATCGTTGCCGCAACGGCATCCGATCCGGCTCCGATGCAGTATCTCGCACCGTTCGCCGGTGCCGCCATGGGCGAATATTTCCGCGACAACAGCCAGCACGCGCTGATCGCTTATGACGACCTTTCCAAGCAGGCCGTCGCGTATCGCCAGATGTCGCTTCTGCTGCGCCGTCCGCCGGGCCGCGAAGCCTATCCGGGCGACGTTTTCTATCTTCACTCGCGTCTGCTTGAGCGCGCTGCAAAGCTCTCCGACGAGCGTGGCGCCGGTTCGCTGACGGCTCTGCCGGTCATCGAAACCCAGGGTAACGACGTTTCGGCCTTCATTCCGACCAACGTGATCTCGATCACCGACGGCCAGATCTTCCTCGAAACCGACCTGTTCTACCAGGGCATCCGTCCGGCCGTTAACGTCGGTCTGTCGGTTTCCCGTGTCGGCTCGGCCGCGCAGGTCAAGGCGATGAAGCAGGTTGCCGGTTCCATCAAGGGCGAGCTTGCCCAGTATCGTGAAATGGCCGCGTTCGCGCAGTTCGGTTCCGACCTCGACGCCTCGACGCAGCGCCTGCTGAACCGTGGCGCACGTCTGACGGAACTCCTGAAGCAGCCGCAGTTCTCGCCGCTCAAGACGGAAGAACAGGTTGCGGTGATCTTCGCAGGCGTCAACGGCTACCTCGACAAGGTCGCGGTTTCCGACGTCGGCAAGTTCGAACAGGGCCTGCTCTCCTACCTCCGTTCGGAAGGCAAGGACGTTCTCGACACGATCCGCACCGAGAAGCAGATCTCGGACGACACCAAGGCGAAGCTCAAGTTGGCGCTCGACGCCTACTCCAAGTCTTTCGCTTAAACGTACGGATCTAGCTTAAGGACCGATAACGGATGCCTTCACTTAAGGATCTGAAAAACCGGATCGCCTCCGTCAAGGCGACGCAGAAGATCACCAAGGCGATGAAAATGGTCGCCGCGGCGAAGCTGCGTCGTGCGCAGGAAGCGGCTGAAGCCGCCCGTCCTTACGCAGAACGGATGAACAAGGTGCTGGCGAGCCTTTCGGCCGCCAATGCCGGCAATGCGGGTGCGCCGCTTCTGCTTTCCGGCACCGGCAAGGATCAGGTTCATCTCCTGGTCGTTGCCACCGGCGAGCGTGGTCTGGCCGGCGGTTTCAACTCCTCGATCATCCGTCTGGCGCGCGATCACGCCCTCAAGCTCATCGCGCAGGGCAAGACGGTCAAGATCCTGACGGTTGGCCGCAAGGGCAATGACGTTCTGCGTCGTTCGTTCAAGGATAACATCGTTCATTACATCACCTTCCGCGAAGTGAAGCAGCTCGGTTTCGTTCAGGCTGACGAAGTCGCAGGCAAGGTGCTGGACATGTTCAATGCCGGCGAGTTCGATGTTGCGACGCTGTTCTTCGCGCGCTTCCAGTCGGTGATCTCTCAGGTCGCGACCGCAGAGCAAATCATCCCGGCCAAGTTCGAGGTCGTCGAAGCTCCCGAGGCTTCGTCCGTCCATTACGAATACGAGCCGAGCGAAGAGGAAATTCTCGAGGAGCTGCTGCCGAAGAACATCGCGGTACAGATCTTCCGGGCACTGCTCGAAAACAACGCTTCCTTCTACGGTGCGCAGATGTCCGCTATGGACAACGCAACGCGCAACGCTGGTGACATGATCAACAAGCTGACGCTGTCCTACAACCGTCAGCGCCAGGCACAGATCACCAAGGAACTCATCGAAATCATTTCGGGCGCGGAAGCGCTCTGACCGAAAAGAAGAGGGTAAGAATCATGGCTACCGCAACGGGCTCGTCCCTCGGCAAAGTGACCCAGGTTATCGGCGCTGTCGTAGACGTCGCGTTCGACGGCGAACTGCCGGCGATCCTCAACGCACTCGAGACCGAGAACAACGGCAATCGCCTGGTTCTCGAAGTCGCGCAGCACCTTGGTGAAAACTCCGTCCGCACGATCGCGATGGACTCGACCGAAGGTCTCGTCCGCGGCCAGAAGGTCACCGATACCGGTGCTCCGATCTCGGTTCCGGTCGGCGAGCAGACGCTCGGCCGCATCATGAACGTCATCGGCGAGCCGGTGGACGAAGCCGGTCCGCTGGACCGCACCGTTCTGCGTTCCATCCACCAGGATGCTCCGTCCTATGTCGAGCAGTCCACGGAAGGCCAGATCCTGGTCACCGGCATCAAGGTCGTCGACCTTCTGGCGCCTTACGCAAAGGGCGGCAAGATCGGCCTGTTCGGCGGCGCCGGCGTCGGCAAGACCGTTCTGATCATGGAACTGATCAACAACGTCGCAAAGGCACACGGCGGTTACTCCGTTTTCGCCGGCGTGGGTGAGCGTACCCGCGAAGGCAACGACCTTTACCACGAAATGATCGAGTCGAACGTCAACAAGCACGGCGGCGGCGAAGGCTCCAAGGCTGCGCTCGTTTACGGCCAGATGAACGAACCGCCGGGTGCGCGCGCTCGCGTTGCCCTGACCGGTCTGACGATCGCTGAAGATTTCCGCGACAAGGGCCAGGACGTTCTGTTCTTCGTCGACAATATCTTCCGCTTCACCCAGGCAGGTTCCGAAGTGTCTGCTCTTCTCGGCCGTATTCCTTCGGCCGTTGGTTATCAGCCGACGCTTGCCACCGACATGGGCCAGATGCAGGAACGCATCACCACCACGACGACCGGATCGATCACCTCGGTTCAGGCCATCTACGTTCCCGCCGACGACTTGACCGACCCGGCACCGGCAACCTCGTTCGCCCACTTGGACGCAACGACGGTTCTGTCGCGCTCGATCGCTGAAAAGGGTATCTACCCGGCCGTCGACCCGCTCGACTCGACCTCGCGCATGCTCGACCCGCTGGTTGTCGGCGAAGAGCATTACGAGATCGCCCGTAAGGTTCAGACGACGCTTCAGCGCTACAAGTCGCTGCAGGACATCATCGCCATCCTCGGCATGGACGAACTGTCGGAAGAAGACAAGCTGACGGTTGCCCGCGCACGCAAGATCGAGCGCTTCCTGTCGCAGCCATTCTTCGTCGCCGAAGTCTTCACCGGTTCGCCGGGCAAGCTGGTTGCTCTGGAAGACACGATCAAGGGCTTCAAGGGCCTCGTCGCCGGCGAATACGACCACCTGCCGGAAGCCGCATTCTACATGGTCGGCTCGATCGAAGAAGCGATCGAAAAGGCCAAGAAGCTGGCTGCCGCCGCTTAAATCGAGACGGAACGGCGCGCCGAATTATCCGGCGCGTCTCTCCTCCTGCATAAGATACGCGATTTTCTGCAGGACATGCCAATTGCCTGCGAATTAAGGGGAAGTGGACCTTCATGGCCGACGCTTTCATTTTTGAACTGGTTTCGCCCGAGCGCCTCTACGTTTCGGAAAAGGTTTCCGAAGTCGTGATCCCGGCCATGCTGGGCGAGATGACGGTCCTTGCCGAACACGCGCCGACCATGACGACGATCAAGCCGGGCGTTGTTTCGGTCAAGCTCGCCTCCGGTCAGGTCAACAAATACGTGGTGTTCGGCGGTTTTGCCGATATCCTGCCGGACAGCTGCACGCTTCTGGCGGACGCGGCCATCCCGGCCAACGAATTGACCTCGGACACGCTTCAGCGCCGTATCGACACGACGCAGGCCGAACTCGGCAAGGCGACCGGTGACGAGCACAAGACCCGGCTGGAGCAGTTCCTGACGGACCTGACACAGCTGAACGGTATCGTCGTCGCTGCCTGATTTGCGCGACGACATCCTGGTTTGGGAAAGCGGTCCTTACGGGCCGCTTTTTACGTTTTAAGGTCTCTTGCCGTCATCCTCGCCCTCGGGTTTAACCCGAGGGTGTCTCGAGGGTGACGAAGGAGAGCGGTGTCCGGTCTCTCCTTTAAATCCCCGACAGGAGGTGCTGGTGCAGCCGTGCGGCACCTGGCGTCAGTGAGCGGTAACGCGGCATGCCGAGGTGATAGCCGAAACCGGTGGCCAGTTGCCGTGAGCCGAGTTCAACGAGTGCACCCGAGGCCAGTTCATCTGCTATGAGGCCGGTACTGCCGAGGGTCACGCCTTCACCACGCAGCGCAGCATCGACTGCGAGCGAATAGGTGGAGAAGGAGAGGCGTGGCACAATCCGTGTCCTGGGCGGATCGGGAAGCCGCGCGAACCATTGGCGAAACGAGATCCAGTGGGCGTTGAAGCGCTCATAGTCGATGAGGTCGAGGCGGGCGATGTCTTCGGGCCGGATGGTGCCCGGGTCAAGCCTGTGCTTGTCGATGAAATCCGGCGAGGCCACGGGCCGCAACACTTCCTGCATCAGCGGCGTCAGGTTCCAGCGCGGGTGTTCGCCGGTGGAATAAAGGATGACCAGATCGTTGGCTTCCGAGGCAAGTTCGGAAGGGGCATCCGTGGTCAACAGCCGGACGGAGACGGACGGATTGCCGTTATCGAAATCCTTGAGGCGTTTGGCGAGCCAGAGATGCGAGACCGAGCCGCTGGCGGCGATCGATATCGTCTCGAGGCCGCCACCGCGAAAAGGCTCAAGGCTCTCCTCAAGATAGTCGAGTGTGGCGCGAACCCGCTGGGCCAGCCGCTCACCTTCCGGCGTCAAGGCCAGGTTGCGGCCGCGGCGAGTGAAGAGCTTTGTCCCGAGCTGTTCCTCAAGTCCCTGGATGCGGCGGCTGACGGCAGCCTGGGTGATATGCAGTTCCCGCCCGGCGCGGGAAAAATTCATGAACCGGCAGGCGGCATCGAACACCCGGAATGCCTCAAGCGGTATGCGATCCAGCATCTGGCTCTCCATGATCTGATGTCATCGAATATGCCGATATTTCAATGGATTTGAAGCGCTGAGATTGTGATGCAGACTATGCGGATAAACTCGCTCTGGCGGTGCCGCGTGAAATTATCGACCTCCTTCGTTCCTGAAATCCAATTCGGTCCCGGCATATCGAAGGGGCTGGTCCACGCCGTCAGACGTTTCGATGGCGCGCGTCACGTGATGATCGTCATGGATGGCTTTCTTGCCCGGTCCGGGCTCGGCGAGGAAATAGGTGCTGCGCTGGATCAAAAGGCCGTCACTTCAGGGATCTATTCCGATTTTTCCGGTGAGCCGAAGATCGCGCATCTGCGGGCGGCGAGCCACATGGCGAGGGGCGCGGATCTGGTGATCGGTATCGGCGGCGGATCGGCGCTCGATATCGCCAAGGTGGCGGCCTGTTGTGGTGCATCGGGTGAAGACCCGATGTTTTATGCGCTGGCGGCCAATCCATTGCCGAAGAACCCGCTCAGGAAGATCATGGTGCCGACCACGGCGGGGACGGGGTCGGAAACGTCCGCCACCAACATTTTCGCCGGGCCGGAGGGAAAAAAACTCTGGATCTGGGGGCCGGAGACCAAGGCCGATCTGGTGCTACTCGATCCCGAACTGACGATCTCGCTGCCGCCGAACCTGACGGCATGGTGCGGCATGGATGCCTTCATTCACGCCTTCGAGGCCGCGACCAATCGCAATGCCCACATGGGAGCGAAGCTCTATGCACATGAGGCGATGCGGCTGGTGGCAGGTTCTCTCGAAGCGGCAGTCCGGGCACCGGGCAATCTGGAGGCGCGCGGCAAGGTGCTGCTCGGCTCCTGTTATGCCGGCATCGCGATCGACAATTGCGGTACGGCGATCGCCCACACTATCAGCCACGCGCTGGCGGGGCTTGGGCCGCTGCATCATGGGCTTGCAACGGCGCTGGGTTTCGAAGCGACGCTTGAATGGCTGGTCGACAGCGATACCGCTGACCTCAATGACGCAGCCCGCGCCATAGGGCTTGAGGATGCCGGAGCGCTGCCGGGGTTTGTTTCCGAACTGATGGATCGTTGCGGCGTGGAGCGGGCCTTGCCGAAGGCATTCGATGCCTTATCGGCGGAAGATCTGGCCGTGGAGATGCGGGCGCCCGAAAACCAGCCGATGCGGCGCGCGACGGTCCGCGACGTTTCGGATGCCGATATCGATGCTTTTGCGGCGAAGATGATGGCGCTGCCGAAAACGCTTTGAGGAGACGCCCGCATGACCAAGACCTATAGCCGTGAATACTGGGAAAACGTGCTCTCGTCGCTCAAGCTCGAAGGCCGGCATTTCACCGACGGTGGTTATCGAGATGCATTGTCCGGCGAGACCTTTACCCGCATTCGGCCGATGGATGGAAAACCTGGCGCCGTTTTAGCGCGTGGCGGGCCTGCCGATATCGATGCGGCGGTCGCTTGCGCCAGGGCGGCGTTCGAAAGTGGCATCTGGCGGAACAAGGAGCCGCTGGAAAAGAAGAAGATCATGCTGCGATGGGCCGAGCTGATACGCGTGCATGGCGAGGAACTGGCGATGTTGGAAACGCTCGATGTCGGCAAGCCGGTTCTGGCGTCTCTCAATGTCGATGTGCGACTCTGCGCCGACGGTATCCAGTTCTACGCCGAGATGATCGACAAGCTGTATGACGAGATCGCGCCGACCGGGCCGACCGCGCGGGCATTGGTGCGCAAGGTTCCGCTCGGGGTCATCGGGGCGATCACGCCCTGGAATTATCCGATGATCATCGATGCCTGGAAGCTCGGTCCGGCGATTGCCGCCGGCAATTGCGTGGTGCTGAAACCGGCTGAACAATCCTCGCTGTCTGCGATCAGGCTGGCGGCGCTGGCCGTCGAGGCGGGGCTTCCGGCGGGTGTGCTGAATGTCGTCACCGGTTACGGCGAGGAGGTGGGCAAGCCGTTGGCGCTGCATATGGATGTCGACATGATCGCCTTTACCGGATCCACGGAGGTCGGTAAACTGATCATGGGTTATGCGGCGCAATCCAACGTCAAGCGCGTGGCGCTGGAACTCGGCGGCAAGTCGCCGCTGGTCGTGTTCGAGGATGCCGATCTCGATGCGGCGGCATCCGCCGTCGCCTGGGGCTGTTTCTACAATTCCGGCGAGACCTGCCATGCCTCGACACGGCTTCTGGTGCAGCGCTCGGTTCAGGACAGGCTGATCGAGAAGATCGAGGCGGTGACGAAGAGCGATATCGCGCTGGCGCATCCGTTCGAGCCATCGGCGCAGATCGGCGCGCTGATCGAAGACGCGCATATGGCGAAAGTGCTCGGCATGATCGAGGCCGGTGAGACGGAGGGCGCAAGGCGTGTCTTCGGCGCCGAGCGGGTGATGTCGGACACTGGCGGTTATTACATTTCGCCCGGCGTGTTCGTCGACATGACCAACGACATGAGCCTCGCCCGGCAGGAAATCTTCGGGCCGGTTCTGGCGGTGATCCCTTTCGAGACGGAGGAAGAGGCGCTGAGGCTTGCCAATGATACGATCTACGGGCTTGCCGGGGCGGTGTTCACCAGGGACATGGACCGGGCGCATCGGTTTTCCGAAGCGCTGCATGCGGGTACGGTGTGGATCAACACCTATGACATGTCGAATTTTGCAACGCCGTTCGGAGGTTTCAAGCAATCCGGTTTCGGGCGCGACCGCTCGGTGCACGCGATCGACAAATATTGCGACTACAAGACGATCTGGCAGCAGTTCGGGTGAGCGATTGAGGCTTCGCCCTCCGTGAGGTCTGCCCCTCACCCAGAGAGCAGCGAGCTGCTCTCCACCTCTCCCCTTAAACGGGACGAGGGGACGTGCCATGCTCATTGCTGGCGAGGGACAGAGAAGTTTGCAGCTCGTGTCCTTCTCCCCGTGAGAACGGGGAGAAGGTGCCGGCAGGCTGATGAGGGGCCGCGCCGACCTCAGTTTGCGGCATGCCTGGAAACTAAAGCAGGGAAGAGAACCCATGAGCCGTATCACATCCATCGAGATCACCCATCACCGCCTTCCTCTTGATCCGCCGTTCAAGGCGAGCTGGGACGGGCGGGCGCGGCTCAATTTCGATGCGACGATCGTCAGGGTTCGGGATGACGAAGGGCGCGAGGGGATCGGCTCGGGAGACCTGATGAAGGGTTTTGAAGGGCATGAGGATCTGTTTATCGGGCAAGACCCGCGGCATCTGGAACGGCATTACGAGGTGCTTTCGCATATCAATTTCCACTATGGCCGCTGCTGGCCGCTGGATCTGGCGCTCTGGGACCTGTCGGGCAAGATCACCGGGGAACCGGTGTGGCGCATGCTCGGTGGGCGGTCTGACAGGGTGAGGCTTTATGCGTCATCCGGTGTGCTGCGAGACCCGTCCGATATGGCCGATCAGGCGGAGCGTTATGTCGACGAGGGTTTTCCGGCGATGAAGGTGCGGTTTTCTTCGTCGGCCGGCGGGCGGAACGGTTGGCGGGATGACGTGAAGGCATTGGAGGCGATCAGGGCGCGGGTCGGCGACCGTCTTGAGCTGATGGTCGATTGTAACCAGGGCTGGCGCATGCCGTGGGATACGACGCTGCCCTGGACATTCAAGGATGCGTTGGCTGTCGCCTGGGAATTGGAAAAGCTCGGCATTTACTGGATGGAGGAGCCGCTGTTCCGCGCCGACAGGAAGGGGATGAAGGCGTTGAAAGAGGCGACCCCGGTCAGGATCGCCGGTGGGGAGATGACCCGCGAGCTTCATGAATTCCGCGATATCATCGAAGAGCGTGCCTTCGACGTGATCCAGCCGGATGTGGCGTTGGTGGGCGGAATTACCGGTTGTCGGCGGCTTGTCTATCAGGCGCGGGAGGCAGGCGTGATGTTCACGCCGCACAGCTGGACGAACGGAATCGGCGTGCTTGCCAATGCGCATTTGACGGCCGGTGTGGGGGATGCACCCTTTCTCGAATACCCCTACGACAATCCCGAATGGAGCGAGGCACGGCGGGATTATCCGATGGCCGCGCCGCTTACGCACAGCAATGGCTGGCTGGACTTGGGCGATGCGCCGGGGCTTGGCGTCGTGCTGGACGAGGAGCGTCTTAAGGCCACACGGATCGGCTGATTTCGCCATGGCGCCATGATGCCGACCTGCTATGGTTTGGCAATTTCATGGAGTTATTGCGATGAAGATAGGCATTGTCGGTGCGGGCATGGTGGGCAGTTCGGCGGGGTTTGCGCTCGCGATTGCGGGTTATGCCAACGAGATCGTGTTCGTGGACAAGAACGAGGCCCTGGCGGTGGCGCAGGCCGAGGATATCTCGCATGCCGTGCCGTTCATGTCCGCTACGCGGGTGAGGGCCGGCGGATATGCTGATCTGGCCGGTGCCGGGATCGTGGTTCTTTCCGCCGGCGTCGGGCAGCGTCCGGGGGAGAGCCGGCTCGAACTTCTGGAGCGCAATGCCGTCGTCATCCGCAGCATCGTCAGCGAGATCCTGGCGGTCGTGCCTGATCCCATCCTGCTCGTCGCGGCCAATCCCGTCGATATCATCACCCATATCGCGGCAAAGATTTCCGGCCTGCCGCGGCACCGGGTGATCGGTTCTGGGACGATCCTTGATACGGCGCGCTTCCGCAGCCTGCTCGCGCGTCATATCGAAATCTCGCCGCAGTCCATTCCCGCCTTCGTGATCGGTGAACATGGGGATAGCGAAGTGCTTGCATGGTCGGGGGCGGTTGCCGGTTCGGCCGACCTCGTCTCGTTTGCCGCACAGCTCGGCCGCCCGATCACCGAGGATGTGCGCAAGGCTATCGATCACGACGTGCGCAATGCCGCCTACAAGATCATCGAGGGCAAGGGCGCCACCTATTACGGGATCGGCGCCGGTATTGCCCGGATTGTCAGGTCCATCACGCGGGATGAAGGATCGGTGCTTTCCGTTTCGATCCTGACCGAACATGTCGCCGGCGTCGACAATGTGACTTTGTCGTTGCCGCGTGTGGTGGGCGCTCGGGGCGTGACGGCTGATCTTCTGCCCGATCTGGACAAGAGTGAATTCGAGGCGTTGCAGCGCGGTGCCCGGATGTTGAAGGATCTGTCGAACTCGCTCGGACTCTGATCGTCGCGCATTGACTGCGCGGTAAAGATACAGCCAATCTGCCTGTGTGAGGATAGCACCGATCGTAATGTCGGGCGCTGCGGGAGGCCGTGGCCGGTTGCATGATCGCAGGCAGAGGACATACGAATAAACATGGATTCCGCTTCCAGCATCGAGGCTGACTACAGAGAATTCGACTTCACCGCTCTATCAGCGCGTGAACGCTATAAGCTGATGATCGGCACGATCATTCCCCGGCCGGTCGCGCTGGTGACGACGGTCGATGAAAACGGGGGCTTCAATGCGGCGCCCTTCAGTTTTTTCAACTGCCTGTCCGCCGATCCGCCCATCCTCGCCATCGGTGTGGAGAACAATGCGGACATGTCGTTCAAGGATACCGGCCATAATATCCGCATGACGGAAGTGTTCACCGTCAACATCGTCTCGTTCGCGATTGCAGAAGCGATGCATGTCTGCGGATCGAAATATCCGCGTGGCGTGGACGAGATGAAGGAAGCCGGGCTGACCGCAATGCCCGGTACGAAGGTTGCCTCGCCTTATATCAAGGAAGCACCTGCCGCCTTCGAATGCCGCCGGCATGTGACGCTTGAACTCGGCAAGTCACGGCAGATCATTCTGGGGGAAATTATCTACGCGCATTACGGCGAGGGGATCGTCGACGAAAATCTACATGTCGATCCGGCGGGTATAGACGCCATCGCGCGGCTCGGCGGGAATACCTGCTCGACCATCCGCGACCGTTTCGACATGCTGACGCCGAAATTATGATCGGGAAGCAGTCGGGCACCAAGCCGCTGCACGATCGGAAGCAGGAAGTGTGGGCGCCGAGATGATCGACAAGTTGGAATTCTTCATCGTTCTGGCGCGGGAAGGTCATTTCGGACGTGCCGCGGAAGAGTGCGGCATTGCCCAGCCTTCGCTGTCTGCCGCCATTCGCCATCTGGAAGAGCAGCTCGGCGTGCAACTGGTGGTGCGCGGGTCCCGGTATCAGGGGCTGACGCCGGAAGGGCAGCGGGTTCTGGAATGGGCCAAACGCATCGTCGGCGATACCCGCACGATGCGCGAGGAAATGCGGGCGGCGCGCAAGGGGCTGGCAGGGCATATCCGGCTCGCTGTCATTCCCACCGCGCTTGCCATGGTGCCACGGCTGACGCAGCCATTTCAGGAAAAACATCCGAACGTGACCTTCTCGGTCGTCTCGCGCAACTCGCTGCAGGTGCTTTCGCAGCTCGACGATTTCGAGATCGATGCCGGGATCACCTATCTGGACAATGAACCGCTCGGTCGTGTGACCAGCGTTCCGCTTTATTCAGAGAATTATACGCTGGTAACGGCGGAAGGGACGCCTCATGCCGACCGGGACAATGTCAGCTGGGCGGAGATGGCGGATATGCGGCTGTGCCTGCTGACGCCGGACATGCAGAACCGGCGGATCATCAACGAGCATCTGGCCAATGCGGGTGTGTCGATCACGCCGATGCTGGAGTCGAATTCGATGGTCGTGCTGCTGTCGCATGTGGCGACCGGGCGTTGGGCCAGCATCATGCCGCGCAATGTCGCCCAATCCTTCGGTTTCACGCAGGGGCTTCGGGTGATCCCTATCGTGGAGCCGGAAGCCAAACACATGGTGGGGCTCGTCGCGCCGTATCGGGAGCCGTTTACCCCGCTGGTCTCCGCCCTGCTGCATGAGGCGAGAGGACTCCATCTTGATGCGGCAGACATATAGGCTTGCTGATCGGCGGACGGGAACTGGCGATTTATGGCCAAGGCATTACATTATAGCGGCGTATATCAGTGCCGTCGCTGAACGTGCATAGACCATGGAAACCGAGGAGAGCCGATGGCCGGCTTCAGAACGACAACCGTTGCGCAGGAGATCATTCGCCGGAATGGTGTTGTCCGCGCGGGCTCGCGTTCGGTGCCGGAGGAGGTGCCGATCGCTCTTTCCTATGGCGGCTCTACCCATGCGGTGATGATGGGCACGCCGGCGGACCTCGAAGACTTTGCCATTGGTTTCAGCCTGACCGAAGGCATCATCACCTATATGGCCGAGATCGAGGAGATCACGGTTCTCGAAGAAGGGCAGGGCCTCGACGTGCAGGTTCGGTTGGCCGAAACCAAGGAGGATGCCCTGCGTGCGCGGCGGCGGCATATGGCAGGCCCGGTGGGCTGCGGGCTTTGCGGCATCGAATCGATCGAACAGGCCATGCGGGTCGTGCCGGATGTTGCCGATGTCCGGCTGTTGCTGACGCCAGAGGATATAACGGCCGCGATGACTGCGCTGAACGGGGCACAGCCGCTGCATGCGGAGACACATGCCGTTCACGGGGCCGGTTTTTTCATTCCCGGCGAAGGGTTGATTGCGGTTCGCGAGGATGTCGGCCGGCATAACGCACTCGACAAGCTAGCGGGCGCGGTGATCCGCGCCGGGCGGAAAGGCAAAGAGGGCATCGTCGTCGTGACCAGTCGTATCTCGGTTGAAATGGTGCAGAAGACGGCAATACTGGGAAGTTGCACGCTGGTGGCAATCTCGGCACCGACGGCGCTTGCCATTCGCACGGCGGAAGAGGCGGGCATGACGCTTGTCGCGTTGACGCGCGGCGAGGATTTCGAGATATTCGCTGGGCCCGAGCGTATCGAGATGGGATCCGCAGCAGACGTCGCGTGAACCCTTCGACCTGAAATTGTCGTTGGTTTTCACTTTTTAAACGGAGGCCCCTCCGTTTTTCTTGCCAAGCCGATCAAGGTCGGCTATTGGTGCGTCGTGCCTTTCGCGGATCCCGCAGTCCTGCGGCAGAGGCGCCGTCTCATTTCACATAGCATTTCTCCCAGATGGAGCCGTTCATGCGATATAATCAATTGGGCAATACAGGCCTGTTCGTGTCTGAACTATGCCTCGGCACGATGACGTTCGGCGAGGCCGACAGCGCGGCGTTGTGGGGCAAGATCGCCGGTGTCGATCAGGATGCGGCCGACCGCATTCTCGATCGTTCGGTCAAGGCCGGCGTCAATTTCGTCGATACGGCGGATGTCTATTCCTTCGGCAATTCGGAACGGATCCTCGGCCAGGCGATCCGCAATGTCGGCGTGGCGCGCAAGGACATCGTGATCGCCACCAAGTTTCTAGGACAGATGAGCGACAAGCCGAATGACCGCGGTGCATCGCGCGGGCATATCATGGATTCGGTCGAGCAAAGCCTCGAGCGGCTGCAGGTCGATCATATCGATCTCTATCAGATCCATGGCACGGACACGGTCACGCCGATCGACGAGACGTTGAGGGCGCTCGATGATCTCGTCTCGCGCGGGCTCGTTCGTTATATCGGTCTCTCCAACTGGGCGGCATGGCGGATCGCCAAGGCGCTCGGCATTTCGGAGCGGCGCGGTTTTGCCCGGTTCGAGACGGTGCAATCCTATTATTCGATTGCCGGCCGGGATCTGGAACGTGAAATCGTGCCGCTGATGCAGGAAGAAAAACTCGGTCTGATGGTGTGGTCGCCGCTAGCCGGTGGTCTGCTTTCCGGCAAATATGGCCCCGGCGCGCCCGGCAATGGTGAAGGCCGGCGGCAGGAATTCGATTTCCCGCCGGTCGACAATTACCGCGCCTGGGCATGTGTTGCGGCGATGCGGGAGATTGCAGCCAAGCATGAGACAAGCGTGGCTGCGGTGGCGCTTGCCTATATCCTCGCCAAGCCGTTTGTGACGAGTGTCATCATCGGAGCAAAGCGGATCGAACAGCTGGATGAAAACCTGAAGGCCGTTTCTGTCACGCTCGATGCGGACGACCTGAAGAAGCTCGACGAGGTCAGTGCGCTGATGCCGGAATATCCGGGCTGGATGCTGGAGCGGCAGGGTGTGGGCCGCCGTCCAGCGCCGTTCGAAGTGAAAGATTGAGAAAGGGAGGGAGGCCGGATCGGCCTCCCTCCCTCCACTTCAGCTCAAAAATCCTGCCAGCCTGATGCCTGTTTGAGATTGGCATGCGCCATTCGCAGAGGAGCGGTATTGGCGTAAGCCGGCTGAGCGGCAGGGCGCGACATGGCGACCGCGCTTTCGCCGATATTGAACTGCATCAGCAGCCCGCGCAGGCTTTCGGCCTCGTTCGCCAGCGAATGGCTTGCCGCCGTCGTCTCTTCCACCATGGCGGCGTTCTGCTGCGTCGCCTGGTCCATATGGTTCACCGCCTGGCTGATCTCGCGCAGGCTCGATGCCTGTTCGCGGGAGGCCTCGACGATAGCGGAGACGTTTTCATGGATGCTGGCGACCTGGCCGAGAATATCCCGCAATGAGCCGCCGGTCCGTCCGACGAGTTCCACGCCGCCCGAAACCTGATGGCTGGAGGTGTTGATCAGCGTCTTGATCTCCTTTGCGGCCTTGGCGGAGCGTTGGGCGAGCTCGCGAACCTCCTGGGCGACGACGGCAAATCCCTTGCCGGCCTCGCCTGCGCGGGCTGCCTCGACGCCGGCATTCAGCGCGAGAAGGTTGGTCTGGAAGGCGATGTCGTCGATGACGCCGATGATGTTGGTGATCTCGTTCGACGATTTGGCGATCTCGTCCATGGCGGAGATCGCCTGCTGCACGACGAGGCCGGACTGCTCGGCATTCTGGCGAGTGTTGGTGACAAGCCGTCCTGCTTCCTCGGCGCGATTGCTGGAATCGCCGACCGTGCGGGTGATCTGTTCGAGGGCTGCGGCTGCTTCCTCCAGCGAGGCCGCCTGCTGTTCGGTGCGTTTTGCCAATTCCTGAGAGGCGTCGCGTATCTCGCTCGATGCGGAGGCGATACCGGAGGCATTCTGTGCCACCACCTTCATGGCGTCACGCAGTTTGCCGGCGACCGAATTGAAATCCTGGCGGGTCGATTCCATGCTGGGGACAAAATTAGTGTCGATCGACTGATCGAGCTTGCCGTTTGCAAGGTCGCGAAGGCCCGTACCGAGCAGGCCGATGGCGCTCATGCGCGGGGTCACGTCCGTGGCGAATTTCACGACCTTCGACACTTTGCCGCTCAGGTCGGTGATCGGATTGTAGGCGGCCTGGATCCAGATTTCCTTGCCGCCCTTGCCATAACGAACGAATTCGTCGGCTATGAATTCTCCGTTGGCGAGGCGCGGCCAGAACTCGGCATAGTCTTTCGATGCGGCGTAACCCGGCTCGCAGAACATGCGGTGATGTTTGCCCCTGATCTCCGACAGGTCGTAACCCAGTCCGGTGCAGAAGTTCTCATTGGCATCGAGAATGGTACCGTCCGGTGCAAACTCGATCACGGCCTGAGAACGGCTGATGGCGGAAAGCTTGGCGGCGTCCTCGACGGCCCTGATCTTCGCCGCGGTGATATCGGTCGCGATCTTGATGACCTTGTAGGGTTTGCCACCGCGCGAGACAGGGTTGTAGGAGGCCTGTATCCAGATCTCGCGACCGGATTTGGTGATCCGCTTATATTCCTTGGCGTCGAATTTGCCGGCTGCGAGATTGGCCCAAAACGCCTTGTATTCGGCCGATGCAGCGTAATCCGCATCGCAAAAGATCCGATGATGTTTGCCCTTGATCTCCTGAAGCGAATAACCCAGCGCTTCGCAGAAATTGGGATTGGCGTTGAGGATGTTTCCGCCAAGGTCGAATTCGATGACTGCCTGCGATCGCGATATCGCGGCGAGTGTGTCCAGTGCACCTGCCGCCTTGCCCAGTCCCAGCATTTTGTGTCCCTCAGACGTAACCTTGTGGCGGCTACTGCCAATATCAGCGAAGCCTGCGCTCTCTCTCAACGCGCTGAACTTCCACTTATATTAGGACATTAAAAAATTAATGCGGTCTTTATTAAAACTACAATTATTAGCCCGGAAACGATAAGAGCCGCATTTTGCGGCTCTTGAACTTGGCGTTACTTCGATACCCTGCCTCAGGCGGCGATATCTTCCAGTTCGGTGCCCTTGAACATCTTGGCGAGGTTCAGGAAGCAGATCATGCCATGCTCGTTGGCAATGATGCCTTCGGAGAAGGACTTGTCGAAGGATGCCGATACTTCCGGAACCGGCTGAACCTGGCTCGACGGGATGGTGAGGATATCGGAAACCCGGTCGACGAGCATGCCGATGACCATGTTGTGAACTTCGGCAACAACGATGGCGCTACGCTCGTTGGCGACTGTGCTCTTCATGCCGAGCTTGTAGGCAAGGTCGATGATCGGGATGACCGAGCCACGCAGGTTCATCACGCCGATGACATCCTTCGGGGCATGGGGGAGAGGCGTGGACGGAGCCCATCCGCGGATTTCGCGGATCGTTGTCGTCTTGACGCAGAATTCCTGATCGTGAAGACGGAAGGCGATGATCTCGAGCATTTCGCCGTTATACATTGTAGAATTGATCGTGGTTGCCATCAAAAATGCCCCAGCTTTCCGTTGCCTGCGTGAGACAACCGCACCTGACAATTCAGGCACAAATCCCCATCACGTCGCGGTCCGGTGCCGAATCACGGCAAATCTCAGATCGCGTGAGGCCGACTTTAACCAAGGATTATTGCTCAAACATAAATCATAGAACGCAAAAGCGCGGTCCGTTTCCCTTGTCGGGCGGCTCAATACTCTTTTTCGTAGAATATACCAGCCTTGCCGCCTTCGGTGCCGGCGCCGGCCTTGAGCTTTACGCCGCGGCCCACATCCAGGTTGATTGTTGCCTGTGCACCGCCTTCACCACCCTGTTCAACCTGCAGATAGGTGCGGTTGTTGATGTAGCGGCCGACCGAAACGCTCGTCTGGCCGGTCGAGTCAGTATTCACGTCCAGGTCATCGACGCCGAGATTGCTGCGAAGTGTCTGCAGCAGCGAGGTCGAGCCGCCGCCGGCAAGCTGGCTGACTGCATCGGCCAACTGGGCGATCTGCAGGGGCGAGAGCCGCGACATGGACTGGCCGAAGATCAGCTGCGCCATCACTTCGTCCTGCGGCAGGGCAGGGGAGGAGGAAAAGGCAATCGTCGGATCGTCCGCCATTCCGGTGACGCCGACGGTGATCGTCGTCTGGCCGGATGTCGTGTCCGCCGACATGTTGAGAACCGGGATCAGGCCGCCGCCGAAGGTGATGTCGCCCTCGGTGAAATCGAGACGTTTCGTCAGGATGATGATGCGGCCACGGCGCATCTCGAAGCCGCCGCTGACCTGCGGCGCGATCGCCGTCCCCGCGACGGTCAGTTCTCCGCCGAGTTCCGCATCGATGCCGCGGCCGCGGACAAAGATTCCGTTCGGCGCGCGCACGCGAAGATCAAGCTTGATGGGATTGGAACTGCCGGACGCCTGTTTCGGTCGTATCTCTTCCATCTGCCGCAGAACATCGGCCGGCGCGTTGCGGTGCCGGATGTCGATCGAGCGCAGCGAAGTTGGAAGTTTGGCGGGAACCGTGATCGAAGCCTTGGTCAGCGAAACGTCGCCGCCAAGCGTGGGGCCGGACATGACCGGTCCCTTGAAGGTCAGCGTGCCGTCCGCCGTCACTGCAAACAGGGTGCCATCCGCATAGCTCGCCTTGTCCAGCCGGATCGTCAGGTCTGCCGGAAAACCGGATGCAGGTTCGATGCCGACGGTGCCGTCAACCGAAACCGTGCCGCCGCCGGAGAGCGAACCGGAAATGCCCGAAAGACGCGCCGTCTTGCCGTCCAGCGCCACGTTGGCGGTCAGCCCAGTGATCGCAAGATTTCTGCGCACGTCGATCAGTCGCGAACCGGATGTCGCAAGCGTTCCGGTGATCGCGGGTGATGCCGCGTTGCCGCCGACTGCGATATCGATATTGCCGGTGCCTTCCAGCACAAAACCCTGCGCCGCGAGCTGGCCGGCAAGGATGGAGAACGGAACGCTGCCGGAAAACTTGAGATTGAGCGGCCTGTCGCCGGTGATCACGGCCGTGCCGCCGCCCGACAGCGCGATGCCGCCACCGCCGGAAAGGCGGGTGTCGACGGTTACCCGACCATCCTGGAACGTGCCTTCGGCGGTGATGTCGACGGCTGCGACGCCGGCACTCGTCGTCTGGCTGACGGCTGCGTTGTCCCAGCGAAGGTTGTAGCGAACCGCCGGCGCCTGAGGCGTGCCGGTGGCCGTCACCGTGCCGGAAATCATCCCCTGCGCGCCGAGGTTCGGGACGAAGGCATTGGCGATGTTGGCGGGAATGGCCTTGGCGCGGGCATTGATGTTCAGCGCCGGGCCGCCGTTCTCGTTGAGAAGCACTTTGCCGTCGGCCGTGACTTCCATGCCGCCACTGCCGGAAACGCGGGTTTCCTCTAGTGTGACTGTGCCATTTGCGAAGGTGCCCGCTGTAGAGAGGCGAAATGGCCCGATGCCAGCGTCGCGCATCTGGCGAAGCTGGGCATCACTCCATTCTAAATCATATTTTATCGCAGGAGCCGAGCTGGTGCCCGTTGCATTGATCGTGCCCGAAATATTGCCTGCGGCATGGATGGTGGGCAGGAAGGTGTTGAGCAGGCTTGCCGGCAGAGCGTTTATCGTTGCCGCCACATCGAGCGTGGAGCCGGCCGTCCCGTTTACGGAGATGCTGCCGGTTCCGGTCGCGATGGTGAGGTTCGACAGGCGCGCGCCACCATTCTCGATGACGATGCGGGTCGGGTTTTCCAGCCTTACCGGGATCTTGCGAGGTGTCGCCTCGAAACTCTGCAGGCCGATGGCAAGTCCACCGGCGGTTTCGATCGTCGCTTTGGTCGTGAGCGGGGCTGCATCGTAATTGGCGGACAGATCGACCGTGGTCGTGGTGCCCGAATGGTTCAGGCCGACATTAAGGCCTTCCAGGAAAATGCTGTCGGTGCCGAGGCGGGCTGCGCGGATCGAGCCCTGAGCGGCAATCGTCTTGATATCCGGAATGGTGAGGTCGATCGCAGGCTGCAGCAGGCCGGCATTGCCGCGCCGAAGCGCCGACCCGTTCGCCTTGATGATCGCGCCGGTTGTCTGGCCTTCACGGTTGAAGGTGACGGAGCCCTTCAAGTCACCCTGAGCCTGCTGCGCGGCAAGGGCTGCCAGCAGGGAGACATCGGGGAAATCGAACTGAAGCTGGCCCGACGGCATGAATTCCGGCGAGAAGGTCAAGGCGCCCGTCAGCTTGTTGGGGCCGATTTCGGCATTGATCGCCGGCGCCTGCGTTTCGCCATTGGCAGATGCGAGGTCGGTATTGATACGGATCGGCTTGCTGTCGATCGAGCCATTGACCGAGAGATGGCCCTGTGGCGCATCCGGATTTGCCATGCCTTCAAGCACGAGGCTCAGGTCTTCCAGCCTGCGGCCTGCAAGGCGGGCTTCGGCGGAATTGATGACGGCTCTCACATTCGCGCCCGTCAGCGGGCCTTTGGCGGATATGTCGAAGCCTGCGGCACCCTCCGCATCACCCAGCCAGCGCTTGATGTCCGGCAGGCGGCCGGCAAGCCGACCGGAGACGTTGCCGTTCTCCATCAGGACATTGCCATGGGCCTCGACCGCATTCGACTTGACGACGAGGTTTTCCAGGCTCATGCGCCCGTTCTGGACGAAATCGACGTAACCCTCGGCCGCGATCGCGCCTTCAAAGCGCGCGCTGAGCGATGGGGGAAGAATGCTTGGATTGGCCGACATGCGGAAATTGCCGGTGACGGCCTGTTTCGATGTGTCGTAAGCTCCGCTGACCGTGCCGTTGAAACCGGCGCTTTCGAACGTGGCGGCGTCGAGGCCGATCGCGGGTGGCGCCAGGCGCAGCGGCGCATCGAGCGTGACCGGACCCCGGATCACGCGCGCCAGATCGGCATTGGCGAAGTTCAGCTCACCCACCGTGAAGCGGCTTCGAATGCTGCCTGCCCGGGTGATGAGATCGAGATCTTCGCTTTCCGCCTGAAGCCTGATCTGGCGGAAGCGCCCTTGCGGAAGTTCGGCATAGGGAAGCGATGCTGTGGCATTAAAGCGGGCGGCTGCGGCGGCACCGGTCAGGGTGAAGTTCAGCGTTTCGAGCGAGAAGCGGCTCGGCTGGCCATTGATCGGCCACGCCACCTCGACCGGCCCCTTGGTGCCGGCGAGACTTGCCGTCAGGCTGTTGTCGCCCTTCGGGTCCCATGCGCCCTTGGCGGAAATGCGCACTGCGCCCGAGGTCAATTGACCGCGCTGGAAATCGACACGGCCGGATTTCGAGTAGGTTGCGGCGATATCGATATCGGTTGTGCCGTCGAAGAGATCGCGCAATGCCGGCGGCATCAGCGTCGCAAGCTGGCCGCCACCCTTGACCTCGACACGATGGCCGCCGTTATCCACCAGGATATGCCGGCCATCCACCGAAATGACCGGCTGGCCGTCGACATTGCCGGAGAGCTTGCCGGCCCAGTTGGACAGTGGGCCTTCGCCATCAAGGCCGAGTTCCACGGCCGGCGCGCCGGGCAGCCTCAACAGACGAGCAAGAAGCCCGCCTTCCGGCTCGGAAACGGATGCCTTCAGTGTCAGGCGGTTTTCGGAGGGAGCATAAACGATGTCGGCAAGCGCCTTGGCATCCGGTTCGTCCTTGCGGGTCGCCTGGAGATCGAGCGCGATATTCGGTCCCGTCGCATCGATCGATCCCTTCAGCGACAGGGCAAAATCGCGGCCGGACAGCGCCTGCGCGAGATTGATGTCCGGCAGGTCGAGTTGTGCCACGCGGATGCCGACAGGCAGGGTGGTCCCCCCCGACGAGGTCGTGGTCGTGGCCGGCTTTGCGGCTGTCGGTTCCGGTGGGCGGTAGACGTCTATTGCGCCTGCGGTAATCCGGTCGGCGCGGAATTCGCCGGTGATCAGCGCCGCGGGCGACCAGTCGATCTCGATGCCGTTGATCTGGGCGTAGGGACCCTTGCTGTCGGAGAGTGTCAGCGCGCCGACGCGCAGGTCACCTGTCAGCAGGCCTTCCGGCCGCGAGAAGGTGATGGAGCGATCCGGCGTGGAAACCAGGGCGGATATGCGGCTGGCAGCGATATCGCCGCCCACGGGCGTGAAGGCGACGAAAAGAACAACGCCGAGCGCCATGACGAAAAGAACGCCGATTGCCGCAATCGCGGCTCTCAATGTCCATTTCAGAAGGCGGACGATGAATGTCATAGTTGTGTTGCTGCCTCTTTAGAACGCCTGGCCGATGCCAGCATAGATACCGAACGAATCACCGCCGTCATAGCGCTTGAGCGGAACTGCGAAATCCAAGCGGATGGGGCCAAAGGGCGTTGCATAGCGCAACCCAATCCCTGCACCCGCACGAATATCAGAGAAATCAGGCACGATTTCGGTTGTCACCGTTCCGACGTCGACAAACGGAACGATGCCGATCTTCTCTGACACTTTTACGCGCGTTTCGAAAGACGCCAATAGGTAAGAGCGGCCACCTAGCGCATCGCCATCGCTATTATAGGGCGATATCTCGCGATAGCCGTAACCTCTCACCGAGCCGCCGCCGCCTTGATAGAAACGGCGCGTTACCGGAATGTCCTGAAGGTCGCCTGTTCCCACGAGAGTCCCTGCGCCAAGCCGGGCTGCAAGGACCACCTTGTCTTCGGCTCCCAAGCCGTAATAACCCGAGATCGAGCCTTCGAACGAGGAGAACACATTGCCCTTCAGCGCCTCATAACTCGGCTTGGCGGAGACGGTTCCGTAATAGCCTTCGGTGGGGTCGAGCTTGTTGTCCCGCGTGTCGCGTTCGAAGGATACCGGCAGGCTGAAGGTTAGGTAATCATTGCGGTCAAACGCATCGTCGGCGCGGATGAAGGATATCTCGCCGCCGCCGGTGACCTTGTCCGTCGGGTTGAGTTCATAGGCTATGCCGGCCGAATAGGTGATCGACTGGGCTTCGTAGATGTCTTCCGGGTTTTCGCTCTTGGCTTCGAGCTTGGAGACGAACGTCGCTTCGGGAACGTAGAAGCCGGGCTTGGTGAAAGTGATACCGGCAGAATAATCGAATGTCGTCACGTCAGTCGTGGCGCCGATGCCGGAAACAGCACCTTCAAACCGCAGCGATTCGGCCTGGCCAAACAGGTTGCGGTGTCCCCAATATCCCTGAACCCCTGCGCCATCGGTCGACGCATATTCCAGGCCGAAACCGAAATAGCGGAACTTGCCCTCGGAAACTTCGATCGCAAGCGGCAGTGAACCATCGGCGGCCAGGCTGTCAGCCTCCTGGATGGTGATGCTGGAGAACACGCCAAGTTGGCGCAGGCGTTCAGAAGCTTTTTTCAACTGTTCCGGGGAGTAGCGTTCACGCCGGTCAAGACGGGAGTAGCGCTGGATGAAGTCAGGGTTGACGGCGCGCGCGCCCTTGACCGTCACGGTGCCGAACGGCGCAATCGGTCCGCCGACTGCGCCAAGCACCACATCGACTGTCTGCTTCGCATGATCTGCCGTGATCTGCCGCTGGAGAGGGTGGGCAAGCGGGCGCCCCTCTTCCTTCAAATCGAGAACGATCTTTTCGCCGGCCTTCAGGATGATCAGCGAGCCTGCCGGTCCACCGGTTTCCAGATCGTAATCAGCAGGGTTTCTGCCTGCGGCATCTCCCTCGAAGCGTACCGCGCCGAGTTTGAATTCTGGACCGGGCGTCACATTTACCGTGACGGGAACAGGCTTGGAATGGTCGAAAGTCGGGTTGGGAGGCAGCTGGTCTATATCGGTTCCGGCGATCGATATGTTGACGATGCCGCCGTATCGGGCTTCCTCGTACAGAACGGCCACCAGACGATCGCGATCCTCGCGCGCCTTGACGATGATACCAAGATCACCTGAAACCGGCTTTTCGTCGTCATTCACAAGTGCGGCGGCCGATTCCAGCCGGTCAGCCAGATCGCTGTCCGTGTCTCCCGTCTCGATCGTTGCTTCATAACGAACCGGGTCGATGACCTCGACGGTTTCCTCGTCGCTGCCGAACAGGGTTATGCCGAAAATCTTGAATGCATAGGCCTGCGACGCAAAGGCGGGCGAAAGGGCCAGGCTACCAGCCAGCACGCAGGCCAGGCTTTTCCGCCGGCTGCTCCAGTCGCTCATCCTCCCAGCTTTTATCTTTTCCATACGCAGACTTAGTTAACGCAGCTGTCGGTCAAGACCCTCATGGTCGCTCGAAACCTCTGTACCCGTAAAATCTTCAAAGGGGTACCCTTGATCTCGGCTGCATGATGATTTCATGAAATAAAAGGCCCCGAAGCTGGCTTCGGGGCCACATATCTGAAAAATATGACTTTATGTCGTTTGCCGCAGGTCAGTAACGGCGCGGGCAATCGTCGACGTAGCGGCGGCCATAGCGGTCGCGATAGTAGCACTGGCCCGGCTGTTCGGAGACGTTGCCGATCAATGCGCCGGCAACACCGCCGATCGCGCCGCCAACGGCTGCACCGCGGACATTGCCGGTTGCGACGCCGCCGATGATTGCACCGGATGCCGCGCCGATGCCGGCGCCCCGTTCCGTGGCCGTGCAGCTTGCGAGCGATGCGCCCAGCATCAACATAATCAGAGCCTTCTTCATGGCTTCCTCCATTGCGGTTTCATCGCTTCCGTCTTCTCGGCGCGCGACGTTTCCGATGGAACAATAGTTCTCGGCCGCAAAGAGTCCATATGAGCGCTGCGTTTTATTGTGTGAGCTGCTGAAATCGTTGCGAAATTGCGGCTTGGGCGAAATGTCGAGCGGCGAGGGCAATCCGCGATCGTCCGGCTGGGGCTGTCCCTGACTGAGCCGCGACTTTTTCACTCAGCGCTTGATGTGGGTCAAACTTCACATTTTCACTACCGCTAAGATTTGGATTGGAATAAATCTAAAATGGGCCTATTGCCGCAGGCAAGCGCAAGCAGCCACTTTCGGGTTGACGAAGAAGATGGCAAAAATCAAAAAAAAGCCTGACGCAGGTTTTGGAGCGTAAGCATGGATTTCGAGGCATATTTCAAAAGCGAACTGGACGGGCTGCATCAGGAAGGCCGTTACCGCGTGTTTGCCGATCTCGAACGACAGCGCGGCAGCTTTCCGCGGGCTACGCACCACACTGCAGCCGGCACGAAAGACGTTACCGTCTGGTGTTCCAACGACTATCTCGGCATGGGACAACACCCGGCCGTGATTGCGGCCATGCACGAAGCCATAGATCACTGTGGCGCGGGTGCGGGAGGCACCCGGAATATTTCTGGCACCACCCACTACCACGTTCTGCTTGAGCGAGAGCTCGCAGATCTGCACGGCAAGGAAGCCGGCCTGATCTTCAATTCCGGCTATATGTCGAACTGGGCAACGCTCGGCGTCCTTGGCCAGAAAATCCCCGGTCTGATCATTTTCTCAGACGCGCTGAACCACGCTTCGATGATCGAAGGCATCCGTCACGGCAAGTGCGAACGGGTGATCTGGAAGCATAACGATCTCGCCGACCTGGAAGCCAAGCTTGCGGCGGCCGATCCGAACGCGCCGAAGATGATCGCGTTCGAAAGCGTCTATTCGATGGACGGCGATATCGCACCGATCAAGGAGATCTGCGATCTCGCCGACAAATACGGCGCGATGACCTATCTCGACGAGGTTCATGCGGTGGGCATGTACGGCCCGCGCGGCGGCGGTATCGCCGAGCGTGAAGGCCTGATGGATCGGGTGACGATTATCGAAGGTACGCTCGCCAAGGCATTCGGCGTGATGGGTGGCTATATCACCGCGTCCACGGCGCTTTGCGATTTCGTCCGTTCGTTCGCCTCGGGCTTCATCTTCACGACGTCCCTGCCGCCGGCGCTTGCTGCCGGCGCCATCGCCTCGATCAAGCATCTGAAAGTCAGCCAGATGGAGCGTGCCCGGCACCAGGAGCGGGTGCGCAAGTTGCGCGGCATGCTCGATGCCCAGGGCATTCCGCACATGCCGAACCCGAGCCATATCGTGCCGGTCATGGTCGGCGATGCCGCCAAGTGCAAATGGATCTCGGACCTGTTGATGGACAACTGCAACATCTATGTGCAGCCGATCAATTATCCGACCGTGCCGCGCAAGACCGAGCGCCTGCGCATCACGCCGACACCGCTGCATTCCGACGCCGACCTCGAACATCTGGTCGGTTCGCTGCATCAGCTTTGGTCGCGCTGTGCGCTGGCCCGGCATGTGGCGTAAGGACAAGAATCGAGAGTGAAAGAAAAATGGCCGCTTATGCGGCCATTTCCTTTTGGGCAATTGCTTCGGCAGCACGACGCCGGGCCTCGGCATCAGCGGCAAAAACGTCGTCCATCGTGATCGCCGAGCCATACCCGACCATCTCGTCCATCACCTCTTCGGCGATATCCGCCATCTGCAGAAAGCCGATGCGTTTTTCGCAGAAGGCGTGGAAGGACACTTCCTCTGCGGCATTCATCACCGCACCTTGGACGCCACCACGATCCATGGCGGTGCGGGCGAGCCTCAATGCCGGAAAGCGCGTCTCGTCGGGCGCTTCGAAATCCAGCCGTGCCAGTTTGGCGAAGTCCAGCCGTTCGACGTCCAGGTTCGGGCGATCCGGATAAGTCAGGGCATAACCGATGGCGGTGCGCATGTCGGGGCAGCCGAGCTGGGCGAGAACGGAGCCATCGGTGTAACCCACCATGGAATGGATGATCGACTGCGGATGGACGATCACCTCGATCTGGTCCGGCCGGACACCGAAGAGATGTTTTGCCTCGATCATCTCCAGCGCCTTGTTGAACATCGAGGCGCTGCCGATCGAAATCTTCAGGCCCATCGACCAGTTCGGGTGGGCGCGGGCGACATCGGCGGTCACATTCGCCATCTGCTCGCGGCTCCATGTGCGGAACGGTCCGCCGGAGGCGGTGAGCACGATGCGCTCGACGGCGTGACGCTGGTCGTCCTCCAGCGACTGGAAGATCGCGCTATGCTCGCTGTCGACCGGAATGAGCCTGCCGCCGCCATCGGCCACGGCCTTGACGAACAGTTCACCGGCCGAAACCAGGCATTCCTTGTTGGCAAGCGCGATATCCGCGCCACGCTCGGCAGCAGCCACGGTCGGCGCAAGGCCGGCGGTACCGACAATCGCGGCCATGACCCAGTCGGACGGGCGCTGACCCGCTTCGACCAGTGCCGCGCGGCCAGCCGCAACCTCGATGCCGGTGCCGGCAAGCGCATCCTTCAGCGTGGCATATTGCTTGTCGTCGGCGGTGACGGCGAAGCGCGCACCGAACGCCTTGGCCTGTTCGGCAAGCAGCGCGACATTGCTGTTGCCTGTCACCGCGACGATGTCGAATGCATTCCGCCCGCCCAGCTGGGCGACCACATCGAGCGTGTTGACACCGATCGAGCCGGTCGACCCGAGAATGCTGATGCGGCGTCTATCCATATCTGCCATGCCGTTTCCATGTTCACAGTTGCGGTTGGTCTACAAGCGAACGATGGCTGCCACAAGAGCGCGCGGGACGAGGCAGATGTGATCGGATATGGCTTGATCCGGCGGCGTATGAGAGCGAAATGGAGCGATGAGCGAAATCGTGAAGATCAAGACGACCTGTGTCATCGCCGGTGCCGGCCCCGCCGGACTGATGCTCGGCTTTCTCCTGGCACGCGCCGGCGTGGATGTGACCGTGGTCGAAAAACATGCGGATTTCCTGCGGGATTTTCGCGGCGATACCATCCATCCTTCGACACTCGAGGTGATCGACCAGCTCGGCCTGATCGACGCGTTTCTTGCCCTGCCGCACACGCGGGCGGAAAAGCTTTCGGCGGAAATGGGAGGGCGTACCATCACGATTGCGGATTTTTCCCGGCTGCCGGTCAAGAACCGCTTCATCGCCTTCATGCCGCAATGGGATTTTCTGAATTTCCTGGCGGCATCGGCTCAGGCCTTTCCCAATTTCCGGCTCATCATGAAGGGAGAGGTGAACCGCATCCTTGAAAACGCGGGCAAGGTTTCGGGCCTCGTCGCCCGCACAGCCGAAGGCGAGGTCCACATCGAGAGCGATCTCGTCGTCGGGGCGGATGGACGCAGTTCCGCAGTTCGGGCCAAGGCCGGGCTGCGCGTCGAAAGTTTTGGTGTACCGAGCGAAGTCGTCTGGATGAAGCTTTCCAAGCAGCCAGGCGATCCGAACGAAGTGATGGGGCATGCCGGTCCAAGGCAGGGCCTCGTCCTGATCGATCGCGGTGACTACTGGCAATGCGGTTACGTCATTCGCCGAACCACCTTTGCCAGAATCTGCGATCAAGGCATCGAGGCGTTTCGGAAGATGGTGGCGGATGCGTCACCGCTGCCTGTGTCGCGCATGGATGAAATCCGGTCCTTCGATGACACGAGCCTTCTGACGGTCAGGATCGATCGCCTCAGGCAATGGTGGCGCTCGGGGCTGATCTGCATCGGCGACGCGGCGCATGCCATGTCGCCGATCGGCGGGGTCGGTGTGAACCTTGCAATCCAGGATGCTGTTGCGGCGGCCAACATCCTCTCGGTCCCACTTCGCGAAGGCAGGCTGATGGACAAGGATCTTGCGGCGGTCGAGAAACGGCGCAGTTTTCCCACTCGCGCGACGCAGAAACTGCAGTTGATGATGCGTAGCAGTCGGCGTGTGGATCAAGTTGACGAGAGCAAGCGCAAAGGTCCGCCCGGCTTCATTCGCGGCATCGCGCGCTGGCCGGTGCTGGCGCATCTTTCCGGTCGGCTGATCGGTCTCGGTTTCAGGATGGAACGGATCAGGGATCCGGTGTCGAAGCGGTAGAGCTTGTTTTGCTGGACGATGCGGTATCGGGGTGCTGCAACCTTTGCGATCCGGAATCGTTGAGTGGCATGATGAAGCCGAGGGTTGGCCGTGTCTGTCGTTCGCCACGTACTGGTATTTCTGATTGTTGCGTTCTGCGGTGTCCTGTTTTCACAGGCGCCGGAATTCGCCCAGCAATACAAGCAGCGCCTTGGTGGCGCCATCGGAGAGCTGACCACCATTATCCAGTCTTTCGATGAACAGGCGAACCATTCTGGCCTCGATCGGCAGGCTGCGCTGAATGTTTATGCCATGTCGCAGGAAGATTTTCTCCGGCAGCAGGGTGATGGACTGAGGCGAAGCTTTACGCGTTATCAATCGCTTTCGGACCAGCTTGCAGATCTTTCCGCCGCTTCCCCGATATTGAGGCCTCTGATCGTTGCGACGCGGCCGGATCAGCGTATCGTCGCCAGCGCCTGGCGCGATTTCGTTCCGGCATTGCCCATCAGCACCGCGGGTATCGCATGGGGCGGCTTCGGCATGCTGATCGGCGCCATCCTCGCGACTGCCCTTGCTGTTCTTGTCAGCGTGGCCGCAAGGTTCCGCCGCGATCGCACAGTGAAAGTTCCGCCGCGCATCAGCAGCAGGGCTTTGCAGTGATCCGCGCCCTATTGCCGCAACAGGTCAGCCTGCAGTTGATCAGCATCAAGGCGGCATCCCTGGGGTGCGGCAAAATGGATCGGCCTTTATCAGATCAACAACCAATGCGCGGACTGCGCGGATGGAGTGAATGGGCTACAGGATCGGCACACTGAATGCCCGAGACGTGTTGCGTGCCTATGCGTTGATCGAGCGGGTCATGCCGGGCGTGGACCTGGAGCAGTGGATGGCACTTACCGCCACCAGCTTGCTGTGCCGTTGCTGGTTCGTCGTCAAGGATAGCGAAGGTTATATCCGGGGCATCGCCCATGTGGCCGTCAGGGGCGAAGGTGATGTGCGGCGGCAGGTCGAGGTCCCGCTCTTCGTCTCCGTGAGCCTTGTCGATAACAGGGAAGTGCTGTCGCTGCTTTTTTCAGCGGTCAGAACATTCGCGATCGAGGAAAAATGCCGGACGATCCATATCTGGACGGCCGTACCCCCGGATTGGTCGGTACTGACCGGGTTTCTGGAGCATGGGTCATGGGAGCATGGAGTGATCTGCGGGGTTGACAGCGAGACGCCGCCGGATCACCCGATCTTGCCGGTGAAGATGTAGCCCACTCCACGGATTGCCTTGATGAACTGCGGATGTTTGGCATCCGCCTCGATCTTGCGCCGTAGCCTGACGATCTGTGCATCGATCGTGCGGTCGAAGGCCTCCATATGACGGCCGCGCGTTAAATCCATGAGGAAATCGCGGGTCAGTACGCGACCGGCATGGTTGAGGAAGGCGGCCAGCATGTCGAATTCGCCGGTGGTCAGCTCCACTTCTGTTTCTGACGGGTCAAGCAGCTGACGGCGCGAGACGTTCAGCGTCCAGCCTTCGAAGCGGATGATCTGGTCCTCTTCCTGCACGATCCGCGGTGCGGCCGGCTGGCGCCGCCTCAGGATCGACTTCAGCCGCGCATGGACTTCCCGCAGATGGAAGGGTTTTGCGATGTAATCGTCGGCGCCGATTTCTATGCCGATGATGCGGTCGACGACATCGTCACGACCCGTCAGCATCATGATGGGAACATCCGAGGTTGTGCGGATATCGCGCGCCAGATCGAGACCGTCGCGCCCGCCCGGGAGCGAAAGATCGAGCAGCACGGCGTCGACGCTGTTTTGACGCATCGCAACGTTCATCTCAACGCCATCGGCTACCGTCGTCACCCGATAGCCTTCACCCTCGAAATAGCGGGCAAGCATCTGGCGAATACGGGGATCGTCGTCGACGACAAGGATGTGGGCCGCGTGGGCGGGGTCAATGGACATTAAAAAACTAGCCGGGCTGTTACAAACTGTTACCAATTCGAACCGTCTTTTACAGCGGTAGCATTCGCGTGTTACCGCCAAGACGTCAACTACCCCCATCAAACGACGGGGTTAATACCATGTTTCTCACCAGCTATAATCGCGAACGCACAGCAGCAACTCTTCTTCATGAAGCAGAGCCTGAAACGCTCAATGGCCTGTTCTCGCGACAGCCGGTCGAGTTTATCCAGCCCGGCCAGTCGATCTTCTTCGAGGGCGACGAAGCAAAACACGTGTTCGAAGTCGTGGAAGGCGCGCTGCGTATCTTCCGGATCATTTCGGACGGCCGCCGGGTTATTACCGGTTTCGTTTTTGACGGCGATCTTCTCGGTGTGTCGCTCAAAAGCAATTACCTCTACAGCGCCGAAGCGATTGTCGGTACCAAGGTTCGCAGGCTGACCAGGAAGAATTTCGAGGCGGCCGTACTGGACTCGGAAGAACTGCGCCCGCAGGTATTTGCGCGGGTTTGTGATGAAATGGCCGCTGCCCAGGACCAGATGGTGCTGCTCTCGTGCAAGAGCGCCGAGGAACGTCTCTGCACATTTCTGCTGAAGCACCTGCGCAGGGCGGCGGCCAAGAGCGATGTACAGTCGATGGTACAGCTGCCGATGACACGCCAGGACATGGCCGACTATCTGGGCCTGACCATCGAGACCGTCTCGCGTACGATCACCAAACTGAGCGCCAAGGGCGTGCTCGGCTGCGTCGGCCGGCATTCGGTAAAGATCATGAAGCCGATGATGCTTGCACAATTGGCCGGAGACGAAGATGAATACGGCTGGGGAGACTCGATGGGGTCGGCCGAAGACCGGCGCCACCACTAGCCGCAGCCAGGATTTTTAATGCCACATAAAATAAGAAACACGCTCACGACCCAGGCTGAACTGGATGCGGTCCTTCATCTTCTGGACGATGCCAATGTCATCGTCCACGGAAACGACGGAATTATCACCCGGTGGAGTTCCGGTTGCGAGGCGCTTTATGGCTGGCCGCGCGAGGAGGCGGTCGGCCAATCCGTTCATCAGTTGCTGCAGACGCGGTTTCCCAAGCCGCTCGACGACATTCGCCAGCAACTGGCGTCGGAATACTCCTGGCAAGGAGAGGTGGAGCATCGCACGCGCGACGGCCGTCCGGTTTTCGTTGCGACGCGATGGGTATCGGTTTCCCTCTCGGTCGATGGAGCGCCCATCACGATCCAGACCAACAACGACGTGACAGCGATGAAACGGGTACAGAACGATCTGGCGGAAAGGGAAGCACATCTCCGTTCCATCCTCGATACGGTGCCGGAATCCACCATCGTGATCAACGATGCGGGGATCATCACTTCGTTCAGCGCCGCGGCGGAGCGGCTGTTCGGTTACGTCGCTTCGGAAGTCTGCGGCCAGAATGTCAGAATGCTGATGCCCAATCCCGATCGCGATGCCCATGACGGTTACATTTCCAATTATATGGAGACGGGTGAGCGCCGGATCATCGGTTATGGACGCGTGGTGACTGGGCTTCGCAAGGACGGCACGACATTCCCGATGGAGCTTGCCGTGGGCGAAGCGCGCACCGGCGGAAAACGCATCTTCACGGGATTTATCCGTGACCTCACCAGCCGCCAGAAGATCGAGGAAGAGCTTCGCCAGTCGCAGAAGATGGAAGCGATCGGTCAGCTGACCGGCGGGCTGGCGCATGACTTCAACAATCTCCTGACGGTCATCAGCGGCAATCTCGAGATGATGGAGTACAAGCTCGAAGATCCCAATCTGCGGGTTCTGCTGCAGGAAGCGCAGGCTGCTGCGGATGACGGCGCCAAGCTGACCGGCCAGTTGCTCGCCTTCGGGCGGCGGCAGCCGCTCAACAACAAGCTTGTGGATGTCGGACAACTCGTCTCGGGCTTTTCCGATCTGATGCGGCGCACACTGGGCGAGGCGATCGAATTCAGGACGGTCATTGCAGGCGCACCGAACGAAGCGCTCGTCGATGCGTCGCAATTGCAGAACGCCATCCTCAATCTCGTTATCAATGCCCGCGACGCGATGCCGCGCGGTGGCAAGCTGACCGTCGAGATCTCGCGGATAAAGCTCGATGTCGATTACGCGCAGATGTATTCCAACATGCGGACCGGAGAATTCGTGCTGGTGGCCGTTACCGATACCGGCACGGGCATGACGGCGGAGATCAAGGAAAAGGCTTTCGAGCCGTTCTTCACCACCAAGGGCGTCAGCGCCGGCACGGGGCTTGGCCTCAGCATGGTCTATGGTTTCGTCAAGCAGTCGGGCGGCAATATCCAGCTCTACAGCGAGCCGGGGCAGGGCACCTCCGTGCGAATGTTCCTTCCAGCGGCAAAGAAGAAGGTCGAACGGGACAATATCCAGATACTCGGAGGCCAGGCGCAGAGCCCATTGCCCGGCGGACCCGAAAAGATCCTCGTCGTTGAGGACGACCCGCGGGTGCGCCGCGTGACGGTGTCCCGCCTGACGAGTTTCGGTTACGAGGTCATCGAAGCGGAAAACGGAACCCAGGCGCTCTCGCAGCTCGAACGCCATGACGATATCGCCCTGCTGTTTACCGACGTGGTCATGCCGGGCGGCATGACGGGCGATGAGCTGGCGAACCGAGTGCGTTCGGAGAAGCCCCATATCCCCGTATTGTTTACCTCGGGATACGCAGAGCCGGCGATTGCGGGCCGCGAACTTGCGCTTTCCGGCAGCTGGCTGAAAAAACCTTACACCGCGCGGGAGCTTGCCGTTCGCATTCGTGAGTTGCTGGACTGACGAGGCGATGATCTTGCGTTTGGGGACGCCGCTGCCGGAACGGTTTGTGCGGCCGTTAAGGTGTGTCCTGGCACACGACACGCAAGTCGCCGCGATTGAGGCCATTTCCCGGCCATTTTGTGCCTGTCTGCCTTTGTTTCGAAAGGTGCCATCGATACCCTTCGCTTCTGTGCAAAACTGGCACAAATTAACGAAGCATTAAGCTGCTGCGCACAAGGTCCCGCCCATGACTATGTAGTTTTGGAGTTGGTCATGCGCATCAGTGGCGGCGTTGTGCTTCTCGTCATCCCGATCATTGCGATCTTGCTTTTCGGCGTATCCGTTTCCTGGACACGCCTCCAATCGGTCGACCGGACGTTTACCAGTTCGATCAGTCCGCAAACCGAAATGCCGCAACCGGCGCGGCCTTGAGGCCGGACCTATCGGTGATGTTTTGCGGAGAGTGGTGATCCCAGATGGATTCGAACCATCGGCCTCAGGATTAGGAATCCTGCGCTCTATCCTGCTGAGCTATGGGACCACTTGCGCTCATCCATACAAAAGCCGTCCGGATTAGCCAAGCCTTTTTCCAGCGATCATTCCGATAGCCGTTTTTCCGCGAGCCGCACCCAATAGGAGATGCCGTAGGCGATCGATTCGTCGTCGAAATCGTAGTTCGGGTTGTGCAGCGGGGCGCTGTCGCCGTTGCCGATGAAGATGAAGGCGCCTGGGCGGCTTTTCAGCATGAAGGCAAAATCCTCGCCGGCCATGGTCGGATCGACATTCGGATCGACATTGGCTGCGCCCACCACGTCGGTCGCCACGCTGATCGCGTGATCGGTCTCCAGGTCGTGGTTGAAGGTGACGGGGCACTGGCGGTAATAGTCGATCTCTGCCTGTGCGCCATGGGCGCTGGCGAGGCCATCGACGATCTGGCGTATGCGGTTTTGCGCAAGATCGCGGGTCTCTTCGCTCAGCGTGCGGACCGTGCCCATGATCGTTGCCGTGTCCGGAATGATGTTGTGGGTCGTGCCGGCGTCGAAGCGCGTGACCGAAATCACCACCGACTGGACCGGGTCGGCATTGCGGGCGGCGATCGCCTGCAGGCTTCCGACCAGCTGCGAGCCGATGAAGATCGGATCGATCGTCTTGTGCGGCTGGGCGGCATGGCCGCCGCGACCGGTGATGGTGATGGTGAAGCGATCTGGGGCCGCCATGATGCCGCCCTTGCGGATGGCGAACTGGCCAACCGGAATTCCCGGCATGTTGTGCATGCCGTAGACTTCCTCGATGCCGAAGCGCTCCATCAGGCCGTCCTCGACCATGGCAAGCGCGCCAGCGCCGCCTTCTTCGGCCGGCTGGAAGATGACGGCAACGCTGCCGTTGAAATTGCGGGTTTCGGAGAGATATTTGGCGGCACCCAGAAGCATCGAGGTATGGCCGTCATGACCGCAGGCATGCATCCTGCCCGGGACGGTCGAGGCATAATCCCTGGCCGTCATTTCCGTCAGCGGCAGTGCGTCCATGTCGGCGCGCATGCCGATCGTGCGGCTGCCCTGTCCCTTTCCGCGGATGATGCCGACGACGCCGGTACGGCCGATGCCGGTGACGACTTCGTCGACGCCGAATTCGCGCAGCCTGTCTGCCACGAAGGCTGCGGTGTTGTGAACGTCATAAAGAATTTCGGGATTTTGATGCAGGAATCGTCGCCAGCCGGTCACTTCGCCCTGAAGTTCGGCTGCGCGGTTCAATATGGGCATAATCTTTCCTATCGTTCCAACTTCACGCCGTTATGACACCCCTCCTTAAGGGATAGTGCCTGCGGCGATTGACGTAATCAATCTTCTTTGCCATTGCTTCGACATATAGGCCAACTAATGGCCACACTCGTTAACATCCGGACGAGGACCACCTTGCTGCACTCAACTTTCCGCCATCGCGCCGCCCGCCGGCTTCTCTGCCTCGTGACGGCGGTGGGGCTTGCCAGCTCCGCCACGGTGGCCTCTGCCAATCCCAAAATGATCATCGATGCCAATACCGGCCGCGTGATCGCGCATCAGGATGCGTTCCTGAAATGGTATCCGGCTTCCCTGACGAAGCTGATGACCGCTTACGTGACGTTCAGGGCGCTGAAGAGCGGCCGGCTTTCGCTCGACAGCAAGGTCGTGATGAGCAAGTTCGCCACCGACCAGCCCGCCAGCAAGATGTATTTCCGGCCGGGCTCGCAGCTGACCATGGACAATGCGCTGAAGATCATGCTGGTGAAATCGGCCAACGACATGGCGGTTGCCGTGGGGGAAACGGTCGGCGGCACGAACGATCAGTTCGTGGCGATGATGAATGCCGAAGCGCAGCGGCTCGGCATGACGTCTTCGCATTTCATCAATCCGCACGGGCTGCCTGGCAAGGGGCAGTACACGACGGCCCGCGACCTTGCGATCCTCGCGATGCAGATCAAGCGAGAATTCCCGCAATATTCCACCTATTTCACCATCGAAGGCATCGATACCGGCAAGAAGCAGTATCCGAATTTCAACACGCTGATCGGCCGTTTCGATGGCGCCGACGGCATGAAGACGGGCTTCATCTGCGCTTCCGGCTTCAACCAGGTCTCTTCCGCGACGCGCAATGGTCGGACGGTGATTTCGGTCGTCCTCGGATCTGACAGCCTTGCTGGCCGCGCGGACGATTCCGCCAATCTGCTGCAGCAGGGACTGACCGCGGCGGGCAGTCAGGGTACGCCGCTGGCTTCACTTGCACCCTATGGCGACACGACCGTCGTCAACGATGTCAGCCAGGAAATCTGCAATCCGAAGGCCGCCAAGGTTCGCAGCGAAAACCGCGACGATGCCGGCCGCACGGTCATGCATTCTCCCTATATTCACGAAATGACGCATCCGCCGGCCTATGTTTTCGCCGGCCTGATCCCGGGAACCGAACCGGTCGAGACGAAGATCGGCGAGAAGACCTACGCCAATATCCCGATCCCGGTACCGCGCCCGACATTCTGATTGGAACAGCATATGGCCCACGGTCAGGACCGGATTCCGGTCTCCATCATCACCGGCTTTCTCGGTGCGGGGAAATCGACGCTGCTCAACCGGATGCTGCGCGACCCTGCCGCCAAAGACATTGCCGTCATCATCAACGAGTTCGGCGAGGTCGGGATCGACAACCTGCTCGTCGAGGCCTCGGGGGACTCGATGATCGAGCTGTCGAACGGCTGCCTGTGCTGCACGGTGCGTGGTGAGCTGGTCGATACACTGGCCTCGATGATGGACGCGATCCAGACCGGTCGCGCCAAGCCGGTTACGCGCGTGGTCATCGAAACCACAGGCCTTGCCGACCCGGCGCCGGTCATGCAGTCGGTGATGGGCAATCCGGTGATCGCGCAGAATTTCGAGCTCGAAGGCGTGGTGACCGTCGTGGATGCGGTCAACGGGTTTGCGACGCTCGATGCGCATCCGGAAGCGGTCAAGCAGGTGGCGGTCGCGGACCGGCTGGTCCTCTCGAAGCAGGCGCTGGCGGAGCCTGCGCAACTCTCAGCCCTGCGCGCCAGGCTTGTTGGGCTCAATCCGCGTGCGCCGGTGACGGATGGTGACGACATGTCATCCGGTAGCTTGTCGCTCCTGGAGAACGGACTATACGATCCGTCGAGCAAGATCGCCGATGTGGATCGCTGGCTGCGTGACGAGATCGCGGCCGAAAGCCATGAGCATCATCACCATGCTCATGACGACCATCATGCTCATGGGCACGACCACGAGCACGGCCATCATCATCCGCATGACCATGGACACGGGCATCACCACCACCATCATCATGACGTGAACCGTCATGGTGACGACATCCGATCCTTTTCAATCGTGCATGAGCGTCCGATCGATCCGATGGCGATCGACATGTTCATCGATCTCTTGCGATCCGCTCATGGAGAAAAGCTTCTGCGGATGAAAGCAGTGGTAAACCTGTCGGACAATCCCGAGCGTCCGCTTGTGCTGCATGGTGTGCAGGCGATTTTTCATCCGCCGCAGCGCTTGCCGCGCTGGCCGGAAGGATCCGACCGGAAGACACGCATGGTCGTCATCACCAAGGGCCTGTCCGAGGAATTCGTTGCAGATCTGTTTTCGGCCTTTACCGGCGAGCCGCGTCTCGACCGCCCTGACCGCGCGGCGCTGGAAGACAACCCGCTGGCTGTGCCCGGCTTCAGGCGATAGCCGACATACCCTTGCGAATGACGAAACGGTGGCCTTCCGCCGTTTTCTCGCTTTCCACGAGTTGGTGGCCTTCCTGATTGCAAAAATGTGGAATGTCGATCCCGGCGAGCGGATCGCTGGTCTCTACAATGAGGCGATCACCATGATGAAGCGTTCTCAGCCGGCGACGGGTTTTCAGAACCGGCAAAGGGCATTTCAGCCCTCTCAGGTCATAGACCACGTCGGCTGGCGAGGTCACTGCTTGTCCCAGAACTTCCAGAATGGCTTCTTGGCTTCGCTGACAGGCGCTTCCGGGCCTGCATAGGCGAGCGGGTTCATCGGGTTCTGTTCGGGAACCGGAACGGCTGCCGTCTTGCCTTCGGCGGTCTTGATGGTCGGCACCGTCGCGCTCGCGACGGTTGCTCCGGTCGCGGACGGAATCGCGCCGGTGGATGCGGGCAGGCGATCCTGCTTCATCCGCTCGGCGACGGTTGCCGGCTGCGGAGCAGCGGACAGAGAGGCGAGCTGCGTCGATGCAGGCTTCATCTGGCCGCCTGCCATGCGCTTCTGCATCATCTGCTGGAATTCGGACTGGCTCATCAGCTTGCCAGCTTCGAGCGACGTGCCCGTCGGTGCGTAAGCAAGTTCGCGACCCTTGCGCTTTTCAGCGACGACCGCCTTGCGTTCGGCTTCGCTCGGCTCGTACCAAACCTTGCTGCCAAGCTTGTCGACGGCCTTTTCGAAGGCCACGTCATAGGTCTTGTTATACGAAGAGAGAGCCGAGACCAATGCAGGCGGCGTCGACATTTCCGGGCAGGCAGCCGCGGCGCTGAGCGGGCCTTTGCTTTCCTGGTTGAAAGCGTATTTTTTGCCGCAGACCGCCACTTCCGGCGGGCGCTTGGTGACTTCGAAATTGTCGTAGCCGACCTTGATCATCTTCCAGAAGTCGCTGTGCTCGCTTTCGCGGTGGCGCGCCATGTTTTCCGCCGTCATGCGGAAGGGCAGCGCCTGCAACTGTACGGAGGTCTGGCCACCCTTGAAGGCGTCGCGCGCGAAGGCGTAGATCTCGAGAATCTGCGCGTCAGTCATCGAATAACAGCCCGACGATGAGCAGGCGCCGTGGATCATCAGGTTGGTGCCGTTGCGCCCATTGGCCGCGTCATAGCGGTTCGGGAAGCCGGTATTGATCGCGAGATAATACTGCGAATTGGGGTTCAGGTGCGCCGGCGTCAGGCTGTAGAAACCTTCAGGAGCCTGACGGTCGCCTTCCTTGATCTTCGGCCCGAGCTTTCCGGACCATGCGCAGATGTCGTAACTCTTGATCACGTCGAAGCGGTTGTCCGCCTTGGCCTTCCAGATCTCCAGCTTGCCCTCTTCCTTGAGGATGCGGATCATGATCGGCGAATTGCGCGGCATGTTCTTCGCCTGCATATCGGCGACGATCTTTGCCGGCAGAGGTTGCTCGACCTTGTTCTTGACCTTGGAAATGTCAATGCTGGTGGCGGAATCAAGGGTGTCGTTGCAGCCTGTAAGGGCTGTCGCAACCAGAAGAGCGAAGGCGATGTGCTTCAGACGCATCGGAACGGACCACATATCTAGTTCGGCATCAAACCGGGGCAGAGGCGTGCAATAATGATACGGTAAGCTTTACATTTTCTTAACCGCTGAAAATCGCTTGTCCAGCAAAACCCTCGGAGCACCACTGTTATGATCAATGTGGCCGAAATTGGCAACCTTCAATGAAGAAGGCGGCAATCATAGGTTCCGGCCGATTTCCAGGAATTTCTGGCGGCGCGCGGCGCGCACTTCGTCGCCCGAGAGCTTCGAAAGGTCCGTCAGAGCCGACGAAATCACCTTGCCGGCAGCATTCATGACCGTCACCGGCTCGCGATGGGCGCCGCCATTCGGTTCGGGAATGATGTCGTCGATGATGCCGAGACCCTTCAGGTCCTGCGCGGTGATTTTCATGTTGGTGGCCGCTTCGCGGGCGCGGGTCGAATCGCGCCACAGGATCGAGGCCGCACCTTCCGGCGAGATGACCGAATAGATCGAGTGTTCGAGCATGTAGACGCGGTTGCCGGTGGCGATCGCGATCGCGCCGCCCGAGCCGCCTTCGCCGATGACGACAGAGATCATCGGAACCTTGAGGCCGAGGCACATTTCCGTTGAGCGGGCGATGGCTTCCGCCTGGCCGCGCTCTTCCGCGCCGACGCCCGGATAGGCACCGGCCGTATCGATCAGGCTGATGACGGGCAGGCCGAAGCGGTCGGCCATTTCCATGATGCGGATCGCCTTGCGGTATCCTTCAGGGCGCGGGCTGCCGAAATTGTGCTTCAGGCGGGTTTTCGTGTCGCTGCCCTTTTCCTGGCCGATCAGGGCCACCGGAATGCCGTTGAAGCGGGCAAGACCGGCCTGGATGGCGGCGTCCTCGCCGAAATTGCGGTCGCCGGCAAGCGGCGTGAAATCGGTGAAGAGATGGGCCGCGTAATCGACGAAATGCGGCCGCTGCGGGTGGCGCGCGACCTGCGTCTTTTCCCAGGCTCCGAGCTTTGAATAGATGTCGCGGGTCGCTTCCCTGACGCGGACTTCAAGCCGATTGATTTCGTCGGACGTGTCGATGCTCTCGTCTTCGGTCGCAAGCTTCTTCAGCTCGTGAATCTTGCCCTCGAGGTCCGAGATGGGCTTTTCGAAATCGAGATAAGTCTGCATCAGATCCGGTTTCCCGTTGTTTTCCTATGGGAACGTGGAGTTCCCAATTTTCATTTGGGGCTTCTAATCCCGGTTTTTGGCTTCTTTTGCAAGAGGGTGATGTGTTTCCACCAGTTGACGAAGCCTTTCTTCCAGCACGTGCGTATATATCTGAGTGGTCGAAATGTCTGAATGTCCAAGCAGTTCCTGCACCACACGTAGGTCTGCGCCGTGCGCCAAAAGATGGCTGGCAAAGGCGTGTCGCATGACGTGCGGCGATATGGACGAGGTTTTTATACCCGCTCTCGCTGCCAGTGCCTTGAGGTCGCGGGCAAAAACCTGGCGCGGCAGATAACCGGCGCTTCCATGGGAAGGAAAAAGCCATGGGCTTGGTTCCCCATCCGCTTCAACCGCCTTCTTCGCCTCGCCATAGACCTTCAGTGCCGCGATCGAAGATCGTGACAAAGGCACCAGCCGTTCCTTGTTGCCTTTGCCGCGGATCATCAGAAAGCGTCCGTCCTGTTCCAGCACTTTCAGCGGCAGCGAAACGAGTTCGCTGACACGCATGCCCGTCGCATAGAGCAGTTCCAGCAATACCAGCATGCGCAGGCGGGAGAGCTGTTCCTTGCCCGGTTCGGCCGCCTCCGTTGCGGCCCGTTCGAGAAGCCGGGTGACGTTTTCTTCGCTCATGTTCTTCGGCAGGGCGCGCTGCTTCTTCGGCGCGTCGAGCACCGTGGTCGGATCGTCCGTGCGCAGCCCTTCGGCATAAAGGAACTTGTAGAACTGGCGCATAGCGGAAAGCCGGCGTGCTTGGGAAGACGCTGCAAAGGCGCGTTTGTTCAGATGGGCGAGATAGGCCGAAAGGTTGCGGCTTTCGGCCAGAAGCGGAGAGGTTTTCTGGGAAATCAGAAAATCGTGGAGATCGTCGAGGTCGCGCCGATAGGATGAGAGCGTGTTTTCCGCGGCACCCCGCTCGGCGCTCAGCATTTCCAGGAAGGCTTCGATATGGGCGGCGGACAGGTCTCTCATCGACATGGCCTCGCTTACTGCTGCGCGGGCGGATTGAGCCGTTCGGACGGGACCCTGACGGTGATCTCGCGTTCCTTCGGCTCGACGAGCACCACGAGCGCGACCATGCTGCCATAGATCACGCCGGCAATGGCTGCCAGGATGAACAGGAAGCGGAAGAGTGTGGGCATTGAAAAGGCTCCGTATCGTTCCGGCGCACTATAGCCCGAATGGTTTACAGATCGACAAGATGTGCATCTTCCGCGTGATGGAATAGCGGGCGTGGCTTGACGCTGAATGAACATTTGTTGATACCGTTTTGACGAACGGACGGCATCATGAGTGAAGACATAACAGTCGAGCGACAGACATTACGGGACCAGGCTCGCGAAGCGCTCGGCAACCGCAACCTGATCTTTGTCGGCCTGATGGGCGCAGGCAAATCGGTGATCGGCCGGCTGGTGGCCCAGACGCTCGGCATTCCTTTTGTCGATACCGACGCGGAAATCGAATCCGTTTCCAGAATGACGATCGCGGAACTGTTTTCACAATATGGTGAGACGGAGTTCCGGGCGCTGGAGACGCGGGTGGTCGAACGTCTGCTCAAGCACGGTCCACGCGTGGTGTCGACCGGCGGCGGCGCTTTCATCAACGAGGCGACGCGCGCGCAGATCAAGCAGGGCGGATTGTCTGTCTGGCTGAATGCCGATCTCGACACCTTGTGGGACCGGGTCAGCCGGCGAGACCATCGTCCGCTGTTGAAGACCGAAAATCCAAGACAGACGCTGGAAAACCTGATGATCCAGCGTTACCCGATCTATGCCGAGGCCGATCTCACGGTGATGTCCGTGAATATCAGCAAGGAACTGATGGCCAACGAGGTTCTGCAGGCCATTACCGGTCTTGCGCAAGAAGGTGATAGAGAATGACAGTGCAGTCCCGCTCCCCCGAACGCCTGGTGCATGTGCCGCTCGGAGACCGGGCTTACGATATCCTGATCGGTCCCGGCCTGCTGGCACGGGCCGGCGGCGAGATCACGTCGCGGCTCAAAGGGCGCAAGGCTGCGATCATTACCGACGAACATGTCGCACCGCTTTATCTCGAAGCGCTGATGGATGGGCTGCAGACCGACGGGATCGAAGCCGTGTCGCTGACGCTGCCAGCCGGCGAGAAGACCAAAAGCTTCGAGCATCTGGCAACCGTCTGCGATATGGTGCTGGCGGCCCGGATCGAGCGTAATGACGCGGTAATCGCGCTTGGCGGCGGCGTGATCGGCGATCTTGCCGGTTTTGCCGCCGGCATCGTGCGCCGCGGTGTGCGTTTCGTGCAGATCCCGACCTCGCTTCTGTCGCAGGTCGACAGCTCGGTCGGCGGCAAGACCGGCGTCAATTCCCGTCACGGCAAGAACCTGCTCGGCGTCTTCCACCAGCCGGATCTGGTGCTTGCCGACACATCCATTCTCGATACGCTGTCGCCGCGGGAGTTCCGTGCCGGTTATGCGGAAGTGGCGAAATACGGGCTGATCGACAATCCGCAATTCTTCGAATGGCTGGAAAAGAACTGGCAAAAGGTATTCGAGGGCAGTCCGGAGCGGATCGAGGCGATCGCCGTCAGCTGCCAGTCCAAGGCCGATGTCGTCGTCGAGGACGAGCGGGAAATGGGACGCCGCGCTCTGCTCAATCTCGGCCATACATTCGGGCATGCGCTGGAAGCGGCCACTCAATATGACAGCGCAAGGCTGGTGCATGGAGAAGGTGTGGCGATCGGCATGGTTTTGGCCCACGAGTTCTCGGCTCGGCTGAACCTAGCAAGTCCGGACGATGCCAAGCGTGTCGAAGGCCATCTGAAAACCGTCGGCCTGCCGACCAGGATGAGCGATATTCCGGGTGACCTGCCGGGCGCGGACGTGCTTCTCGATGCGATCATGCAGGACAAGAAGGTGAACGGCGGTAAGCTGACCTTCATCCTCACCCGCGGCATCGGCCAGTCCTTCGTCGCCGACGATGTTCCCTCTTCGGAAGTGCTGAGCTTCCTGAAAGAAAAGCTCTCGAAATGACATCTGCAGGCGGCCTCCTTTCGCGCAGCGTCAACGCCGTCATCCGCGGCCTGATGCGTGCGACCGGAACGTCGCTGAACGGCAGGACGCTGACGCTTTGCGGTCATGACGAATTGCATGCCGCGCTCGATGCCATGCATCGGGAGGGCAATTTCGGCGCCGAGGATCGCGACCGGCTGAGCGAGCTGTTCGATCTCACGGAACTCGAAGTTTCCGACGTGATGCGCCACCGGATGGCCATGGTTGCCGTCAATGCGGATGATCCGGCGGACGTCATCGTGCGCACCGTGCTGGAAAGCCCCTATACGCGCATGCCCGTCTGGCGCAATTCGACGGAAAACATCATCGGCGTGGTGCATGCCAAGGATCTGCTGCGCGCTCTTCTCGATCCCGATAGGACGCCTGCCGATGTCGATATCCTGAAGGTCATGCAAAAACCGTGGTTCGTGCCGGACAGTACCAGCCTCAAGGATCAGCTCGCAGCCTTCCTGAAACGCAAGGTGCATTTCGCCGTCGTCGTCGATGAATATGGCGAGGTGCAGGGCATCGTCACGCTGGAAGACATCATGGAAGAGATCGTCGGCGACATTGCCGATGAACATGATGTCGAGATCCAGGGCGTGCGCAAGGAAGCCAATGGCTCGATCGTGGTGGACGGATCGGTGCCGATCCGCGACCTCAACCGCGCGCTCGGCTGGGACTTGCCGGATGGCGAGGCAACGACGATCGCCGGGCTGGTGATCAACTCATCCATGCTCATTCCGGAAGAACGGCAGGCGTTTACGTTTTACGGCAAGCGTTTCGTGGTGATGAAGCGGGAGAAGAACCGGATCACGCGGCTGAGGATAAGGCCGGCGGACGATGCGGTGCCGGCTGCGGAGTGATATGATTGGCATCATTGATTCTTTCCTGGCTGCTGGCAGTCTATTGAGTGTGCGTGATATGTATTCATCAATAGTTTGGGGTGGAGGGAAGCACTTTGACACCAGAGCAGCGGGGGCAGCTCTTAAATCATCTCGACAGCGTCAATGCAGCATCAAAATCGATTGATGCTATGTCCGATTGGTACATTGTGTTTAATCGTCCGACGGGTCGGTTGGAATGGCAGGCCGCGTTAAAGCTGAATGGAATTCTTGGTGGGGGCGTGTCTGCGCGATTAGCGACTCCTGTTGATACTTGGGAAGCAGACATTTATGGCCAATTAGAAGTGAAGATGGCGTTCTTACCGCGCGCCGTTCGTCTCAATCCTGTCGAATGGCGTCCCAAAAGACCGCACACCAATCCGGCTAATGCACCCAGGGGGTTGGCACTCCAAACTTTTTTTGGTCGCTGGCACCCATATGAAATTAACCGCGATCAAGACGTTAACGTCTTCTTGCAGGGCGCTGTTGGTATTGCAGATGCCTTGCCTGATGGAATAATCAGTTTTTCAGATTATCTTAAGTTCTGTGCTATCGTATGGAAGTGCCCAGATATTGAAAGGGTGCCGCCGCCACCATGGTCTCGCAGCTTGCTATAACCAACGAGTCTTTCCAAAATATCGCGGACGAAGTTGCGCGGTCTCTTTCGCATGCGACAGTGGATGGCTCATCTGCATTCGTATCAACTGCCGTAACCTATGCCAACGGAACACATGTTGTTGTTCGTTTAGATCAAGATGGAGACAGCTTCTTCGTTTCGGATGATGGATATGCAAGCCTCTCTGCAGATATGTTTGGTGGATCTTACCAGTTTCAACGCATTGCAAGAGATGTGGCAAAGAGGTTTGGCGTCGACTACGATCAGAGGTCATTTTTCATACTGAAGGCAACCAAAAGTCAGCTTCCGGCTGCTGTCACCATAATCGCGAATGCGTCGGCGGCTTCGGTTGAGCGAACGCTTTATGCCCTTGATCACCTCAAAATCAAAAAAACCAAAGAGTTATTTGTCGAGAGGATATCGAAGGCTTTCGGAGACAAAGCATCCTTCAATGTTGATTTTCGTGGTTCAACCAAGGCTTGGCAGGTTGATGCGGCGATCATTGAACAATCGCATGTCGTGGCTATTTTTGAATTCGTTATGCCTGCGGCAACGTCTGTGGCTTTTGCGCATATGAAGGTCGGTGATATCTCTGCGATGGTAGAAAGGCCTCGGACTGCATTCGTGCTATCCGATTATGATAGGACTGATCCGCCACTGCGGCAGATACTTTCGTCTTCAGCAGACCTGGTGATTGCTGCGAGCAGCGACTTGGAAATTTACCGCAGGGCTGCATAAGCTTTTATCGGGCTAAATTCTCGCTGGTTTCAAGCAGATGCCAGGCCCTTGGCCTTCACCCCACTAATCCCTATCTATACCCCATCACCAGCGTGTCGGTTCTCCCGGGGCTGCGGCTTCTACCGCGAGCGCGTGGAGACCGGCGTCCAGTTCAGGTTTCAAAAGAGCGTTTACCGTCCGGTGCCGGTCGATCCGGCTCATGCCGGTGAAGGCTGCTGCGACGATACGCACCCGCATATGGCTCTCGCCATCCCCATCCATGCCCGGCTGGTGGCCGGCATGCTGATGGCTTTCGTTGATCACATCGAGCCTTTCGGGTGCGAGATTATCGCGAAGCGCGGCTTCGATACGGGATTTGACAGACATGTTTAAGCTCCGGTGGTCGGCGCAAGAGGGTGATCCAGAAACCAGCAACAAACCGCTTTGTCAATTCTTGTCTGGCCCGATCTTGGGCCCCATAATGTGTGCCTCATGAAACTCGACTCCAAATATTTCGACCGTATCCGGACGCGCCGGAAAAGGCAGCAAGATGCCCCGCCGCAAGCGCCAACCTGTCAGTGGGACGGGTGCGACAGGCCGGGTGTGCACAAGGCGCCCGTCGGACGAAATGCCGAAGGCCAGTTCTTCATCTTCTGCTTCGAGCATGTGAAGGAATACAACAAGGGCTACAATTATTTCTCCGGCCTGTCGGATGGCGAGATCGCACGCTACCAGAAGGAAGCGATCACCGGTCACCGTCCGACATGGAAGGTTGGCGTCAACAAGGATGCCAAGGACGGCCCGATTCATTCATCGGCACGATCTGGTTCCGCCTATACGCAGCAGCGCTTCAAGGATCCGTTCGGGTTCGTCTCGCAGGCGCGCGCCGGTGGCGGCGGTCGTTTCGAAACGCAGGGGCGCAAGCTGAAGACGCTGGAGGCCAAGGCCTTCAATACGATGGAGCTTGGCGCCAACGCCACGTCGACCGAGATCAAGACCCGCTACAAGGAACTCGTCAAGAAGCACCATCCGGATGCCAATGGCGGCGACCGCGGGTCGGAAGAACGTTTTCGTGCCGTGGTGCAAGCATATCAGTTGTTGAAGCAGGCGGGTTTCTGCTAAGCCTCAAAAATCAAGGCAGCGAGGATGACGGCCGGGCGGTTGCCCGTGCCCTGGAGTTATGATGAGCAAGATTGACTTGGATATTACAAACCTCCCCGACACCACCGTTTCCGTTCGGGAAGTATTCGGCATCGACACGGATCTGAGGGTTCCGGCCTACAGCAGCGGCGACCCCTATGTGCCGGACCTCGACCCGGACTACCTCTTCGATCGCGATACGACGCTCGCCATTCTTGCAGGCTTTGCCCATAACCGACGCGTGATGGTCTCCGGCTTCCACGGTACGGGCAAATCGACCCATATCGAGCAGGTCGCAGCCCGCCTCAACTGGCCGTGCGTGCGTATCAACCTCGACAGCCATGTCAGCCGTATCGATCTCGTCGGCAAGGACGCGATCGTGCTCAAGGACGGCAAGCAGATCACCGAATTCAAGGACGGCATCCTGCCTTGGGCCTATCAGCACAATGTCGCGCTCGTGTTCGACGAATATGATGCCGGTCGCCCGGACGTGATGTTCGTCATCCAGCGCGTGCTGGAAAGCTCCGGCCGCCTGACGCTGCTCGACCAGAGCCGTGTCATCCGTCCTCACCCCGCCTTCCGCATTTTCGCCACCGCAAACACGGTCGGCCTCGGCGATACGACCGGCCTCTATCACGGCACGCAGCAGATCAACCAGGCGCAGATGGACCGCTGGTCGATCGTCACGACGCTGAACTATCTGCCGCATGAGAAGGAAGTCGATATCGTTGCCGCCAAGGTAAAATCGTTCGGCGCCACCAAGGAAGGCCGCGAGACGGTTTCCAAGATGGTTCGCGTTGCCGATCTCACCCGTTCGGCCTTCATCAACGGCGACCTGTCGACCGTGATGAGCCCGCGTACGGTCATCACCTGGGCTGAAAACGCCGAGATTTTCGGTGACGTGGCATTCGCATTCCGCATTACCTTCCTCAACAAGTGCGATGAGCTGGAACGGACCCTTGTGGCCGAACATTACCAGCGCGCCTTCGGCGTCGAGCTGAAGGAAAGCGCAGCCAACATCGTTCTGGGAGCATAAGGCAGAGGAAGCCAAGCCGATGGCAGGTCACGGAGACAATTCCAGGGGCAAGCCCGCCGGTCCGGTCGATACCGAGCCGATGCGGCGGGCGATCACCGGCTGCGTGCGGTCGATTGCCGGTAGCCAGGAGGTGGAGGTTTCCTTCGCCAACGAGCGTCCGGGACTGGCCGGCGAGCGTATCCGCCTGCCGGAAATTTCCAAGCGGCCGACGGCGCATGAACTTGCCGTGACGCGTGGTCTCGGCGATTCCATGGCGCTTCGGATCGCCTGCCACGACAGCAATGTCCACGCGACGCTTTCGCCTCAAGGGTCGGATGCGCGGGCGATCTTCGATGCCGTCGAGCAGGCGCGCGTCGAATCGATCGGTGCTTTGCGCATGGCAGGCGTTGCCGCCAATCTCAACTCGATGCAGGAAGAGAAATATGCCAAGGCGAATTTTTCGGGCATCCAGCGTCAGGAAGAAGCGCCGATCGGTGAGGCTGTCGCCATGCTGGTGCGCGAAAAGCTGACCGGCCAGAAGCCGCCTGAAAGCGCCGGCAAGGTGCTCGATCTCTGGCGTCCCTTCATCGAGCAGAACACCTCTACCGATCTCGATAACCTGAAAAACGTCATCGAAGACCAGCAGGCTTTTGCAAAGCTCGTCCGCCATATGCTGTCCTCCATGCAGATGGCCGAGGATCTGGACGGCGACGAAAACGAGCCGGAAGAGATCGAGAACCAGTCGGAAGAGGATCAGCCGAGCAGCGGCGAGACCGAGAACGAAGAGGTCGAGGAAGAAGCCGGATCCGACGCCGCGCCCGCAGAGCAGAGCGATGCGGCCGACGAGGAGATGGATGAAGGCGAGATGGACGGCGCCGAAATGTCGGACGACGAAATGTCCGACGAGGCCGACGACCATTCGGAGACGCCCGGCGAAACCCGCCGTCCGAACAGCCCATTCGACGATTTCAACGAGAAGGTGGATTACCACATCTTCACTGAGGAATTCGACGAGGAGATCACGGCTGAGGAGCTTTGCGACGAAGCGGAACTCGACCGGCTGCGCGCTTTCCTCGACAAGCAGCTGGCGCATCTGCAGGGCGCCGTCGGTCGTCTGGCCAACCGTCTTCAGCGTCGCCTGATGGCACAGCAGAGCCGCTCCTGGGATTTTGACCTGGAAGAGGGCTATCTCGATCCGGCCCGCCTCGTGCGCCTGATCATCGATCCGATGCAGCCGCTTTCCTTCAAGAAGGAGCGCGACACGCAGTTCCGCGATACGGTCGTCACTCTCGTCATCGACAATTCAGGCTCGATGCGCGGACGCCCGATCACGGTCGCCGCCTCCTGCGCCGACATTTTGGCCCGCACGCTGGAGCGCTGCGGCGTCAAGGTCGAGATTTTGGGCTTCACCACCAAGGCATGGAAGGGTGGTCAGGCGCGTGAAAACTGGCTGGCCAGCGGCAAGCCCGCCTCGCCGGGCCGCCTCAACGACCTGCGCCACATTATCTACAAATCTGCCGATGCGCCGTGGCGTCGTTCGCGCCGCAACCTCGGCCTGATGATGCGCGAGGGTCTGCTCAAGGAAAACATCGACGGCGAAGCCTTGATGTGGGCACATCAGCGCCTGATCAACCGGCCGGAACAGCGCAAGATCCTGATGATGATCTCGGATGGCGCGCCGGTCGACGATTCGACGCTGTCGGTCAATCCGGGCAATTATCTGGAGCGGCACCTGCGCGCCGTCATCGAGCAGGTCGAGACCAAGTCTCCGGTGGAGCTGCTGGCGATCGGTATCGGACACGACGTAACGCGTTATTACCGTAATGCCGTGACGATCGTCGATGCCGACGAGCTGGCCGGTGCGATGACCGAGCAGCTGGCGGAACTGTTTGCCGACAAGGCGGCGGGTGGTCGCTCCGCGCGCGGCGGTCGCATGCGCCGGGCCGGCTGACACATTGACAAAGCTGTCGCACGCTCTTCTGGCCGGTGTCGTCCTTGCGATGATGCCGGCCGTTGCCTTTGCGCAGGATGCGGTGCGGATCACGGCAAAGCCGATCTCGCAATTCAAGCCGGGATCGGATCAGACGGTCTTCGGGCCGATGGAATTTGTCGGCGGTATCGAGTTCAGCTCCAATGACAGCCGCGTCCAGTCGCTGTCCAGCATCCGCTTCCGGCCCGATGGCATGCATTTCGTATCCGTTCTCGATACGGGCGAGTGGCTGACAGGGCAGATTGCACGGGATGCGTCGGGAAGACTGTCCGGACTTTCCGACGTTGCCGTCAGCCCGATCCTGCTGCGCAACGGGCGGGCCGGCTCCAAATCCGCATCAGATGCGGAGGGGCTGGCGCTGCGAGACGACGAGGCCTTTGTCAGCTTCGAGCAGCAGCACAGGGTCGATGCCTATCCAGATCCCGGTTTCGAAACGTCCACGCCGTCACGCACCGTAAATTTCCTCATCCCGCGACATGAGCTTCGGCGCAACGCCGGCATTGAAACGCTGGTCGCGTCGCCTGCCTCCAGCCCGCTTGGAGGTGGGCTTTTGGCGATCGCGGAGAGCAGCCGGGACGAGGCGGGCAATCTGCTTGCAGCCATTGTTGACGGACCGCTCAAGGGAGAGTTCACCGTCGTTCGTCACGACCCCTATGACGCGACGGACGGTGTTTTCTTAGCCGACGGCGACCTGCTGCTTCTGGAGCGCCGCTTCAGTTTCATTGGCGGGATGGGCATGAGGATAAGGCGCATCAAGGGTGCAGATATCCGTCCGGGTGCAGTGGTCGACGGCGAGGTGCTGATCGATGTCGGTTCAGATCATGCGATCGACAACATGGAAGGAATCGATGTGGTGGCAGGGCCGGATGGGAGCCCGCATCTGATTGTCGTCTCAGATGACAATGGTCTTTTTCTCCAGCGCAATGTGATGCTGGAGTTCAAGCTTAGCCAATAAAAAAGGGAGCCGCTGGCTCCCTTTCTGGTCTATCAGGCGGTCTTTGCCGCCGTTTGCGGCATAGGCTTCAGCACGTTCATCAATGCGCCATAGGGCAACAGCAGAACCACGCCGACCACGACCTTGACCACGAGGTCACCAAGCGCCCAGGAGATCCAGCGCGGGGCTTCCGTGGACATGACGCCGAGGATCGGGGCCGATGCCGTGGCGAAATCGAAATTCGGGCCAAGGAAGGCGAAGGTGGGGGCAAAGGCCAGCGAGAAGAACAGGACCGTGTCGATCACCGTACCGATCATCGAGGCGGCAAGCGGTGCCTTCCACCACGCCTTGCGGCGCAGTTCGTTGAAGACCGAGATGTCGAGAAGCTGGCCGATCAGGAAGGCCGTGCCCGACGCGATCGCAATGCGCGGTTCCGACAGCCAGAATGACAGGGTGACACCGACGACGAACCCGACGAATACGATGCGACGGGCAATGGCCGGGCCGAACTGGCGGTTCGCAAGGTCGGTGACGAGAAAGGCGACGGGATAGGTGAAGGCGCCCCAAGTAAGAATATCGCCGAGCGCGATGCCCCACAGCGTTCCGGTCAGGTGGAACTGGACGAGGATATTGGAGGCAACGACAATGGCTGCCATCGCGAGGGAATAGATAAGGGTATAGCGTGCGACTTGCATTTTTTTATCCTGGGGTATGCCACCAGTTGCGGATATGGCCCAAGAGAAAAGGCTTGCCCGGTCTTATCCGGTCAAGCCTTCTCCAAAGCCGGTGAAGTATTTGGAAGCGCTATTAAGCGGCTTCTGCAGTCTTCTTGGCGATCTGGCGACGCAGCAGGCGGGCGCGCATCGACAGGTCGTTCTCGTCGGACTTCAACAGGAAGGCGTCGAGGCCGCCGCGGTGTTCAACCGAGCGGAGAGCGTGCGCGGAAACGCGCAGACGGAAGCGCTGGCCGAGAGAGTCGGAGATCAGCGTGACCTGGCACAGGTTCGGCAGGAACCGACGACGGGTCCGGTTGTTGGCATGGCTGACGTTGTTGCCGGTCATTACGCCCTTGCCGGTCAGTTCGCATACACGAGACATGGCATTCACCTTTGTTTTCTTCTGCAATCGGATGGTCATCCAGACAATGTCCGGCGCGCCGATCCAACTGGTCCTGATTGGAAAGTTGCGGTTCTATAGTCAGTGAGGCTCGGCGCGTCAAGCCAAAACCTTGGCTTTCGTACGCCTTTACACCGCGACTAACTGCAGCCATGGCTATTTTCTTGCCATGATGCGCTTCTTATATCGGATTCTTGGAATTCTCAAACCGGTGCAGGCAAACCATGTTTTCATTCATCCGCCCGCTTGCGGGAGTTGTTTTGCTCTTGACCGCAAACGCCCTGCCGGCGTGGTCTGCGGATAAACATGTCACCGATTACGAGATCACGCTCGGCATCCTGCCGATCGGCACGGCAACCTTTTCCAGTGAGTTCGACGGGGACGGCTACAGGATCAACGGCATCTTCAAGTCCGGCGGTATCGTCAACGTCATCAAGAAAGTGTCTGCCGAAACCAATGTGGCCGGGCGGATCGAGGGCGATCGGCTGCAGGCCGACCGGTACAATCTGGTCTACAAGCTCGGAAAGCGGACGCGAATCTACGACGTCGTCTACACCAACGGCAATGTGACCGACACGACGATCACGCCGCCGCCGCGCCGCAAGGCGGAGAACTGGGTGCCCGTCACGCCGCAGGATCTACGCTCGGTGCTGGATCCGTTGAGCGGGCTGATTTTTCCAGAGGGGGCGACTGTCTGCCCTAGCCGTGTTCCCGTCTATGACGGAGAATCGCGCATGGATCTGCTTCTCAAACGGGAGGGCACCAAGCCCTATGAGACAAAAGGCTTCAAGGGTGAGGTCATTGTCTGTACCGTTCGCTACGAGCCGAAATCCGGTTACCGCAAGGGGCGTGACGACATCGAATATCTGAGGAAGACCCCGATGGAAGTTTGGTTTGCCAAGGCTGACGGGGCGAGTGTCTATGCCCCCATCTATGCGCGCATCCCGACGCGCATGGGACCGCTCTATATAACGGCTGCCCGTTACGGCGGTTGACGAACAAGGCCCGGCGCGAGAAGAGTAGGCCCAAAAAGCATAAGAGGGGCCTCGCTTGAAACTTAAAGGGACTTTGATCGGCTTCACGGCGATTCTGATGTGGTCGCTGCTGGCGCTGATGACGGCTGCTTCCGGCAGCGTTCCGCCTTTCCAGATGAATGCGATGACATTCGCGATCGGCAGCCTTCCGGGGCTGGTGCTTCTGGCGTTCAGGCCCGAGCGGATCAGGCTGCTGAAACAGCCCGTAAAGGTCTGGATCATCGGGATTGCCGGTCTGTTCGGCTATCATTTTCTGTATTTCACCGCGCTTCGGAATGCACCGGCTGTCGAGGCAGGCTTGATCGCCTATCTCTGGCCACTGCTGATCGTCGTCGGTTCGGCGCTGCTGCCGGGCGAGAGACTGCGCTGGTACCATGTCGCCGGGGCGCTTGCCGGTCTGTGCGGCACGGTCGCGATCGTCTCGCGCAACGGCGTGTCCTTCGATCAGTCCTATCTGCTCGGTTATGGCGCTGCGCTGCTCTGCGCCTTCACATGGTCCGGCTATTCGCTTCTGACACGCAGTTTCGACCGGGTATCGACGGATGTGGTCACGGGTTTCTGCCTTGCGACCTCACTTCTGTCACTCGTCTGCCATCTCGCGCTGGAGACGACCATATGGCCGGCAAGCGGGACGGAGTGGATGGCCATCGTCGGCCTCGGCCTGTTGCCGGTGGGAGCAGCGTTCTATGCTTGGGACTACGGCGTCAAGAACGGCGATATCCAGGTGATCGGCGCCGCGAGTTACGCGGCACCGCTGCTGTCGACGCTCATCCTGCTCGTCAGTGGCTTTGCCGAGCCGAGCTGGCGTATTCTCATCGCCTGCGTGCTGATCACCGGTGGTGCGGTGCTGGCGGCCAAGGAGATGATCCGGCCGAAATCGAAAGCAGTCGCTGCGGAATAGCAATTTCGGTGTAATCTAAGGTTGTGTTTTGCGATGTCGAATTGCTAGGCTCGAACATGTTTTCCGGCGGGCTTTTCAATCATGTCTACTCTTCACAACGAGCGAACCAAATACATTGCCAATGCATTGGACAGGGCCTCGACATCCTGTCTAACTGTTGGCGTTTTTGCACCGATCGCTGCGGCGCTTTACACATCCGCCGCCAACCAAGTGAAGGTGCTGCCTTTCCTGGTGGCCGTGATATCTTGGCTTTTCGCGGCCGACATATTACATTTATCCGGGAAATACCTTCTAAGGAGGTTGCTATGACCAATTTGCAGATCTTTGCATTTTTCGTCCTGCCGCTTTGCATTGCGGCCGGTGGCTCCCTTTATGCATACGTCGTAATTCGTGATCTTGACCGCAAGCACGGCAAGCCCCCGCGCGACTAACTCCGTGATCAACCCGGCTCCCAGCCGGGCTCTGCCATCTCAAAACTTGAAAATTCGAAGCCTGGCGCCACAGTGCAGCCGACGAAGGTGAACGTGCCCAGCGGTTCGGCCGCCTGCCAGGCAGCTGCCGGCACCACCGCCTGCGGTCGCTCGCCGGCGGCAAGGTCCGTGCCCAGGCGGATTTCTTCAACCGTGGTCCCGTCCCAAATTTTCAACAGCAGCGGATCTCCGGCATAGAAGTGCCAGACCTCGGCGGCATCGCGCACGCGGTGCCAATGGGAGCGTTCGCCCGCCTGCAGCAGGTAATAGATCGCCGTGGAGGCGCTGCGGCTCGAGCCATCACCATCCCGAAAAGTCTCGGCATACCATCCGCCTTCCGGGTGGCGCTGCATGCCGAGTGTCGCAATGATCTCTTCTGCCGTCTGCGTCGATGTGCTGTCAGCCATGGCCTAAAAATTGTCCTTGCGTTTGCGGATCTCGGCAAAAACCTCCTCGTTCGTCTTGCCTTCCATGAGCAGGTTGCGGCGGATCTTGGGGTCCGTGGCGCGCAGGAAGGGATTGGTCTCCTTCTCCAGTCCCATCATCGTCGGGATGGTGAATTTGCCTTCGGCGCGCAGTTCTTCGATCTGGGCGGCACGGCGCTGCAGCGCCTCGTTGTCGGGATCGATGGTCAGCGCGAATCTCGCATTGGACAAAGTATATTCATGACCGAAATAGATGGCGGTTTCGTCGGGCAGAACCGCGAGTTTCTGCAGCGAGTGCCACATGTCAGCGGCAGGTCGCTCGAACAGGCGCCCGCATCCGAGCGCAAACAGCGTGTCCGCCGCAAACAGGATCTTGTCGTCGGGAAAATGGAAGCAGATATGGCCGGCGGTGTGTCCGGGCGTCTCGATGACGCGGACCAGATGCCCGCCGAACTGGAACTCGTCGCCGTCGGCCACGCTGCGGTCGAGGCCGGGGATGGCGACCGCTTCATTGACCGGGCCGATGATCTCCAGCCCAAAACGTTCCTTCAGCGCCAGATTGGCTTCCACATGGTCGGTATGGTGGTGGGTAGTGAAGATATGGGTGAGCTTCCAGCCGCGGCGGTTGGCCGCCTCGACGATCGGTTTTTCTTCCGGCGCGTCGATCGATACCGTCAATCCGCTTTCCGGCTCATGCACCAGAACGCCGTAATTATCGCTCCTGCAGGAAAAAACTTCGATTTCCAAAGGCTTCATCGGAATACACCTATTGCTCAATGCGTCTTCCGGAACAATGTAGAGGGAGGCATGCGCCAGTCCAACCACCGAACACGAGCATTTGCATTTTGTCCGTCGATATTGTTGACCTTCGTGAGTTCTATCACTCCTCGCTCGGCCGTCTGGCGGAGCAGTCGATCGCGATGGCGCTCTCCTCGCTCTGGGCGCGGTTGCCGGAGGAGCGCCTTGTCGGGCTGGGTTATGCCGTGCCCTATCTCGATCGCTTCCGGACCGATACGGAGCGCACCTTCGCCTTCATGCCGGCAGGGCAGGGAGCGGTAAACTGGCCGGTCGGCGAAAAATCCTCGACCGCGCTTGTTTTCGACGAGGAACTGCCGCTGCCGGACAGTTCCGTCGATCGTGTTCTGATGGTGCATTCACTGGAATTTGCCGAAAACCCGCGCGAAAGCCTGAAGGAGATCTGGCGCGTGCTCGCTCCGGGCGGACGGCTGGTCATCGTGGTTCCCAACCGGCGCGGCGTCTGGGCGCGCATGGAGCATACGCCCTTCGGATCGGGCCGGCCCTATTCGCGTAGCCAGCTGACGACCTTGCTGCGTGAAGCGAATTTTACGCCGGGTGCATCGGCCGAGGCGCTGTTCTTCCCACCGTCCAAGGTCCGTGTGATCCTGAAATTCAGGAACCTCTTGGAGCGCCTGGGACGGCGGTTCTGGCCGGTCTTTTCCGGCGTTATCGTCATCGAGGCGCAGAAGCGGCTCTATCAGGGATTGCCGGTCGCTGCCCGCGCGTCACGCCGCGTCTTCGTGCCGGTGCTTGCACCGCAGGGCGTTCGAACCACCCGCGAAAACAATCAGGGCTGAAGATTAAAGATCGCCAGAGGTTGGCCTTCCATCGCGAAGGGGACGGATTCGTGGGTATGGACAATCAGCCAGTGCGCGTCCTCGCGGGCAAAGGCGAGGGTCAGGCGAAACCAGAAACCGATTTTCTGTCCGCCCTTCTTGGTGCCGGCCAGCCATGCCAGCGCCGAGCACCAGGCGGTGTCTCCTCCAAGCCGAAGGTCCGTCTCGCGGATGTCGAATTCCAGCGGCCCCTCCCATGTGTCGAGCCATGCCTGGAGCGCCGCCTTGTCATTGCCCGTCTCCTGAAGCGGAGGCGCAAGCGAGAACTGCCGGATCGTGGCGGACTGGCAGCGCGTGATGCCATCCGCATCCTTCTCCCTCAGGGCCGCCATCCAGTCCTGCATCAGGGCCTTGATATCGTCGTGGTCGCCGGTGCTCATGATTTCCTCCATTCCGGTTCGCTTCCCTGAAAGACGTTTTGCTGACGATCGTTCCGACAGTTGCACTCGACAAGCACCGTTTTCGGCTTTAATTCCTCTCACATCCTGCCAGAGCAGGCATTTCCAAGAAGGTTGATCCGATGAGCATCGTTGTGAGTGAGCCCGTTCCGCGTCCAGGCATTCTGGATATTGCCGCCTATGTGCCCGGCAAGGAACATGCTCCCGGCGTAGCGCGCGTGTTCAAGCTTTCCTCCAACGAAACGCCGCTTGGCGCGAGCCCCAAGGCGATCGAAGCGTTCCGCCAGTCGGCCGGTCATCTGGAGATTTATCCGGACGGTCAGGCGCTGGCACTGCGCGAGGCGATCGCTTCCGTGCACGGGCTGAACGTTGCCAATATCATGTGCGGCAACGGTTCGGACGAGCTGCTCGGCCTGCTCTGCCACGTCTATCTCGGTGCAGGCGACGAGGCGATCATCACCCAGCACGGGTTCCTCGTCTACAAGATCCAGATCATGGGCGCCGGTGCTGCGGCAATCGAAGTGCCGGAGAAGGATTATACGGTCGATGTTGACGCGATCCTTGCGGCCGTGACGGAAAAGACCAAGCTCGTCTTCATCGCCAATCCGGGCAATCCGACCGGCACTTATGTTCCGGTCGCCGATATCCGCCGCCTGCATGCAGGCCTGCCGAAGAACGTCATCCTCGTTCTCGATGCAGCCTATGCGGAATATGTCCGCAAGAACGACTACGAGGCAGGCGTCGAACTCGTTTCGCAGAACAAGAACGTCGTCATGTGCCGCACCTTCTCGAAGGTCTATGGCCTTGCCGCACTTCGTATCGGCTGGATGTACGGCCCGGCCGGCATTCTCGATGCACTGAACCGCGTACGTGGTCCGTTCAACATGAATGCCCCGGCAATCGCCGCCGGTGCCGCCGCCATCCGTGACCAGAACTTTATTGACGGCGCCGTCGAGCATAATCTGCTCTGGAAGGATAAGCTGACCCATGCCTTCGAGACGATCGGTCTGACGGTCACGCCTTCGGTCACCAACTTCGTGCTGATCCACTTTCCGGATGTCGACGGCAAGCGTGCGCCGGATGCCGACGAATTCCTCACCAGCCGCGGTTACATCCTGCGCATGGTGAAGGGTTACGGTCTGCCGAACGCATTGCGCATGACCGTCGGCTCGGAAGAGGCAAACCGTGGCGTCATCGAAGCGCTCGGCGAATTTATGGGACGCAAATGATGACAGACGGACATTTCGAGCGGATCGCGCTGATCGGCATCGGTCTGATCGGCTCGTCGATCGCCCGCGACGTCAAGCAGCTCGGGCTTGCGAAACACGTAGTTGTCTCCACCCGCAGCGAGGAAACGCTCAAGCGCGCGGAAGAACTGGAACTCGGCACCGAATATTCGGTGTCGGCGGCCGAGGCCGTGAAGGATGCAGATCTCGTCATCGTTTCGGTGCCGGTCGGTGCGTCGGAAGCGGTTGCAAAGCAGATTGCCGGTTCCCTGAAGCCAGGCGCAATCGTCACCGATGTCGGCTCGACCAAGGCATCGGTCATCGCGCAGATGGCGCCGCATATGCCGGACAACGTGCATTTCATTCCGGGCCATCCCCTTGCCGGGACCGAGAAATCGGGACCGGATGCGGGTTTTGCAGGGCTGTTCCGTGAACGCTGGTGCATTTTCACGCCGCTGCCGGATACCGATCCCGTGGCGCTCGATAGGCTGAAAACCTTCTGGATAGCGCTCGGCTCGCGGGTGGACGACATGGATCCGGAGCATCACGACAAGGTGCTGGCGATCGTCTCCCACCTTCCGCATATCATCGCCTACAATATCGTCGGCACGGCTGATGATCTGGAGACGGTGACGGAATCGGAAGTCATCAAATATTCGGCCTCCGGTTTCCGCGACTTCACCCGTCTGGCCGCGTCTGACCCGACCATGTGGCGCGATATCTGCCTGCATAACAAGGACGCGATCCTCGAAATGCTGGCGCGTTTCTCCGAAGATCTCGCCTATCTGCAGCGGGCGATCCGCTGGGGCGAGGGCGACAAGCTGTTTGAGCTTTTCACCCGCACCCGCGCCGTCCGCCGTTCGATCATCCAGGCAGGCCAAGACGTGGACGCGCCGGACTTCGGCCGCCACGCGCTGGACGCCAAGAAGTAAGAACCGCGCTGATCAGATCGGCGGGATTTCGCCGATTTGGATCAGGCCGCCGGCAAACACCTTGCCGCGACGGATGGTGATGTCGAGGGAGGCTTTTTCCCCACCGCCAAGCGCCTGCAGCATGTTTGCTGCCGTGCCTATGGTGGATTCCAGATCCGGAAATGCACTGCCCAGGCTGTCCTGCCAGGCCGGAATATCCTCGATCCTGAGCTTCAGCTTGCCGGACATGCGCCCATTGTCGTCAAAGGAGAAGGGGCCGGAAAGCGTCAGGACCTGGCCTTGCCCAAGATCGGCCTTGAATTCACGCAGGTCCCCTTCCGAACCATGCAGGGCAAGCCCGTTGCTGTCGCTTCCATCCAGAACGCCGGCGCGGCCCTTGAGCGTCACGTCGATGCTGGTGTTGGTTGCGGGCAGAAGCTGCGGCAGGCCCTTGGCGGTCGTCGTGGCGTTCTGCAGCTGGATTGCGGCGTCGAGATCCTCGCCGTTCTGGCGCAGATGAATTTCCGACTGGTCGGCAGCGATATCGAAAGCCTGTCCGCTGGCGGAGGATATGATGGTCGTCTTCGGCTTCTGGATGACCATGGAGGCGCGCTCGACGCCCTTCAGCTTGGTGACGAGGCTGGATTGCAAGCTTTCCCAGGTGCTGGCGACGGACAGGCCATGGCCGGTGCGCACTTCGGAAGGCGCATCCAGCTCCCAGACGATGTGGCTGGGATTATAGACCTGCGCTGCCGAACGCAGCGTGCCGAAGCTTGCCGATATGCCGTTGACGGTGTCGTCGACATCGACCTTCGAGCAGAAAAGCCCGATGCGGAAGGGATAACCGCGATATTCGGCATTCTCGCAGGAGGCCGAGATGCCGGCATCCGACTGGCTGCCGAGGAGAAGCAGGGTTTTCTCCCGCAACATCGATGCGGCATAAAACCAGCCTGCCGTATAGAGCGCTATGACGAGCACAACGGCGCTAGCAAGTAGCCATAATTTGCTGCTGACGCCGGTTCGGCTTGACGCTGCCATCTTGTTCTCCCAATTGTGCGACGCAAACTAAAGCGATGGCATGGCGTGCGATATGGACGAATTTTGGGTCTTTGGCTACGGATCACTGATGTGGAACCCGGGATTTCCTTACTCGGAGCGGCAGGCCGCGCGGGTTCACGGGTTTCGCCGGTCGCTGTGCATCTGGTCCACGGCGCATCGCGGAACCGTGGAAAAGCCGGGTCTCGTCATGGGTCTCGACCGGGGCGGTTCCTGCCGCGGCATGGCGTTCAAGGTCGATGACAAGGATCGGGACGATGCTCTCGATTATTTGCGCAAACGCGAGCTCATCACCAATGTCTACAAGGAGCGCATCCTGCCGATCGGCTTGCCGGATGGTCGACGTGTGCAGGCCGTAACCTATGTTGTCGACCGCCAGCACCCGCAATATGCAGGCAGCCTGAGCGTGGAAGAGGCGGCCGCCGTGGTGCTGCGCTCGCATGGCCAGTCGGGGCCGAACGATGCCTATGTGCTCAATACGGTGATGCAGCTGAAGCAGATGGATATTCGGGATCTGTGGCTGGAGGCTGTGGGAGAGGCTGTGTCTAAGGCGTCTGCTGTGGCGTAGCCCCTCATCCGGCTGCCGCCACCTTCTCCCCGTTTCGACGGGGAGAAGGACCCGTGCTGCGCCCTTGCCAGCTCTCTCCAACCTTGCGTGAGCCACGTTCCCTCTCCCCGTCCTTACGGAGAGAGGTGGAGAGCAGCTTGCTGCTCTCCGGGTGAGGGGCAATTTGGGCGAGGTCAGGCCGCCGACTGGGCCCGCAACTCCGCAAGCCGCTTGGCTGCCGTTGGCGGAAGTGGCAGGTTCGGGTTGGCTTCGACCGTTTCGATCAGCAGCTCGTCGCTCGCCTTTTCCAGCGTCTCGATCAGGTGGGCGTAAAAGGCATCGGGATCCATGCCGGGCTGGATCGGGGGAAGGACGCGCACCTTGAAATGGCCGGGATATTTCACCAGCTTGCGGCGGCCCCAGAACAGGCCCCAATGGGCAACGATCGGCACGACGGGAACCTGCACATCGCGATAGATGCGGGCGATGCCGTAACGGTATTCCGGCGGCGCGCCGGGCGGCTTGCGGGTGCCTTCGGGATAAATGATCAGCTGGCGACCATTGGCCATTTCCTGCTGGGTCCGCTTCATCACCTCGACCATGACCTTGCCACGGGCACCGCGATTGACCGGGATCATCTTTTGCTTGGCGACATACCAACCGAAGAGCGGGATCCATGTCAGCTCCCGCTTGAGAATGTAAACCGGATCCCGCTGGTGCGGCAGCAGCGCGAACGTATCCCAGGCGGACTGATGCTTGGGGGCGAAGATGCAGCCGCCTTCGGGAATGTTTTCAAGGCCTTCGATCTCGAAAGTCGCACCGACGATTTTTTCCATCAGCCAGTTGACGGCTTTGGCCCATCCTTTGGGAACCCGCAGGGCCGCCTTGCGTGGCGCCAGGAAATAATAGGGCGAACAGATGATCATCCGCAGGATGAGATCGGTGTAGAAGGCGGTGTTGAACAGCACCGAGCGCAACAGCAGCATTATGGCTTCCTCTTGAGTAAGCGTTGCCTACACGAGATCGCTGCCGGAAAAAAGAGTTCTCGAATGGGATCAGGGGGAAGCGTTTGCAGGCTTGTCGGGATCTTCTTCGGTGCGAAGCCCGGTCCAGCGGGCAACCCCCAACCAGTCGCGAAGCGAGGCAAGCACGACCTTTCCATATTCCGACAGCATGGTGCGCAGCGTGTCGGGCTCGGTAAACCATGCCCGGCGTGTCAGGTCCGCATTGACGACCGGGTAGGGAATGAATTCGGTCGCGGGATCGGCCCGACGCAGTTCGTGGAGACTGCGCAGCATGTGATAATTGTTGGTCACCACCAGCACGGACTTGTAACCGTGGTCGTGAATCCAGCGGGTGATCTCGTTGGCATTGCCGATCGTATCGATCGCATCGTAGCCGATATCGACGCAGCATTTGAACAGATCGGCAGACGCTTGGGTGGCCTTGCGAATCTGAGTCGGGGTGGTGGACGGGTGTGCGCCGGAAATCAGCAACCGCCGGCCGGCGCCGTCACGCAGCAGGCCGACAGCCTGCTCTATGCGAAGATACCCGCCGGTGAGGACGACAATGGCATCCGCTTTCACGCCATCGGGCGCGCGCAACGACGTGACCGAATCAGCGAACCACAAAAAACCGCCGCCCAGAATGGCCACGCCGATGAAGACCAGCATGATCAGGCGTCTTGCGAACCGCCGCAAGGCGCTCTGGCGCGACAATAGCCCGATCTCCGGCCGGCCCGGAGGTCGGCTTTCGGGCGTCCAGCGATTGCTCCTGCCGAATTTCATTGCCTGTCATTAGTCGCAGATTGAGGCGGTGAATAGTCCTCGAAATATTACCAAATAATATGACTGTATGTCACGATGAAGGAAGACCGTCGGAGCGCGACGGATCGGACCGTACGAGGTCGATTTCGTCGATAGTCCGCATCACGGTGAAACGCGCCGTCACTGTGGTCAGCAGAGCGATGACCAGCATGGTTGCTAAAATCCCCAGGTAACCGCTCCAGCCGATCGTGAAGGATCCGAAAAGCGCCATGGCCTGCTCACTTTCGGGTGTGGCGCGGGAATTCGACTGCCAGAGGCTTGCCGTGGCGAAAAGCAGGGCTGCGAGTATTCCGCCGACGGCCGAGCCCTTCAGGCTAATCTTGAGAAAATGCTTCTGGAATTCCCTGGCGACGAACGTGCGCTCGGCCCCGACGAAATGCAGCACTTCGACGATATGCCGATTGCCCGACAGCGCGCCGCGGGTGGCGAAGATTACGGTGAGGATCATCGCCGTGAAAACGAGGATGAGCACGCCGGTTCCGATCCAGACGGTGGTGCGTGCCATGGAAACAAGCCGGTCGACCCAGGTGCGGTGATCGTCGAGAAACGCCTGCGGCAATTCCGCCTTCAAAAGCGCGCGCATCCCGTCGAAATCCGGTGGATTGCTTTCGTCTATGGTGATGATCACGAGGCGAGGCACCGGCAGGTCATCCAGTTGCAGGTCCGAGCCGAGCCAGGGTTCGAGAAGCCGGGCCGTCGCCGCGTCATCCATGATCGTGCCGGTGCGGGTGCCGACGAATGTCAGCGCCAGATCTCGCGCCTTGGCAAGCGCCGCATTCATGTCCAGCCCATCGGCAGGTTTGATCTGAATGGTGACCTCGCGCGAAATCTGGCTCTGCCAGCCGGCGGCCGTGGCGCGCACCATGCTGACGGCGCCAAGCGTGAGACAGGCGAGGAATGCCATGATCGCGATGACGACCATCAGCGCATTGCCCTGGATATTGGCCGGCGGCAGGATCGGGGCGGTCGGGCGAACGCGCATCTCCGCGCGCCGCCGGGAGCTGCCCTGGCGCTCGGTGCCTGCGGTCTCTTCTTCGGGAAGTTCGGACCTTCCCACCCGGCCTGCCTCATTCATAGATATCGAGCCGCCCTTCGGTCAGGATCATGCGCCGTGCATCGACCTGGTCCATCAGCGCCAGATCGTGTGTGGCGATAACGACGGCCGTGCCCAACCGGTTCAATTCCAGAAACAGGCTCAGAAGGCGACGGGCCATCGGTGGATCGACATTGCCTGTCGGTTCGTCGGCCAGCAATATCTCCGGGCGGTCCATCAGGGCACGCGCAATCGCGGCACGCTGCTTTTCCCCGCCGGACAGGATTGCCGGAAGAACGTTGATCCGCTCGCCGAGCCCCACCCATTTCAGCAGGTCGATCACATCGTTGCGATAGGACGCCTCGTCCTTGCCCCTGACCCGCAGCGGCAGGGCGACGTTTTCATAGGTCGTCAGGTGGTCGAGGAGGCGGAAATCCTGAAAGACGATACCGACGCGGCGGCGCAGCATCGGAAACTCGCCGCGCGGGATTTGCGACAGGTCGCGCCCGAACATGCGGATGATGCCGCGGGTCGGATTGAGCGACATGAACAGCAGCCGAAGCAGGGTGGTCTTGCCGGCGCCCGAGGGGCCGGTCAGGAACTGGAAGGATCGTTTTGGAATGTCGAACGTCATGTCCCGGAGGATTTCCGGGCCCATGCCATAACGCAGACCGACATTTTCGAAATGGATCACCGGAAACCTTGCATTGGCTGTGTGAAGCTTTGAGCGGTTATCTCTTAACGCCGCGGGTAAACGAAGGGTAAATCAAGCAATCAAAAGGGCGATTTTCAGGCCGAATTCGGAAAGCGTTAACCATATCAGTTTACGACCGGGGAGAGTTTGTTTCAATGCCCGACCTCTCATGCCTGATCGAGACCGTTCAGAGCGATTATGACGAGGCAGGCGGAGAGGGCACCATGAGCACCTTCCAGGACCGCCGTCAGGCCCGCGCCGACATGCCGATCGACATTCTCCCGCCCGAGGGCGCCGAGAAGGGCGGCAAGGGGAAGGTCATTCGGTTTCCCAGACCATTCCAGAAAACGTCGGAAGTCGAGGATGCGCATTTCGTGCCGGTCGATGACCGGACCCGCCGTCGCGAGGCAGCCAGTGCGGCAAGCCAAGACCGGCGCCCGCGCAAAGCTGAGGCGGTGCCACACGAAACCGCTTTCGGCGGTGTGGTCGGTGCAATCGAACGAAAACTTCTGCGTCTGTCTCCCGATGCGTTCGTTGCAGTCGTGGCGAGTGTGGTCGTGACGGTATTCACGCTGTTCGGCGGTTTTTCTCTGCTGTCGGGCGGGACATCGGCCGATCCGGGGCCGGCGATCGACATCACCCATGTGACGATGACCCCTCAGGACGCCAATGGCATGCGGGTGTTGCTGATCAACGGGATTGTCGAGAACCGGACGGAAGGTCGCCTCGACATGCCGTCGATACGTGCCGAGCTGATGTCCGGCGAAACCGTGGTTGCGAGCACGCTGATCTCGACCTCCGCGTCGCAGATCGGTGGCCGCGAAAGCTACGGCTTTTCGGTCCGTGTACCCCATCCCGGTGGAAAACTACCCGATCTAAGGCTCTCGTTGGCGGCGCGTGGGGTCTGAAGCTTTCTTTAGCAGTGCCGATTGTGCTATCGCGGCTGCTTTAGAAACTGCAGGAGAGCCTCATGCCAGTTGTGCGCGGCAAGCAGATCGAACCGCTATTCACCGCCGAGCAGATTGCGGAGCGCAATCACGCCATCGCTGCAGAGATCGCATCCGGTCCGACCAAGGACCTGCTGGTTATCGCGATCCTGAAAGGCTCCTTCATCTTCGCTGCCGACTTGTTGCGCTCGCTGCATGAGACGGGCCTTGCCCCTGAGGTCGAGTTCATCACGCTGTCGAGCTACGGCACGGGCACGGTGTCGCAGGGCGTTCGCATCGTCAAGGATATCGATAGCGACGTGCATGGTCGCGACGTGCTGCTTATCGACGACATTCTCGAATCCGGCCGCACGCTGAAATTCGCCAAGGAACTGCTTTACGAACGCGGCGCCCGCAACGTTACGATCGCCGTGTTGCTCGACAAAAGCGTCAAGCGCAAGGAAGAGCTGGAAGCCGATTATGTCGGTTTCGAATGCCCCGACTATTTCGTCGTCGGCTACGGCATGGATGCTGCTTACGCCTTCCGCGAACTGCCTTTTGTCGGTGTCGTGACGGGTGATGCCTGACGCCGAATGACCATCGGGGTGCAGGAAATCGCACCCTGACGGTCGCAAGGCGTTAACCATCCGAACCCTCTACGAGGGTGTCGTTTACTCCTCGAAAAGGAAAGTCTGGTCATTTGCTCCCGAATTGAAACACAGGGAGCGATGATCGCTATGGCCAGAATCCTGATTACCGAGGACGAAGAATCTCTCCGCCGCTTCGTCGCACGCGCACTGCGTCTCGATGGTCATGAGACCTTTGAAGCCGGTGACGGTGCGGAAGGCCTGGAGCGTCTCGACGAAGGCACTTACGACCTGCTGCTCTCTGATATCCGCATGCCGGTGATGGACGGGATCGAACTCGCCCACCAGGCATCCGCCCGTTTTCCCGAGATGAAAATCCTGCTGATGACCGGGTATGCCGAACAGCGGGAACGCGCCGATGATCTGGCCTCGAAGATCGTCGATGTGGTGCCGAAGCCTTTCGCGCTGCCGGATATCCGCAAGGCGGTTGCACGGGCGCTCGCTGGTGTGACGTCGCAGGCCGCTTAGCTGGAAGAAAAATCCCCTCACTTGCAATTTCAGAAACTTAGCCTTTGGCTAAGATTTCGAAATTGCTTTCTCTCCCACAAGGGGAGAGATAACCATGCCGCGCTCTCGGCGCTCTACCTCTCCCCTTGTGGGAGAGGATACAAAATCAAGATCTTAGCCAGAGGCTAAGTCTTAGATTTTGTTGGTGAGGGGATAGCGCTTTTTCACCTCACCTGATCTCCAGCAACCGCTCCAGATACTGCCTCTCCGCATCACCCGACAGCGCACCGCCAAGCTTTTCGCGGATCGCATCAAGAATTTCGCGGGCGCGTTGCACGTCGATCTCGTCCGGCACCTTTACCTGATCGCCAAAGTCCGGGCCTGACGTGGCGCGGGGGCGGCCGAGGGGGTCGCGGCCGTTCTGGCCGCCCTGGTTGGCCATGCCTTCGCCCTCGCCATTCTGCTGGCCTTCTTGTCCCTGGCCTTGGCCCTGCATGGCCTGCATCATCTGCTGCATCATGTTCTGGGCGCCCTGGCGCAGCGCGTTGAGCGCATTGCCCTGGCCCTGCACCGCCTGTTCGCCCTGGCCCTGACCAAGCGCCTGACCGGCACTGCCCATTTCGCGCTCTGCCTGGCCGAACCCTTCGCCCGGCTGCATGCCGAGATCCTTCAGGCCCTGCTGCAACTCGCCCAGCTTCTTGCCGAGACCTTCCTGCTGGGCGCGCAGGTTCTTCAATGCCTCGCGCAGCTGTTCGGCCGTCATCTGGTCGGTATTCTGCTGACCTTGTTGACCCTGCTGGCCTTGTTGCTGTTGGCCTTGCTGCGACTGCTGCTGTTCACCCTCACCCTGCTGCTGGTCAGGGTCGCCGCGCTGCATGCGGTCGCGAAGCGCCTGGTCCAGCTTGAAGGTCTGATCCATCAGGCGCTGCTGTTCCTGCATGATCTCGCCGAGCTTGTCGATCTGCTGGCGCATCTGGCTGTTCTGCTGCTGCTGGCCCTGCTGACCACGCTGGGGCCTGCCTGCCTGCATGTTGTTCATCATCCGTTGCAGTTCGTTCAGCATCTGCTGGGCGGCGTCACGGTTGCCGGAGCGAGCCAGGTTTTCGATCTGGTCCATCATGTTCTGCAGGTCGCGCTGGCGGATGACATTCTGCGCCTGCATGTTCTGCTGCGCGCGCGGCGCGTTCTGCATGCGCTGGGCCAGCTCGTTCATATATTCCTGCATCGCCTCGCGCATTTCCTGCATCAGGCGGGCGATCTCCTGATCGTTCGCGCCGTTCTGCAGGGCCTCGGAGAGATTGCGCTGCGCGTCACGAAGGCGGCGCTCCGCCAGCGACAGGTCGCCATCTTCGATGCCGAGTGCGATCTCCCAAAGATAGTCGGCGGTTTCCTTCAACTGCTCTTCGTTGCGGGCAAGCTTCATGCGGCCGCGCGCAGATTCGATCAGAAGAAAGTGGCCGAGGTTCGGAATGGTCTCGTCGGGGCGGATGGTCAGGGCTTCGTTCAAGGCGATCGCCTTGGGCATCTGGCGCGTATCGAGCGCAAAGACCTGCCGCTGTTCGGCGACGGCTGCGGCAAGCGGTTCGGAGAAACCGCGACCGGGCAGGATCATTTCATGGACCGGGCTGCGCCCCGTCTGGCCGGCGCCATCCGTCGCCACCAGCGTCACGCGGACGCGCTTTCCGGCCAGCGGATGTTCGATCAGGCTGCGGCTCGTCAGGCCCTTGATCTCCTGACCACGTGCCTGGCGCGGAAGGTCCAGCCGGTATTCGGGCAGGGGATAAAGCGGTGTCGCGGCCGGATCCTGCGGACCCGCCGGCTCGATCAGCGCATGGGCCTCGCGGATACCGTAGTCGTCCTTGGCGCGGAAGCCGATTTCCAGCGCGCCGTTGACCGACCGTTTCGGCTGGGCCTCGAAGGCTATTTCCGGCGGACGGTCGGGAATGACGTTGAAGGTCCAGTTCTGGCCGTTGACGGTCAGGTTGCCGCTCTCGCCGACCGCCATGGCATAGGTGCGCGGCGCAAGCGGCTGGTTGCCGTTCACCGGGCCTGCCGGCGGCTGAGGTGCGGGCGTCTGGGCGGCCGGTGCCTGAGCGTCATTCTGCGCCTGTTCGGCCGCCTTCTTCGCCGCAGCCTTTGCCTCCTCGGTCTGAAGCGTGACGTCTTGGCTGTTGGCGGCAGTGGTGAACACCACGGCCTCTTCGCCCTCTCCGCCGGTCACGCGGACTGTGAGGGCAGAGTTCTGCGGTATCGACACCGTTCCGTTGGTATTCTGGGCCTGCTGGCCGGTCAGGAACACGGGCGCACGCCCGGTATAGGACGGAGGGGTCAGCCATGCATCGATGCGCAGGTCGGGGTTGATGCTGGGTGCGGGTGGTGCCGGCACGAACGCATCGCCCAGGCTGCCGCCGCGATTGGAATAGGAAAAGGCCAGTGCCACGGTAAAGACGAGCGCCGGGATGGCGCGCAGGCCAAAACGGTCATGCTTGGCGATATCCGGCTGCGGCATTCCCGCGTCTAGCGCTGCGATGCGCTCGGCCATGCGGACCTGGTGTTCCTTCCACAAGGCGCGGGAGAAGGGCGTCTCGAAGGCAGGCTCGTCTTCCTGCACGCCGACCGGCTGGTGGGGCAGGTTGTTGCGCTCCTCGAGCAGGCGGTCGGCCTCATTCGCGCTCGGCCAGCGAATCCGCGCCAGAGGCATGAGGGTCGCGAGGAGCGCGACAAGGAAGCCGGTGAGCAGTATCCAGCGCAACCAATCCGGGGAGAGGCGGAAAATGCCGAACCAGGCCGCGGAGAAAAACAGGGCGACAATGCCGACCGGCGCCAGCGCCCGCGGCAGAAGGCGTTCGAAAAACAGCACGATCCGCGCGAAGGAACGCTTCAGGGCCACCCTGCGGGCAAGCGCGGGATGGGTCTCGAAAGCACCTTTGCGGGTAAAGCTCATGCGGTCCGTCTCCGATCGTGGCGGCGCAAACAAGCCTCTAAGATAACAGTCTTTGTGGCGAAGACGAGGGCAGGCTTGTGCCGGCCCCCGTTTTTTAGGCACATTCCCGCAATTGTGAATGTCGCGTCAAATGCGCATCCGGCTCTTAGGCGAGCCAGGCGGGAACGGAATCGAGCCCGATAAGCTCGTCATAGCTGCCGCGTGGGCGGATGACGTGGAACTCCGAACCCTTGACCAAAACTTCGGGCACGAGCAGTCGGGAATTGTAGGTTCCGGCCTGTACGGCGCCATAGGCACCGGCCGATGCGACGGCAATCAGGTCGCCCGGCTTCGGTTCCGCCATCTCGCGGTCGAGCGCCAGATAGTCGCCGGTCTCGCAGACCGGGCCGACGATATCGCCGCGAATGCGCGGTGTATCGGCTGCCGGCACGACGACCGGGCGGATCATGTGATAGGCTTCGTAGAGCGTCGGGCGGATCAGGTCGTTCATTGCGCCGTCGACGATGACGAAAGTCTTCTCGCCGCCATCCTTCACGTAAATGACCTCGGTCACCAGAATGCCGGCATTGCCGACGATCAGGCGGCCGGGTTCGGTGACGATCTTGCAATTGAGCGAGCGCAACTGGCGCTTCACCGTATCGGCATAGGCGTCCGGCAGCGGCGGAGGCGTATTGTCGTCCTTGTAGGGAATGCCAAGACCGCCGCCGATATCGACATGGTCGATGCGGTGGCCGTCGGTGCGCAGCGTGTCGACCAGCTCGCGCAGCAGGCGGAAGGCGTGCTCGAAAGGCTCCAACTCGGTGATCTGGCTGCCGATATGCATGTCGATGCCGGTGACATCGATGCCGGCAAGCGTTGCGGCATGGGCATAAACCGCGCGGGCGCGCTCATAGGCGATGCCGAACTTGTTTTCCTTCTTGCCGGTCGAAATCTTGGCATGCGTTCCCGCATCCACATCCGGATTGATGCGGAAGGAGACATGCGCCTTTTTCCCGGCCTTGATGGCGCGCAGGTTGAGGACTTCCAGTTCCGGCTCGGATTCGACGTTAAAGCAATAGATGCCGGCTTCGAGCGCCAGATCCATCTCGGCAACCGTCTTGCCGACACCGGAGAACATGATGCGGTTTGCCGGAATGCCGGCCGCCAGTGCGCGGCGCAATTCACCGCCCGAAACGACATCGACGCCGGCGCCAAGGCGGCCGAGCGTCTTCAGCACGGCCTGGTTGGAATTGGCCTTCATGGCGTAACACACCATGGTGTCGACGTCGGAAAACGCCGCGGCAAAAACCTTGTAGTGGCGCTCCAGCGTTGCCGTCGAATAGACGTAGAAGGGCGTTCCGACAGTCTTGGCGATGTCGCGAATGTCGACGTTTTCGGCGTGCAGAACGCCGTCGATATACTGGAAATGGTTCACGTCAGCTCTCGGGAATTACAGAAGTCGATCGAGGACGAAAGGCCGTTCTGCAACGGGATCTTTCTTCTGCTCGTTGGTCTTGCGGACGTTCTGCTGTTCCACCGGCGTGCTCGGGCGGTCGAGATCGCCCTTGCGGCCACAGCCGGCAACAACAATGCCGGCAAGTCCGAGCACCAGGGCAACGCGGGCGGTATTCATCAGCGACTTCGACATTCTCTTTTTTCTCCGGCACGGTTGAGGAACTTCATAGCGAAGTTCCTCGCGCTTGTGCAGATCATTGCAGCATCAATTATCGATCAGTTGCGCGAACGCCAGTAGGCGATCTGCTTCCTCACTTCGGATGGCGCCGTGCCGCCAAAGCTCTGGCGGCTGGCGACGGAGGCGTCGACGGTCAGGACATCAAAGACCTTTTCGGTGATCGCCGGGTTGATCGCCTGCAAGTCGTCGAGCGAAAGCTCAGCCAGTTCACAGCCCTTCTTTTCCGCCAGCGCCACGGCATGGCCGGTCGCATGGTGGGCGTCACGGAAGGGCAGGCCCGCCTCGCGCACCAGCCAGTCGGCCAGATCGGTCGCGGTCGAATAACCGGAGCCTGCGGCGGCACGCATGCGGTCGACGCGGATGGTCATGTCGCGCATCATGCCGGTCATGGCGGCAATTGCCAGTTCCAGGTTCTCGGCGGCGTCGAACACCTGTTCCTTGTCTTCCTGCATGTCCTTGGAATAGGCGAGCGGCAGGCCCTTCATGATGGTCAAGAGCGCCACCAGCGAGCCGTTGATACGGCCGGTCTTGGCGCGCACCAGTTCGGCGGCATCCGGGTTCTTCTTCTGCGGCATGATCGACGAGCCGGTCGAAAACGCATCGGACAGGCGCACGAAGCCGAATTGCGGGGTCGACCAGATGACGATCTCTTCGGCGAGACGCGAGAGGTGCACGGCGCAGATAGAGGCGACCGAGAGGAATTCCAGCGCGAAATCGCGGTCGGAGACGGTATCGATCGAGTTGCGGGTCGGCTCGCGGAAACCGAGTGCCTTGGCGGTCATGTGGCGGTCGATCGGGAATCCGGTGCCGGCAAGGGCAGCTGCGCCGATCGGGCTTTCGTCCAGGTGGTCGATCGCGTGGCGCACGCGGGCGCGGTCACGGCCGAACATTTCGACATAGGCCATGCAGTGATGGCCGAAGGTGACGGGCTGTGCGGTCTGCAGGTGGGTGAAGCCTGGCATGACCGTCTCGGCATGTTCTTCCGCGCGGTCGAGGAAGGCCGCGATCAGCGCAGTCAGCATTACTTCCGTCTTGGCAAGTTCTTCCTTCACCCAGAGGCGGAAATCGAGCGCCACCTGGTCGTTGCGCGAACGGGCGGTGTGCAGGCGGCCGGCAGCGGGGCCGATCAGGGTTGCAAGCCGTGCCTCGATGTTCATGTGGATGTCTTCGAGCTTGCGGGAGAACTCGAATTTACCGCTCTCGATCTCTGACAGGATCGTGTTCAGTCCTTCGACGATCTTGTCTTTATCTTCACGCGAAATAATGCCTTTTTCGGCCAGCATGGTTGCGTGGGCGATCGAACCGCGGATGTCCTGGGCGTAGAGCTTCTTGTCGAAACCGATCGAGGCATTTATCTCCTCCATGATCGCGTCCGGCCCGGAAGCGAAGCGTCCGCCCCACATCTGGTTGGAAGAGGTCGCGTCCTTCGTATCGGCCATGATGCTTTAAGTCCTGGAGTTAAGAAATGGCATCCAAAAGACCGCTTGGTCTCCCATCCGCCCGATTGATCATGATTGCCGCCGTTCTCGGGATTACCGCCGGCGCCGTGGCGGTATACGTGAGGAGCATGGGGTCTGGCAATGGCATGGACGGCCTGACGACGGCCTCTGCCGGGCAATGCGAGGGTGCTGCCGAACTGGCGAAGTCGGTTTCCGCTTTCTCCAGGGGTGAGGTGGCCGCGATGGCGGCGGCCCAACCGCCGCGTCCGCTGCAACTGGCGTTCAAGGGGCCGGAAGGCAAGGACATGACGGTGGCCGATCTGGCCGGCAAGACGGTGCTGCTCAATCTCTGGGCGACATGGTGCGTGCCCTGCCGGGAAGAGATGCCGGCGCTCAATGCCTTGCAGACCTCGATGGGCGGCAACGATTTCGAGGTGGTTGCCGTGAATATCGATACGGGCAGCGACCAGAAGCCGAAGAATTTTTATCAGGACTACAAGATCGACAAGCTCGCCTTCTACAGCGACAGCTCGATGGGCGTGTTCAATGCGGTAAAAAAGGAAGGCCTCGCCTTCGGCCTGCCGGCTACTCTCATCCTCGACAAAAAAGGCTGCCTGATCGGCGCCATGAACGGCCCTGCCGCCTGGGACAGCGAGGATGCCAAGGCGCTGATTACAGCGGCGAAGGGGGCGTGAAGCCCCTTGTTATGTATGGATGACGCCCCGGCATTGTAATGATATGCTGGTCGGGTGCTGCTGGAGCAAAGCGATGACGCTGCAGATTCGTGATGAACGTGCCCGAGAACTCGCTGAGAAACTTGCACGCAAACGCAATGTTACGATGACGGCTGCCGTCATTCAGGCGCTGGAAGGGGAGCTGCGGCGTGAAAATGCTGCCGTACCGCTTTCAAGGCGTGCAGCGGACATCGCGCGGGACTTGAAGGCGCAAGCCGGTCCGAATGGACGTGCACTCAACAAGCAGGACGTCGACGACATGTGGGGCGAGCCCTGATGTTCATCGATACATCGGTGATCATTGCCATTCTTGCCGATGAAGCCGATGCTGCCGTTTATGCAGAGCGTATCGAACTGTCGCCGAGCTGCTTCACATCCGGCCTCGTCATCCTTGAGGCTTCCATGCGGCTCGCTACGATGCTCGATATTAACCCGGTCATCATCGAAGAGCGCGTTCGCTTGTTGCTTGCTGAAGCAGGCATTTCCGTAATGCCTATCGACGGAGCAATTGCCACCATCGCCGTCGAAGCGTCTGCCGCATATGGAAAAGGGCGTGGTCATCCGGCGCAACTCAATCTGGCCGACTGCATGTCCTATGCCTGCGCTAGGTCGGCCGACATTGCCCTGCTGTTCAAGGGCAATGATTTTTCTCACACTGACATAGTGGTCGGCTGAGCGCTTACCGCGTCGGAACAGGAACCTCGCCGCGATAATCATAGAATCCGCGGCCGGATTTGCGGCCGAGCCAGCCGGCTTCGACATATTTCACCAGAAGCGGGCAGGGGCGGTATTTGCTGTCCGCCAGGCCATCGTAAAGAACCTGCATGATCGACAGGCAGGTATCGAGACCGATGAAGTCGGCGAGCTGCAGCGGACCCATCGGATGGTTGGCGCCGAGCCGCATGGCGGTGTCGATCGCGTCCACCGAGCCTACACCCTCGTAAAGCGTGTAGATCGCTTCGTTGATCATTGGCAGAAGAATGCGGTTGACGATGAAGGCCGGAAAATCCTCGGAGACGGTGACGGTCTTGTCCAGCGAGGCCACATATTCCTTGGCGGCCCTGAAGGTCGGCTCGTCGGTCGCGATGCCGCGCACCAGTTCGACCAGCTTCATCACCGGCACGGGGTTCATGAAGTGAATGCCCATGAACCGCTCTGGGCGGTCTGTCGCCGATGCAAGGCGGGTGATGGAGAGCGAGGAGGTGTTGGTGGCGAGCAGTGCTTCGGGTTTCAGGACCGGGCAGACATGCGCATAGATCTTGCGCTTGACGCTTTCGTCTTCAGTCGCCGCCTCGATGACGATGTCCATCGGCGCGAGATCGTTGACGTCGGCCGAACCGGAGATTTTCGAGAGCGCCGCATTGCGCTGTTCGTCGGTAATCTTTTCACCGGAGACAAGACGAGCGAGTGTGCCGTTGATCGTTGCAAGCGCCGCCTGAACGCGGTCGGGATCCAGATCGTAGATCTGCACCTTGTAGCCGGCGAGGGAGGAAACATGCGCAATGCCGCAGCCCATCTGACCTGCGCCGATGATGCCAATATTCTGGAAGGCCATAACGCTACTCCGTCCCTTGGGCTTGGGCACGCTTATCGTGCGCGCTCTTTATCTGAAAAAATGCTTATTTAAAAAATGCCGGGCCACATGTCGTGGTCCGGCATTTTTCTATTCGCCTGGCCATCATTTTGCCAGCTTTTTTCGCAGCGGCGAAGAAGGCTCTCTGCTCAGAGAGCCTTTTCGAGCTTGGGCAGGATGTCGAAGAGATCACCGACCAAGCCGTAATCGGCAACCTGGAAGATCGGTGCTTCCTCGTCCTTGTTGATGGCGACGATGACCTTCGAATCCTTCATGCCCGCCAGATGCTGGATCGCACCGGAAATGCCGACCGCAATATAGAGATCGGGTGCGACGACCTTGCCGGTCTGACCGACCTGCCAGTCGTTCGGAGCGTAGCCGGCGTCGACTGCGGCGCGCGATGCGCCGACGGCGGCACCCAGTTTGTCGGCGACGGGAAGAATGACCTCCTGGAACTTTTCAGACGAGCCGAGCGCGCGGCCGCCGGAAATGATGATCTTGGCCGAGGTCAGTTCCGGGCGTTCGGACGAGGCAAGTGCATCCGATACGAAGGACGAGACGCCCGGATTGCCGGCCGCCGAAACGGCCTCGACAGAGGCCGAGCCACCGTCACCGGCAGCAGCGAAGGACGCCGTGCGCACGGTGATGACTTTCTTGGCGTCGCTCGATTGCACAGTCTGGATGGCATTGCCGGCATAGATCGGACGTTTGAACGTGTCGGCGGAAACCACTTCGACGATTTCCGAGATCTGCATCACGTCGAGCAGGGCCGCAACGCGCGGAAGCACGTTCTTGGCTGATGTCGTGGCCGGTCCGATGATGGCGTCATAGGCGGGTGCCAGCGAGACGATCAGGTCGGCCAGCGGTTCCGCGAGGTTGTTGGCGAGGCTTGCATCGTCGGCCACGAGGACCTTGGAGACGCCGGAAAGCTTGGCGGCCGCATCAGCGGCAGCCTTTGCACCTGCGCCGGCAACGAGAACATGCACGTCGCCGCCGATCTGCGATGCTGCGGTCAGTGTCTTTGCTGTCTGTTCAGAGAGGCCGGAAGCGTCGTTTTCTGCCAGAAGAAGAATGGTCATGATTGTTGTCTCCTCGTCTTCCGTTCTCAGATCACGCCGGCGGTCTTGAGGCTGGAAACCAGCTCCTCGACGCTTGCCACCTTGATGCCGGCCTTGCGGCCACCCGGTTCTTCGGTCTTCAAGACCTTCAGGCGCGGCGCGGTATCGACGCCGAAGTCGGCAGGTGTCTTCTTGTCGAGCGGCTTCTTCTTCGCCTTCATGATGTTCGGCAGCGAGGCATAACGCGGCTCGTTGAGGCGCAGGTCGGTGGTGACGACGGCCGGAAGCTTGACTTCGATCGTCTGCGAACCGCCATCGACTTCGCGGGTCACGGTTGCCTTGTCACCGGACACGTCGATCTTGGAGGCAAAGGTTGCCTGTGCGGTGCCCAGAAGCGCTGCCAGCATCTGGCCGGTCTGGTTCGAATCGTCATCGATCGCCTGCTTGCCGACGATGATCAGGCCGGGCTGTTCGGCATCGACGACGCTCTTGAGCAGTTTTGCAACGGCGAGCGGCTCAACGGCTTCATCGGTCTCGATCAGGATGCCGCGGTCGGCACCCATGGCGAGTGCGGTGCGCAGCGTTTCTTCCGCTTTGGCCGGGCCGATCGACACGACCACCACTTCTTCCGCCTTGCCTGCTTCCTTGAGCCGCAACGCCTCTTCGACGGAGATTTCGTCAAAGGGGTTCATCGACATCTTCACATTGGCGAGTTCAACGCCCGTGCCATCCGGCTTCACCCGGATCTTCACGTTGTAATCGACGACTCGCTTAACAGGCACCAGGATCTTCATGGGGTCCTTCCTTGACTATCACCGACGGCAAAATGCGACATTTGCCGTCTCCTCATTGGTCAGTGGGCGACATGGATACGCATTTTTCACCCGATTACAACGCCGTTTCCATGCCGACAGTTGCGCATTTCTCATATCCCTATTCGACGCGTGCCGGTACCTGCGGAACGCTCGGTTTGTGATGGACGGCGCGCGGTGTGACGATCTGCCGGTCGAAGAGCGGAACGCCCGGACGCCGCATGACGAGCACCAGAAGAGCGCCGGCAATGATGCCGCCCACATGGGCGCCCCAGGAGACCGCATCATCCATGTTGAGCGCCAGCATGACGAATTGCTGGGCGATCCAGAGCGCCAGCGGAATGAAGGCGGGGAGCGGCAGCGGAATACGAAAGAGGACCAGTACCCAGACGCGTACCCGCGGATGCAGCAGGAAATAGGCGGCGACCACGCCGGAAATCGCACCCGACGCACCGATCAGCGGACCTTCCGATTCCGGCGTGACGAAACCGTGCAGAGCGGCACCTGCCGCGGCGCAGAGGAGATAGAAGATCAGGAAGCGGAAATGCCCCAGCGCATCTTCGACATTGTCGCCGAAGACCCAGAGGAAGAGCATGTTGGGGGCCAGATGCCAGAAGTCGATATGCAGGAAGGCGTAGGTGAGGAAGGTCATGTCTTCCGGCACGAGTACCAGCGACGGGTCGAGTACGGCATGGTCGAAGATCAGGGCAGGGATGAAGCCGAGGCCGAGCGAAGCGCGCTCGGCCTGTTCCACGCTTGCGAATGTCGTGAACAGCCATGCCAGCACATTCAGCGCGATCAGGCTGATCGTGACCCATTGGACGCGGATATATTTCAGTTCGTTCGTGTCATGCAGCGGGACGAACATGTCTGGTCTCCACGGTTTCGCTCCTATCCCTTTGCGTGGCAAACTACACGCGAGAAGACCCCGCCCAAACCCCTCCCCGCAAGGGGGAGGGGCTTAATCTAGCCGCACCGTCTCCGCCTGATATGGCCGGTAAGGTGCCCTAGGTCTTCTCCCCTCCCTTGTGGGGGAGATGGCCGGCAGGCCAGAGGGGTATTTGCAGATGTAGCCGCAGCGCCTTACCGGTGCTTTCCCGGAACCCATAAAATATCGGCCTGTCCGCGATCGTTTGCAAAGCGGGCGGCGACGAACAGAAAGTCGGAGAGCCGGTTAATGTATTTCAGCGCCGCGGCGCCGATCTGTTCCTGTCGTGACAGTTCCACCATCAGTCGCTCCGCGCGTCTCGCAATGGTTCTTGCCATATGCAGATGCGCCGCCGCCGCCGTGCCGCCGGGAAGTACGAAGGATTTCAGCGGGTCGAGCTCGCCGTTGAGGCTGTCGATCTCCCGTTCCAGCCGTTCGGCCTGCGCTTCGATGATGCGCAGCGGTTCGTAGTTCAGCTCCTCACCGGTATCCGGCGTGGCGAGATCGGAGCCGAGATCGAAGAGATCGTTCTGGATGCGGACCAGCATCACGTCGAGTTCGTCCACGCCGACGGTGTGGAGCCGGGCGATACCCACCGCCGAATTGGTCTCGTCGACCGTGCCATAGGCCTCCACCCGCAAATCGAACTTTTCGCGGCGCGGGCCGGAGACAAGGCCAGTCGTGCCGTTGTCGCCTGTGCGGGTGTAGATCTTGTTGAGTTTTACCATGTTCTCAATTCCTTAGCTCGGCCTTCCCCCGCCGGTGATCCACAGCGTCAGCATGATCAGCGCAATCGCCACCGCCTGCAGGATGACGCGCAGCTGCATCAGCTTGTTGGAGCGGTTGGCGTCTGTCCCCTTCAGCATGTTGAACAGGCCGCGGATCAGGACGAGCACGACGAGGCCCATCACGATCAGGGTCAAAATGGTGGTGAAACTCGACATATCCTGCCTCCGGTCAGTTGTCAGTCGATACGGCGCATCAGCGAATAAAAGAGCTGCGCCGGCAGCAGTCTCTTCAGCAACGCACCCTGCTTTGCAGGTCTGGTTACCAGATAATGCGGTTTTGGACGAGACGCATTCAGGGCGTGATCCAGCACCTTGTAAACGGCTTCCGGGCCGAGCTTATGGCGGTTGACGGGGCCGCTGCCATCGAGACGGTTCAGCTGGCGCGCATAATCGGCGGCATGGATCGAATTTTCGACATCGATGTTCTCGCTGATCTTGGCAAGCGCGTTGGCGGTGAAGCGGGTGGCGATCGGGCCGGGTTCGATCAGGCTCACCTCGATGCCGCTGCCAGCAAGCTCCATGCGCAGGGTCAGCGTCAGTCCCTCCAGCGCATATTTCGAGGCCGTATACGCGCCGCGATAGCGATAGGGCAAAATGCCGAGTATCGACGAGCAGTTGACGATGCGGCCTCGCCCTTGCGCGCGCATGACGGGAATGATCTGCCGCGTCAGCTCGTGCCAGCCGAAAAGATTGGTCTCGAACTGGACGCGAAGCACATCCGTCGCCAGATCCTCCACCGCGCCCGGCTGGCCATAGGCGCCGTTGTTGAACAGCGCATCGATCCGCCCGCCGCTGCGCTCGACAACGGTTTTCACCAGATCATCGATCATGTCCTGTTTCGTATAATCTAGGATCAGCGCTTCGATGCCATCGGCCTCCAGAGGTGCAAGATCCTCCTGCCGGCGCACGGTTGCGAAAACCCGCCAGCCATCGGCCTTCAGCGCCCTTGCGGCATAAGCTCCGATGCCGGAGGAACAGCCGGTCACGATGATCGTTCTTGTCGCAGTCATTCAGGGATACTTCCTCGGCGCTCATCTGTACAAGTGGCGGTGTACCTCCCATATTTCGATCGAAGTCACAACGGAGCCGACCTTGCAGGAAGAAATACGCCGGCCGCGATGGCACCGATTGGCCTTCAAGGTTCTCTGGGACGCCTATTGGCATTTCTCGGAGGATGACGGCTGGGCCATGGCCAGCCACGTGGCGCTGTCCGGGCTTCTGGCGCTTTTCCCCTTCCTGATCTTCGGCACGGCGCTTGCCGGCTTTCTCGGCGCCGGCGGATTTTCCGAAACGGCCATCCATCTGATGTTCGACGCCTGGCCGGCCGATATCGCCAATCCGATCGCGTCGGAAATCCAGCGGGTGATCGATATGCCGCGCGGCGGACTGCTGACGCTCTCGGTGCTGGCGGCTGCCTATTTCGCCTCCAACGGCGTCGAGGCGCTGCGCATTTCGCTCAACCGCGCCTATCGGGTGACGGAAACGCGGGCGTGGTATGTGACGCGCCTTGCCAGTCTCGGTTACGTCATCGTCGCGGTGGTCATCTTCGCCGTCATCAGCATCGTGCTTCTGGCGGTGCCGGTGGCTCAGAGATTTGCCGAGACCAAATTTCCCTGGCTGATGAGCGACCTCAACGCGCTTGCCAACTGGGGCCTCGTCGGCACCGGCCTGCTTCTGATGATCGGGCTGCTTTTCTCGCATAAATGGCTGCCGGCGGGAGATCGGCGGATCATCGACGTGCTGCCGGGCGTGGTTCTGACCATCGTCATCTGGACGCTGTTCGGCTTCGGTTTCGCCGCCTATCTCTCCACCTTCGCCAATTATGCGGCCACCTATGCGGGACTGGCCTCGATCATGATCGTGCTGGTCTTCCTCTACATGGTCGGTGTGATCTTCATGCTGGGCGCCGAACTCAACGCCGCGATCCTGAAATACAAGGTCTATTCGGTGGTCAATCAGGTGAACAAGAAGCGCAAGGCCAAGCGCGCCGGCCGCTCACAGCCCGACAAGCCGGCGAATATCGTCGGGCCGCAGCCCCTCGTTCCGAAGAGCCGAAATTCCGGTTGATCCCTCGCTTTTCGACAGTTTTCGCCCGTCGTGCCCGAGGATCAGCCCGTGGTGGTGATAGGCGGGTTCGGGCAGGCCGAGCAGTTCCTGCAGCAGCCGGTGGATCGCGGTTGCGGCATATAGATCCTGTCCGCGCACCACATGGGTAATGCCCTGCAGCGCATCGTCGACCACGACCGACAGGTGATAGCTCGACGGCGCATCCGAGCGCGACAGCACGACATCGCCCCAGATCGCCGGCTCCGCAGTAATCCTTTCAGAAAGGCCGCTGCCGGTTTCCTGCCATGAAAGCGGCTTTCCGGATGAGGCCATTGCCTTGCCCACATCCAGCCGCCAGGCATGTTTCACACCACGGGCAATAAGCGTGGCCCGCTCCGTCTCGCGGCGCTCCCGGTCGGTATCGGGATAGAGCGGCGATCCATCGGGATCGCGCGGCCAAGCCGTGCCGCTCGCCTCATGGTCCGCCACTTGGGCCTTCACCTCGCCACGGGTGAGGAAGGCGGGATAGACGAGGCCCATCTCCCGCAATCGGTCGAGCGCGTCCCGGTAGGCGTCGAAATGCTCCGACTGGCGGCGCACCGGTGTTTCCCAATCAAGACCGAGCCAGCGCAGGTCGTGATAGATCATCTGCTCGAATTCGGGCGTGCAGCGGGAGAGATCGATATCTTCGATACGCAGCAGCAACCGCCCGCGCGCCGCTCCCGCCATGTCGTGGTTCAAAAACGCAGACAGAGCGTGGCCGAGATGGAGAAACCCATTCGGGCTGGGTGCGAAACGATAGACGGGTTTTCCTAGCTGAGAGTTCGGCATTGATTGCTTGCGTTCGGACTTGATTGCGTCTGGATCCTCGGGTCAAGNNGGCTTGACCCGAGGATCCAAACACAAGCATGAACGGCCATGAGCGAAAACCAACTCAGCATCATCCGCAACGACGCCGACATAGCGGTTGGTCTCCAGCGCCTGCTGCAAGTCGACCCCCGCCTCGTGCCGATCGCCGAGACCGCCGGCCCGCTGCCGCTCAGGCTGGCTGCGCCCGGTTTTGCCGGCCTCGCCTCGATCATCGTGTCGCAAATGGTGTCGCGGGCAAGTGCCGACGCGATCTGGCGGCGGATCGAACTGGCGGGGCCAGTCACGGCGCAAGCCTATGCAGAGCTTCCGCCGGAGGTGATCGCCACGTTCGGCCTGTCGCGCGCCAAGGCCTCGACGCTGAAGTCGCTGTCCGAGGCCGTGCTCAACGGTGCGATCGATCTGGACGGAATCTGCGCGATCGAGGGAGAGGCGGCGCTTCGTCAGCTTGTTCTTCTTCCCGGCATCGGTCCATGGACGGCCGAGGTCTATCTGATGTTCTGCGCCGGCCATGCGGATATCTTTCCGGGGGGCGATGTGGCGCTGCAGACGTCGGTTGGGCGGGCCTTTGCCATGGAGGCGCGACCGACGGCAAAGGCGCTCGCCGAAATCGCCAAATCATGGGCACCCCACAGGTCCGTCGCCGCCCGGCTGTTCTGGGCCTATTACGCCGCGACCATGCGTCGCGAGGCTTTGCCGATCGTTTAAATGCGGTGAAGTATCCCGCTGCATTTAAAGGGCTTCACAATCCTGTAACAACGGACCTAATATAGAGGAGATAGATGCCGAATCGGGTAGGAGCGTCACTTGACGATTGCAGTCTCCCCGCAGGCCTTGCCGGCGCTCGTCTTGAACGCTGACTACCGGCCGCTGAGTTACTATCCCTTGTCGTTGTGGTCCTGGCAGGACGCGATCAAGGCGGTCTTCCTTGACCGTGTGAACATCATCGCCGAATACGATCATTCCGTCTGCTCACCGAGCTTCTCCATGAAGCTGCCGAGTGTCGTCAGCCTGAAAACCTATGTTCAGCCGACCCGCAACCCGGCTTTCACCCGGTTCAATGTCTTCCTGCGCGACAAGTTCGAATGCCAGTATTGTGGCGCGCATGACGAGTTGACCTTCGATCACGTCATCCCGCGCGCCCATGGCGGCGAGACGACCTGGGACAATGTCGTGGCCGCCTGTTCGCCCTGCAATCTGAGGAAGGGCAGCAAGCTGCCGAAGCAGGCCGGCATGATCCCGCACCAGAGACCCTATGCGCCGAGCGTACAGGACCTGCATAACAACGGCCGGCTGTTCCCGCCGAACTATCTGCACGAAAGCTGGATGGACTATCTCTACTGGGATACCGAGCTGCAGCCTTAATGCATCCAGATTTTCCGATTGCTCAAAAGGCCGCTTACGCGGCCTTTTTTGCGCCGACAAAGGCGACGGCTGCGAGGAAGATACTGGCAACGACATTCCAGCCGGCGAAGGAAAGGCCGAGGACGCGAAGGGCTGCGTCCGCGCAGGACGGGCCGTGGACGGTATTCAGGTCGCCCAGCAGGTTGCCTGCATTGGTGGTGATCGCCGTGCTGCCGCCACAGGCCGACGGGCCGGGCCAGAAACCCCATTCGACGCCGGAGTGATAGACGCCCATGCCGGCGCCGACCAGCATCATGAGGCCGATGACGATCAGAAGCGAGCGGGTGATCCAGGTGGGCAGGCCGAAGGCTGCAGAGCCGACCGCCAGGATGCCGATCGGGATGCCGAAATAATAAGGGTCACGTTCCAGCAGGCAGAGCGCACAGGGAATGTAACCGCCGATATGCTCGAAACCCAACGCACTGCCGACCGTTGCCGCCATGGCAAAGGTCAGGAAGCCGGCGTAAACAACACCCGTGTTGAACCTCGTGGTGGAACCTGCCAGCGCCATGCGCCTCTCCTTCTTAGTCGCCATCGAACGCCGTCGTCCGATAATCCTGCCGATGCGGCCAAAATCGGCGCAAGCTGTAGAGCACAATCCGCCATTCTGTAAACCGGCGTGAAGATCTGCCCGACCATCCGGTGTCGGCACATTGTCGTGATGATGCTTTCGCCATGAGGCGTTATAATGGAAGGCGCACCTGAGAGAATCCCCGTCTTGGTCGCGCGTCATCGTGTCAGGCGTTCCGGCGGACCGCTTCAGATCTTCACCACCTCGTCGCGCCAGAAGACGATGACATATCTTCCCGTCGACGCAGCCTCTGCAGCCCAATGCCGGAGCTGCGAGACATAGGGTTCGCGGCGCCAGAGGTCGGGGAAGTCAGGATCGGCCAGCACGGTGATCTGCTGCCCTTCGCCATAGACCATCATATGGGATTTCGATGGATTCCATTCGTCGCCCAGCTTTTCGTCGAGCATCCAGCGACAGAGAAAATCACGACAGAGTTTCGGCCGGTCCGCATAGATCGAACACCCCTGTCCGGCGATACAGTGCCTGCACCATTCATCTGCGGGTTTGTCGAGATCGTCGATATCGGGCAACCGGCAGCAAAGCGTGCAGCTGTTGCAGGAGCGGCTCTCGAGGGGTGCCAGGGTGGAACTCATAGGGTGTCGGGATGCCCGATATCTTCTATGCCGGATGGCCGTCGTGATCACCGGCACTCCCTGCGTCCGCCGGGACGCAGGGATGCACGGCCAGTTCTTTGACGCCCAACATCAGCTGTCAGGGTCGGTGAATGCGCTCGTCAAGGGCGGCCGCCAGAGCCTGGAGGAATTCCTTGCGCCGGGGATCGGAGGTGTTTTCCGCCCCCAGTTCCACCGGGTCGCGGATTTTTTCCATGAAGCCCAAGTGGTTGAAAGCGTCGGCAGCGACGTTCACTTCGACCTCATCCATGAAATGTTTCAGAAAAGGCGCCAAGGCAAGGTTGGCATCCTTCTGGTATTGTGCAGCCATTTGCTGAGCAAGCGTGCACATCTGGATATAGGGGCCGAATTCGGCACTCATTCAACTCTTCTCCACGTTTCTTCGACGCTCTGTCATTTAGGAAGAATTACGCGAGCCGCAACGGTAAGCTCAAGATAGTTGACCTATATCGCCGCAATGCGGTCGTTTTCCGACAAAAAAATCGCTCAACCGTGCCGGCGCCAGGCGAGGCAGCTCATATGCGGTTTCGCGATCTCGGATAATCTGGTGCCCCGTGCCGGCGTCAGGGTGCCGGTCTGTGGGCAACGATTTCAATGGGTTAACTTTCCATCTTTGCCGAGCATTGTAGCAGGTCGCTGTAGCAGTTTCAATTGCTGACTTAGCCTGCCTTGAACGTCGCTGGCGCGCGGGCCGCAGCATGGATTAAGTCAACAAATCGTTTAAAGGTTTTCGGGTAGCATCGGGGCTTCAACACGGGATTGTCCATGCGTCCGCTAACCTCCCAAAACGTCGAGTCAGAATTGAGCTACGCCTACATTCATGCCGTAGCGGCTAGCGCCAGCATGGGGTGCGAGGTTGCCGGTAGGCATGATGACAGTGCCGGCATCGACGCGAAAATTACGGCTTGGGGACCGTTTTCAGGTGGTGTTCTTCAAGAAGTTGATTTGAAGGTCCAGCTCAAGGCCACTGTGAAGCCACCCGCTATAGTCGGTAGCTGTCTCTCCTACAGCTTAGCTGGTATCGCGCGCTATGACGATCTGCGGTCGGCAGACGTTGCCACCCCTCGAATATTGGTGGTGCTGTTCCTACCTGCTAATACTGAGGATTGGCTATCTCACTCAGATGATGCTCTACTGCTGAGAAATTGCGCCTACTGGGTAAGCCTGCGTGGTGCAGACCCTTCATCTAACGCGACCTCTCAGACGGTCTACCTGCCTCAGATGCAGAAGTTTGACCCAGCTGGATTGAGCGCGCTGATGACTTCGCTGTCGAGATTTGAACTGCCGACCTACAAGGGAAGCGAGCCTTGAGCGAAAGACCCGTAATAACACCAATGGACCTACGCGACTTCCTGAAGGCTCAGGGCTGGGCGCTGCATAAGGAAGCCCTGCAGCATCGCTATTACGCGATGTCCAGCGCTCGGCATCCCCTTCGCCAACTCGTATTCCCGATGGACATCACCTCTGACTACGATGAGACGCTAAGCCGTGTTCTTGAGAAGTTCGCTGAAATCACGTCTACGAAATGGCAGGCTTTGTGGTCTCAGCTTGCAACCGTGCGTGATGACGTTCTCCGTTTCCGCATCTTCTTCGACGGTGATGATCGATCGCTGCCGTTGTCGTATGCCTCGACGCTTGTAGCTAGTACCGAGAAGCTGCTTAAGGCGTCGGCCTGCACCGTCGTGATACCGCGCACCAACCATCCAAGGCTGAACCTTGCAGAGGCCAATCAGTTCGTTGAGAAATCTCGTTTCAACCAGACAGAGGAGGGCAGTTTCATTCTGAGCGTCTCCTGCCCTGTCAACTCTATGGATGCGCAAAGCAGGATTGAGTTTGATGCCGACGACGCACCATTCGTGCGGAAAGTAACGCTCTCCCTCCAGAGAGCGCTCGGGGAGCTTGTAACGGCAATAGAAGGGGATGCGCTTGATACTTTGGTCGATGACCTGAAGGCCTCGGAAGTGCCGCTTATTTCCTCCAATTTGTGTGATGCTCTGTTGGGGATGCACGATGAGCAGGTCGACAACTCTTTGGACATCGGGTTTGAATGGTCATCGCTGCGTGAAGCCCCGAAGGCTCATAACCTTCCAAGGCTTCGGTTCCAGCGCGATTACTTTTCGCGAGTGGAGGAAGTGCGTCGGGAGCTGAAAGCTCAAGAAAAGGATGAAGTCGACTCCTTCATTGGCACTGTCGAGCGTCTCGAAGGTGAGATGGGCGAAGATGGAAAACGGTCGGGGCCTGTCGTTCTAGCGCTTCTGCTACCCGAAGGAGAAATTGTCCGCGCTCGTGCCGTGCTCAACGCGGATGACTACTTCAAAGCCGACAAGGCCCATATGTCAGCCGGTGCGTATGTGCGGGTAACAGGTGTCCTCCGACAAGGGCGGCAGCCGCGCGCATTGACTGACGCTAAGAGCTTCGAGCTCCTTTCCGCTTAGAATACTCGGAGCCGCAGTTGCTGTCCATCAACACATTTACCGTAGGTTGCTTGAGTTTGGGTAACTGCCGTACGCCCGGTCCGCCTCGCGATGTCTTCGACTTACGCCTCATCAAGTGACAAACTTACGTTTGTAAACGGGTAGACAGGTGCATCTATGGGTTCGATTAGTACGTCCGAGATCAACATGCGAAGGTACATCGGGAACGGCACTCGCGAGCTTCCTTCTGGAAAGGTAATTTGGGAGCCAAATTCTCCTTTGCCGTAGGGTGCGCGAACTTTAATGTCTCGGCCGTAGAAATCGAAGATAAAGCGCATGGAGGCCATCCCTTTGCCCGGTGAAACGGAGCCGCTCAAGCCTGCCTCAAGTGTCTGGCTGCCGAATTTGAATGGCGGAATTTCTTCTCCTGGCATTCCAACTCTCGAATGTTCGAGAATTCTATTCAACTCTGCTTCGTACGGGAGAAACACGATGTAGGTCTCCAGAGCGCTGACGGCCTCGTCCTCTTCAATGGAATTGAACAACGCGGCCGCGATGATATCGATGTGCAGAACGGTGTCGAACATTAGACGAAATGCGGCATTGAATGACATGACGTCTAAGTTCTTATGGAACCTCGGGTCGGCTGCTACGAATTCTCCATCTCGATGATACATGGAAAACCCAGAGCACCACTTGCCATCCTCGTAGCTGCATTCCGCGACAACAAGGTACGTATGATTGTGCTTGGATCGATTGCACAGCAAGTCCCAAGGACGGCTCAAAATTTTAAGTTCAGCAGAAAAGCGTTTATAAGCCTCCGTCTTTTGTATGTGAGGAAAATACGCCCTTAGGTCTTTCTCGTAAAATTCGTTGAGTTCTGCGACCCTATAGGCTGCCTCCAAAAATGCATCCTTGAGGTCATCTGCGTTTGCTGTGAAGGTTTCCGGTTTTGTCTCGATTTCGCATCGGCGAGCTTCCTCGTAAACATCAGCTACTTTCAGTGCTCGCGTCATTGATCGCGCAAGGCGCCGATGCAGACGAGAGTACGCGATGACAAACTCATCGTGATCGTCATGGGTCACCAATTGGAATTTTCGGCCGTCTAATGCTTCCATCAACGGCGATATGATTTTTGGAACGCCTACGCTTTGAGTCTGAGCTTGCTGGTCTCTCATGATTTAACTTTCAATGTGAAGCGAGGAATTTGATGTATCAAGATCGTTGGCGCTTGCTGTCTCAGCAAAAAGTTTCTGATATCTCCTGCAAGATAGCGAGAGTGCACATAAGCTGGAGGTTTGATGGGTAAGCGAGGAACGCACCGTTTTGTGTATTCGAGGCCTCGTCCGGCCAGCACCCCAGAACCGTCGCAGCGATGGGCGCTTATGATATCGGTCGCTGCGCTTACGGTGTCATTCGCCGGCACCGGCATCGCCTTGTGGCAAGCATTTCTGACAAGAGAGCAAATTGAGTCAGCAGACCGAAACCGTAGCTACGAAGCGTTGGTCCAGCAGGCTGGGCGACTCTGTGATCTTTTTTATCCAGCGCGGATTGGCGAGCATCGATTTTATGCTCAAAGCGATGGGACCTCAATTTTGGCTATTGCTCGAGAGGATATCCACCCAGCCATCTTTCAGTTGCATTTCCGTCAAGAGCTATCAAACGAGACTCGGAAACTTCGGTTAGCATTCACCGTCGCGCAAATATGGGCGACTGACGGTCAGGCAAAGCCAATGGCTGAAGCCGAGTTTGCGGTCATGCAAACGTTCACTAACGTATCTCCTTCTGCGCGGCTTGATAACGTTGCGAAGCAGGACTCGTTTACAAGGAAATACGCGCTGGCGTCTTACGAATGCACAAATGACGGCGGAGAAACCACGAGCACACTGTTGGCGGGATTGAGAAAGTCGAACCTATGGTGGCTAAATGTCGACGCTTACAAGATGCAAGTTGTGATCCTGCCAAGATCTGAGCTCGACCTCTCAACCAGAGAACAGATTAGGGCCAGAGCGCTGGAGCAAGCCACAATGGACGCAGAAAAATAGCGCAAAACGCTATCCAACCACGCAGCGCGCTCCGAAAACACATAATCACCCCATGACAAACGAGAGCGTGATTATTCCGCCCGAAGCGCTCGGAATACGCTCGACCGGCTGATGCCTAATTCCACAACTATTTGCTCAGCGGTTTTCCCTTCGGCCTTCAATCGCCGCACATCGTCAGCTTTCCGCTGGGCGGTCGGGGCGCGGCCTTTGTATTTGCCATCAGCTTTCGCCCTGGCAATGCCCTCCCGCTGCCTCTCCAACATGATGTCGCGCTCGAACTCAGCGATGGAACCCAACAGGCTCAGCATCAGCTTGCCGGTAGGGGTCGAGGTATCGATGTTGAGATTGAGGATTTTGAGCGTGACGCCTTTAGTCTCCAACGTGTCTTTGATCCTCACGAGGTCGGTCATGGAGCGGGCCAGTCGGTCCAATTTGGTCACGATAAACACATCACCCTCACGGGCATAGTCGAGCGCGCGGGTCAGTTCGGGCCGCTCCTTGTCGACCGAGGAGAGCTGCTCCTTGAACATCTTCTCGCAGCCTGCAACCTCCAGATCGCGGAGCTGAGCGTCAAGGCCGTAGGTCTGGTCGAGGGTCGAGGTGCGGGCATAGCCGATGATGGTCGAGGGCATTTGAAACAGCTCCGATAGTGTCATTGAAGTTTAAAAGCTTTTGGAACTTTTCGTGTCAGAAGTCAAACCTCATTTGTGTGGGACTGTTTTCGGCCGATTTCGCGGGAGTCACATCGGCAACCCCTATTGGCACTGACACTGAATGCGGCTCGATGGTAAGGCTGGCGATGCCTGAAGACGGGGAAGCGTGATGATCACCGAGGAAGTCAGCGAGCGCATCATCGTGCGGACGGCGCAAGAGGCCGAAGAGCGGCTGGTAACGCTGGAGGAGTCGGCAACCCGTGTTGCTGCGTGGGTCTCAGCCTTTGATGGTCGTCCCCTCGATCTCATCCGGCACATGAAGTTCGATCTGGTCGGCTTCCATCCGATCACCCACAGCCCCCTCAATGTCATCGAGCAGGTCAACCAGACGTGGACGTATGCGGCTGCCCTGCTGGCGGCAAAGACACTGTTTGACCTCCATCCTGATGCCGGGGCGTTTCATCTCGCTCCCGGTGCCCACGCATCGCAACCACTTGACGTTATGAGCGAGGTGCCGGGCTTGGTCGGTGCCGAGACCTTCGCGGCGGTACGACCACAGAACAACAGGAAGCTGGCCAAAGACCTCGACAAGCTTGCGGGCAGCCGAGAGCAGCACCGCTATGTTTTCTTCATGTCGCCTGCCTTCCCCGGTACCCAACGGCTGGAGCGGTTCGAGCGAGATGGTGTTCAGGTCTGGTCGGTCGATCTCTGAGAGCGGCTTATCGCCATCAGGCGAGCGAGAAACGCGTCTCCCTCGGGCGTAAGGTAGAGCATGGTGTTGCGACCATCGGCGGGGTTGCAATGTTGGACGATGAGGTTCAGCCCCGGCTTGCCATGACGGTCGATCGCCATCAGCGCATAGGTGTTGCGGGAGATGGCCGCTTGACTGAGGTCCATCAGGTCGAGCAACTCACGCTGCCCAATCCCCGGCTTCATCGCCACGAGGAAGAAGACCGAGGCCGTCTGCATCGGCATGTCGGGGCGCAGCTCTCGGAGCGCTTCGAGGAACCGGAATGCCTCGTGCAGGGCCTTCTTGTATGAGGGTGTCGTATCGATCATCTTGGCCATCGCGGCTCGTCTCCTTCTGCTTTCCTGTGGGATTGCAGAGGAATATTTCGCGGTCAAGCCATTGAAATCGTGAGAAAATGCGGTGAGGAGGCCTACCCGGGGGAAGCCGGGAAAGCCTTATATCTAATTGGGGTCTCGGATTTTTCCGGCAAAATATTCCGGGTGTTCTCCGAGGCTGTGCCGTCACCTCGATCAGTCATTTTTCGAGGTGTTGTAGTCTTGCGTATAGGCCTAGGCGACACCTACACAACATGACGTTCCGATCACCGGCTCCATGAATGTCCTCTTCCGAAGCTCTCTGGCTTTGGCGATCTGACTGGAGCGAATAGCAAGGAAACGGCTGACCAACTGCTGGGTAACATCCAAGACCTTGCCCATTTGCTGCTGAGTGAGATCGGGGAAGAAGTCGGCAAGCCAAGACACAGCGGGCTGCGCTTCAAGTTCTTCACGTCCACGATGAGCGGTGAAGGATTGGAGCGCGGCCCGAGCTTCTGCTATGCGCCCGACTTTCTCCTCTTCCTCGATGGCGTCGGTCGTGGCCTGCCAGCGTTCCTTGATCCAGTCGACCGCTTCAGGACTGATCACGTCGAAGGGGAATTTGTCGCCTCTCCGTTTGAGGCGTTTGCCCCAACCGCGCTGGACGACCCAGTCCGCTATCCGATGGCGGCAGTCGCGACCACCGCCTTCAACTTGGAGAAAATCCATCTGTCGAAGGATGGTGGTTGCACGTCTACGACCAACGCTGAAGGCGGTTGCCAACTCGGCGATCGTGATCCAGTCGCCTTGATCGACCGTGACAAGCTCCCCGGTCTTACGGTCCAGTATCTCTTGAGTGTATTTCAAGGCGCGCTCGATCCCGTCACTTGTTGGCCCATGCTCGGGTGCGCCTCGGCTTGCTGATCGGCAACGTCGGAGGGTTGCCCTTGTGGGTGGCGAGGAAGCTGGACTTACCGTTGGAGCGGGGCCGCTGCGTGGCTGCCTGCTTGGTCTCAGCCTTGGCTTCTGCCTTGGTCGGGGTGATCGCCAGCGAACCGGTCGAGCGCGTGTCCTCGGGCTGCGGTGCCGGGGCAGTCTTGGCCGTGGAGCGACCGGCATTCTCGGCATCGACCGAGCTGGAGCGCGGGCCGCTGTTGGTGGCTGGTCGTGGCGTCGGAGTGGGGACAGACTTCATGGTCTTCTCCATCTCCTCCTTGGTCTTGGTGTGATAGGCTCGGCCCTGCCACTTGAAGGTGGTCTTACCGGCTGTGCGGGCGGCTTTGAATGCTTCGCCGAATGATGTCATGCGATTGGTTCCGTTGTTATGGGGTGACGGTGGTTTCTGGTTGCCTCGTGTCGGTCTTCTGGGCGCACTGAGGGCATGGACGGGTGAAGACACCCGCCGACGATAAGCGGCGCTCTGAGGCGCGTTTTTGGGACAGGCCTCAGGCGTCCAGGCGGAGCTTCGAGACCTCGACGATAAGCCGCCTGTAATCACGCTCGGAGATGAGACCAACGGGGCCGATGATCTGGCCTCGGTCATTGACGGTGGTCTTCGTGAAGGGGATGCCGAAGTCGGTCAGGACATCGAGGCAATCGCCGTCCTCGTCAGCATTGATGTCGAGATGCTCGCCGACATCCGTGGTCAGGAACTCGGCAGAGCCGTCAGCGGCGTTGATGAAGCGGATGCGGATGATAGCGACATCCTCGTCATGGCTGTCGATGGTCATGGTGCGAATACGCGGAAAGCTCATGTGCGTTTCTTTCTGGGTTTGGTGGTGATGGTCGTGTCAGGCGGCAAGAGCCGAGGCGTTGAAGGGCTGGTAGGTCGCTACCCTTGGGCCATGTGAGGTGGTCTCGGAGATCGTCAGACCGGCTGCGGTCTCGATGTCGCGGATGATGAGGCGGGCGAACGGCTCACCGATGCTCCAGACCTCAAGGCGACCGGAGTGGCCGAGAGCGACCAGACGACGGCAGGCATCGGCGGAGGGGTTGCGGGTCTTGTCGACGATGGTCTCGCCTTCGAAGGAGACCGCATAGTTCTGCCCCAGCTTGTCGAGGCTGGTGGGCCGGATGAAGATTTTCAGGGTCGAGGCGGCTGAAGGCATGGCTTCGCCATCCTCCCGACCAAGGGAAGTTTCGTTGTGCATGATGATGGTCTCAGGGTTCTGTAGTGGTGGTGATGTCGGGGCGGTGAAATGCAAACGGCCCTCTCGTCAGCAGACCGCGAGGCTGAGCCTAGCAGTCGCTATGAGAGGGCCGAGGGTCACCACACCCATGAGAACGGCCGATGCTCAACTTTGAGCATGAGCTTTCGCACTCTCGGAAGTCGAGCGTCCATGATGGGGACTGTGCGGGGCTGGAGGTGGTCGAGGGTTCGCTGTGAAGGAAACCTCTGGGTGGACATGAAGGGAGACTATAGGGGGATTAGGGTTTCATCACGATCATCATCTCCATGAATATCGAGACAGAGATCATCCTGATTTCATCAGTCATCCTCTGTTCCAGTTCATTCCAGATGTTGGTCTGCCCTCTCGGGGTTATCCCTAAGTGAGTGGTAATTGGCAGGAGGCTTCTTGGTCTTTCTCTTAAGTGGGTGGTAATTGTCGTGTCGCTCCGATTTCATCCGAGGATGGGACTGTCGCAGTCGTCCAGTTTCTCCCTTAGGTGCGTGGTAATCCTCTCTCGGGTTGGGCGCACTGTATTCGCTTAGGTGAGTGGTAATCCCCCGAAAGCCCATTTCCCGACACCTCGTCTCCGCCTTCCAACGCGAGCCACCGCGCTGAGGTAAGCAATCACCGGCCGGAGCTGAAAAGCGAAAATCGATAGGGACGAGATAAAAGAGATCACGCCCGTAAGTTGGGGCGTTCTGAGCCGAGCGTTTGCGGTAAGCGTCGCCGCCTAGTTTTGTACCGGCGCACCCTCACTGTCTGCCTAAGCCGAGCCTTGATCGCATCGATAAACAACGCCTCGCGGCCAGCAGCGGCATCCCCCATCGTCTTCGTAAGCGCCTTCCGAAGGAGGACGCTCAGGCTCTTGTGGTGGGCGAAGGCGGTGACGACTGCTATGGCCGTGGCATCAGCTCGACGGCTGGTCGAGAAGTGGCAGACGAACAACGCCTGTTCCTCGGTCAGAAGATAGGCCCGCGATGGATCGACTGACATGGTAGGACGACCGTCATCTGCCCAGATCATAAAGCCATAATGCATCGGGCCTGTGACGTAGAGTTCGATGAGGCCGGTCCTGATGTCGATCGGGCGGCGCATGCCGAGGGACATGGCAAGGTCCAGATCGCGGACGTATGGTTCACCATCGCGGATGTAGAGGGGAAAGTTGGCGCTCATCCTGCGCTCACCTCGGTGCGGATTTCTCCTTGTGGCTCGAAATTGAGCTGCAAGGTATTGTCGCTCTTTGAGCCGCTGCCGTGGCGCTTTTCGATGACCCAATGCCGCCACTTGCCACAGGGCTGCTCGAACCATTCAGTTCTGCTCCACGCAAATTCGTGGCGGCTGGTGAACACATAGAGGGCATGCGGAAGGCGGCTGTCGATCTCGATATGGCGGCCGAATGCGGCGAGCTTAAAAGGCATCTGATAGGTCCATGAGCAAGGTTGAAGCGGTGCGTTCCGGCCAGAACGATACTGTTTAGACTCCGAGCCGCGAGTCTCGTCAAGACGGGTAACATCGTTATTTTTCAATAACTTATCCCTATGTAAATACAATTCAGCCAAGGCATTGATTGATTACAGGAAACTGATGGAGATTTTTTTCGGAACGGGTTCGGCTATCGCTGCAATGACGTTGCGCAGTTGCCTCAAACCGCGTTCAGCTATTTTACGGCAGGGTCTTGCCGGCTGAACCTGCGTGCGATCTTCGATCAGCTTTACGCCTTCATCGCCTCTTGGTAGTTGTCGTCGAGGGCTTAGGGGGTGAATTTCATGACAGACTGGTACTACGCCGTAGGACAGGGGCAGCATGGGCCTGTCGGCGACGACGAACTGCGCTCATTAATCAAAAGTGGTGCGATCAAGCGCGACACCTACGTTTGGCGCGATGGGATGGAAAACTGGCTGCACGCCGAGGACCATCCAGACTTGGCGAAAGCCTTCGTCTCGCCGCCGTCTTTGCCCGTGATCCAGCCAACGAAACTGCCGCCACCCGCCTTTCAGCCAGTTGCGCAACAGCCTGCTGTAGTTTTGACATCAAGGCCTTGGCCACGCTTCTGGGCGCGGGCCATCGACAATCTTATCTTCGTGCCGCTTTTGGGTTTTGGCATCGGATTGTGGTCCGTACTTTATGCGCCCGACGTTTACCTCCAACTCATGACGATGAATGACGTTGTCTTCGGCATTCTGGTGCTGCCGCTCGCAATGCTGATGACTGCGCTTTGCATGATCTTGACAGGTTACACACCCGGGAAGGCTATCGTGGGTGTGAAAGTCCCGGTGGCCGACGGACGCAACCGCATCGCTTTTTTCTTGGGCCGTGAGATAAGGGTCTGGGGGGCCGGTCTCGGTCTCGGCATTCCGTTTGTCGCGCTGTTCACGCAAGTCCGCCAGTATCGCCGTTTAGCTGCGGGTAAGGCAGCGACCTATGACGAGGGCGCTCCAGTCGTTACCGCAAGTCCATCGAAAATGAGGTTGGGATTGGCAATCGTGATTGTCAGCGCGCTTTTCGCTGGCAACATCGTGCTGCGGATGGACGAGCAACAAAGCAGCCGGAACCTCACAACCAGCAAGACTTGGGTCAACCCGGTTACGAACAAGCCCGCAAGTATCGGTCGAACATGGCAGCTTGAGGAAATGGCGACCAATAGCGGTCGGGTATTCTACTTTGTGTCCAACGAACTCCTAGCCGAGGCAATTTTTGGCTACGAGCAGTTCCCCACCGCTGGAGTCGAGGCCGCCGCATATGCTCGGGCGATCCAAGATGCAGTGGCTTCAGACGTGGCGATTACGTCGGAGTGGCAACCTACCTATGTGCAGAGGATGCCTGCTCTGCGTGCTACTGGAAGAGCGATCAAGGCCAATGACAGTGTAGTCGAGGTCACAGTCGTCGTGTCAGGGCGAAACGCTTGGAGGACGTTGGTGTTCACTCGAGGCAATTCGCCAGCTCAAGCGGCCGAGAAGGGCAGGTTCGTCCAGGCGATGTTTGGAACAGCTAATTAGCTTCACCGCTATCCATCTGAGCTATCACGGTTATCGATCGGAAAGGCTTTTCGCATCGCTCTGGTGAGTGCGACCAATTTTACCGAAGCTGAGCCATAATGTTTCACGCTGGCGCTCGCATTGAGGTGGCCCAAAATCGCCTCCTTTTCTGTCGGATGGACACCAGCAAGGTCACACCTATCGGCCATATTATGGCGCAATGAGTGGATGACATGGAGAGGGTTCGCGCTGACGGTCCGCAACCACTTCATCAACGATTGAGAGGCGGTATTAGGTCCGACTGGGCCTGAATACCGGGCGAAGACAGGGACGCTGCCTACAGAGGCTTTGTGTGCATCTATTGCGGCTGCGAGTGCATCCGCCACCAGCGGGACATCGCGCTTCGATGCCGCGTTCTTCAGTCGCCGGCCTTCATGGGGAACAATGCGAAGATGCGGCGTGTCTCCGTCGAGAACGATGTCCTCTCGCCTCAATCCAGTAATTTCCGCCAATCGACAGCCGGTCCCCTCTAGCAATCGCCAGATCAGCTTGAGGTCCGGGTTAGCCTTTTCCAATACCTTGGCGCGAGTTGCCGCGAGGATGTCAGCAGGCAGTGGGTGTCGTGCATCCTTATCGGACACGGCGCTTTTGGGCAGGTCCAATCCAGCAAAGGGGTTGTCCATACTCCTAAGCTTCGTAGCCTTGTAGAGTGAAAAGATACCCTTCAGGTCATTCAGTTCGCGGCGCACGGACGACGGCTTGAGTGTGCCTTTCCCGAGCATGTGATCTCGGACCTTGTAAGCATCATCAACCGTCCAATCAGGTAGAGCCGGTATCTCGCCCAAGGCTGCCTTAACGGTGCGCGTGATGGCGTCTAGGCGGTTCTTGCGCTTCTTCTGGGCGAACTCTGTGCCTGACACCTTCTCGGTGATGTAGAACTTCTTAGCCTCCTCCAGCGTGTGCTTGCTGGGCTGCGGCTTCTCGACTGACACAACAGCGGGCTTCGGGGTCTCGATCACATCGCCCATGTTGCGCTGTCGCTTCGCCTGATCGGCTTTGATCCTTGCCTGATAGATCGCCCTGACCAGCTTCGGCCAGCTTGGCGAGTTATCAGCCAGCCGAAGTTCAATGCCGTCCCATGACAGAACCTCGGCTGCCTCGTCCAGCATGAAGGGGGAGATTTGACCGCGAGCGAACTCCCTGCGGTTCTCTTGGTCAAGTGTGTCCAGCCATTCGGCTGCATTGTCGAAATCATCGCCTTCGAAGCCGCCAAGTCGCCGTTCTTCGTCCTCGTCCAGAAGGTGGGCGAAGTAGACATCCCCGATGATCTTGAGCTGGGCTTCCGTCAGCTCCTCCAGCGGCGGCTCGTTGAGACGTGCCAGTCTCAGGCGCTCTTTTTCGAACATCTCCGAGACCACGCCGCTCTCAATCCGCAGCTTCTCAACCGCCTTGCGACGGTCCTGAGTGCCGAGAGATTTCCATATTTGGGTCTTTTTCAGTGCCTCATGGAGGTCTGCGGGCACTGGGGCGCGGAGATAATAGGTGCGATTTCTGAGGGTCAACCAAGGGTAAACGGTCACGTCTTCCATGCCTCGCTGTAGCAGTTCGCTGTAGCAGATGGAAGTTTAACCTATTGAAAAACCAGTAGGTATTTGAATTACCTATAGGTTTTTGGTGCCCCGTGCCGGAATCGAACCAGCACTCCTCTCGGAACCTGATTTTGAGTCAGGCGCGTCTACCAATTCCGCCAACGGGGCACAGTAGATGTGAGAGGCGATTACCATGCACAGCCACGGGGATGCAAGGCGCAACTTTTGCAAATGTGATCCGCAACGATCCGTATCCAGGCCGAATGAAAGGCGCCGGGGAGAGCCATCACACATCGTTAATATTCATCTCCAATACATTAGAGAATCCTGAAACGAATTCGTCCGATCGGAATTCGACTCTGCGGGTCCTGCAGGCAGGCCCTCAAGGAGGAGAGTGTCATGAAAAAACTACTTGTCTCGGCATTGATGTCCACATGCATCGCCACGGTCGGGCTGACGCCGGTCTACGCTCAGGGACTGTCCGTCGGCGGTGATCGAGGCGTGAGCGCCAGTGTCGGCAGAAGCGCCGGCGGCGGTCTTGGTGTGGGAGCGTCAGTGGGAGGACGAGGGGGCGTGAATGCCGGTGCCAGTGTCGGCGGGCGTTCGGGTGGCGTCGGGGCCGGAGCATCCGTCGGCGGTCGAAACGGTGCGAATGCCGGGGTTGGTGTCGGACGCAATTCCGGCGTGGCGAGCGCCAATGCTTCGGTCGGAGGTAGAGGCGGCGTCAACGCGGGCGCCAATGTCGGTGGTTCGCGCGGGCTGAATGCCGGTGTTGGCGCCTCCGTTGGCGGAAGGGACGGTGTGAATGCACGGGTCGGCGCCAGCACGTCGAACGGCATCAACGCCCGCACAACGGCGACCGTCGGTGGCACGGGCGGGATTGCGGCGGCCCTCGGGCTTGGCTTGGGCGGCACGAGTGGCGTCGGTGTGGATGTCGGGGTCGGCATAGGCGGCGGCACTCCCGGAACCGGCCCGGGCACAGGTCCGGGAACGGGCGGCGGTGGAACGGGAGGCGGATTGACCGGACCTCAGCGCGCCGCCTTCAACGCCATGTCGCCCAGTGAACGCCAGAAGCTGCTGAAACGCTGCGTGGATGTTTCGGGCGGCGGTTACGATCCGCAACTCGTTCAGCTCTGCCGCATGCTGCGGATGACGGCATCGCGCTAGGCTGTCTCGATTTACCGGGGGCTTGCATAAAAGCGAGCCCCTTGGTCTTAAACACCATGTCCGCGGTGCTGCATCAGGTATCGCGGCCCGCCAGATGCATGATCTTTTCACGCAGGATGCGGGCGATGTTGCGGGTGTTGCGATAGAGATGAAGCTGGGCTGCGACCTGGCGCACATCGCGGTCGCTGTTGCGCGTCAGTCCGATGACAAGGCTTCCCATGTCTTCGCGCTCTTCCCAGAACCGGCTCATGATCGGATGATCGGGGATTGCGCAGCTGTCGGTCCGCAGAATGTTGGCGTCGTCCAGATGCCAGTCGGTCAGCTTCATGATCAAGAGCTTGCCGGGCGAATGGCGGCCATATGCCTCGTCATAGGCGGTCTTCCAAGTATAGGCCTCGCCGGCCATCAGGAATACGACGATCGAGGCGATGGCGCGGCCATCGAGATCGACCGTGTGAATGCGCACCGCGTCGATTTCGGCAAGATTGGTGATCGCTTCACGGGCAAAGGCTGCGCGATACCGGTCGTTGATCAGGGCCGAGCGTTTCTTGCCCTTCCAGCCCTTGGCTTCCAGAGCGAGGAATTCCTCCATCCGCAGCCGAACCTCTTCTGGCTGGCGGGCGACGTTGTAGGTGAGGGTTCCGAGCTTTTCGAGATTGCGCCATTGGCGCCGCATCTCGCGGACATGATGCGCGGAAAGGGCCTGCTTCAGATAACTGTCGCCGTCGAGATAACTCTCCAGCATCGGGCGGCGGAACGTGTCTGTCGTGGCGACGGACAGGTCGCGGGCGATGGCGACGGCTTTGGCGAGCTGGGCGAAACGGCCGGTGAGGCGAATATCCGGCAGGACCAGAACCGACGGAAGCTTGGTCTGGGGCTGAACCAGGACATCAAACAGGTTGTCGATCGTCTCGGCGGCATCCTCGGCATCGACGAGCGGCGTCCCGAGCGGGCCGAAAGGATTGGCCCAGGTGCGGATGATCGATGCGCCGACCGAAAAGCCAGGGCGCTCGACGGTAAACGGCATCAGCAGGCGCAGGCGCGAGCGCATGCCGTTGTCGTCGCGGATGAGGGCGAAGCGCACCTGCTTGTCTTCCACGCGCGGCATGGCAGGCGCCAGAAGCCGGGCCGAAAAGAAGATGTTGGGTTCCATCGCCCGGTGCGACAGGAATTCCAGCTCTTCCTGCAGTTCGTAGCCCAGCGTTGCCGGATAAAGCGCGAACTCGCGTCCTGCCCGGCCGACGGGCAGGCTGAGATCGGCTTCCGGCAGGGGCGTTCGGTCCTGCTCGTCCTGAACGAGTTCCTTGGCATCCTCGAAGCTGCTGCCGAATGGCGGGATCTGCATGGTCAATTCGCTCCCGATCCGGCGTTGGGTTTGCGCGCGAAGGCAAACAGCGTGATGCCCAGCGTGCGGCGGACTGTCAGATGAAGCAGCAGGGATTCGATCATGATCGCAGTAGCAGCCGCAACCGCCGCTCCAGTCAAGCCGAATAGCGGGATCATCACAACATACAGTACCACCGCTGCGATCAGGGTTACGGCATAAACGCCGACGCAGAGCTTTTGGTGCCCGGCCATGCTGAGAAGAATTTCCGCAGGCCCGACCGAGGCCTTGGTCAGGATGCCGGCAAACAATATCGCCATCAGCCAATAACCGTCGGTAAAGTTCGGGCCAAACAGGGAGAGAAGCAGCTCGCCGGCCGCCAGTGCGCACAGCCCGATGACAAGCGATGGCCAGAAGGTCCAGCGTGTCGTCTGGGCGGCAAAGCCCGCAAGCGCATCATGGTCGTTGGCGGCGATGATGGCGGAGAAGCGGGGAGCTGCCGCGGCCTTGACCGAGAAATAGACGAACTGAACGAGCACGATGGTTTTTGCTGCAGCGAAATAGATGCCGACCTGATCGGGCGGGAGGTAGAGGCCAACCACGACGACATCGGCATTGGTCAGCAGAAAGCCGATGCCGTCGACAAGGAAAAGCGGCAGGGAATATTTCATCCATGTGCCGAGTTGATAGTGGCGCGGCGCACCGCCTCTGTCTTTACGGATCAGGGCTACGAGCTGGACGAGATGCGCAAGCGTGGTGACATAGGTCGCGACGAGCGCTGCGCCCATGGCCGTCGTCGCATCATGCGGGGCGTCGAACAGTGCGGCTGCGGCCATGAAGACGAGGATGAGGACAGGGCGCAGGATGAAGGTCGGCGCGAGCGCCGAGACCGTCCAGCCGCGCGCCCTTGCCATGCCGTCGAGAATGTCGCCGAGCGCGATCATCGGGATGACGAAAAACGCGATGCCGATCGGCACGAGATAATAGGAGGCGATGCTGCCGCCGAACACGGCCAGAAAGCCGAAACCCAGAGCGCCGACCAGCGTTGCCGTCAAAAATGCGATCAGGCAGGAGGCGACGCTCAGCCCGCGCAGCATAGCGGTTTCGCCCGAGGCCATGTGTTGATGATAGAAACGGATGATCGAGGTGTGAAAACCGAGGCAGGAGAGATTGCCGGTGAGGATGACGATCACCCAGACGAAGGCATAGATGCCGTAATCGAACTCGCCCATGAGGCGGGCAAGGACGATCTGGGAGATGAAGGCGATTGCGGCCGAGGCGATGCGGATGGCAAACGCCATCAGGGCCTGGCGTTGCGCCCTTGCGGTCTCGCTGCGATCGTTGAGAATGGTACCGGCTTTTGCGATCAGCGGTGCGATCCGGGCGCGCAGGCCCGGCGGAAGCAGTCTTTCCGCTGTTTCGATAACCGCCATAAAGGGCACGTGTTACTCGTCAGGCCACACAAATACTGACAAAAAACATGCCAGATCACGGTTAAGAAACGGTTGGCGGTATCGACACACTTGTGGAGACTGTCCGCCTGAAAAACAAAACGCCGCCCGGAGGGCGGCGTTTTGCTGGATATCGCTTCCACCTCAGGCCTGTTCGAAGGCGCCGTGGCAGTGCTTGTATTTCTTGCCCGAGCCGCAGGGGCAGGCTTCGTTGCGGCCGACCTTGCCCCAGGTGGACGGGTCTTCCGGGCGGCGGTCTTCGGGGGCGGCGATGAAGTCTTCGCCGTCGCGGCCGGTCACCTGATCTTCACCGGTCACCGGGTCGAGATGGTGCTCCTCGTAAACCGTCGGCGGTACCGGCGGCTCGGGGTTCTGCATCAGCTCGACGCGCATCATCTGGGCAGTCACGGCTTCACGCAGGTTGGCAAGAAGCGCTTGGAAAAGTTCGAACGCTTCGGCCTTGTATTCCTGCAGCGGATCGCGCTGGGCGTAACCGCGGAAGCCGATAACGGAGCGCAGGTGGTCGAGATTGACGATATGCTCGCGCCACAGGTGATCGAGCGTCTGCAGCACGACCGAGCGCTCGACATAGTTCATCACCTCGTTGCCGAAGCGTTCGCGGCGTTCCTTGACGGCAGCCTCTGTCGCCTGCGTGATCCGCTCGCGGATGTCGTCCTCGCCGATGCCTTCTTCCTTGGCCCAGTCCTCGATCGGAAGATCGAGGTTGAGCAGGCGCTGGACGTCTGCGTACAGTCCCGGCACATCCCATTGTTCGGCGTAAGCGCGCTCGGGAATATGCTTGGCGACCATGACCTCGATCACTTCGGTGCGCATGTCCTCGATGGTCTCGGATACGTCTTCCGAATCCATCATCTCGATGCGCTGCTCGAAGATCACCTTGCGCTGGTCATTGGTGACGTCGTCGTATTTCAGCAGGTTTTTACGAATGTCGAAGTTGCGGGCTTCGACCTTCTTCTGGGCGCGTTCCAGCGCCTTGTTGATCCACGGATGGACGATCGCTTCGCCCTCTTTCAGACCCAGCTTCTGCAGCATGCCGTCCATGCGGTCGGAGCCGAAGATGCGCATCAGGTCGTCCTGCAGCGACAGGTAGAATTTCGAGCGGCCCGGGTCGCCCTGACGACCGGAACGGCCGCGCAGCTGGTTGTCGATACGGCGGCTTTCGTGACGCTCTGTGGCGATGACGTAGAGGCCGCCGGCTTCCAGCGCCTTGGCCTTCAGTTCCTTGATCTCGGCGCGGATCGACGCTTCGAGTGCGATGCGCTCGGCTTCGTCCTCGATGCCTTCAAGCTCACGCTCGAGACGCATGTCGACATTGCCGCCAAGCTGGATGTCGGTACCGCGACCGGCCATGTTGGTGGCGATCGTGACGGCACCCGGCACGCCTGCCTGGGAAACGATATAGGCTTCCTGTTCGTGATAACGGGCGTTGAGCACGCTGAACTTCTCGAAGCCGGACTCGCGCAGCATGGTGGCCAGAAGCTCGGACTTTTCGATCGAGGTCGTGCCGACCAGAACCGGCTGGTTGCGCTCGCTGGCGGCCTTGATCTCGACAATGATCGCCTTGAACTTTTCCTCAAACGTCCGGTAGACCTCGTCGTCCTCGTCGATACGGGCGATCGGCAGGTTGGTCGGAACCTCGATGACTTCGAGCTTGTAGATGTTGCCGAATTCTTCCGCTTCCGTCTGCGCCGTACCGGTCATGCCGGCGAGCTTGGAATACATGCGGAAATAGTTCTGGAAGGTGATCGAGGAGAGCGTCTGGTTCTCCGGCTGGATCTGAACCTTTTCCTTGGCTTCCAGCGCCTGGTGCTGGCCTTCCGAATAACGGCGGCCCGGCATCATGCGGCCGGTGAATTCGTCGATGATGACGATCTCGTCGTTGCGGACGATGTAGTCCTTGTCGCGGGTAAAGAGCTTGTGGGCCTTCAGCGCGTTGTTGATGTGGTGGACGATCGCGACATTCTCGACGTCGTAGAGCGATTCACCCTTCAACAGGCCGGCCTGGCGCAGCAGATTTTCCAGCTTCTCGGTGCCGACTTCGGAGAAGTTGGCAGAGCGCTGCTTCTCGTCGATCTCGTAGTCTTCTTCGGACAGAAGCGGGATGTAGGTATCGATCGTCGTGTAGAGGTCGGAACGATCGTCCAGCGGGCCGGAGATGATCAGCGGCGTGCGGGCTTCGTCGACGAGGATCGAATCCACTTCGTCGACGATCGCGTAATTGTGGCCACGCTGAACCATCTGGCCGCGCTCGTATTTCATGTTGTCGCGCAGATAATCGAAGCCGAGCTCGTTGTTCGTCGCGTAGGTGATGTCGCAGCCATAGGCCGCACGGCGCTGGTCGTCGTCGAGACCGTGAACAATGACACCGGTCGAAAGACCGAGGAAACTGTAAAGGCGGCTCATGATGGCGGCGTCGCGCTGGGCCAGATAGTCGTTGACGGTGACGACGTGGACGCCCTTGCCCGACAGCGCGTTGAGATAGACGGCGAGCGTGCCGACGAGGGTTTTACCTTCACCGGTCTTCATTTCCGCGATCGCGCCGTCATGCAGGATCATGCCGCCGGTCAGCTGAACGTCGAAGGGACGCATGCCGAGCACGCGGAGGGAGGCTTCACGCGCCACGGCAAAAGCCGGGATCATGATGTCCTCAAGCGTCTTGCCGTCGGCCAGCATTTGGCGAAACTCGACCGTCTTGTTGGCGAGTTGCTCATCGGTCAGTGCCTTGGTCGCATCCTCGATGGCATTGATCTTGGCGAGGGTCGGCTTGTAGCCGCGAACGCGACGCTCGTTAGCCGAACCGAACAGTTTGCGGGCGATGCCGCCGAAGCTGACCATGCGAATGGTCCTTTCTGATCTCAGTGCCATGGGATTGCAGGTCGGAAAAATATGGTTCCAATGCCGGCAAATTGTCCCGCAACGCCCGGAAACTCTTCTGGACGCCAAGTTGCGTGACAGATAAGAGGGGGTCCGAATTATGTCAACGGTTGCGGCCGATACACTATGGCCACATTCCGGTGTTTCTGAAGGATTCAGGCCGGATCCAAGCCCAGAGACCGGCATCCATGCGAAAGGTAACTTATGTTGCGTCACAAACTTCTCGTAACGGCGGCCATCGCTGCTGCGATTTCGTTCCAGGCTCCTGCCTTCGCGCAGGAAGACAAGGTCGTCGCCAAGGTCGGTACGCTCGAGATCACCCAGTCGGAACTTGATCTCGCGGTCCAGAACCTCGACCCGCAGCTCGCCCAGTTGCCGGACGAGCAGAAGAAGGTCGCGGCTCTTTCGGGTGCGATCGACGTCAAGCTTCTCGCCAGCGGCGCGCTTGCCGAAGGCGTCGACAAGACCGACGACTTCAAGAAGCGCATGTCCTATATCGGCGATCGCGAGCTGCATAACGCCTTCTTCCGCAAGCATGTCGTCGAAGCAACGACCGATGCCGAAGTGAAGGCGCGCTACGACAAGGAAATCGCCGGCCTTCCGAAGCAGGAAGAAGTCAAGGCTGCCCATATCCTGGTCAAGACCGAGGAAGAAGCCAAGGCGATCATCGCCCAGCTCGACAAGGGCGAAGACTTCGCTGCGATCGCCAAGGAAAAGAGCCAGGATTCCAACAAGGATGACGGCGGCGACCTCGGTTGGTTCGGTCCGGGCCGCATGGTTCCCGAATTCGAAGAAGCCGCTTTCGGTCTCGAAAAGGGCGCCTATACGAAGACCCCGGTCAAGTCGCAGTTCGGCTTCCACGTCATCAAGCTCGAAGACAAGCGCGATGCACCGCCGCCGGCTCTCGATCAGGTTCAGGACCAGGTGAAGCAGCTCGTCATGCGCGACAAGTATGTCGCCATCATCGAGAAGGCGAAGGCCGAGCAGAAGGTCGAGATCACCGACGAGGCCCTGAAGAAGGGCTATGAGGACGTCGGCAAGATGCAGGACGGCGCTGCCGATGCTGCCGCTCCGGCTCCGGAAGCTGCGCCTGCTGCCAAGCCTTGAGCCATTGATCTAAGACGGGGGCCTTCATGCCCCCGTTTTTCTGCCGCCTCCTTGCGCTTGGATCCTCGGGTCAAGCCNNCAAGCCCGAGGATGACGAGTATCTGGCGTGTGTCCAGGACCTCAGTCAGCGTTTGCATGTGCAGGAGTTTGACTTTAGGCACCGGTGGCACACCATCTCTGTCGTCGTCCTCGGGCTTGACCCGAGGATCCAAGCACAAGCATTGAAAACTCTTCGCGCAGGTATTGACCATGTCCGCTTCCGTTTCCCCGCTCGCACCGAAATCCTATCCCGACATGCCTGAAGTCCGCGGTGTGCGGATGGCGACGGCGGCTGCCGGGATCAAGTACAAGGGCCGCACGGATGTGCTGCTGATGGTTTTCGACAAGCCTGCGGCGGTGGCCGGTGTCTTCACCAAATCCAAGTGCCCTTCGGCCCCGGTTGATTTCTGCCGTTCGAACCTGTCGCATGGCGTGGCGCGTGCCGTGGTGGTCAATTCCGGCAATGCCAATGCCTTTACCGGCATCAAAGGCAAGGCTGCGACGGCGCTGACGGCGAAGTCGGCTTCCGAGGCTGTCGACTGTGGTGAGAACGAAGTCTATCTCGCCTCCACCGGCGTGATCGGCGAACCGCTCGACGCCAGCAAGTTTGCCGGTGTGCTGGGCGAGATGAACACGACCGCGACCGGTGATTTCTGGCAGGAAGCCGCCAAGGCGATCATGACCACCGATACCTATCCGAAGGTCGCGACCCGCACCGCCGAGATCGGCGGCGTCAAGGTCACGATCAACGGCATCGCCAAGGGCGCCGGCATGATCGCGCCCGACATGGCGACGATGCTCTCCTTCGTCGTGACGGATGCCGACATTTCGTCTGCCGCTCTCCAATCGATGCTGTCTGCCGGCGTCGAGCCGAGCTTCAACTCGATGACGGTCGACAGCGACACCTCGACTTCCGATACGCTGATGCTGTTTGCCACCGGCGCTGCCGCCGCAGATGGCCAGAAACAGATTTCCGACGCCAATGACCCGGCGCTCGCCTCCTTCCGCGAGGCGCTGAACGCTCTTTTGAAGGATCTGGCGATCCAGGTTGCCCGCGATGGCGAAGGCGCCACCAAGATGCTTGAGATCACCGTGACCGGTGCCGAAAGCGACGCGGCCGCCAAAACGATCGCCCTGTCGATCGCCAATTCGCCGCTGGTCAAGACCGCGGCCGCGGGCGAAGACGCCAACTGGGGCCGTATCGTCATGGCCGTTGGTAAGGCCGGCGAGGCTGCCGACCGCGACAAGCTGGCGATCTGGTTCGGTGACATCCGCGTCGCCGTCAATGGCGAGCGCGATCCTTCCTATTCGGAAGAGGCGGCATCTGCCGTGATGAAGAAACAGGACATTCCGGTGAAGGTCGAAATCGGCCTCGGTTCCGGCACGGCAACCGTCTGGACCTGTGACCTGACCAAGGAATATGTCGCCATCAACGGCGATTACCGGAGCTGATGCGGGTGATGGCAGCTGCTCCCGTGAAGCCCGATCTACCACTGGTCCGCAGGCTCGAAGCCGTTGGTTTTCGGGCATGGCCTGCAGCTTCCGTCGTTTATGACGGAAGCTGGCAGGTGCGGCTGACAGGCGGGCATCCGTCGAAGCGGGTCAACTGCGTCGTTCCGCTCGATCCCTCCGACCATCGCGACCTCGATCTGCGGCTGGCAAAGGCCGCCAAGCGTTTCGCCGATTACGGCAGGACGCTGGTTCTGCGGGAAACACCGCTCGCGCCGCCTGCCATGATCGAACATCTGGAGCGGAGCGGCTGGGAGGTCTTCGAGACGTCGGACGTGATGACGGTTGACCTGTCCCGGGTCGAACTTCCCGATACGCTCGATTATCTGCCGAGCCACGATATCGGCCGTTTTGCCGATGCCTGCCTTTCTGTTTCCGGAGAGGACCCGGCCCTGAAGCCGGCGCTTGCCGAAATTCTCAGTGCGATCAAGCCGACATCCGGTTTCTTCATGAAGCAGGATCCCGGTAATGGTGCCGTGGCGACCGTGCTCTGCGTGCAGGACAACGATCTGGCCGGCATTCTTTCGCTGGCCGTGGCAAAGGCCCACCGCCGCGAGCGGCTTGGCATGGACATGCTGTCTTCGGCGCTGCGATGGGCCCGGATCAGTGGTGCGCGTTCCGCCTGGCTGCAGGTGGAGGCGACCAACGAGGCCGCCATCGCACTTTATCACCGGTTCGGTTTCACCAAGGCCTATTCCTATCGTTACTGGCGGAAATCATGAGCGAGCAGAGAAAAATTCTTCTTGTTTCCGCCTGTGCGCTGATCGATGCCGATGGCCGTATCCTGCTGGCCCAGCGGCCGGAGGGAAAGTCGCTGGCGGGTCTTTGGGAGTTTCCGGGCGGCAAGGTCGAGCCCGGCGAAACGCCGGAAGAGACCTTGGTGCGGGAGCTGCATGAAGAACTCGGCATCACGACGAAAGTGGCCTGCCTTGCGCCGCTCACTTTTGCGAGCCACACCTACGAGACTTTTCATCTGCTGATGCCGCTTTATGTCTGCCGCCGGTTCGAAGGAGTGCCGACCGGGCGCGAGGGGCAGCAGATCAAGTGGGTGAGGCCGGGCGCGCTTCGCGATTATCCCATGCCGCCGGCCGACGAGCCGCTGATCCCGATCCTGCAGGACCTGCTTTAGGTAAAATTAGAGTCGTCGGATTTATCTCGCGTTAACAATTCATTCAACGGATTCTGGCATCTTTGAGGCCAGGCACGTAATGAATTGACGAGGCTTCAGGGGCATGGACGACGAGTTCTGGAAAACTGTGCGCGATCGCCAGCGTGCGACGTACAGGTCCGGCAAGACCGGGGCGCTGAATATTGCGTTGCTTTTCGGAACGGCCGCGATTGCCCTGTCGCTGATCGTGACGCCGATGCTGGCGGAGCGGACGGACCAGAAGCGTCTTGCGCATGTGCAGGAAGACTTCGACATGCTGACCACGGGATCGATCAAGCCCGCTGAGGCTGGCGCGAAGCACTACACGATCCGCAGGAGCGTTTTGCAGGAAACGCCCGGTTCGGTTTGCATCGTTCAGGGTTACGGGGCGGACGGGGATTGCTGAGCCGCTCCGGGCATGACTGAAACGACTTGTTCCAACGGCGAATTCCGAGGACGACCGATGCGACTGTTGCGCAGCCTTATCAGGGACCTCAATGGCGCAACGGCCGTTGAATACGGTCTGCTGGTCGCCGTTCTCGGCATCACACTTGCCACGGCCCTCGGCAATTATTACGGCGCGATGGGCAACATGTTCAACACGCTCATCAATACCTACACCAACACGGCCAGATAGGACGGCCTATCCGTCCAGATTTTTGAGCGCATCGGCCAGCCGAACCTTGGCCGAACCGGGCTTCAGCGGTTGCTGCTGGCTTTCGTGAGGCGCCCAGCCGGATGCGTAGATGATCGAAAATGTCGCCCTGATCCGGCCATCAGGATCGGCATAACGCTCCGCATAGATTTGCGCTGCTTTCAGGAAAAATGCGCGTCCCAACGGCTTGCGGCTGCGGCCCCTCAGGGGATTGGCCATGCCCATTGCCCGAAGATCTTGCATCAGCGGGAAAAGGCTGTCGTATCGCACCGTATAATTCTCGGCATCGACGACCGGCAAGGCAAAGCCCGCTCGCTGGAGAAGGCCGCCGATATCGCGCACATCGGCGAAGGGGATCACGCGGGGGCTCGCTCCACCGGTCAGTTCTGCTTCTGCTGCCAGCAAGACATCGCGCAGTTCGGAAAGCGTTCCGGCGCCTGGAATGGCGGCGAGGAACAGGCCGTCGGGTTTGAGGGCACGACGGATGCGCACCAGCGTGCCGGGCAGATCGTTGACCACATGCAGCGCCATCGGCGAGAGGACGAGGTTGACGGAGGCAGGCTCGAGTGGCACGTCATCGAGGCCGGCCGGTCGGATCTGTTCCTCGGCATTGGCGAAATGCTGGCTGGTTTCTGCGCGCTCGATGGTCTCGATCTTACCGGTCGCCATTGCCTTTCGCGCGGCGATCCCGGTGCCGCCATGCAGTTCGGCGGCGAGAGCGAACTGCCGTTCAACGACGGAAAGCCGCTCGGCCATTTCGCCCGCGGCAAGATCCAGCAGGAAATCCGCACTGCCGGTCCGGTTGGCGAAGGCTCGTTCGCGCCTGCGAGACAACAATTCTTCGTCGAAGAGAAATTCCATCATCACCACTCGATTGTGCTTCGCTAAGGCGCTCTCTCTCGCCTATTGTCAAGTTCATGTCCGGGCATTTGGCCAACAGTCTCGCGAAAACCCTTGCCCGATCCGCCTCGGCCTGTCTGCGGCGGATTGCCGATCTCGTCTATCCTCCGGTATGCCTCGGCTGCGGTGCGATGACCGGGCGCCATGGCGCCGTCTGCGCCGCCTGCTGGCGCGAGGTCCGCTTTATCGAACGGCCCTATTGCGAGGTGCTTGGCCTGCCGTTCTCCTATGATCCGGGACCGGGCATGCTCTGCGCCCAGGCGATCGCCTATCCTCCGGTGTTTACTCGCCTGCGCGCCGCGACGATCTTCGACGGGGCCGCGCGCAATATGGTTCACGGGCTCAAATATAGGGACCGGGGCGATCTTGCGCCAATCATGGCGGGATGGATGGAGCGGGCAGGGGGCGACTGCCTCAATTCCTGCGATGCGATCGTGCCGGTGCCGCTGCACCGGACGCGGTTCGTGCTCAGAAAATTCAACCAGTCCGCCGAGCTTGCACGGCATCTGGCGAAGAGGACGGGAAAGCCCTATCTGCCGGCGACGCTCATCCGGAAGAAGAGAACGAAGCGGCAGGTGGGACTGACGGCACGGGCTCGTGAGGACAATGTGCGGGCAGCCTTTGCCATCCGGCCGGATCAGGAGGCCGACGTGTTCGGCAAGCGGATCGTTCTGATCGACGATGTCTATACGACGGGGGCGACCGTTTCCGCCGCCACGCGGGCGTTGAAGAAGGCGGGGGCGGTGGAGGTCAGTGTTTTGACCTTTGCAATGGCTTTGGCCGAAACTATATGACAGACATGACAGAATGGCGCGGCGGTCGTCGGCGCCCGGAGATCATCATGACAGATGTAACTATCTATACCCGCGAATATTGCGGTTATTGCTCACGCGCGAAAGCATTGCTTCAGTCCAAGGGCGTCGACTTCGTCGAACACGACGCAACCTATAGCCAGGAGCTTCGTGCCGAGATGATTGCCAAGGCGAATGGTGGTTCGACGTTTCCGCAGATCTTCATCAATGGCGAGCATGTGGGCGGTTGCGACGATCTGCATGCTCTCGATCGTGCCGGCACGCTGGACACGATGCTCAAGCAATAGGCTGGTCCGATGGTTGTGAAAGTCGCTGCAGTTCAGATGCGATCGGGCGTCGACCCCCAGAGGAACGCCGCGGATATGTCACGGCTGATCCGGGATGCGGCGGCGCTCGGAGCGACCTATGTCCAGACGCCGGAAATGACCGGCATGCTGCAGCGCGACCGAAAAGCGGCTCGAGAGGTTCTGCGCGGCGAGGCCGACGACCTGATCGTTGCGGCGGCGCACGGGCTTGCGGCCGAACTCGGCATCTTTCTCCATATCGGCTCCACCGCGATTGCCCGGGACGACGGCAAGATCGCCAATCGCGGCTTTCTCTTCGGTCCGGATGGCGGTCTGATCTCGACCTATGACAAGATCCACATGTTCGACGTGGATCTGGACAACGGCGAGAGCTGGCGGGAAAGCTCGGCCTATGAGCCGGGCGATGTTTCCAAAGTGGTGGATCTGCCTTTCGCAAAACTCGGCCTGTCGATCTGTTACGACCTGCGTTTTCCGCAATTGTTCCGTGCCCAGGCGATGGCCGGAGCGAAAATCCTGACGGTGCCGGCCTCGTTTACCCGCCAGACGGGCGAGGCGCATTGGGAAATCCTGCTCAGGGCAAGAGCGATCGAGAACGGCGCGTTTCTGATCGCGGCGGCGCAGGCCGGGGTTCACGAAGATGGCCGGGAGACCTATGGCAATTCGCTGATCATCGACCCCTGGGGCAGGATCCTTGCGCGGGGAGGCGACGCCGGCGAAGAGGTCCTAGTGGCCGAGATCGACCTTGACTCGGTGGAGAGCACACGCAAGAAGGTGCCCAACCTGAAAAATGCACGCGAGTTCGTGCTGGAAGAGATTGCCGGCTCCAACCCCAGAGCGGGTGCCGGCGGAGTGACGGCGTGATCAAGTATTCCCTGTGCTGCGAAAATGCACATACATTCGAAGGCTGGTTTTCCGAAAGCGCCGATTTCGACCGGCAGGTGGAGAGCGGATTTCTCACCTGTCCGATCTGCAATTCCGGTTCGATTTCCAAGTCGCTGATGGCGCCATCGGTGTCCACTGCGCGGAAGCAGGAAGCCAAGAAGCAGATGGCGATGGATCTCGTGCGCCAGGAAGCGATGGTGAAGCTCAGGGAAGCCGTCGCGAATATCCGGGCCAATTCCGAGGATGTCGGCGAAAAGTTTCCCGAAGAGGCGCGCAAGATCCACTACGGCGAGGCCGACGCCCGTGGGATCATCGGTCAGGCGAGTGCAGACGAGGTGCGCAACCTGATCGACGAGGGAATAGAGGTGGCGCCGTTGCCAGATTTTACCGAAGAGACGAACTGATATGACGGGCGCAGCGAAACTGGCGATCTATAATTTCGGCCTTTTCGTTGCATCTTACGACAGTCCCGCAGTCGAAGGGTTTCGGTTGCGTGAGCCGTCGAATTTCAGCGCTGCCGAAACCGCGCAAGGGTTTGCTGGGCGCTCCGGTTATGACGGTGATCCGGGTCCGGAAAGCTGGGGTATCCAAGTCTTTCCGCGCTTCATCAAAGGCAGCGGCTTCGAGACGGCGCCGTCATCGCTGTCTCTATGGGCCGATCTGGAATCGCTGATGGCGTTTTCCTATTCCGGCGTGCATGCCGATGCGCTGAAACATGCAAGGACATGGCAGGTGGAAAAGCGATGGCCCGCTCTGGTTCTGTGGTGGACGGACAGCCGGCCCGACTGGACGGAGGCCGTGGCGCGTTTCGAGCGCCTGCACGATCATGGACCGGGGCCGGAAGCCTTCAATTTCAAAGATCCCTACGGACCGGACGGTGAGAAAATATCCATCGACCGTGCCCGCGTGCGCGAACTGGCCACGCTCAATGGCGAAAGGCACAGGGAGCTTCTGGCCCATGTGCTTTCGGTGAAAGTGTAGCATGCGGGGCGGGGAGGGGGAGCAAGTTCACCGGTATTCTTTGGTGGTGAAGCCCTTGCGATAATTTCTGGCTCCGTGGATGATCCGCAAGATATCGACATGATGTGCCGTCACCCGATAGAGAATCACGTAGTTGCCATGAGGCTTCTGGCGGACTTCCTGTCCGTTGCGTGTTCCCAAAACCTGGAACGCCTTTTCCATCGAAGATAGGGCCAAGCTCGCGGCCTCGAGTTCGTCTGCAAAGCTATCCGCTCGCGCAGGATTATCTTTTGCGATAACTCTGGTGATATTCGCGAGGTCGGCACGAGCCTGCCGCGAAAATCTCACTTTCATTTGGTTGCGGGTTTCTTCAAGCCGAGTTCTTCACGCACACTCGCGAACGCGTCCTCCACGCTCATGAAACGCCCAGCTTCTATGTCATCTATGCCGATCTGTATCTGTGCCCAAAGCTCGTCTTCTTCGTCTCGTTGGGCCCGAAGAACGTCGTTCACATAGTCTTCTGCGGACGCAGCTGCACCGTGATCCACCTGTGCGTTCACGAAATCTTCTATTTCCGGGGCGAGCTTTACCTTTGTCATTCACGAGCTCCTGACTATGCAACCAGATTAGCATGCCGGGAATAGCTTGGAAATCAGCCCTCGCGCTTGGCGAGCAGCATGTAGTTCACGTCCATGTCGGGCGAGAGGTTCCAGCGGTCGGCCAGCGGGTTGAAGAAGACGCCTGTGCGGTGGATGATGTGCAGGCCGGAGGCTTGAAGCGGGCGTTCGATCTCTTCCGGGCGGACCAGCTTTTCATATTGATGGGTACCGCGGGGCAGCCAGCGCAACACGTTTTCAGCCGCGAAGATGGCGAGTGCGCGGGCTTTCAGGGTGCGGTTAATGGTGGCCATGAACATCAGGCCGCCGGGACGCACCATGGAGGCGCAGGTCGTCAGGAAAAGCTCGACGTCGGCGACGTGTTCGACGACTTCCATGTTGAGGATGACGTCGAAGGTTTCTCCGGCCTGTGCAAGGTCCTCGGCGGTGACGGCGCGGTAGTCGATCTGCGTACCGGTTTCCTTCGCGTGGGTTGACGCGATGCCGATGTTCTTTTCCGACGGATCGGCGCCGATGACGGTGGCACCCATGCGGGCGACCGGCTCCGACAGAAGACCGCCGCCGCAGCCGATATCGAGGATGCGCAGGCCTTCAAGCGGACGATGCGCCTTCGGGTCACGGCCGAAATTCTGGCAGATACGTTCGCGGATATAGGCGAGGCGGACGGGGTTGAACTTGTGCAGCGGGCGGAATTTCCCCGTCGGGCTCCACCATTCGGCAGCCATTTTCGAGAACATCTCGACCTGATCCTTGTCGACCGTGGTTCTGGCTGCTTCCGTCATTTTATCGATCCTTCGTGTTTGAAAACTGAAGTCGGCTGTCGGGCGTGAGAAGTCAAGTGTGCGGTGCATTCCTGTGTTGGCCGCGCATGCGCATCTGGATGATGAGCAGGATGTCGCTGGCTGATGTGTGCTTCAGTTCCCCGTCACGTAACTCGTTCAATTTGTCGATCACGCGGCGAAGATAGGCGTAACGATCTGCGGTGGCGTTGGCCATGCACATAGGAAGGGCGGCGCAAGCCGTGCCGCTCAGCCCGATTTCCTTGTGTGCACGGATCACGCTGCGCTGGTGGTCGGAGGGTTGCATCGGACCACAGCAGCACTGATGGCGGCGGCAAATCCTGTAACGGCAGTGACAACTGCGTATGTTGACGAGCGTTGCTGCAAGGCGCCATGCTTCTTCGTGTTTTTGCCCTCGGCGCTTTTCGTAATCGGAAAAATCAGGGTCTTTCATGAGTTATCTCCCCACTTCTCGGGTTTGGAAGGGCGGATTCCGCCCTTGGTGCTTGAGCTTTTTTCAGTTCGGCCGGGACACGTCGGGTGCCTCGAATTGAATTTTTATAAATGACACTCGGCGTGTCCCGTTCGGTGTGTTTTTCCGCGCAACTCCGGTCCGTCTGCGGCGGCCGGGCCTATGTCCTCATCGAACTGCCGGCCGGTATGTGTGCGACACACGCACGCCTTGTTCAGGGGCAGACCATTTTCTGCGCAGCCCCGGATGATCCGCCTGCATAAGGGCGGCTCACCCGATCACCGGTCCCGCCTCGCCGGTTATGCGGACCGGTGTAGCCGAAGCGGAACGAGCGCATTGTAGGCACGGGTCGAAAGAGCGGGGATGGGAAATTGGTTAAGTGGTTGCGATTGTTGGAGCGGGAGGACGATTTCGTCCCCGCTTTTGGCCGCGCCTGCCCCTCATTCGCCTGCCGACACCTTCTCCCCGCAGGCGGGGCGAAGGACCCGTGTGGAAGCCGCTCGCCTCGATCAGCACCATCGTGCGTGTCACGTCCCTCACCGCTTATGCTGGGGGAGGTGGAGCCCGGCTTGTCGCGCTTTGAGCGGGGGCAAACGACTTGCGGCGGGGAGCGTTATCGGCTGGATTGCATGGGTGAACGAATGCCCAATAGATCATTCATGAGCTATTCAGGCGCAGGCTGGAACAATCGGGGCCAGTCGACATTCTACGGCAATAAAAACGCGATGCGGAAATGCAATGCCCGCCTCGACGATTTCCTCAGGAGGAAGCCCCGTGAAAAAGTTCTTGATGAGTGCTGCGGCCTTCTGCACGCTCCTGGTGGCGCCAGTGGTCGCCGAGGCGGCGGTTCGCGGCTTTGCCACCGCGAACGTCAACATGCGGTCCGGACCCAGCACCGGCTATCCGGCTGTTACCGTCATTCCATACGGTTCGTCGGTGACGATCAACGGCTGCATGAGCTCGGTCAACTGGTGCGATGTGTCGTTTGCTGGAGGACGTGGCTGGGTGTCCGGCAATTATGTGCAGGCGTCCTATCGTTCCAACAGGGTCTATGTGGCGCCGGATTATTACAGCGGCCTCGGCATTCCGCTGGTGACCTTCGACGTGGACAATTACTGGGGCACCTATTACCGCGACCGGAACTTCTATCGCGAGCGTGATCGCTGGCGGGACTACAACTGGCGTGCACAGCGGCCGCTGCCGCCTCCGCCGCGCTGGGACGATGGTCGCCGCCCGCCACCACCTGGCTGGGATCGCGATCGTGACCGCGACCGGTGGGATCAGGGCCGTGACCGGGATCGTGATCGCTGGGACCGTGACAGAGACCGCGATCGGGAGAGAGCCCGTGACCGGGAACGCGAGAGAGAACAGGCCCGTGACAGGGACCGTGACCGGCCGCGCTTCGACGACAACGATCGCCGCCCGCCGCCCGGCTGGGATCGTGACAGAGACAGGGATCCGGGCCGAGATCGCGATAGGGACCGCGAGCAGAGCAGGGACCGTGACCGTGAGCGGGACCGCCAGCGCGAGGAGCAGCGTCCGCCACGGGCAGAGCGCCCATCGCGCGAAGAGCAGCGTCCGCCGCGTGCCGAACGTCCGCAACGTGAAGAGCAGCAGCGTCCGCAGCGCGGCCAGAACTGCGTTGTCGGCCCGAACTGCAACTGACAAGATCGAGCACATCGGGAAGGGGTCGCACAGGCGGCCCCTTTTTCACATCGAATGCCGTCGTCTTATGGTGAACGTGCGTTTCCACTTTTATGACAGGCGTACTGATTGCCTATGATCCGGCCATTGCGCGCTTTCCCCCTTTTCGCTAAGAGACCCCAACTCGATATCCGGGCGGCTTGCCGGGATGTCAGGCGGTAGCAAATAGACGCCCCGGCATGGCCGAGGGCGAGTTGGTGGTTTTCGTCGTATGGCTCGCATCGTCATGAAGTTCGGCGGCACGTCCGTCGCCAATCTCGAACGTATTCACAATGTCGCACGCCATGTGAAACGTGAGGTCGATGCGGGACACGAAGTCGCCGTCGTCGTTTCCGCCATGTCCGGCAAGACCAACGAACTGGTCGGCTGGGTTCAGGACATGCCGAAAGTGGCCAGCGCCAATTCGCCGTTTTACGATGCGCGCGAATATGATGCCGTTGTCGCTTCCGGCGAGCAGGTGACGTCCGGCATCCTGGCGATCGCCCTGCAGTCGATGGGCATCAATGCCCGGTCCTGGCAGGGCTGGCAGATTCCGATCCGCACCGACAACGCCCATGGCGCGGCGCGTATCCTCGAGATCGACGGTTCCGATATCATCAAGCGCATGGGCGAAGGCCAGGTGGCTGTGGTCGCTGGGTTCCAGGGCATCGGACCGGACAACCGGATCGCGACGCTCGGCCGCGGCGGTTCCGATACGTCGGCCGTCGCGATTGCCGCCGCCGTGAAGGCTGACCGCTGCGACATCTATACGGATGTCGACGGCGTCTACACGACCGATCCGCGCATCGTGCCGGCCGCGCGCCGGATGAAGAAGGTGTCTTTCGAGGAAATGCTCGAAATGGCCTCGCTCGGCTCCAAGGTGCTGCAGGTGCGCTCCGTCGAGCTTGCCATGGTCCACAAGGTCCGCACCTTCGTGCGCTCCAGCTTTGAAGATCCCGATGCGCCGGGCATGGGAGACTTCTTGAACCCGCCCGGTACTTTGATTTGCGACGAGGAAGAGATCGTGGAACAGGAAGTCGTCACCGGCATCGCTTACGCCAAGGATGAAGCGCAGATTTCCCTGCGTCGTCTCTCCGACCGCCCGGGCGTTTCCGCCGCCATCTTCGGGCCGCTGGCCGAAGCCCATATCAATGTCGACATGATCGTCCAGAATATTTCGGAAGACGGCTCCAAGACCGACATGACCTTCACGGTGCCTTCGGGCGATGTGCAGAAAGCCATGAGCGTGCTGGAAGCCAACAAGGACAAGATCGGTTTCGACGTGGTTCAGACCGAATCGGGTCTCGCCAAGGTGTCGGTGATCGGCATCGGCATGCGCAGCCATGCGGGCGTTGCCGCCCAGGCTTTCAAGGCGCTGGCCGAAAAGTCGATCAACATCAAGGCGATCACGACCTCGGAAATCAAGATTTCCATTCTTATCGACGGTGCATATTCAGAACTTGCAGTTCGGACTTTGCATTCCTCCTACGGGCTGGATAAGAATTGATCCAATAGATTCCGGCATGATGCTCCGCCTGGTGCGTCGCTGCCGGGCCGGCTGTTTTTGGGCTGTAAGGGGAGCAATATGCCGCTGAGAGATCTGTCGGCCGGTCCGCGCGTTCTTTTGAAGCGTCTGCGCGAACTGATGGCCGAACCGCTGGATCCGCAGGAACGTCTCGACCGGATCGTGACCCAGATCGCCAGCAACATGGTGGCCGAAGTGTGCTCGGCCTATGTGCTGCGCTCCGACGGCGTTTTGGAGCTTTACGCGACGGAAGGCCTCAACAAGGAGGCGGTCCACCTTTCGCAGCTGCAGATGGGGCAGGGCCTCGTCGGCACGATCGCCGCATCCGCACAGCCGCTCAACCTTTCCGATGCCCAGGCGCATCCCGCCTTCCGCTACCTGCCGGAAACCGGCGAAGAGATCTATCATTCCTTCCTCGGTGTGCCGATCCTGAGGGCCGGGCGCACGCTCGGGGTTCTGGTCGTGCAGAACAAGGCGAGCCGGAACTATCGCGAGGACGAAGTCGAGGCGCTCGAAACGACCGCGATGGTGATCGCCGAGATGATCGCCACCGGCGATCTCAAGAAGATCACAGCTCCCGGGCTGGAACTCGATCTCACCCGCGCTGTGACGATCCAGGGCAATGGCTATAACGAGGGGATCGGGCTCGGTCATGTGGTGCTGCACGAGCACCGCATCGTCGTCACCAATCTGCTCAACGAGGATAGCGACAAGGAAATCATCCGGCTTGCCGAGGCGCTCGGTTCGCTTCGCATCTCGATCGACGACATGCTGTCGCGCCGCGACGTGGCGCAGGAGGGCGAGCATCGCGAGGTGCTGGAAACCTACCGGATGTTTGCCCATGACCAAGGCTGGGTCCGCCGCATGGAAGAGGCGATCCATAACGGTTTGACCGCCGAAGCCGCCGTCGAGAAGGTGCAGAGCGACACCAAGGCGCGGATGATGCGTATGACGGATTCGTATCTGCGCGAGCGGATGCATGATTTCGACGATCTGGCCAACCGGCTGCTGCGGCAGCTGACCGGTTATTTGGGGCGCAGCATGGATGAGCTGCCGTCCGATTCGATCGTACTGGCGCGCGCCATGGGGGCGGCGGAGCTGCTGGATTACCCGCGGGCCAACCTGCGTGGCCTCGTTCTGGAAGACGGTGCGGTGACAAGCCATGTGGTGATCGTCGCGCGTGCGATGGGCATTCCGGTCGTCGGGCAGGCAGTTGGTCTCGTGGCGCTTGCCGAAAACGGTGACGCGATCATCATAGACGGCGACGACGGGCAGGTGCATGTGCGCCCGATGCACGACCTGCAGAATGCCTATGAGGAAAAGGTTCGGCTGCGCGCCAAGCGCCAGGAACAGTTCAGGGCTTTGCGTTCGGTCGAGCCGCTGACGCGGGATGGCAGGCATATCAGCCTCAACATGAATGCCGGTCTGCTGGTGGATCTGCCGCAGCTTTCCGAATCGGGCGCGCAGGGCATCGGGCTGTTCCGTACCGAGCTGCAGTTCATGATCGCCTCGACCATGCCGAAGCTGGAGGAGCAGGAAGCCTTCTATCGCGGCGTGATCAAACAGGCCGCAGGGCGTCCGGTGACGTTTCGCACGCTCGATATCGGCGGCGACAAGGTCGTCTCCTATTTTCGCGCGCAGGAGGAAGAGAACCCGGCACTCGGGTGGCGGGCGATCCGGTTGGCGCTCGATCGGCCGGGGCTGTTGCGCACCCAGTTGCGCGCACTGCTCAAGGCTTCCGCCGGCACCGAATTGCGCATGATGATCCCGATGGTGACCGAGGTTTCGGAAATCCGGGCGGTGCGCGACCTGTTGCAGAAGGAAGTGCAGTATCTTTCCAAATTCGGCCACGCGCTGCCGCGCAAGCTGCAATTCGGGGCGATGCTGGAAGTGCCGGCGCTGATGTGGCAGCTCGACGAGCTGATGGCGGAAGTCGATTTTGTCTCCGTCGGATCAAACGATCTCTTCCAGTTCTCGATGGCGGCGGACCGCGGCAATGCGCGGGTGTCGGAGCGGTTCGACAATCTGGGCAAGCCGTTCCTGCGCATGCTGCGCGATATCGCGCGGGCAGGCGAGCGCAATCGCACGCTGGTGACGCTGTGCGGCGAGATGGCGGGCAAGCCGCTTTCGGCCATGGCGCTGATCGGTGTCGGTTTCCGTTCTGTATCGATGGCGGCGACCTCGATCGGTCCGGTCAAGGCGATGCTGCTCAGCCTCGATGCGGGTCAGCTCGAAGCGGAACTCAATGCGGCGCTGGACGACATTCGCTCTCAGGAGCCGATCCGGGAACTGCTGCTGAAGTTTGCGGAAGCGAACAACGTTCCGCTGTAGTGTCGGTGATGGTTTGGTTGCCGAGACTGTCGGAAACGGCTAAGACGCCCACAACCTCATTCCTGTGCTTGTCACAGGAATCCAGTCAGCCCAAGTCCTTGGGCTGAAAAGACTCCTTCGCGCCGCAGACGCGGCGCTGCTGGAACCCTGTGACAAGCACAGGGATGAGGGAGTGCCCATTATTACGGAGAACTTGGTGGCGAAGCTTCCTGTCGAAAAGATGCGCGAGCTGGAACGGCGTTTCGGCGAGATCGAGGCGCGCATGGCGGATGGTCCGGCCGCGGACGTTTATGTGAAGCTTGCTTCGGAATATTCCGAGCTGCAGCCGGTCGTGGGCAAGATCCGAGAATACGAGAAGACCATTGCGGAAGTGGCGGACTTGAGGTCGATGCTCTCCGACAAGGGCACCGATCGCGAGATGCGCGAACTGGCCGAAATGGAGCTGCCGGATGCGGAAGAGCGGATCGAGGGGCTGGAAAAGGACATGCAGATCCTGCTCCTGCCGAAGGATGCGGCTGACGAGAAGAGCGCGATCCTGGAAATCCGCGCAGGCACCGGCGGCAACGAGGCTGCACTGTTTGCCGGTGACCTGTTCCGCATGTATGAGCGTTATGCGAGCGCCCATGGCTGGAAGGTCGAAGTGCTTTCCGCCAGCGAGGGCGAGGCGGGTGGTTATCGCGAAATCATCGCGACGGTTACTGGGCGCGGGGTGTTTTCCAAGCTGAAATTCGAAAGCGGCGTGCATCGCGTGCAGCGCGTGCCGGATACCGAGACGCAGGGACGTATCCACACGTCAGCGGCAACGGTCGCGGTTCTGCCCGAGGCAGAAGAGATCGACGTGGATATTCGCGCGGACGACATCCGTATCGATACGATGCGCGCATCGGGTGCGGGCGGCCAGCACGTCAATACGACGGACTCGGCCGTGCGCATCACCCACCTGCCGACCGGCATCATTGTGGTGAGCGCGGAAAAATCGCAGCACCAGAACCGCGCCAAGGCGATGCAGGTGTTGCGCTCGCGGCTTTACGACATGGAGCGGCAGAAGGCCGACAGCGAGCGCTCGGCGGATCGCAAGAGCCAGGTCGGTTCCGGCGACCGGTCGGAGCGCATCCGCACCTATAATTTTCCGCAGGGACGGGTCACGGATCACCGGATTAACCTGACGCTCTACAAGCTCGACCGGATGATGATCGGCGAAATCGATGAAGTGGTCGATGCGCTGATTGCCGATTATCAGGCAGGGCAGCTTGCCCAGCTTGGCGAGCAACAGGGATGACGGCGGGGCTGACGACCCTGGCCCAGACGGTTGCCGGGGTGCGATCGAGGCTGGCGGAGGCGGGAATCGCCGATGCGGCGATGGAAGCACGCATCCTCATCGGAGGGCTGCTCGCGCTTTCCGCCACCGAAATCTTCGTCGGCGGCGACAGATTGCTCGATGCGTCCGAAATCGCGATAATTGAAGATGCGCTTGCCCGCCGCTTGAAACGCGAGCCGGTGCACCGCATATTAGGAAAAAGAGAGTTCCATGGATTGGATTTCCTGATTTCGAAGGAAACGCTGGAACCAAGACCGGATACGGAAGTTCTGGTCGACAGTCTTCTGGACCATGCCCGGCAGTGGGGCGACAGAAATATCCGCATTCTCGATCTCGGCACCGGAACGGGTGCAATCATTCTGGCATTGCTGGATGGCCTGCCATCGGCAAGCGGTATCGGGAGCGACATTTCCGGCGATGCGTTGAAGACGGCCGCGGAAAATGCAAGGCGGTTCGGCCTGGAACAGCGGTTTCAGGCGGTTGAAAGCCACTGGTTTGACAAGATTGACGGGTCTTTCGACATAATCGTGTCAAATCCGCCCTATATACGTAGCGATGTCATTCCCGATCTGGAGCCTGAAGTCAGAGACTTCGATCCTATGGCCGCATTGGACGGCGGGGCCGACGGATTAGCCGCCTATCGCGAGATCGCAAGCCGGGCCGAGAGTTTTCTCAAGGCCGATGGTTGTATCGGGGTCGAGATCGGTTTCGACCAGCGGCAAGCGGTGACTGAACTATTCGAAGCCGCGGGTTTCAAGTTGATGCTTGCAGGCCGAGACTATGGCGACAATGATCGTGTACTGATATTTGCCAAGTCTGTGTTTGATGTTGCAAAGCAAAAGAAAAAGCTTGGAATTCCAAAGGAAGCGGGATAGCTTGCAGCTACGCATCGGGGCAGCTGGGAATGAACAGCGATTCGTTCGGGTTACGGGTCAATCCTTAATTCTGCTTTTTTCGAAGGGCCGACAAGGTTGAGCACTCCCGGTGCGTGAATCAGGTAATTTGACTTTGAAAGCGGCAGGCCGCGTTGGTCGACCTGTACGTAACACGCGAAGTCTTGCTCCGGCTTTGACCGGCGAGCCGCGTGGCCCCTTATCAGCGAAGACAGAGAGTTGGTGAACGATAAATGAGGCCAGGACAGCAGAACAAGCGTGGTCGAGGGCGTGGTAGCAACAATAACGGCGGCGGCGGTGGCGGAGGTGGTAACAACAACTTCCAGCGCAAGGGCGGAAACCCGCTCAGCCGGACTTATGACAGTTCCGGACCGGATGTAAAAATCCGCGGCACTGCCCAGCATATCGCAGAAAAATATGCGACACTCGCCCGTGACGCGCAAAGCTCCGGCGACCGCGTTATTGCAGAAAACTATTTGCAGCACGCTGAGCATTACAATCGCATCATCGCAGCAGCGCAGGCCCAGATGCAGGATCGCTTCCAGCATCAGGAGCGCGGCGAATTCCAGGATCGTGACGGCAACAGCATCGATCAGGACGATATGGACGGTGGCGACGGCGACGATCTCGGTTACGCTCCGCAGCCGATGATCGAAGAGCAGCAGCCGCAGCAGCGCCGCGAGCAGAACGCTCAGCCGAATGCGCAGCCTGCTGCCCAAGGCAACGGAAACGGTGGCCAGGAACAGCAGCCGCGCGAAAACCGCCGCGACCGCAACGAGCGCCGTGAGCGCCGTCCGGATCGGCAGGAACGTGGCGAACGCGCTGAGCGGTCCGCCGAGCCGAAGGCTCCGCCGCAGGTGGCTGAAGCTGCCGAGATTTCCGCACCTGTCGTCGAAGACGGTTCCGGCCCGCAGCCGGTGATCGACGGTACGCCGGTTGAAGTCGCGGTCGAGGAAGAAGCACAGGCTGAGGCTGCTCCGCGCCGCCGCCGCGCTGCAAGCACCCGCCCCCGCCGTCAGCCCCGCAAGACCGCGGATGCGGCCGAAGGCGATGACCCGGCGCCCGAAATGGCGGATGCCGCCGGCGAATAAGCCGCGTTGCGATGAAAAAGTGGAAAAATCCGGCCCTTGGCCGGATTTTTTCGTTTCGGGTCAAGGTCCCGTCTTCCACGGCGAAAAGCTACATCGAAACGATTGAATGAAGGCTTTTGGGCCGATACGACGAAGAGGCTTCGAATTTCTCCATCATGTTCCAATTTTTCAAACGATTATAATGTCTTACCGCGCTGCGAAAATTCGTTGCGTTGTCGCAAAATTCCGCTCTAGATAGATTTTTAGGCGGCATCCGGCCGCGATTTTGCGATATTTCCGCAGGGAGCGATTTCATGACGACATTCGAAACCTACCTTGAAACCCGCAACGGCACGGTGCTGGACGATGATCTCGTCGTCGTTCTTCTCAACATCGCCGAGGCAACACGGCAGATTTCGAACAAGCTCAGAACATCGTCCCTCGATGGCCTGACGGGTGCTACCGAGATCACCAACGTGCAGGGCGAGGCGCAGAAGCCGCTCGACATCCTGTCGAACGAGATCATGCTGGAAGCCTGCCGCAAAACGCCTTCGGTTTCCTTCGCGGTTTCGGAAGAACTGGACGCCGAAGTCGCCATTCACGGCGATGGCAAATATGCCGTCATCTTCGATCCGCTGGACGGCTCCTCCAACCTCGATGTCAACGTTACGGTGGGCACGATCTTTTCGGTGATCAAGGCTGCCACGTCGGGCGAGATCCTGAAGAATGGCCGCGGCCAGCTAATCGCGGGTTATGCCGCTTACGGACCGCAGACGACGCTGGTGCTGACTATCGGCAAGGGCGTGCAGATCTTCACGCTCAACGATGACGGCGTCTATGTGCTGACCGCTGCGGATGCGAAGATCGTGCCGGAAGCGAAGGAATTCGCCATCAATGCCGCCCGCCGTTCCTCCTGGGACGATGCGGTTGCCTCCTATATCGAAGACGCGATCGATGCCGGCCACAACATGCGCTGGGTGGGCTCGATGGTGGCCGACACGCACCGTATCTTCAACCGCGGCGGCGTGTTTCTCTATCCGGCCGACCGCAACAAGCCTGCTTCCGGCGGCCGCCTGCGCCTGCTTTACGAGGCAAACCCGATCGGTCTTTTGGTGGAAGCAGCCGGCGGTGCCGCAACCATCGGCCGGACGGCGATCCTCGATATCGAACCGACCTCGCTGCACCAGCGCGTACCGGTGATTTTCGGCTCGAAGGCCGAGGTGGACAAGATTTCCGCGGCTTACGAGGCACGGGTGCTGGAAGCGGCGGCGGAGTAATCCACGCCTACAAATCATAAATCCTGAACCTGCCGATCCCGTCGGCAGTTTTTTTTGTTCAGAGCTGTTCCGCCGTCTTCGAAATGCGAAAAGGCTCAACCTCTGTTTTGCGCAATACCGGACGTAGAAACGGACCCCGCTTTTGGTGGAATTGCTGCAGTGCGTGAGAATAGATCTGATCCGGTGATCAGTTCTATCGATTTCCACTGTTCGAATCGCGCATTCGGTGATTGTTATCTCCGATATGTCATCGAGATCGAATAGATGTTTCAAGCAATCAAGTACTTTTCCGTCTGGCCTGTCTCGATCACCAGAAAAACAACCGATTGGTCACCCGCGATACACTTTCGCAAGCGGCGGCTTACCAATGGTGACTACGCCGCCGGCTGTCTGATGATGCGCTTTATAGACGGGAAGCCGATCTATCGTGCCATGACCGAAGAAGAAGAGCAGGATTTCAGGGAAGAGACGTCTATCTGACGCCTATCTCCGGAGCATTGTGTCGAACGCCGCGTCAGGCGCGAACGAAGCCTCGGATGGTGATGCCCCTGCCGCCTGCGAAATCCTGCGGGCGATTCATATCCGCATCCGCCGCCGCAAATTCAAATCTCTCGTCGGAGAGCTTGTAGATGGCGGGCAGCCTTTTCCCGGCGTCTTCGCCGATGCTATCGATCCAGTCGATCTGTTTCGGGGTGGTCGATCCGTCGAGCTGGAAATCTCCCTCGATCATGACCTCTCCGCCTGGCACGGCGACATGGAAGGTGCTGCCCGATATCGTCATGATCGCACCATCCGCGCCGTGGGTGTCGATGGGATCGACAAGCCCGTTCTCCTCGAACTTCACCTGCCGCCATGCGCCCTGTAATAACTGCAGATCCGTCTTCAAAACGATGCTCCTCGCGGAATGCCGAGTCTATATCGTAGACGGCATTAGTGGGGATTGCTTGGTCAGGCAATGTGGAAGGGAAGGAATGTCGTGCGATCGGCGGGAGGCCCAGGCCGGATTTGGGTGCCGGCCCGGATGAGGATCAAAGCAGGGTGAAGGCACTTTCGCATTCGTCGCGGGCTTCGTCGAATTCATCGACATGGGCTGCGGCGAGCGCCTGGAAATCGGGATCGGTGATATCTCCGATCGCCTGCGGCATGCCGTGATCCATGATCAGGGTCTTGAATATTCCGATAAGCTGGGTGTTCTTGTCTTCCGACATTGGGATTTTCTCTATCTTTGTTTCGCGCAATTCCGGATGCAAACCGCTTCCCGCATTTGCTGGAATTGCTCCTGGTTACAAAACGAAGCCCGGCCCCAACGGACTTCATCTCTGCAGATAGGCATCAATGCGGTGCGACAAAATGGCAGTCACGCTTTTCTGATGAGATGCTCACGTGTTGCTGATCGCAGGCTGCGGGTCCGTGTCGATCCGGCTGGTTTCGACAAGCGCCAAAAGCTTCAACATGCTCCTTTAAAACCGGAAAAAAGGCTCCCATATCTTGGATGACGCCGGAGGATGCGAGACAGCATCGGGCCGGCAAGGGCTTGCCTCAATGAGGGAGCTCAATCTCAATCATCGGCCTGTGCCTCTTGAAGGGCAGGGCGATATCTGGAGGTATCAGATGAATATCGAAAAGTATTCCGAACGGGTGCGCGGTTTTCTGCAGTCGGCCCAGACCCAGGCGCTCTCCGATGGGCATCAGCAGTTCGCGCCCGAGCATGTTCTGAAAGTGCTGCTCGACGACGACCAGGGCATGGCGTCGTCACTGATCGAACGTGCCGGCGGCAATGCCAAGGAAGCGCGGATCGCCAATGATGCAGCGCTTGCCAAGCTGCCGAAGGTTTCCGGCGGCAATGGCGAAATCTATCTTTCGCAGCCGCTGGCCCGCGTATTTTCCACTGCCGAAGACGCTGCCAAAAAGGCCGGCGACAGCTTCGTCACGGTCGAACGGTTGCTGCTTGCGCTTCTGATCGAAAGTTCCGCTTCGACCTCGGCCAGCCTGAAGAAGGCGGGACTGACGGCACAGGGGCTCAATCAGGTGATCAACGACCTGCGCAAGGGCCGCACTGCCGACAGCGCCAATGCCGAACAGGGTTTTGACGCGTTGAAGAAATATGCCCGCGACCTGACGGCGGATGCGCGTGACGGCAAGCTCGACCCGGTGATCGGTCGCGACGACGAAATCCGTCGCACGATCCAGGTGCTTTCGCGCCGGACCAAGAACAATCCGGTGCTGATCGGTGAACCCGGCGTCGGTAAAACGGCGATCGCGGAAGGTCTTGCGCTGCGTATCATCAATGGCGACGTGCCGGAAAGCCTGAAGGACAAGCAGTTGATGGCGCTCGACATGGGCGCACTGATTGCCGGCGCAAAGTATCGCGGCGAATTCGAAGAGCGGCTGAAGAGCGTGCTCAACGAAGTGCAGGCGGAAAACGGCAATATCATCCTGTTCATCGACGAGATGCATACGCTTGTCGGTGCCGGCAAGTCGGATGGCGCGATGGATGCGTCCAACCTGCTGAAGCCCGCGCTTGCCCGCGGCGAGTTGCATTGCGTCGGCGCGACCACGCTCGACGAATATCGCAAGCATGTGGAAAAGGATCCCGCACTTGCCCGTCGTTTCCAGCCCGTCATGGTGGAAGAGCCGACGGTCGAGGACACGATCTCGATCCTGCGCGGTCTGAAGGAGAAATACGAGCAGCACCACAAGGTGCGGATCTCGGATTCGGCGCTTGTCGCCGCCGCTACGCTGTCGAACCGCTATATTACCGACCGGTTTCTGCCGGACAAGGCGATCGACCTGATGGACGAGGCCGCTTCGCGCCTTCGCATGCAGGTGGATTCGAAGCCCGAGGAGCTGGACGAACTCGATCGCCGCATCATGCAGCTGAAGATCGAGCGCGAAGCCTTGAAGAAGGAAACCGATACGGCTTCCGCCGACCGGTTGCAGCGTCTGGAAACCGAAGTCACGTCTCTGGAAGAAGAGGCCGATGCGCTGACGGCCCGCTGGCAGGCGGAAAAGCAGAAGCTCGGCCTTGCCGCCGATCTGAAGCGGCAGCTCGACGAGGCCCGCAACGAGCTGGCGACCGCCCAGCGAAAGGGCGAGTTCCAGCGCGCCGGCGAGCTGACCTATGGCGTCATCCCGGATCTCGAAAAGCGGCTGGTCGAGGCCGAAGCCCAGGATACGACCACCAATGCGATGGTGCAGGAAGTGGTCAATCCGGATGCGATCGCACATGTCGTGTCCCGCTGGACCGGCATTCCGGTCGACAAGATGCTGGAAGGCGAGCGCGACAAGCTCTTACGGATGGAAGACGAGCTGGCGAAGTCCGTCATCGGCCAGGGTGATGCGGTCCAGGCGGTCTCAAGGGCGGTGCGCCGTTCGCGCGCCGGGCTGCAGGATCCGAACCGGCCGATCGGCTCGTTCATCTTCCTGGGGCCCACCGGCGTGGGCAAGACGGAGCTGACCAAGTCGCTGGCGCGCTTCCTGTTCGACGACGAGACCGCGATGGTGCGTCTCGACATGTCTGAATATATGGAAAAACATTCCGTCTCGCGCCTGATCGGTGCGCCTCCGGGTTATGTCGGTTACGAAGAAGGCGGCGCTTTGACCGAGGCGGTCAGGCGCAAGCCCTACCAGATCGTGCTGTTCGACGAGATCGAGAAGGCGCATCCGGATGTCTTCAACGTTCTTCTGCAGGTGCTCGATGACGGGCGTCTGACGGACGGGCAGGGACGTACGGTCGACTTCAAGAACACGATGATCATCATGACCTCCAATCTCGGGGCCGAATACCTGACCGCGCTGCGCGAGGACGAGGATTCGGACAGCGTGCGCGAGCAGGTGATGAGTGTGGTGCGTGCGTCGTTCCGGCCGGAATTTTTGAACCGCGTCGACGAGATCATTCTGTTCCACCGCCTGAAGCGGAACGAGATGGGGGCGATCGTCGATATCCAGCTGCAGCGCCTGCTGAAGCTGCTGGCCGATCGCAAGATCGAACTGGAACTCGACGGCGATGCCCGCGAATGGCTGGCCGACAAGGGCTATGATCCTGTCTATGGCGCACGGCCGTTGAAGCGGGTGATCCAGAAGTTCGTGCAGGATCCGCTTGCCGAGGATATTCTTGGAGGCAAGGTTCCGGACGGGTCCACCGTCAAGGTGACGTCGGGTTCGGACCGGCTGCTGTTCCGGATCAAGGGCAGCATGAGCGAAGCGGCTTAACGCGGTTTCATGATCCCGAAATGGAAATGGCGGCCTCGGCCGCCATTTTTCGTATCCGCAGACCGGTTGGCCGGCTACTTGCTGGCCACTTCAGCGGGCGTCTGCGTGTTGAGCAAGGTATCAATGCGTTTACGCTCGTCCTCGAAGCGGGCGAGCGCGTTGCCTGCAAGCGACTTGCCGCCCGGAAGGCGTACCTTCATCGCGTCGACCTTGGTTCCGTTGACGATCAGCTCGTAATGGAGATGGGCACCGGTCGACTGGCCGGTGGAGCCGACATAACCGATGACCTGACCCTGGGTAACCTTGGCGCCTTCGCGCACACCGCGGGCGATCGCGCTCTGGTGGTTATAGGAGGAAACGTAACCGTTGGCGTGGCGGATCAGCGTCTGGTTGCCGTAACCGCCCGAATCCCAACCGGCCTTTTCGACGGTGCCGTTGCCGGTGGCGATGATCGGAGTGCCGCGTGGGGCCGCCCAGTCCGTGCCGGTATGCATGAGGGCGCGTCCGAGGATAGGATGGCTACGCATGCCGAAGCCGGAGGTCAGGCGGGCGTTCGGGACGGGGCTGCGCAACAGGAACTGCCTGATGCTGCGGCCGTCCTGATCGAAATAATCGACCGAATTGTCCTCATCGGCATTCTGGAACCGGTAAAAGCGGGTGTCGGTGTCGCCGAAATGAGCGTTGACATAGAGCAGCTCGGAATCCTTGGCGGCTTTGCCCTTGCTGTCGGCGACCGAGAAAAACGCCTCGATCTTGTCGGTAGGGCGCAACTGCGCCTGCAGGTCGACATTGCTGGCGAGCAGCTTGACGAGCAATGCGGTCATGTCGGAATTCATGCCATAGGATAGGGCGGCGCGATAAATTCCGTCATAGACGCTCGGCAGATCACGGCCTGCCATGATCTGCGGCGGCTGGTCGCTGAAGGCCGAAGCAACAGCGTCAAGCATTGCCGGCTCTTCGGCATCGACGAAACGGCTGTGGTCATCGAGCCCGACCGTGGCACGATGCTGGCCACGCTGATAGAGGCTGGCCCTCACGACCATGACCATCTGGCCTTCCTGGATGACGCCGATGCGGATGACATCGCCGGGTGCGACCTTGTCGTCGCCCAGTCGCGCCTTCAGATAACCGGCCATCTCCTTGGCCTTGGGTTCCGGATAACCGACCTCGGTCATGGCATCGGCGATCGACATGGCCCGGCGAACCGGGATGATGTCGTCGGCATATTCACGTGTATGCGGGGTAATCGGCTCCGGCGCGGTGACCGACATGTTTTCCTCGACGACGCGGGCGGTCAGGCCCGATGTGAGGTCGACATCGTCGGGGGTCGAGAAGCGCTGGGGGTCGACGTAATAAAGAGCGGACAATTGCGCATCGCCGGATGTCAGGACGGAACCGTTTGAGCGGACGTTTTCCTCGACTTCCTCCAGCGTCATCGGCGCCGCATAGGCATAGGTAGTTCCCTTGGTGGGGAAGGCCATGGTCTGCAGGCTGACCTCGGACTCGACGTTCGACCCGTAGATCAGGCCGGTGCGGTTGCCTGGCTGAGATGGGGCCTCGCTGGAGGCGAAGATCGCTAGCGGATCGAATTTCGGATAGGATTCCGGCGGCACATGGTCGGCGGCCAGGTTCATCTTCACATGGGCGAAGGGGCGGCGGCGCACGAGTTCGCGATTGCCCTCGTGCACGACGGTCGACACTTCCATGATCTTGCGATCGGTCGGCATGGCAACGATCTTGCCGCCCAGCAGTCGTTTGCCGCGCTGGACCGTATCGTCGTCATGGTCGGTGGGGACGGAGGCGGAAGCCTCGGCCGGGATCGCCAGCTGCTGGCGGCCGTCAAGGGCTGCAAACAGCGCCACGCCCATAAGAACAGAAGAGGTAATGCCGGTGAGGAAGGTGCCGGAGAGCCAGCGGACCGAGATCTCCCGCTTGTCCGGCGCCCGGCGACCATCGGCCAGGATGGGCGGTTCGTTGCCGAGCGATCGGATCGTGTTGCGGGCCGTGTTCATGCCGACTTAGCCAGTCCCTATATATACGCGTTATTGCCGTAGGCCGTTTTGATGCTGCCTGCAGGACCTTGGGCCAAACATGTGCCCTTTTCATCGAAATGAGTCAAATCTGACGGGCCTCATGCGCTCAAAGCGACGGCAACCCGATACCGATCCGCACTCCTGGCTTACTCCATTCCATGGGATTGTGAATTTGTCGGGGCGGTTTCGAGGCGGCGCACCGTCATCCCGCCAATTCGGTCGCCTTATATAGAGGATAGAGCGCGGAAAAACCTCGACTTTTGCTAAAATAACGAAATTCCGCAATGAAATCATCTGCTTGTCATTTTTCTGTAAAAAATCGAATCGAGCCTGTTGACGTTTTTGGG
>UBNQ01000032.1 GCA_900466875.1 Hyphomicrobiales bacterium | reverse complement strand
AGGGTGGGGAGGGGTCTTGCTTTCTTATGCGATCGCCTGCTGCTCCCTAAAGTGAACGGAAAGCTCGACCGCTTCCAATTCAGCATTAATTGCGAATATCGCAATTAACTAGACATTTTTACTGCAATTGTTGGCTGCAATCTTTCCGGCCAATATCGCTCCATCAGCCAACGACAGCGCCGCTCGGTTCGACCGGCCAAACTCTAGAGGAGCAGACATGACCGACCACTCCCCATCCACAAGGCGACCCATCAGTGTGCTTGCCAGTGTCGTTGCCGCGCCTGCGACACGCACAGTTGCGCTTCTTGCGCTCTGCGCGGCCTATATCCAGGGGCCGCTTACCAAAATCTTCGACTTCAATGGCGCGATTGCAGAAATGGAGCATTTCGGCCTGCATCCTGCCATCTTCTTTGCGGTGGCCGTCATCGTGTTCGAGCTTACGGCATCCGCCATGGTCGTATCCGGCTTCCTGCGCTGGGCAGGTGCCTTGGCGCTCGCCGGCTTCACGCTGCTGGCAACCTTCATTGCCCTTCGTTTCTGGGAAATGGCGCCCGGCATGGATCGCATGATGGCGACCAATGCCTTCTTCGAGCATCTGGGCCTCGCCGGCGCATTCGTCATCGTTGCAGCAATCGATCTCACCAAGGGAGATGCCAAATGAGCGCCGCAAAAATCCCATCCAAGTCGGGCGGCGGCAGCTTCGCCCCGCTCGCCCAACCGGTTTTTGCCGTCCTCTGGGCAGCGACGGTGCTGGGCAATACCGGCAGCTTCATGCGTGATGTCGCCAGCTCCTGGCTGATGACGGATCTTTCCGCCTCGCCGGCTGCAGTCGCCATGGTTCAGGCGGCCGGAACACTGCCGATCTTCCTTCTCGCCATCCCGGCAGGCGTGCTGACCGATATTCTCGATCGCCGCAAATTCCTCATCGCCGTACAGGTCCTGTTGGCATCGGTCAGCCTTACGCTGATGGCGCTTGCCCATACCGGCATGCTGTCGATCAGCTCCCTCATCGCCCTGACTTTCGTCGGCGGTATCGGTGCCGCCTTGATGGGGCCGACATGGCAGGCGATCGTTCCCGAGCTCGTCCCACGGCAGGATGTCAAAAGTGCCGTGGCACTCAACTCGCTCGGCATCAATATCGCCCGGTCGATCGGCCCCGCCGCCGGCGGCCTGTTGCTTGCCGCCTTCGGTGCCGGCGTCACCTATGGCGCGGACGTTGCGAGTTATCTCGTCGTCATCGCAGCACTCATCTGGTGGCCGCGTGCCAAGAACACCAACGACGTGTTGGCGGAAGGCTTTTTCGGCGCGTTTCGTGCTGGCCTTCGCTATGCCCGTGCCAGCCGCCCGCTGCATGTCGTGCTTGTCCGTGCCGCGATCTTCTTCGCCTTTGCCAGTGCCGTCTGGGCGCTGCTGCCGCTCGTGGCCCGTCAGCTGCTCGGTGGCGATGCGAGCTTCTACGGCATCCTGCTCGGCGCCGTCGGCGCGGGTGCGATCGGCGGCGCCTTGGTCATGCCGAAACTGCGGGAGCGTTTCGATTCCGATGGCCTTTTGCTCGGTGCAGCCATCATTGCCGCACTCGTCATGGGGATCCTCGCACTTGCCCCGCCAAAATGGGTTGCCATCATCGTCCTGCTTTTCCTCGGTGGGGCCTGGATTACCGCGCTGACCACACTGAACGGCGCAGCCCAGGCCGTCCTGCCCAACTGGGTGCGTGGCCGTGGACTTGCCGTCTACCTCACCGTCTTCAATGGTGCGATGACGGCGGGCAGCATCGGCTGGGGTGCGGTTGGTGAAGCGACAGGCATACAGACAACACTGATGATCGGCGCTGCCGGATTGCTCGTGGCGGGTTTCATCATGCACCGCCTGAAACTGCCGACCGGCGATGCGGACATGATACCGTCCAATCATTGGCCCGAGCCGCTTGTCGCGGAACCCGTCGCCCATGACCGAGGCCCCGTCCTCATCCTCATTGAATACCATGTCGAAAAGCACCATCGCACCGCTTTCCTGCATGCACTTGACGAACTCTCCCAGGAGCGCCGCCGCGATGGTGCCTATGGCTGGGGTATAACCGAGGACAGTGCCGATCCGCAAAAGCTGGTCGAATGGTTCATGGTCGAATCCTGGGCGGAACACCTGCGTCAGCACAAGCGGGTCTCCAATGCCGATGCCGACCTGCAGGGCAAGGTGCTTGCCTATCACGCCGGCCCGGAAAAGCCTGTCGTCCGCCACTTCCTGACGATCAATCGGCCAGGCGCTGCCTGAACAAACGACGAGAGGCGGTGTCCGCCGCCTCTCGATAATTTCAAAAATCGCAATTAATTCGAAAGCATTGGTGCAATTGCCTGTGATGATGTTTTTCGACAATATCCACTCATCAGACCTGCATACATTGGCTTTCAAACCAGAGACAGACACCCCGGAGTTCACGATGACCGACATGATCTTCCCCATCACGCGCCGCGGCGCTCTGCTTTCTGGAGCCGCCGCTGCTGCAACTCTCGCAATCCCAACCTCGTTCACCCTTGCAGCCAATGCTGCATCCACCAAGCACCCCACGGAAGGAAACAGGACCATGAGCACCATCACCACCAAGGACGGCGTCGAAATCTTCTTTAAAGACTGGGGTCCGAAGGACGCTCAGCCGATCGTTTTCCACCACGGCTGGCCGCTGTCGTCGGACGATTGGGACGCGCAGATGCTGTTCTTCCTCTCCAAGGGTTTTCGTGTGGTCGCCCATGACCGGCGTGGACACGGCCGCTCGGCCCAGGTCTCCGAAGGTCACGACATGGACCATTACGCCGCCGACGCCTTTGCCGTCGTCGAGCATCTCGACCTGAAGAATGCCGTCCATATCGGCCATTCCACCGGCGGCGGCGAAGTTGCCCGCTATGTCGCGAAATACGGCCAGCCGGCCGGTCGTGTCGCCAAGGCGGTTCTCGTGTCCGCCGTGCCGCCGCTGATGCTGAAGACCGAGAGCAATCCCGGCGGCGTGCCGATCGAAGTTTTCGACGGGATCCGCAAGGGCGTCGCCGAAAACCGGGCGCAGCTCTTCGTCGATTTCCCGACCGGCCCGTTCTACGGCTTCAACCGCGAAGGCGCGAAGGTTTATCCGGGCGTGATCCAGAATTGGTGGCGCCAGGGCATGATGGGCAGCGCCAAGGCTCATTATGACGGCATCAAGGCCTTTTCCGAAACCGACCAGACGGAAGACCTGAAGGCAATCACCGTACCGGTCCTCGTCATGCATGGCGACGACGACCAGGTGGTGCCGATCGACAATGCAGGCAGGCTCTCCGTCAAGCTGGTCAAGAACGGCACGCTGAAGGTTTATGCCGGTTACCCGCATGGTATGCTGACGACCCATGCCGACGTCCTGAACGCCGATCTGCTGGCATTCATCCAGGGCTGAGCGGTCTGATATCCGAACAGAGGCTGCGGCAAGATCATGCCGCAGCCTTTTTTGCTGTCCGCGGTGAATGGACAGCAAGGAGATTTGTTCGTGTTTGATGACAACGATCAATCTCGCCAGGCTCTCGATGCTTTAGCCATGATTTCGATCCCCGCCGCCGTTGCGGCCGTCATTCCTGCAATGCGGTCTCTCGGCGATCGAAATAAACGTCTATGCGAAAGAGTACCGGTTCCCCATGAGCCTTCCTCCCAGCTTCCGCCAGGTACGCGCCTTTCTGGCGCTTGTGCAGCACCTGAAATTCACCCGCGCGGCACAGGAACTGAACGTGTCGCAGCCAACCCTGACGGTGCAGATCAACCAGCTCGAGGAACAGCTGGGCATCAAGCTTTTCGACCGCAACAAACGGCGGGTAGAGCTGACGCCGGCCGGGCGCAACATCCTGCCGCTCATGGAGCGGCTCGCCATGAACATGGACGAGATCCTGCTTGCCGCAACCGACCTCACCTATGCGCGCAGGGGCATCGTCAAGATCGCCGCACTGCCGTCCGTCGCGGCGAGTTTCCTGCCGCGCGCGATCATGGTTTTCCGGGAACAGAACCCTGGCATCGAGATCAATGTCTGGGATGTCGTCGGCGAAGACATCATCAAGCTTGTAAAAGCCGAGGAGGTCGACTTCGGCATCGGAACGCGGATCAGTTCCGATCGAAGCATAAAGGTCGAGGATTATGTGTCCGACAGCCTCTGTGCGTTTTTCCCCGTTAGTCACCCGCTCGCCAATGCGGCGTCTGTTCTGCAGATCAGCGACTTCGCGGCCTATCCTCTGGTCCTGACACGACGCAACAGCACCGTACGGGTGCTTTTCGAGCGCTCGATGGATCGCGAAGGATGCGAGGTCAATGTCGTCATGGAGGCCAATTACATGTCGACGGCGCTCAGCATGGTGCGGGCAGGCGTCGGCGTTGCGATTCTGCCGACATCTGCGGTCGATGCCGGCAACATGACGGGCCTGGCCTACAAGCTCGTGGATGCGCCCTGGTTCAATCGCCGGGTGGGCATTATCCGCAAGGCCGATCGTACGCTCCAGCCGGTGGCCAAGCGCTTCATCGAGGCCATGCACAGCATGCCGGATCTACGCACCGACGAAAGCTTCAAATCGGTCCGCAGGCTCGATACGGTGCCGGCGAGAGTGGCGGGACCGGGGATAGGCAAACAGGACGGTCTTCCATCACCGGTTCGCGGAGGAATGGCCTAGGACCGAAGCCCCGTCATCGAGATTTCATTATATCCCTGCGAACATAACGCTAGCCAAAGTGACGGCTATCGATATATTCCGCTCGATATTTCGAATGGTGAGGGAGCCTTACAATGAAAATCGTCAACCGTCGCTGGATCAATAAAGCGGTGACAGCCGCCGCCATGGCCTTTGTCGTCATGGGATCGGCCGTAGCGCCGGCCGCGGCCCAGGAAAAACTAACCGTTTTCGCTGCCGCCAGCATGAAGAATGCGCTCGACGCTGCCAACAAGGCCTGGAGCGCCGAAGCAGGCAAGGACGTCACCGCTTCCTATGCCGCAAGCTCGGCACTCGCCAAGCAGATCGAAAGCGGCGCGCCGGCAGACGTATTCATCTCGGCCGATCTCGACTGGATGAAATATGTCTCCGACAAGAAGCTGGTGAAGGAAGAGACAAAGTCCAACTGGCTCGGCAACCGTATCGTGCTGGTCGCGCCGAAGGACAACGCCAAGTCGGTGGATATCGCCCAAGGTTTTGATCTTGCCGGCCTCCTCAATGGCGGCAAGCTTGCCATGGGCGCGCCGGACAGCGTCCCGGCCGGCAAATACGGCAAGGCAGCGCTCGAAAAGCTCGGTGCCTGGGCCTCGGTCGAAAAGAGCGTCGCCGGTGCGGAAAGCGTGCGTGCTGCGCTCGCGCTCGTTTCCCGTGGTGAAGCGCCCTATGGCATCGTCTACGCAACCGATGCCGCCGCCGATCCGGGTGTTGCCGTCGTCGGCACTTTCCCGGAAGACTCGCATCCGCCGATCATCTACCCGATTGCCATCCTGTCGGAATCCAAGGCGCCGGATGCGGCCGCCTATCTCGACTATCTGAAGTCCGCCAAGGCCGCTCCCTTCTTCGAGAAGGAAGGTTTTACGGTTCTGAAGTAACGTCTTGAATGACACGGTATTGCGGCTTCCGCGAGAGCGGAGGCCGTTTTCATGCGGAGCGGATCTTTGGACTGGCTGATCTTGAATGATGAGGAATGGGTGGCGATCCGGCTCAGCCTTTGGGTCTCCGGCATTGCCATGATCGTCAGCCTGCCCTTCGGCATCGTTGTCGCCTATCTTCTGGCGCGGGGAAAATTCTGGGGCAAGTCGATCCTCAACGGTCTCGTTCACCTGCCGCTGATCCTGCCGCCGGTCGTCACCGGTTTCATCCTGCTCGTGCTTTTCGGCCGTCGCGGCGTCATCGGCGCGTTCCTCAACGAATATCTCGGCATCGTTTTGTCCTTCCGCTGGACGGGGGCAGCGCTGGCCTGTGGTGTCATGGGGTTCCCCCTGATGGTGCGCTCCATCCGCCTGTCGATCGAGAGCGTCGACCGCAAGCTTGAGGAAGCAGCCGGAACGCTTGGCGCCAGCCCGGCCTGGGTGTTCCTAACCGTCACCCTGCCGCTGATCCTGCCCGGCATCATCGCCGGCATGATCCTCGCCTTTGCCAAGGCGATGGGCGAGTTCGGCGCGACGATCACCTTCGTGTCCAATATTCCCGGCGAGACGCAGACCCTGTCTGCCGCCATCTACACCTTCACCCAGGTGCCGGGCGGCGATCTCGGCGCCATGCGCCTCACCATCGTTGCGATCGTGATATCCTTTGCCGCACTGCTTGCGTCGGAACTGCTTGCCCATGCGGTTGGAAAAAGGGTGAGCCCTGAATGACCCTTACCGTCGAAGCAAGACAGAAACTCGGTTCATTCACGCTGGATGCCGGCTTCTCGTCCGAAAGCGGCGTGACGGCGCTGTTCGGCCGATCCGGCTCCGGCAAGACCTCCATGGTGCGGATCATCGCAGGGCTTGCCAGGCCCGATCAAGGCCGGCTGGTGATCGACGGCGAAGTGCTGGTCGATACGGAAAAACGCATTTTCGTGCCCCGGCATCGGCGGCGTTTCGGTTACGTCTTTCAGGAAGGTCGGCTTTTCCCGCATCTCTCCGTCCGCCAGAACCTCACCTACGGCCGCTGGTTCGCGCCGAAGAACGCACGCCCCGCGCAGTTCGATCGCATTGTCGGCATGCTCGGCATCGATGCTCTTCTGGAGCGGCGACCGGGCGGCCTATCCGGTGGCGAAAAGCAGCGTGTGGCCATCGGCCGGGCACTGCTGTCTGCCCCGCGCCTGCTGTTGATGGACGAACCGCTCGCTGCCCTCGATGAAGCCCGCAAGGCCGAGATTTTGCCCTATCTGCAGCGGTTGCGCGACGAGACAGCGACGCCGATCGTTTATGTTAGCCATTCTGTCGCGGAAGTGGCGCAGCTTGCCGACAGGGTCGTAATGATGAAGGACGGTCGGGTCGAGACGACCGGCACGCCGTCCGAAATCCTTTCGCTTCCGTCCACGGACCGGCGGGAAGCGGGCGCCGTGCTGTCCGGCACCGTGCAGATGGTGGATCCCGCGCACGGGCTCTCCACCGTTGAGCTTTCGGCAGCCAGCATCGTCATACCGACCGCCAGGCTTGTCGCGGGGCAGGCGGTACGCGTGCACATTCCCGAGCGGGATGTGATGGTTGCAACGATTCGTCCGGAAGGCTTGAGCGCGCTCAACATCATCGAAGGTCTGGTGTCCGCTATCGAGCCAGACGGGGAGGGTATGGCGCGTATCCGTATCCGTTCGGGTAACGATGTCGTGCTTTCCCGCGTCACCACGCTTTCCGTCGAACGGCTGGCGCTTTCCACTGGTAAACCGGTCTTTGCGGTCATCAAGACGGTTGCTCTAGACCGGTAGGGCAAGCCGCCCTGCCTGTCGGTCATCAATTTCTTGCTCGCCGCAGGATTGACCCGGGATTGCTGGCAGTCAATCTATAGGCGCAATATTGCTTCGGCTCGGGAGGACGATGCGCACCCATGCTATCCGAAGGCCGTAAGAAAAGCCGCGTCACGCTGCTCGATGTCGCCCGTCACGCAAGCGTTTCGCGCGCCACGGCATCGCTTGTCATCCGCAAGAGCCCGCTGGTCAGCACCGAGACCCGCGCCAAGGTCGAGGCGGCGATGGAGGAACTCGGCTACGTCTACAATATGGGCGCCGCGCGGTTGCGGGCCGACCGGAGCCTGACGATCGGCGTGGTGATCCCCAATCTCGTCAATCCGTTCTTTACCGAGTTGCTGGCAGGGATCGAGACGGTCATCGATGCGGCGGGCATGGTGGTGATCCTCGTCAACAGCGGCGACATCGCGACCCGCCAGGAAACACTGCTGACGCGCATGCGCGAACATGGCGTCGATGGCATCATCCTTTGCCCGGCGGCGGAAACGGGGCCGTTGCTGGTGGAGCGGATGGTCGAATGGGACCTGCCTCTTGTGCAGGTGCTGCGCCGCGTCTCGGACGATTGCGACTATGCCGGTGTCGATTATGCATACGGAATGCGCCAGGCGGTGAACCATCTGGCGGAACTGGGGCACAGGGATATCGCGTTTGCTGTGCACGGTCCCGTGCACTCGGCCTATCAGGAACGGATCGACGGTTTTTGCGAGGCAATGCAGGCAAGAGGGCTCGATCCGGACAATATCATTCGTGTCCCCAATCAGATTGCAGCCATCGCCGCAGCGGCTGACCTGTTCACCTCCGGTTCCCGCCGGTCGAGCGCGGTCGTCTGTTTCAACGACGTCGTGGCCCTCGGCCTTTCGGCCGGGTTCTACGATCTTGGAATAACCATCGGCCACGACTTTTCCCTCGTCGGGTTCGATGATGTCGCGGATGCCGAGGCAATGCGTCCGCGTCTGACATCTGTCGCCACATTCCCCGTCGCGATAGGCGAAGGGGCGGCCAGGCTGCTTCTCGACCGCTTGGCCCAGCCTGATCTGGCACCTCGCAAACTTGTGAAGGCTCCGCAACTGCATGTTCGCCAATCCAGCGCTCATTGGAACAAGGGCGATGGTGGACGAGTCAAAAATGCGGGTTGACGTTGTCCGACAACCGATTTAGATCGATCTAAATGGTCGCATGGAGGTGCGGCTGAAGAGCACGGAGGAGTTCTTGTACAATTTCAATTTCGAGCCCGTACTCGCGGGTTTTGACAAGCTCCTGATCGGCGCCTTGGTCACAGTACAGCTGTCCTGTGCAGCGATGGTGATCGGCCTGATCGTGTCGATCCTCTGTGCCGCCGGCAAGACCTCGCGGGTCGCGCCGTTGCGCTGGGTGATCGATGCCTATATCGAGATCATCCGCAACACGCCTTTCCTGGTGCAGATCTTCTTCATTTTCTTCGGTCTGCCGGCGCTTGGCATCCGGCTTTCGCCGAACAGCGCGGCACTCGTCGCGCTGGTCATCAACTTCGGCGCTTACGGCACGGAAATCATCCGCGCCGGCATCGAGTCGATCCAGAAGGGGCAGATCGAGGCGGGTACCGCACTCGGCCTCTCCAAGCTGAAGATCTTCCGCTACATCATCATGAAGCCGGCGCTTCGCACTGTCTATCCGGCGCTGACCAGCCAGTTCATCTACCTGATGCTGACCTCAAGCGTGGTCTCGGCCATCTCGGCCGACGATCTGGCTGCTGCCGGCAATGACCTGCAGTCGGCGACCTTCGCCAGCTTCGAGGTCTATATCGTCATCACGGCCATGTATCTTGTCATGTCGATCGGATTTTCCGCGGTCTTCTCGATGATCGAGAAAGTCGCCTTCCGATATCCGTTGAGCCGCTGAGGAGGGCTGGACCATGCTTATCAGACCTTTTGGTTTCAACGAGTTCTGGATCATCGTCATGGCGGCGCAGTGGACGATTGCGCTTTCCGCAATCGCCTTTGCCGGTGGCGGTGTCGGCGGTCTGCTGATCGCACTTGCCCGCGTCTCCGATGCGAAATGGCCGCGCCTGCTTGCCACCGGTTTCATCCGCGTCTTCCAGGGCACGCCGCTGCTGATGCAGCTCTTCCTGGTGTTCTTCGGCATGAACATTTTAGGGTTCGCCATCAATCCATGGATCGCGGCAGCCGTTGCGCTCACTCTGCATGCCAGCGCCTTCCTGGGTGAAATCTGGCGCGGCTGCATCGAGGCTGTCCCGTCCGGCCAGCGCGAAGCGGCGACGGCTCTCGGCCTGCGCTACTTCAACCGCATGCGCTACATCATCCTGCCGCAGGCCAGCCGCATCGCGGTCGCACCGACGGTCGGCTTCCTGGTGCAGCTGATCAAGGGCACCTCGCTTGCTGCGATCATCGGTTTCACCGAGCTCACGCGTCAGGGCCAGATCATCAACAATGCGACATTCAGCCCGTTCATGGTGTTCGGCACGGTGGCTGCAGTCTACTTCATCCTGTGCTGGCCGCTGTCGCTGCTGGCACGTCGCATGGAAGTCAAGTTTTCCCGGTCGACAACGCGTTGACCGGTCCTTTGCCGGCGGGAGGAAAGCCGGTGGAAAAGAAAGGGTAGGAACATGAGCATTTCGAGACGCATGGCCATGGCCGGCATCGGCGCTGCACTGGTCATCGGGGCAACCGCTTCATTCGCATCGGCGCAGACGGTCGAAACCATCAAGTCGGCCGGCACGGTCAAGGTCGGCATGATGGTGGACTTTCCGCCATTCGGCATCATGAGCACGTCGAACGAACCGGATGGTTATGACGCCGACGTCGCCAAGCTGCTTGGCGCGGAATGGGGCGTGAAGGTCCAGATCGTTCCGGTCACCGGCCCGAACCGCATTCCCTACCTGCAGAGCAACCAGGTCGATCTGCTCGTCGCTTCGCTCGGCATCACCGAGGAACGCGCCAAGAATGTCGACTTCTCGCAGCCCTATGCCGGCATCTCGATCGGCGTGTTCGGCGCATCCGACACCAAGGTTTCCAAGCCGGAAGACCTTTCGGGCAAGACGATCGGCGTCGCCCGCGCCTCGACCCAGGATACGGCCGTCACCAAGGTCGCTCCGAAGGATGCCAAGATCCAGCGTTTCGATGACGATGCCAGCGCCGTACAGGCCCTGCTCTCCGGTCAGGTCGAACTGATCGGCGTCTCCAATGTCGTTGCCACCCAGATCGAACAGGCCGCTCCCGGCCGCTTCGACCAGAAACTGCAGCTCAGCCAACAGGTCCAGGGTATTGCCGTTCGCAAGGGCTCGGCCGAATTGCTGACCGCCGTCAACGCCTTCGTTGAAAAGGCCAAGGCTGATGGCGAACTCAACAAGATCCACGAAAAATGGCTCGGTTCGCCGCTGCCGGAATTCGTCTCGGAAGCCAAGAAGTAATCAGGACGTGAAGGAGTTCCTCGCATGACCGAGGCAAAAGCGAACGCAACTGTGGCGGCCGTGCGCGGGACTTCCGATCTGGCCGTGCATATGGAAGGCGTCAACAAGTGGTATGGCGCCTTCCACGCCCTCAACAACGTCAATCTGGAAGTGACCCGCGGCGAGCGCATCGTCATCTGCGGCCCTTCGGGCTCGGGCAAATCGACGCTGATCCGCTGCATCAATCAGCTGGAAGTGATCCAGCAGGGCCGCATCGTCGTCGATGGCCACGACCTGACGGCCGGTGGCAAGAATGTCGATCTGGTGCGGCAGGAAACCGGCATGGTCTTCCAGAGCTTCAACCTGTTTCCGCACATGACGGTTCTGGAAAACTGCACGCTCGCACCGATGAAGGTCCGCGGCATTTCCAAAGCCGAGGCAGAAAAGACCGCCCGTCGCTTTCTGGAGCGCGTGCGCATTCCCGAACAGGCCGAAAAGTATCCGGCTCAGCTCTCCGGTGGCCAGCAGCAGCGCGTCGCGATTGCCCGTGCGCTCTGCATGAACCCGAAGATCATGCTGTTCGATGAGCCGACCTCTGCGCTTGACCCGGAAATGGTCAAGGAGGTGCTGGACACGATGATCGACCTTGCCAAGGAAGGTATGACCATGCTCTGCGTAACCCACGAGATGGGATTCGCACGTCAGGTGGCCGACCGGGTGATCTTTATGGATCGCGGTGAAATTCTGGAAATGGGCCCGCCGGATACGTTCTTCGACAATCCGAAGAACGAGCGTCTGAAGAACTTCCTCGGCCAGATCTCCTGATCCACGCATTTTAAGGATACAACAGATGAAACCGGATCTCCTGCTTCTCGAACCGATGATGAAGCCGATCGAGGAGCAGCTTGATGCGCTCTACACCGTGCATCGCGCCTTTGACGCAAGCCAGAAACAGGCGATCGAAGAAGCCTTGCCGCGTATTCGCGCAGCAGCCACCGGTGGCGGCGGCGGTATTTCCAACGAATGGATCGAGAAGCTGCCGAACCTCGGCGTTGTGGCCGTCAACGGCGTGGGTACCGACAAGATCGACCTGAAGTTCGCCCGCGAACGCAATATCGATGTCGCAACCACGATCGGCGTTCTGACGGATGACGTTGCAGATGTCGGCATCGCGCTGATCCTCGCCACCCTCCGCCAGGTCGTTGCCGGCGATACCTATGTTCGCAGCGGCAACTGGAACAAGGGCGGTTTCCCGCTTGCCACCAGCCCCAAGGGCAAGCGGCTGGGCATTCTCGGTCTCGGGCAGATCGGCAAGGCTGTCGGCCGCAAGGCGGAAGCTTTTGGCATGGACGTGCGTTACTGGAACCGCTCGCCGGTCAAGGATACGGACTGGAAAGCCTGTGCTTCGCCGATCGAGCTGGCGCAGGATAGCGACGTGCTCTGCGTCGTCATCTCCGCTAACGCCGAGACCTTCAATATCGTCAACGCCGAAATGCTCGAAGCGCTTGGGCCCAAGGGTTATCTCATCAACATCGCCCGCGGCACCGTGGTCGATGAAGATGCGCTGCTCGCAGCCCTGACTTCAGGCAAGATTGCCGGCGCCGGTCTGGATGTCTTCGTCAACGAGCCGAATATCCGCGAAGAATTCTTCACCGCCCCGAACACCGTGCTCCTGCCGCATGTCGGCAGTGCCACGGTCGAGACGCGCATCGCGATGGGCGACATGGTGCTGAAGAACCTCGCCGCCTATTTCGCCGGCGAAAAGCCGCCGACCACCGTCAACTGAGGCCAGCAGTCATGATCATTCGCCAGGCCTTTTTCGAAGGCTCGATCCATGCCGGCAAGGAAGGCGCCTTCAAGGCCTATGTCGCGGAAAAGCTGATGCCGATGTGGCTGGCCTTTCCCGGCATCCGCGAGGTGAAGGTTCTCTACGCCGTCGAACGGGACGAGGGCGCTCCGCCCTATCCGATGGTTCTGTGGACTGCCTATGACAGCCGTGAAGCGCTTGCCGCCGCGTTGGAATCGCCGGTGCGCTATGAGAGCCGCGAGATGACCAAGGGGCTGCTGGAAATGTTCGACGGACATATCCACCACCACGTCTTCGATCTCGCGATCGGACAGTGACAAGACGGTCCCTCGCTTGTCTGCGATCAGTGAGGGACTGGCTCTGATGGAAAATCAACCGCCTTCGGTTGCGTAGGCCTCCAGCAGGCGCGACGTGCCCATCCTCAAAGCGTCATTGGCATGAAGGATATCGGAAAGGCCGGCCTGGACGATGTCCTGGAACGCCTCCAGATCCATGATCAGATCGTTTACAACGGCGACACTGAGCCGCCCGGATTCTACCTTCCCCATGATCCGGATCGCAGCGAGGCCTGAAGCCAGCCGTTTCATCTCGGAGACCATCTCGAAGAAGCTCTTCAACTCCTGTTCGATGCCGGTCAGGCTCTTCAAAGCTTCGGCCTGGTAGGTCGCTTGCTGCTGGTCGAGATAGTTTTTCTCGGTTGAGTGGTTGACCCCCTCTATGGGGACCTCTTCCCGGAAGCTGCTGGCGATTTCCTGCTGGACATAGGAGGTGGCAAGTAGAAATGCCCCTACATTTATCGTTTGGGACACTTTGAGAGCAGCTTCCAGAAATCCCTCCAGACCGCGCTCTATTTCCTCGGACAGTGTGTTGTAGTTCGTCGAGATGGTGGCGATCGCAGCACCGGTCTCCCCGATCTGGCCGGCATGAACGAGCAGATTGAGCGGAACGAACCTGTAGGTCAGATACCCTTCCGAGATTTGGCGGGCCGCCGCCAGCAGCTGCGCTGCAGACGGCATCAGCCGCCCATAGAGCGCAAGTGTTTGACGAGCTGGTTTCAGCAGGCTCGCGTCACGACCGGAAAATTCCGCCGCCAGGCTTGCCGCCATGAAGGCATCGTAAGTCTCGAAGCCGAGGGCGGCCAGTCGTGCCATCAGCCGCATGGCGCTTTCCGCCGGCGGCAGCTTCTCTTCTGCTTCCATCCGGGCAAGGGATGCATATTCCGCCTGGACGACGCCGAATATCGGGCTGCTTGGCTTGATGCGGACGGAGAGATAACCGCCCTCACACGGTGTGATGATGGCGTAGACCCAATAGAAACGGCCGTCCTTGCTCTTGTTCTTTACATAGGCCCCCGTCTGCAGGCCCTTTTTCAGGCGCTCCCAAAGCAACCAGAAAACAGCGCGCGGCACTCCTTCATGCCGGATGATATTGTGGGGTTTTCCCGCGAGTTCGGTCCAGGAATAGCCGCTGATGCGCTGGAAGACCTCGTTGCCGGATTGAATCTTTCCGCGCGTGTCTGTTCGGGAGAAAAAGATATCCGGGAAGCCGAAGGGAATTTCTATTTCGCGATATAGGTTTGGTTGTTCGGATGTCTCTGAAATATCCATGAATTAAACTTTCGCCGCACGAAATATCCTCCCTCTTCCCAGAGGCGTTTCTTGCACCGAAATCTTCTACTGTCATTCCCGTTTTTGGCGCAGGATGACGATCGTCAAATATGCGACAATATTTCAAATTTTAACGAACCGGGCCTCTCTCGAAAGTCCGGCTCTGCTTTGTATTTGGAAGTCTCGGGCGATTCCGCCGCGACTTCGGGCGCGGCAATATCGGGCTTCGAATCGGTGCCGATCGTCTTGTCCGCAACAGTCTCAGCACGAAGACGAAGAATAGAGGCGCCGCGGGGCGAAATCGGATGATGGCGATAGCCGCCTCAGTTTTCGGCTGGGCGTGACAGCCGTACGGGAAATTGAACGCTGCCGGCCGTTGCTACCGCATCATTGACCGTTTTTCATCCTATACCGCCCTATCGGCAGCATCATCGGACGGCCGGATGTCGGATCGGTTATGATGCTGCTTTCCAGTCCGAAAACCTGCCGCACCATGTCTTGCGTCAGCACGTCTTCGGGTGTGCCGGCCGAATGGACCTGCCCACCGGCAATGGCGACGAGATAATCGCCATAGCGGGCCGCCATGTTGAGATCGTGCAGAACCATGACGATGGTCGTGCCACGCGACAGGTTCAGATCGATCAGCAGATCGAGCAGTTCCACTTGGTGGCTGACATCGAGAAACGTCGTCGGCTCGTCCAGCAGCAGCACATCTGTCTGTTGTGCCAGGACCATGGCGATCCAGACCCGCTGGCGCTGGCCCCCCGAAAGTTCCTCGATCGGCCGATCAGCAAGGTCTGTCGTTCGGGTTGTCGTGAGCGCGGTGGCGACCGCTTCGTCGTCGGCCCGCGTCCAGCGCGAAAACAGGCTGTGATGCGGATGCCGGCCGCGGCTGACGAGGTCGGCAACGGTAATGCCTTCGGGCGCTATCGGCGATTGCGGCAAAAGACCGAGCGTGCGCGCAAGCTCTCGCGGCGGCGTGCGATGCACCGATTTGCCGTCGAGGAGCACATCCCCCCGTTTCGGCGAGATGAGGCGCGACATGGTGCGCAGCAGGGTCGACTTGCCTGAGGCGTTTGCCCCGACAATGACGCTGATCTTGCCAGGCGGCACCTGCAGGTCGAGGTCGTGCAGAATGTCGGCATCGGCATAACCGACCTTGAGATCGTTGATGAGAAAGGATTGAATGGTCATAGCGAACCTCCAGCCCGGTTGACGCGCACGATGAGGTAGATGAGGTAGGGAGCGCCCAAGGCACCGGTCACGACACCGACCGGATAACGGCTGGGCAGGATGAACTGGCCGACATAATCGCCCACGAGAACGAGGATCGCCCCGACCAGCGCAGCAAGCAGCAGCAACGACCCGCCGCTTCTGACCATGCGTGCGGCGATCGGTCCCGAGAGGAAGGCGACGAAGGCGATGGGGCCGGTAATGGCAGTTGCGCAGGCAATCAGGCCGACCGCGCCGACGATGACGAGAATGCGGGTGACACCGACGCGCACGCCGAGCGCTGCAGCCATGTCATCCCCCATGCGCAGCGCTTCGAGATCCCGCCACCGGCTGATCAGCAGGCCGCCGAACAGAACGAGTGCGGCCAGCAGTGGCAGCGCCTGCACCAGTTGCGCGCCGTTGACGCTGCCGGTCAGCCAGCGCATCGTTTCCTGCAGGCTCCAGGATGGCGCCTGCGACAGGATGTAGGAGACGAAACTCTCCAGCATGGCCGAAACACCGATGCCGACGAGAATGAGGCGGGTGCCGGCCACGCCGTTGCGGAACGACAGGCCGTAGACCGCCAAAGCCACGCCCATGCCGACAATGACCGCGAAAATGGAAACGATCGGTCCGCTCATCGACAGGACGACAATGCAGAAAACCGCAGCGGCGCTCGCCCCGGATGTGATGCCGACAATGTCCGGGCTCGCGAGAGGATTGCGCAGCATGATCTGAAAGGCGACGCCGCCCAGCCCGAAGCTGAGGCCGGCAAGAATGCACATGACTGCCCGTGGCAGGCGCAATTGCCCGACGGCAAAACTGGCGCCCGGCACCGTTTCGCCCATCAGCACACGCAGCAAATCCCCTGCCGGCGTGACCGACTGGCCGATCATCAGGGTGATGACGAAAAAGATCGCCACCACGGCGGCCAGAAGGCCAAGAACCAGCCGGTAGTGCCGCACACGCCGGCGACGACCGACAACGACCTGATCGAGCGTGCGGGAAGGCATGGTCATAGTTCCCTGATCCGCTGACGTCTGACGATCCAGATGAAGAAGGGCGCACCGATGGCGGCCGTGACGATGCCGACCTCCAGTTCCGCAGGGCGGGCGATGATGCGGCCCAGCATGTCGGCCAGCAGGAGCAGGCAGGCACCGCCGAGCGCCGAAAACGGCAGAAGCCAGCGGTGATCGATGCCGATCAGCAGGCGAAACACATGCGGGACCACCAGTCCGAGAAAGCCGATCGGGCCACAGACCGCCGTCGTTGCGCCACACAACAGGACCGCGCCGAGTGCCGCCATGATGCGCGCAACGGCCACGCGTTCACCAAGACCGGCGGCAAGCTCATCTCCGAGCGCCAGCGAATTCAGCTTGCGGGCACACAGAAGGCTGACCAGGAACCCGACGGCAAGGAAGGGCAGGACGGGATAGATGCGCTCGAACGTGGCGCCACCGACACCGCCGATCTGCCAGGAGCGGATGCCGCCGGCAATATCGTTGCGCGGCAGGACGACGGCGATCACCAGCGAGGCGAAGGCAACCGAGGTTGCCGCTCCCGCCAGAGCTAACTTCAGGGGTGTTGCACCGCCGCGCCCCAGGGAGCCGATCGTATAAACGAACACCGCTGCACCGGCCGCACCGAAAATAGCGACCCAGATATAGGCATGCGCGGAAGAAATCTGGAACCACGCCACGCCGATGACGACAGCGAGCGATGCGCCCATATTGACGCCGAGAATGCCGGGATCGGCGAGCGGATTGCGGGTGACACCCTGCATGACCGCACCTGCAAGCCCGAGGGCTGCCCCGGCAAGAAGCGCGAGAAAGGTACGCGGGATGCGTACGGAAACCGCGGCTGCGCCGATACTGTCCGTCTGGCCGCTGAGGGCCGAGACAATATCGTCCCATCCGACCGAGCGCGTACCCACCGCGACCGACAGCGCGCAAAGAAGGACGAGCGCGGTCACAAGCGCAATAAGCGCGGCGCTGCGGGCGGAATTCGATCGCCCGAGCGACAAGGGTTGGATGGTTTGGCTGCGGGCGGCGGTCATTGCTGGTGTTTGGCGGCCTGCGACAGGAGCGCTACATAATCCTTCAGCACCCAGGAGATGGAAAGCGGCGTCGGATTTGCCGCCGTGCCCACCGGATTGCGGCCAAGCATGACCACAGAACCCTTGGCGACCGCCGGCATTCTCGCCAGAAGCGGATTGGCCTTCATCGCATCGATCAGCTTCCGATCGCCGTAGGTGACGAGAATGTCGACATCGTCAAACGTATCCACGCGCTCGGCGCTGACGGAGCCGGAAAATTTTCCGGGCAGCGAGGCCTTCTCGACGCTTTGCGGCGCCTTCAGGCCCAGATCCGCGAAAAATTTCACGCGGCTATCATTGGTCGTATAAAAGTTGACGACGCTCAGATCCGTGGCGTCGAGATGGGTGACGAACATGGCAGACTTGCCTGCCAGGTCCGGATGACCAGACAAGGTTTTGGCAATTTCCGCTTCGATCGTCTTGACCAGCGCTTCGCCTTCTTCCGCCATGCCCATGCCGGCACTGTTGAAACGGATCATCTCCCGCCAGTCGGTCGCCCATGGCGATTGCGGATAGGCGATGACCGGAGCGATCTTGCTCAAGGTCTCATAATCGGCGCGGCTAAGGCCGGAATACGACGCCAGGATGACATCCGGCTGTGTGGCCGCCACGGCCTCGAAATCGATGCCGTCGCCTTCGTCGAACAGGACGGGTTTGTCTCCTCCCAGCTGGGTCAGCTTTTCCGCGACCCATGGGAGGATGCCATCGCCGTCGTCATCGCCGAAATTGGCCGCAGCCATGCCGACCGGCACGATACCCAGCGCCAGCGGCACTTCGTGATTGGCCCAGGCAACCGATGCGACGCGTTGCGGTTTGCTCTTGATGACGGTTTCGCCAAAGGCATGCTTGATGGTGATCGGATACGTCGTTTCTGCAGCCAGGACCGCCCCGAAGCTCAGTAACCAGAGCAGAATAGCCGCCAAGGGAAATGAGGAACGAAAACGCCCTAGCATAGCAGGCCTCCATCACGTGATAAGTGGACTTCACGTCTCAGGTTCAGCCTTGGGCGTCAACAGCCATGCCGGCCATATGGGCCATCCGGTTCAAAAAATGTCGCAACGTACAAACCGTCTGAAAAACTACAATACCTGATCGATGAAGTCAGGTTATGCGATTCCGCGCCATCTCGCCGATACGGCTCGCTCTCGTCCAATGACGGAAAGGCGGGTCTGGATTGTATTTGAGATATTTTCGGGGACGGCGAAGGTCGGTGTTTCAGGCGGACATTCGCGATTTTTGTGGAAACGAAGCATGCATATCAAGACGACAGATTCGGCCAGGGGGCTATCTTTTACACAGGCAGCGAAGACGGTTCTTCTGAGTTGCACCGCAATCATCGCGCTGTCGCCGGGTCTTGCTTCGGCGCAGGAGGCAGGTAGCGAGGCCGGCACGGTTCTGCCGGTCATCACGCTGAACGGCAGCGGCACGGATGACGATTCGAAGTCGATCGTTGCAACGACGACCACCGCCGGCGGCAAGATGAAATCCGACATTCTCGATGTGCCGGCAACCGTTTCGGTCATCACATCGAAGGAAATGCAGGAACGGAATGTGCAGAGCATCGAGCAGGCTCTGCAATATACGCCAGGCATTACCAGCGATTTCTACGGATCGGATGACCGCTTCGATTACTTCAAGGTCCGCGGCTTTGATGCCTATACCTACCGGGACGGTCTGCCGCTCGGCAGGCCTTTTGGCGGCATACGCGAAGAGCCCTATGCCTTCGAGCGCATCGAGGTTCTCAAGGGCGGCAATTCCTCGACCTTCGGCATTTCCGATCCGGGCGGCTCGATCAACTACGGCACGAAACTGCCCAAGTCGGACCGGTTCGGTGAGGCATATGCGAGCGGCGGATCGAACAGCCTGAAGGAGGCCGGCCTCGATTTCGGCGACAACATTACCGCAGATGACACGTTGTCCTACCGCTTCACCGGCAAGGTGAGAAATGCCGACGCGGAATACGATTATTCCCGCGACGACCAGAAGTTCTTCATGGGCGGCCTCACCTGGCGGCCGACGGATGCGACCAGCCTGAGCGTCGTTTACGACCATCTGAACAAGGACGGAGTACCTGGCGGCGGCGGCCATCCGGTCGGCTCGAATTTCGACCGCAACACGTTCTTCGGCGAGCCGGATTACAACTTCCTCGCCGTCAACCGCAACACCGTCAGCGTCCTGCTCGATCATGATTTCGGCACGGGTCTGACGTTGAGTTCCAACGCACGTTATAGCCGCACGAATTCCGAATATGGCTATGCCTACATCTCGGCAACGCCGACAACGGGCACCACGGCATCGCGCAGCTTCATCGGCAGCTACGGAGAAGCCGAGCAGTTCCTGATCGACACGCATCTCCAGTATGACGTGAGCTTCGACCAGGTCGACAGCCGAAGCTTGGTCGGCTTGTATTACAACGACTATGATGCGGAATCGCGCGGATATTATCAGGCAGTCGCACCCGGCATCGACTGGACCAACCCGATCTATACCGGACGCCCGACCTATGCAGGACTGAACTCAAACACGACGACATCCCAGAAGACCAAGGCCTTGTACTTCCAGCAGGAACTGACCTTCTTCGACAAGCTGATCGTCACCGCCGGTATACGCAACGACTGGATCGACATCGACAACAGGAACAAGCTGACCAACACGCCCATAACGGCGGACCTGAGCGAGTTCACGTCCCGGTTCGGTGTGACCTACAAGTTCACCGACGAGATGGCGGTCTATGCCAGCTACGCGCAGTCGGCCGTGCCGGCCGGTACTATCACCCGCGAGGCTGAACTCGGCGAACAGTTCGAAGTCGGCGTCAAGTATCGCCCGACCGATTTCCCCGCTCTGTTCAGCGCCGCGATCTATGACCTGAAGAAGAACAACATCACGGTCACGGATCCGGCCAAACCCGGACAGGAAACCACCATCGGTGAAATTCGCGTCCGCGGTGTCGATCTTGAGGCCAAGGCTGAGTTGACCAACAATATCAGCCTCACCGGCGGCTATTCCTATATGGATGCCGAAATCGTCGAGAATGGCGGCAACGGCACGGAAGGCAATCGTCCGCAATTCGTTCCCAAGTCGACCGCCTCCCTTTGGGCCACCTATCTTCTCGAGGGTGACGGCAAGCGCGGAGACATGAGCTTCAGTCTCGGCGGCCGATATTCCGGTGGCTACTTCTTCAATGCTCAAAATACGCAGAAGGCGGACAGCGCGATCATCTTCGATGCAGCCTATAACTGGGAGATCGTCGACAACACGTCGCTGCAGGTCAATGTCAGCAATCTCTTCGACGAGAAGCACGTTGCCTATGGCGGGTTCGGCGCCGATTTCTACAATCCGGGCCGCACGATTTCGGCCACGCTGCGTCGAACCTGGTAACACAGACAACCCCGCCCGGTTCGTCCGGGCGGGGTATCTTGCGTTTTCCGCAGGGCAACCTTATCGCGGCTTGCGCTTGCTGCGCCATGCGGCAGGTGTCTCACCGGTGATTTTCCGGAATGCTCTCGTCAGGTGAGCCTGATCGACGAAGCTGAATTTGACGGCGATCTCCGCCAGCGTCATCGTTGTCGCCAGCATGGCGTGCTGAACGTCTGCGATCCGTTTGTCCATCTGCCATTCACCCGGTGTCTGGCCGGTTGCATTCTTGAACGCGGTCTTGAAGGAACTCGTCGACAGACCGACAGTCGCCGCCATCTGCGCCACCGACAAGGGTTCCGGGCCGTTTTCCTGCGCGGCCTGTTGCAGCCTGGCCATCTGGATTTCGGACAGCCTGCGGCCATTTTGACGATCCGGTTCTCCCGGTTTCCCCATCAGTCCTATGACGATCCCTTCAACGAGATTGCCCGCATAGACGGGGGAGCCTGACGGATTTTCCAATTCGGCGACAAGCAGGTCAGCAAGCGCATCGACTGCCGCATTTTTGGGAAATATCTCCGGCCGTGCCAATCTCGATCGGGCTCCCGACACACCCAGTATCGGCGACAGCAACGGCATGATCCCGGCGCGTTCAAAATGGATGGTCAGGCAATGGGTGCATGGTTCGACCGCCTCAAGAGGCACACCGGCCGGGAGATATCGGGCGTGCCCTCCTGTCCGATTTTCCACAGCTTCGGCCGCTGCGGATCCTCTTGCCGGGGAGGCCGCCGCCGCCCGGTCGCATGGAATGACGATCCTTGCCTTGTCGGAGACGTCACCGCCCTCATCAACCACTGTTGCGGGATCAAGCGGTGCGAAGGTCGCGGAAATGCTGCCGAAATTGCGTGACGAGGAGGTCGGAACGGTGTTTGGATCAGGGTAAGTGTGCAAGGTCATCGGGCGGATAGATATACACGAATGTCTCGTCCGGCGCGCGCCAAATAAACTCTCCCGATATTGGCCGGATGCCGGCAAGGGAGGCTGAATGAGCGCATCCGGATGATGCGCTGCTGCAACTGGCTGTGCAAATGAATTTTGCATTGCAAGATATGATAGTGACCTGCCGGGACGAGACCGGTAGACTTGCGGGATGCTGGAAAACGCCGGATGACATATTTTCCCCCCATGACCTGGCGGACCGACGGCATTACCGTCACCAAGCCGGTGATCTGGCGATCCTATGACGGCTTTCTGGGATCTTACTGGCAAGCGCGAAGTGAACGCGATGCCCGCGGATATTATGTCTCGCCGGACCCGAGAATTCTCCTGTTCTTCGACGACCCTTCGGGCAACAAGGAAATGTCGATCAGTGGGCTCGAAGCCGATACGCGCCGTCGGCCGATGGGCCGGTCGCTTTTCATTCCGGCCGGCATGCCGTTATGGACGAGCAGCAAGACTGCGCATGAGTTCTCGCATCTCAACCTGCATCTCCATCACGAGCGCGCCCTGAAGATCCTTGCGCCGACAATCGGCTCGTCGGCTGCGATGACGGCATTGAAATCACCGGTCACGCTCGACGATCCCGGCCCGCTGGACGATCTTGCGCGCCTGCTGATCGATGATATGGCGCAGCCTGCGGGTGTACCGGCATTTGCCGAACGGCTGGTCGGGGCAATGGTCGGCCATATGACGCATTCCGCCGCCGCCTCGAATGGCGAGATAACCGCCGATCATCTGCGGGAGATCGGAGCCTGCCTGGATGCTTCGCCCATGCACCGGATGACCGTGGTCGAGATGGCTTCGGCCATTGCATTCCCGAGAACTCTTTTCTCAAGCGCCTTTCGCCGTGCGACCGGCCAGGCGCCGCTGGAATGGCAGACGTCGAGACGCATCGACAAGGCCAAGGATATGCTGCGGCAGGACAAGGCTTGCGTCGCGGAGATCGCGGCTCAACTCGGTTTTTTCGACCAGGCGCATTTCACCAAGGTTTTTCGCTCCGCAACCGGCAAGACACCGGCTGTCTGGCGGCAGCATGATCCGGCTTTGGACGGATATCGCAGCCGACCCGCGCATTGCTGACCATCCGATGACGGAAATCCGGCCCGCGCGGCGAGGTGGTGACAAGACGAAGCCCGCATCGTGCGATCAACACAGGATGCGGGCCTCTAACCGCCATCATGGCGGCTGGAACAATCGGTGGCGTTTTGACGTCGCAGCGTCAAATGAAGATTTTGTAATTCACAGTCATGTTCGGTTGAAGTGACTTTTTAGCTTCATCCACAGGAAGAATTAGAGATCTGGAATGTTCAGGTTTCTCGCAATGATGGGGTGAAAACCATCAGGCTGAGGATCTCGAACAGCATCTGCGCGCCGGCATGGGCTGTGTTGCTGGTCGCGTCATATTGAGGGGCGACCTCGACCACATCGCCGCCGACGATGTTGATGCCTTTCAGGCCGCGGATCAGCTCCAGAACTTCTCTGGTCGTCAGGCCGCCGATTTCCGGCGTGCCGGTTCCCGGTGCAAAGCTCGGGTCGAGGCTGTCTATGTCGAAGGAGAGATAGGTCGGCCCGTCGCCGACGATCGCCCGCGCCTTTTCGATGATCGCCGGGATGCCCATGCCCGTGACCTCTTCGGCATGGATGACGGTCATGCCGGACTCGTAGGAAAACTCCCAGAGATATTCGGCAGCGCCGCGAATGCCGATCTGGATCGTTCTTGTCGGATCGAGCACGCCGTCCAGCACGGCATTGCGCATCGGTCCGCCGTGATGGAATTTCGTCTCGTCGAACAGGCCGCCTGTGTCGCAATGGGCATCGATATGGATGAGACCGACCGGCGCCTTTTTGCCGACCGCCTTCAGGATGGGATGGGTGACCGAATGATCGCCGCCGACCGAAAGCGGGATTACGCCGGCATCGACGATCTGGCCGATCCGCTTTTCGATATCCTCATGGCTTTTCTCCAGCCGGTACCGGCTGCGGAACGGGACGTCGCCGATATCCGCCACGCGCAATTCTTGAGTCGGTGCGCATTCCAGCACGTGATTATAGGGGCCGATACGCTCGATGGCGCGCAGCGCCCGCGGCCCGAAACGGGAGCCCGGTCGGTTGGTGACGCCGAGATCCATCGGCATGCCGATCATCGCCACCTGTAGATCGCCGAAATCCGGGTTCTCGGCATCGACGGCCAGATAGGGGGCATCGAGCAAGGTGGGGATGCCGGCATAGGGTGCTGCGCGCGTTCCGGCCTTGTTGAAGATCCTGTCGGCGACCTTCTTGAATTTCGGATCGAAAATCTCACCGCCTGGGCTGTTCTCGTATTTCGCCCGCAGCTCTTCCAGTTTCTTGTCGTCGAATGGCATGAAGGTTCCCGTCTGCTTTTATCCACTCTCGGTGCCTGCTTCGGGCAGGCTCGGTCATTGTTGAATGGCAAACTGCCGACCGCAAGCCGGGGCAGCCTGCAAAACAACAAAACACCGAACAGATGCAGGATCTGTTCGGTGTTTGAGAATAACACGGGCGCGACGCATGGGGACGTCGCAACAGCTTTTTCAGCCGGCGGGATAAGGCACGGCACCGCGATCGCCGTCGAGACCGGTGGCAACGACCGAGACGCGGAACTTGCCGTCGAGATTGCGGTCGAAGATCGCGCCGACGACGATATCGGCTTCGGCTTCCACCTCGTCGCGGATGCGGCTTGCCGCTTCATCGACTTCGAACAGCGTCATGTCCGAACCGCCCGAGATCGAGATCAGCACGCCGCGCGCACCCCGCATCGAGATGTCGTCGAGCAGCGGATTGGCGATCGCCAGTTCGGCTGCCTGCAGCGCGCGGTTGTCGCCGGACGCTTCGCCCGTTCCCATCATCGCCCGGCCCATGCCGCGCATGACCGATTTTACGTCGGCGAAATCGAGATTGATCAGGCCTTCCTTGACGATCAGGTCGGTGATGCAGCCGACGCCGGAAAAAAGCACGCGGTCGGCGATCATGAAGGCGTCGGCGAAGCTGGTCTTGGCGTCGGCGATGCGGAAGAGGTTCTGGTTCGGGATGACGATGACGGTGTCGGCCGCATCGCGCAGTTCCTCGATCCCGGCTTCGGCCGTCTTCATCCGGCGCTGGCCTTCGAAGGTGAACGGCTTGGTGACGACGGCGACCGTGAGGATACCGGCGGCGCGAGCAGCGCGGGCAATGGCAGGAGCGGCACCCGTGCCGGTGCCGCCGCCCATGCCGGCGGTGACGAAGCACATATGCGAGCCGGCCAGATGATCCATGATCTCATCGATGGACTCTTCGGCGGCGGCGCGGCCGATATCCGGCAGCGAGCCTGCGCCGAGACCTTCGGTGATCTGGGCGCCAAGCTGGATGCGACGGGTTGCCTTGGAGGTTGCCAGAACCTGGGCATCCGTGTTCGCGGCCACGAACTCGACGCCGCGGAGTTCTTCCTCGATCATGTTGTTGATCGCGTTGCCGCCACCGCCACCGACACCGATGACGGTGATCTGCGGTTTCAATTCAGTCAGGCCGCGTTTCAAGTCCGTCAACCTCAGGCTCCTTCAGCTCTTCCTGTCGCTTCACGGAGCGACGAATCGGCTGCCAAACTATCTGCCGATTGCGTCGGAAGCTAGAAGGAAGCGGGAGGCTGATCGACTATCGAATGGCGCGCATCGCCTCAATGAACTGTTTGGCCTTTGCGCCGACGGTTTCGGCGCTGTCGCCGGGCTTGTAGAGCGAGCCGCCGATGCCGAAGCCGGCAGCGCCCGCATCCACGAAGGCCTTCATGTTTTCGGGCGTGACGCCGCCGACGGCGAGAACCGGGATTTCCTTCGGCAGCACGGCCTTCCATGCCTTGATGACATAAGGCGGAATGGCTTCCGCCGGGAAGGCCTTTACGCCGGTGGCACCCGCGCCGATTGCGGCAAAGGCTTCCGTCGGAGTGGCGACCCCCGGCAGGCTGACCATGCCCTTTGCGACGCTTGCCTCGATGACCGAGAGATTGGCGTTGGGCGAGATGATGACCTTCGAACCGGTGGCGGCGACATCGGCAACCTGGGCGGGGGTGAGCACCGTGCCGGCGCCGATCAGAGCCTTGTCACCGAAGAGTTTTTGCAGCTTTTCGATGCTTTTCAGCGGATCGGGGGAGTTGAGCGGCACTTCGAGGATGCGCCAGCCGGCCTCGATCAGCGTCTCGCCGACCGCCTCGACTTCTTCCGGCTTGATGCCGCGAAGGATTGCGATCAGGTTGCATTCATTCAGAGCGTCATGAAGGTTCATGGGAAACGTCCTTATTTCGTCAATTGCAATTGGCCGGCGATCAGCTGCACGCCACGTTTGGCGGCATCCGGCGGGCTTGGCGCCACGGTCAGGTCAAAGAGCGGCGCGACACGGCCGTAGCGGCTGTTCAAGACATTGTTGCCGACGATGCCGATCGCTTCGCCGGGGATGAGCCAGCCGGCAGCGCGGGCCTGGCGGAATTCCGAGCCGATGACGAGGCCGGAGACGTAATCACCGATATCTTCGGGTTTCAATACGCCGGCGAGCACGCCGGTGCGGGCGGAAAAGACGGCTGACAGGAAGGCATCGGCAGCGCGGGCATCGCTTGCGGCAAACTCCGCGCCGCGATCAAAGGCCGACCAGACGGGTTCCGAGCCGGGAGCCGGATCGAGCGCCTTGGCGATGAAGGAATGTTTGGTGAGAAGCGAAAAGACCTCGCCGGTCGCATAGGTCTGGAAACCGGCGATACGGCCGTTCTCGACGCGCGCCCATTTGCTGTGCGTGCCGGGGAGGACGACGGTGCAATCCCTGTCGAGGCCGAAGCCGACGATCTGGGTTTCCTCGCCGCGCATGACATCCGGAAACGGTTTTGCTGCGGGATCGCGCATGCCGGGCAGGAAGGTGACGGTCGCGCCGTTGCCGAGAGTGAGCTGTTTCGTGCCGGCGGCCAATTCCGCGACACCGGCAGGGGCATCGACGTAAGGGACTTCGATCCAGCCGTTGCGGCTGGTGATCATGCCCGAGGCGATGACCGGAAGGGGGCCGTGTTCGGAAAACCAGGCGCCGACGGTTTCCATCAGGGCCGCTTCGAAAGCGCCGTCCTTGACGAACTGGATGCCGCCGCTCGTCGTATCGCGGGTGTCGAGCGTCTCGCCCGTTTCCGAAACGAGCGCTGCGCGCAGCGAACTCGTACCCCAGTCAAGGATGATCGACACAGGCTTTGGCATTTTCGGATTTCCTCCCGAGATTGATTGCGTTTCTCGATAGCGCGGGGGCGGTGCGGCTGTCGAGAACAAATGCCGATAAAGTCATACTTTAGGGCCGGCTGCCGCATCGCTGTCAGACCGATCCGCATCCTCTGCCGGTGCTCCGAAATGACGATAGAAGGTCGCCGCCGGACGTGTGGGCCTGCGGGCCGAGGTGGTGATCTTCATGTCGCGCAGGCGCTTGCGCAAGATGGCGCGGTTTGCCGCAAGATCGGCAAGTGTATGGACCGCGACAAGACGCCCGAGCCGCTGTGAATGAACCTCGAAGGGTTCCCTGGCCACCCGCTTTATCTTTCCTTCGCGAAGCTCGCAGGCTCCGACCCGCGCCAATGTGACATGCAGGGCGAACAGCTGGCGATCGTCGGCTTTCAGACGGGAGATGCACGGCGGCTCGCCGTCCGCCGAGACATCCCCCAGACACCGATCTGTACGGCGGCAATTGCGGCGCAGGCAGCCTGGTGGCATCGCGAATATCTCTGCGGTATAGCGGCAGATGCGGCTTATGAAGGGTGCGGTTTCGTTGGACATGGTTCCCCCTTGGTGATCCTCGGGTCTTATGTCGTTCGCCCGAGGAGGACGAATGTCTGGTCGGACGGGGCGCTGAAAGCTGCCTCGTAAATTAGTTTAAAAGTGACACCTCTCAGCGCCCCGTTCGGCAGTTGTTATCCGTGACTCCGGTTGCTCTGCGATGGCGGGACGATGGGCGAGGGGGCGTGATCTTCTGTTGAGAAGAAGATGCCATGC
>UBNQ01000008.1 GCA_900466875.1 Hyphomicrobiales bacterium | reverse complement strand
CGGAAAGATCGCGGATCAGGCGTTCGAGCTGATTGCGGCTGGCGGCAGCTTCGGCGCGTTCACCGGTGATTGCCGCCAGCAACTGTTCGCTTTCGGCAAGCGCTGCGTCCGCCGCCTCGAATGCCTCGCGCAGATCGGCGCTTTCGGCACCGCTGTCGGCCAGCATGTCGTTCAACTCTGCCTCTTCCTCATCCAGTTTTTCGAGGAAAGACGTGTTGTCGGCGGCGAGTTGTTCCTCGCGGCGAATGTCTTCAGCCAGTTGCGCCAGACGGCGGGTCAGCTCGTCGCGTCGTTTCAGCAGGCGGCCGGCTTCCTCTTCCAGCTGGCTGCGGGCGATCTGCAGGCGCTGCAGGGCGGCACCGGCTTTCGCCTCCTGCTCGCGCAGTTCCGGCAGCTTGAGGCTGGCGATCGCCTGATCCTTGGCCGCCTCCATCTGGCCCTGAGCCTTCTCGGCAACGACGTTGGTAATCTGGTTCAGCGCGGTCTGGGCTTCCAGTTCAGCCTGCTCCGCTTCTACCCAGCGGATATGCAAAAGCATCGCGTCTCGGGCGCGGATATCGGCAGAGAGCGACTTGAAGCGGTTTGCCTGTCTTGCCTGACGTTTCAGGCTTTCGATCTGGCTTTCCAGCTGGACGACGACGTCTTCCAGACGTTCAAGATTGGTTTCGGCGGCTCGCAGGCGCAGTTCCGCCTCGTGGCGACGGGAATGCAGGCCGGAAATGCCGGCTGCCTCTTCCAGTAGCTGCCGGCGGGCCTGCGGCTTGGCGTTGATCAGCTCGCCGATCCTGCCCTGCCCGACCATGGATGGCGAGCGGGCGCCGGTGGAGGCGTCGGCAAACAGAAGCTGCACATCCTTGGCGCGGCTTTCCTTGCCGTTGATGCGATAGACGGATCCGTTCTCGCGCTCGATCCGGCGGGTGACCTGGATCTCGTCGGCATCATTGAAGGCTGCCGGTGCGGTGCGATCGGAATTGTCGAGGTAGAGGCCGACTTCGGCGGTGTTGCGCGCCGGGCGGTTGCCGGAGCCGGAAAAGATGACGTCGTCCATGCCGGACGCGCGCATGTTCTTGTAGGAATTCTCGCCCATTACCCAGCGAAGCGCCTCGACAAGATTGGACTTGCCGCAGCCGTTCGGCCCGACCACACCGGTCAGGCCGCGCTCGATGAAGAATTCCGTCGGTTCGACGAAAGACTTGAAACCGACAAGGCGCAGCTTGTTGAACTTCATGATGCGCCCCTCGCTCTCTCGGGTGAGAGAGCGTTATCCGATGCTATCGAAAAGCGCCGACATGGATTCAACCGACATGTCTCCAGAATACTTCTTCCCGTTGATCAGGAAGGTCGGCGTGGAGTTGACGGCAAATTCATCCGCGCCCCGCTTAACCGAGGCGTTGATTTCATCGAGAAGCGTCTGGTTCGTCAAGCAGGCTTCGAAAGTCTGCTGTGTGTAACCGGCAATCTTGACGGTCTGCATCAGTGCAGCGCGGACATCCTTGTCGGCCGGGGCCGCCCAGGCGCGCTGCTGCTTGAACAGCATCGAGACCATGGCGAAATACTGTTCCGACGTCGCATGTTCGGTCGGGTTCTGCGGGTTCGAACGCGCCAGCATGAAGGCTGCGGTCGCGACCGGATCGAACGGGAATTCGCGGATGATGAACTGCACCTTGCCGCTATCGATGTACTTTTCCTTGATCGGCTCGAAGGTGGTGATGTGGAAATGCGCGCAATGCGGGCAGGTCATCGACATGTATTCGATGACCTTGATCGGTGCATCGTCCTTGCCGAGTGCCATTTCCGGCAAGTTGCCAGGCTTCAGCGCTGCAGCCATATCGACATCGCCCTGCGCTTCCGGCTTTTCCTGAGCAAAGGCATCGGTGATGCCGAGCGGGAGAGCAAGAGCGAGTGCAGTGACAGCCACACCGCCGAGAAGCGCGCGCCGTGTCGTGGTCATATCGTTCAGAAACATGGGGACACCCGTGTGAGAGCAAAATGAAAGATTGGAACCTCCGTATCCCGGCGCTCAATCCTCGGCAAGTTGCCGATACGTAACTTACTTCAAAGAATTGTGACAAAAGCTGGGAGATACAGATAAGCTGACATTTTGTCTCGGCACACAGCAGAATACCGTCTGCGGTCCTTTCGCTCCACGCTGCGCGCAATGCGCCCGGCCGCAGGGAGAGGAGCATCACACGCAGTGTGGCTCCCTAGCGCCAAGTTGCAAAGCTGCCTCGAAGCAATTATTCATGATTCGTAAGGACCGCCGCTAAACGGATTTCCTTCCGGCCGATGATGAGCCGCGCCAATCGATGATGATTTCATAACGTTTCCAACCCAAGCCGCCACGATGGCGGATTGTGCATGAGAGCAAGCGACCAGAGTTTGGCGAGACCTGCCGTTTGCCCATCAACAAAACCAATGGAACTTCTCAAGAGAAAATCGAGGTCTATTGACATGAATGGCGACGGCTTTCTGCACCGATACTTTCTGAACAACGGCGAAAAACGCCTACATAAATGGCTTCACTACTTCGATATATACGAGCGGCATTTCGAGCGGTTCCGCGACAAGAGCCCCGTCGTTCTCGAGATCGGCGTCGCCGGCGGCGGTTCGCTCGCCATGTGGAAAGGCTATTTCGGACCAGGATCAAAGATCATCGGTGTCGATATCGATCCGCAATGCAAGCAGCATGAAGCGGAGGATATCGAAATCTTTATCGGCAGCCAGGACGACCCGGCGCTGTTCGACACGATCTTCGAGAAATATCCCCATGTCGATATCGTGATCGATGACGGCAGCCACATCGTCCATCACATCGTCAAATCGTTTCTCATGCTTTATGCGCGAGTATCGGTCAGGGGCGTCTATCTCATCGAAGACCTGCATACGAACTACTGGGAAGAATATGGCGGCGGGCTGAAGAAAGCCGACACGTTCATCGAGTTTGCGAAAAGCAGGATCGACGACCTCAATGCATGTCACACCCGTGGCGCTCTGCCGCCAACCGGTTTCACTGCCGGCACGGATGCGATGAGCTTTTACGACAGCGTGATCGTTTTCGAAAAGCGTCCGCAGGGAATGCGGCAGACCCCGATCACGAATGGAATGTTCTTCCCGAGATAAATTTCTCCAGCTATCTGCCGTCCACAGCACGTGGACGGCAGATGCAGCGTCATCTGCGCGTTTTTTGCTGCATCACGGCGGTGCCCAGACGTTCCACTGCCTTGCGCAGCGCCTCGCTTTCGATGCCTTCCATCATGTCATGCAGTTTGCGCGCCGGCTCGCCCTTCAGGGGCTTCGGGGCCCTGGAGTGTTTTACCTGCGGCGAGACCGGTTTCTGCACGATACGGATCTGGCGCACGGCCGGGAAGCCGAAAAAGCTGTTGATGCGGCCGATCAGTTCGCCCTGGGCATGGGTCAAAAACAGCGCACGCGCGCCTTCGCAGGCGATCGTCAGCACGCCCGGCGTATACCCGTCGTCGCGGTAGCCGTCATTGCGCGCCCAGGTGATCTTTTCCGGCCTTGTGCAATCGGCAAACTCCTCGCCGGCGATCTCGTCCCACGAGCCAAGCAGTGCCGTCGAAATACCGGCACGCTTGGCGAGCACCGGATCGATGATGCCGTTGGCGATTTCGGCGATCTGGTTTGCGCCCTTGCGGTTGAAAGGCGTTCTCTTGGCTGAGTAATTCATCGCTGGATAACCGGCCTCGCAGGCTTGAGCCGTCCTTGATGCCGGCGCATTCATCTTCCAAGTATAGGGTACTCACCCCCAAGACGGCAAACGATGCTCGATACGTTATCCCCGATACCCACGCTTACACACGCGGCAAAGCTGCTTTCCTGGTATGATCGCCATCACCGGGAACTGCCGTGGCGTGTCAGCCCGTCGGCGGCCAAGGCCGGAAAGCGCGCCGATCCCTATCATGTCTGGCTGTCGGAAGTGATGCTGCAGCAGACCACCGTGCAGGCGGTCAAACCCTATTTCGCAAAATTTCTCGATCGCTGGCCGAGTGTGACGGATCTGGCGGCAGCGCCTTCCGACGACGTGATGGCCGCATGGGCGGGGCTTGGATATTACGCCCGCGCCCGCAACCTGAAGAAATGCGCAGAGGCGGTCGCCACCGACCATGACGGCATGTTTCCCGATACCGAGGACGGTTTGCGGGCGCTGCCCGGCATCGGCGACTACACGTCGGCCGCCGTTGCAGCCATCGCCTTCAACCGGCCGTCCGCCGTCATGGACGGCAATGTCGAGCGGGTCATTTCACGCCTATATGCAATCGATGCACCGCTGCCCGGTTCCAAGCCGGTGATGAAGGCCCGGGTACGGGAACTGACGCCGACCGACAGACCCGGCGATTTCGCCCAGGCGATGATGGATCTCGGAGCCACGATCTGCACGCCCAAACGCCCCGCATGTGCGCTCTGTCCCTTCCGTGACGACTGTCTGGCGCTGGCGGAACACGAGCCTGAGCGTTTTCCGGTGAAGGCGCCGAAGAAGGAAAAGCCGGTGCGCGTCGGCGCGGCCTTCGTCGCCATCACCGAAAATGGCGATATCCTGCTCAGGCGGCGGATCGAAACCGGCCTGCTCGGCGGGATGACGGAAGTACCGACGACGGCGTGGACGGCACGGATCGACGGCGGCACCGATGTCGAGCATGCGCCGTTTGTCGCCGAATGGGAGCCTTGCGGGGTCATCACCCACGTCTTCACCCATTTCGAACTGCGGCTTTCGGTTTTTCGCACGCGCGTTGCCTTCGGCGGCGAGCCGGAAGGATGGTGGGTGCCGGTCGAGAAGCTCGATAACGAGGCTTTGCCGACCGTCATGAAAAAGGTAATCAGTCAGGCTATTCCGACAGCCTTTGCAAAACACTGACCGCAGGAAACATCATGACAGACAAGATCGACCACATCGTTTTCGACATCGGCAAGGTTCTGATCCATTACGATCCCAACCTTCCGTTTTCCCGCATCATTCCCGATGCCGAGGAGCGCACGTGGTTTTTCCAGAACGTCTGCACCCATGACTGGAACCTGGAGCAGGACCGCGGCCGTAAATGGGAAGACGCAGAGGCGCTGCTGATTGCGCAATTTCCCGACCGGGAAGACCATATCCGCGCCTTCCGCACCTACTGGCCGGAAATGGTGTCGCATTCCTATGATGACAGCGTCGCCATCATGCTCGGCCTGATCGACAAGGGTCATGACGTGACGATGCTGACGAACTTTGCCGCCGACACATTTGTCGAGGCGCGCAAGATGTATCCGTTCCTCAATTCAACGCGCGGCGTCACGGTCTCGGGCGAGATCGGCCTGATCAAGCCGGACGTGGCAATCTACGATCGGCATGCGAAGGATTTCGGCCTTGTGCCGGAAAACTCGATCTTCATCGACGATACGATGGTGAATGTCGAAGGCGCGCGTGCGGCCGGCTGGAAGGCCGTGCAATTTACCGATGCCGAGACACTGAAGCGCGACCTTGCCGCACACGGGATCGAGATCTGATCCATCCCGAATTCGATCTGAAAGGGTATTTGCGACAGGGAAAGCATTGGCGCAAATACCCCAGCCTTTTGTTTTCGCGCATTTGCCTGTGCGAGAACCGCTCCCAAGCCTAACAGGCTTGCCGAACCCTCAGCGCGCCCGCACGACCCAGGCCGGAATGAGCTGGCTCATCAGCTTCGTTGCCTTCTGCCCCTTTGCCAGCGTTTCCAGGCTCATGCCGGACTTGGCAATCGCAATCGCGCTCTTTTTCGGCAGGATCAGCCCGTATTCGAGCGGAGGAACCGTTCGGCCGATCCGCTTGAAGAACGGGCGGCGGTAATTGCGCGATGGGGAAAACCGCGCCGCCTGCTTGTGGAGCGCCAGATGCTCGACCACTTCCTCGATCCAGCCGCTTTGCGGACGGGCACCGGCCTCGATGAACAGCAGCCACTCTCCCCGCGCGCTGCGCAGCACGTCCTTGATATCCCAATGGCTGTGAAACCGGCAGCCGGCGGCATCCGCCACGCGCGACGAGCCATCGCTCGATGCGTGATCGAGCACGATCACGTCGCTTACAAGCCCCTCAACGGCAGCCGTGACAAGGATAGAAAGCGTCTGCGCAAGCTCGGCCTCCTGATCCCTGCATTCCATCAAAACAGTCAGCATTTCTGACCTTTACCCCATGGGAATGGGGAAAGCCAGCAAGGAACAAAGTTTGTTCTTGCAATGTTCTCATTTCAGGGGTAGGAATTTAATCATCGAGAACGGGAAGCGATCCCGTCAGGAGCCATCAATGACAGAGCTGTCCCAACTGCGGCAGGGTGCGTTTGCGCCCGCCCATACGGCTGACATTGCCGATGCACTGGTCCAATCGTCCGGGCTGCGGATCGAGATCGATCGGCGACGCGGCAGGGGCGCGGGTCTCAACCCGAGCGGGCGTTTCGAGGACGAACGTCGCGAGGCTTTCGACGATGGCTGGCAGACGCTGGAGGAGCTGGAACCGTTCCGCACCGAAGTGCAGGTGGAGAAGCCGAAAACCGCGATCACCCGCAATGACAGCCCGGATATCGGTTTCGACCGCTCGATCAATCCCTATCGCGGCTGCGAACATGGCTGCATCTACTGCTTTGCCCGGCCGAGCCACAGTTTCATGGGCCTTTCGCCGGGTCTCGATTTCGAGGCAAAACTGTTTGCCAAGCCTGACGTGCCGCGTCTTCTGGAACGGGAGTTGAGCCGGCCGGACTACAAGGTCCGGGCGATCGCGATCGGCACCAATACCGATCCCTATCAGCCGATCGAGCGGGAATGGCGGATCATGCGCCAGATCCTCGAAGTGCTGCAGAAGGCCAACCATCCGGTGCTGATCGTGACCAAGTCGGCGCTCATCATGCGCGATATCGACATTCTGTCCGACATGGCCTCGAAGGGGCTGGCCAAGGTCGGGATCTCGGTGACGACGCTCGACCGGAAGCTGGCGCGGACGATGGAGCCGCGTGCCTCGACGCCAGCCAAACGGCTGGAAGCGATCAAGGCATTGACGGATGCCGGAATTCCGACGGCGATCATGACCTCGCCGATCATTCCTGCGCTGAACGACCACGAGATCGAGCGCATTCTGGAAGCCGGCCATGCGGCGGGTGCGACGGAGGCGAGCTACGTGCTCCTGCGCCTGCCGCTGGAAGTCAGCCCGTTGTTTCGTGACTGGCTGCTGCGCAACTACCCGGATCGCTACCGGCATGTCATGTCGCTGATCCGCTCCATGCGCGGCGGCAAGGATTACGATGCCGAGTTCGGCAAACGGATGAAGGGTACCGGTCCCTATGCCTGGCAGATCGGCCGCCGTTTCGAAATGGCAACCAAGCGGCTGGGGCTTACCCGACGCGGCATGCATCTGCGCGACGACCTGTTCATCCGCCCGAATGGCGCCGGCATCCAGCTGTCGCTTCTGTAGGAGGACCGGCAACACAATCACGAGGGCAGGACGGAGAGCGAAACGTCCAAGAATGCGCCGGCATTCTTCGGCATAGTTCATCTCAGCCCTTCATATGCATTCAGCTTCGTTCTCGGTCAGGTCCCCGCCCCCTTGCCCCGCCGAGAACGTTGCCCCGAGCCCACTGCCATCGGCGGTGGAAAGCGAAGCCGCACTCGCTTTCGGGGCTTGCAGGAGATCGGGACGGCGTGCGAGCCTGCCGCCATGTTGGTTCGTACGCCGCCCGATTCTCCGATGCTTTTCGATGCTCCGCTCACCTGCGATTTCAGCCTGGAACTCGCCGCCCGCGAGGCCGGGCACTGGCCGGTTGCCGGAACCGATGAGGCCGGGCGCGGACCGCTGGCAGGTCCCGTGGTTGCCGCAGCCGTCATCCTCGATCCCGACAATATCCCGGTCGGCCTCAATGATTCCAAGAAGCTCAGCCTGAAGCAGCGCGAGGCGCTGTTTACAGCGATCATGGCGACCGCCCATGTTTCGATCGCGTCGTCGGGACCAAGACTGATCGACGAGATAAACATTTTGCGCGCCAGCCTCGATGCCATGCGTCGTGCGGTGGCGGGTCTGCCCGTCGCTCCGGCCCATGTGCTGGTCGACGGCCGTGACGTGTCCAAGGGGCTTTCCTGTTCCGGGAAGGCGGTGATCAAGGGCGACAGCCGCTCCGTCTCCATCGCCGCCGCCTCGATCATCGCCAAGGTGACGCGAGACCGGATGATGGAACGGGCCGGCCTCGTCTATCCGGCCTACGGCTTTGCCAAGCACGCAGGCTACGGGACCAAGCAACATCGGGATGCGATCATCTCGGACGGCCCCTGCCCGCTGCACCGGATGAGCTTTCGTCCACTAAAGAAGGATGACATCCTCTGAGCGGCGCCGTGGCCACTGGGACACTCGTTGGCCATATTGCGGACACCCGCCTGTTTCTCGAGACAATCTGGCCACTCTGGCATGAACGGCGCGGCGATGCGGTGCCGTCGCCTAACTCGCGAGGCACCTGTGGCCGAAGCAGTCTGTTTCTCTGCAAGGCACTGCGTCTGGAAGGCCTCGAATGCGAATTCGCTATCGGCAATCCATTCGATGCAACCGGCCTCAACCGCGTCAGTCCTTTCGGATTCTTTTCAGGTGATCGCTGGGAAAGCCATGCGTGGGCTCATTGCGGCGGCCTCATACTCGATATTACCGCGGATCAGTTCGGGGCGCCCCCGATCATTGTTACGAGCGCGGATGACCCACGATATAACGCCAATCAGTCAGATGCCGCGTATCCGTCATCCATTGCCGCCCGGCATGCGGCCGTTGAAAGTGTATGGCCGCAGTGGCTGACGTTTCGCAGCCGCCGCGCATTTCCACAACGTCAGACCTGAGCGCAAAACCGGCCTACGGCTTTGCCAAGCACGCCCGCTACGGCACCGAACAGCACCGCGACGCGATCGTTGCCGATGGCCCCTGCCCGCTGAATCGGATGAGCTTTCGGCCGCTGAAGAAGGATGATGCGGCGGAGGGATAGGCTTGGGGAACGGGCACCGAGGCGACCAACCACTGTATCCGGCCGAAACGACGAGGGCTGCACTGACCACCATGGCGCGGATTCGTTCATCCGTGATCATTGCAGCAGCGGAGGCACAAGGCTATGAGTGCGCGCCTAAGCACCATCCGTGGAGAAACAAGATTATCAAGATAATGGTATTGCTGCACAGCGCCGCGGGCCTGGGTTGGCAGTCTCCCCCGAAAGGAACAAGCCTGAAGACTTTGGCCGAAGCCGAGGAACAAGGTTTTATCCTTATCCGCGGCGAGTTCCAGAAACGACAGTTCCGCCTGACACAGAAGGGTTTCGAGCATGTCGAGCATGACAAACGACGGCTGGAAGCGCGCAGGCTCTAGACGGAGCTTGCCACGCTAAGGCCAGTTGCGAGCGTCCGATCGCCGCGACGAGATTCTTGCTGGATACGCCTATGATACTGATGCTGTGCTTGTGACTAACTCCGGACACCACCATTTTGAGCGAGGATTTGTGACCTCACAATTCGCCGGGTGTTTCAACGCGGAGATGCAGCGCCATGTTGGAATTGCCCTGTCATCCAAAGACTGGCCTGACAAGCCCCAGCGGCGGCGAAAAGGCGCAACTTTCAGCTATTGAGCACTTCGAGAGAACGACCTCGTTTGGCCCAAGATAGTCGCTCACAATTCGAACGTAATCCGGCAGCACCACTTCCAACGAGCCAGATCTACGGGGGACATTCATGCTGGGTTCGTGCCGACATTCCCTTTCCGTTGCCCTCATTGTTTTTGTCTCAGCGACTTTCCCAGCTGGGGCGGCCGAACATCTTCTAGCTGGACGATGGCGCAGTTCAGACGGATCGTTTCCTTCAGTTGGTGTCATTCAACATGGTGAGGCAGTCGGCTTCTTCAGCTCAGCGGGCTGGTCGATGTTGTTGCTGGACCCGGAGACGAACGGCATTCTGGCTTCTGGTGAAGGCAAATGGATATTCGAAGCTGACACTGCACCGATTTCTGCAAAATTCGCGGTCGGGCGTTACAACGATCATCTCTATCTGCACATTGTACCCAAAGATGATAGCGGCCGTTCAGAAATTAGAATCATCCTTCAACCGCGTGAGACAGATATTGCTCGGCGCAAGACCTAAACGCTTCGAGCCGAAAGCCGACGAGCGCCCGCTGGCAACTTGCCTGCGCCGGCCCCAGTCATGCACAAAGGGACCAAACCTTTATGTCAACAAAAAAGCCGGGCGTTTCCACCCGGCTTTTCAAATTCCATATCCGATCGAGCGATCAGTTTAGGCGCGACTGGACCTTGGCGACGGCGTCCTTGAAGAGCGCGGTCTGGGTGGTCTTGTCGGTCTTCGACGCAATCACCTTACCGGCGGCTGCGATGGCGATGTCGATGGCGGCAGAACGGACGGCGCTGATGGCGTCGGCTTCAGCCTGCTTGATCTTCTGTTCCGAGAGCGCGTTGCGGCGAGCAACGAATTCCTCGGTCTTCTGGCGTGCTTCCTCGGTCAGCAGAGCGGCTTCGCGTTCGGCGGCAGCAACCAGGGCTGCAGCTTCGGCTTCGGCTTCCTTGCGCTTCTTCTGGTATTCGGCGAGCAGCGCCTGGGCTTCCTCACGCAGGCGCTTGGCCTGGTCGAGTTCGCCGCGAATGTTGTCGGCGCGCTGGTCGAGCGACTTCCCCACCATGCCCGGAACCTTGATGTAAATCATCAGGCCGAGGAAGAGGATGAGACCGACCAGGGCCCAAAATGTTGCATCCATGGATCAGGCTCCCGTCTTGGCAGCTGCGACAGCAGCCTTGATGTCGTCGCCGGTGGCCTTGCCGCCGATCAGTTGATCGACGATCGCGGTTGCCGTGTCTTCGGCAATCGCGCCGACTTCGGCAAAAGCCTTGGTCTTGATCTCACCGATACGGGCTTCGGCTGCAGCGAGCTTGGCCGCCAGTTCCGCCTCGATCGCGGTGCGATCGGCAGCAGCCTTCGCCTTGGCGTCGTTGCGGGCAGCTTCGGCAATGCCGTTTGCCTTGGAACGAGCCGCAGCCAGTTCCTTTTCATAGGTCTCGACGGCAGCGTCGGCTTCCGCCTTCAGGCGGCTTGCTTCCTCGAGGTCGCCGGCGATACGGCCCTTGCGGTCCTCGATAATGCCGCCAACGCGCGGCATGATGACCTTCTGAATCACAAGATAGAAAAGGCCGAAAGTGATGGCGAGCCAGAGAAGCTGCGAAGCGAAATGCGACGAGTCGAATGGCGGGAAGCCCGCGGACTCATGCTCTCCGCCGTGCGCGACGCCGGTTTCGGTATGAACCTCGCCAGCAGGCGCTGCGGGCGTTTCAGATGCGGCCGGCGCGGTCTGCGCGTATGCCGAGGTCACGAACATCATCACCTCCAGGTGAATTCCATATAAAGTGGATCACGGCTCACCGTTTCCGGCCGGCCGTGATCCTATCCTATGCCGCTAGACGATTAAGTCTTAGACAGCGAACAGGAGAAGGAGAGCTACGAGCAGCGAGAAGATGCCCAGAGCTTCCGTAACGGCGAAGCCGAAAATCAGGCGGCCGAACTGGCCATCAGCAGCCGACGGGTTACGCAGAGCGCCCGACAGGTAGTTGCCGAAAATCGTGCCGAGGCCGATGCCTGCGCCACCCATGCCGAGGCAAGCGATACCTGCGCCGATGTACTTTGCTGCTTCCGCGTCCATGATGAACTCCTTCGAATGGTTTGTTGCGGCTTTGGACTGGTGCCCTCAAGCACCAACGACTTTATTTCTCAGTGACCGTCCGGATGCAGGGCATCGTTCAGGTACATGCATGTCAGGACTGCGAAGACGTAGGCCTGAAGGAATGCAACGAGAAATTCCAGACCGGTCAGAGCGACGGTCATGATGAGGGGCAGGATGGCCGTGCCGATGCCGAGCGCGCCGAGTGCGCCGAGCGAGGTCACGAAACCTGCGAAAACCTTGAGCGTGATGTGGCCGGCCAGCATGTTCGCAAAAAGACGAACCGACAGGCTGATCGGGCGGGCGATGAAGGAGATGACCTCGATCGAGACAACGAGAGGCATCAGGACGCCCGGAACACCGGATGGCACGAAAAGTTTCAGGAACCGGAAACCGTGCTTGGCAAAACCGTAGACCACGACGAGACCGACGACCAGGATCGACAGGGCGAAGGTAACGATGATCTGGCTGGTGACGGTGAAGAAATAGGGGAACATGCCGATCAGGTTCGCCGTCAGGATGAACATGAACAGCGAAAAGACCAGCGGGAAGAACTTCATGCCGTGGCTGCCTGCCCCTTCGCGCAACATATTCGCGACGAATTCATAGGACATTTCGGCAACGGACTGCGCGCGGCCCGGGATCAGCGAGCGCTGCGACGTGGAGAAATAGAGAAAGCCGGCAGCGATAGCGACCGTTGCGACCATGAACAAGGAAGCGTTGGTGAAAGAGAAATCAATCCCGCCGATTTCGATCGGCACGATCGTGTTGATGTGGAACTGATGGATCGGATCGTTTGCCACCGTCTACCCTCTTTCGATGACCGCCAGCGCGGCCTGTTCATCAGACGACCTAAGGCCGCCTCACTTCTTGTCCTGATTGCTGCGGCCATCAAGGTGTGGTGGCTGAGCCACCATGCCTACGGCGCGGAGCACACTTAACACACCGGCACAAAATCCGAGGAGGACAAAAAGTATCATCCCCCAAGGTTTTGAGCCGATGGCCCAATCGATCAGATAGCCTAAGATTCCGCCCACGGCGATGGCAGAAATGAATTCGGAGGAAATCTTCAATCCGAGCGCCATTCCCTTGCGGCTGGCTTCCGACTGTCCGTTCTTCCTATCCTCTGCCGCGCTTTCGGCCTCCCTGTCAGCCAAGGCTGCAGAAAGGCGCTTCCGGCGCTCATCCAGACCATCATCAGGCTCGTCCATCGCATCCTCCATCACCGGCTCTCCCGTACGGCAAAGCCGCACAACGGTTAGCGAGGGAATTCGCGCCTTCCGGCCCTCTTTCAAGTGCGCGCAACATAGTTTTCGCCGCCTTGCTAGTCAAGGCGCTGAAACAGCTTGCCCCAAGGGATTTAAAGCCAATGAATTCATCGCTTTATAGCTGAAGTGGCACTATGGCGGATAAAACTGTTGCGGGAATCAGCAGGGGCGGATGCGCTTGTATCAGCTCCAACCACCACCATAGGTTCTATAGAAGACGTGCAGACCGATACGGCCGACCTTCTTCATCGTCCTCGCCCAGTTCGGCCGGACATAGGTTGCGTGGTAATGTGTCGCGGAACCGACCTCGGGCATCCAGATCCTGCCTGCGGTCGTGGCCATGGCCACTTCGCGCGCCATCTTCCAGTGATCCTGCGAGCGGATCCGGTCCTTGATGTTGTCGCAGGCGAAGGAAAACTGGCAGCGATTGCGCCAGTCCTCGTTCTGATAAACGACATCGCAGATCGTATCCGGATAGGCCGGATTGCGCACGCGGTTGAGAATGACCTGGGCGACGGCCGCCTGGCCGCGCACCGATTCGCCCCGCGCCTCGAAGTAGATTCCCGACGCCAGGCATTGCTGCTGCTTGGGCGAAAAGGAATCAGCCGGCAGCGGGTTTGCCGCCCAGGCATGATCCTCCGGGCCGATCGGTGGAATGAAGCGGCCGGCTTCAGGTTTCTTCAGGATCGCATCGAAGGGCGACTGGCGGGAGAAATCCGGCGCTGAAGAAGCATAGGCCGTTGCGAGGATATCGGCATGATCGCTGGTCACGAGACTGGCGATCATCGGCGGAAGGCTTTTCTCCTTCACCTCATCCTTGCGGAAGTAGAATTCGGCCACCTCGATCGGCTGCTGGCTGGCCTGCTCGCCCTTGTCGACCTTGACGAAGGCGGTCATTTCATCCTCGTCCTGGACGGGCTTGGTCAGCGAACTCGAGCGTTCGAGGATGGAGCCGGCGGAAAACGCCTTGGGCGGAAGCATGGGCATGACGGCCGCGACGCGTCCCTTCTTTTCGGCGCGGTTGACGCGGTCTTCGTCCGGCGTGCCCTCACCCGGCTTTTCCTTGTCGGCAAGCGCCATTTTGCGTCCGTCGGGCAGCGCAATACCGGCATCGCCGCCCAGCACGTGGGAGCCGCCGGGGAAGGCGAGCGAGGCTGTGTGCAGCGATCCGGCCGGAGACTGGGTGATGACCATGCGCCAGCTTTCCGACGAGCCGTTCCTGCCCGCAAAAAGATCGGTCAGGTCACCCTGGGACGGCACTGCCGGAAAGGCCAGCCAGGCAGTGAGGCCCAGCAGAACCGGAGAGGCCAACCTGTCCCAACGCGGCAGGGACCTCTTACGCAGAACAATTTTCGCACGCAAAACGGCAACTCCACAAGGTAACCATAGAAGCCCGCCGGAAGCCTCTGGGGCTGGGACAGGGCGACGACACTGCTTGAAGAGTGAATCATTAACCTTGATGAGCGGTTAACGCCGCGCATGGAAAGCCTTGTTCCACAGGCTCCTTCAGCACACGCGCATTTAACAAAGGCGTGAATGTTGCGGCGAGGACACGCGGTGGAGGTGTTCGGCCTCCCTTAGATGATGACGTGGGCACCCAGCTCCACCACCCGGTTGGCCGGCAGGTGGAAATAATCTGACGGATCGGTCGCGGCATTGGCCATGGCGATATAAAGCCGATCCTGCCACATGGGCATGCCCGACTGCGCATCCGGAATAAGCTTGCGGCGGCCGAGATAAAACGAGGTCGACATGATGTCGAACTTGAAGCCCGTCTTGCGCAGATAGGCGAGCGCCTGGGACACGTTGTGCGATTGCATGAAGCCGAAGCGCAATTCGATGACGGTGAAGCGCTCGGAGATTTTTTCGACGCGGTATCTCTCGTCGATCGACACGCGCGGCTTGTTGACGGTGCGGATCGTGAGGATGACGTTCTTTTCGTGCAGGACGTGATTGTGCTTGATGTTGTGCAGAAGAGCCGCGGGCGCCGTCTGCGGATCGCTGGTCAGGAAGATGGCGATACCGGGCACCGAGACCGGCGCATGGTCGGACTTCTTCTCCACCATCGGCACGAAGGTTTCGAGCGGCACGTCGATACTGCGGGTCTTTTCGAACAGGATCGCGGTGCCGCGTTTCCAGGTCCACATGATGATGGTGAAGATGATCGCCATCATCGCCGGCACCCAGCCGCCATCGTGTATCTTAAGCAGGTTCGCACCGAGGAAAACCAGCTCGAAGGCCAGAAGCGGGGCCAGGACTGCGATCGCCACCGTCTGCGGCCAGTGCCAGCGCAGACGCACGAATTCGAAGGCCATCAGCGTCGTCACCACCATCGCGCCGGTGACGGAGATGCCATAGGCGGTGGCGAGCGATTCGGAACTTTCGAAGCCGAGCACGAGCGCGATGACACCGATCAGCAGCAGCGTGTTGACGCCGGGGAGGAAGATCTGGCCGGTATTGGTCTCGGAGGTGAAGAGGATCTGCATGCGCGGCAGATAACCGAGATGGATCGCCTGGCGGACCAGCGAGAACGCGCCGGTGATCACCGCTTGGCTGGCGATGATCGTTGCCGCCGTCGCCAGAAGGATGACCGGGATCAGCGCCCATTCGGGAAACATCAGATAAAAGGGATCACGCATCGCTTCGGGATGCTGCAGCACCATGGCGCCCTGCCCCAGGTAATTGAGCGTCAATGCCGGAAAAACCAGCAGGAACCAGGCAAGCTGGATGGGCTTGCGGCCAAAGTGACCGAGATCGGCGTAAAGTGCCTCCGCCCCGGTCACCGTCAGGAAGACCGCCCCGAGCACCACGATGCCGGCAAAACCTTCGCGCAGCATGAACTCCATCGCGTACCACGGATTGAAGGCCCGAAGTATGCTGAGGTCATCGGCGATATGCACAAGCCCGATCGCGCCCATGACGATGAACCAGAGTGCAGTGATCGGTCCGAAGAAGCGGGATACGAGGGCCGTGCCCTTCGACTGGATGGCAAAGAGCGCAATGAGGATGATGACGGAGATCGGCAGGACGGCGCTGTCCAGCTCCGGCGTCACCAATTTCAGGCCTTCGACGGCGGACATGACCGAAAGCGCCGGCGTAATCATCGCGTCGCCGAGGAAAAGGGCTGCGCCGATCAGGCCGAGCAGCATCAGCATGGCGCGCTGGCCGTTGGCCGATTTGGTCAACAGCGCCAGCAGCGAAAGCGTGCCCCCCTCCCCGTCATTGTCAGCCCTCAGAAGGAAGATCACGTATTTCAGGGTGACGATGATCGTCAGCGTCCAGATCATCAGCGAGATCAGGCCGATGATTTCCATAGGGGTCACGCCGTCACTGGCAATCGGTTTCAGCGCTTCGCGAAATGCATAGAGCGGGCTGGTGCCGATATCGCCATAGACGACGCCGACCGAGCCGAGGGTGAGCGCAAACAGGCTGTGGGTACGCGTCTTTTCAGCAGCATGATGTTCGGCGGGGTGACCCATAGAGTGCCTGACTTCAGTCAGCCTTTCCGGAAGACGACGGACAATGAAAGGGATGGCGGCATGCGGAATGGAACGAGCGGAATTTCAGATCAGATCGACGTGGCAGACTACGTTTCGACGGGACGGGCCTTGATCACTCTCAATTTCCTGCCCGGGAACGGTCGGCCATCTGCCGCCTGCCGTCAAGCAAGGCGCCAGAAAAGACGGCATGTGCCAAAATCAGGAGGCGGGGTGCCCGGACCATTACATGGAAAATGGCGCTTCAAAGCCCTGTACGCAAGAGGCTTGCGGCGATCGGCCACAAGCTGCACGGCATGGGATGGATCGCGCATAAGAAGGCCGGCAACGCGCGCGCCTATTCGAAAACGATCGATGGCGCCTTGCGGCCTGTACCCTCCGACAGCTGTGCCCAGACTTTGGCGGCGATATCCTTGTAAATCCCGGCGATCTCGCTGTCGGGTTCGGCATGCACGATCGGCGTGCCGAGATCGGAGCGTTCGCGGATGTCCATCGTCAGCGGCACCTCGCCGAGGAAAGGCACGCCGATCCGCTCGGCCTCGGCGCGGGCGCCGCCGTGACCGAAGATATCGTAACGCTTGCCGGTATCGGGCGCGAGGAAATAGCTCATGTTCTCGACAATGCCGAGAAGCGGGATTTCCACCTTGCGGAACATCGTCACGGCCTTGCGGGCATCGATCAGCGCCAAATCCTGCGGCGTCGACACGATCACCGCGCCGGCAAGCGGCACCTGCTGGGCCATGGTCAGCTGCACATCGCCGGTGCCGGGCGGCATGTCGACGACGAGAACATCGAGGTCACCCCAGGCGACTTCGCGCAACATCTGTAGAAGCGCCGACTGGACCATCGGGCCGCGCCAGATCATCGCGGTTTCCTCATCGACGAGAAAACCCATCGACATGGCCTTCAGTCCGTAATTCTCCTTGGGCTTGATCAGGCGGCCGTCGATCTGTTCGGGACGGCCGGAAATCTTCAGCAGCCGCGGCACGGAGGGGCCGTAGATATCCGCATCGAGAATGCCGACACGCAGGCCGTTTGCCTGCAGCGCAAGCGCAAAATTGACGGCGGTGGTGGATTTGCCGACCCCGCCCTTGCCGGAGGCCACAGCGACGATCGCGCCGACACCGGGAACGCCGGCCTTCACATTAGCCGGACCACGGGACGGTGCGCCGGCGGGCGCATGGGCCGCTGCGTGGGAATGGCCGTGGGACTGAGGGGCCGGCGACGGCTGCGGGGCGCTTGAGGCCTTGCGATCCGCCGTCAGCGTGACCAGCGCGCCCTTGACGCCTGGTACCGCCGTCACCGCCTTTTCGGCAGCGATCCGCAGGGGCTCCAGTTCGCGGGCCTTGTCGGCCGGCACGGTGATCGAAAAATAGACCTTTCCATCGGAAATGAAGACATCCGATACCATGCCGCGGGTCACGAGGTCGCTTTCCAGATCCGGACTGCGAACCTTCCCCAGCGCGGCCAGAACCTGGTTCTTCGTTACATCCGGCATGTCGAACTCCTGCTTGTCCTTAACGCGCATCGCGGGCCTGGCGACCCGGCGCACAATCATGACCGTTATATAGGAGTTGCGGTTGCATACGGGCAAGATGAATAAAGCCGCTGCCCGGATGAGCAGTCACTTGGCGCTCTATCCGGACAACGGCTTTTTTCTGGATCGCGTCTCTTGGTACGCTTTGCTTCAGTCCCCTCTGGACCTGTTTCTAAGCAAGCATGAAACGTGCCAGTCTGAAAGAGGGGTTTTTCGGCGTATTTTCGAGAGTAAACGTTGAATAAGTCGGCATTTCGCACTGCAGCAAACAGTGTCCGCACACCAAATGTGCAGATTAGAGAACGCCTATTTAATCAGCCCTATGCGCAGGGCCTTGGCGACGGCCTGGGTACGATTGACGGTATCGAGCTTCTTGGCCGTGCGGTTGAGGTAGTGATTGACGGTATGCTCCGAGAGACCGAGGATATCGGCGATCTCCGCACTCGTCTTTCCGGCTGCCGTCCAGGTGAGGCAGTCGATCTCTCGATCGGTCAGAAGATCGGTTGCGCGCACGTCCATGTTGCGGATTTCGGCAAGCCGATCGAAGATGAGGATCGCGGCGAAGGTCAGTTCCATCAGCTGCGAGCGGGTGGGCTCCTTGCCCATGCCACTGATGATCACCGCGCCTCTGGCCCCGGCCGGTTCATGAACCGGAATGCAGGCGCCCCGCAAAAGGCCGTACTTGCCGAATACGGCACTCATTTCCGGTGTCTCGGCGTCTCGTTCCACGTCGAATGAAAAGGGCGCAACCGAGCGACGCAGCTGACGCAGGACGAAACTCGAGCGGATCAGTCCCTCGCGGTCAAACAGCGATACCAGTTCGGCCGGCCAGTTGTTGATGATGGCGCTGCCCGACAGGCCAACCGCCGTTGCCGGCGGAAGGTTGAGGACCATGAAATTCTTGAGGCCGTAAAACTCCACGAGCTTCTTGGTAAAACGGAAGACATCGAACTGGGTCTTCAAACCTGCGATCTCTTCGACATCCACGTCGAAGGTCAGCAGTTCGGCGGCCGTATCCGTTTTGGACATTTGCTAACTTCTCTGTTCCGAATGCGCCGGATCATCGGCGCAAACACACGAATCATTCAGGTGATTTTCGGAGATCGCTCAACGGGAGAAAAGGCAAAAGTTGCAGCCTCCCTGCATTTCTTCCCGCGTCGCGTGTCTTACAAGATCAGGAGCTTCCACTGCAGACTTAAAAGAGTTGTTAATTTTTTCGGCGATCAACTTTTTTATCAATACTGACAGGTACTCGCCTTACCAGACTTTACCAGGGCACGACATGGGGTTGCGATTATTAGCTGGGGACGACGCATTTGGTCACAGTCCGTGTGGACAGCTGCGCCGCGATGTGGCGAATAGGCGCCTGAGATCGCGTCATGGCATCCGGGAGGAAAAAAGATGGCATCCATTCATCCGTTCGCGGGCACTCTTCTGTCCTCCGGCCTGTGCGAACTGGGCGAAGGGATCAGCTTCGAAGCCGAGACCAAGACGCTGTGGTGGTGCAACATTCTCGGCAAGGCGCTGCATTCCCTCGACATGGCAAGCGGCGATGAAACCATCCATCCGCTTCCGGTGATGGCCAGCGTCGTTGCGCGGATCGATGCCGAGCGGCAGTTGATCGGAAGCGACAAGGGCCTGTTCATCCGCAACCGGGCAAGCGGTGAACTTTCGCCGCATTGCCAGCTCGAACCCGGCAACGATGCCAACAGATCCAATGACGGGCGCGTGCACGCCTCGGGCAGCCTGTGGATAGGTACGATGGGACGCACCGCCACTGACCGCGCAGGCGCGATCTATCATGTCGCCAAAGGCGCGGTGACCAGGCTTTTCGACCGGATCAGCATTCCGAACTCGATCTGCTTTTCGCCAGACGCCGCGACCGCCTATTTCGTCGATACCCGCGGCAACCGGTTGATGAAGGTATCGATCGACCCCGCAACCGGCCTGCCGACCGGCAGCCCCTCGCTCTTTGTCGACGGAAGCGCCGATGCGGGCGGCATCGATGGATCGATCTGCGATGCAAACGGCCATTTGTGGAACGCGCGCTGGGGCGAAGCGGCGCTCGACCACTATAATGCAGACGGAACATTCATCCAGCGATACCAGCTGCCCGCCAAGCGGACGACCTGCCCCGCCTTTATCGGTAGCGGCCGGATCGCTGTCACATCCGCCTGGGAAGGGCTGGACGAAGCCGGCCGCGCCGCCGATCCCATGGCCGGCGCAACATTTGCGGTCGAAACCGGCGCGCCGGAGAAGTTCGATCCCACCTACCGCCCCTGAACTCCTCGGACGCGTATCGCATCGAGACACCGCCAGCTTAAAAAACGGCAATTCGGGAACCAATTCGGTCCTGACCTGTTTGTTCTATCGAGCCGCCAGCGTGACGACCTCCCGGTCAAATGAGCGGTTTTATGTAACGATAACAAACGGAAAAGGCAGGAACACCATGAAGAAGACCCTTGGAGCACTCATCGCGGCCGCCCTCATGACGTCCACCGCCCTTGCACCGGCATTTGCGCAGACGAACAATGCCACACCGGCTGCTCCCGCAGCAACGACTGCGCCGGCAGACACCAACACGATGGCGCCGGCAGCCGGCTCGGCTACCTCGGCTGCGGGTGATGCAGCCTATCTGACCCAGCAGTCGGAGACGCAGGTCAGCGCCAACGACTATATCGGCAAGCAGATCTATAACGCCAGTGACGAGAGCATCGGCAACGTCAACGACCTCATCCTGGAACAAAACGGCGGCATCGTCGCAACCGTGGTCGGCGTGGGCGGCTTCCTCGGCATCGGCGAAAAGAACGTCGCACTGCCGATCAACAAAGTCAGCATGACCCGTGATGCACAGAACACCAACGAGGTTCGCCTGACGACGACCGAAACGGCCGAAGCCCTGCAGGCCGCTCCGGAATTCAAGACGCTGGATGACAAGGCTGACACCGATACGAGCACAACCTCGTCCACAACAACGGCGCCGGCGACACCTGCCGCACCGGCAGCACCCGCTACGGGTGGCGACACCAACTCGTCGACGGCTCCGAAGCCATAAGCTTCAAGCCTGGAACGAGCCATCCGCCGCACGTGAAGCGAGGATGACGAAGAGGGGCGGTGCTGCGGCGCCGCCCTTTCGTCGTTCTACAGGAGCGAACAGAGCCGCAGCGCGTCATAGACAGCCGCATGGATGTTTCGGCTGGATACCGCGTCACCAACCCTGACGAGGTAAAACGCCGCCTCCTTATTCCTGTCGATCAGTGGCGCGCGGCGGTCGATCAAGGCAGGGTAATCCACGGCACCGAGGTTTTTCGACAGTGGTTTCAATTCGAAAAACAGGTCGGCATTGGCCTGGGTTCCGTGTTCCACCACCACCTGGCCGACATGGCGTTCGACGGTCACCGGCGAATAATCCGAACCGAGGATGGCGGTCAGGCCGTTGCCGCTTCGCCGCACGGCTTTCAGCCTTGTGTTGATGGTCACCTTGACCTTCTTTTCGGCAAAGGCTTTCGCATAGGGCACATGGTTCATGCCGCCCATTTCGGGTGCGAAAAAACGCTCGGGCGAGACCAGTTCCAGCTCCATGCCGGTCGACGCGATCAGTTCGGCAGCACTCATGCCGGGATGCCCGCCATTATCGTCGAAAAGCAGGACCGGCCCCTGCGGTTTTGCCGTGCCGGCCAGAATATCCCAGCTCGATGTGACGAGATCGTCGCCCTCATCCAGTTCAGGCGCCTGCGCGAACCCTCCCGTCGCGACCACGACAAGGTCGGGATCGAGCGACAGGACGTCATCCGCCTCGGCATAGACGTCGTAGCGGATGTCGACGCCGAGACGCTCAAGCTCCGAAAGACGCCAGTCGACGATGCCGATCATTTCGCGGCGGCGGGGGTTGCGGACGAGAAGATTGATCTGGCCGCCGGCCTGCCCCATCGCTTCCAGAACGGTGACCGTGTGGCCGCGTTCCGCCAGAACCCGTGCGGCCTCCAGCCCCGCTGGCCCTGCCCCGACAACCAGGGCGCGGCGGGATTTGTTCGCCGGAGCGATATCATGGGACATCAGCGCCTCGCGGCCGGTCGCCGCATTGTGGATACAGAGTGCCTCGCCGCCCTCATAAATCCGGTCGAGACAATAGGTCGCACCGACGCATGGGCGGATGCGCGCCTCTTCGCCACGCATGATTTTCCTGACGATATGCGGGTCGGCAATATGGGCGCGCGTCATGCCGACCATATCGAGCTTGCCCTCCGCAATCGCATGGCGGGCGGTTGCGACATCGGCGATGCGAGCCGCATGGAAGACAGGGAATTTCGTCGCCGCCCTAACCTCTCCGGCAAAATCGAGATGCGGGGAGGCACGCATGCCCTGAATCGGGATGACGTTGTTGAGATCGGCGTCGTGGTCGATATGGCCTCTGACGACATTGAGGAAATCGATGGTGCCGGAGGCGACCAGCCGCCTTGCGATATCGATCCCGTCGGCGCGTGACAGACCCTTTTCCCAGTCTTCATCCGCCACAAGACGGATGCCGACGATGAAATCCGACCCCACCGATTTGCGGATCGCCTTCAGCACCATGTCCGAAAACCGCATTCTGTTTTCCAGCGAACCGCCGAACTCATCCTCCCGTCGGTTGGTGGCGGGCGACCAGAACTGGTCCATCAAATGCCCATAGGCCTCGATCTCGATGCCATCGAGGCCGCCTTCCTGCATGCGGGCTGCGGCATCGGCATAATCGGCGACGATCCGCTCGATATCCCAATCCTCCATCTCCTTCGGAAAAGCCCGGTGGGCGGGTTCGCGGATGGGGGAAGGCGCCAAAACCGGCAGCCAGTTGCCCTTGTTCCAGTTGGTGCGCCGACCGAGATGGGTGAGCTGGATCATCACCGCCGTGCCATGTTCATGACAGTCGTCGGTCAACCGCCTCAGCCACGGCACGATCTCGTCCTTGTAGGCCAGCAGATTGCCGAAGGCGGGCGGGCTGTCGACCGAAACGCTGGCGGACCCGGCCGTCATCGTCATGGCGATGCCGCCCCTGGCCTTTTCCAGATGATAAAGCCGATACCGATCCTTCGGCATCCCGTCTTCGGAATAGGCCGGCTCATGCGCCGTAGACATGATACGGTTTTTCAGCGTCAGGTGCCTGAGCTGAAACGGCTGCAGAAGCGGATCGTTGGACATCGACGTGGGGCGCTCTTGTTCAGTCGAAAGAGGATCATCGCCGAGGAGCCGTCATCCCGCGACGATCAGAAGCGGCGCGGGGTGTCCGCTAAGCGCCAATAGTAGACATCTGACATTGGTGGCTAAACGCTATCGTTGCGAGAACCATCCATTAGCGACGAAATAACGCACTCGGTGACTCCATCGCCTTTTAGGTCTTCAGTGTAGTCGACCAACTTTGTTCGAGCATCTTCGTCTGGTCGCCCCATAAGAGCGCCAATACCGTCGAGCAATGCGGCTTCTATCGACGCCTTATTTTGAGGAGCGGTAATTCGGCTCAAAATTCCCCGCGCAACAAGGGCGCGAAACTCAGCTGCGCCCCTTGCTTCATGAAGTCTGCTTTCTGCGCAGTTTTTGTAAGAGTCGGCCATCTTACGCAAAGTCACATCGGGCGCCTTTCGATAGGCAGCCTTGGCAGCTTCTTGGGGCGAAATTCCATCTCGTTGGAATAGCGGTGTAACAATGAACACGACAAAATTCGCAGCCATAATTAGCAGCGCGGTCATAATAAATAGGCGCATTGCATCCCCCAGATCATGGTTGCGAATGTAGTGCAAATCGGTGGAGGAATTGTTGCGTAAACATTCTCATTTTGAGCGGTTCCGGTTCCGGAACGTCTAAGACTATTTGTCCGCTTCGGGCCGACACCCGACAGCGGCATTCCGCTTCACACCAGAAAGCGGCCATTGCGGCAACTATCGGAACGGATATAATTCTTGCACGTTTGCGATCAACTTGTGGAAACTATGTCTCTGGGGCTTATAAATCTTCTGCCCTGCATCGTCCTCATCATATCAATTTTGACGGTAAGCCGAGGCGTCCGGACTTGGATATCCTTGATCGTGGTTGGAGCCTTACTGTTCATCGCGATATTTGAGCTTCGAATGGGAGTAGCTCGAAGCTGTCAAATTGATGAGAGCGAATGTGTCGGCGCGAAAGCAACATCCTATTTGGTTTTGGCAGTATGGATACCTTTAGTCATAGCCTTTTTGGGGCGCGTGATCGCTGTAAACCGTGCGAAGTGTTAGCGCTGTAATGACTGGTTTGGGCTGAACCCGGACATCACCCGTCAGCTTGTCATTTCGCCCTCTACCGAAACCAACGGCAATCTGGTATTGTAGGTCATGACCATGCTCAAAGACGAAGGCCTTGCCACTGATAATCTGGCACCTGTTGCGGATGCGGATATCACGCCTTCGCATCGTGCCTGGATGAATGAGCAGATCGAGCAAGCTCTGGACCACAAACGTAGTGGCAAGGCGACCTACAAGACGCTGGATGAAACCCGCCGCAAGTTTGGCTTCTGATGCACGTCCGCTTTCAGGATACGGCAGAGGCCGATCTGGACGCGATAAAACAGCATATCGAACCGGAAAGCCTCACAGGTCTTGAACGTGTTCTGACGGCCATTTTCACGGTCGCGGAACAACTCGAAAGTTTTCCGCTGTTGGGCCGTGAAGGCGAGGTTGCCGGAACCCGCGAAATAACTGTGCCGCGCACACCATTCCGGCTGGTCTACACGCTGGACGACCCGCATTTCATTGACATTATCCGCGTGCTCCATGGTGCACGGCAATATCCGCCTGCCTCGTAGAGACCGACAGCGGCGCGCCTCAGATCCGCTCGAGCGCCATGAAATCGTGATAGTGGTCCTGCAGATAGCGCAACGTGGCTGAGCCATCTACCGGCCGGCCGTAGTGATAGCCCTGGCCCATGCCGCAGCCGAGCGCGCGCAGCATCTCGACATCGGCTTGTTCCTCGATGCCTTCGGCGACGACTTCCAGATCCAGCCCCTGGCACATGGCGATGATGGCGCGCACGATATGTTCGGATGCCCGGTCAGAGGTGATGCGCGAGATGAAGGCGCGGTCGATCTTGACCTTGTCGAAGGTGAAGTCACGCAGCCGGCCGAGGCTGGACTGGCCGGTGCCGAAATCATCCAGCGAAATGCGCACGCCGCTTGCCCGCAATTCCGAGATGATGCGCTGGGCGGTATCGGCCGAGGTCATCACCGCGGTTTCGGTGATTTCCAGTTCGACGCGCCGCGGGTCGAGGCCCACGCGCGACAGGGTCGAGAGAATGTTGCTCGACGTGCCCGGATCCATCAGCTGGGCGGACGAAAGATTGAACGACAGGAACAGCTCGCGCGGCCATGAAAGTGCTGCTTCGGCCGCCTTGCGCAGCAGCGTATCCGACAGCGCATCGATGAAGCCGCGCTCTTCGGCGAGCGGCACGAAAACGGCGGGCGAGACGAAGCCGAGATCGGCATCACGCCAACGGGCCAAGGCCTCGAAACCTGCGACCATGCCGTCGCGGATACGCACGATCGGCTGGAAATGCACATCGACCGCATCGGTGATGATCGCATTGCGCAGCGCCTGCTCGATCTGCGTGGCGCGCTTCATTTCCTGGGCGATTTCGGTGGAATAGACGGTGATCTGGGCGCGGCCGCGGCGCTTGGACCGGTAGAGGGCCGTTTCGGCGCTCTTCAGCAAGTTTTCGAATTCCTCACCTGCAAAGGGATAGATGGCAAAACCGAAGGATGCCGAGAGGCGAACATTACGGTCGCCGAGATCATACGGGGCGGACAGAACATCCTTCATCATCTGTCCGATGCGCTCCGCCCCTACCCGCTCGAAAACGAGAGGAAGGACAAAGGCGAATTCGTCACCATCGTGACGCGTCACCGTTGCGCCATCCGGCATGCAGGCCTTCAGGCGATGAGCGACCTGACAGAGGATCTCGTCGCCTGCTTCCGAGCCGAAGAGATCGTTGATCGGCTTGAAACCGTCGAGATTGGCGATGCAGATGGCAAAGGGCGCCGGATCGTCCGCCCGTTCGGCGGCAAGCAGGCGCACCTTGTCGCGCAACCGGTAGCGGTTGCCCAGGCCCGTCAACGGATCGCTGTAGGCCATGGCCTGCAACTCGTTCTGGCTGACGTGCGGCAATGGGTTGCCCGCTGGCTGCATAAAAAATCCTGCTTGTCGAAACCAGCAGAGGATGCGGGACAAAGATTAAGAAACTCTGCTGGTGTATCAGCTTAAGGCACAACCGGTCACGAAACGGGCCAGGCTTCCGCCTCGATCTCGTCGTCGGCAATGGCGAGGAACCGCTGGAACACCGCATCGAGGGCTTCCGGGCTGATCGGCTTCAAGATCACATCATTCATGCCGGCCTCGATGCAGGCTTCCCGGTCACGGTCGAAGGCCTGCGGCAGGACGCCGATGATCGGCACAGGCTGATCCGCGTCTTCCAGCGCCCGGATCGCTGCGGAGGCCTCGAAACCCGTCAGTTTCGGCAGCGTCACGTCCATCAGGACCAGGCGGGGCGAATGTTCGCGCCACAGGCGGACGGCCTCTTCGCCATCGACAGCCAGGACATAACGGTAGCCGAGACCTTCGATGATCTGGGAAAAGACGATCTGGTTCACCTCGTTGTCTTCGGCAACCAGGACATCGACACTTTCGTCCTTCGGCACCTTCGGGAAGGTCTGCCCATCGGCCGGCGGCAGGACGACGTCCTCAAGCGGCTTGCGCAATTCGGCAGCGATCATGATCGGCAGGCTTGCGCCGAAAGCTCCCCCCTCGACCCGCAACGCCGGGACACCATACGCTTCCGCAACCTGCATCAACTCCGCCGGCATGCGGGCATCGATCGCGACGAGATCGATGCGGACATCGGCCTCTGCGGCAAGCTGAAGAAACAGGGTGAATTCGTCGGCATCGGCGGCGGCGGAAACATCGGCCCCCTGTCGCGACAGGACATCGATCGCCTCGGCCACCGTATCGGCGAAACGGCTGACGACGAGTATTTTTGCACCCATGACAGCGGAACCCGAACCGATCGGCAAGGCCGGAGCAGGATCACGCGTCATGTCGATCGGAACGAAGTTCGAGGCCCATTCGGTCGCTTGCAGCGACGGGTCGGCACCGGCGCCGGCAGCAATCGACGACACGTCCTGCTTGACCGTTACGAGATAATAACGACCGGGTTTGCCGATACGGTATTTGTGGACGATCGTCATGACCGTCGATCCGTCCGGGCGGGTAATGCGCTCAGGCAGCTGGATCGGTTCGCCGGTCTCGTAGACATGCTGGTTGATCGGCACCAGGCGATCTTCGAACGCCTTGTTGTTGATGTCGGTTCCCTTGTGGCCAAGGATGGCATCGGCAGGCAGATCGAGAAAGTCGCAATTGGCCTTGTTGACCGCGACGAAGGTGGAATTGCGGTCCTTGACGCTGATCGGAAAAGGCAGATTGTCGAGGACTTCTTCCGTCACCTGGACGCGTTCGGTGTCGAGCCGCCACTGTTCCTCGCGCTTTTTCTGCTCGGACACGTCTTTGACGACGCAGATCCCGTAACCCGACGGGAGACGACGCTTGACGACGCTCAGCCAGCGATCCGGACTGGGCCGTTCCAGGCTTTCGGAGCGTTCCTTCCAGAGGCCGGCAATCTGTTCGGCAACCCAGTCCTCGCGGCTGAGCGCACGGCGATAATTGTGGGTGTCGGCGACGAGCCGGATGCCGGCATCGTACATGGCTGCGAGAAGATCGCGGATACGGGTTCCCGGCAGCAGAAGGCGGGGTTGCACCCGGACGATATTCGCGAGCTGCTGGCTGGCGAATACAACCAGGTCATTTCTGTCATACAACAGCACCGCCGCGGACATGCCTTCGGCCAGTGCTTCCAGGATGGCAGTCTGAATGTTCGGATCCGCCGTGTCCAAATCATTCATGGATGAAACTCCGTATGCTTTCAGGATGGCTTTTCGCCATGCCCGGTCAGCCGATTCAATATTCGATCGGCAAAACGTCCTTCACGCTGGTCAGTAGGGAACATGCTGGCTGCAAGTCATCAACGAAGGACCAGGTTGTTGTCGCGGTGCCCAGCTGGCCGCCACTTTGGTCATTCGCGAAGAGCATAGATACTCTCCCGGATTCATCCAATTTCTATAGAGGAACCTAGCCCGTTTACCTTAAGGCCGGATTAATGGCGTTTCGCATTGAGACGATTGCCGAGGATAATTATGTCGCAGCCCTTTTCTCCGGCAGCAGAATCCCCGAAAATGGGCGAATGTCCGTAAAACTCCTGCCTGAAACCCTGATCAACCAGATTGCCGCCGGCGAAGTCATCGAACGACCGGCCAGCGCGACGAAGGAATTGATCGAGAATGCAATCGATGCCGGTGCGACACGTATCGAAATCGCCACGGCCGGCGGGGGCAAAAGCCTCGTGCGCGTCACCGACAACGGTTCGGGCATGGATGCGGCGGATCTGGAGCTTGCCGTGCGCCGCCATTGCACGTCGAAGATCTCCACGACGCTGGACGATATCCACACGCTCGGCTTCCGCGGCGAAGCGCTGCCATCGATCGGCTCCGTCGCACGGCTGACGATCACCAGCCGCCGCAATGGTGATCCATCCGGCTTTCAGGTGTCCGTCCATGGCGGCGCGGCATCGCCGGTCAAGCCGGCACCGGCCAACCAGGGCACGGTGGTCGAAGTGAGCGATCTGTTCTTCGCAACCCCTGCCCGGCTGAAATTCATGAAGACGGAGCGGGCGGAAGCGGCGGCGATCACCGAAGTGGTCAAGCGCATGGCGATCGCCTTTCCGCATATCCGTTTCGTGCTGTCGGGCTCCGACCGGTCGACGCTGGAATTTCCGGCGACCGGCGAAGACCATCTCGCCCGCATGGCGCAGATCCTCGGCCCCGAATTCAAGGACAACGCGATCGAGATCGATGCCGGGCGCGAGGACGTGTCGCTCTCCGGCTTTGTCGGCGTACCGACCTTTCACCGCGGCAACTCGGCGCACCAATTCGCCTTCGTCAACGGCCGCCCGGTGCAGGACAAGCTGATTCTCTCGGCCATCCGCGGCGCCTATGCCGAACAGATGCCGGCCGGGCGTTATCCGGTCGCGGTACTGTCGATCGACCTCGATCCCGCATTTGTTGACGTCAATGTGCATCCGGCCAAGGCCGATGTGCGCTTCCGCGATCCGCAGCTGGTGCGCGGGCTGATCGTCGGCGCCATCCGTCAGGCGCTGCACCGCGAGGGCGACCGCGCCTCGACCACAGGTGCGGCCGCCATGCTGCGGGCTTTCCAGCCCGGCTCGTTTCACCAGGCATCGGCACAGCAGGGCTTTTCCGAGACGCCGGGACCTGGTTTTCAACAGCGCTCCTATCCGCATTCTGCCGCTCCGCAGGCAAGCTGGTCCGCATCGTCCTCCCCTTCAAGGCCGCTAGATCTCGATATCGCAGCCGCCTATGCGGCCCGGCCGGTGCAATCGGGTTTCGACGCCTTTGCCGCGCCGACGGCTCGCGCCGATACGGTTGCGGAAACACCCTATACGCCAGAAAAAACCGCCGCAGGCTACCGGCTGGGTGCCGCCCGCGCGCAGGTGCACGAGAACTATATCGTCGCCCAGACCGAAAAAGGCCTCGTGATCGTCGACCAGCATGCCGCACATGAACGGCTGGTCTATGAAAGCCTGCGCAAGGCGCTGGAAAACGACCGCCTTGCCTCGCAGGTTTTGCTGATCCCCGAAATCATCGATCTGCCGGAAGAGGATTGCGACCGGCTGATGGTGCATGCGACTGAACTCGACAGGCTGGGCCTTGCGATCGAGCGCTTCGGCCCGGGGGCGGTTGCCGTGCGCGAAACGCCGGCCATGCTCGGCGAGGTGGATGCGAGCGCGCTTGTCCGCGATCTCGCCGACGAGATCGCCGAATGGAACACCGCAAGCGGCCTCCGGAACAAGCTCGAATACATCGCCGCGACGATGGCCTGCCACGGATCGGTCCGGTCCGGGCGGCGGCTGAAGCCCGACGAGATGAATGCGCTTTTGCGTCAGATGGAGGCGACGCCCGGTTCGGGCACCTGCAACCATGGGCGGCCGACCTATATCGAACTCAAGCTTTCTGATATAGAGCGACTGTTCGGGCGCAGTTGAGGACCGCGGTCAAAAGCGATCTGGTAATCGCTCCCGGTTCGGGTTAGAGGGGGCCCCATGTTTTTTCGCAGGAGACGCGTCATGAACCGGTTTGAGGGAAGCGGCTTTCGCGAGGCCAAGATCCGCTATCTCGACGGCGACTATCAGATCCTCAGCGCCGGCTCCTACGTCGTGTGCGCAGCCACCGGCGTGCATATTCCGGTCGACGAGCTGCGTTACTGGAGCGTTGCCCGGCAGGAAGCCTATGTGGACTGCGCCACCTCGCTCGAAGCCGAAAAACGCGCCGGCACGCTGCCCAATCAGCAGGTGGGCTGAAAGATCAGCCCTTGGCCGCGCCTTCGCGCAACCGTCTTTCACGAAAATTCCTGAACGCCGTCTCGATCATGGACACGGGTCCGTGCGGGTCATCGAAGACCATGTCGACCTCGACGATCTTCGATCTTTCCAGCAATTCGCGGGCCGGGCCGGAATGGCCGGCGAGGCGGGCGGCGTCCTTGGACGTGGTGGCCAGTATCAGGCCCTCGCGCTCGGCATCGTCGAGCAACGACTGCATCTCGTCCTCGGTGAAATAATGGTGATCGGGAAAGGAGCGGGTCGTCGAGATCATTCCGCCGATCGATCTCACCGTGCGGTAGAATTTTTCCGGGTCGGCGATGCCGGCATAGGCCAGCACGTTTTTGCCCGCCAGAGTTCCGTCCGGGCGCGGCTGAAGGGTTGCCACGTGGATCGCCTTGCCGGCACGGGCTGCCCTGCGGACCAGCGCATCCGCGGCGTCTCCATTGCCGACCTTGAGGAGTGCCGAAAGCTGGTGCATCTGTTCCGCTATCGGTGCGCGCACCGGTCCGCCCGGCACGAGATGGCCGTTGCCGATGCCCCTGACGCTGTCGATCACCACCAGGGCGAAATCCAGATGCAGGCGCGCACTCTGGAAACCGTCGTCCATAATGATCAGATCGGCGCCTTCGGCGGCCAGTCTTTTGGCACCATCGACGCGCCTGCGCGAGATCACCGTCATGGCTTCGGCGGCGAGAAGCAGCGCCTCGTCGCCCACGGCGTCGGCCCTGTGGCGATCACGCTCGACCAGCGTCGTCACATCCAGCGAGCTGCCGTAACCGCGGCTCAAGAAACCCGGTATGTGCCCCATTGCCTTTGCCGCCCTTGCGAGCGCGATCGAGGTCGGGGTCTTGCCGGCGCCGCCGACGGTGAAGTTGCCGACGCAGATAACCGGAACCGAGGCGGAGGCGCGTTTGGCGGTGCGCATCCTTCTTCCCGAAATCGCGCCGTAGAGGGCCGAAAACGGCATCAGCGCGTAAGCGCGCCAATCGGCCTTTTCCCACCAGAAGGGCGGTGCTTCGGAAACCATCGCTTCTACTCTCCCGCGGAAACCGCGCTGGGCGATGCCGAAGCGAAGATGATGTCGGAGAGTGCCGTAATGTCGGCAAGGCAGTGGTCGGCGAGCGCCGAAAGCGTCTCGCGCGTTCCGGTGCCGGTCAGCACAGCGAGGTTCAGCCCGGCACCCGCGGCGCGGCCCATATGCATGTCGTGATTGTTGTCGCCCACCATCGCGACCTCTCTCGGTTCAAGACCAACGGCTTCGCAGAAGGCCAACATCATGCCCGGCTGGGGTTTTGTGCCGTAGCCGCTGTCGTAACCGGCGATGAAATCGACATGACCGGAAATGCCGAAGCTTTCCGCCATGCGGCGGATCGCTTTTTCGTTGTCGCTGGAAGCAATGCCAAGCTTGAGGCCGCGCGCCTTCAGGTCGGAGAACACGGCTGGAAGATCGGCAACCGGGACGGAAAATTCCGCGGCCCGCAGGAACAACGCATCGAGTTCACGGGTCAGGTCGACCACATCGAGCGGCGATCCGGCGGCGACGAAACCTTCGGCAATCTCGGCGGAATTACCGGCGGCGAGCAGGCTGTCTGCCTTGGTCTTGCCGGTCTCGGGGTCCATACCGCCGGCGACCAGCAGCACGGGTTCGAGTGCCGCATTGCCGGCTGCGGCGATGCGGGCGGCCTCGCGGTTTACCGGACCCCAGCTTTCGTCATAACGAATGAGCGTACCGTCCTTGTCGAACAGGATGCCCGCGATCGCGGGGGCCGAACTCATCGGCTGTTGCCGATGGCAGCAGTGACCTTCGGCTGCAGGCGCGCAGTAACGGTCAAAGGATTGATATAGGGTTCGAGCGCCTTGACGGTCTTGGCAAGCGCGCCGCGCAGATCCTCCATCGCATCGGCCCCGGCCTCCACCATCTTAGCTCGGGCGGGATCGGTGATCAGCAGGTAATGAACCGCCTTGGCCAGCATCTCGACATCCTTGACCACCCGCGCCCCGCCCTTGCGGACGAGGTGCTGATAGGCATCGCGGAAATTCTGGATGTTCGGCCCGGTCAGGACGGCGCAGCCGATCATGGCCGGTTCCAGCGGGTTCTGGCCACCCTCGTTGGTCAGCGAGCGGCCGACAAAGGCGATCTCGGTCAATCGGAGGTAAAGCCCCATTTCGCCGATGGTATCGCCGAGAAAAATGTCCGTCTCCGGTGTCAGCTCGTCATTGCGCGAACGACGGGCAACGATCAGCCCTTCTTCTTTCAGCATGGCTTCGATCGCGTCGGCGCGGTCGGGATGGCGCGGCACGATGATGGTCAGCTGGCCGTTCTTCGGCTTCAGCGCCCGGTGAACGGTCGCTGCGGCCTTTTCCTCGCCGTCGAAGGTGGAGATCGCCGCCCAGGTCTTGCGGTCGCCGATCTCGGCCTTGTATTTGGCCAGAAGCAGCTCGTCGCAGGGTGGCGGATCGGTATCACTTTTCAGATTGCCGGAGACGATGACCGGCCATGCGCCGAGATCGCGGAACCGTTCTGCATCCAGATCGGACTGGGCAACCACGAGCGCCATCTTGTCGAACAGCGCCTCGGCCATCTTGGCGTGGTTGCTCCAGCGACCGAAGGAACGGTCCGATATGCGAGCATTGACGCGGATCTGCGGAATGCGGCGGCGCGCAAGTTCGGCAACCGTCGTCGGCCAGATTTCCGATTCCGCCGTGATGCAGGCATCCGGCTTCCAGTAGCTGATGAAGCGCTTGATGGGGAATTTGACGTCGACCGGCACGTATTGATGGATGACCTCATCACCGAGCCGCGCCTCGACGAGAGCCGCAGACGTGACGGTACCGGTGGTGAGCACAATGTGGATTTCGCGACGGCGCAGTTCGCGGATCAGCGGCAGGATGGAAAGGGTTTCACCGACGCTGGCGGAATGGACCCAGACCAGCGGTCCCCTGGGACGCGGCTGGCTGGCATATCCTAGCCTTTCCAGCCGCCGCGAGCGATCTTCCTTACCCTTCATAGCCCGGAAGGCGAGATACGGGCCTGCAAGGGGATAGAGCGCCACACCTGCAAGGCGATAGCCGGCAAGAGCCATGCGAGCCACAGCACCGCTCATTGCCCTCGCTCCCTATCCATGCCTAGCGCCATCAAGACCTCACCCCGGAGCAATATTAGCTCGACTTACCTGCTTCATAAATGCGTCAAAAAAGCGGGTCTCAAGTCAAGTCAGCCTTAACCTGAAGACCTATCATATTTTCGGCGCCTTGTGTCAGGCCTACTTGTTTTCAGGGTCCAGAAGGCGGTGCATGTGGACGATGAAATAGCGCATCTCGGCATTGTCTACCGTCGACTGGGCCTTGGAACGCCAGGCAACCAGTGCGGTGGCGTAGTCGGGATAGATGCCGACGATGTCGAGGGCAGACAAATCCTTGAACTGGACGCCGTCCAGGCTCGAAAGTTCACCGCCGAAAACCAGGTGCAAAAGCTGCTTCTTGTCGCTCGATTCCGTCATTTCCAAATCCGTCCATTTCTTGACTAGATTGTCTGCGCCTTTCTTTGAAACACGCAGATACTCCATCTTTTCGTTTCAACGCAATTCCGGACGCAAAACCGGTCTCGACTTTTGCTGGAACTGCTCTAGAAGCCCTTCCTCTGCGGCATTCCGCCACAAAGGTCAACCCGCAGCGCCGGTCACCAGATGGGGCAAAAGCACTTGTCGCGCATGGCGCGTGCCGGCCACCAGAACGCCGTGCCTGACGGTTGTGCGATTGTAGGTCAAAGGCAGGTCATCAAGGCCGGTCAATGCCCCGCCGGCCCGTTCCAGGATCAGGTCGGCAGCGGCCAGATCCCAGTCATGGCTGTCCTTCTTCACGATCGTGCCATCGATACGTCCGTCGGCGGCCATGGCCAGCCGATAGGCGAGCGACGGGACATGACTGACCCGGTGGATGGCAAGCTCGGGCTGCAGTTTTCGGACGATCTTTTCGTCTGCGGCCAGGACCAGTTCACCGGTTTCGTTTTCAGACCGGACGGCAATCGGTGCGCCATTTCTCATGGCTGAACCGTCGGCCAAGGCCTGATATTCCTGTTGCAGCGCCGGCGCGACGAGCACGCCTGCCACCGGGCGTCCGTTATGGACGACCGCCACCGACACGCACCAAATCGGCTCGCCGGCAATGAAAGCCCGCGTTCCATCGATCGGATCGACCACGAACAGGGTTTCGCATCCCAGTCGGGCGCTGTCGTCATCGGTTTCTTCCGAAAGCCAGCCGTAGTTCGGGCGCGCCTTTAGGAGAAGCGACTGGAGGCGATCGTTGGCGGCGAAATCGGCGGCACTCACCGGGGAGCGTCCCTCGTTCTTCCACCAGACTTCCGGCGATCGCCGGAAGAAGCCGTTGGCGATCTCACCCGCCTGACGCGCAGCATCAAGGATGAGATCAAGATCCGCACTCCATGGATTGTCGAAGGAAGCCATGGCGTCAGCTTCCCGCCAGCGTCATGCCCTCGATCGCGATGGTCGGCGATGCGACGCCGTATTTGCGGTCGATGTCGTTTGCCAGCGTGAGGCGCATGAACATGTCCTTGAGGTTCGACGCGATTGTCACTTCCGAGACCGGAAAAGCGAGCTTGCCGTTCTCGATCCAGAAACCGCTCGCGCCGCGCGAATATTCGCCGGTAAGCATGTTGACACCGTGACCGATCAGTTCCGTTACGTAAAGACCGGTACCGACCGAGGCGATCAGCTCTTCCGGCGAGATGTCACCGGGTTCGAGCGCCAGGTTGGTCGAGGCCGGGCCGACGGAGTTGCCGCCGCGCACGCCACGTCCATTGGTCGGCAGGCCGAGTTCACGGCCGGTCGAGGTCGACAGGAACCAGTGTTTCAGCACACCGTCCTCGATCATCGTCATGCGCTCACCCGAAACACCTTCGCCGTCGAAGGGCCGCGAGGATGAACCGCGCACGATCAGCGGATCGTCGGTGATGTTGAGACCGGCTTTCAGCACCTGCTCGCCCATCCTGTCACGCAGGAAGCTCGTCTTTCTGGCAACGGACGCACCGTTGATCGCACCTGCAATCGTGCTGACAAAACCGCGCGCCATGCGGGGATCGAAAACGACGGTGACATTGCTTGCCGTCGACACCTGGCGCGGGTTGATGCGGGCAACGGCACGCTCACCGGCACGGCGGCCGATCAGGTCGGCGGGGTCGAGGTCGGCGGCATAAAGACGGCTGTCGAAATCGTAGTCGCGCTCCATCTTCGTGCCTTCGCCGGCAATGACGCTGACCGAGCGACCGAAGCGGGTGGCCATATAGCTGCCGGAAAACCCATGCGAGGTGACCAGCACCATGCCGCCCATGCCGGCAGATGCGCCGGAACCGGAGGAGTTGGAAACACCGTTCACCTCAAGGGCTGCCGCTTCCATCGCCAGCGCCGTCTCGCGCAGATCGTCAGTCGGTACATCGGTCGGGTCGAAGAGGTCGAGATCAGGATAGGATTTCGCCAACCGGTCGGCATCGGCCATGCAGACGAACGGGTCTTCGGGGGAGACCTTGGCCATGGCAACGGCGCGTTCGGCAAGCGTCTTCATGTCGAAGCCCGGATTGGCCGAAACGCTGGCGACCTTCTGGCCGACGAAGACGCGCAGCGCGAAATCGTCGCTTTCAGACGATTCGGTTCCCTCGACCTTGCCGAGGCGCACCGAGACGGAGCGGGAACGGGAGCGCACCACGACGGCATCGGCCGCATCCGCCCCTGCGGCCCTTGCCAGATCGATCAATTCGGAAGCACGGGACAAAAGCTGGGCGGAATCAATTTCAGAGCTCATATTTGCAAGCCTTTCGTTGCCGTCCCATTTATTGTGAGCGCTTCGAAGCATCAAGGGCGCCACACCTTTTCTTGACTGGGTTGTCGCGCCTTTCGAACAACCTGACTACCCCATTTCGCCGATCGAAAGTATTTGCATGACCGCACCCGGCTCGCTGTTTACCGAAATGCTGCTGCTTCTGGCCGGAGCGGTCATCGCCGCGCCGATCTTCAAACGGCTGGGCCTTGGCACCGTGCTCGGTTATCTGGCGGTCGGCGTCATCATCGGCCCGGTGTTCCAGCGTATCACCGATACGGAAGAAGTGCTGCATGTCGCCGAATATGGCGTGGTCTTCCTGCTCTTCGTCATCGGGCTGGAACTGAAACCCTCGCGCCTCTGGCAAATGCGCGGCGACGTGTTCGGCCTCGGACCCGCGCAGGTGCTGCTCAGCGGGTTGGCGCTTGCCGCCCTTGCTTTCGAAACGGGGCTGGCGAACTGGCAGGGCAGCCTGATCATCGGTTTCGGCCTTGCCCTGTCATCCACCGCCTTTGCCCTGCAGTTGCTCAACGATGCCGGCGACATCAACAGCCGATACGGCCAGCGGTCATTCTCGGTTCTCTTGTTCCAGGATCTGGCGATCGTGCCGCTTCTGGCCCTCATCACCGTGCTAGCACCCGGAACGGAGGAACAGGCCGCCACGCCGCTGGTCGATTTCGCCGTCGCGATTGCGGCCATCGGGGCAATGATCGTCGCCGGAAAATACCTGCTCAATCCGATGTTCCAGGTGATCGCACGCACCGGCGCCCGCGAGGTGATGATCGCGGCCGCCCTGCTCGTCGTGCTCGGATCGGCCGCCGCGATGCAGATGGTCGGCCTGTCGATGGCGATGGGCGCCTTCCTCTCCGGCGTGATGCTGGCCGAATCCTCCTATCGCCACGAGTTGGAGGCGGATATCGAGCCGTTTCGCGGCCTGCTTCTGGCGCTGTTTTTCGTCGCGGTCGGCCTCTCGCTCGAACTTGACGTCATCATCGACCACATCCTGTTCATCGTGCCGGCCGTCATCGTGTTCATGGCGGTCAAGGCGCTGGTGGTTTACTGGCTGTGCCGAGTGTGGGGGTCTTCCCATAACGACGCGATCCAGATTGCCTTCCTGCTGCCGCAGGGCGGCGAATTCGCCTTCGTGCTGTTCACCACCGCCACAGCCGCCGGCCTTCTGTCGTCCTCGACAGCCTCGCTGCTGATCGCCATCGTGACGCTGTCCATGGCGCTGACGCCGCTTGGGGCGGCACTCGCCAAGCGGCTGATGAATGGCGAAACGCGGGAGGAGCTGGACGAGGATTTCGCCGGTGCAGGCGATGGCGCAGACGTGCTGATGATCGGTTTTTCGCGCTTCGGCCAGATCGCCGCGCAGATACTTCTCGCAGGCGGACGCGACGTGACCGTGATCGACGATTCGGCCGACCGTATCCGCCAAGCCGCCAATTTCGGTTTCCGCATCTATTTCGGTGACGGCACCCGCCGCGACGTTCTCGTCTCCTCGGGCATAGAGCGGGCCAAGATCGTGGTCGTCGCGACGCAGAAGAAGGAAACGACCAACAGGATCGTCGAACTGATCCAGTCCGATTTCCCCAATGTCAGGCTATTCTCCCGCTCCTACGACCGGATTCATTCCTTGTGGCTGCGGGAAAAGGGCGTCGAATACGAATTGCGCGAAACGCTAGAATCCGGCCTGCTTTTCGGAGCGAAAACGCTGGAGGCGCTCGGAATGTCCGAGGCCCGCGCCGAGGAAATCCGCGAGGACATCCGCCGCCGCGACGAGGAGCGCCTGCAGATCCAGGCCGTCGAGGGCATTTCGGCGGGACGCGACAAGCTGTTCAACAGCCCGGTCAAGCCGGAGCCGCTGATCAAGCCGAAACGTGTCACAGTGCAGGAAGACGCCGCCGAAGAGGCGAATGCGGGCCTGTCGTTGGGAAAATGGTGACGAGGGGCAGGCTCAGTCGCTGGCAACTGCGGTTTCCAGCGCGTCGACGGCCCGTTTCAGCTCGTCCTTCACATGGCTCGCTTCGTCGAGGATTTCCTGGGCTTTGAGAAAATCCAGGACGCGGAAACGGTTGACCTGTGGGCGCAGGAAGATATGCGGCGGGTTGAGCTTCAGTTTCAGCGCGATCGAGGCCTGCATGGTCAGCTGGCTGGCGCCGAAAAGACTGTCGATGCGGCTGGGTGGATGGGTGCCGTCACCTTCCGGCGCACCGACCACATCGACGCCGATGACCACATCGGCGAGTTCCAACAGCTGCTCATAGGGAACCGGGTTGAAGACGCCGCCGTCGATCATCACCCGGCCATTGACCCAGACCGGCATGAACAGGCCGGGAATGGCGGCCGATGCAGCAATCGCGGTTCTCAGGTCTCCCTCTTCCAGTATCACTTCGGCCTGGCCGTAATAGTCGGTGGCGGAAATCTTCAGCGGGATTTTCAGATCGGCAAAATCCTCCGGGATGTCGGGAGGAAGGAAGGCATCGAGGATGGGGTCGAGATTGAAATGGCCGAAACGGAAGCCGCCCAGCTTGTCGCGCATGCTTGCGGGACCGAGCGTCCAGAGGCGATTGAAGAGCGAATTTCGGTTGCCCATCGTGCGCAGCGTATAGTCGCGGATATCCGCACCGCGCATGCCGGACGCCATGCCGGCACCCATGATCGCGCCGATCGAGGAGCCTGATATCGCCACCGGCGTGATGCCGAGTTCGTCCAGCGCCTCGATCACGCAGATATGCGACACACCTCTCGCCCCGCCGCCGCCGAAGGCGACCGCATAACGCAGACCTTCCCTGCTTTTGTCAGGATCCAGATCCGGCAGGGAGAGGCGCGTGTTCATGGCAAGATTCAGCCCGGCTGATAGCGATAGAATTCGATCCGGCTATCGCCGAACATCCGGCTTTCCAACGGCTTGAAGACCGGGTCGACGACGATCTCGGCATCGGCACGCTCCTCCAGCAGGACCAGCGCCTCCGGCGCCAGCCAGCCGCCGGTATGGGCGGAAAGCAATGCCTTTTCACCCAATCCCTTGCCGTAAGGCGGGTCAGCGAAGATCAGATTGAACGGCTCGATATTGCCGATCGAACCGAGGCTGGTCGCATCCCGGCGCAGAATACGCGCCCGGCCGTGCAGGCCGAAACTGTCGATATTCTCCCAGAGAAGTCCCCTGCCCTCGACGCTGTTTTCGACAAACAGCGCCTGCTTGCAACCGCGCGACAGAGCTTCCAGCCCGACCGCGCCGGTGCCGGCGAAAAGGTCGATCACCCGTGTTCCATCGAGCGCGTCCGGATAGACGTGCCCGAGGATGTTGAACAGGCTTTCGCGCGTCCGGTCGATGGTCGGCCGGATATCGTTCGTCTTCGGCGTGGCCAGAGCGCGGCCGCGGAACTCACCCCCTACGATCCGCACAGCTTAGCCCCTCGGTGTCCGCGGTTTGCCGCCAGGACGTCCACCGCCCGGGCCACCGCGCGAACCACCACCGGGCTTGCCACCGGAAGGCTTGCCGCCAAAGGATTTTCCGCCGCCCGGCTTACCGCCGAAACCGGGTTTTCCACCCGATGGCTTGCCCCCGAAGCCGGATTTCGCGCCTGCGGGTTTGCCACCAAAGGGCTTGTCGCCCCTTGTCGGACGATCACCGAAGGAGCGTTCGCCGCTGCCTTCGCGCACTGGGCGATCACCACGCGGCGGGCGATCCGAGAAGGACCGTGCGGGACGATCACCCTCTTCGCGCGGCTTGCGGTCGCCGAAAGGTCTGTCACCTCTGGGGCGATCACCAAACGAACGTTCCCCCCTCGGCTTGTCGCCGTAAGGACGATCGCCGCGGGGCTTGTCACCAAAGCTGCGTTCTCCACGCGGACGCTCCGAGCGCCCTTCGCTGGAGAAGGATTTGCCGCGGGCCGGACGGTCTCCGTCTTCGCGCGGCTTGCGGTCGCCATACGGCTTGTCGCCGCGATTGCGATCACCGGACGGACGATCACCAAAGGAGCGTTCCCCCCTCGGCTTGTCACCGAACGAGCGCTCGCCGCGTGGCTTGTCGCCGAAACCACGGTCGCCGCGATCTTCACGATCACCACGCTTGCCACCAAAACCGCCCTTTTCAGGCTGGTCTTCGCCACGGATCCAGTCGCTGTCATCCTTGACGCGGTTGATCTTGACGCGCAGATCGTTTTCCGGCGCGGGCTTCTTGAACAACTGCTCGGCCTGGGCACGGGCTGTCACCTTGCGGCCGCTGTCGTCGGTCGTCGGGCGGGCGCCGGGCGCCATCCAGACATTGGCGGTGCGGCTGGTGCCCATCGGCGGACGCTTCTTCGGCTTGTCGTCGAAATCGCGATCCGAAGATTTGCCGCCGAACTTGCCTGCAGGCCTGTCGGAAGACTTGCGGTCATCCCGGCGGGCATCAGGACGCTTGGTGTCGAGACGACCAAGCGCGCGTTCGCGACGATCTCCCTGGTCGTTGCCACGATCGGCCCAGCCACCGCGCTCCGGCTTGGCCGAGCGCTCGGGTTTTTCGTCCCGCTGCGGCTTTTCTTCTTCGGCGCTGCGCTCGTTATAAAGCGGCGCTTCGAAGTTCGCCTTGGATTCGTCGATCAGGCGCGGGCCGAGCTGGTCGCGCAGCGTGCGTCCGCGCACTTCCAGAACTTCGCCTTCCGGCAGGTCGCCGAGCTGGAACGGGCCGTAGGAAACGCGGATCAGGCGGTTGACCTCGAGACCGAGCGCGCCGAGCACGTTCTTGATTTCGCGGTTCTTGCCTTCGCGAAGACCCATGGTGATCCAGACGTTACGGCCCTGCGAACGATCGAGAGTCGCCTCGATCGAACCATAGAGCACGCCGTCGACGGCAATGCCGTCCTTCAGCTTGTCGAGCGCTTCCTGATCGACCTCGCCATGGGCGCGGACGCGGTAGCGACGCAGCCAGCCGGTGGTCGGCAGTTCGAGCGTGCGCGACAGGCCGCCGTCATTGGTCAGCAGAAGCAGGCCTTCGGTGTTGATGTCGAGACGGCCGATGGAGAGAACCCGCGGCAGACCTTCCGGCAGGTTGTCGAATACGGTCGGGCGACCTTCCGGGTCGGAATTGGTGGTCACCAGACCGCCGGGCTTGTGGTAAAGCCACAGACGGGTGCGTTCGATGCCGCGGATCGGCACGCCATCCACCTCGATCTTGTCTTCCAGCGTCACGTTGACGACCGGCGTGTCGAGCAGCTTGCCGTTCAGGGTAACACGGCCCTCGAGAATCATCCGCTCGATATCGCGGCGCGAGGCCACGCCGACGCGGGCGAGAATCTTGGAAATGCGCTCGGGCTTGCCATCGGTCGGTGCGGATGCGCCCTCGCCGACGAACTCTTCGCGCTTGGCCGAACGAACCGGTTTTCTGACCGCACCTTCCGCCTTGGCGCGCGGCTTTGCAGCGGCAGCGGATTTGGCGCCCGGCTTGCCTGAGGACTTGAAGCCCGGCTTCCCCCCCGACTTGGAATCAGTCTTGCCTTCCGCTCTCGGCTTGATTTCGCGAACGAAGGTCTTGGCTTCGCCGCGCTTCGGCTTGTCTTTTGAATTCATTTGTTGTTTGCCTGAAGCAGGATGTCGACGGAGTATTCCGGACATACTTGTTCGTGTTGACCAGATGGATGCACACCCAAAGGGCGCGCTTCGCGTTGCATGCTTCCTACCAGTTCATGCGATCCGGGTTAAGAGGAAATCGCTGAAATGCCTAAGAGCGACAGCTTCATGGATGCCGCACTGACAGAAGCCAGAAAAGCCGCCGAGCGCGGCGAGGTTCCCGTGGGGGCCGTGCTTGTCATCGACGGCGAGATCGTCGCCCGTTCGGGCAACCGCACCCGCGCCGAAAACGATATTACCGCCCATGCCGAAATCGCCGTTATCCGCGAGGCCGCAGCCAGGTTCGGAAGCGAGCGCCTCGGCGGCGCGGATCTTTACGTCACGCTGGAGCCCTGCACCATGTGTGCCGGCGCAATATCCTTTGCCCGTATCCGCCGTCTCTATTACGGCGCAAGCGATCCCAAGGGCGGTGCGGTGGAAAGCGGCGTGCGATTTTTCTCGCAACCCACCTGCCATCATGCACCGGATGTCTATTCCGGCATTGCGGAAGTGCCGGCAGCAGAACTTCTGACCGGCTTTTTCCGTTCACGACGGGAGAAGTAGCCTTACTGGCCAGCCCTCACTGGAAAGGCTTCCACCAGGCGGAATCCTTGGTGGACGCAGCCTGGGCTTCCTTCTTGCGGCGGGCTTCCTTCTTGGTTTCCGGCTCACCAAGATCCTGCAGGGTTGCAGCATCGGCGCTGCGATACTGCGTCGGCGGATCGGAAATCGAGCGGCGGCTTCCGGAGATGCCCGGATCGTTGGCATTGGCCTTCGCCTGGCGGAACGCTTCCCATTTCTGAGATTCCGTCAGCTGACCCGCCTGGCCCTTGCCGGCGAGAAGCGGCGAACGATAACGCGGATTGTCCTGGTTGTCGGTCGCTTCCTGGCGCAGACGCTCACGCGCCTCTTCCGGCGATTCCACCCAGTTCGGGTTGTTTTCGCGGCTGGCAAGCGACTGCTGCGGCTGGGGAAGGTCGCCACCTTCCTGATGGCTCGCAACAACCAGCGACGGGCGCGGATTATAACGGATCTTGGCCTTTTCCCGGTTGCGTTCACCACCAATATCGATGGCCGAGGTCAGGTCGTCGCCCAATTGTTCCATGGCCGTCTTGTCGGTGCCATAGGTCGGGCTTCCCATGCAGCCGGAAAGCGTCACGGTCGCAACCAGAATACCGGCCACACCAAGGGCCATACGCAAGGTTTTCGTCGTTTCCATCAAACCCCTACCACGGACGCCCGCCTCGACGCCTCATAGACAATTGCCATCGACCTGACGGATAAATCCGGCCAATTTCAGGCAGGAATACCGGATGACACGCCTGAGCGCAATCATCCGGCACGGTTCATGCCATTACAACTTGCCAAGCTTGGCGAGTTCGGTGAGTGCTGCCGCATCTCGCGCCGAGACATCCGGCCAGGCTGGATCGGAGCCGACATCGGTCGTGACCCGCCACGAACGGGCGCATTTTACGCCTTCCGCGAGCTTGGGATCGACCGATACGCCGGGCACTTCAGCCAGACGGAAGGCCGCTTCCGGCCCCTCGCCTGACGTGATCGTGATGGCCGAGGTGATGCAGGTTTCCTCGAATTCGAGACCTTCCAGCGCCTTCAGCAGCTCGGCATCGGCAACATAAACCACCGGAGCCGCTTCCAGCGACGAGCCGATCCGCTTGTCCTTGCGCTCGATTTCGAGAGCACCCGTGACAACAGAGCGGACCTTGCGGATCTTCGTCCACTTTTCGGCAACCGCTTCGTTCTTCCATTCGGCCGGGACCTCGGGGAACTGTTCCAGATGGACCGATACCGCATCCGGCTTCAACGACAGCCATGCCTCTTCCGTGGTGAACGGCAGCATCGGCGCGAGCCACGTGACCGTGCATTCGAAGATCTTGCGGATGACCGCCAAGGCCGCACGACGGCGCAGCGACGACGGAGCGTCGCAATACAGCGCATCCTTGCGGATATCGAAATAGAAGGCCGACAGTTCGATATTGGAAAAATCAATCAGCGCGCGGGCGATCTTCTTGAACTCGAACGCGTCATAGCCTTCGCGCACGACCTTATCCAGTTCGGACAGGCGATGCAGCATCAGCTTTTCGAGTTCGGGCAGTTCGGCGTAGGCGATCTCTTCGCCTTCGTCATGCGCCAGCGTGCCGAGCATCCAGCGGATGGTGTTGCGCAGCTTGCGATAGGCGTCGACATTGGTCTGGATGATCGTCTTGCCGAGGCGCTGGTCTTCCCAGTAGTCGGTGGTCATGACCCAGAGACGCAGGATATCGGCGCCGGCATCCTTCATCACATCCTGCGGGGACACGACATTGCCGAGCGACTTCGACATCTTCTGGCCCTTTTCATCCATGGTGAAACCATGGGTGACGACCGTGTCATAGGGCGCGCGGCCGCGGGTGGCAGCCGATTCCAGAAGCGAGGAATGGAACCAGCCGCGATGCTGGTCGGAGCCTTCGAGATAGACGTCGGCCGGCCATTTCAGGTCCGGGCGGTCTTCCAGCGTGAACGTGTGGGTGGAGCCACTGTCGAACCAGACATCGAGGATGTCCATCACCTGTGTCCACTTAGCGTGGTCGTGGCCGTTTCCAAGAAAACGTTCCTTGGCACCTTCGGCAAACCAAGCGTCCGCGCCTTCGGCGTCGAAGGCCTCGAGGATACGCTTGTTGACCTCTTCGTCCTGCAGGACATTGCCTTCATCATCGGCAAACACGCAGATCGGGACGCCCCAGGCGCGCTGACGCGACAGAACCCAGTCCGGGCGCTGCTCGATCATGGCGCGCAAACGGTTCTGGCCGCCGGCCGGGACGAAACGCGTGTCGTCGATGGCGGAGAGCGCGCGGGTGCGCAACGTCGTGCCGTCGGCGAGGTCCTTGTCCATATAGACGAACCATTGCGGCGTATTGCGGAAGATGATCGGCTTCTTGGAGCGCCAGCTATGCGGATACTGGTGCTTCAGGCGGCCGCGGGCAAACAGCGCGTTGCGCTCGATCAGCGCCTTGATGACGCGGTCATTGGCATCGCCCTTCTTGCCGTTGTCGTCCATGACGCGGGCGCCCTCGAAACCGGGGGCGTCGGCGGTGTAGGTGCCGCTATCATCAACCGGGAACGGGATGCGTGTGTCGATGCCACGGGCTTCGATTTCCTTGGCGCTCGACATCCAGGCGTCAAAGTCTTCGCGGCCGTGGCTCGGTGCGGTGTGGACGAAACCGGTACCGGCATCATCGGTGACATGGTCGCCCGCGAGAAGCGGCACGGCGAAGTCGTAGCCGAGATCGGCGAGCGGGTGGGCAGCAGTGATGCCAGCGAGTTCATCGGCAGAAACGTCACGCAGCTTCTTGAAGGTAAGCTTTGCCTTGGCAGCGGATTCGTCCGACAGGCCATCAGCGAAGATCAGCTTTTCACCCGGACGCGGGCCGAAATCGTTTTCGGCCGTCAACACTTCGTACAGGCCGTAAGCGACGCGCGGCGAAAACGCGATGGCGCGGTTGCCGGGGATGGTCCAAGGCGTGGTCGTCCAGATGACGACGTGGGCGTGGGTGAGGCTCTCAGGAGGAGCTATAACGGCATAACCGTTCGGCTCACCACTCTCAGGATCGACAAAATCGACAACCGTGTCCGAGGCGGAGTGTTTTACCGGGAACTTCACCCAGATCGTGTCGCTCTCGTAATCGTGGTACTCGACCTCAGCTTCCGCCAGCGCCGTGCGCTCGACGACCGACCACATGATCGGCTTCGAACCGCGGTAGAGCTGGCCGCTCATGGCAATCTTCAGCAACTCGCCGGCAATGCGGCTTTCCGCGTGGAAATTCATCGTCAGATACGGGTTGTCGAAATCGCCGACGATGCCGAGGCGCTTGAACTCGTCGCCCTGGATCTTGATCCACTTTTCGGCATAGGCGCGGCATTCCTTGCGGAATTCGATCATCGCGTCCGGCTGCTTCAGGTCGGGCTTGGCCTTGCCCTTGGCGCGGTAATTTTCTTCCTCGATCTTCCACTCGATCGGAAGACCATGGCAATCCCAGCCGGGAACGTAGTTGCTATCATAACCGCGCATCTGGAAAGAGCGGGTGATGACGTCCTTCAGGATCTTGTTCAGCGCATGGCCGATATGGATGTTGCCGTTGGCATAGGGAGGGCCGTCGTGCAGCACGAACTTTTCGCGGCCGGCGGCTGAGGCGCGAAGCTTCTTGTAGAGATCCATATCACGCCAGCGGGCAACCGTTTCCGGCTCCTTCTGCGGCAGGCCGGCGCGCATCGGGAATTCGGTCTCGGGTAGATAAAGGGTTTTCGAGTAGTCGAGCTTTTCAGCAGTGTCGGTCATGTTGGGCAATCGTCTCTGGCGCCGCTTTGGGGCGCGATGCGGATGAGAATTCGGTGGCGGAGGCGCGGTTCAAACGCCAAAATCCCGGACCTTCCCGCAGCTTTTCTCAAGCAGCGGAGAAAGCCGGGCCGATAATTCGTAGGATCATCGCGTCGATGACCTTCATCGCCTTCTGGGCCGACCGGAAATCTATCATGGACGCGGTTATTAAGGCGTTTTGGGGCGGAAAGGAAGGGGGAAATCGGCGTGCGATAACCTGCATGCTTGTTGGAAATTCAGCCAAGGTATATCTTTGACTTGAGAGGTGCTGGTTATGAGCGATGAGGCCATCTTTACACTGACACTTGAGCGGGAACTCCGTGACGAGTTCGTGGCCGCTGCAGAGGCTTCGGATCAGTCGCCGACACAAATCCTGCAGGATATGATGCAGGACTTTATCCTGCAGCAGAAGACAGATCCTGATTACTTGGCATTCATGCAGGAAAAGGCGACGATCGCCCGGAACGAACTTGCCACCGGTGAAGGTATTTCCGAGGAAATGGTCGAGCAAAAGTTCGCAGCCATGCGTGCAGCAGCTGCAACAAAGATACGCTGACCCGATGAAAATACGCTGGGCGCCCGCAGCGGAAACAGATCGAGCGCAGATATTCAGTCATATCGAAGCTCAAGATCCGAGCGCCGCCATTCGGATGGACGCCCTATTCAGTGAAGCAGTGTCGCGGTTGAAACATCTCCCCTTCATGGGAAGGCGCGGCGTGATCTCAGGCACACGCGAGATCATCCCGCATGAAAGCTATCGCATTGTCTATCAGGTCGAAGAACAGACCGTTTCGATCCTGATGATCATTCACACTTCGCGCCAATGGCCACCGAAGAAGCAATAGTTCTCAAGATCGCGATAATTGCCCATCAATCCTTCGGATTTTCCAGCATCACGCCCCGCAGCGCATCATTGATGCGATCCTGCCAGCCGGGGCCGTCACCTTGAAAATACTCGATCACGGCGCTGTCGAGCTTGATCGAGACGAGTTCCTTCACCTCCGGCAGGGCGCGCTTTTCAACCGGTGCGGCGGCCGCTTTCTTGGCCGGCTTGAACAGGGCTTCGGCGGCATCCATCGGGTTTGCCGGCCGGCGCGGGGTGGTTACCATGATGCTATCCTTCGTTTTCTGCATTGAAAGCGAAGGCGATCTTCGCATCCAGTTCACCGATCGGCTGAACGCCCGATAACAGCGCCCTCGCTTCTTCCTCGTCGCGCCTGATCTGCGCCACCAGCGGGTCCAGCCCGTCGAATTTCAGTTCGTCGCGCAGGTGGCCGAAGAAGGATACTGCGCAGATCTCGCCATAAAGCGAGCCGGAAAAATCGAAAAGATAGGTTTCCAGAAGGGCCACACCGTTATCGGTCACCGTGGGGCGGCGGCCATAGCTCGCAACGCCATCGTAAAGCGTGCCGTCGGGGCGGCGGAAACGGACGGCGTAGATGCCGGGTTTCAGCTCCACTTCACGCGGCAACTTCATGTTGGCGGTCGGGAAACCGAGCTGGCGACCGAGCTTTTCGCCATCGATCACTTCCGCTTCGACCGTATAACGGTAACCGAGCAGGCCGGCGGCCTGCGCGACATCGCCCTCGCCCAAAAGTTCGCGGATGCGGCTCGAGGAAATCACCTCGGCGTTTTCATCGCGGAAGGCATCGACCAGCGAGACGGTAAACCCATGGCGTTCGCCGGCTTCCATCAGAAAGGCCGGACCGCCTTCGCGGCCCTTGCCGAAATGGAAATCGAAGCCGGTGACGACCGCACTTGCGCCCAGCCAGTCGACCAGGATCGACTTGACGAAATCCTCTGCTGAACGGGAAGAAAAGTCGCGATCGAAAGGATATTCGATCACGCACCGAAACCCCATCGCCTCCAGCAACCGCGCCTTCAGGGGAGCCGGAGTAAGCCGGAAAACAGGCTCGTCCGGCTTGAAGACGGTACGCGGATGCGGCTCGAAGGTCAGGACCAGCGCCGGCACGCCACGCTCCTTAGCCAGCGCCAGCGCCCGTTCCAGCACGCTGCGATGGCCGCGATGCACACCGTCGAAATTGCCGATCGCCACCACCCCGCCCTGCAGGGCCTCGGGCAGTGGATCCTTCTTTTCATTGCGATGGAATACAGTCATGGCGGCACGTCCGGATCAGGCAGGCATTCGACTTTTCAAGACCGGTCAAGCCAGTCTGGGCATCCAGAATTTCGGCGCTGCATTCTCGCTTTTCAACCAGGCCTGCAGAATTGCCTCGTCGGTCTCGCCGTTGACGGTGTATTCCGCAACATGGATGCCCGCGCTGATATAAAGCAGGTCGAGGCCTTGCGAAAGCGCGCCGCGCACGTCGGTCGGCATGCCGTCACCGATGGCGAGCACTTTCGCCTTGTCGATATCGCCGCGCACTTCGCGGGCGGCGGCAAGCGACGCGTCGTAAATCGGGAAATGCGGCTTGCCGGCAATGCGGGTCTTGCCGCCCAGCTGTTCGTAATAGGCGGCAACCGCGCCGGCGCAGGGAATGATCTTGTGGCCGCGCTCGACGACCAGATCCGGATTGGCGCAGATGAACGGCACGTCGCGCTTCACCCAGGCGGTCAGCATGTCGGTATAGTCTTCCGGCACTTCCTTTTCGTCGTCGAAGAAACCGGTACAGACGATGGCTTCGGCTTCTTCTGCCGAAACAACCTCGACATCCAGCCCGTCGAACAGCGGCATGTCCCGTTCGGGGCCGAGCAGAAAGATCTTTTTCGGGCCTTCGGCGATCAGGTGGCGGGTCACGTCGCCGGAGGTGACGATGCGGTCATAGGTGCCGTCTTCGACGCCGAGCGCCTTCAGCTGCTCGATGACGCCGGGGGCTGGGCGCGGGGAATTGGTGATCAGGACAACGGTCGCGCCAGCTTCACGGGCCGCGGCAAGCGCCTGGCAGGAATGCGGGAAGGCTGCAACGCCGTTATGCACCACGCCCCAGACATCGGACAGAACCACATCATAGCCGCCGATGACTTCACTCAGATTCTGGATGCGCTTTGCCATGCCTGTCGATTACCTTCCTTTATAGATCGCGCTGATGTCGCAAAGCATGGCCGTCATGGCAAGGAGATTTGCGTGCAGTGCGGGATATTTCATGCGGGCGTTACATGAGCGCTATGAGCCGGATCGCCAGGCCAGCCCCGGCACACAGGCCAAGAACGGCGACCATGCCGAGCTTCAGGCGAAACAGCAGAAAGGCCGAGCCCAGGAAAAAAGCCAGCGCGACCGGGTCGAGGCTCGACCAGACCGGCAGGGCCAGATCAAAGCCGATCGCAGGCACGAGTTCGATCCGGCGCACCTCCCCGAAAAGGACATGCAGGCCGAACCAGATGGCGAGATTGAGGATGACACCGACAACAGCCGCCGTGATCGCGGACAAGGCACCGGACAGCGTCCGATTGCCGCGCAGCCGCTCGATATAAGGCGCACCGGCAAAGATGAAGACGAAGCTCGGCACAAAGGTCGCCCAGGCGACGAGCAACGCGCCGGCGATGCCGCCAAGGATACCAAAAGCCTCGCGAAAACCGGTGAGGAAACCGACGAAGGAGAGGACGAGGACCAGCGGCCCCGGCGTGGTTTCGGCCAGCGCCAGTCCGTCCAGCATCTCGCCGGGTTTCAGCCAGCCATATTGCTCGACGCCGACCTGCGCCACATAGGCGAGAACCGCATAGGCGCCGCCGAAGGTGACCAGCGCCATTTTCGAAAAGAAGGTGAAAAGGCTTGCCAGGCCATCCGGCGCGGAGACGGCCCAGAGGATGGCGAGCGGCAATTGCCAGACGAGGATCCAGCCGAGAAGCGTGGCGATTGCCCGGCCCGCAGGCGGTCGCGGTGGCAGATCGGAGAGATCTGCCACGCCGGGCTGCGGGCCGATGCGCCGGACATTGAGAAAACCGGCCAGCGCCGCCGCCAGAACCACGACCGGAAACGGCACGCTGAAAAAGAACAGCGCCACGAAGGCCGTGGCGGCGACAAGACAGAGAAAACCGGTTTTCAGCGTCTTCTTCGCCAGCCGGATGACGGCTTCCACAACGATTGCCAGAACCGCCGCCTTCAGGCCGAAAAACAGGCCCGCGAGCCATGTCGTGTCCTGATAGAGCACGTAAGCGGCAGAGAGCGCCGTGATGACAACCAAGCCCGGCAGCACGAAGAGAAGCCCGGAAATGATGCCGCCGCGGGTGCCGTGCATCAGCCAGCCGATATAGGTGGCAAGCTGCTGGGCTTCCGGTCCGGGCAGCAGCATGCAGAAGTTCAGCGCGTGAAGAAACCGCTCCTCGGAAAGCCAGCGTTTTTCTTCCACTATCGCGCGATGCATCATCGCAATCTGTGCCGCCGGACCGCCGAAACTTAAGGCGCCAATGCGGGCGAAAACGGAGGTCAGTTCGGAGAGTGTGGGGCGCGTGCTATCCGGTGTTGCCGTCCCAGCTGTTACCTCCATATGCTCGTTTTCCTCCATCAAGGCGACGATTGCCCTTGTCGTTAAAGACCCCTTCCCACCC
>UBNQ01000028.1 GCA_900466875.1 Hyphomicrobiales bacterium | reverse complement strand
GTAACCGGGCCAATAGGGACCGGGAGGCGGCGGGGGTAGCGGACGAGGGAGTGGCGGAGGTGGGCCGGGAGGGTGCGGGCCCGGGCCAGGATGAGGACCAGGATGGGGAGGCGGACCTGGAGGGTGGGGGTGATGTCCTGCCGGGTCCGGCCGTGGATGCGGTGCGGGATGAGGCCCCGGATGTGGATGTGGTGGATGAGGCGCAATCGCCGGATGCGCCCGAGGTGCAAAATGCGTCGGCGCGTTGAATCCGTGAAAGGATCCGCCGCCTGCATGAAAACCACCGCCATGCATGCCGCCACCGCCGAAGTTCATTCTCGGCATTCGTCCGCCGAAGCCGCCACGGGCGTCAGCGGCTTGCGGAAGTATCAAGGTGGCAGAAAGCGTCGCGAGAAGAAAAAGTCTGGCGGATTTGGTCATTTCCTGTCCTCCTCGCCAAGAAACCGGATTTTGGTCGCGCCGTCCGTTGGTTTGTATTGGAAGGTGTCTTCCGCGATTGTCGCGTTCTCTGTCCATTCAAGCACCGAGGTGATCCTTGGACGGGTCAGGTCGTCCCGATCCACCAGAGAAATTTTCAACGGCAGCGGACTTCCCTCCGTTGATATCCAGATCTCAGCGTCCTGATCAGGCCCTCGATACGCCCAATGGTCGGTTTCCTTGCCGTTCACATAGGCGTGGCCAACGAAAAAACCTTCTCTGATAAGATCGATCGGCGCATCCGGTGTTCCCCAGGAGAAGAGATCTGCCAGCGGGAAGGTCAGGTTGTATCTGGTCGCTGCCTCTTCCAGCATGTCCTTGATCGTGTTCGGGGCTGGAACCTGGGCATAGACATTCTGGTCGGGAGAGGCGTAGACGACCGTCTTGCCGTCATAGATGAGCTCGCCATGGACAGCGTCCGTGGCGAGATCGATGCGCAGGCGGTCGGGCCGTTTCACTTCGTATATTGCGGTGCCGCCGATCTCCAGCTTCTGGTCGTTGTCGAGTACGATCTCGGTCGTTGTTGCAGCCTTCAGGGAGAAGGTCTGCAGCGACTGAAGATGATCTCCCATCGTTTTGAGAGCCTCGATCGATTGCGGTTCGATAGGCGGTTCGGGCGGAACACGGTCGGCCGCAACGAGGTTGCCCGCCAACAGGAAAACGGTCGAGACGCTGGCCGTCATGAAAAGGGGAGGCTTGAGTGAGCCCATGGTTGCCTTCCTCTCATCTCGCATGATGCAGATGAACGCAGGCTAGGGTCGGAGGTATGGTTGGGTGAGTACGTAACGGTAAAATTCCGCCGTAAATTTACGGCTTCTGCGCGTCATGGGTCCGGTAGGAGAGATTTCACTCCAAGGGGGACGCTACCTTCGTTTGCTGGATCCGTGCGGCCGTGGACGCAGCTGCGGCTGCCTGCCGCTCGTCGCCTCCGACATGCACGCTCGGTGTGGCGAACGCGATGCCGTTCTCGCTGAAGGCCTCGCGCAACATGAGGTTGGCCCGCCTTCGGATGAAGGACTGCATCGGCGAGGGGCGGAGCGTCATTCCGAAGCTGATTTCCATGCCGTAATCGCCAAATTCCTCGATCCCCTTCATCTTCAGCGGTTCGATGAAGAGCGGACCTAGCTCCGGGTCCTCCATCAGAGCCACTCCGATCTTCTTGGTCAGCTTGCGTGCCTTCTCCACATCTGTGTCATAGCCTACGGAGACACGGAATTTCACCACCCCCCAATCCCGGCTCATGTTCTCGATCGCGCCCAGTTCTCCGAAGGGCACGGTGAAGATCGGGCCGCGATGATGCCGCAGCCGGACGGAGCGGAGGCTGAAGCCTTCGACCGTTCCCTTGTAACTCTTCGCCTGAATATATTCGCCGACCCGGAATGCGTCGTCGAGCATGTAAAAGATTCCGTTGATCACGTCTTTTACGAGTGTCTGCGATCCGAAGCCGAGCGCCACGCCGAAAATGCCGGCACCTGCGATCAATGGTGCGATCTCGACACCGAGTTCGGCAAGCACCGTCAGGGCCGTTACAACGATGACGATGACGGCGAGCACGTTGCGAAAGATCGGAAGCAGCGTGTGCAGCCTGTTCGCCGTGGCGGAATGGCGGTTTCTATCTTCGTCCGTGGCCGCAGGCACCTTTAATCGTTGCTCTATACTGGTGCGTGCGAGGTGCCAGACGAGGTCGGCAATGAGCAGAACGACAACACTCTTGAGCGCACCGTAGAGGAAAGCGATGACTTGGGGGCTTTGACGCGCGAGAGAATTGCCGTCGACATGCCAGACGGCGGCCAGCCAGGCGACCGCAATCAGGACGACGAACGCCCGCGACCCTCGAACCAGGAGGACATTGACGAGTGGTCGTTCAGCGGCCAGGCGCGGGGCCTGCGTTGCAAGCTCCACTGTCCGCAGCAGCGGTGGCAAAAGAAACGCATAGATGGCCAGCCAGAACAGTCCGGGCAACGCCAGACACCAGAGAAACCATGTTGCCGCCGCTCCGAGCGAGAGCGCGATCCGGATAGCAGGCCGCCGCTGCGCGGTCGCCCAGATGAACTCCAGGGCGAGGCATAGCAGCAGGATCGAGAAGAGATAGGAGATTGCCTGCCGCACGGCTGTATCGACGCCCAGCGCCTCGCCCGCCATAGCCGAAGCGACCGCAAAAGCTGTCGTACCGAGGAAAAGCTTCGCGCGCATTCGAATGCGAGGGTCCGCGACTGCAAGTCCGATCGTCGTTGCCGAAAGACGATAGACGACAAAGGCAGCAAGGTAGGAGAACATGACGATCCGCCCGAGAGGCGGCCAGGGGATCGCGAAAAATATGATCGCCATCACGACCGAAAAGACGCAGATGGGCAGGTAATGATCGAGACGCCCGTCCATACGGTATCGTTTCCTGAACCAGGCTTCAGCCAGGGCGCCGAAGAGGACGATACCGGCCATCATCAGCAGAACCGGCGCATATCCGCGCGAGAGAGCATCCTGCCGGATGCGCGATGCGATTTTAAAGACCTCGGATGGAATGTTCGGGATCGCGGTCATGGCCGCGTCTATCCGCTGACGGGTTGCGACCTCCCATTTTGCCAGAGCGGATCCCGGTATTATGTCCACCTCTCGCGTTTCTTCCCGCTGCGTCAACCAAGCCTGTATCTCCGGATCGCGCAAAAGGACGAGGAGTTGATCGGCTTTTTGTTGAACGGTTTCCGGAGGAGCCGGTGTTTGCGCGGCCGCCGGTGCAGCCAGGAACAACAGCAGCGCGATCAGCCGTTTCATTTTTCCAACTTTCCAACTGGAGGCTGGCCAATCGGAAACTGGAAGTTCAGACCGGCAAATATCTGCCATCGCGGCGCGCTGCCTTCGTTCCAGACGGTATACTGGGGCTCGATGAAGGCGTTCATCGTAATGCCCTTTTCAAGCTGGAACACTTTGCCGACGCCAAGGCCGAGTGGAATGTAGGCATCACCACTTTGCAGGTCGAAGTTCCAGGTTGCGGAGGAGCGAAGATACCAGCCATCGCTCAGATTGAGATTGAGGATCGGTTCGAACGTCAACAGGTTGACATCTTCGCGGTCGCTCTGGCCCGCGAATGACGTCTGGTATGTCGCCAGACCGCCAAGCAGTCCCCAGCTCTGCGGCGCAATGGCAATGCCCACAGCTCCTGCCTGCCATTTTCCGGCGCCAAGCTGCTCGTCCGTTGCCGTCGGGATCACCAGGAGCGGTCCTGTGCCGAATGTTACATCGCCCTGTTTGGGCAAGATGAAGATGTCCATCAGAGTGAGGTCACCCAGACCCGTGACATAACCGTCCGGTACGTCCGGCGAGGTGGCGATCGGCAGAGTGAAGCGTATGAGTTGCGGAAGCCCCCACATGTCCGACGGCACCAATCCGCGCATCAGGAACTGGTTGGCGTGGGGATCGCCCGGCGTATCCTTGAAGTTCGGGATGAAATAATCCTGGAAATTGATGGTGATTTTCGGCGTCAGCGGATTGTTGGCGGCGTTGACATCCTCATGCTCCTGAGCCGCAGCAAAATCCGCAGTCAGGATACATGCAATAGGGACCAGTGCCGCAAGGATGGCCTTCATCATCATCTCCGTGTCTGGCGGCAAACCGAAACACAGTTCAATCGAACAGGTGAGTACGTAACGGTAACAGTGCCGTAAATGCCGGTTCTTGCGGAGGCGGCAAACACCTCAACAAACCCTGTTACCGTTGCGTACTCACCACTTTTTGCCGGAAGAGTAGACTGTTCGCCACCTCGACGTGCGGGCAGATCGGATGGGGGTGATGAGCAGAAAACAGGATGGACCCCCTACGCTGACAGGACCGGCGCATAGAGGCCTCCTGAAGCTCATGGTCAAATTGCCCAGCATACGAGGCCAGCTTCAGATGATCGCGAGCCGCCCCTCGACATTTCGAGAGTTGCTGTCTGCCTATGATGAGGCGACCACCACACTTGAGGAACTTGAGCGCCGTCGTGATCGCGACGAACCGATGATCCTCGAATATCGAAATGTCTGCGTCGAAATCGAGGCGGACATCATCACCTATTGTCTCAAATCCGGTCGCGACCGCTAGGGTGTGGTTCAAAAACAGACGCCATTACGGGTTAATTAGCGAACACTGTTTCAAGTTGATTGTAATGTGACCGATAATCGGGTTTATTTTGATGATGTAAGTACCCATCGCATCAGGGGGCCACGATGATCGCTGGCGAGGATAAGGCGGTTTTGGGTGAGGTTTCGCTGGAGGCGGCGAAGGCGGAACTCGAACGGTTGCTGACCGATCCGAGGTTCCACGCGACCGATCGTGCCAAGCGCATCTTCAGATACATTGCCGAGCGGTGTTTCGAAGGAGAAACGGTTGGCGTCAAGGCTTACGCCATCGCGCTGGATGTTCTCAATCGCCCCGAACATTTCGATACCAACTCGGACCCGATTGTCCGGATCGAAATCAGCCGCCTGCGCAATGCACTGTCGAATTATTACGAAGCCTATGGCGACGAGCTTGAGATTATCGTCAGTCTCCCCGTCGGACACTATCTCGCCGTCTTTACACACTCGGCTTCGGACAACATGTCTATGGTCCAGTCTAGGTCCGAACAGGATTTGCCTGCCGATGTCATGGAACTCCAAGCCGCTTCAACGGCTACGCCTCTTTCATGGGCAACGTGGTTTCCGGCCACGACGGCGGTAACGGCACTTGCCTTGGCGGGATCCGCCTGGGCCTACATGGCGCACTTGCCGGATATCGCGGCCCGCCCGTCCGTAACGCTGACCATGACTGCGGCAGACGTAGAGCATGGGAAGGAGGCAGACGAGACGCGGCGTTATCTTGCGGCTTCCCTGTCACGCTTCCGGACGCTCGAGATGACGACCCGGAGCTATGCCGCCGTTCGGGCCTCGATGCCCACCTATGACATCGAAATGAAATACTACGCCGACGATGACGACCGTAGCATCTGGTGGCAAGTGGTGGATGGTCGCGATGGCGGCATTCTGAAGTCGGGTATCGAAAAGGTTCAGATCGATGGCAGGAGCGACATGGCGGTCAGGGATGAGCTCGTCGCCATCCTCGCCAAACGTTTTGCCAGCTCTCGCGGTATTATCAGCAACATCGAGGCGCATGAGGATTCCTCTGCCCAGATGCTCGGAAATGTCTGTGTCCTGCGGGCGGAGATTGCGCTCGACGACGGCGGAGGGAAAGGTATCGCAGCCTCGATCCCTTGTCTGGAACGAACGCTTGTCCGGCAACCCAACAATGCCGACGCGATGGCCGTGCTATCCCGTGCGCTTGTCGCCAGTAAGGGCGGGGATCCCAGAACGACGGACTTTCCCCGTGCGACAATGCTTGCCAACAGGGCCGTTTCCATCGATCCCGGATCGGATCGGGCTTATGTGGCATTGATGATGGCGCAGTTTTATACGGGCAAAACCGATCCGGCCATTGCCGCCGGCAACAGGGCGCTCGCCATCAATCCGGACAATCCCGATGTGCTTGCCAAGCTTGCCGGCGTCCTGCTCAGTGCCGGTTACAGAAAGGCCGCGACCTCACTGGCCAGCGAGGCCTCCGAGCATGTCGAGGCCGTCCCGCGGGATGCAGTGATCGTGCTGGCTCTCGATGCCTATCTGCGTCGGGACTGGTCGAATGCTTCACTGTTTGCCGAGCAGATCAACTGCAGCGATTTCGTCGTGCGTGCGATCCGGGCGGCTTCCCTTGCCCAGATGAATGCACCGGACGCGCGTGCCAGCCTCGCTTATCTCAAGGAAATGATGCCGGACTATCAGACGGCAATGAGGATCTGGATGGAACGTCGCCGCTACTCCGAAGATGTCATCGCAGCCCTTGAGGCAGGGCTCGGCAAGGTCGAGCGAGCCCAGAACAAGATTGCATCTGCGGCAATCAACTGAACCCGGATGTTACATCCTTTGTAACCGTTGCGTACTTGTGACCCAAAGCACCTCTGCCAAGCTTCATTCCACGGTGGGCGGACATCTCCGTCTCCACATCAGTGACGGGGAAGGGCATGACCAAAGTTCGAGTTTCAAGCCGTGCAATGCTTCTTGCCGGAGCTGCCCTGTTGGCTTCGACACCGGCGTTTTCGGCGGAGAACGGCGCAGGTTTCTATCTTCTCGGGGGCAAAGGGCCGGCGGCGGCGATAACGCCGCCGCCGGGTGTCTATTTCCAGAACGATCTTTGGATTTATTCCGGCAATCTGGGCGGCGGCCGGTCCTTGCCGCGCGGTGGGCAGGTGGCGGTCGGCGTCGATGGGCACGCGGTCCTTGCCGCACCGACATTTCTCTGGGTGCTTCCGGAAGAGTTTCTAGGCGGTCACGTTGGCCTGGCCGCGACCATTCCATTCGGCTGGATGAAGACCTCGGCCGACCTGACGCTGACAGGCCCGGGCGGCGGTGTTCTGGGAGGAAACGTGGAAGACACGGTCTTTACGATCGGCGATCCGCTGGTCGGAGGGTTGCTGGGTTGGGAAAGCGGCAATTTCCACTGGCAGCTCGGTACGCTCATCAACATTCCTGTCGGTGACTACCAGGAGGGAGAACTCTCCAACATCGCCTTCCATCATTGGGGGATCGATGTTTCTGCTGGTGCGACCTGGCTCGATCCGACAATCGGCCTCGATCTCTCCGGGGTAATCGGCATGACATTTAATGCCGAAAATCCTGCAACCGATTACCGGACGGGCAATGAGCTTCACTTCGAATGGGCCGCGGTCCAGCACTTCAACGAAACGTTTGATGCTGGCCTTGTCGGTTATGTCTACCAACAGGTGACGGGCGACAGCGGCGAAGGCGCAACACTTGGTGATTTCAAGGGCAGGGCGTTCGGTATCGGCGCGACGGTCGGATGGAACTTCAAGGTCGGGGAGCTGCCGGTATCGGCACGGGTCAAGTATTTCCACGAATTCGGAACCAGGAACCGTGCCGAGGGCGACTCCGTGTTTCTCACGATCTCGCTGCCGCTTTCGATAACCAAGCCTGTCAACATTGCGGCCCAATGATGTTTATCGTTGCTCATTGGTCGAATGCATAGATCTTTTTCCAGTCCGATTTCATATTCACGACCAGCCAGTTCCTGCGTTCGGCTTCGTCAAGCGCCTTGTCGAGCCTGCCGAATTCGGATTTTCGATCATAGGCATATTCCCGCTGGCCGTCCGTATGATGCACGATCATCGCAAAGCCTGGCCCTTTGGCGGCCGTGACCCAACGCAGCATCTGATAATCCCCGTCCGAATTGCCGGCGACGAAGATCGGTTTTCTGCCGATGAATTTGTTGATGCCTGCCGGCTTGCCGGGGCCGTCGTCGACAAAATCGATCTTCGGAATGCGCTTCAGCACAGGCACATCGCCGACAATGGCATATTCGGTCGCGATCGTGCTGCCGACGACCTGTTCGGGCGGAATGCCGTAGGCCTTCTCGACAATCGGCCGCATGAACTCGACGCCGCCGCCGGAGACGATGTAGGTCTTGAATCCATTGTCCCTGAGATAGTCGAGCAGTTCGCGCATCGGCAGATACCCCATTTCGTCGAAAGGCTTGCCGCTCTTCGGATGTCGCGCCTTGGCAAACCAGTCTTCCACGATCTTCGCGAACTGATCCGTCGTCATGCCTGCATGGGTCGACATGACGAGTTCGACCATTCCTTTCTCGCCGCCTTTGGCAAGTCCCTTCAGGTCACCCTCGAGGATGCTTTTGAATGGCTCCTTGGTCTTCCATTCCGGATGCTGCGGAGAAAGCACTTTTACCCGGTCGAGGACGAAGCGGAGCTGCACATAGTAAGGTTGCTCAGGCCATAGGGTGCCGTCATTGTCGAAGACCGCAATACGGTCAGCCGGCGCGACATAGCCGTCCTGCCCCTCTGTTGTCGTCGCCTTGACGAATTCCATGATCCTAGTCTTGGCCGCGGTATCGTTCCAGGACGGCAAGGCCTCCTGCGCCAGCGCCGACAGGGAGCCGGCCAGAACAACGATTAACGAGGCGACAAGGGCTTTAAGGCCGGGTGCACGTGCGATCATGAGCAATCTCCAATCCGGATCCTCGAGGACATCAATAAGGCTTGGTGACTGTGTGCCGGACATGATCGCAACGAGAAGTACGCAACGGTAAATTTACGAGCCGGAAAAGCGCCGTTCGCAGTCATTGGCCTTTACGGAATGGTTGCCGACGATCGACATGAAATGTCTTATCACGACAGTTTTGGTCCTCATGAGCGATAGGCTGGGACCGCGGTATGGCGTAAATATTGCCGATATTTACCGTTGCGTACTTCCTCGCCCCGGCATCCCCGGCAATCCTGCCGCGGCAAACGGGAGCGGGCCATGGCACTGGCATTCGACAATACGGCAACGAGCGAAGATCGCGATCTCGTCCTGATCGAAGGACGAACGTTCATGATGGGCTCCGACCATCACTATCCGGAGGAAGCGCCTGCACATCCCGTCAAAGTCGGCAGTTTCTTCATTGAGCGAACGCCGGTTACGAACCGAAAGTTTCTGGCCTTCGTTCAGGCCACAGGTCATGTCACGGTCGCCGAAAAGGCGTCTGATCCCAAAGATTACCCGGGTGCAAAACCGCATATGTTGCGGGCCGGATCGCTGGTTTTCACCATGCCGAAAACGGTGGATGGTCCCGACATTTCTCAATGGTGGAGGTTCAAGTTCGGGGCCAATTGGCGCCGGCCGCTCGGAGGACTGAGTGATCTGCGCGGAAAGCTGGACCATCCGGTCGTGCATGTGGCGTTTGCCGATGCGCAGGCCTACGCAGATTGGGCCGGGATGGAATTGCCAACCGAGGCCGAGTGGGAGCTTGCCGCGCGCGGAGGCATGGACGAAGCGGATTATGCCTGGGGCGACGAGCTGTCTCCCGGTGGAGTTTTGATGGCAAACACCTGGGCAGGCTCTTTTCCGACGCACAGCACCAAAGCGAAGGGGCAGGAGCGCACGAGCCCTGTCGGGTCCTTTCCACCGAACGGCTACGGCCTTCACGATATGATCGGCAACGTCTGGGAATGGACGAGTGATTACTGGTCGTCCCGGCATTCGCATCCGGCCCAGCACTCCTGCTGCATTCCCGACAATCCACGGGGTGGTGTGGCAGAGGCCAGTTACGATCCCCGGCAGCCGGAGATTCTGATCCCCCGCCGAGTTCTCAAAGGGGGCTCGCACCTCTGCGCGCCGAACTATTGCCGACGTTATCGACCGGCTGCGCGTCATGCCGAACCGGAAGATACGTCGACCAGCCATGTCGGTTTCCGCTGCGTTTTGCGCAAGAGGTGAGAAGATGGGCGTCGGGCAGGTATCAACCTTACAGCGCATCATGACCTGGCTGGCTGTGGTCCTGACGATCGGTCTGCTTCTGGCCGGCATTCTCCTCCATGGCTTCTCGACCGAAGTGCATGAGCGGTTCTGGTCCGACATTTTCGGACGGACGGACGGCCCGATGACCTTTCGTTTCTTCCTTCAGCCGACCATGGCCTTTCTTGCAGCCTTGCCGGATGGGATCGAGGATGCCCGACACGGACATACGGCATTTTTCTGGACGCAACGGAGCCGGAACTCCCCACGACCAGGGAGGCTCAGACAAGCGCTCGTTTCGACCGCAAGGGTCGTTCTTCTGGGGATCAGCATGGATGTTATCTACCAGCTGCGGGTGTTCGATCGTTTCTTTCCGGGGGAGGCCGTGTTGATGGCGCTGCTTCTCGCCTTCATCCCCTACTTCCTCTTCCGCTGGCTTGTCGAGCGCGTGGCCTGCTGGTGGATGGGCCGAAGGGTCAACGGGTTGGGAGGTTGAGATGGAGCAGGTGAGTGACAAATCCCAATCGGACAGGATTTCGGTCGAGCTTTCCTCGCGCCGCACCGGCATGTCCTTCCAGCGCACCCGCATGAGCGCCGACCGCACATTGATGTCGGTCATCCGCACTTCGCTTTCGCTGATTTCCTTCGGTTTCACGATCTATCAGGTGTTTGAGAAACTGAGGGAAGCGGGAACGATCGCGCATGCGGCGGCGTCACGCAATTTCGGCGTCACGCTCGTGCTTCTCGGTATCGTGATGCTTATCGTCGGGATCCTCTACCACGTGCGGTTCATGCTCGGCCTGCGTCACGAGCGACAGGCCATGCGTGACGAAGGCCTGGTCCACGCCGAAAGCGGATTTCCTCCATCGATGACATTGATCACAGCCGTGCTGCTGCTGCTGATCGGCCTGTTCGCGATGGTCAGCATGGTCCTGGGGATCGGTCCCTTCGGATGACGCGGAGCCGGCCGCCTATCCGTTTGAGGCGGCCGGGACCAAGAACATCGAAAGTCACTTTGCTTATTCGTTTCCATGGGAGAATTCGAAATGGCCAAGCCGTCCAAAAGCGACAAGCCGAACATCCTCGTCATTTGGGGTGACGACATCGGCATATCCAATCTGAGCTGTTATTCGCATGGCGTGATGGGGTATCGGACACCCAACATCGACCGCATCGCCAAAGAAGGTATGATGTTCACCGACAGCTATGGTGAGCAATCCTGCACGGCCGGCCGATCGTCCTTCATCACCGGCCAGAGCGTCTATCGCACCGGCCTGAGCAAGGTTGGCATTCCGGGAGCGCCGATCGGGATGAACGACAAGATCGTCACCATCGCGGCACTTCTGAAAGAGCAGGGGTATGCGACGGGCCAGTTCGGCAAAAACCACCTTGGCGACCTGAACCACATGCTGCCGACCAATCACGGCTTCGACGAGTTCTTCGGTAATCTCTACCATCTCAACGCCGAGGAAGAGCCGGAAATGTACGATTATCCTCCCGAGAAGGATTTTCCCAATTTCCGCAAGAACCTCGGTCCCCGCGGCGTCATCCATTCCTGGGCGACGGACAAGGACGATCCCACCGAACACGAGCGTTGGGGCAAGGTCGGAAAGCAGAAGATCGAAGATACCGGGCCACTGACGAAAAAACGCATGGAGACCTGCGATGACGAGTTCGTCGAAGCCGCAATCGACTTCATGAAGCGTCAGGAAGATGCCGGCAAACCATGGTTCGTCTGGGTCAACACGACCCATATGCATTTCGTAACCCACACGAAGAAGGAGAGCCTGCGGCAAGCCGGTCGCTGGCAGTCGCCCTATCACGACACGATGATCGATCACGACAGGAATGTCGGGCAATTGCTTGATCTTGTCGATGAACTCGGCATCAGCGAAAACACGTTCGTCATGTATTCGACCGATAACGGGCCGCATCGCAACTCATGGCCCGATGGCGGCATGACGCCGTTCCGAAGCGAAAAAAATACCAATTGGGAAGGTGCTTTCCGCATTCCGCTCGTTGCCCGCTGGCCGGGCAAGATCGCGCCCGGATCGATTGCCAACGGCATCGTGCAGCACCACGACTGGCTGCCGACATTCCTCGAGATGGCGGGTGCCCTCGACGTCGTCGACAAGCTCAAGAAAGGCTACAAGGCGATCGGCCGCACCTACAAGAACCATATCGATGGTGTCTCGATGCTCTCCTACATCACCGGCAAGGAGGAGGAGAGTCCGCGACCGCTGTTCGTCTATATCAGCGACGATGGCGACGTTTTGGCGATCCGCTACGACAATTTCAAATTCGTCTTCATGGAACAGCGCTGCCGTGGCACGATGCAGGTCTGGGCGGAGCCATTCGTAAGGCTTCGGCTTCCAAAAATATTCAATCTCAGAACCGATCCTTACGAGTTTGCGGACGTCACGTCCAACTCCTACTGGGAATGGTTTTTCTACCACGCCTACCTGGTGCTCGCCGCACAGACGATTGCCGCCAAATTCGCCGATACGTTCAAGGAATTTCCAGCGATCCAGAAACCCAACAGTTTCACGATCGACGATGCCTTGAAAGCAATGGCCGAGGCGGGAACGCAGGGTCAGTAACCCAAGGAACGCCGTCGTCAACGTGATGGGCAGTTGGTGTGATGCGCGAATGGTTCGTTGTACTGACCGAACTGGCGATTGTCGTCATCGATCTGATGGCGCTTGTCGTGGTGGCCTACGGTGCCACGGAAGCATTCGCGCGAGCCGTGCCGCTGGTTTTCTCCACGCCGGACGAGATACGCCGGCGTGACGTCTGGCTGCGCTTCATGCGTCTGCTGGTCGCGGGCCTGACGTTCCAGCTCGCGGCCGACATCATTGAAACGTCGATTACGACAACCTGGGAGGCACTCGGGCGGATTGCGGCGATCGCAGTTGTCCGGACTTTCCTGAACTTCTTTCTCGAACGGGATCTCGCCGAAGCCCGGGACAAGGTGCCGGGTGCCGCGAATGGAAAGTGAAATCTACGGGAGGAAACCATGGCCCGCTCTTTCAAAGGCAAGATCGAACTCGACGTGCGGCAGTCGCAGGCAGACTGGGATGCGTTTCTTGACAAACGGGCTCCCAGGGACGCGCCGAATGTACTCGTCATTCTCTATGACGATACCGGCCAGGCGGCCTGGTCGCCCTATGGCGGCAGGATCGAGATGCCGACGCTTGATCGACTGGCGAAAAACGGCCTGATCTACAGCCAGTGGCACACGACCGCGGTATGCTCACCGACACGGTCCTGCTTCCTGACCGGCCGCAACCATCATGCGAACGGTTTCGGAACCATTGCCGAGGCGGCAACGGGGTTTCCCGGCTACAGCGGGCACATTCCTCTGGAGAACGGCACGATCGCGAGCATTTTACGCGATGCCGGCTGGAGCACGTTCTGGATCGGTAAAAATCACAACGTGCCGGTCGACGCCTTCGGAATGGGCGCGTCGAAGAAAAAATGGCCGCTCGGGCTGGGTTATGATCGCTTCTACGGCTTCATCGGCGGTGAAACGAACCAATGGTATCCGGAACTGATCGAGGACAACCATTTCGTCGACCAGCCCTGCCAGCCGGAAGACGGCTATCATTTTTCCAAGGACATTGCCGACAAGGCGATTTCCTTCATCAGGGACGCCAAGCAGGGTGACGCCGACAAGCCGTGGTACATGTGGTATTGCCCCGGCGCCAACCATGCTCCGCATCACGCGCCGCAGGATTTCATCGACAAATATAAGGGCGCTTTCGACGAGGGCTACGAGGCCTATCGCGAGTGGGTGCTGAAGCGCATGATCGAGCGCGGAATCCTCCCCGGCGATACGGAGCTGACACCGATCAATCCGATGCCTGCGGAGATCGCGATCGAGGGGGACATGGTGCGTCCCTGGAACACCCTGTCGGATGACGAGAAGAGACTGTTCAGCCGCATGGCCGAGGTCTATGCCGCGCTGTCGGAATATACGGATGTCCAGATCGGCCGGCTGATCGACTACCTCGAAGAGTCCGGCCAGCTCGACAACACGCTGATCTTCTACTGTGCGGACAATGGCGCGTCGGGGGAGGGGAGCCCGAGCGGGTCGGTCAACGAAAATCTGTTCTTCAACGGCTTCCCGGATGATGTCGGGCGCAATCTTGCGATGATCGACAAGCTCGGCTCACCGGACACATATAATCACTATCCGACTGGATGGGCTGTCGGGTTCTCTACCCCATACCGGATGTTCAAGCGCTACGGCTCTTACGCCGGCGGCACCTGCGATCCATTGGTCATCCATTGGCCAAAAGGGATCAAGGCAAAAGGCGAGGTCCGCCACCAGTATCATCATTGCACCGATATCGTGCCGACCATTCTGGAAGCCTGCGGCCTGTCGATGCCGGAGGTGATCGACGGTGTGAAGCAGTCGCCGCTTGCGGGCGTGTCGATGGTCTACAGTTTCGACAATGCCGATGTGCCAACCACGAAGGAGACGCAATATTACGAAATGGCGGGCACGCGGGGGATCTGGTCGAAGGGATGGAAGGCGGCAGCGCTGCATGCGCCGATCCCTTCCGACCAGGGCAAGTTCGACACGGATGTCTGGCAGCTCTTCCATACCGATGTCGATCGTGCCGAAGCGCATGATCTTGCGGCCGAGCATCCCGAAAAGCTGAAGGAACTGACCGATCTCTGGCTGGCGGAAGCCAAACGCAACAACGTGCTGCCGTTGATAGACCTCAACGTCGCGGCGCTCCACGCCGCCGAATACCACGCTCCGAAGCGGGACCGGTATATCTATTACCCGGGCACGACCGAGGTGCCCGAGGCCTCGGCGGCGCGTACACTCGGCACTTCGTTCAAGATCTTGGCCGAGGTGGAATTCACAACCGACAGTGAAGGTGTCATCATCGCCCAAGGCTCGCGCTTCGGCGGTTATTCACTGTTTGAAAAGGGTGGCAAGCTCTATTTCGTCTACAACTTCCTGGGCATTCCTCCGGAGCAGAAACTGGTCTGCGATGCGCCGAAAGATGGCAAACGCGTTGTCGGCATCGAGTTCATCAAGGAGCGTATCAGCGAACATCTCGAAGCCCTTGGGCAGATGACGCTTTATGTGGACGAGAATGTCGCAGCCCAGGCTCCGTTCCGCACACAGACGGGACATTTCGCCCTGTGCGGCGAGGGGCTTTGCGTCGGTTATGACGGCGGCGACGCCGTCAGCGAAGAATACGCATCGCAATTCCCGTTCACTGGCGGAAGCGTCATCAAGGTCGTCTTCGACATTGCCGAGGACGCTTACGTCAATGTCGAGCGCAGGCTCGCCGCAGCTTTGGCCCGCGATTAAGGAGACGTGTGATGGCTCAACCTGATCTTGGCACCGAATATGAATTCAAGGGCGGTTACCCGACCGCAGACACGACACGCCGCGCTTTTGATGATCTGGACATGGTGCGTGCGCTGCAGATGTACCGCGTCTTCTATCCGACGGTTTCATGCGCGGCGATGTTCAAGGGCAATGCAGACGCCGGGGTGTTGCCGAACCAAAGCTGGGGCAGCATGAGCACCCTGCCGCGGCATGTCGGCTTCACGCTTAATTCCGATACGCCCTATGGCGGATTTCTGCTGGATCTGCATATCGGCCCGATTGTCGTTGAACTGCCGCCAGGTCTACTGCTGGGCGTGTCTTTGGACATCAACCAACGATGGATTGCCGATGTCGGCATCCCGGGTCCAGATGCCGGCAAGGGCGGCAAGCATCTGTTTCTTCCGCCGGACCACGCAGGTTCCATACCCCGCGAGGGCTATTATCTTTGCCCCAGTTCCAGTTATCGGGTCTTGCTGGGAGTTCGCGCCATCCCGGAACAGGGAAACGTGCAGGCTGCCATGGACCGGCTGAAGGATGTCCGTGTCTATCCTCTCGACCCGAATGCCGCGTGGTCTCCGCTCAAATGGATGGATATGACGCCTTCTCCCCAGGACACCACGCCTCTTCGATGGGAAGATAATCTTGAATTCTGGCGCGCGTTGCATGACGTGATCGAGTCTGAACCGCCCTTTGTCGGATATCGTGAATATTATGGGGAACTGGCCAGCCTCGGCATTGCGAAGGGTAAGCCGTTCCAGCCCGATGAGCGTCTGAACGCCATCCTGTCAAAAGCGGCAAAAATGGGCTGCCAGCAGATGCGGGTGCAGTCGTTTGCCGATCGCCGGCCCGACCGCATTGTCTGGCCGGACCGACAGTGGGAATGGGCCGGTTTGCGTTTCGAAAACGGTTCCTTCGATACAAAGGACTATACCGATACCTATGCCCGCGAAAAATGGTTCTTCCAGGCGATTGCCACCTCGCCGGCCATGTTCCGGCGGGACGCAAATGCAGGCTCGCTTTACTGGCTTGGCTTGCGTGATGCGTCCGGGGGCTATCTGGATGGCGGTTCGAACTATCGCCTGAGAATTCCTCTGCCTGTTCCCGCTCATCTATTCTGGTCGGTAACGGTCTATGACGCAGAGACCCGTAGTCAGATCGATACCGACCAGGGAAATGCCGCGTTACGGTCACTGTTCGAGCTAAAGCATCAATCCGGGGCATTCCTGGAGTTGCAGTTCGGCCCGAGCCTCGCCGACAGTGAGCGGTCCGATCGATGGATCAAGACGATCCCTGGAAAGGGATGGTTTGTGTATTTCCGGATTTACGGTCCAACCACGCCAGCCTTCGATGGCGGCTGGAAGCCCGGGGATTTCGAAAGATCCTGAAATCATCCGCGGAACCGAGATCTTTAAAAAAGCAGTAGCATCGCCTTGTCTTCAGGGTGGTCGATGGTTCGTATCCGTTCGTGAGGGTGGATCGCACACTGCCATCAAAATCGCGCTTATGTTCGTGAAATCTGCTCGATGTTCAACTGGGAAATACAGCGGACTGAGCCTGGGAAACGTCCTCGCACCGCACTTGCGTTCCAGTGAACGTACATGCGATTCTTCGAATAATTGGTACGAGAATAACAATTTTGTACAATGAGTTAAAGTCTGCACATATGTGCAATTCTGTCATCTGACTGTCACTCTGCCTGTCTATGGTCCGCCGTGCTGGACAAAGGGGCGGCGACGGCGATGGCGATAAACGAACAGGCGACGGGCCATGGCGCTGGCACGCGGGTGGAGGTGCTTCGGCATCATCTGGCGGTGGCGCGGCGTGAACCGGTTATTGCCATCGGCCTCATGCTGGCGCTGGTCTTTTCGCTGCTGATTCTTGCACCCGTTATTTCGATCCTTATCAACGTGGCCATCGTGCAAATTGGTGATGCGGCCCGCACCAAAGCGCCGGAAGGAGCCCTGACGCTCTACTATCTGACGCGCGCCTTCGCCTCGCGCATGTCGAGCATCCTTCTCTGGCAGCCGCTCTTGAACACGGCGTCAATCGCGATCGGTGCAATTGCGATCTCCATGACGGTCGGCGGCATCCTCGCCTGGCTCGTCAACCGCACGGATCTCGCCGGCCGCCGTTGGTTGGCGACGGCGCTGATCATCCCTTTCATGCTGCCGACATGGACGCTGGCGCTTGCCTGGACGACCATTTTCAAGAACCGTACCGTTGGCGGCCAGCCCGGCTGGCTGGAAACGCTCGGTTTCGGGACGCCGGACTGGCTGGCCTATGGCCGATTTCCGATCATCATCATCCTGTCGCTGCATTATGCGCCGTTCGTGATCCTGATCCTCGGTGCTGCGTTACAGCGGCTCGACGCCCAGCTGGAAGATTCCGCCCGTATCCTGGGAGCAAGCCGCCGCCGCGTCGCGTTTCAGATCGTTCTGCCGCTGATGCGGCCGGCACTTCTGTCCTGCGGCCTGCTGATCCTGGCCGATTGCATCGGCGAATTCGCCGTGCCCTACGTGCTTGGCCTGCCGGTGGGTTTCGACACCCTGTCCACGTCGCTCTACCGGGCAATCTCCACCCGGCAGAACGGAATGGCGGCCGTCATGGCGGCGGTGATCATGGTGATCGGTGTCGTCACGCTTTACATTGATACCCGCATGATGCGCGAGGCGCGTCGTTTCGCCATTGTTGGCGGCAAGGGCGCCATGGATCGTCGTCGCCCGCTCGGACGCTGGCAATTGCCGGCGACAGGCTTCGCGCTCGCATTCTTTATACTCGGCGTCGTCATTCCGCTCCTGACCCTGTTTTTCTCGACGATCATGCGCGTGCCGGGCCGTTTTTCGCTGGAAAACTTCACCTTCGATTACTGGATCGGCTCCAACCTCGATACTGTCGCGCTGAGAAGCGGCATCCTGCTGACGCCGGAATTCTGGAGCGCCGGCTTCAATACGCTGGTCATCATCGGCGCTGCCTCGCTCGCCTCGGGCATTCTCGGATTGCTCGTCGGCTATGTGGTGATCCGCAGCCCGTTCGCGGCGCTCGGCGTCTTCCTGCGCCAGATCACCTTCATGCCGTATCTCGTTCCGGGCATCGCCTTTGCAGCTGCGATCCTCACTCTTTTCGCCGTGCCGCGCGGCCCCATTCCGGCACTTTACGGCACGTCGATCATCCTTATCCTGGCGCTGATCGCCGACCAGATGCCATTCGCGTCTCGATCCGGCATCGCCGCCATGGCCCAGCTCGGCAAGGAGCCGGAAGAAGCTGCGCGGATCGCCGGGGCCGGCTGGTTACGGCGGATGACGAGCATCGTCATGCCGATCCAGAAACGGGCCTTGGCGAGTGCGATCCTGCTGCCGTTCATTTCGGGCATCAAGGGTGTCAGCCTGTTCATCATCCTCGCAGTCCCCGCAACCGATGTCCTGACCACCTATTCGCTGCGCCTCGTCGACTACAACTACACCCAGGCAGCCAATGCCGTCGTGTTGATGATCGCGCTTCTGGCGCTCTTCGGCACAATCCTCATCAACCGCCTGACCGGCAACGGCATTGCCAAGGGACTGGAGAGCTGACATGCCCGATATCAACCTTACCCATGTGAGCAAGAATTATGCGGGCAGCGATCACCCGGCCGTTGATGACCTGAACCTCACAATCGCCGACGGTGAGTTCATGTGCCTGCTCGGTCCGTCCGGCTGCGGCAAGACGACGACGCTTCGAATGATCGCGGGGCTGGAACACTTGAGCGGCGGCGCAATCTCGATCGGGAAGCGGGTGGTCGACAGCATTCCCGCCGGCACGTTCGTGCCGCCGGAACAGCGCAGGCTCGGCCTCGTCTTTCAATCCTATGCCCTATGGCCGCATATGACGGTGGAGCGCAACATCGATTTCGGCCTGCGGATACGCAAGCTGCCGGAAGCAGAACGACGCGCCAAGGTGACGGATGTCATGGAGAAGTTACGCATCCGCGATTATGCAAAGCGTTATCCGTCGCAGCTTTCCGGTGGCCAGCAGCAGCGCGTGGCGCTGGCCCGCATGCTGGCGGTCAATCCGGACGTCCTTCTGCTCGATGAACCGCTCTCCAATCTCGATGCCGCCCTGCGGCTCGAAATGCGCGCCGAGCTGCGCCGCCTGCATGAGGAATTCCGCACCACGATCGTCTTCGTCACCCATGACCAGTGGGAGGCAATGACGCTTGCGACCACGATCGCTGTCATGAGCGGCGGAAAATTGCAGCAGGTTGGCGCACCGGACGATATCTATTCGCGGCCTGTCAATCGCTTCGTCGCAGAGTTCATCGGCAATCCGCCGATCAACATGATCGCGCTCGATGCGGCACAGCCTGCGGGACTCGCCGCACGGCTTGCCGGTACGCTCTCTCTTTCCGGCGCCGCCTCACTCGGCATCCGGCCGGAGGAAATCACGTTTTCCCATGGCGACAATGTGGTGCCGCTTGGCGCGTTGCGACTGGAAAGCATCATGCCGACTGGCGGCAGCTGGATCCTCGAACTGTCGCTCGGTAGCGAGCGCTTGTTCCATGCCACCCATATCCGGCCGTCGATAGAACCCGGCCAGATTGTCGACTGTTTCGCGCGGGCGGAAGGCCTGCATCTTTTCGATGCGAACCGAAAGCGCATCGAGACAACCGAGATCCGCGTGAGGAACGCGGCGCAGCCGGCCGGCCTCGGCCACCCGGCACTCATACCTGCATAAGCTCCAAAACCTCTTTGCCAAATCACTCAAAGGAATACCGATGAGACTTTCTCGCACTCTGATTTCTTCGCTGATGCTTTCCGCAGCCGTTTCGCTGGGCGCCGCAACCGCCGGTGCTGAGGAGGCTTTCAATCTCGACACACTGATCGAAGCCGCAAAAAAGGAAGCGCCGATCACCGTCTACAATTCCAGCGGCAAGATCGTTGCCCAGGCCAAGTCCTTCACCGAAAAGTATGGTGTCCAGGCGACCGGCATCAAGGCGAATGCACCGACGACGCTGGAAATCGCCATTCGCGAAGCGCAGGCCAACAATATCAAGGCCGACGTCATGATCCTGCTCGATGCCCCGGCCGGCATCTCGCAGCTGATCGAAACCGGTTATGCCGAAAGCTGGCTGCCTGCCGATCTCGCAAAGGACATTCCGGCAATCTTCCAGAATCCGCTCGTTGTCTATCAGGAGCCGAACGTTTGGAGCTACAACACCGCGCTCAACGAAAGCTGCCCGATCACCAATATCTGGCAGCTGACCGAACCGAAGTGGAAGGGCAAGGTGGCGATGCAGGATCCGCTCGGAAAGCCATCCTACACCGACTGGTTCAACCAGCTGGAAGCCCATGCGGACAAGAAGATCGCAGATGCCTATCAGGCGCAGTACGGCAAGCCGCTCGAGACCAGCGAAGACAGTGCCACGGCTGCCTGGGTCAAGGCATTTGCGGCGAACGGCCCGCTTCTGACTGACAGCGATGGCGCAGCAGCCGAATCCGTTGGCGCGCCGGATACCAAAGAGAACTTCGTCGGTCTTCTGTCGACCGCGAAGTTTCGTGACAACAAGGACGGCATGAAGCTCGGTCTCTGCGCCGGCATCAACCCCTATTCGGGCTGGAGCTACCCGTCGCTCGGCCTGATCGCCAAGGGCACCAAGAGCCCGAATGCCGCAAAGCTGTTCATCCACTACATGATGACCGAGGAAGGCATGGCTGCGCAGGCTATCGACGGCAAGATGTCGACCAATAAGACGGTCGGTCTGCCGGCGGGAGAGCCGTCGGGCGTCGGCAAGATCGTCGAGCAGATCCAGTCCTATGACGCCTCCACCGGCAAACAGGATTGGGAAGCCCGTCAGGATTGGCAGGATCTCTGGGCCTTGAACTACAAGAAGTAATCGCCGCATATTTCCGATCGAGTCAGGACGGGGCTCAACGTAATGACGCCCCGTCCGCATTTACCGAAAGACGCCATGCTGACTGTCGAAGAACTGAACCAACGTGAAATCCTGCTGCGCGCGGTAACGGCATCCGCCGGTGCGCTTGCACTTGAAGCCTTCCGCGCCCGCAAACCCGGCGACTTTACCCTCAAGGGACATCAGGATTTCTTGACCGAAGCGGATGGTGCTGTGGAAAGTCATGTGCGTAGCGAGATCGCCGCCATGTTTCCGCAGGACGGGATACTTGGAGAAGAAACCGGCGGCGGGCTTGCGGAACGCCTGTGGGTGATCGACCCGATCGACGGTACGGCAAATTTTGCCCGCGGCATCCCGCATTTCTGCATTTCCATCGCCTTTTGGGAAAAGGGTGAGACGCTGCTCGGCGCGATCTTCAATCCGGCCTCGAACGAGTTCTATTTCGCCCGCAAAGGGCAGGGTGCGACAAAGAATGGCGAGGCCATCGCCGTTGCATCCACCGCTGCCATCGCCACCGCGTCGGTCGAGATCGGCTGGTCGCCACGGGTCGAGGCCTCGCAATACCTCGCGGCCCAGCACCGCGTGCTTGACCGCGGCGCCAATATCCGTCGCGGCGCTTCCGGCGCGCTCGCCATCGCCTGGGTTGCGGAAGGGCGCACCGATGGCTATGCCGAATATTACATGAACGCCTGGGACTGCCTTGCCGGTCTCCTGATGGTACGTGAAGCTGGCGGCATCACCGGGACCTATCCGGAAGGCGAGAACGAGTTGCTGACGGGCGGAGAGATCTTTGCGGCGGCCCCCGGCATCGCAGCCGAATTTTCCGCCGCGATGAAAATCTCCGTTATGTGCTTAGACGAAAAGGGAAAAGCGGCATGACATCTTCTCCTCGCTATGAGCGCCCGCATCTGAGCCTGATCCAGGAGAGCCTGCCGGGTCGCAATATTGATCTCTATATCGGCGGCCGCGAAGCGGCGAGCAGCCCTGAATTGCTGAAGCGACACGGGATCAAGGTTGTCGTCAACTGCGCCGTCAATCTCGACATAAACCTCGTCGACGCCAACAAGCCTCCTGAAGAAGAGCAGGTCGTCTCCGGCTCCGGCTTCCTGCGCTATTACAAGCTCGGCCTTGTCGATGACGCGGGCAACGCCGATACGATGCTGCTCGCCGGCTACTATCTGCTGCGCGGCGCGTTGGATCAGTCCTTCCCGCAGAGGCCATCATATCCCAACCGGGACAAGGGTAATGTGCTGGTCAACTGCCGTGCCGGCCGCAGCCGCTCGGTGGCGATCGTGGCGCTGTTCCTGCATATCGAACTGCCGGACGTCTATCCGACGCTGGCATCTGCCATCGATCATGTGCGTGAACGTCGCCAGTTGCGCCCGGACGAGTGGTTCGAGACACCGAAGCCGCAATTGATCCATGCGGTGGAACGTGCGGCGGACATGATCAGGCTGATCGAGACGGCGAACGGACGAGCTGTCGCATGACAAACCGGCCGCCGCAGAATTTTGCCAGCGCCAGCGAGGTGGCAAGACGGGCAGGGGTCTCGCGCTCCGCCGTCTCGCGTACCTTCACGGAAGGCGCAAGCGTGTCGGAGGAGACACGCCGCAAGGTTCTCGCTGCCGCCGAAGAGCTGAACTACCACGTCAACCACCTGGCGCGTGGCCTCTCGCAGGAGAAAAGCCGGCCGATCTGCATTCTCGGCGGTGATCTGCATGCGCCCTATCAATCGGCGCTTCTGGAAGCACTGACGCGGCGTATCCAGTCCGCAGGGCGGGCTGCCATGGTCATCAATACGGCCGGCAGTGAAGCGGATTCGCGCGCAGCGTTGCACCAGACCCTGAATTATCGCGCATCGGCAACGATAGTCCTATCCGGTGCACCGCCGCTCTCACTCGTGCGCACCTGCATCGAAAGCGGCCAGCATGTGATCCTCATCAATCGCCAGGGCCAGATCGAGGAGGCGGACCATATCAGCCTCGATCACGAAAGCGCCATGGATGATGCCTGTCACATGCTGGCCCGCGCCGGTTGCCGTTCCTTTGCAGTCGTGTCCTCGACGAACGAATCTCCCAGTCTCGTGGCTCGCGAAAAGCTGTTCTGCGACAGGGTCACAGCGGCTGGCTTCGAGCGTCCTCAAATAATAAAGGTAGGCCCGACAAGCTATCGTAGCGGAGCGGAAGCCGCTCGCCGACTATTGCCCGGATCCGCAAGGCCGGATGGGGTATTCTGCGTCACGGATCTGCTCGCCTGCGGTTTCCTTGATGCGGCTCGCAACGACTTCAGGCTCGATGTTCCAAGAGATATCTGTGTGATCGGGTTCGACGACATCGAGCAGGCAAGCTGGGAAGGCTACGCCCTCACCACGTTTCGCCAGCCGATCGAGGAAATGGCCGATGCTATCGTAAAGCGCCTGACGGAGACGAGCTCGACGACCGACCTTCCGCAATCGATGAAGTTTCACGCTTTCCCGATCTGGCGAAAGACCGTTCGACCTGACAATTGACGCTGCCCATAAACTCCTCGCTGAAATTCGATTTGTTCATGATGCTCTTCTCGCCTCAAAATTAGGAAAGAAGGCGTCTACAAAACTCGGGGCTATTCGGTAGCGGTTCAGGGGATTTGGCCTGCAGCGGGGCAACTTACTTGCGCGAGTAGTTACGGATCGAGTGTCGGCGATTGCACACCAATTTGATAACTCTCGCCACTGCACGCAGGCAGATTCACGGAGTTCAATCTGGTCTCAAGCTCCGGTTGGCTGCGTCGAGTGAGGTGGAATCGGATCCGCATAGGCCTGGAGCCTTAGTCCAAAAAGGGCGACCAGCATCATGAACCACATCTGTTCGCCGCTCAGGAACGCGCTTTCAAGGCAGCCAAGGAACATTGAAAACAGCCAGCAGCGAATGAAGAGGCGCGTTAGCGCCGGTTCGGTTTTCCGTTTGATGGCAATACCGACGTGACGGCAAGGCAGGATCACCATCCAGAGCAGCATGAGCGCCAACAAAGGCCAGCCGCCATGAAGTAAAAGTTCGAGATATCCGTTATGGGCACTTGCCGCCATCACGGCCCAGTTGCTCATTGCAGCTTCACCGCCATATACGGCACCCGTGCCCCAGAACGATTGAAACCCATAACCCGTCACGGGACTATTGGATATTGCGGATAGCGCGATCCGCCATATTGCCGCACGATCGGTAAATGTCGGATCGACACCATACGATTTCAGTAACACCTGCATCGACCGCGAGACAGCGGCCGACATCAAGATATAGTTCATCAAACCTAGTGCGCCGCCTACGACGAGAAGGCGGAAAGGGCCGGCCCGTTCGAAGAACCAGGCAGCGACCAGGATCGCTGGCATCATGGCGGCGGCTGTTTTTCCTCCGGTATTCCAGAGGAAGACGGCCGCCAGCGCGATAATTAACAACCCGAGTCCGCTCGAGTGGCGTGCCCGGATAAAAAGCCCCAAGAACACACAGTAGACCATTGCGGCAGCGGCGGTGTTCTTGTGAAGGAAATAGCCACGCCAGTCGCCGGCGAGGCCGACTTCGACGGCGTCACTCGCCTGATGAATAGCCCGCTGTGGTAAAGCAAAGACCCCCAAATAGCATAGAGCGAGCACCAAGAGCAGACATCCGCCCATCAGTTTTGCAAAATGCATGCCGGTGCGGGGCAACAGGAGAACTCCGCAGGCGCATACGCAGGTCAGTAAGGCATACGCCAGACGGCGCAACGCAAACAGCGGGTCAGGTGCGGCAAGGCCCGTGAGCGCCAGCCAGAGGAATATAACGAGCAGGAAACCCAGAAGTTTGACGGCCAGATGAACGGCAGGATTGAACGCCAGCATCGCAATCACGGACAGTGAGATAATCATCATCACGAACTGGTTGAGGGTGTTGGAGCTGTTGGCTGGCAGGGACCCGGCACGTTCGGCAAGGCTCGGGAACGGCGAAAGTCCGATCCAGAAATAAAGGATGACGACAACAAAAAGGGCAGACGATGCCAAGCTCCCAAAGGCGACCTGAGTTCTGTCAGAATTGTTGTTCGAGATGTAACGCTCAGAACTCATAATGCTGCACAATCCATGCTGGTTCTGCCCAGGGCCCGACCGTATGTTTTGCTTCGATCGGTAGCAAAGTAAACCGTCAATTATCCCTAATTGCCGTCTTCAGCTGGTGATCTCCACGGCTATCCCATCAGGTATCGCGATAACAGGCTCGTAAACCGTTCCCCTGCCTCCGAAGGAAGCGGCACGGTCACGACCACCCCACTATAACTATGCCGGCGCTCGCCACGATGTGGTAGCCGACCGCAGGGTGGTGATGGGTCGGCTGAAACGGAACGAGGCGAACTTTCCCAGATACCAAATAGCCAGCATCATTTATGATCCTGGCGATCGGTCCACCAAGATGGAACCTGCAGTTCATGTAACCGGTGGCGAACTTCTAGAAAGAGGCAGATTTTCCAACACCTCGTAAGCGGCCGCTATCGCCGTTACTTTCTTGTTGACTTACCTTATGACATAAGTCATATGTCAGATGCATCACGCGGTGGCTCGGGAGGCTGCCATGCATAGGAGGATCTTCGCGGCGAACGCCAGCGATGTTCAATCGGGAGGAATTGATGATATCGAAATTGCTTCGACGCACGTTTGTTGCTGCCGCGGTTGTTGCCGCAGCATCTGGATTTGCGACGTCCTCGAACGCTCAGAGCGTTGCTGACATCACCAAAAAAGGCACCGTAACCATTGGCGTGCTGACGGGCATTCCGCCCTACGACACAGTGGATGCCAGCGGGAATACCGACGGTTTCCTTGCCGACATGGCAAAAGATGTCGCGCAAGCTATGGGTGCCAAGCTGCAGATCGTTCCAGTCAACAACGCTTCACGCGCAGCGGCGCTGGAGTCGGGCCGTGTCGACCTGCTGATTGCGCAGATGACGGCGACCCCGGAGCGGGCCAAGACCTTTCTGATGACCAATCCCTATGGCGCCTATGAGATGCGCTTCATCGCCCTGAAGGGCACTAAGATCGAGAAACTGGAGGATCTTGCAGGCAAGCGAGTGTCGGTCCCGAAGGGTAGCACCCAGGATGTCGCCGTTAGCGGATACGGCATAGAAGGGCTGGAAGTTGTTCGTTTCGACGACGATGCGCTGGCCATGCAGGCGCTTATTTCCGGTCAGGTCGATGCGACCGCCGCCGTTGCAACGGTCGCCCAGGATATCATCAAGAAGCGGAATCTGACCGATCTTGAGATCAAGGCCGACGTGCCGATCTTCACGCTCTACTGGTCGATGGCGGTCCGCAAGGATGCGACCGAACTCCATCAGTGGCTCAATAACTTCATCTATTACCAGGAAGTGACCGGCCGTATCGATGCGCTTCATCAGAAGTGGGTAGGTGTGCCCGTCCCAGGTGGAAAGCTTCCAACCTTCTGATCCTATTCAAGGCAGTTGCGCGCCGGATGAGTTAGACCCATGCGGCGCGCCTTCCGAGCTCGATTTGTAACGAGCGGACCGTATGAACCCAAGTGTCGCCTCAGGCGGCGCGGGGAACTCGGCAAGGACAATTCCCATGGCATATTCAATGGACTTTGCTCCGGTGATCGCCCGGATGCCTGATCTAGTGTCCGGAGCGATCAACACCGTTGTTCTTTCGGCCGAGGCGATCGCGATCGGCCTGACGATCGGCCTTTGCGTTGCGCTTGCTCGCTTTAGCGGACCCGGCTGGTGCCGTTTCCTCGGCGCCTGTTACGTCGAGGGATTCCGGAACACGCCGCTGCTGGTACAGCTGTTTCTGATTTACTTCGGCCTTCCCTATACAGGTGTGAGGCTGGATGCCGACCAAGCCGCGATCTTCGCCGTATCACTCAATCTCGGTGCATATTCCACGGAGATCTTTCGCGCCGGGCTGGTCGCCATCCCAAAGACGCAGATCCAGGCGGGGCTCGCACTGGGCATGTCGCAGCTTCAGGTCATGCGTTACGTCGTCCTGATCCCGGCGCTCAGAATCATCTATCCCGCATTGACCGGCCAGTTGACACTCACGCTCCTTGGAACCTCGATCGTCTCGGCGATCTCTGCCAAGGAGCTGACCATGGCTGCTGCGACCATCGAGTCGCAGAGTTTTCGCAGTCTCGAGACATTCCTAGTCGTCGCGGCGATCTACATCTGCATCACCTTCGCCTTCCGGTTCGTCTACTGGCTGATCGGGCTGTGGCTCTTTCGCAGAAAGACGCCCACAGGCAGCGCCACGGCCGGGTTGATGCTCGACATGCAGGAGACCAGGTCATGATCCAGTCATTCGGATGGCCGAGTGTCCAGTTCCTTATCCAGGGCCTCTGGTGGACCGCCGGTCTGTCGCTCGTAACCTTTGTCTGCGGTGGTGTTCTGGGCCTGATCTTCGCGCTTGGCCGATCACTCGGACCTCGCTGGCTGCGGTTACTGATTGCAGGTTACATCCAGCTGGTTCAGGCAACGCCGCTGCTGATCCTGCTGTTCCTGGCCTTTTACGGTCTCAGCTTCCTCGGCTTCTTCTTCCCGCCGTTTGCGGCGGCTGCGATCTCGCTCACTCTCTACACCACGGCCTTCCTGGCGGATATCTGGCGCGGCTGCATTGAGGCCATTCCCAAGGCTCAATGGGAAGCATCGGATTCGCTGGCGCTTACCGGTCGGCAGACGCTCCGCTACGTGATCCTGCCGCAGGCGTTTCGCATCGCTCTTGGCCCAACCGTCGGCTTCATGGTGCAGGTGGTCAAGAATACCTCGGTGACGGCGCTGATCGGCTTCGTCGAACTCACCAGGGCCGGACAGTTGCTCAACAACATGACCTTCCAGCCCTTCCACGTCTTTCTCACCGTCGCGCTGATGTATTTCGCGCTTTGCTATCCGCTCTCACTGTGGAGCGAGAAATTGAAGGAGCAGAAAAATGCAAGCCTTGCGCATTGAGAATCTCCAGAAATCCTTCGGCGCCCTCAGCGTGCTCAAGGGAGTTGACCTGACGGTCAACAACGGCGAGACCGTTGCAGTGATCGGTCGATCCGGTTCCGGCAAGAGCACCATGCTTCGATGCATCAACGGGCTGGAACCGTTCAACAGCGGCTCCATAGAAGTGGTGGGACATCGGCTCGACGGCACCAACAAGCGCCTTCGTGACCTTCGCAAGGAGGTGGGCATGGTGTTCCAGAGCTATAATCTCTTTCCGCACCTGACTGTCGCTGAAAATATCAAACTGGCGCCCCGCGTCGTCAAGAATGTACCGCGCGCTGAACAGGATACATTGGTTCAGGAAGTCCTGACAAAGGTCGGGCTCCGTGAGAAAGCCGGTTCCTACCCGGATGAGCTTTCCGGCGGCCAGCAGCAACGCGCCGCGATTGCGCGCTCGCTTGCGATGAAGCCGAAGGTGATGCTGTTCGACGAGGTGACTTCCGCACTCGATCCGGAATTGACCGGAGAAGTGCTGAAGACGATCGCCGAACTGGCGAGGACCGGCATGACCATGATCCTCGTCACTCACGAGATGGGTTTTGCCCGCCGCGTCGCCAGCCACACGGTATTCATGCACGAGGGCCGAGCCTGGGAGGCTGGTCCTTCGGAAGAGATTTTTACCAACCCCCAAACGCCCGAACTCAGGGCCTTCATCGCGTCCGACGTGAAATAGCGGCCATTCCGCTGGTTCCAACAATTACTGTAAGAGGAGAATGCAGTGCCAGTCGTAGAGAATTTGAAACTCGCCGAAAAAATGCGTAATGGCGAACCGGTGTTCGGTTCGACCTTCTATACCGGTTCGACCACCGCTATCGAGGTTGCCGGAAACTGGGGCCTGGATTTCGCCTTCATCGATGCGGAACACACGCCGGTCAATATCGATGCCCAGATGGAAAAGCTGGTGATGGCGGCGCTGCTTTCCGGGATTGCCCCGCTGGTGCGTGTCCGCGGCACCAATGAATGGGATATTCGCAAGTCGCTGGAAATCGGCGCGACTGGCGTGATCGTGCCGCAGGTCAATACTGCGGAACAGGCGCGTGCGATTGTCCGCGCAGCCAAATTTCCTCCCTATGGTCGCCGCGGTGGCGATGCCTCCTGCCGGTCGGCAGGGTTTGCGGGGCCGGGTTATCAGTGGTCGGCCTATATGGAGCGCGAGAACGCCAACAAGCTCGTCATCCCGATGGCTGAAAGCTATGAATTCTTTGACAATATCGACGAGATTCTCGAAGTCGAAGGCATCGACGTCATCAACTTCGGCCCGGCCGACTATTCCATCTCGCGGCGCATCTCCATCGACTATTCGATGTCGCATCCCGAGGTGGACGAAAAGCTCTCCGAGCTCATCGAAAAGTGCCACGCGCGCGACATCAAGGTCATGGCGCCCTGCATTCCTCCGATCGCGGAAAATGTCACTACCCTGAAGAAAAAGGGCGTCGACATGATCATCATGGGCAATGACGTGATGTTCCTGAACGAGGGAAACAAGCGTGCCCGCGAAGCGATCGATGCTTCCGCCAAGTCTGCCTGACAGATTCAAGGAGAAATTCACATGTCAGATATCTTCAGCGTTTCCGGCCGTGTCGCGGTGGTCACAGGTGGCCTTGGTCAGCTTGGCACGCAGTTTTCCAAATCGCTGGCGCAGGCTGGCGCCAAGGTTGCGATCTACAGCCGCCGACCATTTTCCAGAGAGCAGATTGCCGAGAAATTTCCTGGCCTCGAAGACAATATCCGTGTCTACGAGGCCAGCGTCACCGACAAGGCGCAGCTCGAAGCTGCCACCATGCAATTGATCGCCGATTGGGGCGTGCCTCATATTCTGGTCAACAATGCCGGGATAGATTCCAAGCCGGATGGTTCCGCCGAACAGAACGCGCCTTTCGAAGTCTATCCGCAGAAGTATTGGGACGACATCATCGAAACCAACCTGACCGGCGTTATGCTGACCAGCCAGGTTGTCGGCAGCCACATGGCCGCCGAGGGCAGAGGGTCGATCATCAATGTCGGCTCGATCTACGGTCTCGTCTCGCCCAATCAGGCACTGTATGCCTATCGCGAAAAGCGCGATGGCGTGCCGTTTATCAAAGCGATTTCTTATGCGGCCTCCAAATCGGGTCTCGTCAACCTTACCCGCTATCTTGGTACTTACTGGGGGGAGAAGAGGGTGCGCGTAAACCTGATCTCCTTCGGTGGCGTGAAGACGGCGAGCTTCGACAAGGAGTTCATCGATAACTTCCTGGAGCGCGTGCCGATGCGCCGTCAGGCCGAGATCGACGAGTATAACGGCGTTATCCGTTTCCTGGCCTCCGACGCCTCGACCTATATGACCGGCTCCAATGTGGTCGTGGATGGTGGCTTTACCGCATGGTGATCTGACGGCTTCCCGAACCGGTTGTCGAAAGCAACGGAGCTATTGCTGCTTTCGACAACCATAAGCTTCAATGTCTCGTTGGTGCAACACAGGTTGACAACGTTCGTAGGCAAACATATGACATATGTCATATATCAGTTACGATCGTTTCGATCGCAAAGCGTGAGGTGCCTCTATGACGTCGAACCCTATCCCGCAAAGCCTGGAACGCGGCAAATTGCATATGCATATTGTGGCGAACATCGAGGCGAGAATTCTTTCCGGTGAATTGCAGGTAGGGGAGCGGTTGCCGTCCGAAGCCGAGATCGGACGCATATTCGGTGTCAGCACAAGATCTGTCCGCGAAGCATTGCAGGTCCTGGAAACGAAGGGGCTCGTACGTCGCAAGCATGGCGAACGTGCCGAAGTCGTCAGAGACGATGTCGGCGAGTTCATGGATTCGCTTGTCACATCGGTTGGTGCTCTGTTTGCCAAGGATGCGAACTATCTCGTCCAGGCTATGGATGTCCGCAGGATGATCGAAGTGGACGTTATAGGGAGGCTTGCCTCAGGCGAAAATACTCCGGGTCCGTCCGTGACGGCAGCACTCGATGTGATGCGCCAGGCGGTAGCAGACAATGATTTCGGGCGTTTCACGGAGGCGGATGCTGCCTTCCATCGGGCGCTCGTTCAGTCGCTAGGTAACGAGATTCTGTCTTCGTTGCACGGTAACCTGCACGCCCTGATTGCCGGGGTCATCAAAGTGTCGAGCCGGGTCCCTCGCAAGACTTTGAAAGAGGGGCTCAGCGAACATGAGCAAATTCTGTCGCTGGTCGTTGCCCGCGACATGGAGGGCGCGCGCAAAGCGATGCGCGAGCACATCATCAACAGTACCGCCTATCTGGAACAGGCGATCAGAAAGTCCAAGGGAGTGGATTGACTATGACGGCTTACGACTACGGGAAGGTGAACTGGAAAGCGATCGAACGTCTGTCACGGTGGTATTCCGGCGACATTCAGGATGTCATGGACAAATACGGTGCCTATGGTTTTCTAAAGGGCATTTCGCTTTACGGTGTATTGAAGCCCGGCCAGGTGGTTTGTGGCCCCGCCCATACGGTCCGGTACGCGCCAAGCAAGCGTGTTGGCCAGCCGCAGGATGTCTACCACGGGGCGATCGACAGCGTCGTCAAGGGTGGCATTCTCATGGTCGACTCGACCTGTGCAGAAGGTTCTGGAACGGGCGAACTGATGTCGACCGGTGCCCGGACGAGCGGAGCTGCGGCTACCGTCGTGCACGGTACGGTCCGGGATCTCGCGGAGGTGCGAAAGCTCGACTATCCGCTCTATGCCGGGGGCGTCAGCCCGGTTGGCGTGTCTGGTCGCATGGAACCGGCAGAAGCCCAAGTCGAACTCGAGATTCATGGCGTGAAGGTGCGCCCCGGGGACGTGATCTTCGCCGACATATCCGGCGTCGTGGTGATACCCCATGAATTGGTCGAAAAGATCGCCGATGACGCAGACAAGAATGGCGACGCCGAAGCCGTCTGCCGCCAGCGGATTCTGGCGGGCGAGAAGCTGCGTGATATCTGGCCGGTTGGTTCTACCGGACCGGCCTGAGGCGGCCACGGAACTCTGCGCGAAGCGTCAGCCCGACCAACCCTGACACTTCGCGCAGGATGACCGATCGACTTTCGAGAACGCGTTCGAACGGGCAAAGAATCATGACTTGTTTCATCGGAA
>UBNQ01000020.1 GCA_900466875.1 Hyphomicrobiales bacterium | reverse complement strand
GATATCACCGAGATCATGGCCGTAAAGGGAGCGTGCCTGATGCGGCAGCTTCTCTTTGAAATATCCCTCCGAAAGTCTGTACCGTCGCTCAATCCGGCGGAGGATGTCGAAACTCGCAACAGAGCGTGGAACGCGCGCTCCCTGTATCCATGACAGAAGCGTCTTGTTGTCGAAGGTCTCGTTTAGATGGACCACAGCGCGGTAGAGCTGCCAATATGTGTCGCCGAACCGGCGCATATGATAGGCCAACGCATCCTGAAAGCTTGCCGGATCCTCTGTGGCGTCGAATAGTGGTTCTGGGAACGGGTTAATCGGCTTCGGTGAAGGTCCAGGCTGTGTCGACGTAGACCGGACAAAGGAGCCGTCGGCCGCTGTGCGTTGCGGCTTTCTGGTCGAGGATATGGAGGCGGCCTTTTTGGCGGGCACCGTTTTGCGTGGGCAAACTGTCGGCTTTGGTGGTCGTCGTTCTTCCGTGGCCGGTGGAGCGCCGAGCCATCGGATGATTGCATCCAGGCCTGGCCGAAGCTGCTTTTTCAGTTCTGCCGTCAACTCGGCTTCGAGCCCACAGGCCTGCCCAATTTTGGTCCAGTCGATATGGCCATTCAGAAGTGGTGGTGATTTTCGATAGACGATCAAACTAACCAGGTAAGGCCGGATACTCTCCAGCGTCCGCCTGGATGCGATTGGCGCGATGCGTAGCTCGCAAAATTCCGATATCTTTCTCTGAAAATGTCGTGATGAAATGTCGTTTTTGTTCATGCTCATTCCGTTTCTCTCGACACCAATGCCGAGGGCGAGCGGAAATAGGGTGTTGCATTTAATAAAATCATACCTGTTGCTATGCGGATTAAGACGTCAACTATTATGGTCGGTGTCTTGCCATAATGATCTCTTCAGGGATCATTATGAATTAAGAGATATGTGAGCAGATCATTCTGATAACCGAACACTTGACAAAAGAGCCGCATACGCTTCTTTTAAGAGAAAATGATCTGTATAGGTATCGGTGTGGAAGATTTGTCAAATCCTCTGTTGGAAATTGGTAGCCGGTTAAAGTCGGCCCGTAAGGACCTTCAACTCACACAGGAGCAGGTTGCCGATATGGCGGGCATCTCGCGCCCGAGGTATCGAGAAATCGAGGTCGGCAGCGCTGCTGCCCGCGTTACGACATTGATCAACATCGCGCGTGCGCTTGGTCTCGAACTGATGCTCATCCCGAAAGCGATCACCCCGGCAGTCGATACTCTCCTGAAGCCTCATGATGACGATGATGATCTGCCAGCCTTCGTTGTCAGCCTGGAGAGCGACGATCATGACTGATGTTCCGGTTCATCCGAGATCCATTTCGTCTCTCGAGGTATTCCTGAATGATCTGAGAATTGGGACGATCGTCAGGACGCCCGGCGACTTTAACGCATTCAGCTTCGAGGACAGCTATCGTGCGACTGGCGGGTTCCCTGTGCTCAGCCTGTCTTTTCGTTCAGCCACCGGTGGTCTCCGCAAAGATCCGAAGCCAGTAGCCAGAGCACTGCCGGCGTTCTTTGCCAATCTTCTGCCGGAAGACAAGCTGCGCGAAGCGATGGAGAAGCACCACGCAGGCAGTGTCCGGGCCGGAAACGATTTCGATCTCCTCGTCGCGCTTGGTTCGGATCTGCCCGGAGCCGTTCGTGTTGTGCCGAGCGGAGGTGCTGTTGCTTCTGTCGATGCGCGTTCGCGCCCCAGACCAAAAGCCCGCTTTTCTCTGGCAGGTGTCCAGATGAAGCTCTCTGTCATCAAGAACACAGGCAAGGGTGGAGGATTGACAATCCCGCTCGGCGACGGGCAGGGTTCGTACATTGCCAAGTTCCCCTCGACGTCCTTCCCCGGTGTCTCCGAGAACGAATACGCTCAACTCGCCTTAGCCGAAGCGATAGGGATGGACGTACCAGGGCGTGAACTCGTCGACCAAACAGATTTTGAGGGCATTCCGGAGGAATTTGCGACGCTGTCAGATGGCAAAGTACTATTGGTCAAGCGGTTCGATCGTGAGGCCAACGGTGAGCGTATCCACATGGAGGATTTCGCCCAGGTATTTGGTATCTATCCTTCCCGAAAATACGAAGGGGCGGCGTATCATGACATCGCCAGAGCGCTCGCAATAGCGGTCTCAACGGCTACCTCGCTCGAATTCGTACGACGGCTGGCTTTCGCTGTCATGACTGGTAACGGCGATATGCATCTCAAAAATTGGTCAGTGACCTATGGTGGTGTGGGCGACAAACCGGCGATCGCCCCAGTCTACGACGTACTCTCAACAATTCCGTATATTCCAGCTGACGCGATGGCATTGTCGCTTGCTGGCGAGCGCTCATTCAAAGCGATGAATGCCCAGCGATGGAAAGCGTTCGCCAATCGGGCTCAATTACCCGAAGCTGCAGTCTTGAAGGCCGTGGCCGAAGTCATAAGCCAGGTCGACGGGTTTTGGTGGACCTTGCCAGAACGGGCTTATGTTCCCCAAAAAGTGCTGGAACGCATCGACGGGCACATCAAGGCGATGATGCCTATCCTTGGCACATGCGCTGAGTAGACTGGCTTCGGACCGCTAGAATCTTCCTGCGAGAGTATCCACCAGCAAATCATGAATGGGTGCCAACTGGGTCGCTGGTTCTGATCCAGTCAAGACCGTAGTGCCCGTTGATGAAAGATATCAAGCACCTTACAGCGTGGCGAGAGCACGGTTATTGATCAGACCTGCGTAATTTTTCCGGATCTCGACCTTCTGTTCCAGCGCAATGATGACGTCGACCGAAAGGTCCACTCCGTGAAGCCCGGCAATATCCGGAAGGCCGCCCGGAGTGAAAACGTTGATCTCAAGGATCTTGTCACCGACGATGTCTAGCCCGACGAGAAACATGCCGTCTTCGATCAGTTTAGGGCGAACCATTTCTGCCACAGCAAGAACCTCGGGTGTGATCTCGGCGGTTGCCGCAGTGCCAGCGGCATGCATGTTAGAGCGTACCTCGCCCTTCGCCGGAACACGACGCAGCGCCGCGTAGGCGCCGTCCCGCTGCAACGGGCGACCGTTCATCAGGAAAAGACGAATGTCGCCGGCGGTCGCGTCGGGAAGATAACCTTGCGCGATCAGGTAACCTTCGCCGCTGACGGCCTCGAATATCTGGTTGAGATTGGCTTCCTTGCTGGACGCGATCTTGAAAACGTTTTTTCCGCCGGAACCTTGCAGCGGCTTGAGGATGGCGCCCTGCTTCTGCTCGTCGATAAAGGCGCGGATCTCCTCGATGCTTTTCGAGATAAGGGTCTTTGGGCGCACGGTCTCGGGAAAGCCCTGGAAATAGAGCTTGTTCTGCGCGCGGGCCAGCCCGTCAGGATCATTGAGCGTCAGCACGCCGCGTTCGGCCGCCAGTCGGCCGAAAATAATCCCGGCATGGGCTGCCCACGGCCGCTCATCAGCGTCCTGCGAGGGGTCATTCCGCAGGAACAGGACGTCGATGTCCTCGATTGGGATCGTCTGGACCTCAGCCTGCTCACCCTGCAACGCTGCTATGAATGCATCAGGCTTCCTGGTCTTGCCTTTTTTGACAGTGGTCGCGCGCACCATCAGGCTATCATCGGGGCGCAACACGAAATCGCCGGGCGTTAGGTAACATACGTTATGGCCGCGGGCGATTGCGGCGAGCGCAAGGGCTGTCGTCGTGTAGAACGCGGCCTCATCGGCAATCGAGTTCACAAAAAATGCAATCCGCATCATGTCTCCTGTCGTTGAATCATGTCGAGCGGACGCATGCCGTCTCTGGCGCGTGCCAGTCGGGTGCGACCTTCTTCGGTTTCGAGAAAAAGGGGACGAACCGCCGGCAGGCGCAGCAGGCCGCGCTCTGCCAACTCCTGCATCACACCGAAATGCGAGGCGGCTATCTTGCCCATCCAGAAGGGTTCGAGTGCGCCACCGGTGCGCAGGTGATCGAGCAGGGCAAGCAGTCCGCGGAGATAGATCGCATCCTTCGCCAGCCCGCCGCCGCGATAAAGCCGCAGAACGAGATTGAACGCGGCCGGCGGCGTAAAATTATGCTTCTCGACAAGAAGAGAATAGGTCTCGGAAAAGGTTGCTCCGTCCAGCATGGACGCACATCCGACCACCCGTCCGGCAATCAGCCTCAAGCGTGCCGGCGTCATGCCGCCCGACAGGAATTCGGCGAAAACGGCCAGACCTTCCTGCATGCCCTCATATCCCGCAAGGCCGGAGCGAAACAGCCGCAGGCCCTGAGCCGATCCGTTGAAATAGGTCAGCAGGTGGACACCGATCTCATGCGACAGCAGCGGCTCGACCCGGGCCATGGCCATCACGGTGCTGCGTGCGATCAACAGCCGATGGCTAGATACCATGAGGCCGGACGGCAGGTCGTCGCGAAGCTCGACGGAGACGTCGAACTCCTTCAGCCGGCGATGATAGGCGGCAATCATCGTGCGGGCACGTCGTTCCACCTGAAAGCAGTCGGCCATCCGGCCTTGTGCCCCCACATCCTCATCGCCGCTCGGTTCCGTATTGGTAAGCTGCGACAGAATGATCTGCGCCTCTCGCAGCAGAAGGGGCTCCACCGGGCCGTACAGCGCCCGTCCGAATTCGACGAACTGCGGTTTCTGGCGGGAGGAAAGGAGCGAGAGCTGAAGATCGAGTTCCTGTTGTTTTTCGCGATAAAGCTGGTGCAGGACAGGGTCTTCGAGATGGTCGAAGGAAATCGAAAAGAGCTTCCGTTTTGCCGCCTCAACCTGCAGGGCAAGAGGACGGTACAGAAAGACAGGTTGATGCCCCTCTCGCTTGAAGGCTTCGAAAGCCGACTCGGCATTGATGGGCGTCACAGCCAGCAAGAAATCGAATGTCGAGGCCACTTCGTCAATGCTTCGGTCGACACGCGAGACCGCATCCACGAAGGCCCTGCGTCCGAGTGCCCGATGCGTCTTCGGCTGAAGGATTTTTCCAGCTTCGACGAAACGCGCGATGGCTCGCAGACCCGCGTCGAACAGGACCGACACCAATTGGTCGTGAAGTTCCGGATAAATCTGGTCGCTGCCGGGTTGCCGGTAGACGGGGGCAAACCTGACGGCAAGTGTCGAACAGCCGAGGTCACGGCCCAATGCCTTGTCTTCGCGCGCCGGAGGCGTTGCCGCGTGTTCGACGCGCGGCGTGCGAAACCGCGCCTCGCTGTCACTGATCGCGGTGGAGAAGGTTTCAGCCGCCTCCGCCATGTCGGCGCTCGCCCATATGGCAATCTCGAATGGAGGCAGGAAAGGCGCATCGTCGGTCAGGAACCGATCCTGCTTCAACTCGCCGATGTCGAACAGAATGAATGCGCCGAACTGTTTGCGCAGCGGAGCCTCTATAGCCTCGATCACCATGATCGCGGATGCCGCATGCGGAGTTATGAGATAGGACGCGTTCGCTTGTGCGATGTCGCGGGCAGCCGGCTCTCCTCCGTCCTCGGCGATATGGACGCACAGGAAGGGGAGCGGCCGATCGATATGCAGCCGTCCTCCGCCGGGTAGGTCGCGTCGGATCGACTTACCGTCAGCAAGGCAGGATACGATCTCGTCAAGCCAGCTGTCATCACTGCTGCGAGTCTGCGACGAAGCATGGGTCATGGCTGCCTCGCGAGCGTCATCTCCAGCATCGGGATCGCTGTTGCAACGATCTGACGAAGCTGATCGAGGACACCTTTGTCTGGTTCGCCTGTCCATTCATCCATGAAAAACTTCTTGAATTCGACCGCGATTGCGCAGCCCGTTTTGGGAAAATGTTCGTGGATGAACCGCGTCTGTTCGCCCTTGCCCTGAAAGGCGACGTTTTCGCGTACGTCCAGCGGGCTGCCGTTGATAGTATGCGATCGGAAATGGGCGATGAGTGCGTCGACTACCGGCGCCCAGCGCCCGCGGTCCATCGAGGATGTGCCAATATTGATGTCCGGTGCCTGCTCCGGCGGTGTAGGTCGAGCGGTTGGCCCGTTACGGCGATGATTGTAGCTATGGATGTCGAGAACGACAAATCGGCCGAACTGGCGCTCGATTTCCTTCAGGAAAGGCAGCAGCATATCGTAATAGGCGTCATGGGTTCGTAGGGAGGCTTCTATCTGGTCGTCCGGAAGCGCTCCTGCCCACACATTCAAACCCCATGCCTGCTCCGGCCTCAGATATATGGCGCCCTCGCGATTGCGGTTAATGTCCACCTCGAAGCGCGAGCGATGAAAGACGATGCGATTGGGAACATCGCGAATGGTGAACTCGGTGTAGGGATCCTCCTCCCGTAACCGCTCTCGATCATCCAAACCGAACAAGGGCTGTAGCTCCAGTCGTGTAGAGTGTCCCTCATGGATCGCGGTCGCGATAATAGGCGACATGCCACGTTCGATGGTCCACAGCGCTGTAGGGGCAACTGGTGGTGTGATCAGAGTTTTCGGCGAGAATACCCGTTCGAGCTCGACTTCCGTTGTCGACGCAGTTTTGAAGTGATTGGCAGACCTTGCGGATTGCATAGTTTGTTCTCCAGTACGACTGGAGAACGCGCGCGCCTATCGTTTGTTACGAACGATAGTCAGAATTTGATCACCGGAGCAAATTAGCGGCAGTCCAACTAGATATCGCCGATGTCGGATGGTTCGGTTCCGTTCGAGAACTTAACTTTATTTCAGAGTTGTGGGCCATCATAACCAGTCGATGCCTCTGGATCGCAGGGCGGCCGATTACGACCTAGTGTAAACCTTTCTCGTTTCGGTTCCAACGAACGAGCCGTCGTTTTGCGGATCTAGGCTTTCTCCGGCTTCCACGCTGAAGCGTCGCCGCAAAGGGCGCTCGGTACCCAGTCGTGTCTTGTCAATATCAGACATCGTCGTCACCTCGACAATCGTCGCGCTGTTACCATCGCCGTCGACGGCGTTGAATGACCGTGTGTTTTCCATTTGTTTCAGTGCTCCGCTCTGTTTGTCACCCGTCACACCGTGGGCATTGTAACCTTCAATAAAGACAGCCGGCATCGCTAGGTCTCGATCCGGACAGGGATAGCCTTCGAGGCAGGCGTTTTGGAAAGCCGATCGTGATGATCGATCGCGTTAAGGACATTGCTTTCCGGATAATAGGCGCCAATCGTACCACGGGGCAGGTTATGTGGGGTAATGATCAGTCCCCCGAGTTCCCGCCGTTTTCCATCGTCAAAATCACTGACCAGTCGGATACTTTGTCCGGCAGAAAGGCCAGCCGCCTCGATGTCCTCCTCGCACATCAGGACTACGTCGCGTGTCCCTTCTATGCCACGGAAACGGTCCGAATAGCCGTAGATTGTTGTGTTGAACTGGTCGTTGGAGCGCATGGAGACGAGGCGGTATCGGCCAGCGCGTTCTTCGAAGGAAAGAGCATTCAGTCGGTCCGGAGTGGTAAACAGAGCTTTTTTCTCATCTGTATTCCAAACGCGATCATGTGCATCATTGCCCCGATAAAAGCCCCCCGGCTGAAACATGCGTTCGTTGTAATCCTTGAAGTCCTTGGGGTAGCTTGCCTCGATCAGATCGCGAACCAGTCCATAATCTGCGGTCCATTCATCCCACTTCATTTTCGGATTATCGGAAAGCGTGGCCTTGGCGATGCCGGCAATGATCGCCAACTCGCTTTTGAGCTGGGGCGACGCCGGTGTCCGCTTTCCGATCGAGGCCGAGATATGGGAGAAACTGTCCTCTGTCGTGACAGTCTGGTATCCGCTCGCCTGCTTATCCATTTCCAGACGCGAAATGCAGGGAAGGATGTAGGCTTTTCTGCCGGGAAACAGATGGCTGCGGTTCAGCTTGGTTGAGATCATGACCGTCAGGTCCAGCTTCTCCCAGCCCTTTTCCATCTCTTTCTGTTCCGGAACAGCTCGCAAAAGGTTGCCACCGAGACAGACAAAGGCTTTGACCTCGCCGGCTATGAGTCCCTTAACCGCATCAACAATCGTCAGGCCGTCCTTGACTGGAGGATCGAAATTGAAAAGCTGCTTCAGCTTGTCCATTGGTATCAGCTTCGTTTTCTCCGCTACGCCGACGGTTCTCTGTCCCTGGACGTTCGAATGTCCGCGCACAGGACAGCAGCCGGCACCCTCACGGCCGATATTTCCGCGTAGGAGAAGTAGGTTGACAAGCATGGCGATGTTGAGAGCGCCTTCCGCATGCTGGGTCAGCCCCATACCATAGACGCCGATGACCCGCTCGGAGCGGATATAGATCTCGCCTGCCTTGCGGATCGCCTGTTCCGATAACCCGCTCTCGCGTTCGATGTCCTGCCAATCTGCCTGCCGGACGCAGTCGATGAAGCGATCAAAGCCGGTCGTGTGTTCTTTGATGAACTCCACGTCGAGAACGCGCGGCGCCCCGGCGGACAGCGCTGCATCGTCGGCCTCGATGACTGTCTTGCAAAGGCCGAGGATGGCGGCGATATCGCCGCCCGCCTGCACCTGCAGATATTCATCGGAAATCGCGGCTTCCTTGCCTGTCAGCATGTCGAAGGGGTTTTGTGGATTGACGAAGGAGACAAGCCCCTGCTCGATGACAGGATTGAAGGTGACGATATTTGCGCCTCGCTTCTTTGCATCCTGAAGGGGGTGGAGGAAGCGCGGGCTGTTGGAGCCTGGGTTCTGGCCAAAAAAGAAGAATGCGTCGGCTTTTTCGAGGTCTTCCCAGACGATGGTGCCGACGGGTGAGCCGATAACGTTGCTCAGGCCGACCGATGTCGTCTCGTGGCACATGTTGGAGCTCTGCGGAAGATTGTTGGTTCCGAATGCCCTTGCGAGCAGCCCGTAGAGATAGGCAGCTTCGAGACCCGCGTGGCCGGACGAATAGAATACGGTCGATTCCGGTGGCTGCATCTTCAACGCCGCGCCGATCTGCTCGAAAGCTTCCTCCCAGGTTATTTCGACATAACGATCTGTGCCGTCATCGTAACGCATCGGATGCGTCAGGCGGCCGGTCATTTCAAGGTCATGATCTTTCCATGCCCGCAGCTCGGCGACCGTGTGATCGTTCCAGAAGTCCGGTGTGCAGCGCGCATTGGTCAGATCCCATAGGGTGGCCTTGGCCCCGTTCTCGCAAAATTCGAAAGGGTGATAGTTGACCGGTTTTGGCCAGGCGCAGGAGACACACATGAAACCGCCCGGCTTGTTCTGGCGGGCAAGCGCCTCGACCGCGGCCGGTGTCGGCCAGGCCTCGCCATAGATGCGCGCGATGGATTTAAGCGAGCCCCAGCCGCCAGCAGGTCCTTTGGATTCTGGATTTGGGATGTGGTCAGCCATGAATGTCTCCTCGTCATTTATTGCATTCGTGCCTCGGCAGGACGGGTTCGCTACCTGGCCGGGTGAGACTGTCGGTCAGGCTGGCGATACTTTCGGTAAGTTGCGTGGTAGGTCAGGGCGAGCAGCATTCCACCGATTACGTTTCCGATCGTTGCAGGAACGAGATTTGCCCAGATATCTGTGAACGAGATGATCGTGCTTGTCTGATCCATCAGTGATTGAGCGATGAACGCGTAGGACAGGAGATACATGTTTGCTATGGAATGCTCGAAACCGGCCGCGACGAAGGCAGCAACAGGCAACAGCAGACCGAAAATTTTCTGGGTAACGGTCTGTCCGGCATAAGCAAGCCAGACTGCAAGGCAGACAAGAAGGTTGGCGAGGATGCCGCTCGCTGCCGTTGTGGCAAAGCCCTTCGCTGTCTTGGTCTCAGCCAGTTCCATGGCGGCACGGCCGACAGCCCCGTCGCCTGCCTCGTGAAGGCCCGCCAAGGCTGCGGTTGCAGCCAGAAGAAGGGCGCCGCAAAAGTTCGCAATATAGACGATGCCCAAGGCACGTATTGCCTTGGACGCCGGTATCTGACCCGCAGCCACTGGACCGATCATAAGGGTGTTGCCGGTGAAAAGCTCTGCGCCGGCGACCAGGACCAATGCGAGGCCCACGGAAAATACCAGCCCGGCCAGTACCTGACCAACTCCGAACGGGATGGCGTCCGCGCCAGCAAGCGCAACCGTCGCAAAAAGCCCGCCCAGACCGATATAGGTGCCTGCAAGCGTACCCAGCAAAATCATTTTCGAGAGAGGAAGATCTGCTTTGTCCCGGCAAGCCGCAAACACGGTCTCGTACAATTGGTCTGGTTGCGGCAAAGAGGCGTTGTCAGACATCGGGTCCCCGTCATCAGGCATGGCGTCGAAGTGGCTATGAGGCTGCAACGATCCGGATGCGGGGAAGATCAATCGCGAGGGAACACGATCTCGTGAAGGGTAATCGTGACCGACATTCCGATTTGATCACAAAGGGCAAAGCGTCAGCCAGAAAACTCCGGCGAAACAGAATGCAGTCGAGAATATTGCGGCTACGGCGACATAGGTTTTGACCTCACCAATAAACGACGAGGTTTGCAGGGCGGCCGCCGGCTTGTGTCTCCTGCGCAACCAGGCGAGCGTACCGACGATCGCAACAAGGCTTGTCAATACCAGCACGATAAGGATGAGACGTAGCGGTGATCGCCAGAACGCGATCTCGTCATTATGCCAACCCAGGCTGCAGCCGGTAGCCTGAGTGGCATAAACAAGCAGGAAGGTGCCGCTCCACACAACGAAAGCCAGGATGAGGAGCAACAGGGGATGGCGCATTCACAGGCCCCCGCCATGGACCAGGCTATCTAGCAACAGGCAAAAGCCGACCGCCGCAAAACCGGAAGCGGCCGAATAATCGTGCCAAAGCCCGCCGATTTTGAGATCGAGCGCCCGTACCGACATGTCATGATCGCGCAGGGCTCTCAATAGGGCATGCGCGGCGAAGATCGAGCCGACCACGCCGTGCAGAGCGACGTAGCAGAGGATGACAAACAGCGAAGCGGTCGCCGCGTGGCCCGATGGGGATGGGAGTGAGTAAAATGCGATGGAGATCAATAATCCGGTCGAGATCAGGTGTCCTGCAAAAGCCAATCCATTGCCGACGAGCGCCATGTGCGCAGACTTCTTCGATATCCTGCTGCCGATCGAGCCAAGGCTCATGGTCGCTGCGGCCAGTATCAAAAGCCACAGATTGGGGTTCTGGAGGTTTTCCGGCGGCCAATTGGGCGCTGAGATCCAGAGAAAGAGGCAACCGAAGAGGAGCGAAATATAGAGCGTCGTGTCGGCGACGAGTGTCAGCACCATGGCTAGATAGGAAGGCGGGCTTTCTGCACGAATGTGGACGGGAACCGTTTCGCCATGACCGATCGGCACGGCGTCATCGTCGAAGGAGGAGGCGTCTGACCGCGACCATAGACAGAAGCAAACGATCACGGCCGCAAGCGCGACGGGAGTAGCCCAGTAGAACTTGAACAGCATCAACAGGAAGAAGCTACCTGTTGCGACCGCAGTCCAGAACGGCAAGAATGTCTGGCGCGGCAAGAGAACGAGCTGTTCGGGTTCTCCGGTTACCGAATTGACGCCCAGCACCTCCATTCGGTCATCACGCGGAATGCCCAAATAGCCTCGCCCTGCGGCAAGGTGCGGGCCGATGACGTCTGGATCGAGAAGGTCGGCTCGGCAGTCGATCCGTGGAATGGACGCGAAATTATAGGGTGGCGGTGGCGTCGGCATGGCCCATTCGAGCGTGCCGGCCTTCCACGGATTGCGCCTGAAGGCACGGCCGAATTTGAAGAGCAGGATGAAGTCGAGCGCTATGAGAGCAAAACCCATTGCCATGACGAAGCTTCCCATCGACGACACGAAATTCAGGACCTCCCAACCGAATTCAGGCGGATACTCAAAAACCCGGCGGGGCATGCCGCGCAGTCCTGTGAGGTGCATGAAGAAGAAGGTGAGGTTGAAGCCGATGAAGATCATCCAGAACGCCGCGTGCGAGAGATGCTGTACGGGCTGTTTTCCTGTCAGGTGCGGCACCCAGTAATAGGCCATGGCCAGCATGGGAAAGATGAAGCCGCCGACCAGCACATAATGCAGGTGGGCGACAACGAAGTGTGTGTCATGGGCCTGCCAGTCGAAGGGAACCATGGCGAGCATAACGCCGGTCAGGCCGCCGATCACGAAGACGAAGAAGAAACCGAAAATGTGCAGCATCGGTATGGAGAAGCGCGCGCGGCCGTGGGCGAGCGTCGCAAGCCAGGCAAAAATCTGGATTGCTGTCGGTATGGCCACCAATGCGCTCGCAGCGGAAAAGAACGACAGCGCCACATGGGGTATGCCGACCGTATACATGTGATGGACCCACAGGCCGAAAGAGAGAAACGCCATCGACACGATCGCCGCGACGATCATTCGGTAACCGGCGAGTGGCGTGCCGGCAAGCACGGGCAGGATGGTAGAGATCGCCCCCGCTGCAGGCAGGAAGATGATGTAGACCTCGGGATGGCCGAAAAGCCAGAAAAGGTGCTGCCACAGAAGCGGATCGCCGCCGCGTGTCGGATCGAAGAACGGAAGGTCGAAAGCACGCTCCACCTCGAGCAGAATCGAGCCGAGGATCAGTGGCGGGAAGCCGATCAGCATCATTGTTGCGACCACCAGCATGTACCAAGCGAAGATCGGCATGCGGTCGAGCGACATGCCGGGCGCCCGGATTTTCATGATAGTGACGATGATTTCCACAGCCGCAGAGAGTGCGGAGATCTCCACGAACGTGATGCCGAGCAGCCAAACGTCGGAATTGATGCCTGGCGCATAGACCGACGATGACAGCGGTGTGTACATGAACCAGCCGCTGTTGGGCGCGACACCGGCCAGAAGCGCTCCGATCAGGATCATGCCGCCGAACAGGTAACACCAGTAGCCGTAGGCGCCGAGCCGTGGAAAGGCGAGGTCGCGGGTGCCGAGCAGTTTTGGCAGAAGATAAATCGCCATGCCTTCGAAGAAGGGTATGGCAAACAGGAACATCATGATCGTGCCGTGCATGGTGAAGACCTGGCCATAGGTCTCGGCGTCCATGAACACGCTTTGCGAGGACGCGAGCTGCGTACGGATCAGCATCGCCAGAACGCCGCCGATCGCGAAGAAGACCAGGGCCGTCAGCATGAAGCGGACGCCGATCACATTATGATTGACGGCGGCGAGGCGCCCCCAGCCCGGCTTCGTTCCCCAGATTCGATCCAGTGCTTTATGCAGCGCAATGGGGTTATGATGGATCGACTGGTTCTCAGTCATGGTGAAGTCCCCCGGTCAGGATTTCGCGGAAATCCTCTTGGCGGTGAGCCTGCACCTCGAAATGCATGCCGGCATGCCCGGTGCCACAATATTCGGAGCAAATGCCGCCGTATCTCCCCGGTTGGTCAGCGCGGATGCGCAGGCGATTGGAATGGCCAGGAACGGCGTCGATCTTGCCGCCGAGGCGGGGGACCCAAAAACTGTGAATGACGTCCTCGCTTTCGGCGATGATTTCGACGGTGCGGCCCGCCGGAATGTGCAGGAGATCGGTGTGCACGGCGCTGCCGGGAACGGAGGGGTACGAGAACTGCCATTGCCACATGCGGCCGACCGCGCGGACCTCCAGCACTTCGTCAGTTTCGCTTACGGCCCCCCTCAGCAGAAATTCACCGTGGGCAAAAGCGTAGAAGGTCAACCCCGTCAATACAGGGACTGGCAATACCAGGCCGCCAAGGATGATCCATCGCTTTTGCGAGACGCCGCGTCCAAAACGGGGAATAAGCACGGCGGCGAGAAACAGTCCGAGGACGAGGGCGAACAGCGCAAATGAGCCCCAGAGCATCGCCCACCAGAGACTGGCGATCGAGGCTGCGGACCGACCGGCCGGATCAAGCGCCGAGAAATCGCCGCTGCAGCCGCCGAGCGGCAACAGGATGCCCGCCCGACACAGACAGCGGAACCAATCCTTTGTTCCAGGACTTTGTCGGATAAAGGGAGATATGTGTTGGAAAAAGCCACCAAGGCCGAAAACCCCGTCATTTCGAAGATCGAAGAGAAGGATGCCAGTTCGACGATTGCTGTTGCCGGCCACCCGCTTCATGCGATGAGCGTGCATTTCCCGATCGCGCTTGCCTTCGTGACGCTGGCGGTCGATCTGCTTTTCTGGTGGTCGGCCGATCCGTTCTGGCTGCGGGTCGGCCTTTGGAGCTCCGGCGGGGTGTTCTTTTTCGGTCTCGCGGCAGGACTGGTGGGCACGATCGAGCTTCTTGCAGTACCAGGCATCCGGGAACGGGTGGCGAGTTGGGCGCATGCGATCGCTGCGATAACGCTCATCGCCTTCGCTGGCCTTAACTGGGGTCTGCGGGTGACCGGTGCGGCGGACGTGCTGCCGCATGGAATTCTCGTTTCTCTCCTGACCTGTTTCATGACAGGGATGGCTGGTTGGCATGGGGGCAAGCTCATTTTCGATCACGGTGTCGGCCTCATGGTATCGGCCAAGGACTGAAACGCTCAGCAAGAGCCTTCAATCCACCCGGACGCGTCAATTCCACCGGAAGCTCGAATTCGACAGGCGGTTTGGCCAGGGCGATAAACACGATGACGATGACGAAAACCGACGTTGCGACAGTGGCGAAGACGAACCGCCAAACCGGGTATACCTCGCCTTCCTTGAAGAGCCTGATGATTATCAGCCCTGTTAGAATATGGGTGATGACCAAAAAGCCGACGAAGAGCAGCTTTAAGGAAAACCATGGCGCATAGGTCTGCTGCCCGAAAATGAGTGCGGTGCCGCTCAAGACCGCAAGGAACGCGGCTGGCGAGATGATCGTCACATAGGCATAGCGGACGATCATCTGCAGACGATAAAGCGCATCCTTGTCCTTCACATTCGCCCGTTGCACATAAAGGCCGGGCAGGCTGATCAATCCTGCTGCCCAGATCGCAATCGTGGTGATGTGGAGAATTTTCAAAAAAGCTATGATCAATTCCGGCCCGATGGATGCGCTTATCCGCAGTTAGCTTGGTTAGATGGGGCCGGGATGAGGTGCGTCCAGAGCACAAAATCGTGAAATTAGCGGCCGGACACTCTACGGTTCTGCCTCGGAACAGATGCCGGGATCTATCGTTTTTCGCTGGCAATCGATGAACCGGTGAGGCTGAATGACCGCAATTGGATCTGACACGTTCCAAAAACACGGTGGCCTCGCCCAACTCATTCACCTTATCCACTGCCTCGCAGATTCTTCAGACGCATTGACGGTACATGACGTACGCGAAGAGATTGGGGAGCGGAGTTTCGGGCCCTTCCTTATCATACCCGCCATCATCGAAATCAGCCCTATCGGCGGCATACCTGGCCTGCCGACAGTCATTGCGGTCATCATTTGTATCTTCGCGATTCAGATCCTTTGCGGCCGCAAGCATCTTTGGCTATCTCAAGCGGTTGAACGCCGAACTGTCGATGGCCGGAAACTGTCGGCAGGGCTTCCGAAGATTGAGCCGTTATCCCGATGGATTGACAAGGTTGTCCGTCCGCGCCTGGAATGGGCAACGAAGCCACCATACCTTCAAGGCATCGCATTCCTTGTCATCGCTTTATGCGCGACAGTACCGCCTCTTGAACTGATTCCGTTTGCGAGCACCGTGCCGATGGCCGCGATTGTCTTCCTGGGATTGGCGTTGTTGGCTCGCGACGGTCTGCTCGCCTGCATTGCCTGTGTGATGTCCGTCGCAACAGCATATCTGTTTTATACGGCGTTGGCCCCATGATCACACATCTATGACTTTCGGATCATGCTTGCTCGCTTAGGACATGAGTGCCTGCCCAAAAGATGCTGGCAGCTGATGACCCCCTTCGTGCCATTCAATTGTCCTCAATCGCTGCCAGACTGTGAGCTAAACCGCAAGGGGGGTAAGTACCCTGGCGCCCGGATCATATCTACCGCTGCGGCTCATGGTAGGGACAGCGGTTAAACTTTGCGCGGAAGTCCGCCGAGTGCCGATAGGTTTCCTTACGAGCGCGGTTGATAGCGCCAAGAGGCTGATGATCGGCAAGTCCGGTCCAGACGCTGAACCGCATCTTTTCATCGACCTTTTGGACCCTCTCGTCGCTCCAGCTATCCTGCGGTCTGGCCATGATAGTGGCGACTGTTTCGAAAGGCGCTTCGTCTTCCTTCCATTCCACCGTCGGATCCTCGATCGGCTGCGCCTCGATGTCGCGACAGAGTTGGACCTGAAACTCCCATTCACCGACAGTCTGCTGCATTTCCGCCTGCACGGTTTCCCGGATCGCATCCTCGCGCACGCTCGTGTCGATTTCGGTGCCGGTGCGTTTGGTGAGATCGGAGGAGACCGGCTTCAGGCGGAACTTCGCGACATAATCGCCATACCTGAAAGGCGTGACACTGAAATAGGTCTCGCCGAGCGGATCGACATTCGGAGCGCCGCCAAGCGATTGCACGGTCGGGCTGGCGATGCCGACGGCTTCAAGCCCTTCGTTGACCGTTTGCAACACGCTCGACATCACGGTCTTTGTGCCCTCCATGCGGTCCGTCGTCTTGGCAAGCAGCTTCAGGCTGGACAGGAATTTCTCCGGGTTCGGCGCCTGGAAAATCGGGCCGTTGACCATGACGAAATCCTGAGTATTGCCCTCCGCGTCCGGCAAGCGCGCGCCATCGACCCCGACGACCTTCAAAGCGAACCCACGCGGAAGAGCGATGGCATCCGGGAGAATGTCGCCGGCGTTGGTTGAAAGCCGCATGTAAACTGGATATTGGCTGGGCTGTGCGAACAGGCCCTGTGCCAGTTCGAGGGGCAAGCCCTCCCGAACCGTGAGCGTGCCCTCGATGATCCCATGTGACTTGGCGTGAACCGCTCGTACGGCGTGTCCATAGTCCTTCGAGGTCTTTTCAAGGATAACGTCGAACTGCTCGTTCAGGCCAGCTACTGTCTTCTGTTCGTCCGGCCTGATCTCTTCGAGGTCAGGAGAAAATTGAATGGGAGTTGCTATCGTCATCAGTCGCTCCTTTGAAAGCGATCAAACGGCAGCTAGACCCGATAGTTCCAAGCGTAAAGTTCGCACCTACTCTCTGGCAGACGCTTAAATGCACCGAGGCAGCGGATAGCATGAGTGGACACGGAGCAAGAACGCATTGCTATCTTGGGAGGTTGACGTGGCGTCAGTTAAATCTTGTGGTTTCTCACGCCAGTCGCAACGCGTTAGTGCAGCTTTTCCGTCTCGCCCGGGTCGGTCGGCATGACGATGCCGACATAGCGGATCGGATTGCCTGTCGCATCCCGAAACACTCGACCGTATGACGCGACAGCGGCATAGCTGCCCGAGGCGCTCATAACGCGATAGGCTTCTTGCTGCGGATGATGCCCCACAATACTGTCTCGAATGGTCTTTGCAAGGCGCGGCCGATCTTCGGGATGCACCCGTTCCAGATAGATATCGATGGGAAGTCCTGTCGCCGCCGAGCTCGGGTCCAGGCCGAAAAGCTCCGCCAATGCGCTATCAGCGTAGAGAATGTTCTCCGGGATATCCCAAGTGTAAAATCCCGCGTCAGGCACGCTATCGGATGTGAGGCCCAATTCAAACGTCAGGTCGATTGCAGTCCGCATTTCCACCCCCATAGCAATTTGATCGCTACTTTAGTGTTCACGAATGTGCTTTCAAGCGCAGTGGCTGTCAGACCGGTCGCGGGGAGTATATTTCCTCAAGTTTTCGCAGCACATCCATCACACCTGCGCTTAATACTCTGCAATCGCGAGTTGTTGTAGGTGGGCGAATGGTTGCCGACCGGATGCGGGCAAGATACGACAAGAGATCCTCGAGTTGGCGATCGAACGGGTTGTTCTCGTCGACAGCGATGGGCTTATCCATACTGGGCGGTGTCCGGTGAAAGAGGGTTGGTGGCCCCGAGAGACGGTACCAGCACGAACGCACTCATAAGCTTTTTTAGCGGCACTATATATTCTCCATGATCGGTAATGGGTCTCGACGGTCTCGCTTGGCATGCCGCCGTAAAGACAAGTCTGCAGAAGCAAATTGATTGGGCTGACTCTTGGACGTTGCTGTTAGCGCTGACCACCCTAGTGCAGCTTGGATGAAGATTGACCAGGCTGCCAGCCAAATGCCGCATCGCAAATCGACGCTTTCAATGGACCGCTTTCTGGAGTGGTCGCTCGAGCATACGGTGCCACCCCTTTATCGCTTCGTCCTCGTCACGGTCTGCGCCATTCTTGTTGGCATATTCAGGACCTTCTTCGTCACTTCACTGCTGCCGTGGCTGTTTTTTATTCCATTGATCGTTTTCGTCGCTCTATTTTCGGGAGGGGAGCTGGACTTTACGCCAGTCTTGCCTTGCAGGTCGTCGCCGCCTTCACAATATCGACCCGCGCCGAACCATTTTGGTTATCGGGACCTCAATGGGCCGGTAGTTTCCTCTTTCTTGTCGTCACCCTTGGTCTGGCATGGCTCTCCGCGGAATTGCGGTCGGCCTTCGCTCGCTACCGCAAGCTTGTCGCCCAGCATGCCCGAACGAACGATGAACTGAAGGCCGCCGAGGGCCAGCAGCTCTTGTTGAACGAGGAACTCAGTCACCGCCTCAAGAATGTCCTCGCGGTTGTCCAGTCGGTCGTCTCGCAGACGCTCAGGCAGGCGATCTGCCGTCAGCGAACACGGCGCTGTCCGCGCGCCTCGTTGCTCTAGGCAATGCCACGACCGTTCTGACGGCAAATTCCTGGGCATAGGCACAATCCACGGCGATGATCACCAAGGTCCTCGCCCCGCGTGCGGATATCGGTAGCAGGACCAAAGTCAGCGGCCCGCCTCTGACGCTCAATCCAAGGGGGGCATTGGCTTTCGCGCTGGCTTTTCATGAACTCGCCACGAACGCGGCCAAGTATGGCGCGCTGGCAAATGAGACCGGCCATGTGGAATTGACATGGAACATAGATCGCCAAGGTAGCGAGCCGCGGCTGCGATTGCTTTGGGAGGAAATCGGCGGGCCTAGCGTAGTTCCTCCGGCGCGGCTTCGGATCAACGATGATCGAGCGGTCTCTCAAATCTTATTGCCGCGGAGAGGCAAAACTGGAATACCGTCCCAAAGGTTTGAGGTTCGAGGTCGATTGCGAACTTGAAGCAGCAGGCATGATGGAAGGCTGATTATGGGGCAGATCATGCCAATTGATACGCACAACATCCTGCTCGTCGAGGACGAAGCGATTATCCGCTTCTTGCAGATTTTCGGATGCTGGCTACGGGGGGCCAGCGATGCCGATGAGGCAATCGCGATACTGGAACGGTAAATGTCAATCCGTGTCGTACTGACCGATATCCAGCTCCCCGGCACGATGGATGGCTTGAAGCTCGCTCATTACGTCCGAGACAGGTATCCTCCGACAGTTCTGATCGTCACATCGGGGACGGCGAGCCTGGGACCGGAGGAACTCCCGCTGAAAACCAGCTTTATCGCCAAGCCCTTCGATCCAGCTCGAATTCTGCAGCAGATCGGACAGATGGCGCGATAGCGTGCTGTTGAGATACACTTGCCTCAACCGTTGCACCAGCCGCGGATGGGGCCGGCGGTCTCCTCGGCGAGGTTTTTATTTTGTCACAATTTTCTTCTCCTGCGGGAACCAAAGAACGGCAGGGTCGTTTCTAACCGCCACGAAAAATTTGTGGGATCAATTGCATACGAGGAAATATTCATGAAGACGATTATCGCCGCCGCCCTTGCTCTTGGCACGATGAGCACCGCTGCTTTCGCTCAGCAACCGGCTACTCCCGCAGCGACCGCGCCTGCAGCAACTGCTGCATCCGGCGCCGACGCGACGATGGTCGGTCCAGGAATCGCTATGGGCACGGCAGCAACGATGCCGCTAAAGACAGTTGAGATCAAGGGCACCGACCTCGTCACCTCGAAGCTCGTCGGTCTGAACATCTACAACAAAGAAAACGAAGAAGTCGGTGAGATTTCCGACGTCGTTATCGGTGATGGAAAGTCTATCATCGGCGTGATTGCGAGCGTCGGCGGATTTCTTGGCATGGGCGCAAGCTACGTCGTGATCGATCCGGCTTCGATGGCACTTGCTGACGACAACGGTACCTGGAAGGCTTACGTCGATACCAACAAGGATGACCTCTCGAAGGCTCCGAAGTTCGATTACGACAAGATGAAGAAGTAAAAGGTCTAGCACTGCCCGGCGACCACGGATGTAATGGCGCTGGGCTGCATTCGAGAAGAAGGTCGGTGCGTAAACTCGTACCGGCCTTTTTGTTTTGCCGGGGAACGAAATCCGCCATCGCTGATTATAGCGTTCCCGAACTGGAGATTGCGCCATGCTGACTATCGACGACTGGATAAAGACCGGCTTGAGAGCGTATCTTCGGGGCTTTGCCCGCTGGTGAGAAGCACGATTTCGCGATGCTCGATGGTGTCCCCAAGACGGAAGCCGAAGCCGCGAGATATGACTGGACCTCCTGCTGCAGATCTGCGACGCCGATGTGACCGCATAGCCCATGCCACCTTCTGGTTTTGTTCAACCCGTCCACAGCTCAGTATGGTATCGGACAGCGGTATAAGCTTGCTCTCCAATCGATCTCACGCTCATATTCGATCAGCGCTCTTGCCAAAGGCGATTGAGTGCGGAGACCGTCATGTCAGGCTGGTCGTGTGCTGGAGGGTTCGGTTGGGAGGCTGAACCTTCCCTCTCCATTCCAGGTGCCGCGATTTGCTTCGAGACCCACCCGCCATGTCGTCACATAGCTCGAAACCTACAAGTGCCTGAAAATGTCCCTTTGATAGACATTCCGGCCTCCTCGGCAGCTTGAACGAACGCCGTACGGGCAAAATCTGGATCTGCGTCCGACGTGATACAGTCAAGGCATGCCTTCACCGCTTCATAATAGCGGTCGCCATCATCGATTGGCCATTCTGTCAGAAGTTCTTCGGCAGCTTCCTCAACCGAACTGATGGTTAGGTCCGGATTTGCGTCCCCGAAAGAGATTATGACTGGATTGAAAGTGTGCAAATTGTCCCGCTCCAAAACACAACCTCCTCGTGCGGTTCATCAAACATTTACTGAGCAATAACCGTGCCACAGATGGGAGATTGCTACGGTTGTCACCTCGTTCACTGGAAGTGAGCTGCGAGTGACGCGGCCCAAATCCAACACTGCTCGGCTTGATCAACCTACGCGGGAGGTGCCGCAATACTGGACTTCTGGTCGACGTTACCTGATCGGTCGGTCATCCACCATTGGAGGCCTGCGACCGACGCGATGATTATCGAACTGACAAGAAGGGTGGCGAGAATGGGGTGATAGCGTAAATGTCTCATGCGCCTTTAACAGTGTCCGCGATCCTCAGTTCCCTGAAACGCAGGTAAAAATTCTGCATGAGCAGTTTGGTTCACGGCAAGGATGTTACGTCATCCGGCGCAGGATCGCTCAAATTGCGTAGTCATTTTTCGAGGGACGAAGTTGCGAGCATATGGTTCTCGGCCAGATCAGTAAGGGGGCGGTGGCTTTCTGCACGGTCTGGCCCGCACTAGCGTCATGATCGATAACCTCATGGAAGCTTGCCTCCAGAGCTTGCTGGCACCCAATGCGCCGACCGGCAAAATCCAGCAGTGATTTGATGTACGTGGATGGCGTGACCTTGATGAACGGCAACGAGCTACTTTGGTTCAAAACCAGTAAGTTAGCCCCCGCAAACTTTCTCCTTGTGGAGTCACATTAAAATATCGGCGATCTCGGCCGCAGCGAGCCTTGCCTCACCATGCCGGGGCAGCCCGCGATAGAGGCGGGGCTGGTGCTCGGAGCAGAACCAGCGCATAACGGTACGGCTTTCCTCAAAGCCATAGCATCCCCATTCCTTACAGCTGTCGAATTCGCAGTAATGCTCCACGATCTGATGTCCGCCTGAGCGGACGGTTCTTCCTTCATCGCTCATGGCGTTCCCCGATCAAAATGTTTGCTGTCAGCAAGCATGGAAAGCAGGCTTCACAACCGTCGGTCCCGCGTCGATCACAGCCAATCGCCAGAATGCGCCGCAGCTCGACGAACTCTATGGCTGCGCCGAATTTCTTCACCAGTGCCTTACGGTCGTAGATACCATGTCTGTCGCAGCGGCCGCAGGACATGTCTATCTTCTCAGCGTGGTAGTCCTTGAGGCGAGGCAGGCTCATGTTGCTGGGCAATCTGCTGACGGCCGGATGTTATTCCCACTGCCAAACTCACCAGGAAAAGCTCGATAGAACTCCAGGGTGTCGAAATAGTAGCCATCCAGGGGAGGGCCGTACGCTTTGGCCTTTGCCTCTATGCCTTGAGGAATTGAGACAACGTCATTCCCTTCAGTCCAGCCATAACTGGCGCTCCGCGCAGCTTCCAGCGCTGACACACCGCTCCGCCACAGAACGAAAGCACCGCCCAACTGACGGTTGAATGCGATCTCTACCCACGAGGCGGTCGAGCCTTCATCGGTCAAGATGTCAGCTTCAAGGAGTTCGAAATCATAGAGGTCGGCCTTCCAGCCAATCTGCACAAGCAGGTCTGGATCAGGTTCCTCTTCGAGAGGAAACACCTCGCCTATCGTGAACATCTCTTCTCCTTTGCGAAAAAGCGGGCAAGGGAGCGACTGCCGCCAAGCGGCTCCATATGTTCTTATTATGTTCCTTTTTATCATTGAGTCAACATGGAAGGAAAAAGCGATCGGTGGGGATGGGTGTCGCGAGAGCGAGTTTGAGAGGGGACTTGAACTCGTGCGGGGGACGGGGGCTACTCTCGCGACGCGGGTAGAACACCGCATCTGCGAATTCGTTCCGTGAGAAGCGGCCAGAGCAGCATATCTGATGCTCCGGCCACACTCGTCACCATTAGATCTCGATAAAAATTACGAGATCGGTGGCGGTATTTCAGCTTTTCTGCGCTTGCGAAGACAGAGGTCAGCGTCTTGGACATGGAACGCTCCGTTGAGATCATTGAAGTCACCATTCTTGCGATCTGCGGTTCGGGCGACCTGATGATCAGGGCTATCTTTAAAGCTGGATGAACGGCTATGATCTCGTGCTCTAGTGATCTTCCACCCGCGAGGAATTTGATGGCCGTTGACGACGACAAGAGCACTTACACGCTTGTGAAACAGCCGCCTGAAATTGAAGACTACATGCGTCTTCGCAAAATATCCGGGCTTACGCCGTTCGAAAGAGATGCCGCAGAGATCGGCCTGAAGGGTACCATTTTCGCCAGCGTCGTTTCTTACAACGGAACTGCGGTCGGCATGGGACGATTGGTCGGCGATGGAGGGTGTTTCTTCCAGGTGACCGATATTGCTGTCCATCCCGATCATCAAGGTCGAGGCCTTGGCAAAATGATCATGGCATGAATTATGGAGTATGTTGAGAGCGCGCTGCCAACATCCGCTTACGTGAGCCTGATCGCGGATGTACCCGCCAACAGATTGTACGAGCAGTTCGGATTTAAACAGACCGCGCCACGGTCCGTTGGAATGTCCTATATCGTAAGGAAGTGAGCCTTGGGCCTGCTTGTTCGTCAGTGGGTTGGTTTTTCCCGAGTATCAGCCTGTAATTAAAGCTGTCTCCTCGGTCCTGCTGAGAAACACTGGGAGACCACCAATATAGCTCAATGGATGGAACATTCGTCGGTAGCTTTCGTTTTCTGGCGTCACCACGGAGAACATCATGGCACACGAAGAAGACGACGCCGCAAAGGTTTGGGACCTGGCTGAGAAAATCGGCTTTTGCATGCTAACCACTCAGAGCGGTTCTGATCTTCGCGCTCGTCCCATGTCGGCATATTCGGAGCGAATCGACAATGCCTTCTACTTCCTGACCGATGTGGCCAGCCACAAAGACGAGGAGATCGCGCGATATCCGAATGTCTGCCTTGCATTCGCTGACTCCAAGGGGCAAAAATATGTCTCGGTGTCCGGCACCGCGGAGATCCAGAACGACCGCGAAAAAATCCGCGATCTGTGGGCGACGCCTGCCAAGGCATGGTGGGATAATGCCGATGATGCGTCGATCAGGATTCTCAAGGTAACACCCTCGTTCGCCGAATATTGGGATAGCCCTGGAACAATCATAAGCTATATCAAAATGGCGGCGGCTGCAGTCAGCAATTCGCGGCCGGACATGGGCGACACGGCCAAGGTCGAGATGTAGGACCGCCCACACGTATGCTGATTGTCCACCATCTCAATAACAGCCGATCTCAGCGTATTCTTTGGATGCTCGAAGAACTTGGCCTCGACTACGAGATCCGGCGATATCGCCGGAACCCCGACATGTCAGCGCCCAAAGAGTTGATGGCCATTCATCCGCTGGGCAAGTCACCGATTTTAGAGGATGTAGGCGCGGATGGACACCGGACCGTTGTCGTGGAAACGGGAGCAATCTGCGACTATCTTGTCGAGCGAGCAAACGGCCGGCTCGGACCAGGCGATGCGACTGGCACAATCCTGTATCGTCAATTTCTCCACTATGCCGAAGGTTCGGTAATGCCGGTCCTGCTTGCCATGCTGGTTGCGTCCAAAATCCCGATAATGGGCCGAGTGGCGATGAAACGCGTTCAGCCGATGCTGGACACGCATCTCGACTTCGTAGAAAGCCAGCTTGCTTCGCGGCAGTGGTTCGCAGGCGAACGGTTCACCGCGGCCGACATCATGATGAGTTTTCCGCTCGAAGCCGCTCGAGCACGAGGCAGGCTGGGCAGCTCTCGACCATTTACAACGGCTTGGCTGGACCGTATCCATGTTCGGCCGGCTTATATCGTGGCATTGGAAAAGGGCGGTCCATACGCCTTTGCGACGTAGGTTTTCATGGAAACGTTCGTCCAAATGTTAATGCAGCGCCTTGGCCCGTTCGGGATCGGGCTCCTGATGTTCCTTGAAAACGTCTTCCCGCCTATCCCCTCCGAGCTGATAATGCCGCTTGCCGGCTACCTCGCGACGCGTGGCGACATGAATATCCTCGTCGTGATTGGCGCAGGAACTATTGGCTCTCTTCTCGGTACGTTGCCTTGGTATTATCTGGGACGGCGGCTCGGGCACCACGGAGTGCGCCGTCTTGCCGAAAACCACGGACGTTGGCTCACGATGTCGCCGTCAGATGTCGATGCTGCCTCTGACCGCTTCAAGCGGCATGGAAATTCGTCAGTCATGCTCGGGAGGCTGATCCCTACTGTGCGGACGCTCATTTCCGTCCCCGCCGGTGTCGCCAACATGCCATTGGGGCGCTTTCTTCTTTTTTCGTCGATCGGTACGCTTCTATGGACGGCTGCACTGGCGTTGGCTGGCTATCTGCTGGGGCAGGCATACAGCACCATCCAGGACTATGTGGATCCGGTCTCCACCACGGTCCTCATCATATTGGTCGGCTATTACATCTACCGGGTTGTGACCTTCAAAAAGGAGAGCACGTGAGCGAGTGGCTGGCTTCGATGGGCGTAGAACTCAACATCGTCCCGCATTTGATCGCATTGTTTGTCGCCTATGTTCTGGCATTGCCGATCGCTTGGGATCGCGAGAAAAACGAACGAAGTGCGGGGTTGCGAACATTCCCGCTCGTTGCGATCGCTGCCTGCGGCTTCATCCAGGCTGCAGAAACTGTGACAGTTGGGAATGCCGAGGCGACAGCCCGTATTGTCGAAGGGATAATCAACGGGGTCGGGTTCATCGGCGGCGGAGCTATTCTTGTCGGAAAGCTGGGGACCAGAGGAACGGCGACTGCCGCCAGCATATGGGCGACCGGTGCGATTGGAACTGCGGTCGGGCTGGGAGCCTATGATACCGCGATCGTCCTTTCCATAGTGACGTTCGCGACGCTGAGAATCATGGCGAACTTCAAGGCGGCTAAGAACGAGCCTGATGATGCCGGCTAATCACGACAGTCGTAGAGTAACATCTTGCTGCCGATGCCGACCGCGTGGGTCCCAGTTCCTCGACCGTATCCTGCAGATTGAAAACAATGATACGCGAAAGCGGGGAGTGCCTCGTAAACCTCCCCACTGCCTACATGTTGGACATAGTCTCAAAGGTCGGTAATGCGACGGAGACAGCGTCGATAAATTCAGTGAATTCGGGCTAACGAAGACGATAGGCTCCGACGTAGCAGCGGTAGGGATCGAGGAATGCCACGCGAGCTTCGAGTGCAAGCTGTATGGCGACACTTTGGTGGACAGCCGCAACTTCTTCATCTTCGAGATCGTGAAGGCGAGCGTCGCCAAACGGCCCGCGCATCCGAAGACCTTGCACTACATCGGTGACGGCTCTTTCGTGACGGCAGGCATGGTCGTCGCCAGAGAGTCACTGTTCACCAAGGTCACCTGACGATCATCTGCATCTTTCGCCCGAGCGCGCGATACTCACCGACCCCGACGAATGGTACGGGATAAAACCCGATACGATGGATCGCGAGGCGTACGAGGATCTGCGCAAGGCCATCCATGATCCTTCGGTCATTCATGGAATGATTGAAGACTATCGCGCTGGGATTCATATCGATCACCTTCATGACAGGGAAGATCGGGAGGCGGGGCGCAAGATCAGCTGCCCGACCTTATGCCTTTGGTCGCTGGGCGATGACCTCGAGAGGATCTACGGTGATCCGTTAGCGATCTGGCGGAGTTGGGCCGAAGAGGTCGAGGGGCACGGAATCGAGAGCGGCCATCACATCGCGGAAGAAAATCCCCTAGCTCTGGCTGCTGCGATCCGGCAGTTTATTCGGTGACGACTAGGTGGTCGCACGCGCTATAGGTATGCCTCTGTCAGGAGCCACCACAAAGGTAAAGCACTGAGGACCAACGCCGCGATGAGGGCGAGCACAAGTCGCGCTATGCTTGTTCGCCGAGCTTTAACCGGATCCCACTGATAAGACACTCTAACGCTCCTCCCGTGCTGTTAAAAAAACACGGGACTTAGCCGGTGTCGAGCGTCGCAACGCAACACTCGCCGTGAATAGTGACCGTTGCGATTTGTGTTTGGGCTCTTTCGGACATTGTATCAGAAATCGTTGGCTGGGTTGATGATGTTGCTCCCCCGATTTAGGAAGGTTTGCAGCATTGGGGTAGGACGAGAAGAATGAACGCATCTGACGGGCGAAGCCAAAAAATCGGAGACAAACTCGGCGCGGCCCAGGCCGCCGGGGGGATTGGCACTTTCGTCATCGATATATCGTCCGATGTTATTTCCGCCACGCCAGAATTTTCCACGCTCTACGGGCTGGATCACCAAGACACCCGTCCGGCCACCGATTTCGAACAGGTAGTTCTTCCCGAGGACGGACAATTTGTATCTCATCCTGATAACCGCAAGGCGGGCGAAGCCGCGACAGAGGTGGAGTATCGTATCCGCAGAGCCGATACCGGAGAGGTCCGATGGATCGCCCGAAAGGGCGAGTTCGAGCGCGATGGTGACGGCACCCCCCTCCGTTTCATCGGTGTGGCTCGGGATGTGACCGCCAGACGCACCTCAGAAAACAATCTCCGCAAAGCGCAGCAGAAGCTCGCCTTGGCGCTTGAAGCGACAGGCGTGGGGACCTTCGACTATGACCTCGCCAACAACGTCCTCGAGTGGGATGAGAGATGCCGAGAATTGTTTGGGCTGCCGCCAGGCGCGTCGGTCTCCTATCAAACCTTCTTGGAAGGACTACATCCCGATGACCGGGAAGCCATCGATACCGCAGTGAAGGCTGCGATTAGCGTCGATGGCAACGGGGATTACGATGTCGCGTATCGTACCGTGGGCGTGGTCGATGGTGCAGTTCGATGGGTGGCAGCTAAAGGGCGCACATTTTTCGAGATTGGACAGGCGGTCCGTTTCATCGGCACTGTACGCGACGTCACAAAAGCCCATCAAGAACAGCTGATCCATCGCGAGACCGAGGAACGCTACCGCTTGGCGAGCCGGGCCACCAACGATGCGATCTGGGACTGGGACTTCTCCTCGAACCACGTGCTATGGAATGATGCGCTGACCGATGCTTATGGCCATACCCTCGATACCGTAGAGCCCACGGGTGAGTGGTGGATTGGACACATCCATCCCGAGGACCGCGACAGGATCGATCTGTCGATCCACGCCGCGATTGATGGAGCAGATATCGACTGGACTGACGAGTACCGCTTTCGCCGGCAGGACGGGTCCTATGCGCCGGTGTTAGACCGCGGTTACATCATCCGCGATGATCACGGGAAGCCTCTGCGCATGATCGGCGCGATGCTCGACCTTACTAACGTTCGGGATGCAGAAGTTGCATTGCGCGAGAGCGAGTTGCGTTACCGCAGCCTGTTTTCCTCGCTTGATGAGGGCCTGTGCATCATTGAATTTCGCGACGGACCCAATGGCCCATTAAGCGACTACGTCCATATCGAATACAATGAGGCCTACAAGCGGCATGCGGGTGTGTCCGGACTGATCGGAAAAACGGTGAGGGAGGTTTTTCCCGCCGAAGCTGACAAGTGGGTCGACTATTACCGGCCGGTACTCGAGACCGGTGAGCCGCGACGACTGGAAATGCCTTTCGATGAGACCGGGAAGGTTCTCAGTGTAGGCGCTTTCCGGGTCGAGCCTGCAACTCGGCGCCAGATAGCGGTTGTCTGTCAGGACATCACTGCGCGCCGGAAGGCCGAGCAGTCTCTGCAGGATCTCAACGAAACCCTCGAGCGCCGAGTCGCAGAGCGGACTGCCGATCGCGATCGCATGTGGCGGCTTTCGACCGACATCATGCTCGTTGCCGACTTCGGGGCAAGGATCACAGCGGTGAACCCGGCCTGGAAAACCGTATTCAACTGGGAAGAGGACGAACTTATCGGTCGCTCATTCATGGATCTCATTCATCCGGATGACAGAGAGGCAACACTTGCCGAAGTGGCCAAGCTTGGTCAGGGCGTCACGACGTTTTCGTTTGAAAACCGGTATCAAGCGCAAAATGGCGACTATCGGACGATTTCCTGGACCGCGGTACCTGATGAGGCATTCATTCATGCGGTCGGCCGCGATGTGACGGAAGAGCGGCGAGCAGCCCTCGCTCTCAAGACCACAGAGGCGGCACTCCAGCAGGCCCAAAAGATGGAGGCGATTGGAAACCTGACAGGCGGCGTCGCCCACGATTTCAACAACCTTTTGCAGGTCGTGGCGGGCAACCTTCAACTTCTTGGGAAAGACCTTGGCGGAAACGATCAGGCACAGCGTCGGATCTCGAATGCGCTTGCCGGCGTAGAGCGTGGATCCAAACTTGCCTCGCAGCTGCTCGCATTCGGACGCCGCCAGGCGCTTGATCCTCGCGTGCTGAATATCGGCCGGCTCATCCGCGGAATGGACGAGATGTTGCGCAGGACGATCGGCGAAGGCGTCGAAGTCGAGTCGATTGTCTCTGGTGGCTTGTGGAACACATTGGTCGATCCCATGCAGATCGAAAACGCCATCCTCAATCTTGCGATCAATGCCCGCGATGCGATGGACGGATTTGGCAAACTTACGATCGAAGTTGGGAACGCCCACCTCGATGATGACTACGCGAGACAGCATCAGGAGGTCGATCCCGGTCAGTATGTAGTGCTGTCGGTCACCGATACCGGCACTGGCATGTCGCCGGAACTGATCGAAAAGGTCTTCGAGCCATTCTTTTCCACCAAGCCTGAAGGGAAGGGAACCGGCCTCGGCCTTTCGATGGTTTATGGCTTCGTGAAACAGACCGGTGGCCATGTAAAGATCTACAGCGAAGTCGGTCAGGGCACGACCATCAGGATGTATCTGCCGCGATCGACAAGCCAGGAGGATCTGGAAGTCGTGGCGATGGACGGTCCGGTGGAGGGGGGGCCTGAGACCATCCTTGTTGCCGAAGACGACGAGGGCGTGCGGGCCACCGTTGTCGAAATGCTTCAGGAACTGGGTTATCGTGTGCTCAAGGCTCCTGACGCGAGCGCCGCTTTAACGATCCTTGAGAGCGGTATGCCGGTGGATATGCTGTTTACGGATGTCGTCATGCCAGGGCCGTTGAAGAGCGCGGAGCTCGCACGCAAGGCAAAGGAGCGGCTTCCGAACATTGCCGTCCTCTTCACCTCAGGATACACGGAGAACTCGATCGTTCATGGCGGACGTTTGGATCCTGGCGTTCAGCTTCTTTCCAAACCCTACACCCGCGAGGCATTGGCCCGGAAGATCCGACATCTCCTGAACAACGAGAAGCAGGTGACATCATCTTCGGAAACGCGGATAGTAAGCGAAGGCGATAATAACAGCCAACCAGGCGACGGGACGACGACTGACCCCAAAGCCCAGACTGTGCTGCTGGTCGAAGATAACGCCCTCATTCGGATGTCGGACGCCGACATGGTCGTCGAGCTGGGCTATTCGGTCCTGGAAGCCGAGTCGGCTGAAGCCGCTTTGCAAATTCTCGAGAAAGAGGCGATCGACGTTCTTGTGACTGACTTGGGCCTCCCTGGCATGTCCGGCGAGGCTCTGGCCCAGGAAGTGCGCCGTCGCTGGCCGCAAATCGGCATCGTCTGTTCGACCGGTATGAATGAGGCGCCGAAGCTTCACAGCGGACCAGAGGCTTTGCTGCTTCGCAAGCCCCATGGTTTGGAAGAACTCAAGGCTGTATTGGACGAAGTTTTATCATAGGTGAAAACAAGCATTTTTTTGTAAAGGGCAAGATCCCGCCGCTTCATCAGACCTCGTCTTTCGGAAGTTTGCCACCGGCGTCGCGCATTCCCTTTTCCGCCTGTTTTTTCAATTCCTTGTGGTTCTCCTCGGCGACCGCCGGATCGTTGCTGGCCGAACCGCTCGTGGGATTTCGCTCTTGCTCGCTCATCGATCTTTCTCCTGTTGTCGCTGTTAACCGAGAATTGGAAAGACGGTTCCCAGCGACTTGTTGGTGGCCAAAAGCGTCCCTGCGCGATCGAACTATTCCCGACTTACGGAGTTTGGCTTGGCATCAGAAGGAGTGATGCATGCCAAGATATTATTTCCATATTCGCGACGGGAATGTGCTTTCCCAGGATCCAGAGGGCGCTGAGTTCGATACTGTGGAGCTGGCGCGCATCGAGGCTGTCAAGGCGGCCCGCGAGCTTCTCTCGGAGCGTGTTCTCCACGGGGAGCTTGTCGATGGTCAGTCTTTTGAGCTAACCGGCGAAGACGGTCGGGTAGAAGAGGTCGTGAAGTTCAAGGACGTCATGAACCTTGCGGAATAGTCGGTTTGATTATCGCAAGATCCGACCCGCAGAAACTGATCGAATCCGCGCGAGTTGAATTGAGCCCAAAAGTTCGGCGGAGCGGTCATGCCCCAAGGCCAAATCGTGTCGATAATCGGTCTGAGCCGCGAGAGAGACTGGCTGGGGGCATCTCGTCCGGTAGCGTACGCATGATTAAGTCATGACATTTTTCGGGAACCAAGGCTAGAGGCCGGCATTCCTGATCGCCATTCACGCAGAAGTCTCCAAGCCCGTAGGCGTCGGAGGCGCGTTTCGAATCGATAACCTCAAGCATCATCTTCACTGAAGGGATCACGCATGACGCATCACAACAAACGTCTTCCGCGCTTTGCCACAGCTGTGCTCATCGTGTTCTTGAGCAGTGCCGGCTCGAGCCTTGCGGAGGAAATGGCGAAGCCGACAACCGAGATGCAAGCGGTCCTCGACAAACTTGGCGCGCTGGAGGCAAAGCCCTTCTCGACATTGAGCGTGCCGGAAGCACGCACACAAGCAAGCCCGGCGGATGCCGCCAAAGCCGTCCAATGGGACAAGCGCCTGTCGTCCAACCCCGAAGCACAGGTCACGACCAGGGATATCACTATTCCGTCTGCTGACGGTGGGCTTGCGGCACGCGTCTACATTCCGGGCGGAACAGGACCGTTCCCCGTTGTCGTCTATTACCATGGCGGCGGCTGGGTCGTGGCAGACATCAATGTTTACGACGGGGCGCCGCGAGCGCTGGCTATGGGTGCGAACGCGATCGTCGTCTCGGTCGAATATCGCCATGCGCCGGAGCACAAGTTTCCGGCTGCTCACGACGATGCCTGGACGGCTTACAAATGGGTGGTCGAGAACATCCACCAGTTGAACGGCAATGCCGACAAGATCGCCGTGGCGGGTGAAAGCGCCGGCGGCAATCTCGCCGCAAACGTCGCGCTGATGGCCAAGGAGCAGAAGACGAAACAGCCGGTCCACCAGCTTCTGGTCTATCCGGTCGCCGGCAACGACATGAACACGGCATCCTACAAGGAGAATGCCGAGGCCAAGCCGCTCGGCAAGGCGGATATGGAGTGGTTCGTGAAAAACACGGTCTCCTCCATGGATGAGACCAAGGATCCACGCATCAACCTCAATGGCCGTTCTGATCTGGCCGGGGTCTCTCCGGCAACGGTGATCCTGGCGCAGATCGATCCGCTGCGCTCCGATGGCGAAACCTATGCGGCAAAGCTGAAGGATGCGGGCGTAGCGGTCGACATGAAGACCTATGCCGGCGTGACGCATGAGTTCTTCGGCATGGGCAAGGTCGTTCCGGAAGCCAAGCAGGCTCTTGACCTTGCCGTCGCCGATCTCACCGCCGCCTTCAATAAAGCCCAGTAAGGAGAGCCGATCATGAACAAGATCATTTCCGCTCCGCTCGTATCGCTCTCGCTTCTGATGTCCTCGTCGGCATTTGCCGCCATGCCGGAAAGTGCCGACAAGGCCGCGGCCGCGATGAATGTCGACAAGGCCTCGTTCGTCAAGGTCGTCACCAGCTCGAACGCCTTCGAGATCGAGTCCAGCAAGCTCGCCGAACAGAAGGCGAAGGATGCTGACGTCAAGGAATTCGCCAAGCAGATGATCGCCGACCACACGATGGCCGGCGAAGAGCTGAAAAAGGCCGCCAAGCTCGGCGATGAGGCGCCAAAGCTGTCGCCGAAACATGCCGCCATGCTGGAGCTTCTCAAAGGCGCGTCCGAACAGGATTTTCAGCCGCTCTACATCGACATGCAGGCGAACGCACATATGGAAGCTGTGACGCTGTTTGCGACCTATGCCAAGGGCGGAGATGACGCGGCGGTCAAAGAGTTCGCCGCCAAGACGCTGCCCAAGCTCGAAATGCACAAGATGCATGTAATAAAGCTGGTCGCAGCTCACTGATGCTGACCAACCCGAAGCCCGGCCATAAGGTCGGGCTTTTTCATTACGCAACCACAGGAGATCTCCATGGCCAGCCGCCCTTCAGCCCTTGCGCTTTCCGTATCCGTCGTTGCGGTTATGCTGCCGTCAGCCAGTTACGCCCAGATTAAGGGAACGGTCGGCGAGGCGTCCGACGTCACGATCCAGGGCTCGATCCTCGAACCGGAAAAACTGGTGGTAAAGGATGATGCCAAGCTTACCGGCCTCATAAAGACGCCTGCGGGTTTTAAGGTTGATGTGTTCGCCCGCGACCTGATCAATCCGCGCATGCTTGCCGTCTCGCAGAAGGGGTTCGTCTACGCGACCCGCCGGACGGTCGGCGACGTCATCATGCTGAAGGACGATAACAATGACGGCAAGGCGGATGGCGCAGTTACGGTCGCGAGCCGGCCGAACATGCATGGCATCGCGTTTGACGGCAACAAGGTGTTTTTGGTCACGATCCATGATGTCTATACGGCTGACATCAACGAGGACGGGACGTTCGGTCCACTGACCCGTATAATCGACGATCTTCCGGATGCCGGCCAGCACGCCAACCGAACGATCAATGTCGGGCCGGACGGCATGCTCTACATCTCGGTCGGCAGCACCTGCAACGAGTGCCAGGAAGACAATCCGGAAAATGCCACGATCGTGCGCGCCAGCAAGGATGGCAAGACACGGACGATCTTTGCGAGCGGCTTGCGCAATACGATCGGTTTCGACTGGGAGCCGACCACCGGTGCGCTCTACGGTATCGATCACGGTATCGACTGGCTGGGTGACGAGGTACAGATCGAGGAACTGAACCGGATCGAACAGGGCAAGAAATACGGTTGGCCCTATGTTTACGGCATGAGCGGCATCAACCCGCATATCAATCCGCCCGAAGGCATCACGCTTGAACAATGGGCAAAGCAGTCGACTGAGCCTGTCCTCGGCTACACTGCCCATAGCGCACCGATGCAGATGGCATTTTATGATGGCAATGCCTTCCCGGCTGACTACCGGGGCGACGCCTTCATCGCGATGCGCGGCTCCTGGAACCGTCGTCCGCCGAGTGGCTATGAGGTGGTCCGCGTCAACTTCGAAAACGGCAAGCCTGTCAGGTTCGAGAAATTCCTCGAAGGTTTTCTGCTGCAGCAGGAAAATGGCAAATACGGCTACCTCGGCCGGTTGACCGGTATCGCCGTCGGCAGGGATGGATCGCTGTTCGTCGCCGACGACAGCGATGGTGTGGTCTACAAGGTCACCTATACCGGCGCCGTCGCCAAACAGGCCGGTGAGACACCACCCGTTCCCAATGTCGTTGCCGATATGCCGGCCTCCAAGATCGCGATCGACCTCGTAAACGCAAAGAGCGATCAGGCGATTGCAGTGAAGGCCGCCTTCGGAAAGGATGGGCCGATCGCAGTTCAGTATGTCGCTGATGGCGACAATGCCTCCCCGGCAATCGAATGGTCGAGCGTGCCTCAAGGCACAAAATCTTTCGTGCTGGTTGCCGACGACCCGGATGCGGCAAAGCCGAAGCCGTTCACGCATTGGCTTGCCTACGACATTCCGGCCGCAACGACAAAGCTGCGGGAAGGTATTCCCGGCACGCCGATCCTTCAGGAGCCGAAGGAGATGAAGCAGGGCGCCAACAGCATGGGCTCGATAGGTTATACCGGGCCTAAGCCGCCCGTCGGCGATCCGGCACATCATTATCATTTCCAGGTCTTTGCCCTCGATATCGAAACTCTTGGCCTCGAGCCCGGCGCTAAGCGTGACGCCGTACTGAAGGCGATGGAGGGGCACGTTCTCGGTGAAGGCCAGATCGTCGGCACGTTCGAGCGCAAGATGGCTGAGAAGTAGGAGGATCGAGACGATGAAAGCACTGACCTGGCACGGTAAGCACGATATCCGTTGCGACAGCGTTCCCGATCCTGAAATTCAGGAGGGCCGCGACGCGATCATCAAGGTCACGGCCTGCGCCATCTGTGGCTCCGACTTGCATCTGTACAACGGCATCATGCCGGAAATGCACCATGGCGACATCATGGGCCACGAGACCATGGGCGAGGTGGTGGAAGTCGGCAAGGACAACAAGAAACTGAAGGTCGGCGACCGTGTTGTCGTCCCCTTCACGATTGCCTGCGGCGAATGCTTCTTCTGCAAACGCGGCTTTTTCTCCGGCTGTGAGCGATCCAATCCGAAGCCGGAAAAGGTCACCAAGATGTGGGGTAACTCCCCCGCCGGCCTGTTCGGCTATACGCATCTGCTCGGTGGTTACAGCGGCGGACAGGCGGAATATCTGCGCGTTCCGTTCGCGGATGCCGGACCGATCAAGGTGCCGGACGGTCTGACGGACGAGCAGGTTCTGTTCTTGTCCGACATCTTCCCAACAGGCTACATGGCCGCTGACTTCTGCAACATCCAGCCTGGCGACACGATCGCCATCTGGGGGTGCGGGCCGGTCGGGCAGATGGCGATCAAGTCCGCCTTCATCCTGGGCGCCGAACGGGTCATCGCCATCGACAGCGTTCCCGAGCGGCTCGCCTTTGCCGAGGCTTCAGGCGCCATCACGCTCGATTACCTCGACAAGGACATCTACGACCGGATCATGGAACTGACGAACGGGCGTGGCGCCGATGCCTGCATCGATGCGGTTGGCACCGAGTCAGACCCTTCCGCAAGCTGGGATGCTCGAATCGACCGCATCAAGGTCGCGACCTTCATGGGCACCGATCGGCCGCATGTGTTGCGTCAAGCCATCCATTGCTGCCGCAATTTCGGAACCGTGTCGATCGTTGGCGTTTATGGCGGGTTCCTCGACAAGATCCCGATGGGGTCGGCGATCAATCGGGGTTTGACGTTCAAAATGGCGCAGACCCCCGTTCAGCACTACCTGCCGATCCTGATGGACCGGATCGTCAACGGCGAGATCGATCCGTCGTTCATCATAACTCATACCGGAAGCCTGGAAGACGGCCCGGAGCTCTACAAGACGTTCCTCGAAAAGAAGGACGGCTGCGTCAAAGTCGTCCTCAAGCCCTGAGGGAGAGCGGCGATGGAAAATGCACAATCGGCCAAAGGACTGGCTGTCGTGACCGGCGCATCAAGCGGGATTGGACTGGAGCTGGCAACGATTGCCGCTTCGAAAGGCTATGATCTGATCATCGCCGCCGACGAGGCAAAGATCGAAGACATGGCCGTTCACTTCCACGACTTTGGTGTTTCGGTTCAGGCCGTAAACTCCGACCTCTCAACGATCGAAGGCGTGGACCGGCTGATCGAGGACATTGCGGCCGACGGCCGATCAGTCGATCTTCTGATGGCGAATGCCGGTCGCGGACTTGGTAGGGGTTTTCTTGATCAGGATTTCGCCGAAGCGCGCCGCGTGATCGACACCAATATCGTCGGGACCACGTATCTCGTCCAGCAGATCGGACAGCAAATGCGCAGCCGCGGGGCAGGTCGCATTCTGCTGACGGGCTCGATCGCGGGCTTCATGCCGGGCACATTCCAGGCGGTCTATAACGGCACGAAAGCCTTCATCAATTCCTTCTCGTTCGCGCTTCGTGAGGAACTGAAGGATACGGGCGTGACCGTCACCTGCCTGATGCCCGGACCAACTGAGACTCAGTTCTTCGCTCGTGCCGATATGCTGGATACAGCCGTCGGTCAGGCCGAGAAGGATGACCCGGCCGAGGTCGCAAAGGCAGGCTTTGACGCCATGATGAACGGAGATGGCGATGTCGTATCCGGCTGGAAGAACAAGGTAATGTCGGCCGCCGCCAACGTCATGCCTTCAGAAACACTGGCCAAGCAGCATCGCAAGATGGCTGAGCCCGGTTCGGCAAAGCCTGACATCTAGGCGCGTCGCACCGTCAGTCAAGCCGCTGTTCAATGGCCGATCACCAATCGCGGCTGTAAGCATAAGCATCAAAAGCCGTTATGGCGTCGACCAACTCTGTCCATTCTTTAAAAAATCGAGAGGATAATCACCATGACACTCAAGGCAGTCGCGCTGAACGCAACGCTTAAATCGACGGGAGGCGAGCCCTCGTCGACAGATCGTATGCTGTCTCTGATCAGGTCAGCCATGGCGAAGGACGGCGTCGAAACGGAGATCCTTCGTCTCGCGGATTACGATATCAAGCCAGGCGTGACGTCAGATGAAGGTGACGGGGATGATTGGCCGGTTATTCGTAAGAAGATACTTGATGCCAACATTCTCATCATCGGCACACCGATATGGCTTGGTCAGCCGAGCAGCGTAGCAAAGCGGGCTTTGGAGCGCATGGACGCATTTCTGGAGGAAACCGACGATGAGGGACGGATGGTTTCCTATGGCCGCGTCGCCGCGGTTGCGGTGGTCGGCAATGAAGACGGCGCGCATCATACGTCTGCCGAGATTTACCAGGCCTTGAATGATGTTGGCTTCACGATTGCGCCCAATGCTGTGGCTTATTGGGTGGGGGAGGCGATGGGCAGCACCAATTTTGTTGATCTGTCCGATGTGCCCGAAGTGGTGACGAATACGGTCAACATGTTGGCCCGAAACACCGTTCACCTCGCGAGGCTGACCAAAGACAACCCGTTTCCCGGCGAGGCGTAAACTTTCAATTGCGAGCGTGTCAGGACAGGTCATCTCCGAAATTTTCCTCGGAACATCTATCGGCGCCATGCCTTTCCCATCGTCCCCAAGAAAGGAATAATGATAATGGCATCTGCCAACCAATTCGATATTCAAAATCCCCTGACGCAATATCCCCAGCCGGAATTCCCCAAACAGCCGCAACCCGTTCCAGGTCTCGCATCCAAGATGGACCCGGTTCCCGACCATGGCGAAACGAGCTATAAAGGCTCGGGCCGGCTGAATGGCCGCAAAGCTCTCGTGACTGGCGGAGATTCCGGGATCGGCCGGGCAGCGGCGATCGCGTTTGCCCGCGAGGGTGCCGACGTCGTCATCAACTATCTCCCGGAAGAACAGTCCGACGCTGACGAAGTCGTCAAGCTAATCGAGGCGGAAGGGCGAAAAGCAGTCGCTATCGCAGGCGATCTCAAGAGCGAAGAGTTTTGTAAGCAGTTGGTCGAGCAGGCGCACAGCGCACTCGGCGGCCTTGATCTGCTTGCGAATGTGGCCGGCCGTCAAAAGTCCGTCGAGAGCATCGCCGAACTCACCACCGAACAGTTCGATGAGACCTTCAAAACCAATGTCTACGCACTCTTCTGGATCTGCAAGGCGGCACTGCCGCTCATGCCGGAGGGCGCGACCATTATCAATACCGCCTCGATCCAGGCCTATGAGCCGTCTGCCAGCCTGCTCGACTATGCACCAACCAAATCGTCGATCGTTGCCTTCAGCAAGGCACTGTCCAAGCAGGTCATCGACAAGGGCGTTCGTGTAAATGTCGTCGCACCCGGCCCGGTTTGGACACCATTGCAGACGTCGGGCGGTCAGCCGCAGGAGGCGATCGTCAAGTTCGGCAGTCAGGTGCCGATGAAACGTCCCGGTCAGCCCGCCGAATGTGCGCCGCTCTACGTGTTCCTGGCCACTCAGGAGTCGAGCTATATTACCGGTGAAGTTTTCGGTGTCACTGGCGGCAACACGCTGCCCTGATGCTGAAATCGCTCACACCCGAACGCTCGGGCGGCTTTCTGCCGCTCGAGCATTATGCGGCCATCGGCGAGGGGCGCTCTGTCGCATTAATCGGCGCAGATGGATCGATCGACTGGTGGTGTGCGCCCGACATGGATTCGCCGCCACTCTTCAACCGTTTGCACGATGCCGACGGCGGGCGTTTTTCACTCTCGCCGACCCAGCCATTTTCCATCGAGCGGCAATATTGCGAAGACAGCAATGTTCTTGAGACAATTTTCATCACCGAAACGGGTACGGCTCGCGTAACGGAATCAATCAACAGCGGGGCCGGCGGGCGGCTGCCATGGTGCGAGCTTGCGCGCCGCATTGAAGGACTGTCCGGCTTTGTCGACTTCGAGATTGTTATCAGTCCTATCTGCGCACAGGGCGAGGTCCGGCGTGTCAATCACCCGAACGCCGCCATACGCTATATCGGTGATCTGACAACGACATTCTGTCATCCGGACGCAGTCTCGATTGTTGAGGATGCCGACAAAATTACAAGGGCGCGTTATAACGCCGAAGCCGGCAGCAGAGTGTGTATTGCTTATCTGGTTGCCGACAAAGTGCCATTGGCGATCCCTTCCTTGTCGGAGATCGACGCGAGGATCGATTTCAGTAATGATGAATGGCGACGGTGGTCGCAAAAGCTTTCCTATGAAGGACCGTTTCGCTCCGACTTCGTCCGATGCGCACTCTCCCTGAAATTTCTGCTCTACTCCAAAACCGGCGCTATCGCAGCGGCTGCCACGTCAGGGCTTCCCGAGCGGATCGGTGGGGATAAGAATTATGATTATCGCTATGCCTGGATCCGCGATGCTGCCTACACGATCAAGGCTTTTCTCCGCGCTGGCGCGCTATCCGAGGCGATTGCAGCCTTCGGCTGGTTGATCCGCACGATCGATGAAGACGGCCCCACCCCTTCGGTGGTTTATACGCTGAGCGGTGGCGAAGTTCCGGACGAAGAGATCATCAAGGTGCCGGGCTACAAAGGATCAACACCCGTGAGGACCGGCAATCGTGCCAAAAGCCAGGTTCAGCTCAGCTGCTATGGGGATCTCTTGGAGACTGCTGCGCTATTCGCTGACATGGGGCATGTTCTTGATCCTGCGACAGCGCGCCTCGTCGAGCGCTTGGCCAATCAGGTCGTCGATCGGTGGCAGGAAAAGGATTCCGGTCTGTGGGAACTGGAGGAGCAGCAGCATTATACCTTTTCCAAGATCGGCTGCTGGCTGGCGCTCGATCGCGCGGCTCGGCTTGCACGTGGTGGCCACATAGGCGGTGACGCGGATCGTTGGGAAACGGAAAGCCGCAATATCCGTGACTGGATCGATGCCAATTGTTGGTCGCAGCACCGAGGCGCATACACTTTCTTTGCCGGGACTGAAAAGCTCGACGCCGCCTTGCTTTTGACGACGAGGTTCGGCTTCGAGCATGAAGATCGCCTTCGCCGCACCCGCGACGCCATTCACCAGGAACTCGCTGTCGGACCGCTTCTTTATCGTTATAGCGGCGCGTCAGAGGAGGAAGGTGCGTTCGTCGCCTGCTCCTGCTGGCTGGTGGAGGCATTCGCGTTCCTGGGCAATGTCGATCAAGCGGACGAGCTGCTAAGGGACCTGCTAAAGCCACTCGGCAACAATTTCGGCATCCTTCCCGAGCAGATCGATCCTTCCAGTGGCGCAGGCCTGGGCAACTTGCCTCAGGGCCTTAGCCATCTCACCCTTCTTCACGCCATCTACTCGCTGCAGGAAAACCAATGACGCAAGCTGTACTCCTCGACACTTCCTTGCCGGCTTGTCAGCTTGGCGAAGGTATCCATTGGGACGAGCATTCCTTGTCGCTCTGGTGGGTCGATATCCAGCGGAAAATAATCCACCGGTACGAACTCGCTAAGAAACATCACCAGTCCTGGACGGTTTCGAAGCCGGTAAGCTTTGTGTTCCCCCGCCTTGACGGCCAGATCCTGATCGGCCTAGCCGATGGTGTCTATGAATTTGATCCCGCAACCGGAGACGAGTTTCCGATTGCGCTTCTCGATCTTCCGCATGATCACCGCCTCAACGACGGGAAAATGGATACGGCAGGACGGCTGTGGGTCGGAACGATCAATACATCGGCAGAACCCCTGGAGACGGCCGCACTCTATTTGCTTGAGGGCGATCATCTGCAAGAAGTTGAGGGTGGCTACACCAATGCCAACGGCAAGGCTTGGAGTGCTGACGGGCAGTTGATGTTTCACGCGGACACGGGCCGCGATACGATCTGGGCCTATGACTACAACCTTGAGGATGGCTCGCTGGCAAACAAGCGTGTCTTCGCTAAAACCGTTAACGGCAGTCCGGATGGACTGGAGGCCGATGATGAGGGCAGGCTCTATGCGGCGATCTTCGGCGGCTCCAGGGTCGATATTCTTTCCATGCGCGGCGAGATCGTTGGAAAGGTCGATCTTGCCGCGCCAAACGTTACCAGTTGCTGCCTGGGTGGATTGGACCGAAGGACATTGTTCATCACGACCGCTTTTGACGGAATGAGTGACGAGGAGCGGCGTTCCGCACCCCTCTCGGGACAGATTTTTCAGTTTGAGTTGCATCGATGAGCGACAGACTTTGCACCGAAACCTTCAGCAGTCACCGGCGTTAAGAAGGACCGAAGGCAACGAGGTTTGAGCCGTGAGCAGTATTCCAGAACAGCCACCCGTCCGAAAGGATGGTCTACAACTGGATGAGCACCGCAGGTTCCAAGAGCGCTTCTGGACGATTGAACGATTTGCCTGGTTGATGTTCGCGCTGATCATAGTGCTCGCTATGCTCGGTGCATTTGGGGCAGGCGGTCCGCTTGCGACCAAAGTTACAGAGACCGAAAGAGCAGTTATCGAACATCCCCGGATCGGACGCTGGGAGGGCACGGACGAGATGACCGTGAAATACAAGCCTGATCCTGCCAAGAAAACCCGTTCGCTATTTTTGCCTGACGCGTTCGCCAAAGTGTTTCAAGTCGAGGACATCCAGCCATTGCCGATACGGACAGCGATCGAGGCCGGCGGGCAGAGATTGCATTTCGACAATCCGAGGCAGGACGGTGGGGTAATAAAACTACATCTGCGCGCCCAGACGGCCGGTTCGGCTACGTTTGATATTATCGTCGATGATGCACCTGTCTCGCTTTCCAGCTTTATCTTTCCGTGAGGGTGTAATGGAATCGATCATTCGGGGCGCAGCGATTTACTTTATCTTGCTAATAGCGCTGCGGTTGTCAGGCCGAAGAACGGTTGCGCAGATGACGCCGTTCGACCTCGTGCTGCTGCTCATCATTGCCGAAACCACGCAGCAGGCGCTGTTGGGCGACGATTTCTCCATCGTCAATGCCACCCTTCTGATCATCGTGCTGTTCAGCCTCGATATCGGCCTCTCCTACGTCAAGCAGTGGGCACCCAGGTTGGCTCGCGTCATCGACGGAACACCAACCGTTCTTATTTCCGACGGCAAACCCGACCTGCGCGCCTTCGCCCGTGCACGCGTGAGCTTGGAGGATGTGCTGACGACCGCGCGGCAGGAGCAAGGGTTGGAACGGCTCGACCAGATCAAGTCAGCGGTGCTCGAGGCAGATGGCGCTGTCAGCATCATACCACGAGAGCAGTAAACGCCGGACGAGCGGGTGGAAATCACAACTGTTCCTGAGTTTCTTCCTCAGGGAGACCCACACCGATGTTTGCCCAGCCTAGCTTGCTTTCCACACCGTAATGTCCGCTTGGGAATATATCGGCTGGTCGATCCAACGATCCCGCCGTCAACCGGATGAGTTCGTCACCATCATACTGCAGGAAAAACGGGGAGCCGCATTGCTTGCAAAATCCTCGCGTGGCGATGGCAGAGGAGCGATATACGGACGGCTTATCCGCTATCCACTTCAGTGATGATTTTCTCACTTGGACGAGGACAGCGAAACCTCCGCCGGTTGCGCGTTTACACATATCGCAGTGACAGTAACCGGCATGAAGCGGCTCATCAGTGAACTCATAACGGCATGCGCCGCACAGACATCCGCCGGTCCATCTAGTTGCCATATTCATTAGCGCACCCTTTTCGAGGACCGGCGAATTGCGGTCAGATCATCACCTCGCCGCCCGTCACCGGGATAACGGCCCCAGTCATGTAGCTGCCGAGATCGGACGCTAGCAACACGTAGGCCCCGGCAAGTTCTGCCGGCTGGCCAGCGCGACCGATCAATGTTTGCTCGCCAAACTTCGCGGCTTTCTCGGCCGGCATCGTCGAGGGAATAAGCGGCGTCCAAATGGGGCCAGGTGCGACAGCATTCACCCGGATTCCTTTGTCCGCAACCATCTCTGCAAGTCCGGCTGTGAAGTTTGAAATCGCTCCCTTCGTTGAGGCATAGGCGAGCAGTTGTGGTGAGGGTTGCCGGGACTGGATCGACGTCGTGTTGATGATGGAACTGCCGGCCCGCATGTGTGGGATCGCTGCCTTCGAAAGATAGAAAGGCGCATGGATGTTGGTGCGGAATGTCTCGTCCCATTCCTCTGCGGTGATGTCGGCAATGTCGGCATATGTTCGCTGGAACGCAGCATTGTTGACAAGGATGTCGACAGCGCCCAACTCATCGACGGCCTGGCGGATCAGCTGATTACAGAATTGCTCTGACTTTATATCTCCCGCTGCGACCACGGCCTTGCGGCCGGCCTTTCGGATCCAGCTTGCCGTTTCTTCGGCATCATCGTGTTCGTCGAGGTACGAAAGCAGAATATCTGCACCCTCCCGCGCGAACGCGATCGCGACTGCCCGGCCGATACCGGAATCAGCTCCGGTGATGACAGCAACCTTGCCCTCAAGCTTTCCGTTGCCCTGATAGCTCTGTTCGCCATGGTCCGGGATCGGCGACATGGCGTCCGTTTTGCCGGGGGGATCCTGATGCTGTTGCGGGTACGGCGGTTTCGGATAATCGCTCATCTCGGCTCCTTCGCTGTTTGATGCGTGGCTAACCTGAGAAGGCCTCGCCGGTTCCGAAGGCAGCCGAATAATTTCAAAGTTTCTCGATGGCGGTCACTCGGATCAGGATCTCGTCCTGGTTGAAACGATCTTCAAGTGTTTTGCGATAAGCAATCCACCAGACCCTATCCAATGCATCGACCATGATCTGGGCAATGATGATTTGATCCTTCTCGATGTCACCGCCGGTGTCCTGGTCACCTTGCCAGAGGCCTTCTGCCGGGGAGTTGACGCTGAGGGTTACGCCCCCAAATTGATCCACCAGTTCTTGTTTGGTTTCGTCATATCCGGCCGCCGGAATTTTTGCATCATAAGGGATGAGGACATCAACCAGATAGGCCATCTTAGCACCTTGAAGTTTCAGCTTGCACGAAGTTTCCTGATCAGAATGTAGCCTGAGAGAAAAAAGCAGGCTGTGTTGGTGAGGATGATCGGCCACTCCTGGCGCATGACACGAACGCTGACCATAGAGCAAAGCCGATTACTGTCACAGTGTACATACGCGCAGAGATCGCGGCAGTATCACCCGATCTGACGACCTTGATTACCTGCGGCACGAAGCTCGTCACTGAACAGGCCGAGGCGAGGTAGCCGATAACCAAAGCCATATCCATCCAGGTCTCCTGTCGTGGCTGTATTCGAGAAAAATTTGTAGCGAGAGAGAACCTTGATCACGCAATAAAGTTCCTGATCTATGCCGCAGGCACAGATAAGCGGCAGTGTGACAGCAACGTGGCAAGGAGGCGCGTGTGACCGACGAACAGGAAAACATCATTGGGGAGCTTGGGGTGTCAAAAGCCTTCTTTGTTAAGCACGAAGTTGAACGACGGGTCGACTTCCTGACAAACTATGCTCGCTCTGCCGGGGCGCGGTCATTGGTTTTGGGCATCAGTGGTGGCGTGGATTCCTTGACTGCTGGTCTGTTGGCGCAGCGCGCCGTCCTGTCCCTTCGCGCGAACGGCTATCATGCTCAATTCATAGCGGTCAGGCTCCCATACGGATCCCAGGCAGACGAGCAAGATGCGCGAAAATGCCTGCAGGTCATCGACCCGGATCGGGTCATGACTATCGACATCCAGCCCGCCGCGGATGCGATGATGGCCTCGATCATGCCCGAGGCGGGTGAACTGTTGTCGGGACCACGCCAGGGATTCCATCTCGGCAACATCAAGGCTCGACAGAGAATGATTGCCCAATACGCGCTTGCTGGCGCAGACCGAGGGCTCGTATTAGGGACGGATCACGCTGCTGAAGCTTTGATGGGCTTCTACACAAAATTTGGAGATGGTGCTGCAGACATCCTTCCGCTTGCGGGGCTAAACAAGCGACGCGTTCGTTCGCTGGCTCGTGAACTTGGCGCGCCCGACGATCTCGTGCTCAAAGTCCCCACAGCAGACCTGGAAAGCGACGCGCCGCTCAAGCCCGACGAGGAGGTCTTTGGCGTGACCTATGACGAGATCGATGACTTTCTGGAAGGCAAGAACATCGCTCCCGCCGCCCTCGAGAGGATACTCAACGCCTATCGAGCAACAGTCCTTAAGCGTTCTCTACCAGTCTCACCTTTGCCTAGTGTATGAATTCCGGCCGTGGCAGCAGCCGCGGTGGACGCTTTGCCAACCCCTTGGAAGGCTCGAATGAACAATTGGGTCCACTTATGCATCGATATGCAAAGAATGTTCGCCGAAGACACGCCCTGGCATGTCCCGTGGATGGCGAACGTGTCCAACGAGATTCTCGAACTTGTCGAGCGTTTCCCTGAGCGAACAATATTCACCAGGTTCATTCCGCCCGAGCGAGCAACCGACATGCCGGGTATGTGGAGGCCGTATTACGAAAAATGGCATGAAATGACGCGAGCGGTGTTGGCGCCTGAATTATTAAACGTCGTTCCAAGCCTTGCGCGTCTTGCTCCGCCGGCGCGCATCTTCGACAAGATGACCTATTCTCCCTGGACAAGCGGGCGGCTGCATCAAGCTTTGATGGAAGATAAAGTGCATACGCTGGCCATCACCGGTGGAGAAACCGATGTGTGTGTCCTCGCAGCTGCGATCGGTGGGGTAGATCTGGGCTACAAGGTTATAATCCTGAAAGACGCAGTATGTAGCGGTGCAGATGAAACACACGACGCCACGCTCGAGCTCCTCGGCGGCCGTTTTTCAGCTCAGGTCGAAATCTTAACGACAGCAGATTTTATCGCGCTGGCAAAAAAATTGAACTCGTTCTGTCCATCTCGATAATCACCGCATCACGTCGTCAACGGAAATCTGCGGATCGTTAAATCTTATGGTCTAGGCATTGAGAGCGGAGAGGCAGGTGTAATTCCACGCGTTGGAATAGCGTTCGTCCATCGTTCACCTATGCATTCATCTTGTGAACGTTGGATATTATTGTGGAAGCCAATGCCGAGTTCACTTTTCGCCGTCCGGCGGTGACATCTGCAGACAGCACGCCATTGTGACACATGCGATCATCGTCCCAGCCAGGGTGATTGACGATTGGATAGAGACAAAGTCCTTCCAAAGGGACCCCAGCGCGCATGGCGTCGTGCGCTTGTGAATAAACATAACGAAACCATGCTGCTCGTCGGTCGTCCTCGATCCCGGTCTCGGCGATCAGCAGAGGTTTGCCATAGCGCGCATAAGTCTCGATCAGGATTTTGCCGAATGGCTTGTAAAGAGAGTGATCAATGTCGATCGGCGGACCGCCATGGACCCACTGGTTGTTGAAGTAGTAATTGACGCCAATAATATCGAGATAGTGCTCCCGGCCGCCGATTTGCGGCCAAATCCGGCCCGAAATCAAGTCCCATCCCTGAAATTGTGACTGCCGGTGACCTTCGGCCACACTGCGCTCAAATGGCCGGGAAGGGTCGGCGACGACGTTGATCACAGGGTCGCAATGGACGAACCGGGCGCGTCCGTCCACGGCAAGAATCGCCTCCATCGCTGCAATTGCGGCGCGCGCAAGTTGGACTTTCAGCTCGAAGCCACGACCAATCGCGAATGGATTAAGATAGCCGACATCCCCGCCGCCCCACGAAAAGAAGGAAATCTCGTTTACGGGGCTATAGAAGGGCACCGCGTCGCTTTCCTCTCGAACTATCTTGGCGCATTCGCCCGCAAACCGCGCAAAACGGTCTACGAACCCCGGCGACCAAATGTCCAGATCGTCAGGCCACCCATAGTGCAGTAGATCCCAAATCACCTGCGTACCGGTTGTGCGCGCCGCCCCTAGCATCGGCCTTATGCTCGACCAATCGTAGCCGCAGGCACGATCGATCAGGTGCCAACGGAAGCCATCCCGGACAGTGCGGATGCCAATCTCTGTCAGCTGGCGATAGTCTTGCTCGGCATTATGATCGTGGCCGATGGCGGCGATCATGTCGAGGCGGCGGCCAGTGTCCTCGCCCTCGCGGCGGCGAAGTCGGTGGGTCGAGCATTCAAAGCCGCCCTGCAGGAAGGATTGAAACAAGCCGGTCGGTCCGGACGCCTGCCTTTCTGCAAGCACATCGGAAAATAGCCTCTCCCACTGCGGAATCACGGCTTCTGCGGCATAGCGTTTCGCTACAGTTCGCCGCAGCGTATCGCCCAACGAGCGTCGAAGCGCCGGCGCATCGATCAGTCTGCAAATGCTTTTCGCCACGGCTTCCGGGTCGCCGTAGGGAACGAAAACACCGGAGATCCCGTCTTCGATCTGCTGCAGAGCGCCGTTGTCGGGCGTCGCGATGACCGGGAGTGATGCGGCGCCGGCCTCGGCGATTACATGCGGCATGCCTTCACCACGCGACAGCCAGACGAAGATGTCGAAGGCCGACAAAAGGGCAGGAACATCTTTTCGATCTCCTAGAAACTGCAGTTTTCCTGCCAGTCCGCGCTGCTGTGCGAGCGCATTCAGGCGGTCGGCATAATCCGGCATGAAGGCGTCGTGACCGCCGACGATCACGAAACGGGCCCGGCTGTCGCGCAGGGCGACGAGGGCGGCCGCCTCGATGAAGTCCTCGACATTCTTCTTGGGGTCGAGCCGGCCGACCCAGCCTATCAACGTCTGGTCGCCCGTGATGTCCAGCTCCCGCCTCGTCGCCTCGCGCAGCGACGGATCGAAACTCGCCAGATCGACCATGGACGGGATCTCGACCGCGTGATGCTCGCGCTCCGGCATGCGGGACGCTGCGGCGTCCCGGATTGAACGGCAGACACCGACATAACGGCTCGTCAAATGCTTCGGTCCGGCGAGCGCCTCCGAAACGAGGCCGCCATGTTCGATCAGCGGGGCGCGCAGGTGCAGACGCTCCAGCGCCGGATAGATGTCGGCGACGTTCTGGCAGGACACCACGACGTCGTAACCGGGAATCTTGTTGGCCAGGTAGCCGACCGTATCCTCGAATGACAGCTCATAGGGCGTCGTATCGACATCGACGCCGAGCGCTGCGAGTTGTTCGTGGGTCTGCTCCGGCATGCCGGGCTTTCGAAAGCAGGCGACAACATCGATGCGGTAACGCTGCGGGTCGAGGTTTCCCGCCAGCAGCCGCACTTCCGTTTCCTCGCCGCCGACCACCAGCCAGGCGAATACGAACAGGATGCGAATCGGTGGCGTTTCCTTTGTCATTCGCCAACCTTGAAAACGACCTGCAGGAAGTCTGGCCGGTTTTCGATGAGATCGGTCAGGAAGGTCGGCGCGTCATTCATCGGGATGACATGGGTGATCACGTGCTCGCGGATCGTATTGCCCTCCTTCCTGAGAAGATCGACGGTAGCAAGCGCCAGCCGTCTGCGGTTCCACAGAGTGGCCAACCCGCGTGGCACGCGATTGATCTGAGCGCAGCGGATATTGAGCCCGTTATGGTGGAATTCCTCGCCCAGCCGCAAGGCGTCGGCACCGCCCTGGTAGAAGGCGAGGTCGATGACTGTTCCCTGTGGTCTTAAGGCCTTCAGTGCGGTATGCAGGCTCGCTGACTGCGCCCGGGTCTGGAACACTAGGTCGGCGCCGCGGCCCAACGCACCGTCATGCCAGCGCGCCTTGGCATGTTGCCAGGCCTGATCCTCCGTCATCGCCGTCAGCCCCATCGCCTCCGCCTTGCCGCGGCGGAACTCGGATGGGTCAGTCACGACGACGTCCGACGCACCGAGCGCCCGCGCGAACAGCGCCGTCATCAGCCCCACCGTGCCACCGCCGATGACGATGACAGGACGGTCTTTCACGCCCGCGCCGAGGAAAGGCACCTGCGCGCCGAAAGCCTCTGCATCAGCATGCAGGATGCCGTTGGCGCAGATCGGGCCCATCTGCGCGACAAGCACGCCGAGCAGCGGATCCACATCCGTCGGCATCGGCACTAGCAGGTCATGGAACGGGTTGGCGGTGTGCCCGGACTTATGGGCATAGGTCGTGGCGACCACATCCCCTTCGGAAAAGCCGTGCGCACGCGATTCCGAAACGCGCGCTACTTCCATATAGCCGAGAAACGGCACGGGATAATGCAGGTCCGGCTCGTTGTCGATGAAGGCGCCGCGCTCGCCATCGAAACGGGATCGGAAATAGGGATTGGTGTTTTTGAGAAAGGTCAGTTCGGTACCGGCTGAAAGACCGGTATAGAGCGTGTCGAGACGGACTTGCCCGTCGCCGGGCGGCCCTTCCTCGTATTCGAAGAAATACGGGCGGCCCGGCGCCTCGACGCCGAGCGAGCGAATCTTGCGATGACCGGGCGCTAGTCCGGGCGGCGACACTTCCGGCCGGGGCTGGACTTGCAGCGGAGCCGGTTCCGGCCGGCGCGTGTGCGGCGGATCGAGCCTGATGGCTTGGCCCGATTTCGCGGAGGACATAACGGCAAGCGCAAGCCGATGCGTCGCCAGAGCCTCGGCATAGGGGCAGCGGATGCGGTTTTCGCCGCCGCGCACCGCGTCGATGAAATCGCGGTCTTCGCGCCAGACCGGGTCGCCATCTGCGCCGCGGACCGGACGTCCGCGCCCGACATCGACCATTATCTCCCGGTCGGTCAGCTCGATCGCCAGCCGGTCGGCAAAGATATGAAGGCCGACGCGATGGTTCCAGCCGAGCAGGCAGGTCGACGCGATGTTGGCGACGACGCCGGTTTCGAACGTGAGGTTGGCGGTCGTCACCGTCGGCACGTCGAGACCGGGAAAGTCCGGCCGGTCGCGATGACCGGCGCGCCCGTAGACTTCGGTCACTTCGCCCACGAGGAACCGCACGAGATCGAGAAGATGGGTTGTCTGCTCGACCATCTGTCCGCCCGACTTGTCTTCCTTCCACCACCATTGCGGCGGCGGAGTCGAATCCAGCCAGTAACCGGACAGAAGCTGGGCGGGATTGTCGGCCAACATCGCCCGCGCTTCATCGACAATGTCGAGATATCGCCAGTGATAGCCGACACCCGTGATCAAGCCGCGGGCGGTGACGGCTGCTGAGATTTCTTCTGCGGTCGCAAGATCCAGCGCCACCGGCTTTTCGACGAAGAACGGAATGCCACGCGCGACGAGATCGCGTTCGGGCTCGCCATGGGCGAACGGCGGCACGCAGACATACACGGCGTCCGGGCGGACCGCATCCAGCATCTCCGGATAATGCCCGAAGGCCTTTGCTCCAAACCGCATCGCCGCCGCATCCGCCCGCCCAAGATCAGGATCCGCGAAGCCGACCAGTTCAACGTCGTCGAAGCCGGCAATGATGTCGAGGTGCCGTTGCGCGATGCCGCCGACGCCGATGAAGGCCAGACGAGTCTTTTGCATGGAGAGATCCTTTTGCATTGGGCCTGATTTTTCTACATAGCGGCTGTAGATCGCCCCGGTTTCCGCCGCCATCCGATCCGCAGAAAAGTGCTGTCGGAAGCGCTCGCCTGCGGCTGCGCCGACGGCAGCCAGCCGGCCCGGATCGGCAAGCGCCAGCAGAATAGTGTCGGCAAGCGAATTAGCGTCGCCGGGCACCGCGAAGTAGGGATGATCTTCGCCGAGCGCCTCGAGTGTACCGCCGATGCGCGTCGCGACCACAGGCGTGCCGAGCGACATCGCCTCCAGCACGGCCAGCGGCAGTCCCTCGAACAGCGACGGCAGCACGAATAGATCGCTCACTTCGAAAAGATCGGCGATATCTGTGCGCTGGCCAAGAAAACGGACATGTGCGGCCAGGCCCAGATCTTCGGCGAGTGCCGTCAGGTTCTCCCGTTCCTCGCCCGATCCTGCCAGCAGCAGGACAGTGGTTGGATGTCGCGTCAAAATATGCGGCAGGGCACGTATCAGGGTCGCATGATCCTTTTGCGCGGTCAGGCGAGCTACGGTCAGCAGGATAGTCGCGTTGTCGAGTGCCAGATCTTGTCTGAGGCTCGTCGATGCCGCGGTCGGCTGACGCGCATAGATGCCATTGCGGATCACCGACAGCCGATCCGCTGCGATGTGGGAGCTGTAACTGTGCCTTGAAGCATCCGAAACGACGATATGGTGGGAAACGTCGCATGCATGGAGACGGTAGCTCTCCCTTTGCCGGCTATCGGTCAGGAGATAGGGCAGGTGTTCGGTGCGGATGACCGGAATGCCTTGCGCCGTGCCGATAGCAGTGAGCTCGAGCCCCTCCCAGCCTATTCCTGCATGGACATGCAAAAGATCGGTGTCGGCCTGGGAAAGCCAGTCGGCGAAATCCTCATGGTTGTGAGCAAGCCGAATCTTTATGCCGAAACGCGCGGCACGGGGCAGAACACCGTTGCGGTCTTCCCCGAGCAGGGCAATCGTAACATCCCATTCTGAAGCGCAGCCACGCGCCAGTGCGAGCATGTGCTCGCCCATCCCGGACGGATCGAGACTGTCTGTCGCCAGAACGATTTGCGCTTTCCTAGTCAAGCTGAGCATCGACCCCAACGCCAGTTCCCAGCCGCGTCCGCAGTCGCCGGTGGGTCGCTAGGGCCTGTCCAACAACCTGATCCATGTTGTAGTATTTGTAGGTACCAAGCCTCCCCACGAATGTCACGTCGTCCTGCTCCCGGGCCAGGGCCTCGTATTGCCGGTAGAGCGCTTGGTTTTCGGGTCTGGGGATCGGATAATAGGGGTCGCCCTCGGCGCAAGCGAACTCGTAGCTGATGCTTGTTTTCGGATGCACCTGACCGGTCAGGTGCTTGTATTCAGTGATGCGGGTATAGGCCACGTCTTCGGACGGATAGTTGATCACGCCGACGGGCAACAGTCGTCGCACGTCACGGGTTTCATGGCGAAATTCGAGGCTGCGATAGGGCAGGCGCCCGAAGCGGAAATCGAAGTATTCGTCGATCGGACCCGTGAAAATCGTGTGTTTCGCAAGGCCGTCTCGGCGCAGTTCAGCGTAATCTGTTTCGAGCATGACCGTAATGTTCTTATGATCGAGTATTCGCTCGAACATACGTGTATAGCCGTCACGTGGCATTGCCTGGAACGTGTCGAGGAAATAGCGGTCGTCGTCGCTGGTGCGGGTTGGAACCCGTGCGGTCACGGAGCGATCGAGTTCAGACGGATCGAGCCCCCACTGCTTGCGCGTATAGCCCTCAAAGAACGTCCGGTAGAGCTCTGTGCCAATTTGCGACACGACCACGTCACGCGAAGTGCAGATCGGGTCGCAGGGGTCGGCGCGACTTGCCAGAAATTCCGCGGCCTCGACCTCGTCTGCCAGATCAAGACCAAAGAGTCCGTTCAGCGTGGTTCGGTTGATGGGAATAGGAAGCCTCAGATCTCCGACCTGCGCCAGCACCCTGTGTTCGTAGTCTCGCCAAGCGGTGAAACGAGAAAGATAGGCGAACACATCCTCGCTGTTGGTGTGAAAGATATGCGGACCGTATTTGTGTACGAGGATGCCGGCCTCATCGCGATGGTCATAGGCATTTCCGGCGATATGCGGCCTTCGATCGCAGATGAGGACCGAATGGCCGTCGGACGCGAGGCGTTCCGCCATCACCGATCCGGCAAATCCGGCCCCCACGATCAGGTAGTCGTAAGATCGGCGAAGCCCGCGGCGGTGGAACGAAAAAGACGCTTCCCTTGAGACAACGGAAATGTCGGATCGCGCCGCCGCCTGTTCCACAAGATTCGACATGGAGCTGAAGGTGGCATCCCAGGAGGAGCGAGACAGGATCTCGTCCACCTCCGAAATCCATATGCCGCCTGAACGTGAAAGCGCTATCGCTGCGTCGCAGGCCTGCGCGAACTGTTCAGAACCATCGGCCAGGAACACACCGGCAACGTCACCATAGGTACGCACCACGTCTGTAATTCTGGTGCTAACCACCGGCCGGCCTGCGGCCAAATATTCAGGTGTCTTGGTTGGACTGATGAATCGGGTTGCCTCGTTCAGCGCAAACGGCATGATCGCTGCCTGCCAGCCCGACAGGTAGGCGGGAAGGTCCGCATATAGCTTCTGCCCGAGATAGTGAATGTTCGCCGCCTGTGGCAGATCCGCAGGCGAAATCTTGACCACCGGGCCAAGGAACACGAACGAGAAATCCGGGCACGCTGCTGCCGTCACACGGATCAGGTCAAGATCGAGTCGTTCGTCGATAACCCCGTAGTAGCCGAGACGCGGATGCGGGATGGCGGCCTGATCCGGCGGGTCGGCCTGAATGTCACGGGCTTTCCGGAAATGATGTGCGTCGACGCTCGACGGAAAGGCATGGATGTTATCATGCCGATGCTTTTTCGCCTCGTAGAGACTGAAACCACCGGTGAATATGGCATCGGCGCGCGCGATCAGCGCATCTTCCGTTTCCCTCAGACGGGGCGGCGCAAACCTGAAATTGGCCAATTCGTCCATACAGTCATATATCACTGCTGCCGCATCTACATGGCGCGCGAAGGTGAACATCATCGGCGTGTAGAACCATAAAACTGGGCGATGTTCGCCGTTTAGCTTTATCAGGTCGTCGAGCAGCCTGCCGAGCGCCCTTTCGCGTTCGGCCTCGCTCCACCAGTGCGGTACACGCGGCCGGATGGCTTTGACGCTTGTCCCCTCGAAAGGGTGGATTTCCAGGTAGGCGAGGTGGTGGTCGGTCGGGATGAATTCCTCAAAGAAGAAGACCTGCCGGTGGTGGGAAAACCGTTGCATCAGATGCTGCGGTCTCTGTAGCACGAAATCCCATCGCAGGTGGGAAAAACAGATAAGGGGAGCTTGCTGAGAAGAGCCGGGTTCAGTCGACTGCAATAAGGAATTCAACACGTCCATCAAACACCTCGCGACAAGACCAACCCGAACGGAATTTTGCTGCGAAAGTTCCTGCGGCTGCGGCAGAAATCAATTTTTGGTGTTGTCGATGAGATGCTTGAGTTGGCGAATGCTATGGGGCCAGGTCCAGTTCGCCAGGACAGCGTTGCGAGGCCGCAGAGTTTCCGCTCGTTCGAGCAGATCGAGGATGCCTTCATGAAAGTCTGCGGCGGATGCCGTGCGGCCGGTTTCGGCTTTGATATATTGCAACCCGCAACTGAGCTCGCTATTGGCGAGAACCGGAATGCCCGCCAGCATGTATTCCGTCAGGATTGCCGGTGCCCCGTCGTCCACGCCGCAGACGACGCCAATCCTTGCCTGGTTCATCAGCCGATTGACCTCGTCGAACGGAACGCCTGGGGGCCCGACGAATTCGACATCGATGCCCAGCCGCTCGGCTTGATTACGCAGTTCGGGAACCAGTTCGCCGTAGCCGGATACGCACAGCGTCCGCAGCGACTTTGGCAACCTTGCAAGCGCGTCGAACAGGATATCGTGACGTTTATAGGCCTGCGCGGCTGCCACGTAGATCACGTCATGCGTCTTGGGGATGTCCAGCGGATAAAATGTCACCTCGGAAGCAAATTCTGGACCGATCGGCATGACTTCGGTCCGCATATCCGGATGACGTGCTTTCACCGCGTCCGATTGCCATTCGGCGCCGGTTAGAACGAGATCGAAATGACGGCTGACCTCGGTCGGCACCCGTAGCGCCGGGGCATCGATGGAATTGTAGATCTTGAAACTGTCTCGGCAGGTTAGAAGAATATCTTCGCAGACGCCGAGGCCCCAAACGCATAAAATGTCGGGCGCCCCAAAGGCGGCGATATGTCCCAGCATGTCGTTCGATGCGAACGGGACTTCCGGTCCGTTCATGCGGAACGCGCGGCGCGTGAGAAACGGGCTGCCTGCCGTCCAGTCAGATGGTGGCGCCTCGCCACGCCAGAACGTCCAGATTTCGGCGCAGTCGACAAGCCGATCTTTGAGCGCAGCCAAGGGTAGTCGTTCTAGATACCCGCCATCGACTTCGATGATCCCGGCCTCCTTAGCTGCCGCCGGAGAATGACCTCGCAAACCACCCAGCCACTGGTCCCGATAAGCTTCGACGGAGGGAATGTTGTGTTCACTCCATTCCCCGTCCTGGAAGTCGCTGATGATGACGATGCGGCGAGGCTTCATACAGTTTCCTGAACGGTATCGATACTTCAAATCGCTCAACTTTCGGGGGGAGGTTCGGTTCCCGGATACCGCTGGATTGAGGCCTGGAACCTCGGCTCTACGTCGCGGGCAGGGAACTATCTAGCCGCGATTCGGTTTAGCGGCACGGCCAATGCCGGCCCTCGAACGAATCGTTTTCTCGAGGGATGTAGGGGAGACTGCGTTGCGTATCATCAGCGAGCAAGCATCGGGTTCCAGGAATAACCAATCACGTCATTCGCTTCAGCCGCCTGCTAGTTTGATTGCCGCGAAACTCGCCGAAGCGTTTCGCAGCTCTGATACCAGATTGGTCTATGTCGCGCTGGGCGAGACCGCCGCGACGCGGATCGCACGCGCAATCCAATGCCTTGATCCGAGCTTGGAAATGGTTGTTCTGCCGCCCTGGGACTGTCTACCCTATGACAGGGCCCCTCCATCTCGGCAATCGATGGGTAGGCGGATGGACGCTCTGCGTGTCTGGGCACAACCGTCGCCGAGATCGCGGCTTCTCGTCACATCTCTCGACGCCATGCTGCAACGCGTGCCGCCGGCGCCGGTCATAATGGCCGGCCGGTTCAGTGTCGCAGTCGGCGATCGTTTCGATCGACCTGCCTTTGAGGCCTTTGTGAGCCGGACCGGATATATCGAGGAAGGGATCGTCGATGAACCTGGCGAACTCGTGTTCCGCGACGAGCTAATCGACATCTTTCCTGCCGGTGCAACGGTTCCGATGCGCATCCTCCTGACGGAAGACGGGACCGTATCCGACTTGCGGAGCTACGATCCGTCGACCCAAAGGACGACGACATCCGTCGATGTTATGGAGTTCGGGCCGGCATCCGAGGCGATTGTCGAAGAGCGGGATACCGACTCGGTTCAGACCGAGGTTTCAGAGCAACGGCTGCTTCAGCTTTACGGCGAGATGCAGACCGTCTTCGACATCATCGGTGAGGCCGACTTCGTGCTCGCGGATGGAGCAGACGAGCGGCTAGAAAGTTATCTCGATATTATCGCCGAAGCGCGGGTCTCGGACCGCCGGTACAACGGCGCGGATCGAAGCGACAGTCACTCCCTATATATCGCAAAAGATGAATGGTGTCGCGGACTCGGCGATCCGCGATCGATTGAACTGGGCCAAGCCCAGGCGCGTCCGTTGCCGGTATTCGCAGAGACCTCCAATCCACGCCGCGCCTTTCTCCAATATGTGAAAGAGACAGGACAGTCGGGTGACCGGGTCGTGTTTGCCGGGACCGGCTCTGATTTCGAAACATTGTGCCGGCGGGTTGAGCGAGAACTCGGGGTCTCGCTGAGGCCGGTTTCGAGTTTGATCCAGGCGCAGGAGGCCGACCCCGGATCGCTCCTATCGCTCAAGTGCGCTCTGGAGCAAGGGTTTGTTGATGCGGGGATCAGCGTGGTCACCGTCCAGGACGTCGTCGGCGAACGCACGGGCACCTGCGACATCACGGTAAAGCTCACCGAACCTGATCTACGGCTGGGCGATGTGGTGGTCCACGAGGATCATGGCATTGGTGTGCTCAAGGGGTTAGAAAGCGTCACGGTTGAAGGTGTCGACCGTGACGCGGCACGGCTGGAGTATCGTGACGGCGCGTCGATTCTCGTGCCGATGGAAGAGTTCGAAAAGCTTTGGCGTTACGGGTCTGAACCGGAGGCCGTGACGCTCGACCGGCTTCATACAGAGGCTTGGAAGAACAGGCGCTGCGCCATCGAGAAGGACATTCGCGCCGCTGCCCGCCATCTGCTGCGGCTAGCGAAAGAGCGTAGGTACTCCAACGCTGAAGAATTCGTCCCACCGCGCGCCGGTTATGCGAAATTCGTCCGTCGCTTCCCCTACGCGGAGACACCACATCAGACCGCCGCAATCAAGGCCGTGCTGGCGGACCTCGCATCTGGCAACGTCATGAACCGGCTGATCTGCGGCGATGTCGGTTTTGGCAAGACCGAGGTGGCGCTCCGGGCCGCCGCAGCGGTAGCGCTTGCCGGTGGACAGGTGGTGGTCGCTGCCCCGACAACGGTGCTGGCGCGCCAGCACTTCATTAATTTCGGACGGCGTTTCGCAGGAACTGATATCAAGGTCGCCATGCTGTCGCGTGTGGTCGAACCGCAGCAGGCCAAAGAGGTGAAGGCCGGGATTGCCAACGGCGAAATCGATATCGTCGTCACGACCCAGGCAATCCTTGCCAAGGATGTCCGCTTTGCGCATCTCGGTTTGCTGGTTGTCGACGAAGAACATCGGTTCGGGAGGCGCGAAAAGGAGGCGATGCGTCAGATGGCGCAGCCGCTCCACACCCTGACCATGTCGGCGACACCAATTCCGCGGACGCTGCAGGCCGCGATGATCGGCGTGCAGGACGTCAGCATTCTGGCAACCGCTCCCTCGAAGCGGCGGCCCGTCAGGACATCGCTCAGCCTGGTGGATCGCGGCACGATGCGGACGGCACTGATGCGGGAAAATCGCCGCGGCGGACAGAGTTTTGTCGTCGTTCCACAAATCGACGACATCGATGAGGTCTACGCCATGTTGGCGGAAACCGTGCCTGACTTATCGGTGCGGGTGGCCCATGGGAAGATGAAGGCCCCGGATATGGACGCCGTCATGGTGGGATTCGCCAATGGCGAGGGCGATATTCTTCTGTCCACGAATATCATTGAAAGCGGTCTCGACGTTCCGCGCGCCAACACGATCTTCGTGTGGCGCGCCGACCGGTTCGGCCTCGCGCAACTGCATCAGCTGCGCGGTCGCGTCGGGCGGGGGAAGTCTCAAGGCATCGCTTATTTGCTGACGGCTGACAACGACGCAATATCTGAGGAAACGCGCCTGCGGCTCTCGACCATGGTCGAGAACGATCGCCTCGGGGCTGGACTGGCGATCAGCATGCAAGATCTCGATCTTCGGGGTGCAGGCGATATTGCTGGCGAGGATCAGGCTGGACACATGAAGCTGATCGGTGTGAGCCTTTATCAAAAGCTTCTGGAACGCGCCGTCGCTGCTGCAAGAAAGGAAGTACTTCTGGCGCAACAGTCGACAGTCCTCAATCTCGGAGTGGCAGGCACGATCCCTGCAGATTACGTCGCCGAAGGCACGGTGCGTCTCAATCTTTATTCACGATTGATGCGCGCGACGACCGAGGACGAAATCGATGGGTTGGTAGAGGAATTCGAAGACCGTTTCGGCGAGCTGCCCGAGGAGGTAGTCGTGCTGTTCCGTATGGCTAAATTGCGGTTGGCCGCAGCAATGCTCGGCATAGCAAAGATTGACGTCGGGCCTCGCGCGATTGCGGTAACATTTACATCCAAACCCACTAGGAGTCAGATCAAGCCGCTCTTGCGCCTGGGAGAACCGACCGAACGGGATGGCCGCCTGATATTTGAGCGGAGGCCGGAGGATCCCATCAGTGGTATGGTTTACGCGGAAAGGCTGCTCTCAGGGCCGGGATGATTGCCTAACGCGATCTTCGAGGAGTCGCCGGGCGGATGGCGAATAAATTATCATTGCGATTGCCGAAGGCTGTTCGTGTCTTCTTCGGTGATGCCACATCCTGCGAGACCTTCGAGCTCAAGTCTTTCTGTGGGCGCAGACACGACTCAGTGGTAATGGAAGCGGGACAGAAGTTAAGCTCTTACTAACGCAACTAAGGTGGTGAGCGGCTAGGCGGCGTCTTCTTCTTCGATGGCGAGCTCTTTTAGTAACAAATAGATCGCATCGCCACCTAACCGAGCGGGGTCGAAACCGCTTGAAACGCCTATTCCGGCAAAGCGTTTCCCATGAACATCTGAGATGCCAATAAAGCTCATCGCCCAGTTCGGAAAGGACCGGTGATCAATCTGGTCCAAGGCGAGCACCGACACATCACCGTGCCGCTCGTCTTGCTGTATGCGTTCGAACGCAGCCTCTAGCTTGCTGAGTGGCCCTTCTAAAACTTGTGCGAAGCAGCCGCCGTTGAAAAGTAGCGCTCCCGTGATCTTGTCTCGTCTGTTGTTTGCCCGACTTTTCTCCAAGATTTCTTCAATATCAGTGGCGAATGCCCCTTCGTCTCGCGCAATATGATTGCGACTGTAGTAAATGAGCCGGTAAATTCCGTCGGCCATTACAAAGCCCCTTCTTTCAGGTTGTTTTCGGCTAGGAACGCAGGGATTTGATCCATGCTCATCGGCCGGCCAGTGAGATAGCCTTGAGCGTGGGTGCAGCGCTCGCCCCGGATCCGAGCCATCTGCTCGGCGGTCTCGACACCCTCGGCGGTGATGGCCATACCGAGGCTGGTGCCGAGACTGGCGATGGAGCGCAGAATCGCTTCACTGTCGGCGCCGCTACCGGCAACGAATGACCGATCGATTTTGATCTTGTTGAAGGGAAATTTCTGCAGATAACTCAACGAAGAGTAGCCAGTGCCAAAATCGTCCATCGATATCTTGACGCCGAGATTGCGCAGAGCATTGAGTGTTTGGATCACGTTGTCCGTATCGTCGAGCAATGCGCCCTCGGTAATCTCGATTTCAAGGCGGTGAGCCGGTAAACCCGACCGATTGAGTGCGCTAGCGACTGTCTCAAGCAAAGTATCTGCTTTGAACTGCAGCGGCGACACGTTGACTGCCACGACCGACTCTTGCGGCCAGGACATCGCCTCGATACACGCAGTCCTCATCACCCATTCACCAATCTTAACGATTAGCCCGTTTTCTTCAGCGAGCGAAATGAAGGAAAGAGGCGGAATGTTGCCGTTGACCGGGTGCTCCCATCGCAGGAGCGCCTCGAAACCGTCCACGCGGTTGGTAACGACATTGACAAACGGCTGGTAATTTAGCTTGAACTGCTTCAAGGCCAGCGCACGGCGCAGGTCGATCTCCATTTCGCGGCGTTGAAGAAGAAGCGCATCCATGCCGGGTTCAAATATGCGAAACCGGCCGCGTCCGGCCTTTTTGGCTTCGTAAAGAGCTAGATCACCGTTTCGAAGAAGATCGCTTGCCTGGATGGACGGATCGGCGCCGATGGCAATGCCGACACTGGTTCCGATGTTGATCGTGTTACCATTGATGACATATGTGCGGCCGATAAGATCGCACATACGCGCAGCCAGCGTCTCTGCTGCTGCGGTATGCTCAACATCGTGCTGCAGGACGACAAATTCGTCACCGCCGAGACGGGCCACAACATCATCCGGACGACATGCAGCTTTCAGCCGATCGGCAACTTTCTTCAAAAGTAGGTCGCCGACCGAATGTCCAAGTGTATCGTTGACCATCTTGAAGCGATCGAGATCAAGGCAGTGAATAGCGACGGACGACGAAGCTTGGCCGCCGTCGAGTGCACAAGAGAGGTGCGACAGCAACGAATTGCGTTTAACAAGCCCCGTCAACTCGTCGAAATTATCTTGCGGGTGCGTGGCTGGAGCTTCGATGCAAGGTCGCAGATCGATGACATACTGCTGTTCATCTAGAGGAGCGAAAACAGCCTCAAAAAAATCGCCTCTATTTGACCTAAGAAGGGTGGTATAGCTGCCGTTTCTCACGAGGTCCGCGTGATAGGATGGAAAGAGCTCAGAGACACCGCGACCTGTGACGGCATTCAACGATAGTTCGCTAGCCTGATTAGCATATATTATTACACCGTCAGATCCAATTATCAGCACAGGACGCGGCAGCAGCTTCAAGATGTGTCTTGGATCAGGAGCAGCTTGCGGATCGACGTCGAGTGGAATTAGAAACGGCGCTAAGGCATTCATGGGGGCCTACCAGTACGAGTTGATTCGAAGGTAGGGTGCAGAAGTTACCTAACAACGCTCGGGCCAAGCAACTAGACGCCGTTTTTTAGGAGACGGTTACCGCTTGCTGAATGCGCTTACTGTGAATACCTAGGGGCTTTTGCACGGCCTGCATACGGCGGGCAGTCCCCGTGGGATCTGAACCGTCACGATTCCGTAATTCAACAACCACCCCCCTTCGTGCTAGCGTCCTTTACCGTACCCATTTGCCAGGCGGCGGTGACGGATGAGAATTGCCACGAGTCCCCCCTGCGAAACAGGACGAACGAGCATCGCTATGCTTCACACGATATGCTCGCAACCTGAACTTCGCGCGTCACTGCGCAAACGCGCGGCTTCTTATATGCCTTTAGAACCCGATCAAACCTTGCTATTCGACCGCACCATTGCCGCCGTTTGTGACGACCGGGAGCTAGTTGCGGGAAATCGGATCCAGAAGCGCTTTTCAAAGTAATGCACAAGATGGCCGGTCCGGAGGCGTCGATTTATCTGTCGAGAGGGACTTTGCCACTGCCTGACCTCTAGCGGTCAGCCTGCATTTGACACGGTCGATCCGAAGGTCTCCGTCTATCTCGATCACACCCAGTTCCAGCGCCTGGACGATGGTTTTCAGGCCGACCCCTTTCGGCTGTGACCGGAAGGCTCGGGCGCTACTGCCTTTGAGCAGCAACATCATTCTTCTGCTGATCACTCTCGGTTCTCTCGTTCTTATCCCAGAACCAGTAACCCTCAAATATGTCGCCATCGACCGTGATCAGAATGAAATGGCCCGGAACCGTGCAGAGGAGCAGCGTCTCCTGCTTATGCGCGAGCTCACTCACAGGGTGAAAAACGTCTTTGCTATGGCAGATTCGATGTTGGCACTCAGCGCACGGACGGCCACCGACGTGGAAGATTACGCATCTGAGGTCAGAGGCCGCCTGCGTGCGTTGGGGCGGGCACACGAACTTGTCCAGCCGGCGTTCGGCCTGAACGAGGCCGAACAGCCAGCGATCTCTCTCAAACAAATTCTCAGCGACATTCTCGCGCCCTATGCTCATAAGGATAATGCGGAGAAGATCGCAGTGATCGGCGCAGAGGAGATCATGGTTTCGGCTAGGGAGATCGCCAGTGTTGCTCTCATACTGCATGAACTTGCGACTAATGCCGCCAAGTATGGTGCGCTTCGTGCGCCTGAAGGCCGGTCGCTTGTCACTTTCATAAATACTGATGTTTTGCGTGTCATCTGGAGCGAAAGAGCGACATCCGCTTTTGAAGCCCCGGTCGAAACCGGCTTTGGCTCGACGCTCGTCACTCGGACTGTGAAAAGTCTGCGCGGTTCGCTCTCCTATCAGTGGCTCGATGACGGCCTCGATATCGAAATCAATCTCCCACTGGGCGTTTAGATTTCATCAAGGCTATCGCGTGCACGCTTTCCAAAAGTCGCCAACAAGTTTCGCGATCCTCGTACTGTCAGCTCATCGGGAGCCTTGCTGAGGGTATCGAAACAGTCGTGAGCGACCTCAAAAGGTCTCTCGTGCGGCAATTAAGCGTTTGTTACCAGCGTAACGCCTGCAAAGCTGGTTCCGATGGACTTCCCATCGCAGAACAAGCCCGCAGCTTGGTGGTCGGTCAAATCCCGCATTCCGCGGAGACGCGCAGATCGCATCGAAATCCAAGGGGAGAGGACCTACCGTGAACTTGAACGATTGCAGATCCTCGACGAGCGCAATGGGAACGAAGCGGCTCCCGGCGCATTCATTGGTCCAGATAACCAAGGAGGTCACGATGGTTACCACAGTTGGCAATGAAGCCGAGTTCGGCAAACTGATCAAGGATTTGATCTATCTCGAACATGATGCGATCGCGGCATACGAGTCTACCATTGATCGACTCGACGACAAACTTCTGAGTACAGAAGTTGAAACCTTCCGTCAGGACCATCTCCAGCACCTTGCAACCCTGAATGAGATTGCGCGGGAAGCGGGTGTGGAGGCACCGACAAAGGGTGACATGAAGAAGATTCTCACGACGGGGAAGGTGGCTCTTGCCGATCTCTTCGGCGACAGCACGATCCTCAAGGCGATGAAGACCAATGAGGACGATACGGTCACCGCCTACGAGCGCGCCTCGCAGCACGAGGATGCTCTTCCGGAAACCAAGGCATTTTTCATGAAAGCGCACCAGAACGAGCTTCGCCATCGTGCCTGGTTCGAAACGGCCGCCAAAACGCTTTAAGGAACTCAGCAATGAAAAAGGTCATTCTCACTTCCGCCTTTGCTCTGATTGCGAGCGGGGCTCTCGCACAGTCAGCAACCGAGTCCAGCGGGGTAAATTCCGTGCTCGGCGTCGCACCCAAGACGGAAGACTTCATCCTGCAGGCCTCGGCCAGCGACCTCTTCGAAATCGAATCCAGCAAGATCGCGCTGCAAAAGGGTGACGACGCAACCAAGAAGTTTGCGCAGGAAATGATCACCGCTCACGAGAAAACGACGGGTGAGCTGAAGGGCCTCATCACCAGCGGCAAGGTTCAGGGCAAGCCTGTGACAGCACTCACCGAAGACCACAAGGAAGAGGTCGACGAGCTAGCGAAACTTGAAGGTGCGGAGTTCAGCGAGGAATATATCGATGACCAGGTCGAGGCCCATGAGGACGCCGTCGACCTGTTCAAGCGCTATGCAGAGGAAGGCGAGAACGCTGACCTGAAGGCCTGGGCCGCGAGCACCCTACCAGCGCTCGAGCACCACTACAAGATGGCTCAGGACCTCGACAAGTGAGCGTCATCGCCTAATTCGGCAGCTTACCGTCTTAACGGAAAGGCCCGGGTTTAAACCGGGCCTTTTCACATGGAAGATTGACCTGAGTCGACAATCATCACTGCTGACGATGTTCACGCGCGAAATGACCGCACCAGTCATTGGCCGCAACGACTGGCCACAATCCGCGCTCGTTGGCATCCGGCTGGGTGACCGGAGGGTTGAACCGACAGAGTCCGCCGTCATCGGTGTGCTGTCTTTCGGTCCCATGATCTTCAAAAAAAGCGCAATCGTTACAGGCTGCACGATCGTGATGAATATCCATGTTTTGTCTCCTTCGTTACAATAGTTATCAACGCAGCGGTCAACGGCCATCAATGCGGAAAAGATCCCTCGCACACGGCTGGAACGCGATCGCGTTGACATCGTTATAGGTCGCGCAGTGCGCCCCGTGCTGCAGGAGCCCCGAATGCGTAAACGCGTTGCCATCGTCGGATCTGGACCGACGGCCTTCTATTCTCTCCAAACCCTCATCACCTGCAACCAGCCTCTCGACATCGTCATCTTCGAATCCGCGGACGTGGCCGGCAAAGGAACGCCCTACCAGCGCTGCATCAATGCGCCGACGATGCTGTCGAATATTCCCAGCATCGAAATTCCGCCTTTGCCCATGTCGCTTGCTGAGTGGATAGCGACCCAATCAAACGGGTATCTGACTGAAGCCGGAATTCTGCGAGACGAGATTTCTGATCGCGCGTTCTATCCGCGCGTCGTGATCGGTGATTATTTCCGCGCCCAGTTCGATGAGCTTATTGCCCGTGGGACGGCTGCAAGGCATGCCATCAAAGTTCGAGAAAATTGCGCCGTAAGTGACATCATCCCGGTCGGCCCAGCCTTTGATATCGAGATCGAAGGTGGCGCTACCCGTGAGAGCTTTGATTATGTTGTCGTTGCGACGGGCCATAGCTTTGTGCAGGAGCCCGAAACATCGCCGGGCTATTTCGACGCGCCGTGGCCGGCTACAGCTTTGGAATCTATCTCAAGTGGGAAAATCGGTGTCCTCGGCACCTCGCTGAGTGCTATCGATGCGGCGGTGACCCTGGCAGCGTCTTTTGGTCGGTTCAGTCGGGACGGTGATGGGAAACTGGTCTACACCGGCCAAGGCACCGATAATCATCTTCATATCACGATGATGTCACGCAAGGGTCTGCTCCCCGAGGCTGATTTCTATTTCCCGATACCTTACGAACAGGCCAAGTTCTGCACGGCCGCGGCTGTCAAGGAACGCATTATTCTTGGCAGCAGTGGCCTGTTGAACGACGTGTTCGACCTGTTCAAGGCAGAACTCGCGATCGCCGATCCAGACTACGCCGAGCGCATCAAGCTGGACGAGTTAACGGCCGACACCTTTGCCGTCGCCTATTACGGGGTGAGGGACAAACGCGATCCGTTCGAATGGGCTGCGACAAATCTGGCGGAAGCGAAGCGAAACTACGCGTCCAAGCATACGGTAGCCTGGCGCTACGCCATCCTGATCACTCATGAGATCATCGAGAGCGCGGTTAGGCATTTCACGGCGGACGATCTTGACCGCTTCAATCGCTCGTTCAAAGGTATTTTTGCCGACGATTACGCCACGGTACCCCATCTATCGATTGAACGGCTCCTGGCGCTTCACCGAGCTGACTGTCTGGAGATTGTTGCTCTTGGCGAGCAAGCGGACGTTTCAACCGATGGACTAGACCAGGGCGCGCGCGTGACGTGCGATTCCGGCACCTTTGTGTTCGACACATTTATTGATGCCACAGGACAAAAAAACCTTTCGGCCGACGATCTCCCTTTTGTGGGGTTGAAAGATGCCGGTCTCGTCTCTCCGGACTTAACGGTGACCTCGAGCGGGGGGCGAGTACGCACCGGCGGTATCTGTGTAGATGGTCAGTGCCGACCGCTTGTGGCAGGCATACGGCCTGTTCGACGACTGTACATCCCTGCAGTCTCCTATCTCCTGCACAAGCGGCCGTTCGTTCAGGGCATCACAAGCGCGGCAGAGCTCGGAGAAACTGTTGCCTCTTCGATTATTGCCGACTTGGCGAGGCCGCTGCGTAGTCGTAAAGCCCGATGCTCTAGTCACACGCAAGACCCGGCGTCGGTTGCAGCGTAAGAATTCGGCTCAGTGTCGAAGTCGGGAAAAGGCCGCGTGGTCGTATGACGTAAGGCGGCAACTGTCGCGCCTTTACACAGGACGTCGCGGTCATCATCATGCTCACGCTAGCTCCGGGTTCGCGAAAGAACTCGGGAACATAAATGAAAGGTAACTGGTTGTTCATCTGACATTCATGTTAGGAGCATTCCATATGTTTTTGAGCAGCCTTCACGATACGAACGCTTTCACCTTTGGCGCCGACGGCGCAGTATCCGCCCGTCAGGCGGCGATCGAGGCTGAACTGCGGCATCTGCCCAAGTTCACAGGCTCAGACATCTGCGTGGATATAGAGGGTAACTGCATCGTTTTGACTGGTGCCGTGAGAAATCAGCTCGATTATTATCGCGCGATGAACGTCGCAACTGACATCGCTGGAGCGGAAAAGGTGATTTTCCGCGTGAGTTGTTCCGCGCCGCTAGCCTCGTGAACATAAGTCGAACCGAAGAGGGCGCCGAAAGGCGCCTCTTTTGCGTCGCTAGTATCGGCTAATCCCACATGAGCGCATTCACCGGTCGCTCAGTATTCCTCATCGTCCCACGACGACTTCGATTGCTGGCCCTGCTCGCGGATTTCCCATTCACTGCTTGCCTGAGACCAGTGCTCGTGATCCTGTCCATCCGGTCTCCCGGCTTGCTCCCAAAGCTCATAGGCTCTGGCTGCGATCCATTCGTCCCTTTCTTTGCCCATCGCGAAGCTCCCTGCTTGATTGAACCGCGGCGGCGGATCGACCCGCCGCCGCGCTGATGATCAGCCCTTGGCCTTGGTGTTGGCCGATGCCTTGGCAAGTTGGGTAAGCTTCTTATCAGTCGCTTCTTCTTCGGCGAGGTTTGCCTTGAGCAGCGGGACGGCCTCGGTCAGGCCGAGCTGGCTGGCCCATTCGATCAGAGTGCCGTAACGGGCAATCTCATAGTGTTCGACCGCTTGGGCAGACGAGATCAAGCCAGCATCAAGGGCGACCGATCCCTTAAATTCTTCGATAATCTCTTCGGCCTCGGCGATGATGCCCTGGATTGCCTCGCAGGTTTTTCCGCGAGCGGGTTTCCCAAGAAGTTCGAATACCTGTTCGAGGCGCTCGATCTGCCCCTGCGTTTCCTCACGGTGCTGAAGAAAGCCTGCCTTTCCTTCTTCAGAATCCGCGGCGCGCGCCATTTTGGGGAGCGCCTTCAGGATCTGCTTTTCAGCGTAATAAATGTCCTTAAGCGTATCGAGGAACAGGTCGTCGAGGGTTTTATCTTTTGCCATTGCTGAATCTCCCTGGTTGCAGCGGCGATCAACTTTGTGAGCAGCGATTTGTTCCGTACAATCAGTATGGTCAAAGGCGACGGGAACAAAAAGTCACGCTGCCAAGTTTCTGCCGCATTCACATACCCGTGAAAATGGAGAGAGACATGACTGAGGCCATAAGTGGCGTGACTTCACGCCCAATCACCGACCCATACATTAACAGTGCCTACAACAAGGTATCTTGGGGCGCGATCCTTGCTGGTGTAGCTTTATCGCTCACGGTCCATATCCTACTCAATCTTTTGGGCATTGGAATAGGTGCCGCTGTGATCGATCCGGGCACGAGCGACAATCCATCCGCAACCACGCTCTCGATCGGTACAGCCATATGGTTCCTTCTGAGCGGGGTGATCGCAGCGTTTATTGGGGGATACATTGCAAGCCGCCTGTCTGGGCGTCCGTTGCGCTCGACCGGCGCTCTTCATGGTGTTGCATCCTGGGCCGTCACGACCTTGTTTGTGATTTACTTATTGACGACATCGGCCGGCGCCCTCATCGGCGGCGCTTTCAGCGGCCTGGGTGGACTCGTCTCAAGCGCCGGATCGACAGTAGCGACCGCCGCGACAACTGCAGCGCCCGCTCTTGCAACAGCGACCGATCCAATGGCCGACATCGAGCGGCAGGTTCGCGACGCGTCGGGCGGCAATGACCCGGCAGCCCTGCGCGACGCTGCTGTTGCATCAGTCCGCGCCATGCTGAGCGGCGACCAGGCTCAAGCCGAAGATGCCCGCACCCGCGCGGCTGATGCTCTCGCCCGGGCTCAGAACATTCCAGTCGATCAGGCTCGCCAGCAGGTCCAACAGTATGAGACGCAGTACCGGCAGACCGCCGAGCAGGCCAAACAGCAGGCTACGGAAGCTGCACAGGTCGCGGCAACCGCAATCTCGACCGGTGCCATCGTCGCGTTCATTGCTCTTGCCGTTGGTGCGATTGCTGGCTGGATCGGCGGCGCTGTTGGCACCACTCATGTCACCCGTGAAGACGAGCTCAAAGCCACCCGCTAAAAAATGATCGGCGCGCCATTATGCGCGGCGATCATCATACTGCCTCGACTTCGCTGCTCGGGCATCCCATCGCTGGTCAAATCGGCGACATCATCGAACGAAACTTCGATCATTCCACCGCGGCTCTTGAAACACCGGGGACCTTCACTGCGCTTATCGAGGCCTTTCGTGCCTGTGAGATTGCTAAAAAAGCTGAAACAGCAGAGGAGCGCGCTAGAGGTGCCGCCGATTAACGAGAGGGCGTCCTTCGGAACCTCGACGGAGAGACTTCCTGAACCATTCGGAGACCGAGACCGAGGCCGTACTTCACGTACTGCCGGGGAGGTCCTGATCGTCGACCTCCGCGACGCAACCTGGGCCGTAGATATAGTTGCGCACTGCGTGTGGCAGGCGTGGTGGCATGACGCGCGCGCACGAGAGCACGTTAACAAGAAGATCGCGCAGAGCCTGACGGCAGCAGCCTTCCCGCTAACTCTCGTAGCGCTTGAAGGAGAAGCGTTCATGGGTACGGCTTCTGTTATTTACAGCAACGCCGAGCCGCTCTGTGGCTTCGCTCCTTGGCTGTCAGCGCTGTGGGTGGAGCCCGCTGCTCGCAGACGAGGCATCGGAAGCGATCTTATCGATGCAGCGGTCGTCAGATGCCGGGCGCTCGGTTGCGCCGAACTTTTCTTATCATCGTATGATCGGACGATCGCTTTCTATGAAAAGCGGCAGTGGCAGATTCTAAGCAAAGAGACGGCTGACATATCGATATTGCAGCGCATATTGTGACTGGGGGAGCCACGTGGCGGCGCTCCCCCAAATGGTTGATCAGAGCTCGGGACAGCCGCGCTCATTAGCAAAAGTGATCCGGTCCGGACCGCGCCGCGTCATGCCTTCGACAACGACCCTGGTCGGTGTCACGCGTACACCCTCGGGATCACGCAAGCCGGAATCCCGGGCCGCGGACCGCGCCTCCCGCTCGCTGCAGCCTCGGCGCCGGTCACGGTCACGATCCCGGATTTCAGGGCGAATTCCATCCGGGCCTATCCTTAACTGAACGTCTTGGGCAATTGCGAGCTGCGCTGGTGCGATAGCGATTCCGCTGAACGCAGCAATCAGACAGATAGATTTGAGCAGGTTTTGCATTACTCCTCCTAAAGCGTTTTCGCTCGGTGTTAACATCGCAAAAACGCGGCGGTGCGCCCCACGTTCCATCATGGTGCGTGGGAGGGGACGGGGGGGACCCACCTCGGCCCCGACATTGGATATAGCCTCAAGCGAAAGGCGCAGCGCAGGAAGCCTAAGGATAAGACGAACGACGTCATGAAGGAGGTCCTCGATATGACGTCATCGACCTATGGTAATCGAAAGGCCCGCTGCAAAGCGGGCCATTTCTGCATTTTAACGCGACTTCTTATAAAGCTTTTCGGCGATTTCGAACATTTCCTCCGGCGCGTAGTCGGGGGTGAAGGCGGACGGAACACCAATCAGTTGCTGGATCTTTCCGCCTTCTGGCATTCCGTCGACCACCTCGAGTTCGCCAGGAGGATCGCCGGGAAGGGCAACTTCGTCGTTACTCCATATGCCAGCGATTTCTTTGTAGTCGTTCGGGCTCCAGGTGTAGAGGCGACGGTGCGATCCTTCGTCGAGGTATTTCTGGCACTCCGGAATGTTGGCGAGCGGAATGTTCGGTGTTGGAAGAAACTTTTTGATGTCGACGCCGGTAATTTTCTGCAACGCCAAAGCATAAGCATGGGCATGCACGGAGCCGCGAACCAGAAGATAGCCGCAAACCTCGCGACCTGTCGGATCAGTTACGGTCTCATAGACCCGCAGCTTATGGAGGCGGGCACCGCACTCGAGGTGGAAATTGTGCAACAGATCGAGCACGACATTTCCCGTTGTCGTGATGAAGTCGTTGTTCCACGACTGGCCGTTGCTGTTGATCGGCGTCGCGCCGCCTCCCCCGGATAAAAAGCTGGCGGCGAGGCGAATATCCGTCATGTCTTTGAACGGCGCTCCAGAGATATCGCCACCGTCGCCAGCATCGCCGTCAGGAATGTCGGGCCCGTTGTTGAGCATCGCGACGCCAGCGCTGACCAGTTCGACATGTCCTAGTTCTTCGGCCGTGATGCTGGCGACGAGGCTGTAGAATGGGCGAAGCTTGGACTTCGAACGGAAATTGAAGCTCTGGAACATGTAGTTTCCGAGCGTCGACATCTCACCGTATTTTCCACCAAGCAGTTCCTGGAGAGCGGCTGCGGCATTCGGGTCGGCGGCTTGCGGTGGGGGCAGTTCTGCCTGAAGTTGGTCTACTCGCATAAACATGAGAACGCTCCGTTTGCTGAGTTACCTTCTCAGGCCACCTGTGAAGCGGCCAGAGGAGCAGCCGACTCCTGCCGGCTCGAAGGAAACTGGGGCAAGCGGCGCTAATATCAATGTTCGATATCGGACACTTTGTTGGATTTCATCGACCCGGATCGCAAAGGCCGCATTGTCGAGGAACAATCGGTTTTCCCTTGTGTTGATGTGGCAATTACCACCGTGCAACATAGGGAGAGTTTCATGACCATTCATGAGGACGACAAAACCGCCGGCCGCTGAGCTGAAGCAGAAAGTCAGTGACGATTTAGACTCTATTTCGGACCTTGCCAAAAGTGGTGTCTCCACGGCTTCAGAGAAGGCAAAGGAAGCGGCAACCGACCATAAAAACGTGCTAGCACGCAAGCTGGGCAGTGTAGCCGAAGCCCTTGGGAAGGTTTCTTCTGAGCTCGATCGCGGCGAAAACCGCGACATCGGCGGTTTAACTCGCAATCTCGGGACCAATCTGCGCAACGCATCGGAGAGCAGGATCGAAGCCTCGGCGAAATCGCCAGCATGGCCGAAGATTTCGGGCGAAAGCAGCCGCTGGCATTTCTGAGCATTGCCGCGATCGCCGGTCTTGCTGCAAGTCGATTCCTGGTTTCCTCGGCACGTTCCTCGACTGCCTTGCGCACGCCAACCTCCCGCACGGACGATAGCCAATCAAGCTCCACCGGGCTGACATCACCAGCGCCTATGAGCGTCGCAACAACGGAGGGCCGTCTCCATGACTAATTCGACCGACAATCGATCTCTTTCTGAACTGGTCACTGGGCTGGTCAGCGATATCTCCGGGCTGTTTCGCAAGGAGATCGAACTCGCCAAGACCGAGGCGTCCGAAAAAATGTCCCACGCATTGACGGGCGTGGAAGCGTTCGCGGCGGGTATCGTACTGGCAATTTGTGCAGTGGGCGTTCTACTGGCGGCCCTGGTCAAGGGCGTCACCGCTCTGCTTGTATCGCAGGGAATGGCTGAGCCCAACGCCGACGCGCTGTCCTCCGTTGTGGTCGGTGTCGTCGTTGCCTTGGTCGCCTGGGGTCTCGCATCCCGCGGACTGAAAGCCCTCAAGGGGGAAAATCTCAAGCTCGAACGCACGACTGCTTCCTTGCAGCGCGACGCTAAGATCGTAAAGGACAGAACCTAATGGCCCACACGTCTGAGAACTCACGCTCGGCAGAGATCGAGCAAGAAATCGCCCAGGATCGCCAGCGCATCGAGGAACGACTCGATGCTATCCAGCAGCGCATGTCTCCTGGGCAATTGGTCGACGAAGCGCTTGCCTATGTGAAATCGAGCGGCGGAGGCGAATACGCCTCCAACCTCGGGGCGGCGGTCAAGAACAATCCCATTCCGCTCGCCCTCATGGGCGTAAGCCTCGCATGGTTGCTGGCGGGACCGAAGACCAACACGGCCCCTTATGCCGCTAGAAACTCCGACAATGAGCATCCACTCGCCACGACCGCGGGTGATCTGCGGCGCATCGGCCCACCGGAGGCAGTCGGCAGCTCCCGCTACAGCCACTTCACCGATGCTACAGGTAGTCGTTTCAAGGCGCTGACCGACGAGACCGGCCGTCGCGCGGGTCACTTTGTCGATGCTGGCGGGAAAACCTTCCGAGGCTTTGCCGACGCCTCCGGGCAGCAGATCCATGATATCCGCGACGAGACCGGAAAGCTTTTCGATGAAGCCTCGGGATGGGTGTCTAACACTTGGCAATCCATTACCGCGTCGGCCGGCAAGGCGTCGGACAGTTTCTCGAAAGCGGGAAGCAGTGCTGCCGATATGAGTTCACAACTCAATGACGCCGTTTTGAAACATTTTAAAGATCAGCCGCTTGTCGGAGGCGCGCTGGCCTTTGCGCTCGGCGCAGCTATCGGCGCAGCACTGCCTCATACGCGCGCCGAAGATGAGGCTTTGGGCGAGACATCGGATCGCCTCAAGAGCACCGTCTCGACAGAAGTTTCAAAAACGGTTGAGAAGGTTGGCGATACGGCCTCGGCCATTTCCGAAAAAGCAGTTGCAGTCGCCTCTGACATACACGATGCGGCCCGGGTCAGGGTAGCCGAGGAGTCGAAGACAACCCGCGGATCCGACACCTCGCTCAACCCCGGAAGCAAGAGCTGAAACCTGGATCAGATGGAAGGCCGGCGACTTGCCGGCCTTCTGGCCGAAGCTGGTTCCAGTTTTGTCGGAGGCGAATCTCAATGTGATGTCCGGAAAGATCTCGGTCATTCCATTATCCATTTCGATGCTCCCAAGTTGAAGACAGCAATCCGAAATAGGATTGGATTTCCCGCGAACAAGATGACTTTGGAGACCTGGAAAACTTCCGATCGGGTCTTGAATGGCAAAATCTCAACAACCAAATCGGTCAACGCCGACGGCCCAATGAGGGGGTCGGCTGACCGAGGATGCGGATTCCACGCTTCCTTCCATGTTGCTTCACGGTGGATATGGTTATGAGAACTCAACTCGATTTTGCCCCGCTCTATCGTTCGAGCATCGGCTTTGACCGCGTGTTTAATCTGCTCAGCAATACGCAGCGCCTCAACGCGATCGAGACCTGGCCGGCCTATGATATCGTCAAGACCAGTGAAGACGATTATCGCATCACGATGGCGGTTGCGGGCTTTGGCGAAGGTGACCTCGATATCACTCAGGAGCGCAATGTCCTGGTGATCAAAGGTGGGAAAGCCGAAGAGCTGCAGGGCGAATATCTCCACCGCGGCATCGCTGGTCGCTCCTTTGAGCGCAAGTTTGAGCTTGCCGATCATGTGAGGGTGGAAGGAGCCGATCTAAAGAATGGCCTGCTGACGATTGCTTTGAAGCGTGAGGTGCCCGAAGCCATGAAGCCGCGCAAGATCGAAATCGGCGTCGCTTCAGCCGCCGCTGGCGAGCCGCTCCGGCTCGAAGCTGATCGCAAGGTCGCCTGACCCCAAGGCCCAAGGAAATAACATAGATTGCTATTAGCCGGCCCGATCTGGGGCCGGCTTCAGTCGTACGTCCATCGAGCAAACGAAGGAGGTTTCTATGTTGCTCGCTCAATTTAACAAGCCCATCTACGCGCAGCGCCGGTATTTTGTGTAGGAGATCACCGGACTGGATGACGTATTTGATTTTCTCGACGAGTGGCCCCACGGTAAGCGAAATCTGGCTTACGACACCCTTGTCCAATATTGTCGTGAGGCGGCGAACGGTCATTGGCCGATCGACGCGGTCCGAGAAAAGTCTCGAGTGTTTCTGAAGCGGAACGATAAGCTCGCAGAGCTCGAAGACGTCCCTCCTCATCTTCGGCGTAACACGGACGCGAAGATAGGTGGAGTATGAGGCCGATACCTGTCCGCTCTGCCGATTATCGACCCTTGAAGCGCGGCTTCCGAGGCAGGCGAAGTCTCACCCAGAGTACGGCAACCATCCGTCGCTCAGGTCGCGGGTTCGACGGTTTTGCGCGACGCGAAGATCTGTGTAAGTGAGGCCAAGATCGATGCCACGCTTTCGTTCTGCGACGAGTAATAGACGGTCTGCGCGTCCCGGCGGGCATTGACAACCTTCAGATCTCGCATCTTTTTTAGATGCTGCGACAGCGACGACTGGCTCATGTTCAGTTTCTGAGCAAGGGAGTTAACGTCCCACTCTCGCTGGCCGATGAGCTCGAAGATCTCGAGGCGTCTGGGGTTTGATAGCACGGACAAAAGTTCAGATGCACGTTCGACATCGAACGAGTGATCGCCGCTCATGTTTTCTGCTCCTGACGAACCCTAACCAGCTGGCGAATGGACTCGCTCTCTTAGCCGGGGCCATACATATGACCAGCTGCTATATTATGTAAATGATAATGTGACAGACATGGTGAATGGCCGTTGATCTAACGGCCGGAAAAGATCCGGTGCATCGTCTCTGCGGCGGCCTTTTCGACCGGGATTTCGAAGAAAATGTCCGGATTGCTAGCCAAAGCTTGAAACATTTGTTCGATCAAGTCGTCTTTCTCTGGGCCAGCGAGATGATAACGCGCCGCGTATCGACCGAGCAGCGTTCTGAGTATCCGTATGTCGCTCGTGGAAAGACCCCGGCTCCTGGTATCCATGTTTTCCTCCCTGATCTTAGCGGTCTCGAAGGTCGCCCCATATCAGCGCCTTCGATTATTCCGATGAGGCCCGAGATAATTTCGACAGCGTCTGACATCAAGGAGCCTGCGCAAATGCAGCCTGCCATTGCGCGACAATGCTGGCCGCCACCTTGATTATCATCCCCCAAAACACACCTATCGCCGTGATGCTCTTGTCTTTGGAGGAAAGATGGTAGCGGAACCGTATACGGCCGATGATCCTGAAACCCGCCTGGCGCTGTTCGACTTTGCATTCGAGAATGCCCCGATAGGGATCGCCCTGGTCGATCTTGGGGGCCGTATCATTCGAGGCAACACCGCTTTCGCCAAACTTCTCGCGCTCCCTCTAGAGAAGGTGCTCGGAACGCATTTCAGAGACTTTACCCATCCGGACGACATCGAGGCGGACCTGATCCTGTTCCAGCAGGTGCTGCAGGGAAGGCGGGATGGCTACACGATCGAGAAGCGTTATCTCCGGCCATTCGGCGAGATCGTTCACGTCCTGATCCATGTTGCCGCGATGCGCGATGCTGGAGGCAAGGTCGTTCGCTTCATATCACAGATCGAGGACATCACCCGCCACAAGGCGCATGAGCGTCAGCTCGCCGAGCGGGCGGCGCAGCTTGAGTTGGCGCTTGAAGCTGTTCGTGGCGGTTTTTGGCAGATGGACATCCTGACAGGCAAGTTCGAGACCTCGGATCGACTGGCTCAGTTTATCGGAGGCCCGACGGCGGCGCGCCTCGATCTTGAGCGCTACGTCAACAGGGTCAACGTTAACGATGGCGCCCAGGCCGATCTTACACCGCTGATTGCTGGTGAGCTCGATCAGAATGTCGCCGAGTATCGTCTCGACACCGTCCACGGCGAACGCTGGATGCGTTGCGATCGGCGGCTTTTACGAGACAATGACGGCCGACCGGTCAATATTGTCGGAATGGCAATCGATTTTACCGAAGAACGACGTCGGATCGAGATGCTGGAGGAGACGGCGCGTACCGACGTTTTGACAGGATTGCTTAACCGGCGTGGGCTTTCGATGGAATTTGCTGCATTGAAGTCTGTTGACGGTTTTGCTGTCCTGGCACTCGACCTCGATGGCTTCAAGGAGGTTAACGATGCTCATGGCCACGCGATGGGAGATGTCGTCCTGCAGACCACAGCCGCGCGCCTGACCTCAGCCGTCAGGGAAAGCGATCTTGTGGCACGCACGGGGGGGCGATGAGTTTGTTGTTATTGTTGCGGGTGATCAGCTGACGGGGGAGGCGGCAGCGGAGGGGATCCTCGCACGGATGAAGCACACGCGCCCAATGCTAATGTCGGCGGAGATCGAACTGCTTGCGGGCCTCGCTGGCAGCCGCTTCGAACGCGATCCGCGCCTCGTCGACAGTTCTGTGACCTGCGATCGCGCCGCGGCAGGCACTACGCGCGCGTACGAAATCAAGTCCCTGCGCAGCAGGCCAGTTCTCCGTCATGTGCGCGAGTGCCTCGAACGGACCGCTAACCTTATGCGAGCCGGACGGGAAAGCGATCTCCACAGGCTCATTCCATCGTGCGTTTGGACCAGACATTGTTCAACTCCCTACATATTGCCGCAAGAGAACGTTGTTCGACGGGGCAAGTTCCCGGCGTCGCCCGAATATTAGGTAAATGATATAATACAGAGCAAGCGCTGATTGAGGGCTAGATGCCGTTCACTGGGAAATGTCCGGCACCTAGCGGCAGGGAATAGCGACGAAACTCATCTAGATTAGACCTGGTCCTTAAATGTGATGCCCTAGGAATCACGCAGCCCATCCTCGGGCGCTTTATTCAGTTTCTCGCGATCTGTCCGTCACGGCGGGGTCGCTACGGGTAATATCTGTCTTTTCCTCGATCATCGCAGCTTCTTTTCTTCTCTCAAGATCTTTTGGACAATGACTCGCGTCTCACCGGTTGCTTGTCTTACTGCTTGCAGCGGGATCGAAATTGATGTCCCAATCTTTCTTGGGGCCTTTCTGACCGGGCGGGACCTTATGCTCTGTAGCGTCCTCGGATCCGGTGATTACAGTTGGCTTGGCGCTGTGGACGCCGGATGCATGTGGATTTGCCTGGGACGGCGCGTATTGACCTTTTGCATCGTCTTCCGGGTTGGCCATTTTTTCCTCCATTTTGGTTCACTTTGAACGGTCTGGGCAACTTAAGGTCACATCAACGCGTCATGCCCCAGACGAAGCCCATGACGGCGGCGATACCAACTGCCGGCAATGGCTTGCGACGGATGCGCTCCTTCAGGTCTACAAGTACGTCGGCGGCTTGCGCCTTCGCGACGCGCAATGTCGCCGACCCGATCTCGCTGGCGCTCTCCCGCAGGCGTGCTACCTCCGCCTTTAGAGCTTCAAGCTCTTCGCGGGACGCCGCAAATGTCGTCCCATCAGTCAGCTCCGGCTCCCTTGTCGCGGCCAGAGCCTTATCCACGAGCGGCGCGTCCGAGCCAAAGCCAGCCTCCTTCGGGGGAGACGGCACGATCCCGGTTGGGTTGGAGGTTGTTGTCGCCGAGACCGGGTCGGAGGCCGGGAATGTGGACTTGAGACCATCCTCGAGCTCAGATCCAACATCGCGGGACTGTCGGGCTTGTTCTTGTTCAAGAGCCTCAACTGCTGGTGATTTCGGCGGGGTCATCGGTGTCCTCCTGGGTTCCATCGATGAACACTCTCTGAGGTGGAAGGTTCCCTTAGATTCAATCATCGTCGATCAAGGAAACCAGCCGCGCTTCCCCGCGTTTGTAGTTGTGACCTAAGGAAACAGGAGAGAGCCTCATGGCCGACGATAGCACCACCACAATCCGCGCTACGTTTGATACGCGCGAAGCAGCAGACCTCGCCGTCGAGCACCTGGTGCAGCAGCAGGGTATTTCACGCCCGGACATCTTCATCCAGGCAGCGACTGAGCGAAACACGACAGGCTCGAGACCTTCTGGTGGCGATGCATCACATGAGGGCGGCTCACGGGATGACGGCGCGCTCGAGGGAGAAATCGAAGTTTCGGTCGATATCGCTGCCGACCAGATCGCTGCTGTCCAACGCACTCTCGGCGACGCCGGGGCGATCCGCGTTTCGGGACGCTGAGTAGTTTTCGGGGCCAGCATGATGTCGGCTCCGTTTCGTTTTGCGTTCAAGGATCAGCGAACCAATGGGCGATAACCTCTCGACCTACCGTGCCAAGCGAGACTTCAAGAAAACCGCAGAACCAAGCGGAGACGTTGAAGTCAGATCATCGAACCGCCGGCGGTTCGTGATCCAGAAGCACGACGCCACTCGGCTGCATTACGATCTTCGCCTCGAGCTCCATGGGGTATTCAAATCCTGGGCGGTGACCAGAGGACCATCCCTCGATCCCGGCGACAAGCGGCTGGCCGTCGAGGTCGAGGATCACCCGCTCGACTATGGTGATTTCGAAGGCACCATTCCCAAGGGCGAGTATGGCGGTGGTACGGTGATGCTCTGGGATCGCGGCTACTGGGAGCCGGAAGGCAACCGGTCCCCGGAAGACGCACTGGCGAAAGGCGATTTCAAGTTCACGCTGAAGGGCGATCGGCTGCATGGCAGCTTCGTGCTTGTTCGTATGCGCCACGACCGCGACGGCGGCAAGCGGATCAACTGGTTGCTGATCAAGCATCACGACGAATTCTCCGTCGACGGAGATGGCGCGGCCGTGCTTGAGAAAAACCTCAAATCCGTTGCGTCAGGCCGAACTATGGAGACCATTGCTTCCGGCAAGGGCCGCAAACCGACGCCGTTCATACTAACGGAAGCGGCGGTCGCCGCCGATGCCGTCTGGGACAGCAGCCAGGGTCTGGCGGCCGAGGAGCGCAAGGCCGGCCGTAACATTAAGCCAAAAGCATCCAAGAAACCGACCGCGGTCGAACGCCCTTCATCGGCCATGCCGGACTTCATTGCGCCCCAGCTTTGCGAGACGCTGGATCGCCCACCCTCCGGCAAAGGCTGGATCCATGAGATCAAATTCGACGGCTACCGGATCCAGATGCGGGTGGAAAACGGCGAGGTCACGCTGAAGACAAGGAAGGGTCTCGACTGGACGAAAAAATGGCCGGCTATTGCCTCGGCAGCGTCTTCTCTTCCCGATTGCATTATCGACGGGGAGATCTGCGCGCTGGACGAAAACGGCGCACCCGATTTTGCCGCTCTTCAGGCGGCGCTATCGGAGGGCAAGACGGATGATCTCGTTTACTTCGCCTTCGATCTCGTCTTCGCCGGAGATGAGGATCTGCGCGAATTGGAGCTGACCGAGCGAAAGGACAGATTAGCGGCGCTTCTCTCCGACGCTGGCAACGATCCGCTTGTTCGCTTCGTCGAACATTTCGAGACCGGCGGGGATGCGGTGCTGAAATCCGCCTGCCGTCTTTCGCTGGAAGGTATCGTTTCAAAACAGGCAAAGGCGCCCTATCAGTCCGGCCGCTCCGAGACATGGGCTAAGTCGAAATGCCGCGCTGGCCATGAAGTGGTAATCGGCGCCTATGCCAAGACCAACGGCCGATTCCGCTCTCTGCTCGTCGGCGTCAACCGCGGCAATCATTTCGTCTATGTCGGCCGGGTTGGCACGGGGTATGGCGCAAAGGTCGTTGAGACATTGTTGCCAAAACTGAAGGAGATGGAGACCTCGAAATCGCCCTTCACCGGCATCGGTGCGCCGAAGAAATCCGCCGATATCGTCTGGCTCAAGCCGGAACTCGTCGCAGAAATCGAGTTTGCCGGGTGGACCGCCGACGGTCAGGTGAGGCAGGCAGCATTCAAAGGCTTGCGGGAAGACAAGCCGGCCGACGAGGTCGAGGTCGAGACACCTGCATCTCCGGTCGAAAACGAGGTGCCTGATCCGGAAACCGACAAGCCGGCGCCCAAGCGTTTTCGCAAGGGGGCGAAGGTGGACGTGATGGGCGTCATGATTTCCAGTCCCGATAAGCCGCTTTGGCCGGACGCCGGCGACAACGAGCCGGTCACCAAGCTCGATCTTGCGCACTATCATGAGGCTGTGGGCGCATGGTTGATCGACCACATCAAAGGCCGGCCCTGTTCAATCATCCGCACGCCGGATGGGATTGGTGGTGAACAGTTTTTCCAGCGCCATGCCATGCCGGGGACATCCAACCTGCTTGAGCTTGTTACTGTGTTCGGCGACAAAAAGCCTTACCTGCAGATCGACCGGGTGGAGGGGCTGGCGGCCATCGCCCAGATTGGCGGCGTCGAACTTCATCCATGGAACTGTGAGCCCAATCAGCCCGAGGTCCCCGGACGGTTGGTCTTCGATCTCGATCCCGGTCCAGACGTCAACTTCTCTACCGTCGTCGAAGCGGCGCGGGAAATCCGTGATCGCCTGGAGGATCTGGGCCTCATCAGCTTCTGCAAAACGACGGGCGGAAAGGGCCTGCATGTCGTCACGCCCTTGGCGGTGCCAAAGGGCAAGAAAATAAGCTGGGACGAGGCGAAAGGCTTTGCCCATGAAGTCTGCGAGCAGATGGCTCTCGACAACCCGGAACGCTATCTGATCAAGATGGCCAAAAACCAGCGCGAGGGGCGCATCTTCCTCGACTATCTGCGCAACGATCGCATGGCGACGGCAGTGGCGCCGTTGTCACCGCGGGCTCGCCCTGGTGCGACAGTCTCGATGCCGCTTACCTGGACGCAGGTTAAAGCCGACCTCGATCCAAAGCGGTTTACGGTGAAGACCGTGCCTGCCCTTTTGAAAAAGAGCGCGGCCTGGCAGGATTATTGCGAGGGGCAAAGGCCGCTGGCGCAGGCCATCAAGCGGCTGGCGAGGCTGACGAAAGCTGTCGCTTGATCATGCCGTCGTCGGCTTACGCCACAGTTTAGTGAGAGCTCCGGAGGGCCCCTGGACAGGATCAGTGTCCGGCAGGGGCAGGCCGTCGATCTTGGCCACCATTTCTTTGGTCGCTGCCGACGTCTGGATATCGGCGTGTTGACGGGGCGGATAGGCACCCACAACCTGAAAGTCGCCAGATGATCCGAGGTTTTGATGGCCGGTTCCCGCGGGCAGGACGAGGCAGGAACCTGCTATCACGTCAAACTGACGGCCGCCAGGGCCGCCGATGAGCAAGGTCGCCGTGCCGGCGGCGACACCGAGAACTTCGTGGGCACCCGAATGGTAATGCTGGTAGGTGAACACGCCGTTCGTCCAGATGCTCGCCCATCCATTTCTTGCAAACAGGCATTCGAAACCACTTTCAGGCAAAGCGGCGTTGAAAACGAGGACTGGAAGCTCCTGGTTGTTGGGGACCCAGTCGCTAGCGTGAAAGGTGATGGCTTCGACATTCATGCACTACATCCCCTAGTTCGTCGTTCAACGACGGGAGGAAAGTTTCGACATCCCGCCGCTCGCGGTCGGACAACGGGGCGATTTTTGCCCTCCAGAATGCGTCTGCTTCAGGGGAATCCCCATCCCAGTCGCGGGAGGACCCAAGGTTGTCGTCAATCACGGCGACACGGTGCCCCCCAAGGCGCCTGTACTCATCGGCAAGCTTTTTCGATGCATTTTCCATTTGGTTTCCTCCCTATATTCGGTCCTCGTCGAACTGTTCAGCGCCTGACAGTGCAGGCAGCCATTGCTCACGGCGCTTGATCCAAAGCTCGTAGGTTGGCGCGAGACCGGTTGGCGCATCCTGCAGGCTTCCAAGCTTGATTTCGGCTTCCTTGGCATCATAGGCAAACAGCCGAGAGCCGCAGGATCGGCAGAATTGGCGCCCCGCATATTGATCCGTCTCACCGGACGTCTCAAATGCGGAAGCGGGCCAGATGCCGAAATAGGTGAATGCCGAACCGCTTTCCTGCCGGCAGTCAGTGCAATGGCAGATTCCGACGCGTATCGGCATACCCTCGACACTGTATGTCACCTTTCCGCACAGGCATACGCCCAGTCGTTTGACCATCGCTGCTCTCCTCAGAATTGCCGCGGCATGCCGTAGGTGCTGGTTTCGTGGCCGGCAGCGAGAGGCGCAACCAACCATTGCCGACGCTGCACCTTAGGGATCTTCGTCGATTTTCCGCTGGAGCTCGACGTCGGTCATCGCATTTTGCTGATCAAGCAGATATCGTTCGACATCTCCTCCGCAAGCTTCCTTGATTTGGGCGACCGTAAAACCCTCAGCCTCGCCGCTCACGATCAGGATTTTTGCCTGATCGCGAAACTCTGCCTTGTTCTCATGAAACCCAGGTGAGTTGATGATCTCTTGGATGCGATCATCCAACCAGTCGTTGATTTCAGCCATCCCGATACTCCTTACATCGAATGGGATCTGGCGCGGATGAGCGTCATGGCAAGCGGGCAGACGTTTTTATCCGCTGGTAGACAGGCCCTTTAATCGTGATCGGGTGAAAGCACTGGCGATTGGAGGCAGGGAAAGCACGTGTGACATTGGTCGCCATCGGCGCTGATCAGACGATCGCACCCCATTGCAGCCATCCGCCGCAACCGGGCAAAAGTCATCCCCGCGCCATGCTTGCGGACAAGGACCTTTCGCTCGAGCGCGTCTGACCGTCCACATGTCCGGCACTCGACCTTGATCATTGGCTCCTTTACCTGCTTCAGCGTCGTGGCGAGATCGTAAACCGGGGAGTGATTAGGCTTCAAACGTACGCCCTGCCAGACTCTGGGAGTGGACGTGGTCCTCTCAAATTTTCTTTTTGGCTGCCATGTGACCGACCGCCGGACGTAGCCAACTGATTCAAAACCGGAATCTGCAGAATCTCTAAAATCATGAGACTGTATTCCTATTTTTCTCCCGCTTGACTCCTCCTCCGTAACGGAACAGATACAGAACATCAACTGTTCTGGCGGCATGATGTCGTCCTATTTCAATCAACGCGAACCGGAAGGATTCCGCGACCGATGTCGGCTGTCCGCGCTCAAGTCCTTGCAGATCTGCGCGAACGCATCTCTTCGATCGAAGGAGAGGGGGCGAAGAAGGCCGGCTGTCTTCCTTTCGGCATCGCGGAACTCGATGCCATTCTTCCGGGCGGCGGGCTGGCCAATGGCGCTCTGCATGAATTTGCGGGCGGCGGCTCGGGAACGGTGGATGGTGCCGCGGCGGCATTATTTGCCGCGGGGATTGCAGCCAGGACCAGGGGACCAGTGGTCTGGTGCCTGACCCGACCGGATCTGTTTTTCCCGGCGCTCGCTCAGGTGGGTTTGGATTCGTCGAGGGTGATCTTTGTCGAGTCTGACAACGAAGAGGACGTCGCCGCCAACATGGAGGAGGCGTTGTCGCATGGCAGCCTGGGTGCTGTCGTCGGGGAGCTGGTCAGGCTGCCTATGGTCGTCAGCAGACGGCTACAGCTTGTGGCCGAGCGAACCGGGACCATCGCTTTGGCGGTCCGGCGATGGCGGCGGCAGACCGAGGCAAACGACTTCGGCCAGCCGACGGCATCCACCACCAGATGGCGGGTGAGCGTGCTTCCGTCAGAAGAGCTTCCGGTCCCGGGGATTGGACGGACTCGGTGGTTCCTTGAGTTGATGAGATCGCGTGCGGGCGAGTGTGCTGAGTTTTACGTCGGAGCGTGTGATGACAAGGGTCGTATCCATCTATCTTCCGGATCTGGCCACGGACAGGATGAGGCGGGACGATCCCGCCATTCCGGATGACCGCCCGATCGCCGTCATCACCAGTAGCGGAGCCAAGCGCTGGGTGTCGGCGGCCGATCACGCCGCCAGACAGATCGGCGTCAGGGTGGGGATGCCGGCCGCCAAGGCGCAGGCGATTTTTCGGGGACTTATGCTCGTCGATGCGAATCCAGCGGCCGATGCCATGGCGCTAGATCGCCTTGGGTTATGGGCGCTTGGCCACTATTCGCCGATCGTGGCCGTCGATGGCGTCGATGGCCTCGTGCTCGATACGGAAGGGGCCGATCATCTCCAGGGTGGCGAGCAACCAATGATCACCGGTATCGTCAACATGTTCCGTGCCAGAAAGCTCACCGCAAGGGTCGCAATCGCAGACACCTGGGGCGCGGCACATGCCTGCGTGCGGGCAATCAAGCGTGATACGGTCATCGTGCCGCGCGGCGAGATTGTTCGCGCCGTCGAGAGACTGCCGATTTCCCTGCTGAGGCTTCCGGAAAAGGTCGTGGCTGATCTGCGAGTGCTCGGCTTCCAATCGATCGGAGAGTTGTCGAACACGCCAAGGGCGCCGCTGGCGCTTCGCTTCGGGCCGGAAGTCGGCCGCCGTCTCGACCAGATGTTCGGACGCATGAATGAGCCGATCGATCCCATCCGAACCGCCGATCTCGTCGAGGTCTCGCGATCGTTCCAGGAGCCGATTGGCACCGCCGAGACGATCAACAAATACGTCGGCCGGCTGGTCGTGCAGCTTGTTGCCGAGCTTGAGAAGCGCGGCCTCGGTGCGCGGCGGACGGATCTGATCGTCCACAAGGTCGACAACACGATCCAGGCGGTACGGGCAGGAACGGCCAAGCCCGCGCGCGACGTGGCCTGGCTGACCAAGCTCTTCCGCGACCGAACCGAAAAGATTGAACCCGGCTTCGGCATCGAGAAGCTGACGCTGGTGGCCGTCGCCGCCGAGCCCTTGGCGCAAGAGCAGAAGGTTTCCTCGCTTGTCGAGGAAGAGAACAGCGATATCACGCCATTGATCGATGTGTTCGCAAATCGTGGCCAGCGGGTCTATCGCGTGGTGCCCTTCGCCTCCGATATCCCCGAGCGCAGCGTCCAACGGGTTTCAGCGGTCGCGGAATCCGCCGAAGACGGGTGGGTCAGTCATTGGCGACGTCCGGTCCGTCTCTTCAGCCGACCCGAGCAGATCCAGGCGATCGCGATGATGCCGGACTATCCGCCCGCTACCATCACCTGGCGTGGTAAGCGCCACCGCGTCAAACGGGCCGACGGCCCGGAGCGCATTTTTGGCGAGTGGTGGATGCTGCCAAACGAGCTGGAAGCCGTCCGAGACTATTTCGTCATCGAGAACGATGATGGCGAGCGCTTCTGGATCTTTCGGTCCGGCGACGGCCTCGATCCGGAGACTGGATCGCACAAATGGTTCATGCACGGGATCTTCGCATGAATTACGCCGAACTCCAGGTGACGACCCATTTCAGCTTCCTGCGGGGGGCATCCTCCGCTCAGGAGCTGTTTGCCGCCGCGAAAGCACTCGGCATCGAGGCGCTGGGTGTGGTCGACCGCAATTCCCTGGCAGGCATCGTGCGCGCGCTCGAGGCATCGCGGGACACAGGCCTTCGTCTCGTCGTCGGATGTCGCCTGGACTTGCAGGACGGCATGTCGATCCTCGTCTACCCGACCGACAAGGCAGCCTATTCGCGGCTGACCCGGTTGATCACGCTTGGCAAGGGCAGGGGCGGCAAGGACAACTGCATCCTCCACCTCGATGATGTCGCACTATACGCGGAGGGCATGATCGGCATTCTCGTGCCGGATCTCCCGGACGACACGTGCGCGCTCCAGCTGCGTAAGATGGCAGACACCTTCGGCAGGCGCGCCTATGTCTCGCTCTGTCTCCGAAGGCGGCCGAACGATCAGATGCGGCTGCACGAGCTGTCGAACATGGCGGCAAAATTCCGCGTCAAAACCGTCGTTACGAACGACGTCCTCTTCCATGAACCGTCTCGACGGCAGCTCCAGGATATCGTCACCTGCATCCGCGAAGGCACGACGATCGATACGGTCGGGTTCAACCGGGAGCGGTTTGCCGACCGTTTCCTGAAACCTCCAGAGGAAATGGAACGGCTTTTCCCCCGCTATCCGGAAGCATTGGCGCGGACGATGGAGATCGTCGAGCAGTGTCGGTTTTCGTTGGAAGAGCTGACCTACGAGTATCCCGAAGAAGCATTGATCGACGGGATGGACGCCCAGCAGTCTCTGGAACAGTGCGTCCGTGACTGCATTCCGATCCGCTACCCCGAAGGCCTTCCCCAAAAGGTGTTGCGCTCGGTCAGGCATGAACTCGATCTCATCAAGGAAATGGACTACGCGCCGTATTTCCTGACAGTCTATAGCATCGTCCGTTTCGCCCGAAGCCAGGGCATCCTGTGCCAGGGCAGGGGATCGGCTGCCAACTCGGCAATCTGTTACATCCTCGGGATCACCAGCATCGATCCTGAGACGAACGATCTGCTGTTCGAGCGCTTCGTCTCCAAGGAACGCAACGAGCCACCGGATATCGACGTCGACTTCGAGCACCAGCGCCGTGAGGAAGTGATCCAGTGGATCTATAAAACCTATGGCCGCGATCGGGCAGCACTCGTCTGTACCGTTACGCGGTATCGGGCCAAGGGCGCCATCAAGGATGTCGGCAAGGCGATGGGCCTGCCGGAGGATGTCACCAAGGCATTATCGTCTGGCCTTTGGTCATGGTCGGAAGAGATTACCGAGCGCAATGTCCGCGAGCTAAACCTCAACCCGGACGACTACCGCCTGGTAATGACCCTGCGACTTTCGCGCGAGCTGATGGGTGCCCCACGGCATCTCGGTCAGCATGTCGGCGGCTTCGTGCTGACGCGCTCGCGTCTCGACGACCTTGTGCCGATCGAGCCAGCCGCCATGGAAGATCGTCAAGTAATCGAATGGGACAAGGACGATGTCGAGGCGCTGAAAATGATGAAGGTCGACGTGCTGGCGCTTGGCATGCTGACCTGTATGCAGAAGGCGTTCGACCTGATCCGGGAGCATAAGGGAGAGGACCTTGATCTTGCCAGGGTCAAGCAGGAGGACAGCGCCACATATGCGATGATCCGCAAGGCCGATACACTCGGAACGTTTCAGGTCGAGAGCCGAGCACAAATGTCGATGCTGCCACGGCTGAAGCCCAGAACCTTTTACGACCTCGTCGTACAGGTAGCGATCGTCCGGCCCGGTCCAATCCAGGGTGACATGGTTCATCCATACCTCCGTCGCCGTGAGGGCAAAGAGCCGGTTGAATACCCGACGCCTGAGCTCGAAGCCGTCCTCGGCAAGACTTTGGGCGTGCCGCTGTTTCAGGAATCGGCCATGAAGGTCGCCATGGTCTGCGCCGGGTTTACTGCCGGCGAGGCCGACCAGTTGCGCAAGTCGATGGCGACCTTCAAATTCACCGGCGGTGTCTCACGGTTCCAGGCCAAGTTGATCGACGGCATGATCAACAACGGCTATACGCGCGAATTCGCTGAGCGGACGTTCAAGCAGCTCGAAGGTTTCGGATCCTACGGTTTCCCGGAGAGCCATGCGGCTTCGTTTGCCCTCATCGCCTATGCATCGTGCTTCATCAAATGCCACTTCCCGGATGCCTTTGGGGCTGCGCTGATGAACTCGCTTCCGATGGGTTTTTACGCGCCGGCTCAGATCATTGGTGATGCGCGCAAGCATGGCGTCGAAGTGCGGCCCATTTCCGTTCAGCACTCGCGATGGGACTGCACGCTTGAGGAAATCCCCGGATCTGACCGCCATGCCATCCGGCTTGGCATGCGACAGGTCGATGGATTGGCGGTTGCAGACGCCGCGCGGATTGTCGTTGCCCGCATGGAGCGGCCGTTCGAAACCGTCGATGATGTCTGGCGACGATCAGAGGTGCCGGCCGAGGCGCTTGTCCAGCTTGCCGAAGCCGATGCGTTTCGTCCGGCGTTTGGCCTGGAGCGGCGAGATGCGCTTTGGGCGATCAAGGCCCTTCGTGACGAGCCGCTCCCGCTGTTCGCCGCGGCTGCCGCCCGGGAGGAGAGGGCTGTCGCCGAGCAGCAGGAGCCGGAGGTTACGCTCAGGCAGATGACCGAAGGCCACAATGTCGTCGAGGACTATGCCCATGTCGGACTGACGCTGAGAGAGCATCCGATATCCTTCCTCCGCCGCGATCTCGCCGAACGCCGGATTGTCACCTGCGCAGACGCGATGAACGCCCGCGACAAGAGTTTTGTCTGCGCCGCCGGACTGGTGCTCGTCCGCCAAAAACCTGGAAGCGCCAAGGGCGTGATGTTCATCACGATCGAAGATGAGACCGGCATCGCCAACATCGTTGTCTGGCCGAGCCTCTTCGAAAAGCGGCGGCGCGTCGTGCTCGGGGCGAGCATGATGGCGATCCATGGAAAAATCCAGCGCGAGGGCGAGGTCGTTCATCTGATTGCGAGGCAGCTGGAGGATCTGTCCGGAGACCTCGCAGCGCTTTCCGATCGTGATGCCGAATTCAGGCATCCAACGGGACGGGGCGACGAGTTCGCGCATGGATCACCTGGTGGCGGAGATGCCCGGGATCGGCCAAAGCCGAACAAGGTTCGCGACATTTTCATACCGGATTTGCATATCGACACGCTGAAGGTGAAGGCGCGGAATTTTCAGTAATTGATTCCTCCATCCTGCCCTCTGGCATGCTGACAGCAACCACTCATCTGCACGCTCGTCATGCCAGGAACGACTTCCTCAAGCTGGAGTTATGTCCATGACCACAGGAGGAGATAGTCGATGGACGATAGAGAGCAGCAACGACGCGAGCGCGCGTACAAAATCTGGGAAGACGAAGGTAGGCCTGAAGGTGCGCATGACGACCATTGGCACCGTGCGGAAGACCAGCATGAGTTGACCGAGCAGCAGTCGGAAGACGTGACGAAGATCAACCAAGAGGCTGATGACAAGTTCGCGAAGGACGATACGAAATCGAAACCTGCAGCCGACATCAAGCCACCGTCCGCAGTGAGCCCTGACTGAAAGATCGCGGTATGAGCGAGAATTTGAAGAAGGGCGACAAGGTCACCTGGGAAACCAGTCAGGGGAAGACCGAAGGCAAGGTCATCAAGAAGCAGGTGTCGAATACGAGGATCAAAGGCCACAAGGTCAAAGCCTCCAAGGATGATCCACAGGTCATCGTTGAAAGCGAGAAATCCGGAAAACGGGCGGCCCACAAGCCAGGATCACTCAAGAAAACCTGAGCCAAATGTATCTGGGGCGGCCGATCGGCCGCCCCAGTCACTTTGATCAGGTGGATGAGGGCTCAAATCGCCGCATCGGCGACGGCGTCGGTAAAAGACATATCAATACGCGCATTCTCCTCGCCATCCCAATACTCGACGGAACGCGCCGCGACTTTAATCAAAACTATTCCAGGTGTGTCGATCCCATGTGGAAACCATCGGTCGAGATCCTTGACCCAATGTTCTTCGAACTGCGCCTTGTCCCGGATGAGACTAGCTTCGCCATCAACCGCGATGAAGATACCAGGCTTGCCGAGCAGGCTTGGAGGTGCGGCGAACGTCAGCGATACTCGAGCGTTGCGTTGAAGCTCGGCGACTTTCTCGGTGTCCTCGTATGAGAAAAACCACGAGTCGCCATCGTATTCGACGTCGCCGTTGTTGCTCATCGGTCGGGTGTTGAGCCCGCCGGAGCCACCAGTCGTGTTGAACATGCAGAAATCGATCTTGCTCAATTCTTTCGAGAGCGCTTCCACGGTCATGGCTGTCATTGACGTTTCCTCCTTCAGACGACGGTGAACCGCCCGCGCGTACGATGGTTCCCTGCCGATCACGCTGCGGCGAAAACGTGGATGGGGCCCGCGCAGTATATCCATGACTAGGGCGGACAAGGCGTTTAGGCTCCTCCGGCGAATCCTCCGTCGAGGCATCGCTTGCGGACTCAGGCCCCATCTCGCGCGTTGCTTCGGGATTTCAGGATCTGATCCATCGAGGCGGGTCGAAGTCCCATCGCATCGACTCCCACATCGAACTGCCGCGGAACTGGCTTCAGTTTTCCGTGCGAGTGACCGTGGAAATTGATAGAGCCCTTGCCCATCTGGTTCCACGTCCGGAATGCGTAGTGGCACAGGATAAGGTGATATCCACCTTCATGGAGCTCGGCGTAGTGCTGGACGCTGGTCCAGCCCTCGGCATAGGTCGCTGTCTCCGGATCGTTGTTTCCGACTACAAGGTGCTTGCGACCATTCAGCTCGGCGAGGAGCTCCGAGCAGTCACCAGCCTTTGGCGACATGAAATCTCCGAGATGCCACACGTCGTCTTCATGCCCTACAACGGCGTTCCAATTGCCGATAAGCGCAGCATCATGCGCGGCCATGTCCGGGAAGGGACGGCGGTCGATGCGAAGGACGCGGGGGTCCCCGAAGTGAGTGTCTCCGGTGAAGAAAATCATTCGAGCTAGGCGAATTGCCGCGCCGCTGCGTAGCCGAAGGCGCTTGCGGTTGCCGTCAGCACCGTGCCCCAGACCAGATCCACGACGCTGAGCGTGACGGGCCATCCTTTCAGCGTGGAAAGGTTTGTCATGTCATACGTGCCGTATGCGGCGAGGCCGAGCACTGCCCCGCATCCGATCGCAGTCCAGACGGACCCTGATTCGAGACCGGGTCGGACCGCCAAGACGACAATGGCGACAGCAAAGAATAGATAGAATACCGCGGCAACGGCGAAGTTCGGCGATGGAAGCATGAGTTCACCGAGTTGATCCCGGTAGAATGACTTTGCGATCAATCCGAGCCAGATGGCATCGATCACCAGGAACGAGATGAGCGTTCCTGCATAGGCTATGCCGAGCGTTTTCATCGTTTGGCCTCATAGTCTCCGGTGGCGCTTCGGATGGCGTTCAGGAGTGAAGCGAGGACCTGTTCTCCGTCCTCCGTTATGTGCGCGCGTTCACCGTTGATGCTGATGAGGCCCGCATCCGCCAGTTCCTGCTGACCCTTCGCACTGGCCTTGTGACCAGCTCCGTCATCGAGGACAACTTCCTTCACCGGATCTCCGGCAAGCAGTTCGTGGTATGCGGCGAACACGAGGATCGAACGGGCTTCGTCGGACATCTGCATGTGGGAACTCCGATTGGTTGAAAGCGACTGCACCCCAACGACGCGTCGGCGTTGAAGTTCCGAGGTCTCGCGGCCTTCTTGCCTAACCACGTGGATCGCGGGCTGTGTTGCGGAATTGCAGCGTCTGGAGTTTGTTCTGCCTCGACGGGAACATCGGATTCGTCCGGGTGTTCGCCAATGTACAGGTGACGGGCACGAGCTGGAGACGTCGCTGCTCAAGAGATATTCTCCGTCATCCAGCTAGCTCGGAATCCAGGGATGCGAAGATGAAATCAAAGAAACTCGTTGAAGTGACAGTTCCGCAAGGCTCCGATCATGTGCCCCTCGGAATCATGAACGCGCAGCAGGCGCTCGACCTGCCTGCAGACATCGACGTTCGGGTTACGCACCCGGATCGGACTGCCACTGCAGCCGATCTCTTCATGGATCGGTCCGAGCTGCGCGCGCATCTCCGTGCAAGCGGAGAACTCTAGGTGATTGCGATACTCGGGGCATCTGGTCATGTCGGCTCATCGGTGGTCCGGGCCCTTCGAGACGAGGGCGTCTCTGCGTTGGCGGTCGTCCATTCTTCGGAGCAGGCAAGGGCATGGGAGCGCGAGAACGTCGCAGCTCGCGCACTCGACATCCTCGATACCGACGCGCTGAGTGCTTTGTTCAAGGATTCCCGTCGCGCGTTTCTGTTGAACCCGCCTGCATCTCCGGACACCGACACCGATGCCGTAGAGACAGCAACAGCGACCAGCATCGCCGAGGCGGTTCGCAACGCCGGATTGGAGAAGGTCGTCTTGGCATCTACATACGGCGCGCAGCCCGGTGACCGGATTGGGGATCTTTCCGTTCTCCACGCGTTCGAGAAGATGGTTGAGGCAACCGGCGTGCCGACCGCGATCAACCGCGGTGCGTATTATTTCACGAACCTCGATCCCTTGATTGGAATGGCTCGTCAGGGAGCGATCTCGACACCATTTCCGCCGGAGCTCGAGATGCCGATGGTCTCACCCATCGATCTCGGCCGTGCCGCCGCGGTGAGGTTGATGTCGTCCATCGATGATATCGGTATTCAGTACGTCGAAGGTCCCGAACGCCTGACCTTCGCGCGAGTCGCCGAAGAGCTCGCAAGCTTGCTGGGGCGAAGCGTGGATCTGAGGACAATCGCTCGGGATGAGATAGAGGACAGTTTCTGCAAGCTCGGATTCTCGGAAGCTGCTGCAGGTTCCTATGCGCGCATGACGATTGCCAGCATCGACGGCATGGAGCTACCTGCAAGCCCGGTCCGAGGGCAGGTGACGCTGCGTCGCCACCTCGAACAGGTCGCGGGCGCCGCAGATCGGAATACGGTGACATCACAGAGCGTCGATGACTGAGGTAGCATATACACGGAAGCTAAAGTAGTTCATACTGCCCAGCATTCCCCGACCTCTCTCAGAAATCGTGAACATGACAGAGCCCGTCCTTCCGACTGCGACAGGACCTTTCGACCCATCCTGCGAGACTGTCCCCAATTACCTCCACAGAATCTGCCCAGCGAACTCGGGTCCGGTCTGCATCCCGTCGGATCCAGCAACAAACAGTCCAGGTGTTGCGGCTGTGCTGAAGGCTCTTGAAGACATCTTCGCTCCCAGACCAGCGAAACCGTTTAGGGACAACTGAATCGCCGTTCCCTATCAGCCAAGCATGACCTGTTGAAGGGCGATGGCCAACGCGCTCATCGCAACAGGCTTCCGCACGACCGGCACGCTGGCGAAGCGATTTGGAATGCTGATACTGTCACGATAGCCAGTTGCGAAGACGTAAGGGACGCTGCGTCGTTCAAGCTCGGCTGCAACTTCCTCCGAGGATGTCGAGCCGAGGTTGAGATCGAGCACGGCACACGCTGGAACTGTCTCCGCGATCCTGTCGAGCGCAGTCTCCACATCGGCAGCCACGAAAACCTCCGATGCCCCCATGGTCCGGAGGAGCTCCTCGGTATCCATGGCGATAAGCGCCTGATCCTCGACCAGTAGAACCCGGAGGCCCGCAAGCAGTTCGTCAGCCACGGCGATGTCCGACTGCTGACCAGCTTCGCGTTCGGCAACCGCATGCAGATGTTTGCCAGGAACCATGATCCTTGCGCGAACACCTGCAGGCGCGAAGTCGATATCGACCGTACCGCCGAGATCATGCGAGATTGTCTTCTCGATCAGGTTTGATCCAAACCCTCGTCGGGTCGGCGGCACCACTTCCGGGCCCCCACTTTCGATCCATGTGAGTTCGCAGTTTCCTTCCACACTTATGGACCAGGAGATGTCCAGCTTGCCGGAGGGAACCGACAGGCTGCCGTATTTGGCGGCGTTCGTCATCATCTCGTGAAGCAGAAGGGCAAACACGCCGAAAGCGCGCTCGGTAAGCCCGACCGGATACCCTCCGATCGTTATCCTGTCCGGCATCTGGGCGAAGCGGTGCATGCCAGCTTCGGCTTCGATGAGGCCGCGCAACTCGCCACCATCGGTTCCGGCAAACGACTGGTCGTGTGCGTAGGAGAGCGCCCGCAGCCGTCCTTCGAACGACTTGGCATAGTCGTCAACCGAGAGAGAGTTTGCTCCCGTCTGTGTCGCGATCGACTTCACCAGCGCCAGGATGTTCTTGACGCGGTGATTCAGCTCCGAGTTCAGAAGCTTCCGCTGGTCTTCAGTCTTCTCGCGCTGCTCTTCTGTCGCGTCATTGTGCGAGAGCATGACATCCCGCACATAGCCGCGGATGGCATCGGCGACGACCAGATCCGCATCGGTCCATGGAACCGACTTGTGACGGACATCTTCCCTCCAGGTCTCGAAACTTCCGCGCGGTGTCAGGCGCTCGCCCGTCTCCGTCAGCTCGATGTTCTTTCGGGGTTCTCCGGCCCATTCTATCTGGTGAGCCTCCTCGCTGCGGAAGAAGACGAGGAAGTCCGGAGCTGAAACCGAGATCGGGATCGCGAGCATGCCAGCGACACGGGATCCATAGGCGATCTCGTTTCCGGTTTCGTCTCTGAGATCCTGCGTATCCCAGATGGTGCGGCCAGCCCTCTGCGAGATCAGTTCCATGAGAGACGGCATCACATCCTCAGGCGGTGCAACGCCGAACGATGCCCATTCTCCCTGCGTCCAGAGGCCTGCGCCATCGCTCGCGATGAGCGAGGAGAATTCGCGCAGTCTGGTCCGCAGCGTCAGTTCCACTGGATCGGCCGGATCCACGCCAGCGATGATCGCGTCGAGCCGGGCGCGTGTTCCTACGGCGGCTGCTTTCTGAGCCCGGTTCTCGATGGTCGCGACGTGGAGCGAAAAGTACTGAGCGAACATCTCGGTGGCGACGCGCAATGGGATCGAGAGATGCTTCGGTGTGTTGTGATGACAAGCGATCAGCCCCCAGAGCTCGCCGTCAACGACGATCGAGATCGACATCGAGGCTGCGACACCCATGTTCTGAAGGTACTCGCAATGGATCGGCGACACGCTTCTGAGATGAGCGAACGAGAGGTCGACAGGAGCTTCATCGTCGGAGATGCTCGGCTGAAGCGGTACCGGGACGAAGGATGCGTCGCCGATCACCCGGACCCAGTTCCGGACATAGAGCTTGCGGGCCTGAACCGGAATGTCGGAAACCGGGAAGTGCTGTCCCATGAAGCTTTCGAGCGAACGCTCCTTGGCCTCCGCCACCACCCGACCGGCTCCGTTGTGCAGGAAGCGGTAGACCATCACGCGGTCGTATCCGAGCATTGCCCTGATCAGGCGAGCGGTCGTCCGGAACAGGCCATCGAAGTCCTTCTGCGCGTCGACGCGTTTCATCAGCGACTGCGTCAGGTGGAGAGCTACCTCGGTATCCTCCAGTGAAGCCGGACGTTCGAATTCCAGAAAGGTGCGGCCCTCGTAGCGATGTACGGTGATGTCCGCCGTGACGCCGCTGTCACCCATGTCGGCTTTGAGCACGACGGCAGCGATCTGGCCTGAACCTGCCTTTGCTATTGCATTTGCAACGTTGTGCGCGACGCTTGCACCGACGACGTCGGCGAGTTCCGCGCAGTTGTAGTCGCGGTTGGTGTCGCCAAGGAATTCATTGACGTTGGCCGAGACAAAGGAGACGAGGCCCGTCTCATCGTCTACGACGACCATGGCACCATGAGGCTGGATGGAACCGGGGATGTGAATGGGTTCCCGATCGCAGTTCGTCAGGTCGACCTTGGTCCTGTCATAGCTCAACGTCCGGTACTCGCTTTCCTAAAGAGGGCGTGGATCGCCGACTTTTTGCCACAGGCAAACCCATGCTGCAACATCTACGGAACCGAGTGGGCTCCAGATCAGTCAAAGGGAATCTCTGTTAGATTTCCGGGGGTCAGCTCGGTGGAAAATCGCATGCAAACGACGTGTTGCGGGATTTCGTTCCATGTCAGGAAGCGCTATCTGCATATTTTCGCATCGGCAAATGAAACCTTTTACGAAGTTTCAAGTTTCACGTGCGGGGAAATGGGGACGTGGCTGAAGGCCGCTTAATCCTGACGTAATCCAATACGAGCATGGTGTCAGACGGCCGGAGATTATGACCAATTGAATGAGCTTGCCAGACCGACGAATTTCGCCGCCATCCTGATGGGGATGCCGCAGCCCTATCTTGTCCTCGACACCAATCTTGTCATTGTCGGCGCTTCCGACGCCTACCTCGGCCTGACCCAGCGCACGCGCGACGACATCGTCGGGCGGAGCATCCTCGAGGCGTTCCCGGAAAACCCTGACGCGGCCGGCACAGTGGAGCAGGGCCCCCTCGAAGTCTCTCTGCGGCATGCTCTGAACACCGGAAGGCCACACGAGATGGCTGTCATCCAATATGACATTCCGCAGCCGGGCGGTGGGTTCACACAAAAGTTCTGGACCCCAATCCATACTCCTGTCGCCGGAGAGGACGGCAGTATCCAGTACATCATTCAAAACCCGATGGATGTCACCGAGAGTGTCGTCCGGCAGCGCGAAGCGGATGCGCGGTTGCGCGTTGCGCTTCATGCGGCCGATCTTGCGTCATGGGAGTACGAACCTGAGACCGATATCTGGCGCAGGAGCCACGCTGTCGATGTCATGTTCGGGTTCCTCCCTGGCGAGGGCGGTCCGGTAGCCAAACCGTTTTTTGCGCGGATGCATCCAGACGATCTCGTCCGAGTGAACAAGGTGGTCAGTGGCGTTCTGGACTCACCCGACCAGACGGTGATGAACTTCGACTACCGCATCGTGCTGCCAGATGGCGAAGTTCGATACATCAACTCCCGCGGCGAGGTACTCCGGACTTCGAGCGGCAAGGTTCGCATGATTGGTGTGATGATGGACATGACGGCCGACCGTGCGCGCGAGGCGGAACTGTCGGCGGCCTTGAAAGCGCAGGAGCAGCTCCTTTCTGAAGTGAACCATCGCGTCAAGAACAGCCTCCAGCTCGTGGTGAGCACACTTCGCCTGCAGGCCCGTCGACTGGAGAGCCCGATCGTTTTGCAGGCGTTCGACGAGGCCATATCGCGCGTGCGGGCGATCATCTCGGTTCATGAGCGCCTTTACAGGACACAGAACTCGCTGACCGTCGACATGGTCGACCACATCAACAAGCTCTGCCTCGATATCGCCGGATCGACGAAGGCGCGCCGGATCGAGGTCCTTGCAGAAGAGATATCTCTCCCGACAGAGCGTGCGATTCCCATCTCGGTCATACTCAACGAGCTTCTGAGTTCGCCAATGCGGAGCGCTCTTAAGGACGGGGCGGCAGTTCACGTATCCCTGCGCGAAATCGAAGGCGGCCTGATGGAGCTTGAAGTCAGAGACGATGTGCAAAGTCCAATCTCCGACCTCTCCCTCAAACTGGTCGCCAGCATGGCAGCGCAGCTCGATGGGACATTCCTACAGCCGGGCGGAGCGGACTACAGGGCGACGGTGACGTTTCCAAAGGAGCGCGTTTGATGCCTCTGCGCGTGTTGATCGTCGAGGACGAGATGCTGCTTGCGATGGACCTCGAGGACATGCTCTTGGATGCGGGCTACGAAGTTGTCGGGCAGGCCTCCCACATGCAGCAGGCCATCACGCTCGCCGAGCAGATCGATGGCGCGATCGACGTCGCCATCATGGACATCAATCTCGCTCGAGGAACGAATGGTGTCGAGACGGCGGCTGCCCTACGCCAGCGCTGGAACATCCCGTCGTTGTTCGTCAGCGGGAATCTTGATGAGCGGACGCGGGAAGCCGCCCTGCCACTCGGACCGCTCGGCTTCGTGGGTAAGCCGTACTCCGAGAGAGAAGTGCTCACCTCTCTGGGACAGTTCGCAATCTGCGACTGAGCTCTAGTAACCTTCTGAACTCTCGGAGTCTCCTTCACATAAGTTTTGCTGTCAAAAATCAGCGTCTTGTGCAAACGTGGACGCTGATATGATGGCTCATGCCAGAAGAAAGGCGGTGGTCGATGGATCAGCGAACCAGACCTTCAACGCCCCTCGCTTCTTTGTCCAAGGCTCTTGCGAGGATATCGCGCGCCCGCACTGTCGAGGCGGTGATCGAGACGATCAGGGAAACCGCCCGGACGGTGATTGGCTGCGACGGCATTGCGATCATCTTCAAGGATGGTGATCTCTGTCACTATGTAGAAGAGGATGCCATCGGGCCGCTCTGGAAGGGACAGAAGTTCCCGTCGGTCGCCTGCGTCAGCGGCTGGTCGATGATCAACAAGGCGACAGCCGTCATTCCTGACATCAGGTCAGACGACCGGATCCCTTATGAGCTCTACGCCGGAACTTTTGTCCGGGCGATGGCAATGGCGCCCATCCGTTCGGATAACCCGATTGGTGCGATCGGTGCGTACTGGTCGCAACCATACACGCCTGCCGACTGGGAGGTCGAGGTGCTCGAGGCCCTCGCCGAGGCCGCCGCAACCGCCCTGGAGAATGTGACCTTCATCGAGTCCATGACCCTGTCGCGCGTTCCAGTGAAGATCGATGTTGAGACGTCGGCCGACGGTTTCGAACACGACATCGAACGGGTTGCCGGGATCGCTGCCGTGCCGACCATGCTCGACGTCGTTCTCAGAATGACCGGAATGGGCTTCGCTGCGGTCGCCCGTGTTACCGAAAGCCGCTGGATCGCCTGCCAAGTCCTTGACCCCGTCGGCTTCGGCCTCAAGCCAGGCGACGAGCTCCCGATTGAGAGCACTCTCTGCAACGAGATCCGCGGTCATCGCCAAACAATCGTGTTCGATGACGCAGCGGAGGATGCGCAATACTGTGACCACCACACGCCGCGCATCTACGGGCTACGAAGCTATATCTCGGAGCCGATCATTCTGGAGAACGGTGCATTCTGGGGCACGCTGTGCGCCATCGACCCCAACCCCGCCAAGGTGAAGAACCCCGAGGTGCTGGGTGCATTCAAGCTGTTCGCGGAACTTATCGCCCATCATCTGGACGCCGGGAAGCGGCTGGAGTCCAGCAGCGTCGCATTGGAACAGGAGCGGGCGCTTGCCGAGCTTCGCGAACAGTTCATCGCCGTTCTCGGACACGATCTGCGCAATCCAATTGCGGCAATCGATGCGGGAACGTCCAGGCTGCTGCGAGACGGTTGGACCGACCGCAGTCCGGTCATTTTGAAGCTCATGAAGTCGAGCCTGTCCCGGATGTCCGGTCTGGTGGAGAACGTGATGGATCTTGCTCGGTCGCGCATGGGCGGCGGCATCTCTCTTTCGGTTTCGGAAGACGATCTCGCTCGGACCCTGCAGCATGTCATCGATGAGGTTAAGGTCGCAAACCCGGATCGGCAGATCACGGCGTCTCTAAATGTTCCGGAAACAGTCTCCGTCGACCATCTTCGTCTCGCGCAGATGGTTTCGAACCTGTTGTCGAATGCAGTCACTCACGGCGCGCAGGATCAGCCGATCACAATCCGTGCGGAGGCAAGCGACGGGACGCTTGAGATCTGCGTGACAAACGGCGGAACGCCGATTGAAAAATCGCAGATCGACAAGCTTTTTCTCCCGTTCAGGCGTGGCGAGGGGAAGTCCGGCACGCAGGGGCTTGGTCTTGGTCTCTACATCGCTTCGCAGATCGCCCAGGCCCACGCAGGGCGGATCGACGTCAGCTCGAGCGAAGAAAAGACTTGCTTCACCTTCCGTATGCCACTGGCATCCGGATCTGCAGTTCGGTGATCGTCAGGCGTTGTTTGCCTTGAAATTGATTAAGCGCGGGAGGTTGCAGCGAGCTGCAGATCCGGGCCACCCGTGAATGATGAATGGCCTCCGGGTTCCGCTTTACCAGCTGGACGTCTTCACTGAGTCTGACTTGCCTGATGCAGGAAAGGGAGAGTGACTGGTCTCGGACCTTCACTGAGATGCGTGCGTTACTCTTTGAGGCATTGTCTTGCGCCAATCCGAAACCTCACCCATCTGAGAGGAACCCTCGACCTGGAGCCCTAGATGGACGACGCAGTAGGCACAGACTTTTCAGATGATCTGATCGAAATCTTTCCGCCGGAGCCGCGCGTTAGCACCCGTGAGGCCAAAACGTGCCTCTGCTGCTGTCTACCGTGCTCGTCGTTATACATCGACGAGGACGGCTGCGGTATCTGTGACCAATGCCTCGCGCCTTGAACATGGAACCTCACGAATCCGGTTGCGTTCTTTGCCGAGGACAACATCAGGAGGCTGGAATGGCTACAACATCATGGGGAAGAGCGCAGGATCGCAAGCTGGTCGCAGGCGGTCAGGACCATGAAGTCCAGTACGAGTCCGACAAGACCGGCGCCTCGAAGGACATGGTTAAGAAAACCGTCGACAAGGTCGGAAACAGCCGAGAAAAAGTCGAAGCAAAACTGAAAAGTAGTCATTGATGCTCTCTCTCAATCCCAAGCCGAAGTTGATCACTTTCGATTGCTACGGCACCCTTGCGCGATGGCACGAGGTGTTCCTGCGAGAGATCGGTGCGGTTCTGGCTGAGCACGATGATGGTGACACGGCCGCGACGATCCTCGACAGCTTCTCCGCGCAGAGCCGTCGGCTGACCGCAGAGCAACCCTACCGGCTCTTTAAGGACATCCTGCGGATCGGCTTTACTGCCGCTTTCCGGGAGCACGGCGTGTCACCCAATGCGGATGAGATCGAACGCATCGCATCCGCACCGTCGAGGATGGGTCCGCATCCCGATGTGCCGGCCGCCCTCCGGCGGCTGCGGGAGCGTTACAAGCTCGCGATCCTCACGAATTCCGACGACGATCTTATCGGGCCTACCGCGGCCCGGATCGGGGTGCCCTTCGACTTCGTCATAACTTCGCAACAGGCACGGTCCTACAAGCCGTCGCGACACCTGTTCGAGTATGCCTATCGAGAGATGGGCGTTGATCCGCACGAAACGGTCCACGTGGCGATGGGGATGTATACGGACATGAAGGCCTGCCACGAACTCGGGTTGCGCGCTGTCTGGGTGAACCGCGGTGGCGAGACCGGAAACCCTGACTGGCTGCCCTACGAAGAGGTGAAAGACCTGAATGGTGCGGCCTCGCTTCTCCTGCAATCCTGAGCTTGGACATTGGAGTCGTGTCCTCCGGACCAAGCGACGACAGTTCAACTGTTAGAGAGCGGGAGGACATGTGGACCGCTCGGATGTCCGTCGCTTTCCGACAGACCATCGACCAAGGCCTTCGCACGGTCGAGACAGATATCGACACCCTCGACCACGGTCGACCGGGGCTGTCGCGCCCCGAGGCCTAATACGGCGTTGCTTCCCGGCGGCGAGATCACCGCAAAGTGGCCAGCCGGGCTGTAGATAGCAATTCGGTAGTCCTGGTATGTCTCGACATGACTTGGCATTGCGGTTCCTCCCGGTCTGTCACAGTTCGATCTATCGAAGCTTGCTTTCGATGCGCTCGACCTGGTTCGCGGCACCGCCGCCGTCCTCGGCCGCTGTGATCTCTACGGTTGGCAGGCCGGTCGCGGTCGCGAGATCCTCGATGCTGTATCCTTTTGCGCGGCGCCCTGACACGAGGGTACCGTTGGCGCCCGCTGGCTGGGCTGGGAAATGTGATCCATAGTAGACTCCGCTCTGGGTGGTCGTGAACTCGGTAGAGAAGGACTGGTTCCGTTGCGGCAGCGAGACTATTCTGAAGAGGTCCCGCCTGCGGCCGCAAGTCGAAGCGCGCGTAGCTTGGCGCTCTTTTCTTCTCGCTGAAGGCGCTCTTCGTCGGCCGCCTCCTGCGCAATCTTGTTGGTATGCTCGAATGCCGCCGCGCATTCTTCCACGGTCAGAGTCCTGCGGATCCTGCTTACCATGTCACCATCCTTGTATTCTGTGAGAGTTTCCTCATAAGTGGTTGTCAGCGCAGGCACATCAACCTCAAGGAACGGATGGCAGGTATCTCTCACGTGCATAAGTGCCGCCTTGTATACGGGGCATTCGGGCACCATCTGAGCCTTGCCGCCCCGCAATCAGCGCAGCCTCCGCAGCGACCTCTCCGTCGCGCGTCGATGACTGTGCGCGGGGTTTGAGGGCGCTCCCGAAGATGGTCGAGCGCCCTCGGCGTGTCTTCAACTAACCGCAGGATCGGCATGGCATCGCAGGATAGTCTCGTCATATTTTTCCATGGCATTGGAGCATCCGGCGCACAGTTGATGCCGCTTGCAAGCTCATGGCGTTCGGCACTTCCGCAAAGCCGCTTCGCCGCCCCCGATGCTCCGTTCACCCACTGGCGCGGTCACCAGTGGTTCCGTATCGACGGCAATCCGCTTGCTCCCGAAAACATTCGATCCGCGCGTGAAGGCTTCGACCAGGTCGTCACTGACATCGTCAGGAAAGAAGGGTTCGAAAGCTCCCACGAGCGTATCGCCTTCGTTGGCGTTTCGCAGGGTGCCATCGTCGCGCTTGATTCCGTCGCTTCCGGCCGCTGGAACGTGGGCGCGCTTGTCTCCTTCGCAGGGCTTCTCGCACCGATGCAGATTTCCTCGGACAGTAAACGGACACCGATACTGTTGCTGCACGGGAAGGATGATCGCACGATTCCGGCGGTGGCATCGACGATGGCTGCCAGTCAGCTTGGCGCCGCAGGATTCCATGTCGAACTCGATATCCTTCCGGCTGTCGGCCATACGATCTCGCCCGGCGGCGCGGAGAGAGCGCTCCACTTCCTGCAGAAGTCTCTGTCCTGATGGAAACCGCTGCGTCCATCGTGCGTTCTCCGGCGATGGAAGGTGAAGCTGACAAAGAGGCGGGATCCCAGGCGGAACCGGAAACGGTGTCGTTCGCGTTCGACCGGATGACCGTCGCGCGTTTCCGCGAGACCTTCCCGCGCGCCCGCTGGAGCGGCGCCCTTCGGGCCTGGACGGTTCCCGGAGCAACCGCCCGCCGCCGCATCGACCGGTGGCTGGCGACCGAAGCTGCTCGAAGAACTCCCTACGAGGAGGAACGCGGTCGCGATGCCTACCAGTTCGAACCCATTCTCAGCCCATACCTGTCAGTCTACGACCGCGGCTTTCGCATCCGTACGCCGTACTCGCGAACCGTCGTGGAAGAACTGAGGCAGATCCCGTTCGCGCGGTGGAATGGCGATGAGAAGGCGTGGGAGGTTCCATATGCCTCCTACGACGAGCTACAACACCGATGGGAGGCGATCGAGGAGGCTGCGAAACGTAACGAACCCGAGGAACGACGCAAACGCGCCGAGGCCCGGAAGGGAACCGAGGAAGAAGCGGAAGCGAGGCGTCGATCCATTGAGCGGCGCAAGAAGCGCCTCCCAGTACCGAGCGACGACCTACCGCCACCGGAGCGGCCAGTTGCGACTGTCAGATACGGCATCGTCGTGTTCACCGACGTGACGGGAGAACTGGTGGATGTAGGAGAGGTCGCCGAGCTCTATCCGCATGCTGACGACGAGCACGTCTGGGCAACGTGGCGCGCGCCGACCGTCGATGAACTGGTCCACACCTGGCCCGCACGGGCCGCTCCGGGAGACTACGAGCGGGGCCGTGGCTGGTGGCAGCCGACTTTGGAGGAGCTTCGCGACGCTCGACGCAGAGCGAAACGCCGTCAACGCCGCGATGTCGTTGCAGGGTGATTACTCTTTCGTCACAAATGTTTAACGGGAACACACGGCGGATCTTCGGGTTGTACGCGCACAACTACAGAAGAGACCTCATGAAAAAGATCCTACTCGCCTCCGCATTCGTCCTGACGGCTACCGGCGCCTTCGCCCAGTCCGCAACAGAATCGACCGGAGTAAACTCGGCACTCGGCGTCGCGCCGAAGACCGAGGACTTCATTCTTCAGGCATCTGCCAGCGACATATTCGAAATAGAGTCAAGCAAGCTTGCCCTTCAAAAGGGCGACGAGACTACCAAGGCGTTCGCGCAGCAGATGGTGACCGATCACGAGAAGACGACCGCCGAGCTCAAGACGCTGCTGACAAGTGGCAAGGTGCAAGGCAATCCGGTCACCGCTTTGACGGAAGATCACAAGGAAGAGGTGGATGAGCTGGCCAAGCTCAACGGCGCCGAGTTCAACGAAGAATACATCGACGATCAGGTGGAGGCTCATGAAGACGCCGTCGACCTCTTCAAGCGCTACGCCGAAGAGGGTGAGAACGCCGATCTGAAGGCCTGGACCGCGAAGACGCTTCCCGCGCTGGAGCATCACTACAAAATGGCGCAGGACCTCGACAAGTAAGCCACTTGGCCACGGGGATGCTTGCTGCCTTCCCGTGACCTGCCAGCATCCACTCGGTCGCTCAAGGAGAAAGCGATGGAGGATAGCTTTCCTTCGCCGGGATCTCACCGCGCGCCGGATCGTCACCTGTGCAGACACGATAAACGCCCGGGACAAGAGTTTTGCCGGTGGGACACGACAGTCATAGCCATCTTCACGGCGTGCTCCAGGGATGGTTCGGCCCAAACACGGTGACAGCTTTTTGGTCCGCCTGTGGAGGTTCGAACCCTGAGAGGGCAATGCCCAGCCTCGGAAATATGATAAAGCCGTTTCGCTCCTTTGCGGCATCGTCGCGCTTGTGTAGGGCGGCGACGACATCGCGCTCCTTCGAGGCCATCAGATCGAGGCCATCGAGAAACAGACCGCCGGAGATCTCCGGAAGAAGATTGATCTCGATCAAGGCGTCGTCGACGAAGACCAGGGCGGGGGATGTCTGTCCGTATTCTAATCGCGTCCTGCCGGTCCGGGTTGTCTTGACCGAGCCGGGCACGCCAATCACGGCCTCGACATCTTCTCGGCTCATCCCGAACCTCAGGTCGGAAACCGCGACTCTGGGCGTAATCAGCCATACCAATGTCGGTTCTCCTTCACAGCGGGTTCACCTCGGGCTTTCCGGTGAACCTCGACGAGTTCACATCTCTCGAGACCCGGTGAAACTCCAGCATTCCGTCTAGGTTCTGCTTCTCCAGGAGTTCTTTCGCGCGTGCCCCGCTCGTTGCAGGATCGAGCCATTCCTTATAGGCCGTCGGTTCGAGAATGGCGGGCTGCCTGTCGTGCAGCTGGTTCATCGGCTCTGCAGCGGGCATGGTGACAATGGTGCAGCTGGTGATGCCGAGTTTCTCATTATGCGCCCAAAGCCCGGCAAAGGAGAAGGGGCCGCCGCCCGGCTGATAGATGAGCCATGGGTCCTTTTTGCCGTCACTCTCATTGACGGTCCATTCGTAGAACCCGTCGGCCGGGATCAAACACCGCTTCGACTTGAACGCGTCGCGAAAGGCCGGCGAGGTGCCGATCGTTTCAATGCGGGCATTGAACATGGCGCCCTTCGGGAGCTCTTTTGCCCAGAACGGTACCAACCACCAACGAGCGGTTTCCGCCACCTGATGCCCAGCGGCATCGTTATGAACGATCAAAACATCTTGTGTCGGAGAAATGTTGAAGCGAGCCTGTGTGTTTCGGCCCCGTTCCTGATCCCAAGGCAGATCATAAAGATCGGTAAAGGCCGGCCATTCGTGCTCAAACGTGAACCGTCCGCACATCGGGTCATCGTCTCCTGAGAATCGAGAGGTCTTGAGTAAGGTTGCGATTGGCAATCATCCCGAGCATCAAATGATCGGCCAGTTCCACTAAGGCCGCCGCGACTTCTTCCGGCTTCCAACCGGCCTCAACCGCCCCTAGGGCAACATCGGTGAACGCCCCAGCCATCGCTTCCTGGCATTGCAGAAAACGATCGCCATGTCTGTCTGTCGTGGGCGGCGCTATACGGGTCATTTTCAAGACATGTCGTCTGTCGGCCGGCAGTCAAGGCGCAGGCGAAAGCGAATCGCCGAGCACCCCCAAACGGAACCATCCAGCTGTGCGCGAAGTTGGGCACGGACAAGGGAGACTAAGACGATGACTGATACGAAGAACCATCCTGAGCAAGACCCTGCAGAAGGTTCGCGCGAGATGATCGAGCGTGATCTGGAACGACAGGGAGAGCAGGCCGACGATCGCAAGGCCAAGTCCGGCGATGGAACGCCATCGGACAGCGCAGCCGGTGCAGAGGCGGCCGAGCCCTCACCAGGCAGCTGAGCTGCTGCAGAGGAATAAGGAGAATAAAGTTGAGCGAAACTAACCGATCGAACAAACGGATGATCCGTATCGGAGCAACCGCGGTCATCGTCGCTATCGCGGCAGTTGCGGGAAGTTATCTCATCAGACCGGTGACAGATCCCCGGACTACGTCATCCGTGTCGGCGCCCGCGCGCGGTGAGCCGGAGAACCTCGCGGCGCCAGCTAACCCGGCTGGCGGCTCAAAACCCTAAGGAGATGACGCCAGCATCTCGAACCACTCGCGATAGGGCGTGTTTTTGGCAAGCTTCCGGTTATAGTCCGGTGCGCCGTCGTCCCACCACACCGGCCCCCGTTCTCCGAGCGCCACCTTTGCAGCATCGACGCTCTGACGGGCCACCGTCGTCGCCGAAGGGTCGCCTTTTGCCTGCTTGACCGCCCTGCGGGCGTTCATGAGCGCTGTGACGAGGTCTTGCCGTTCATTCTCCTTGAGCGCCGGATTGCTTAGCCTCCAAAGTCGTCCCCGGACGACCATGTACCGGCCGTCGGGAGTTTGAGGAAACGGTTGGTGCTCCGTCAAAGCCGTTCCCGCATATGGGATCGGGGATGTCCACCTAGATCGATAGAGCCTTTCGCGGCCAGCACGTTGCTTTCTCGCACCCAGACCCTCCCATCCGTGTCTTCGCCCCGCCGAATGCTGGCCGCCGCCAGGTCTCGATAAAACTCAGCGTAGCGGACGAGCCGCCTCAGCGACTTTTCCGGAGGAAGTGCTGTGGCCTTCATCGCTTCGCACGTTACAATCACCAACCAAACGGACGCTCCATCGGTCACAGCGATCTGCCCGTTCTCGAAATAGATAAACGGCGCGGGCTCACACAGCCGGATGTCTGTTTCCTCCTGCATGTTAGCCTGCCTTTTTCTTTTTGAGATCTGCTTCAACGCTCTTGCGCAGGGCATCCATGATGTTGACGACATTCGAGGCAGGCGCATCCTCTGCCTTTTTGCCCTTTGCAGGCTTCCTGGGCTTCAACTGCTTCTTTTTCTCGGCAATCAATTTCAGCAGGCTCTCCTGGATCGGGTCACTGACCATGTCCGGCGACCAGCGTGCCGTCTTCTGCTTGATCAGCTTTTGAACCAGCGGAATGAGATCCTTGTCGGCTTCAGGTTCGATGTCCTCGAAATAGTTCTCCTCCGGACGGACTTCGTCGCCGAAGCGCAGCGACCAGAGAACAATGCCCTCATCGCGCGGCTCGAGCACCACCGCCCGTTCGCGGCGCCCGATCACCAGTTTCGACACGCCGACGACCTTGTCAGCCTTCATCGCATCCCGGATCACCGCAAAGGCTTCGTGTCCGACTGGATCGTCGGGCATCAAATAATGGGGCTTTTCCAAATAAACCCATTCGATGCTGTCGGCTGGCGCGAACGTGTCGATGTCGATTGTCTTTACCGTATCAAGGGCGACGGCATCGAGATCGTCGTCGGTCAGGATGACATAGTCGTTTTCGCCACGAGCATAACCCTTGCCCTCATTGTCATCCTTCACCGGCTTGCCCGTCACGGAGTCAATGTATTGCGATACCACTCGATTGCCGGTCTCCTTGTTCAGCGTATGGAACCGGACCTTCTCCGCTTCTGACGTTGCCGGCATCATCGACACCGGACAAGTGACAAGCGAGAGTTTCAAGTAGCCTTTCCAGTAGGGGCGAAGTGCCATGATCTTGCTCCCTCATCCTGCCTTGCGCTGCGGGGCAGCTTTCGAAGAGGCGGTCTTCGATGCCGCCCCGCGCGCGGTGCGCTGCCTGCCAGCACCTGTATTGGCGTTGGCTGCAGTGCGTTTCGGTGCGGGTTCCTTGGACGTGCCGAGACCAGCACTTTCGCGTAGCGCCGCCAGAAGGTCGTTCGGGTTCGACACCTCGACCTTCTTGCGCTTCGGCAATGCCTTGCCTTCGATTTTGGCTTTGACCAGATCGGCAAGTGCCACTTCATAACGATCGTCAAAGGTTGCCGGGTCGAAGTCGCCCTTTTTTGTCGAGATGATATGCTTAGCCAGGTCCAGCATCTCGCCCTGGATCTTGATCTTCGGCATGTCCTCGAAGGCTTTCTTCGACGAGCGGACCTCGTAATCGTAGTTCAATGTTGTCGCGATGAGGCCCTTGCCGTGCGGTCGGATGAGGACGGTGCGCATCCGCCGAAACAGAACGGTCCTCGCGATCGCAGCAACCTTGGATTTGCGCATGCCATCCCTCAACGCAGCAAACGCATCTGTGCCCATCTTGTCCGGCGTGAGATAATAAGGCTTGTCGAAGTAGACATCATCGACGTCGGAGCAGGGTATGAAGGCCTCAACCTCCAGCGTCTTGTTGCTCTCGGGGATCGTTGCCGCCACCTCATCAGGATCGATGATGATGTATTGCCCGTTTTCAATCTCGAAACCCTTGGTCTGGGCTTCCTTCGGCACGGGCTCCTCCGTGTCACTGTCGATGAACACGCGGTTGACCCGGTTTCCGGTCGCGGTGTTGATCGTGTTGAAGGTAATCCGCTCAGAGGTCGAGGCGGCTGTATAGAGCGCAACGCCACATGACACCTCGCCGAACTTTATAAAACCTTTCCATTGAGCACGCTGACCGGCCATATCGAACTCCTCACACACGACGCAACCTATGCGATTCAACTGCGTGGTCGGCGACTCAGTTCCGGTTCGAAAAGCGAATCATTTTCAATGGCTTGATTCAGTTTTCCACTGCAACCATAAGATTCAAATCAAGCATCTGGATTGATTGCATCTTTTTGGCAACGCGCGAGTTTTCCGCATATGGCAACCGAAGGAGAATTCAGATGTCAAAGAGAGAGCTGATCGATACCGGGACCGACAAGCGTTACGTCCGTCGCGACCAAAAGGGCCAGTTCAAAGAGAGTGTCGATGTCGGCCGCTCGCTTTCAGCCGATAAGCGTCAAAAGGCCAAAACGGCCGCGAAGCCAGGCGAAGGTGACAAGGGTGATCACCGCCCGGCCAAGCATTAAGGGTGTGACCATGACCAGTATCGCTGGCGACCTTCGCCTAAAGCTCGAACAGCTTGTCGATCACTACGTAACCGCCGGGTCAAAGACGCCCGAGGTAATCGCAGCGATGGAGAAGGAACTACGAGATATGCAGCGCGCTTACAATGAAGATCCCGATCCGGCCGATGAGTCCGGCGAGATCGACGAACCGGCGAACGACTGGCCGGCAGCAACCTGAACGCCACTGGACTGGTATGCGACTTGAGCGTGGCTGTTCTGTTGTATCGCTTACTTTCGAAGCAGGGCCCGGTGGGTTAGATGAGGCCCAACGAAGACGCATCCTTCTCCCGCGAAGCTTCGTTATTCAGGTGACCTCCTCCTCCTATGGAGGCACTTGAGCCGCCGTTCACATCATTCGAAAAGCCTGCCGCTCCTCCCGCGGCAGGCTTTTTGGTTCCGGTGTTAGCGCGATATCTCGCTTAAGCCGTGTAGCCGCATGCTGATGTGCAAGCTTTTGCTCGAATAATGCGAGCATTGAACCACAGGTCGCTGGTTCATGTCCTTTCAAGAGCTCAACGCAAGCCTTTGTATATCCCATTGACATATCCTTGGCTGTGCATTAACTTTCGGCATATCCCATCTGTAGATCCCAGAGGAGTATGTCATGGAGCAGGGTGCGGTATTCCAGAGTAATCGTAGCCAGGCTATCCGGCTTCCGAAGGCAGTCGCTCTTCCGGACGATGTGAAGCGTGTCGATATCGTCGCGGTTGGGCGTACTCGAATTATAGCCCCCGCCGGCGAAGTCTGGGATAGCTGGTTTGACGGCGCCGGCGCGACTTCCGACTTCATGAGCGAACGTGATCAGCCTGCGTTGCAGGAGCGTGAGGCATTCTGATGTTGAAATACATGTTGGACACCAACATCTGCATCTTCACCATCAAGAATAAACCGGAGCACGTGCGGGATGCGTTCAATCGCCACCACGGTCAGCTTTGCATTAGTTCAGTCAGCCTGATGGAGCTGATATATGGAGCAGAGAAGTCGGCTAGCCCAGAACGCAACTTGGCCGTTGTTGAGGGGTTCGCCGCCCGCCTGGAAGTGCTATCTTATGACGAGATAGCGGCGACCCATACTGGCCAGCTGCGTGCTGAACTTGCACGAAACGGAACGCCCATTGGTCCATATGATCAACTTATAGCTGGACACGCTCGGTCGCGCGGGTTGATCGTCGTCACAAACAACCGCCGCGAGTTTGATCGCGTGGCAGGCTTACGCGTCGAAGACTGGACCGTCTAACTCACTGAGATGTTCCTGACTGATTGTCCAATCTGACTGTGCTAGACAGAAATCTACCGGGTTAGCGGTTCTTATCCCATCAAGAGCATGAGGCAGAAATTCCTGGCGTTATCCTGTATCGGGCAACCGATAGAAACGGCCTTAGACCAGAACGAGGGGTGTTTGCTTCATTTGACCACCGCCAGCACGCTCTGCTCCAACTGTTGCAGACTGAAGGGCTTCGCCAAGATCTCGATGCTCATTAGGCCGGCCTTCTCGGAGAAACCCGAAGCGTAGCCGCTAGTGAGGAGGATTGCTACGTTCTGCTCGCGTGCCATGATGGTTTCAGCGAGTTGAATGCCGTTCATCCCGCCTGGCATCATGACATCTGAGAACACGACTGTGAACGTCTCGGTACTATCAAGGACGGTCAACGCTTGCTGAGCGCTCGATACGCGTCTGACCTCAAAGCCGATTTCCTCCAGCATTTCCGCGGTCAGTTCGGCTACTGCATCGTCGTCCTCGACGAGTAGCACACGGCCCAGCGCCCGTGTGCCCGAAGCTCCCAATGTTTTGGGAGAGGCCGAACTATCTGGCGCGCGAAGCGATTCGAATGACCGTGGCAACAACAACTCAATCGTTGTGCCTTGTCCGAGCGTGCTGTCGATGCGGAGCGTACCCCCTGACGAATGGGCAAAGCCATAGGCCTGTGCCAGTCCGAGCCCCGACCCCTTGCCTATGTCCTTTGTTGTAAAGAACGGCTCGAATGCGCGAGCGATCGTTGCTTCCGACATTCCGGTACCGCTATCGGTGACAGTAACCGCGACGAAATCGCCGGAAAGGTCGCCATCGGTGAAGGACGCCAGATTGCGAGCGGTAATGCTAATAGTTCCACCTTCTGGCATCGCATCACGTGCGTTGACGCACAGGTTCAGGATGACCAGCTCGAACTCTCCCGCATCGATTTTCACGGGCCAAGCATCTTCGGTGAATTTTGTTTCAACGACGATACTGCCGCCAAGGGATCGATCGAGCAATTCGCGCATGCCGGTGACCTGGCGGTTGACATTCACCACTTCGGCATCAAGTGCCTTGGTCCGGGAAAAGCTCAAAAGCTGTTTTGTCAGCCCCGCTCCACGTTCGACGGCCTGCCGCATGCCGTCCTTCAGGCGCTTGAGCCGCGCCTCGTCGGGTTTTCTGTCGAGCATGTTCAGGCCACCCGAAATCGCCATCAAAAGATTGTTGAAATCGTGGGCGACACCACCCGTCAACTGACCAAGAGCCTCCATCTTCTGGCTTTGACGAAGCATGGCTTCGGTCCGCTCACGCTCGCTGACCTCCTGCAGAAGCCGAGCGTGAGCATCTTCAAGGGCCTTGCCGGCCCTTTTCTGATCCGTCAGGTCGGTTACGATGCAGCTAAGCGTGTCTGGCTCCCCCCGAGCGCCCTTGAGCTTAGAAAACGAAAAATGCGCGGGGGTGTGAACGCCGTTTCGGGTGCTAATCGTAAATTCCGATTTTCCGACCGCGCGCCTTAAGCGCTCGAATTTTTCGCGCTCGGCAGGCAGGATGAAGCGGGCGAGCGAGCCGCCGACGACACGGCTCATATCCTCGTCAACTATAGAGGCAAGACGCTTGTTGCAGTAGAGGATCTGGTCCTCGAGCGACATGGTCAGCGCCCCTTCCTGCATCTCTTCCACCAAGACACGATAGGTCTGGTCCGCGGTCTCGAGGGCATAGACCTGCGGAATGCCGTCCGTGCCCGACACGACGACCGCATCGACGTCACCGCTGCGGATGGCTTCGAGCGTTTCTTCGGCCTCACGGAGCCGTTCTCTCAGGGCGGCGTTGTCGCGCTTCAGCTCGTCCTCTGTCATCGCTTGACCCCTTGCGATGGGTTTTCGATATCAAAGACCCGTCTGACTTTCGCATCGTCCGACAGGTCACCAATAACACGGCGTACGGGACTGGGCGAAAGCTTCACAAGTGTAGGCGCGGCGACGATCTGATGCTCCTTGGCTTTGAGCGGTTCCAGATAGATATCGATGATCTCGAGATCGTACCGGCCCGCGAGATCTCGCTCGAAAATTTTACGTGCGTTGGAGATTGCGCGGGACGACCTTGATGTCGCTCCCGTGACGTATAGGCGAAACAGATATTCGGGGGACTTCAAAAGTCCGTCTGCCGCATCGGCAATGGGCAGAACTTTATCCGGCATGCCCTCTATTCCTCTTTCCGCAGATCAAGTCCGACAAGAACCCGTTCCGAGTCTGAGAGGTTGCCGATGATGCGCTTCAGTGGCGGCGGCAGGCGCCGGACCAGTGTCGGCACGGCTAGGATCTGATCGCCTGCAGCAAGCTGCGGGTGTTCAAGGAGATCGACGACCTCGATCCTGAAGCGTCCTGCAAGATGTTCCGCGCAAATTTTCTGGAGGTTGCTTAAGGCGGCGACAGACTTGGGCGTCTTGCCCGCGACGTAGAGGCGAAGGTTGTAATGACCGTCATCGACAGCCTCACCGTCTCCTTGGTCAAGGAGTGCTGCATCAAAGGCGTCGGAGTCTTCGCTGGTCATTCTGCTGCTCCCCGACGTGTCGCCATCGCATCTCTCTCGCGAAGATACGAATTCTCCCGTGCTTCGTCCTGCGTGAGCCACTCGGAAACTTCATCTTCTTCCGCATCGAGAGATGCCTGCAGCTCGGCTATCTGCCTGTTCACGGCAGCACGCCGCCGTTCCATATCACGCCGCTTGCGCGTGCTCTCCTGCGTCCGCCGCAGCGCATCGGCAGCGTCGGCTGCTTCACGAGCGATGCGCGCAGACCCGGTCAGAACACCGCCGGAACCGAGATAGGTGCTGACGAGCTGGACGCCGCTGCTGGTGATTTCGAATTCGCGAACCTGGTTAGAATGGCTCATGCCGCGAGACTTCAGGATATAGAGACCCCTGTTCCGTTCGCCGTTCGACTCCACATGCACGAGCGAAAGCCAGGTATCCATCAGCGATGACATGCCAAGGTCAGTGCCCTCGACCGCCTGACCAGCCGAATTCAGGTTGGTCAAAAGCGCCGTTGTGCCGCGGCTTTTGAGAAGGTCGATGACCCTCAGCAATGCGGAATGGACTTCACCTTGTTCGCCGCGCAGTGACGAAATCGGATCAAGTACCACCACGTCGGGTTTGAACTTCTCGATCTCTCGGTGCATCCGGGCGAGGTGCATTTCGAGGCCGAACAGGCTAGGGCGGGCAGCCTCAAACCGAAGGAGGCCGGACGCAATCATCGGTTCGAGGTCGATGCCGATAGAGCGCATGTTACGGACGATCTGTGCGGGCGACTCCTCGAAGGCAAAATAAAGACACTTCTCACCCCGCCGACAGGCAGCTTCGACGAAGTGGCTGGCGAGGCTCGTTTTGCCGGTACCGGCAGTTCCCGAGATCAAGACGCTCGAGCCACGGTAAAAGCCGCCGATGCCGAGCATACCATCGAGGCTTGCGACCCCGGTTGAGACGGCCTCATTGTTGGTGGAATGCGAAAGCCCCGCTGACGTAATCGGTAATACGGAGATCCCCTGATCGTCGATCAAGAACGGGTATTCATTGGTACCATGGGCTGAGCCACGATACTTTACGACTCGGATGCGTCGCGTTGTGATCTGGTGCTCGACCCGGTTGTCCAGGAAGAGCACGCAGTCGGAAATATATTCTTCAAGCCCGTAGCGTGTCAGCGATCCCTCGCCACGTTCCGCGGTGATGACTGCAGTGACACCTTTTTCCTTGAGCCATGCAAACAGTCGCCGTAGTTCGGCACGGAGGATATCGCTATTGCCAAGACCGGCAAAAAGGACCTCCAGTGTATCGAGCACGACTCGCTTGGCGCCGATCTGATCGATGGCGTAACCAAGCCGGACAAACAGACCATCAAGGTCATACTCTCCGGCTTCTTCGATCTCGCCTTTTTCGACACGGACGTAGTCCAACGCTAGGCGGTTCTCATCGATCAAAGACTGAACGTCGTAACCGAGGGAGACCACATTCTTTACGAGGTCTTCGCTTGCCTCCTCGAAGCTCATGAAGACGCCGGGCTCGTCGAACTGCGTCGCGCCGTTGACCAGAAAAGTCATCGCAAAAAGCGTTTTGCCGCATCCTGGCCCACCACAGACCAGCGTCGGTCTGCCGGCTGGCAGTCCACCCAGCGTTATTTCGTCAAAACCCGAAATCCCGGTTGCTGCTTTTGCCAGCGCAGAGGTCGTCGCAGCATCCTTGAGAAGGGTCGATCTATCGGTCATAGGTTATTTTTGTCCATTTGCAGGTGTTCGCTCACCGCTGGAAGCGGGGCGAAGCCGTTCTTTGAGGGCGGTGGCGATGAAGTTGGTCAAGGTCCGGTTTTCGTCTTCGGCTTTCAGCCGCACCTCTTCAAGAAGTTCGGGATCCAGTCGCACCGTGATCGCTTTTTTCATGCAGCTCAATCCCTCTGTGATTAAGACAATTAGAGTGAATGATGCTAATTGCAATACAGTCGCACTAGAATGTCTTGATTCTAACAATGCCGATAATCTCTCGTATTTTTCTGGGTATTTTGCAGGACTTGTCGCGTTGGAGTTCACACGGTGTGCGATCGAAATAACTGGAGAGGTGCCGCAAGCAGCCAATGCTTCTTTTGGAAGAAGTTCGCGAGGGATTCGGCCCCGATTTGGCGAGCATTTGCTTAGACGCGGGGTTGACGCTATCGAACCGAGCAAGTTGATTGTCACGGACGATTGCGGATCGAGGCGGTGCAGCCTAGTCAACATCAGCGAGCTCTACAGCCGGTGACTGGTTAGACACGTACCCATTACTACAATAAGCTTCGGTTAGTATGAGATCTCTATCGTTGGATTACCGGGAATTTCGGGCTTTTGGGAATGGGCTCTGCACATTGTGGCCCCATGAGAAGTCAGAGATTGTCTATTGCAACGCTGAAGGTGAAAACGGGGGATCTTCAACGACGTCGTTGAATCAAAACGTAGTGGCCGTTGGTTCGATTCCTTTCAAGACCTATTACCACGGCGCGCGATTGACGCGGCGCGGCCTACTTAGCTGCGGCCTTGCTCGTTCAAATCGACGACTGCTTTCGCTTTTTCTACGGCCAGCTAGGCATCGCCTGTGCCGATCCATAGAGCAAGCGCATCGTGGATCTCGAACGAAGCCGAGAATGAACGGGTAGAGGGTGGCACGAAGCCTATAGCGCCTCCGCCGCAGGCGTTTAGCACCAATTCGATCATAAGTGCGATGCGAGGGGCTGCGACATTCCCTGCTATCCATGATCGCATGGGGAACGCTGCCGGCAATGATGGTCAGGTTGTTTTAAATCAAGTGGTCTTATGGCCGTTGCTTTGTTGTGCCAGACCTGGATCAGGCCGGGCACAACGTTTTCGAAAACTCCCTTAAACCTGCCGCAAACCGCCATCGACGCAGAGTTCAGCGCCGGCGATGTAGCTTGCATCGTCACTCAGCAAGAACAAGGCGGCCGAGGCGACTTCGGAAGGCCGAGCCATACGACCCATAGGGATCGGAGCAACAATTGCCGCGCGAGTGTCGTCCGCGACAGCAGCCATCATCTCGGTATCCGTAGGGCCGGGAGCAACGACATTGACCCGAATTCCTTTGGGTGCAAGTTCTGCTGCCCAAGTTCTGCCATAAGAACGGACAGCTGCTTTTGTTGCGCAGTAGGTTCCGTAAGACGAGTAGCCGGAGCTCCCGGCGACGGACCCTATAAGCACGATCGAGCCGCCCTCCTTCATTCCAGGAAGAGCAGCCTGAAGTCCGAATACCATCCCCCGTACATTGACATCAAAATGGCGGTCGAAGTGCTCAGGAGTCATGTCGGTGATCTGCGAAGGCTCGGAAAGCCCTGCATTCAAAACAAGCGCATCGATACGACCGTGTGCTGCGCGCACTTTCTCGACGGCCCTCAGCATGTCGTCGGGAGAGCTTGCGTCAGCAGTGATGCCGACCGCGCCGTTTCCGATGCCGTTGGCCGCCTTTTCAGCGTCTTCACTTCTACGACTGGTGATGAAGACGTTTGCGCCTTCGACAGAAAGCCGCTCCGCGATCGCCAGGCCGATCCCCTTCGCGCCGCCTACGACCAAGGCCACTTTGTTATTCATTTGAGCCATCTTGAATCCTTTCACTGGATGGTCTCACAATGATATATAGCGGATATCTGATATCAATTACGCACCTGGAATAGCCTAGATATGGACGAGTATACCGACCTGGAAGGCCTCTCTCACCGCGCTCTTTGCGACATGCCGCTGGTTCGTCCGGTGCTCGACAAGATTGCCGACAAATGGACGATTCTGATACTGACAGTTATCTGTCCGAAACCCTCGCGCTTCAATGAGATCAAGCGGCGTCTTGATGGGATCACGCACAAAGCGTTGGCCGATGCGCTGAAGAGACTTGAGCGCAATGGCCTTGTGACGAGGACTGTGCTTCCAACGCAGCCGATCGGCGTGGAATATGCAATCACGCCACTCGGCCACTCTTTGCGCGAGCCTTTTGAAGCGCTCTGCGCATGGGCAGCGGCCAATGGCGACAAAGTCGCGGAGGCAATCTTGCGCTTTGACAACGAGAAAGGTCGTCGGTGACGCTGCTTGCTCCTGGCACAAGTGCATCCAGGTGGATTGGCTCCGGTCGCAGCGTGAGTTTGACGACGCCTAGGAAAATGATCGCGGTTGGGCATTAACGTGAGCCCATTCGTGCCGCGCCGCCTCCTCTGGCGCCCGATGATGGGTTGAAATCACTTACGCTTCAGATCACGCGGGAGTGCGGCTGTCGAACACCGTGCGGGCTCGGTCCACCTCATCCAGATGCTCTAGCGTCCAGGCATGGAGTGCCTGAAAAGGACCCAGCAGCGAGCGACCTAGCGGCGTGATCGCATATTCAACTCCGATCGGCGATCCGGTGATCACGCGGCGGGAAATCAATCCGTTGCGTTCCAACCGCCGCAGGCATTGCGTCAGCGCCTTTTGTGTGACGCCCCCCAGGTGACGCTTGATCCCGTTGAACCGCATGGGCCCTGTTTCCAACACGCTGATCACCATCATCGACCACTTATCAGCGATATTGTCGAACAGAGAGCGACTGGGACAGTTCTCGTCGAAGTGCTGGCAGACGGGCATTGGTTTCCTCGGCGATACCTAGGCGAATTCAAGTGCGTTCTTGCGCCTAAGTAGCAGATATATACCTTTCGCGCAAATCAGCACGAAAGGCTTTCCTATGAATTCAACAGACGTCCTCTTCCGGCCATTCAGCATCGGCTCGATGGAATTAGCAAACCGCATCGTCATGGCCCCGATGACACGCAGCTTTGCTCCTACTGGCATCCCTGGTCCCATGCACTCCGCCTATTATCGGCGGCGGGCCGAAGGTGGTGCCGGTCTCATTCTTTCAGAGGGCACGGTGATCGATCGGCCGGCATCGCGCAACGATCCAGGCATACCGTTCTTCCACGGCGAAGCGGCCCTTTCGGGTTGGAAGAACGTGATCGATGCGGTTCATCATGGCGGAGCTAAAATGGGACCACAGTTGTGGCACACCGGCGGGGTTAAAAGTTTTCTGACTGACTGGGTGCCCGATGTGGAGGTGGAAAGCCCCTCGGGACTCGACGCGCCTGGCCTCCCGCGTGGCAAGATCATGAGTGATGCGGACATCGCCGAAACGATTGCCGCCTTCTCCAAAGCGGCCGCTGAGGCGAAGCGGCTCGGCTTCGACACGATCGAGCTTCATGGCGCCCATGGCTATCTCATCGACCAGTTCTTCTGGAACGGCACCAACCTGCGCAGCGACCGCTACGGTGGCGCCACGATCCGAGAACGGTCTCGCTTCGCCGCAGAGCTCGTCGCCGCGGTCCGCGCCAGCGTCGGGCCAGGCTTCCCGATCATTTTGCGCGTGAGCCAGTGGAAGCCGCAGGACTATGCCGCGCGCATTGCTGAGACGCCCGACCTGTTGGCCGACTGGCTGCAGCCTCTGGTCGATGCGGGTGTCGACGTGCTGCACTGCTCTCAACGACGCTTCTGGGAGCCGGAGTTCCGTGAGATCGACGGAGCGGAAGGGCTCAATTTCGCCGGATGGGCCAAGAAGTTGACCGGCGCCGCCACAATCAGCGTCGGCTCGGTTGGCTTATCAGGCGACGTTATGGGCGCATTTAGTGGTGAGGGGTCGACCAGCGTGGGACTGGACAAGCTTCTCGAGCGGATGGAGCGTGATGAATTTGATCTCATCGCTGTTGGTCGAGCACTCATTACTGATCCTGCCTGGGTCGAGAAGGTAAGATCGGGTGATTGGGCAGAGCTTAAGGGCTTCGACGCTGCCTCACTTGCTGAACTGGTGTGAGCTGCAGTTGTCTTTCTGCTGTGGCGGACTGACCAGATTTGGTCCACGTAAATGTCCCCAGCGCCGCTGCGAAAGTTAGCAGCCTCGCTGAGTGCGGCCGGCCAATCTGGACTGGCCGCACTCTGTGTTCGGTAGAATCATCGTGCGCGTGGCCCCTTGCTCGAGCGCAAGGAATTGGCGGCTAAAGCGTTTAAGATCCTGAGTGGATACGAGCGACTGGAGCAGGCCTTGCTTGCGGTATGCATCACTGACACCTGACGGCGTTTTACACAGCTGGTTTGAGTGGCAACGTCGCACGGATCCCTGCTATGACTTGATCGACAACCTGCTCTAATTCGTCACGCGTCGCACCGTCTCTAGCCTGCACGGAAAGCCCCTGCAGCAAGGTCACAAGATAACGGGCGAGAGTCTCAGCGCGAGCCGCATCCATGTAGGGGAGTAGGGCTTGGGAGATTGCGTGCCGCATGTCGTCTCGCCGAGAGGTCAATTCCCTCGCTAGCTCGGAATGTTCTGGCGCACTTTGCAGCATGCCACTCGATACCATACAACCTCTCTCCCCCTCAGTTGAGGTCACCGCTTTGACTGCGTTGCGCAGCATGGTTTCGACAGCTTGTGCCATATCGGTCGCGACGCCGAGATCGGTCAGTGCGCCCTGCATCCCGAGATAGTGGTCCAGCGTCTCCCGGTACAGTCCTGCCTTGTTGCCGAATGCAGCATAGAGGCTCGGCGGAGCAATGCCGATTGTGGAGGTCAGGTCGCTCAGCGACACCCCCTCATAGCCGTGGCGCCAGAAAAGGCGCATGGCGGTATCGACCGCCTCGTGTCTGTCAAAGGTGCGGGGCCCGCCGCGCCGCTTCCGAATGATCTTATCCATAGTGATCACTAAAGAGTGGTTGACATCAAAAAGCAAGTCGTTAGTGTTTAGTGATCGATACAATTAACGAGATGACCGTCGCACTCACCGACGTCAGTCGTGGCTCTCGGTTCCAGCTTCGAGCCCAAAACTCACTAGACAAGCAAGGATTGATCTGAATGAACTTCACTAAGTTAAACGCACTGTTGGGCGCGCTAAGCGTTGCAGCCCTGATGGTGTTTTCGGCGTCAGCGGTAAGTGCTGCGGGTAAGAACTATACCGTGCAGTCGCCGGATGGGGTGGAGATCGCGGTTCAGGAAAGCGGAGATCCTGACGGCAGGCCGATCGTGTTCATCCATGGTCTCCTTGGCAGCCGTCTCAACTGGGAGGGCCAGACCGGCAGTCCAGAATTGCGAAAGTACCGGATGATCACCTACGACTTGCGCGGCCATGGGCAATCGGACAAACCGGACGCCACGGAAGCCTATCGAGATGGACGTCACTGGGCCAATGATCTTGCCGCCGTCCTGGAGGCGAGCAATGTTGACAGCCCGGTGGTTGTAGGATGGTCGCTAGGTGGTGTCGTCATTTCGAACTACCTAGCTGCATATGGCGACGACAAGCTGGGGGGTGTCGTCTATGTGGATGGCGTTATCGAGCTCAACTCCGCTCTCATCACACCGCATCCTGAGGTCTACGCCGGACTTGCCTCCGATGATCTGAAGACGCACCTCGATGCGCTTCGAACATTCCTTGCTCTGTGTTTCCAGACGCAACCCACTGCGGCAACCTTTGAGCGACTTTTATCGAATGCCGCAATGGCGTCGTGGGTCATGACAAAAACGGTTCCCTCAATGACGGACGCCGTAGTCGACGGCCTGCCGAAAGCCACTGTGCCTGTTCTGTTGCTTTACGGCGGCAAAGACGATCTGGTCATGACCGGCCCAAGTATCGCTCGCGCAGAGGAGCTTAATCCGAGCGTTCAGTCGAAGATCTATCCAGATTCTGGGCATGCGCCTTTTCTGGAGGAAGCAAGTCGCTTCAACAGAGATCTCTCAGAATTTCGAGATTCAATCCAAGAAGCAAAGTGATTTAATTCGGGGCGAGATAGCTCGCCCTGGCACGCTATCGCCGAATGGGACGAAATTCAAGCGACCTACAAAGTGGGCGGGTTCTTTCCACGGCGAATTTTCGGACTGTTTCGTCGGTTCTCAATACGCGCATCTGCCTCATTAGCGTAAATGTTTAATATACGCCAGGAACACTGAAGGCGGCTGCCAGCGACTCGCCAAATGGCGATTAAGATCCCCGTTTTGAAACGGAGAGCGAATGACTGGGTCGAAAGTCCCAGTCCTATCAAGAGCTTTAAAACGCGTCGAGCCGATAGTGCCGGCAGATAACCTTCTGGAAATCGTCATTCAATTGCATTACCATCTTGCAAAACGTGGGAGATAGCCGTGGCTGCAAACGCTCTTGTCCAAACTCGCATCGATGCCGAAGTTCGGGATCGCGCTTCTGCTGTGCTTGAGAGCATGGGCCTAACCGTATCTGATGCGGTTCGTATTATGCTCACCCGGACTGCTAACGAGGGCGCGCTGCCTCTTGAGCTTCTTTCTGGCAGTGAAGCGCATGACGCCTGGTTTCGAAGTAAAGTGCTCGAAGCGTTGAACGACACTAGACCTGATTTATCGGATGACGATGTCGAGGCGCACTTTGTCAAACGTCGAGCGGCGGCTCGCCTTAAAACTGGTGCGCCAGAATCGTGAAGCTTACCTGGTCTGCGTTTGCATTGTCGGATCGCGACGCCATCTTCACATGCATTGAGGCAGATAGTCCTTTAGCTGCTGTTCTCATCGATGAACGGATAGTAGCTGCCGCCCGTCGCCTACTCGATTTTCCCGCCAGTGGGCGCATTGGGAGAGTTGCCGGCACACGCGAACTCGTCATCAATGGTACGCCTTATGTCGCCGCCTACGTCATAACCGAGACGACAGTTCGAATTCTTCGCGTACTCCATGGCGCGCAGGAATGGCCAGAATATCTGCCGCAGAGCTGAGTGACTACAATCAAGTGGGCCGATGGTTCGATTCCGCTCAAGAAGCTAAACCAGTTGTTTGAAATGGCTGGTAGCGGCTGGATTACATGGGTCGATACAATTTAAACCAGCAGGCGCAAACGATGATACGACCAATTGCGATGAGCAAATGATGGAGCCGAGGTCGATCATTTTGCGCAGCATACGTTACAACGAATTCAATCTTTACCGTGTCTCAACGGCGGTACTCGCGATGTAGCGTGTTTCCACAAGCAGCGGGTTGCGATTGTCATCGCTCCATATGAGGTGGAGCTCGGCAGCGCATTCCTCATAAAGGTCGAGCGGACGGAAGACGATGTTATCGAAGCAAGCGCGTTGCGTTTCTGCCGGGACGATCGCAAGACCTATACCGGCACTGACCAGGGACAGTATAGCTTGAGAATGGGTCATGCTCTGGACGATGCGAGGTTGGACATCGTGATCAGCCATTAACGCGGTCACCTTCTCATGTAGATATCGCGCTTGTGGCGAAAACGCTACGAAGGGCTCACCCTTCAACATGCCGAGACTCAGTCTGCGGGTTGATGCGAGAGAATGGGACTGGGGAATGGCTAGCAGCATCGGCTCGTAGTCTACGCGCAGGTTTTGCAGGTGGTGGGCGTTATTGAGGGGTCGCGAAAGCCCTAAGTCTATATTTCCGCTGTTGATTGCCTCCAACTGCTCGGCTGTCTCCATTTGAATCAGCTCCAGTTCAATGTGCGGCGCAGATGCTCGAGCCGCAACGATGAAGCGCGGCAGAAATTTGTAAGTCGCGGCGCCCACAAAGGCGATGCGTATCTTGCCCACGCTGCCGCGCGCTGCCCGTCGCGTAGCCAGGATGGCCGCATCGCTTTGGGCAAGCAATTTCTTCGCCTCCGACAAAAACGTGTGTCCTGCGGGTGTCAATGCCACCCTTCGGCTGCTCCTCTCAAGCAAAGTCACATTAAGATTTTGTTCCAGTAGCCTGATCTGCCGGCTGAGGGGAGGCTGGGTCATGTTCAGCCGCCTGGCCGCGCGGCTGAAATTCAGTTCGGAGGCAACGGCCACGAACGACCTGACCTGTCCCATGTCCAACATCTATTCAAATCCGGTATCGATGAACATCAATAATCGATTTGGACTTAACTTGATCGGAACGGTATTGGTCAAGTCAAGAGGCAGCCTTATTGGGCGAAAACCGAAGGGTGGAGACATGGACACGCAGTCGGGGAAGGCAAACCCAGCACAGAATATGGTCGAGGCAGACAGCATCGCCTGGATCAAGCTTTCCTCGATTTTCCTGCCGCTGAAGACGCCGATCAGCGACGCCAAGGTACTCACCGGCCGGCAGAAGCCGCTGACTGAAGTGGTGTTCCTGTTTGCCGAAATCGAGACGAAACACGGCCATAGCGGCATCGGCTTCAGCTATTCCAAGCGCGCGGGTGGGCCAGGGCAATACGAGCATGCCAAGGAAATCGCCAATGTGCTGATAGGCGAGGATCCGAACGATATCGGCAAGCTGTGGAACAAGCTCTGCTGGGCCGGTGCTTCGGTCGGACGCAGCGGGCTCGCTGTGCAGGCAATCGCCGCATTCGACGTGGCGCTGTGGGATTTGAAGGCCAAACGCGCCGGCCTGCCTTTGGCGAAACTGCTTGGCGCACATCGTGATAGCGTGCGCTGCTACAACACATCCGGTGGCTTCCTTTCCTCGCCGATCGAAGAAGTTCTCGACAACGTCGAGACGTCGATCGCAGCCGGTATCGGCGGTATCAAGATCAAGGTCGGGCAGCCCGACATGGCGGTCGATCTCAAGCGTGTCGCAGCCGTGCATGACAGGATCGGCGGACGGGCAGCAATGATGGTCGATGCCAACCAGCAATGGGATCGTCCGAGCGCTATGCGCTTCGGCCGGCTGATGGAGCCCTATCACCTGACCTGGATCGAAGAACCCCTCGATGCCTATGACGTCGAGGGACATGCGGCACTGGCAGCCCAGCTCGACACGCCGATCGCGACCGGCGAAATGCTGGCGAGCGTGCTGGAGCATGTTTCGCTAATTCAGAACAATTCCGTCGATTTTATCCAGCCGGATGCTCCGCGCGTCGGCGGCATCACGCAGTTCCTCAAAATCTGTGCACTGGCGGAGGCGAAGAAGCTGCAGCTTGCGCCGCATTTCGCCATGGAAATCCACCTTCATCTGGCGGCAGCGTACGAACTTGAGCCATGGGTGGAGCATTTCGACTGGCTCGACCCGCTGTTCAACGAGCGGTTGGCGATCAAGGACGGAAGAATGCTGGTGCCGAACCGGCTGGGACTTGGGATCACGTTGTCGGAACAGGCTGGTCACTGGACTCGCGGCACGGCGGAATTCGGCAAGCGCCCGTGAGTGATTCGAAATTAGGCGGTACCGCGAGCAACGATGTGGAAGTCGATATTGATCATCGCTTCCACATTCTCGTCGCCATCGATCTTCCTGAGGATCGACCGGGCGGCCTTGGTTCCGATATCGCGCCGGTCTATCCGCACCGTTGTCAGCGGCGGGTGGGTGTGCGGAGCAAAATCGAAATCGCCAAAGCCGATGATGGCAAGATCGTCCGGCATTTTGCAGCCGCGTGCATGGGCTTCTGCCAGTGCGCCGTGGGCCACGACGTCCGACGAGCAGAATACGCCGAGCGAGCCTTCACCCTTATCGAGAAGCTGCGCCATCGCCACCCGGCCGTCGCGGAAAGTGGAGGGCGAGTTCATTTCCAGTTCCGGCAGCTCGACCTCGGCTATCCCTTTCAGGCGGTCGACGAAACCATCGCGGCGTTGGACAGCGCGAGGGTCGTTGGCGCCGATTTGCGCATAGCGGTCATACCCCCTGATCAGCAGATGCCCTGCTACCAGCGAACCGACTGCAGCATGGGAAAACCCGACTGCGGTATCCAGCGGGGAGGGTGTGGAGTCCCAGATCTCGACAATCGGCAATCCTGCACCGGTCAGCATCGCACGGGTCTCTTTAAGGTGTGTGATGCCGGTAAGAATGATCCCGTCCGGACGGCGCGCCAGGATGGCGCGCGTCAGTTCAAGTTCGCGGCTGGCATCATAACCCGAGAGGCCGAGCAGGAGTTGATAGCCGGCGGAGACCAGTTCGGCATTAAGCCCTTCTATGGTCTCGGCAAAGATCGTGCTGGCGACCGATGGGACGATAGCCGCAATCAGCCGTGTCTTTCTGGAGGCGAGCCCACCGGCAAGGAGATTAGGCACATAGCCGGTTTTCGCGATGACGCGTTCTATCGCTTCCAGCGTGCGTGGCTTGACCAGATGGGGCGTGTTGATTGCACGAGAGACTGTAACAGGCGACACTCCGGCCAGCTTTGCGATGTCAGCGATTGTGGCCGGGCCATTCGTAACGTTTTGCTTGATTTTCTCATAGTCAGCCATGGTCATGTTCCTTGCTCAAATGAGTTACGCTTTCATTTTGTCTCCAATCAAGTGCCGATATGCAAATTTTCGTAATTAACGTATTAATACCATGATATTGTTCAATTTAAAATTTTCCCCCAGTGGTTGCGAGATGAAATTTTGAAGATACAATGAAAGCGCTTCCATTCCTTCGTTAGGAGGGTTTCGAAGGATGGGTGAGTGGGACCGGCGGGAGGCCGGGCAAGTGGAGGAAGTAATATGAAGCTCAGGCGTTTCATGACGTTTGCGGCCGTTGCGGCCGCGATCTGTGCAACCAGCCTTCAGGCAAGTTATGCGCAGGATTATCCGACCAAGACCGTCACGGTCGTCGTGCCGTTCGCCGCCGGCGGCAATACCGATACGTTCGGCCGTCTTGTGGCGGAGGAACTCGACAAGCGGCTCGGCCAGCGTTTCATCGTCGAGAACAAGCCGGGTGCCGGTGGCAATATCGGTCTTGGCGATCTCGCCCGCTCGAATCCGGACGGTTATACGATCGGCATGGGCACGGTCAGCTCCAATGCGATCAACCAGACCCTCTACAAGACCCTGCCTTACGACAAGGAAAAGGGCTTTGCGCCGATCTCGCTGATCGCTAGCCTGCCGAATGTTCTTGTCGTCAACCCGGACAAGATCAAGGCGAACAATGTCGAGGAACTGATCGCCTTCCTCAAGGCCGAGCCGGGCAAACATACCTATGCATCCTCGGGCGTCGGCACCTCGATCCATCTCGCGGGTGAGCTTCTGGCGACCAAATCCGGGATCAAGATCACCCACGTGCCGTACAAGGGCAGCAGTCAGGCGATCCTCGATGTCGTGGCCGGCCATGTGGATATGATGTTCGACAACATCCCGACTGCCGCCCAGCAAGTGAAGGCAGGTAAGGTCAAGGCACTTGCCGTGACCAGCCTAGAAACAGCCGCTCTTCTGCCCGACGTGCCGACCATGGCAAGCGTCATTCCCGGCTTCGAGGCGACTTCGTGGCACGGCCTGTTCGCTCCTCCCGGCACGCCGCCAGAAATCGTCGAAAAACTCAGCAAGGAAGTGCAGGCGATCATCGCCGAGCCGGCAATGCAGGAAAAGCTCAAGGCAATGGGGGTGACACCGGTGGGCAATACATCCGCCGAGTTCCAGGCCTTTATCGACAAGGAAACGGTAAAGTGGGCCGAGGTCATCAAGGCCGCCAACGTGCCGCTGCAGTGAGGCAATCTGCCGGCCGGGCTTGAGCGTCGGCCGGCACATCTTTCCTACGCGAGTATCATGCCATGCTGAAAATTAGAAACGGCCGCGACTTCGTCGGCGGCGTAACGATGATTTGTGTCGGCCTCCTGTTCATCTGGTTCGGCCGGGAGCTCGAAGTCGGCAATTCCTTCCAGATGGGGCCGGGCTACTTTCCGACCATGCTGAGCCTGCTGCTGATGGCGATCGGTGCACTGATCATCGTGCAGTCCCTGATGGTGCATGCGGAAGAGGGTGAGCCCGAGGCCTGGAATTGGAAGGCCTATTTCCTGGTAATCCTCGGACCCGTCGGCTTCGGTCTGCTGCTTTCCGGGCTTGGGCTCGCGCCCACCATGCTGCTTCTGATCGTCGGGGTGGCGACCGCCAGCCGTTACGCCAACTGGCGGCATTCGATACTGCTCGGCGTGTTCCTCTCGGTTTGCTCGGTCCTGCTGTTCACTAAGCTTCTGTCGCTTCCCGTCTCGGCCTTCGGTCCCTGGGTCCCCTTAATCGGAGAGCTTTTGTAGCGGGCGCTCGCTAGCGCCTTCTGCCAGCCGACGAAAACGGATTGGATTGTTTATGGATATCTTCGCTAACCTTTGGCTCGGTGCCTCGACCGCCTTCATGCCGATGAACCTGTTTTATGGCTTCATCGGCTGTCTTCTCGGAACGGCGATCGGTGTGCTACCCGGTCTCGGGCCGACAGCCACCATCGCCATGCTTCTGCCAATCACCTTCGGCCTGCCGCCGGAATCGGCGCTCATCATGTTGGCCGGCATCTTTTACGGCGCGCAATATGGCGGCTCGACCACGGCCGTTCTCATCAATCTTCCGGGCGAAAGCTCGTCCGTCGTCACTGCGATCGACGGTTACCAGATGGCGCGCAACGGTCGCGCCGGCGCCGCCTTGGCCACTGCCGCCCTCGGTTCCTTCTTTGCCGGCAGCGTGGCAACCATTCTGCTGGCCGTCGCCGCACCGCCGCTTGCCGCCGTGGCGCTCAATTTCGGGCCGGCGGAATATTTCTCGCTGATGGTTCTCGGCCTGGTCGCGTCCGTGGCGCTTGCCAGCGGTTCTCTGCTCAAAGCATTTGCGATGATCGTCTTCGGGCTGATCCTCGGCACAATCGGAACCGACGTGGAGAGCGGTACGCCGCGTTATGTCTTCGATATCCCGGAGCTTTACGACGGGCTGAACTTCGTCGCCGTCAGCATGGGTATCTTCGGCATTTGCGAGATTCTGCGCAATCTGGAAAGCGAGCATGAGCGTTCGGTGGGTGTCAAACGCGTGACCGGCCTCATGCTGACCAAGGAGGATTTCAAGCGGATCATCGCGCCGGTTCTGCGTGGCACGGCGCTCGGATCCTTCCTCGGTGTGCTGCCGGGAGGCGGGGCGATGCTCGCCTCCTTTGCCGCCTATGCGGTGGAAAAGCGTGTCTCCCCCAATCGCGCCGAATTTGGCAAGGGTGCGATCGAGGGCGTTGCTGCACCGGAATCCGCCAACAATGCCGGGGCACAGACCTCGTTCATCCCCATGCTGACGCTTGGCATTCCCGGCAACCCGGTCATGGCGCTGATGGTTGGGGCTATGATCATCCAGGGCATCACGCCGGGTCCGAATGTCATTTCGGACGAGCCGGAGCTGTTCTGGGGTATGATCGTCTCCATGTGGTCCGGCAACCTGATGTTGGTCATCCTCAACTTGCCGCTGATCGGGCTCTGGGTGCGGATGCTGACAGTGCCGTATCACCTGCTCTTCCCTGCTATCATCGGCTTCTGCTGTATCGGCGCTTACAGCATCAACAACAGCGTCTTCGATGTCTTCGTCATGGCAGGCTTCAGCGTTATTGGTTTTGCGCTCTCGAAGATGCGTTTCGAACCGGCGCCGCTGCTGCTTGGCTTCATTCTCGGGCCTATGCTGGAGGAGAACCTGCGCCGCGCGATGCTGATCAGTCAGGGCGATCCGTCGATTTTTGTGCGCAGCCCGCTTAGCCTGTCGCTTTTGATCTTCGCTGTCGTCGTTCTTGCGCTCGTGCTTTCACCGAGCATCAGCCGCAAGCGCGAAGAAGCTTTCACGGAATGAGGATAGGATGATGCGGGATCTGAAATCCGTTCTGACCGGCATATCCGGCATCCTGGTCACGCCCTATGACCATGACGGGGATATTCTCCCGGAGCGGCAGAAGCCGATCGTCGATCGCGCGATCGCGGCCGGCGTCCATATCATGGTCGCCAATGGCAATACCGGCGAGTTCCATGCACTGACGCTCGACGAGGCGGAGGCTATGGTACAGGCCTCGGCCGAGTATGTGGCAAGCAGGGCGCCGCTGATTGCAGGCGTCGGACGCAGTATTCGCGATGCCTGCCGGCTGGCATCCGTATCGCGTCAGGCAGGCGCTTCGGCGCTGATGATCCACCAGCCGCCGGACCCGTTCTCGTCTCCACGTGGGCTTGTCGATTATGTGCGGGCGGTGGTCGATGCCGCGGATGGGCTGCCGGTCGTTGTCTATCTGCGCAACGATGCGATCGGCACCAAGGCGATTGCGGATCTCTGCGCGATCCCGTCAGTCATCGGCGTCAAATGGGCAACGCCGAACCCGTTAAAATTGTCGGAAGCGATGGCGGCCTGCGATCCGGAGATCGTCTGGGTGGGTGGCCTGGCTGAGGTCTGGGCACCGGCATTTTATGCCGTGGGCGCCCGCGGCTTCACCTCCGGCCTCATCAATGTCTGGCCGCAGCGATCAGTTGCCATTCATGAAGCACTTGCGGCTGGCGACTATACAAGCGCCAACCGGCTGATCGACGACATGAAGACGTTCGAAGCAGTGCGGGCGGAAGAGATCAACGGGACAAACGTAACCGGGGTGAAGGCGGCCCTTGCCCTGATCGGGCATGACTGCGGCCCGACGCGCCCGCCTTCCGCTTGGCCTCTGACCATAGCGCAACAGGCGGCACTTTCGAGTTTCATTGCAGACAACGGGATCAGCTTCTGAGGAGCCGGTCGGCAGCGCCGTATGGCGCGAGGAGTGAGGAATGACAACGAAGAAAAAGACTTACGACGAACTGCGCTCGGCGCGCTGGATGATGCCGGATGACCAGCGGTCGTTTGGGCACCGGTCGCGCACCATGCAGATGGGCTATGCGCCGGAAGACTGGGAAGGCCGGCCGATCATCGCGATCATCAACACATGGTCGGATGCGCAGCCGTGCCACATGCATTTTCGCGAACGGGCGGAATGGGTGAAGCGTGGCGTGTTACAGGCGGGCGGGTTTCCGATGGAACTGCCGGCACTGTCCTTGTCGGAAAACTTCGTCAAGCCGACGACCATGCTTTACCGCAACATGCTGGCGATGGAGACGGAGGAGCTTTTGCGCTCGCACCCGATCGATGGCGCGGTGCTGATGGGCGGTTGCGACAAGACCACGCCGGGGCTGGTCATGGGTGCGGTGTCGATGGGCATTCCGTTCATTTACCTGCCAGCCGGTCCGATGCTGCGCGGCAACTATGCCGGCAAGGCACTGGGTTCAGGCACCGACGGGTTCAAATACTGGGACGAACGGCGCGCCGGGACGATCTCCAAGGAGGAATGGCAGGGCATCGAAGGCGGCATTGCCCGCAGCTACGGCCACTGCATGACAATGGGCACCGCCTCGACCATGACGGCGATTGCCGAGGCGATGGGACTGACGCTGCCGAACGCTTCATCCATTCCGGCCGCCGATGCCAACCACCAGCGCATGTCCGCGAGCTGCGGGCGGCGGATCGTTGAAATGGTGTGGGAAGATCTGACGCCTGAGAAGGTCATTACGCCGGCAGCCGTCAACAATGCAGTGACCGTCGCCATGGCTACGGGCTGTTCGACCAATGCGATCATTCACCTGATCGCCATGGCGCGGCGCGCCGGCGTGCCATTGGAGCTTGACGACCTGGACCGGATCGGCCGCACAACACCCGTGATCGCCAATGTTCGCCCCTCCGGTACGACTTATCTGATGGAAGATTTCTTCTATGCCGGCGGGCTGCGTGCGCTGATGAAGCAGCTCGGCAACAAACTCGATCCGAGTGCTGTCACCGTCATCGGCAAGCCGCTCATGGATGGGCTGGAGGATGTCAAAATTTACAATGAAGATGTCATCCGGCCTCTTTCCAACCCGGTCTATCATGAGGGGTCACTGGCGGTGCTGAAGGGTAATCTCTGCCCTGACGGCGCGGTCATCAAGCCGGCGGCCTGCGACCCGAGATTCCACAAACATACGGGTCCGGCGTTGGTGGCAGACAGTTATCCGGATTTGAAAAAAATCATAGACGATCCGGATTATCCGCTGACGCCGGAAACGGTTCTGGTGCTGCGTAATGCGGGGCCGCAGGGTGGGCCGGGCATGCCAGAATGGGGCATGATCCCGATGCCGAAGGCGCTGTTGAAGCTGGGATTGCGTGACATGGTTCGAATCTCGGACGCCCGCATGTCAGGCACCAGCTTCGGCGCCTGCGTGCTGCATGCTTCGCCGGAAGCCTTTGTTGGGGGACCGCTCGCATTGTTGAAGACCGGCGACATGGTCGAGCTCGATATTCCCGCGCGTAGTCTCAACATGCTGGTTTCAGACGAGGAACTGGCGGAGCGGAAGGCTATGTGGGTGGCTCCCGAGCCACGGTATGAGCGTGGTTATGGTTTCATGTTCACCAAGCATATCGAACAGGCCGACAAGGGCTGCGATTTCGACTTCCTGAAGACCGAGTTCGGCACAAAGGTGCCCGAGCCGGCGATCAACTGATGATGAATCTAGGAGGAACCATGAACCCCGCTACCCGTGACAAACTTATGGGCGTTTCCGTTGCGACGCTCTGCTCGGCGCTTTACAAGCGCGGCCTCAGAAACCAGACGATCCAGGATGTTCGTCCGGTTCGGCCCAAGGGCCGCAACATGGTCGGCCCGGCATTCACGCTGCGTTACATGCCGGCGCGCGAGGACCGCAATCCGATGACGGTGTTCCGCGACCCCAAACACCCGCAGCGCCATGCGATCGAAACCTGCCCTGAAGGGTCGGTTCTCGTCATGGACAGCCGCAAAGATGCGCGCGCGGCCTCTGCCGGCGATATCCTGATAACCCGGCTGATGGTGCGCGGCGGGGCAGGGGTGGTGACCGATGGCGGCTTTCGTGATGCGATGACGATCGGCGAACTGGATATTCCCGCCTATCACCACCGTCCGTCAAGCCCGACGAACCTGACACTGCACGAGGCGATCGACATCAACGTGCCGATCGGTTGCGGCGATGTCGCGGTGTTTCCCGGCGATGTCGTGGTCGGCGACGATGACAGCGTCATCATCATCCCGGCGGAGATTGCCGACGAGATTGCCGACGAGGCGGTCGAGATGACGGCCTACGAGGACTTTGCCGTCGAGCGGGTGAAGGCGGGACATACGATCATCGGGCTTTATCCGGCCACCGACGAGAACAATCTGACGCTGTTTGCCGAATGGCGCGAGGCCACGCGACGATGATAGATTCTGGCCGTATTCGCTTGAAGCGGAAGCTGCAGTCGCGCTCATTGCCAACACCTCTCTATCAGCCGACAAGTCGGCAATGTCGCGAAACACCGTATCCTCGGAGGAGATTCACCGGGTCGCCTATTGTATCGGGGGAGAGATCGGGGCAAGGTTTCCCACTAGCTGTCGGTTGAGACCTTGGCATGGCGCGGGTTGAGATTACATGCGGCATAGGGCTGCTAGAGACACCAATCTTAAATAGACTCTGTCGATAGCTAGCAGTGCATTGCCGAGACGCTCAAGGAACAATCCCTGCCCGCCGCATGTTTAGCGGCATGCAGCGCCTTGTCTTGTAGGAACCACGCGCAATCGCAAGTGATCTGTGACGCTCAGCCATATTGCTTCGCCGCCGAAGTGCGTATTCCATTCCGCCACTTAGTCTTTTCAGACTTCGTGGGTGTTGCGGGTCGCCTGTTCCAATCCCATCAAGAGCTAAACGGAAACTTCTTCTTTCTCTCTGGAATTGTTCGGTGGCGGAGCTGCAATTTGCTTGGTCAGCTATCGCCAAGATGGCGCGGGCCGGTCATTGCAGAAAAATTGAGTGGCGTTTTCGATGTCATTGATTTGTGGAGATCCTGCTTTGCAACAGTTCGCCCTGCTGCTCGAGAACTGGATAGGCCGTAGCGGCTACGAGGTGTGAGTTGATTTGCTTGATGTCGCGGAGCAGATCGAGATGCAGAGAACTGGTTTCGGCGGCCGTCACATCTCCTTGTCGCAACCGCTCAAAATGGGCTTTTGTGCCGTTTCGCTCAGCTTTGCGGAATACGATCTTTTCCTCTGCCAGCATGCGCGCCATTCGTTCGTCCTGCGACATGAACAGAGCGGCAGCAGTGCGCAGATTGTTTGAGAGGCGGTCAAACAACTCGTCAAGCTCGCCTCTGGCGACTTTGGAAAATTTCAGGCCTCGCCGCAAACGTTTTGCCAGATGCGGTAAAACATTCTGATCCACCACATCACCGGCATGTTCCAGTCCGGTGGAAAAGATCAGGATTTCCTCCAGCCTGTGCTTGTCTGCATCGCTGAGTTCATCTGGATCGATGGAGGTCAGGTAGATTTTGACGGCGGTGTTTAGCCTGTCGAGGATCGTGTCCTGCTTGCGAAGCGCCGATAGCGCCCTGCGGTCATTGGCCGATAGTGCCGACTTTGTTCCGGCCAGCATTTCCTCCAGAATATCGACAATCCGCAGAACCTCGCGCGCCGCTGCCTGAAGCGCGACAATCGGCGTTTCTTTCGCCGACGGATCGAGATAACGCGGTTGACCCGGGTCGCCCTCATCGATGCGCTGGGGCATGAATTTCACCAATGCAGCGGCGAATGGCGTCAGGAATGGCATGAAAAGCGCCGCCACGACGATGTTGAAAACCGTGTGAAAATTCGCCACCACGCGGCCGTCCTGGCTGCCGTAAGACGTCATCAGGCCGGCAATCGGTTCAAGAAATGCGAACGCCAAAGCGGTTCCGAATACCCGTGTCAGCAGGTTGCCGATCGGCAGGCGGCGCGCCGAGAGGTCGGCTCCCGACTGACCTTCGACGACAGGATTGATCGCCGTGCCGAGATTGGCGCCAAGGGTGAGTGCGCATGCCTGGTAGGGGTCGAGAAGGCCCTGGCTTGCCAGAGACATGACGAGAAGCACGACAGCGACGCTGGAATGAGCAGCCCAGGTCAGGGCCGCGGCGAGCAACAGGCTAAGCACCGGCGCCTTCGAGATCGCCTGAAGAACGGCCTGGAATGCCGGCGTATCGGCATATTGTTCAAGGACATCGAGCAACTGATGCAATGCCAGCAGCATGAAGCCGATGCCGATAAAGACACGGCCAAGATCGTGCACCTGCGGATTCTGCATACGGCGGAACATCAGCACGCCGATCAATATCAGAGCCGGGGATGCGGCCGCGACGTTAAAGGACAGGAGCTGCACGATAAGCGTGCTTCCAACATTGGCACCCAGCATGACGGCGAGTGCCGGCACGAGGGCAACCATACCACCGGCGGTAAAGCCCGTCGCCATCAGACCGGTTGCCGTGCTGCTCTGCAGGATAGCAGTCACCCCCATTCCTGCCAGAAAGGCTTTCATCCTATTGCCAAGCGCGTGCCCCAGGTAGGACCGCAGGCTCGGACCAAAGGCACGCTGAATGCCGGTCTGCACCATCCGTGTTCCCCATAGAAGCAGGGCGATATGGCCGGCGAGGGCGATCAGGGCGAGGATGAAGGACATGGAAAATCCAGTCGAAGATTATCGGAAATCATTAGCCGACAAATGGTATTCACTTGCTTTGTGGATGCAAGCTCCGATCTCTGTCTTCGTAGGCTTTCATGTCGTGATGCGTTTCCCGTCACTGTCGAAAAAGTAAAAGCGGTCTGGCGCGGCGGTGAGTTCCAGCATCTCGCCGATCGGGATGATCGAGCGGCCCGGTACACGGAAAACGATCGCGCTACCGTCTTCTGTCGTGCCATGCACATAGCTTTCGGCCCCCACCAGTTCGACCGCCATCACCTGCACTTTGGCACCGAACCCGTTTCCGGCCGACGCATCGGCGATGACCAGATCTTCGGGGCGAATGCCAAGGGTTGCCACATTCGATGGCCAGTTGATGTTGTTGCGAGAACCTCCGGCCGGTTTCATCAGGTTCATCGACGGCGAGCCGATGAAGGTGGCGACGAATGTGGTGGCCGGTTTTTCGTAAAGCTCGATCGGCGTGCCGACCTGCTCGATACGACCTGCATTGAGCACCACCAGCCTGTCAGCAAGCGTCATCGCCTCCATCTGGTCATGGGTGACGTATATCGACGTGGTGGCGAGCGAGCGCTGAAGCCTGCGGATCTCGACGCGCATCTGCACGCGCAGTTTCGCATCGAGGTTGGAGAGAGGCTCATCGAACAGGAAGGCGGCCGGTTTGCGCACGATGGCGCGGCCCATGGCGACCCGCTGACGCTGGCCGCCGGAAAGCTGGCGCGGTTTGCGTTCGAGAAACGGTTCGATTTCCAAGGCGCGGGCTGCTTCGGTAATGCGCCGGTCGATTTCGTCTTTCGGCGTATTGCGGTTCTTCAGGCCGTAAGCGAGGTTTTGGCGCACGGTCATGTGAGGGTAGAGCGCATAGTTTTGGAACACCATGGCGATATCGCGTTCCGATGGTTCCAGAGCGTTGACACGCCGTCCGGCAATCGTCACATCGCCGCCGGTGATGCTTTCCAGCCCCGCCACCATGCGCAGGAGCGTTGATTTTCCGCAGCCGGACGGGCCGACCAGCACGATCATCTCGCCATCGGCAATGTCGAGCGACACGCCCTTGATCGCCTCGATATTCGCGCCATAGGTCTTGCGGACGTCCTTGAGTTCAATCGTAGCCATTACTTTTCGGTCTCCACCAAACCTTTGACGAACCAGCGCTGCATCAGCACCACGACGATGACGGGAGGGATGATTGCCAGGATCGCCGTCACCATCACGTAGTTCCACGGCGTCGAGGCATCTGCGAAATCCACCATGCGGCGCAGGCCGATGATGATCGTGTTCATCTCGGCCCTGTCGGTGACGAGCAGCGGCCAGAGATATTGCGTCCATCCGTAGATGAAGAGAATCACGAACAGCGCCGCGATATTGGTCATCGACAGCGGCAGAAGGATATCCTTCATGAAGCGGAACGGCCCGGCATTGTCGATGCGCGCCGCCTCCAGCATTTCGCCCGGAATGGTCAGGAAAAATTGCCGGAACAGGAAGGTGGCCGTCGCCGAAGCCATCAGCGGCAGGGTGAGACCTGCATAAGTGTTGAGCAGCCCGAGATCGACGATCACCTTGTAGGTCGGCAGGATACGAACCTCTACCGGCAGCATGAGCGTGATGAAGATCATCCAGAAAAAGCCCATGCGAAAAGGAAAGCGGAAGAAGACGATGGCGAAAGCTGACAGGAACGAGATGACGATCTTGCCGATGGCAATGGCGATCGCGACGACAAAGCTGTTGAAGAGCAGCCGTTCGAGACTGACACCGACGACGCGCTCGACACCGCCGGAAATGGATTCCGTATAATTCTCCACCATATGCCCGCCCGGCAGGAGCGAAAGTGGTGGACGGACGATGGCGCCGGCCGGCGCCGTCGAGGCGATGAAGGTGTAATAGATCGGGAAGGCGACGATGATGATGCCGAGGATCAGCATCAGATGCGCCATCAGGCTGGCTACGGGTCTGTTTTCGATCATCTTCTCACCTCACGCATAATGCACGCGCCGCTCGACGAAGCGGAACTGGAAGGCAGTCAGCGCAATCACGATGACCATCAGGATGACCGACTGGGCGGCCGACGAGCCGAGATTGAGGTTCACGAAGCCGTCGTTATAGACCTTGTAGACCAGCGTTTCCGTCGCCTTGGCCGGTCCGCCGCCGGTGACGGAATGGATGATGCCAAACGTGTCAAAAAAGGCGTAGACGGTGTTGACGACCAGCAGGAAGAAAGTGGTCGGTGCAAGAAGCGGAAAGACGATCGTCCAGAACCGTCGTGCGCCGCGCGCGCCATCGATGGCAGCGGCTTCCAGCAGCGATTTCGGGATGGCCTGCAGACCTGCCACAAAGAACAGAAAATTGTAGCTGATCTGTTTCCAGGCGGCGGCCGCCACGACAAGTGCCATGGCCTGATCGCCGTTCAGCAGCGGATCCCAGGCGACGCCGTTGCGGCGCAGGATATAGGCGAACGTGCCCATCGCGGGGTTGAACATGAACAACCACAACATGCCGGCCACAGCCGGTGCAACCGCATAGGGGATGATCATCATCGTGCGGTAAAAACCTTTGCTGCGCACGACGAGATCAGCGGCCGTTGCCAGCAGCAGAGCGATGCCCATGGAGAGAAGAGCGGTTGCCACGCTGAAGACGACTGTGACGCGCAGCGCATGCAGGTAGTTCGGGTCCGACAGGATCGCCGAAAAATTGGCAAACCCGACAAAGGCGCTCTGCAGCCCAAAAGGATCTTCCCGCATGGCGGACTGGTAAAGCGCCTGGCTTGCCGGCCAGAAGAAGAACACGATGGTCAGCACGATCTGCGGTGCGACCAGAAAATAGGGAAGGATCTTGTTCGGAAAGACGACGCTCTGCACCGGCAACCTCCTCGACATCAGGAAAGCCGTCCGCATGTTTTTTACATGCGGACGGCGGATATGGATGTTATTTGCCGATCGCCTGCTGGATAGCCGCATCGCCGCGTTCGACGGCCTTGTCGAGCGCTTCCTTGGCATCCTGTTTCCCGGCCAGCATGGACTCGAATTCCTCGTTCATGATGTCGCGCACCTGCGGCAGGTTGACGAGGCGCACACCCTTGGAGTTTTCTGTCGGTGGCTTGCCCATCATCTGCAGAAGCGGCGTCTCGCGGCCGGGGTTCTTGTCGTAGAAGCCGGATTTCTTGGTGTCTTCATAAGCCGCCATGGTCACCGGCATGTAGCCGGACACCTGATGAAGGCGGGCCTGGATCTTGGTTTGCGACAGAAAGTTGAAGAAGGTGGCGACACCCTTGTATTCCGCATCGCTCTTGCCCGCGAACACCCACAGGCTTGCACCACCCGGAATGGTGTTCTGCGGCCGACCTTCGCCCTCGTAAAAAGGCAGCTGTCCAATGCCGTATTTCATGCCGGACTTGATGATGTCGCCAAGCCCGCCGGAGGATTCCGTCAGGATGCCGCATTCACCGGAGGTGAACAGCTGCTTGGCTTCCGAAGTGCGCCCGCCATATCGGAACGTGCCGTCCTTGGCGAGATCGGCGATCGACTGGAAATGCTTGACGAAGGGTTCGGCATTGAAGGCCAGCTTGACGTCGGTGCCACCGAGGCCGTTTTCGTGGCTCGCGTAGGACAGGTTGTTCCAGGCTGCAAGATTTTCGGTCTGGATCCAGGTCAGCCATGTCGAGGTGAAGCCGCAGTTCGCAGCCCCGCTGGACTTGATCTTCCTGGCGGCTTCAAACACTTCCGGCCATGTTTTCGGCGGCGCATCTGCGTTCAGGCCGGCTTTTTCGAACACATCCTTGTTGTAATAGAGAATGGGCGAGGACGAGTTGTAGGGGAAGGACAACATCGTGCCGTCCGGTTTCGAATAATAGGCGACGATGCCCGGCAGATATTGCGCCTTGTCGAACTTGAAGCCGCCCTTTTCCAGCACCTCGGCCACCGGCACGATGGCGCCCTGCGCGCCCATCATCACGCCTGTTCCCACATCGAAGACCTGAATGATGGCAGGTGGCTGCTTGGCGCGGAAAGCGGCGATGCCGGCATTCAGCGTTTCCGGATAGGTGCCCTTGAACACCGGAACGATCTTGTAATCGGACTGGCCTTCGTTGAATTCCTTGGCGAGCTGGTCGATCACCTCGTTATTGGCGCCGGTCATGGCGTGCCACCAGGAAATTTCCGTGGCGGCCAACGCGCTGGATGCCATCAGCAGCGAGGCTGCGGTTGTCAGAACTGATGCGAAAGCGGTTTTCATGGTCGATTCCTCCCTTTCAATGAACAAGCCTGCCGCCGACCCGGCGGTATTTTGCGAGTCCCTCCCGGTCCCGCCATTTCCACTGCGGCTAAGCCGCCGCAACACCTGTCTTGCCGATGCCGGCAATACGTTGAAGATCATCGATTGCGCCCGGCCCTGCGGCCAGCACCGGAGCGCCTCTGGTCAAGGCATCACCTTCGCAGGGGAAGGGCAGGAACCAGCCGCCCGCCTCGCGCACGAGGCAATAGCCGCCGAGGCAATCCCAGGCGTGCATGTATGGCTCGAAATAACCGACGAGGCGGCCGGCCGCGACATAGGCCAGCATCAGCGCACCGGAGCCCAGCCGGACGAAATTGCCACCGCTCGCCAGCAGGTCCTCGACGATTTTCCCCACCGATTCCGGCGTCACATGATGATTGGCGCCGATACCGGTCACGGCATTGCGGATGGTTTTGGTCGTGCCAAGTTCAAGAAGCTTGCCATTCAGAGTGGCGCCTCGACCGAGCGCGCTCGAATAAAGTTCGTCGTGACACGGCACATGGATGACGCCGACGACCGGCTCGCCCTTGTGCAGCACGGCAATCGAGACGCACCAGTTCGGCATGCCATGCACAAACGGGCTGGTGCCGTCGATCGGATCGACCACCCAGGTGTAGCCGCTATTGCCGCCGGTCAGGCCATATTCCTCTCCGAGAAAACCATCCGCGCCAAAGGCTTCACCCGTGCGGTTGCGGATCAGTTCCTCGACTTCGCGATCGGCGATCGACACGACGTCCTGCGGATCACCCTTGCTCTCGATCACCAGTGTGTCGCGGCGATTGAAGTAACCGAGCGCAAGCTTGCCGGCTTCGGCGGCGACGCGTTCGGCAAGCTTCCGGCGTTGGCTGATTTCGTCCTCTTGTGCTGCCATGGGCAAATATCCTTCGATCTGTGAAGGCGCATCACTGCGCGATGATGGCGATGCCACGGTTTTTCAAACCGATCGCCACGCGGGTACCGGGTGCAAGAGGGCGGTCGACCGACGGGTCCACAATGAACAGGGTCCCGCCGCTCGTTTCTGCCTCGTATTCGATGTGATCGCCCAGATAGGCCGCATGGCTGATCCGGCCCGGAAAAGCGGCCGTTTGCGCTGGCTCGAGCGTGATGGCGCTGGGGCGCACAGCCAGCTGGTGCCTGCCGGGTCTGGCACCTCGGGCCGGCACGACGTGGCGCAATCCTTCGATGCTGATGGTCGCGTCGCTGCCGGTGATGTCGATCACCTCGCAGGGCACAACATTCGCCTCACCGATAAAATCGGCAATGAAAGGCGAGGCGGGGGCTTCGTAAAGCTCACGCGGCGAACCTTGCTGGGCGATCTCGCCGTCCTTCATGACGATGATCCGGTCGGACACCGCCAGCGCCTCATCCTGATCGTGGGTGACGTAGACGGCCGTAAACTGCAGGCGTTGCTGCAGCTCGCGGATTTCGGTGCGCACTCGACGACGAAGACGGGCGTCGAGATTGGAAAGCGGCTCGTCGAGAAGCAGGACCTGCGGCTCAAGCACGAGCGCACGGGCCACGGCGACGCGTTGCTGCTGGCCACCGGAGAGTTCCGCCGGAAGTCGCCCGCCCATGCCGGCAAGGCCGACGAGTTCGAGGCCATGTTCCGCCTTCTGCCGTGCCTCTTTGCGCGGCAGGCCGGAGGATTCCAGGCCATAGGCAACATTGTCGAGCGAATTCATGTGCGGAAACAGCGCGTAGGACTGGAACACCATCGATACGTCACGCTCATTGGCGGGCAGCATGGTGACATCCTTGCCACCGATCAGGATGCGGCCGGATGTCGGATGTTCCAGCCCTGCCAGCATGCGCAGCGTTGTCGTCTTGCCGCAGCCTGAAGGGCCGAGCAGCGTCACCAGCGTGCCGGGTTCGACCGTGAGCGACAGGTCGGCAATGGCGGTGAATGCGCCAAACGTCTTGCGCACGTTCTGGAATGTGACCGATCCGGCATTTCGGGTCATACGGCTTTCTCCTTGGAGATGATGGGGAGGGTCGGCTGGTTCAGTCCGGTAACGCGGTTTTCGCGCCGCAGCCGTCGCTCGCCCACCAGCAATTGGAAGCCGGTAACAACGGTGATCATCACGACGATCAGCATGGAGGAATAGGCGATAGCGACGCCGTACTCGCCGTTCTCGACCAGCCCGACGATATAGGATGTCGCCATGTTGTACTGAGCGCTGACCAGGAAAACGACGGCGCTGATGGAGGTGATGGCGCGCACGAAGGAATAGACCAGTGCTGCAGTGATGGCGGGACGCAGCAGCGGCAGGATCACCTTGCGGGCGGTGCGGAAGGTTGTTGCGCGCAGCGTCATCGAGGCTTCGTCGAGGCTCTTGTCCAACTGGCTCATCGCAGCGATTCCGCCGCGCACGCCGACCGGCATGTTGCGGAACACGAAACAGGCGATCAAGATCAGCGCCGTACCGGTCATTTCAAGCGGCGGCAGATTGAAGGCCATGATGTAGCTGATGCCGATGACGGTGCCGGGAATGGCAAAGCTCATCATCAGCGCGAATTCGAACAGTTCGCGCCCGGCGAACTTTTGCCGCACGATGACATAGGCCGTGGCAAGGCCGACGGCGGCCGTCAGCGGTGCGGCGATCAGGGCAATTTCCATCGTCGTCCAGAACGAGTTCCAGGCGACACCGGTCCAGACCAGCGAGCCATCGCGGAATGTGATCGAAAACGCCTTGGCGTAATGGGCAAGCGTCAGACTGTTGTCGAGGCCCCAGGTTTTGACGAAACCGCCGAATAGGATCATGCCGTAGACGACGAGCGTAAAGATCATCCATGGAATGACCACGGCATGCACGCCGATCGAAAGCGGTCGTGGCAGGGCTATATGGGCGCCGCTGTCGCCCTTACCGGTAACGGTGGCAAAGTTCTTGCCCGACAGCCAGAGACGCTGGGCGAGGAAGGCTGACAGGGTGAAGCCGAGCAGGATCATGGCGAGCACGGCGGCGCGGGCCGGATCGTTCTGCGAGCCGACGACTGCGAAGAAGATTTCCGTCGACAGAACGCCGTGGCTGCCGCCAAGCACGAGCGGATTGCCGAAATCGGCCATGCTTTCGATGAAGCCGATCAGAAATGCGTTGGCAAGGCCGGGCTTCATCAGCGGCAGCGAGACACGCCAGAAGGTACGCCAGCGATCGGCACGCAAAGTCTGGGATGCTTCCTCCATCGAGGGGCTGACGCCTTCAACGACGCCGATCAGAACGAGGAAGGAAATCGGCGTAAACGACAGGACCTGTGCGATCCAGATGCCGGTCAGACCGTAAAGCCAGCGGCTCGGTTCGATGCCGAGAGTCGAAGACAGGCCTTGAGTGACGATGCCGGCACGACCGAACAGCAGGGTGAGGGCCAGACCGATCACGAAGGGTGGCGTGATGATCGGGAGGATGGTCAGAAGCCGCAGCCCCTTCTTGAACGGAAACCGCGTGCGGGTAGCGACAAGCGCGAAGGCAAGGCCAAGCGCGGTGGAGCCGGCTGCGGTCATGATCGCGAGGAACAGCGTGCGCCATGCGACACCGCAACGGGCACCGCCAATGACGCAATCGAGGCTCCAGATCGAAGAGTCGACGAAATTGCGGGAAAAGCCGGCGAAATTCACCGACCCATCGAAATCCTGAAAGGCACCGATGAACATGGCGCCGATCGGGTAAAACACGAAGACCGCGACGAGAAAAACCAGCATGGAAATGGTCGCAACAACAAAGGCATCGCCGCGCATGACGCCGCGTTCGGCAAGGCCGAAGGCGAACATCAGCACAAAACAGATCGCGGAGAGAACGGCACCCGCTCCCATCGGTGGTTGCCCGTCCGTCAACTGCCCGAACACCATTTCGCTGATCGTCCAGGTAAAGCCGGTCATGCCGATCGCAAGACCCTGCAGGGCGAGGAAGAGTACGCCGAAACCACCAGCGATGGACAGCAGCCTCCCGCGCATCATCGGATCGGCGGTAAAGCGTGCGGCCAAGGCCAGACCATAGGCGAGCGGGACCGCAATCAGCCAGACGCGGCCAAAAAGGAAAATGTGCAAGATGCCGGGCGCTGCCGCCGGCATACCCGGAAAATCCGAGAGCCAGGTGAACGCATAAAAACCCTGTTCGATCCGATACCATGGCACCAGCAGCATGGCCGCAAGGCCAAGAGCAAGCACGATATCCAGTCTGCGGTTATGATTGTTCATAGTGCGATGCGACCTCATCACATGACTAGTCGATCATGCCGCGCTCCGGTCAGCCGAAGCGCGGCAGACAGGCAAGGGATCAATTGGCGTTGGCGCCGATTTCCTTGTCCCAGCGTTCCAGCAGCTTCTTTCGCTCGGTCGGGTCGCCATAGGTCTTGAAGTCGTAGTCGATCAACTTGATGTCCTCGAAGCGCGGCGATTCCTTGGGAACCTCTGCCTTGGAGTTGGACGGAAGCTGAAAAGACTTTGCCTCCTTCATGTGCGACTGCACCTCGGCCGTCAGCGCCCAGTCATACCATTTTTTGGCGCTTTCCAGGTTGCGGGCACCCTTGATGATCGACATCGAGCCGATCTCGTAACCGGTGCCTTCGCACGGCGCGACCGATTTGACCGGGAAACCCTCAACGGTTTGCGCCACGGCGTCATGCATGAAAACGATGCCGAGGCCCGTTTCGCCGCGCGCCGCCGCCTTCACCGGTGCCGAGCCGGATTTGGTATATTGCGAGACATTAGCGTTTAGCTGCTTGAGATAGTCGAACGCCTTGTCCTCGCCCATGATCTGCACTAGCGACGCGAGCGCCGTGTAAGCCGTGCCAGAAGAATTCGGGTTGGCCATCTGGATCTCGCCCTTGAGGGCCGGGTCCAGCAGATCGGCCCAGCACTTGGGCTCCTTGTAATTCTTCTGCTTGAAGAGATCGGTATTGTAACCCCAGCCCAGCGCACCGGCATAAACGCCGACGGTTTTGTAACCGGAGCTTTCCGCCTGTTTCTTGGCCCAGTCCTGCAACTCGTCGAGATGCGGCGACTTGTATTCCTGCGTCAGTCCTTCGGATGCTGCCTGCAGGTGCGGGTCGCCCGTCCCCGCCCACCAAATATCGGTTTTTGGGTTGCGCGCCTCAGCACGTACCTTGGCATAGGTTTCACCCGAAGACAGGCGAACCATATTGACCTTTATGCCAGTGTCCTTCTCGAACATCTGCTGCATCATTTCGCAGATCACCACATCGGCGGAACATATGAGATTGAGGTCTTCGGCGGCTTTGGTCGCCGACGCATTCATCATCAGGCCGGCCACAGCGGCCGACGCCATAATAGCAAGACGCATGATATCCTCCCAGATTTGGATGACGCCTCCACATCATCCCGCTCTTGCAACCGTGTGCAAAGGTTTGACGCGTTCATGCGGTTTGTCAACCTCAAATATGCCGCCAGCGCATGCCGCGGACAAATGAAATGTCATACTCATGTTGCACTCCCTTGCAAAAGGATGCAGGAAAAGCATGGGAGTGTGTCGTGAGCCAGAAGATATTCGTGAGCGCCAAAGAAGTTGCGGAGCGGGCAGGCGTGTCGCGCTCGGCCGTATCGCGTACCTTCACACCCGGCGCCAGCGTTTCCAAAGAGACCCGCAGACGCGTGATGGAGGCGGCCGAGGCGCTTGGTTATCACGTCAATCATCTCGCTCGCGGGCTGATGCGTAACGAGAGCGGCATCGTCTGTCTTATCGTCTCCGAGATGGATACGCCTTATCGTGCGACCCTGATCCGAGCGATCTCGCGGCACCTTCAAAACGCGTCGAAGATTGCAATGCTGATCAACACGGATCGATCGGACGCAAGCGTCGACGAGGCCTTGAAACTCGCCATCAGCTATCGTGCCGATGCCTCTATCGTTCTGTCAGGAATGCCGGACAAATCGATCACCGATCTTTGCGTGAAAAGCGGCCAGCGACTTGTTCTCATCAATCGCGACGAGGAGCGTGCAGGTGCTTTGATGATAAACCTGCGTGACCAGGAGGCGGCGCGGCGAGCCTTTATCGCATTCCAGCGAGCCGGGTGCCGCAGTTTCGCCTTTGCCAATTCCGATGTCGGGACGCCGAGCCTGATGGCGCGCGAAGAGGGGTTTTGTGCGGCAGGACGAGAGTTCGGTGTAGACGTAACCGTCGAGCGTTTCGGGCCGACCCGTTACCAGAGCGGTGTCGTGCTGGCGCAACGATTGCTGACGCGAGAGGTGCGGCCGGATGCGATCTTCTGCGTCAACGATCTTCTGGCCTGCGGCGTGATGGACACTGCCCGCCATCAGTTCAGACTGGCCGTGCCGGATGATCTTTGTGTTGTCGGTTTCGACGATATCGAGCAATCCTCATGGTCATCCTATCAACTCACCACGTTCGCCCAGCCGGTGGATCGTATTGCCGAAGAAGCCGTTTCATGGCTGAGCCAGCCAATGACCGACGATGGTCAGTTTTGCAGAATGACCGCTGATCTGGTCTGGCGGAAATCCGTCAGGGGCGGATGATGCAAATCAGGGATCTCGCAAGCGAGCACTATTGAACATTGATACTGTTTCGGTCAAAGCAGGTCATGAAAACTGGTAGGAAACACAGGAAGCGCAAGGAAACAAAGCCCAAAACCTTGTTGAGCCAGCTGGCGGCCATGCCGGACAAGCTGTTCAACAAAGACTTTCGCCAGCAGTATGGCGCGCTGTGTTTTCGCGTCGTTGAAGACGGAAACATCGAACTTCTGCTGATCACGTCGCGCGACAGCGGCCGCTGGGTTATTCCCAAGGGATGGCCGATGAAAAAGAAACAACCGCATGAAGCAGCAGCTCTCGAAGCATGGCAGGAGGCAGGCGTCCGCGGTGTCGTCAGGAAGAAGCCGGTTAGCCGTTACACCTATCTCAAATGGCTGAGCGACCGTGATGTCACGCCTTGCATGGTGGATATCTACCAGATCGAGGTCAAAGAGATGGCCGAGGATTTCAAGGAAGCAGGCCAAAGGAGGCTCACCTGGGTCACACCGGATGAGGCGGCGAGGCGGGTGCGAGAAATCGAATTGAAATCCATTCTGGTTAATTTCAAGCCACGGGGTCGCGGGAAAAGTGGTGTGGCGTAATATCCAGAGGATGCGACCCCTGTTTTATCAGGCCCAGCCTTTCAATGCCCTGCGAGAGTAATAACTCGGCGTGGCCGCCAGGTAGAGATGGATCGTCTCCGCACCCCGATACGGCACCCGGCTAAGGCACGACTTGCGGATTTCCGGAAGTTCGACAAAAATATCCTCGCCGAGGCTTTCAGGCGATCCCAACTTTTTGAAGATCTCGCCGTTTCTCTTCGAAATATCCCTCTTTTAACCGATCGCGCCGCTTGATCCTGGGAGGATATCGAAACTCGCAACGGATCGGGGTATACGTTCGCCCTGTATCCAGGATACCAACGTCTTGTTGTCGAATGTCTCGTTTAGACGGACCACACCGCGGTAGAGCTATCTTTCGCTGTAAATGACGTGATGAAATGTCGTTTTTGGTCATGGTCATTCAGTTTCTCTCGGCGCCAATGCCGAGGGCGAGCGGGAATATGAGGCGAGCCTTAAGAAAGGATGTATCAGATTTCTGACCGGCAGAGACGGCAGATTTCAGGTTCTCGTTCCTGCTTCTGTCAGCTCCCAAGGTAGCTTGGTGATTATGGAAAACTTGTGCGTTCGCAGATGGATAGGGCGATGTCTCAACTCTTTCGCGGCGGGATATCGTGTCGAATTTTTAACTTCGAACCGGGGATCTGATGACTGCATCGCCCAACCCGCAAACATGCCTGCTCTTGGTAGTGCAAGTGTGGATCCACTGCGGTTCCTCGATTTCTTGATCAGAGATCCCTTACGAACGATCCTGCTGCACAAGAGCGGCGTCCCAGTGGCTGTTCCCGACCCTGCCCGATATGCGGTGCACAAGATGATCGTGGACACGAGACGTAGGGCCGACGGCCTGAGTGCTATCGAACGCGACAAAGATATTCGCCAGGCCGAAATACTCTTTGAAGCCTTTTACGAGACGCGCAGGGCGTCTGATTTCGCGATTGCGTTCGAGGAAGCGTGTCGACGTGGGCAGGCGTGGCAAGAGGCTCTTCAGAAAGCTTCAAACAGTATGCTGTCTGTGGAAGGTCAAGATGCGCTTAGCCGCATCAGGAGACAGGGCAACATCGAAATCGGTTTAGACCCGCCAGAGGTCCCTATTAGCTCTTAAAAGCCGGCTATGGGTTCTCGGATCGAGGATTGCATATCGGTTTCAATGCTTTGAGTACTCAAGCAGCCGGGAGTCAGTTCAAATCACATCAAGAGCTGAGAACCCGTCAATCGCTGCTTACCGCTAATTAGAGCGAAAAAGTTGCGAATACTTTTTGCAGTTGTTCGAGCGGAACCGGCTTCGTCAGATGGAAACTGAAGCCTGCCTCTGCGGCCAGTTCCTTGTCGCGGTCTTGACCCCAGCCAGTCTGGGCAATGATTGGTGTTTCTTGGAACTCCGCTTCGCTCCGAAAGGCCTTGCAAACCTCATAGCCATTCATGCCCGGCAGGCCAATATCGAGGAGAATTACGTCAGGATGGTAGTGCTTGGCGGCGTCCAGGGCTTTTCGTCCATCATGGACAGCCTCAAATTCATGACCGATATCCTCGAGCATCATCCCGAGGGTATCAGCGATGATGGGGTTGTCATCGACCACCAGAACCCGGAGTGGTCGAAACGAAGAGGGGGCCTGCCTTGGTTGCTCCGCTTCCTGTGTCTGTACCGGGGCTGGCCTGATGGGAAGCCTGATCGTGAACCGACTGCCGGTCCCAGGCCCAGCGCTGTAAGCGTCAACAGAACCGCCATGCAATTCGACAAGTTGTCGTACAAGGGCGAGACCGATACCGAGACCGCCCTGAGAACGTTGCAGGTGGTCGTCGATCTGGGTGAAGAGCTGGAAGACCTTTGATTGCATATTGTCAGCTATACCAATCCCCGTGTCGGTGACCGATATGATGATGCGCTGACCGTCCGCACGCACGCCGAGCGTGATCTGCCCGCCCGCAGGCGTATACTTTGCGGCGTTATTAAGGAGGTTCGAAACCGCTTGTGACAACCGAACCTCGTCTCCGTCGACCCACAACGGATCTTCCGGCATCTCAATCGTCAGCAGATGGCCTTCGCCGTCTATCAGTGGGCGGCTTGCCTCCGTCGCTGATCTGACGATATCAACAATCCTGACCGCCTCCTTCCTCAGCTCGATCTTACCCTGACTGACGCGCGAGACATCGAGCAGCTCGTCGATCAGCCGCACTAGGTGGACAAGTTGCCTGTCCATCATGCCGCGTATGTCGCCAGCTTTGTCCCCATTCGGGTTGCGTTGGAGGAGATCAAGGCCATTGCGCAGGGGGGCCAATGGCGTGCGCAGCTCGTGGGCGAGTGTTGCGAGAAATTCGTTTTTGCGACGATCTGATTCCTTCAGTGCCTCCGCATGGATCTGGAGTTCATCGCGTTGTGCGGCAATCTGTTGGCGCTGGCGGTAAAGCTCGAAGAATACCTCAGCCTTGCTGCGCAAGACATCCGGCTCGATAGGCTTCTGTATGAAATCAACTGCTCCTGCCTCGTAACCCTGAAACCGCCAACGACTATCAGTGGTGTTTCCGGCGGTCACGAAAATGATCGGCACACGTCGCGTGCGCTCGTTGCCACGCATTAGCTCGGCGAGTTCGAAACCGTTCAGGCCAGGCATCTGAACGTCAATCAACGCCAGAGCGACGTCGTTTTCCAGAAGAAGCTCCAGTGCCTGATCACCCGATCTTGCCTTCAAAAGGGTCAGGCCCTCGCGTCGGAGGAGGGCTTCGAGAGAAATGAGATTCTCTTCAAGATCGTCGACTAAAAGAAACGATACCTGGCTCATTTCAATCGAACCTCCGCAAATATTCAGAAATGCCGTCCAGTGACAGGACCTCGGCATTGGGGCAAAATTTCAAGCCCGCTTCGGGCATAGCCGCAGCGAAGGCCGTCTCTGGATCCTGCACGATAACTCGCCCACCCGCTTTCGCGACGGCGGCCAGGCCTCTTGCGCCGTCCTCGTTGGCGCCAGTGAGAAGTATGGCCGCTACTTCCGAACCGTAGACGTCGGCGGCGCTTTCGAATAGGACGTCGATGGAAGGCCTGGAAAACAGAACCGGTTCTTCATAAGTCAGCCCGAGCGTCCCGGTATCCTCCACAAGAAGATGATAATCCGGCGGCGCGAAATAGGCCGTCGCGGGCTTGAGCGGTTCCTTGTCTTCTACCTCGATCACCTGGATCCGGCATCTGGCCCGGAACAGTTCTGCAAGCACGCTCTTTTTGTCCGGCGGGATATGCACGACGACTATGATCGGCGCGCGAAAATCAGCCGGTAACGATGGCAGTATAACGGACAGCGCCTCTAATGCGCCCGCCGAGGCCCCGATCACGATTGCCTCTGGTCTGGATGGGGTCATATGCCGACCCTCTGATAAATCTTGTCCTCGCGGACAAATTCCTTAAATCCTTCCGCATGCTCGGAAAAGCGGAGGCTTTCCTTTGCGCCGATCCCTAGAAACCCTTTTCGCGCCAGGGAGTCCTTGAACAGTCCGACGGCGCGGTCCTGCAGGGGCCGGTCGAAATAGATCATCACGTTGCGGCAGGAGATCAGATGCATCTCGCCGAATACGGCGTCCGTCACCAGGCTGTGGTCGGAAAAAACAACCCGCTCGCGCAGTGACCGGTCGAAAGAGACCCGGCCGTAGCCGGCGTTGTAGTAATCGGAAAGGGACGATTTGCCGCCCGATTTCCGATGATTTTCCGTAAACAACCGGATCCGGTCGAGGTCGTAGACGCCCGCTTCGGCAGCCTGCAACGCTTGCTGGTTGATGTCGGTCGCATAGAAGATCGTTCGATCTTCCAGCCCTTCCTCGCGAAACAGGATCGCCAGTGAATAGACCTCCTCGCCGCAACTGCAGCCGGCAATCCAGATCTTTAGCGACGAGTAGGTCTTCAAGTGCGGAACGACTTTTTCGCGGATTGCGCGGAAATAGCTCGGATCGCGAAACATCTCGCTCACCTGGACCGTGAGATAGCCTAGCAGCCTCGGTAGCATGGTCTCGTCGTGCAGAACCTTCTCCTGCAGCGCGGAGATCGTGGCAAATCCCATCTGCTCACAGGCCTGCCGCAAGCGTCGTTTGATCGAGCCCATGGCATAGTTGCGGAAATCGTAGTGGTAACGGACATAGAGTGCTTCTAGCAGCAGCCGGATCTCGATGTCCTCGACTTTCTCGAATGTTTCGATCACCGGGGCATCCAGACACGCACGAGCGACAGTAGTTTTTCGACGTCGAGGGGTTTGGCCATATAGTCGTTGGCGCCGGCTTCGATGCAGCGCTGCTGGTCGTCCGGCATGGCCTTGGCCGTCAGCGTGATGATCGGCAGTTTCTTCCAGTCGGCGTTTTTCCGGATGGTGCGTGTTGCGGTCAATCCGTCCATCACGGGCATCATCACGTCCATCAGGACGAGGTCGATCGCTTTGCTCGGATCGCCTTGGCTTTGGCCGAGCTTGTCTAGCGCCTCTTGGCCATTACGGGCAATCTCGATGACGGCTCCGCGGGGTTCGAGGATGTTCGTCAGCGCATAGACGTTGCGGACGTCGTCCTCGACAATCAGGATCCGGCGATCTTCCAGCAATGCATCCCGGTTGCGCGCCTTGCGGATCATCTTCTGTTGCTCATCCGGCAGGTCTGAGACCACCTGATGCAGGAACAGCGACACTTCGTCGAGCAGCCGCTCAGGCGACTTGGCGCCTTTGATGATGATGGACTTCGAATAGCGCCGCAGACGCTGCTCCTCGTCCGCCGACAGAACCCGGCCCGTGTATATGATCACCGGCGGGAAGGAATGGCTGTCGTCGGCGCTGATGGTCTCCAGAAGCGAGTAGCCGGACGCGTCGGGAAGGGTGAGGTCGAGGACCATACAGTCGAACGTCTGCTCTTTGAGTAGCATCAGGCATTCAGCAGCCGTGCCGGCACTGACCGTTTCGACGTCATGGGAGGTCAGGAGTTTCATGACAGCTTCCCGCTGGACCTCGTTGTCCTCGACGATGAGGACGCGACGGACACCCTGCGAGAGCGTTGCCTCCAGCTTGTGAAGAACTTCGACGATCTGTTCACGCTGCACCGGCTTCATCATGTAACCCACAGCGCCCAATGAAAGCGCAGTCTCCGCGTAGTCGTCGGCCGAGACGATGTGTATAGGGATATGGCGGGTCCGGACATCGGTTTTCAGGCGGTCGAGCACTGACAGCCCGGACTGGTCAGGTAGTCCGATATCGAGAACGATGGCGCTCGGCATATGCTGTTTGGCAAGCTCCAGTGCGTCGTGGGCCGTTCCTGCAACGAGCGCTCGAAAACCCATTTCGCGTGCCAGGTCGCGAAGGATCGCAGAAAAAGTGTCGTCGTCCTCGATGACCAGTAAGGTTCGCTTGCCGTCGTTCGGAACTGTGCGATCGTCCTCGACAATCCGGTGGCGTTCGGGTTGGGGTGCCCGCACCTCTTCGACAAGGGGCCGCGGGACCGCCACCGGGTCTGCGGTACGAATGTCTCGGGAAATGACGCGCGACGGATCGTACGAGACCGGGATGACCACGGTGAATGTGCTTCCGTGATTGTGCCGGCTGGTCAGATGAATTGCGCCGCCAAGGAGGCGTATCAGCTCCCTGGAGATTGAAAGTCCGAGGCCCGTTCCTCCGAAGCGGCGGCTGATCGTACCATCGGCCTGATGAAAGGCCTCGAAGATGCTGCGCTGCTGATCCTCTGGGATGCCAATGCCGGTATCGGTCACCGCCAGCGCGAGCTGACCGTCGGCGGCGCTGCGAAGCGTGAGAGTAACCTTGCCCTTCTCGGTGAACTTGAATGCATTTGAAAGAAGATTTTTGAGCACCTGTTCGAGACGTTGTGGATCTGTCTCGATGATGGCTGGCGCCTCGGGCGCGATATCGATCTCAAAGCCAAGGCCTCTCGACTTCGAGACGGGAGCGAAGAGCTGCCTGAGACCACTAGCCAGCCGGTCGAGAGAAACCGGCTCCGGTCGGATATCGACATGGCCTGCCTCGATCTTCGACAGATCGAGAATGTCGTTGATCAGATTGAGAAGGTCATTGCCGGAAGACTGGATCGTCTGTGCGTATTTGACCTGCTCGGGCGTGAGATTTTCTTCCGGGTTATCCGCAAGAAGCTTGGCCAGGATAAGGGACGAGTTGAGCGGTGTGCGCAACTCATGGGACATGTTGGCAAGGAAGTCCGACTTATACTGGCTTGCCTGTTCGAGTTCGCGGGCCTTGAGCTGGACCGACGCGTTGACCCTCTCGAGATCGTCGCGCTGGCCTTCGAGCTGCTGGGCCTGCTCTTCCAGCTGGGAGTTCGTCTGTTCCAGCTCGACCTGCTGCTGCTCGAGACGTGCCTGCGATTCCTTGAGTGCCCGGCCTTGCTCTTCGAGCTCCTCGTTGGAAACGCGCAATTCTTCGCCCTGAACTTGAAGCTCTTCTGCCTGCCGTTGGGTTTCACGGAGAAAATTCTGGAGGTCGCTGCGGTATTTCGCCGATCGAACGGCGGTGGCAATCGAGGCTGACGCCTGATCGAGGAGGCTCAGAACCGAGCTATCGACGGGAAGCAAGAAACCGAGTTCGATGACGGAATTCACCGCGCCGTCGACACTTCCGGGTGAGATCATCAAATGCCGCGGCTTGTCGCGTCCAAGCGCCGAGCCAAAGGCAAGATACCCATCTGGCACGCCCTCGATCAGGATCGGTTTTGCCCCGGTCACCGCTTGCCCAAGCAGACCTTCTTTAGACTTGAAGCGTTCCGGCACGTTAGCACCTTCCGGGACACCGTAGGTCGCGGCGCGCAGAAAGTCGTCCTCGTCCTTGACGAAAATCGCTCCGGCGACGGCGCCGGTGTAACGAGCGAGGAATTGCAGGATGCTGTCGCCGAGCTCTTCTGTGCGTCGATCACCGGTGACCGCGACGTTCAATCCCACTTCCCCCGACTGAAGCCAATCCTGGCGCCGCCTCGAAAGAGTCGCCTGACGCATCAGCACCCCGATCGCGACGGTTAGCAGGATACCCAATAGACCGGCAAGGATGCTGCTGGCGAATGCGGTCGTGTAGGCGCTGTCCATTTCCGCAAGGCGCTGCATGCGCAGCCTCGTCTCTTCCTGCCGCATCGCAGTCAGCTGCGACCGAACAGCATCCATCTCGACCTTGCCGCGATCGGAATTGACGACGGCAAGTGCCGCTTCGGCACCTTGGCTTCGACGCAGCTCGATCGTCTCACGGAGCTCGGACAGTTTCCCCTCGACACGAGATTTGAGATTGGCGAGCCGTTGCTGCTGAGATGCATTGTCGCTGATCATGCCGGCGATTGCGTCGAGTCGTCTCGGGATCGTGTTGATTGCCGTATTGTACGGTTCGAGATAGCGATCGCTATTCGTCAGTAGAAAACCACGCTGGCCTGTTTCCGCATCCTGAATATTGGACAGTAGGTCGGCGAGAGCGACGATCACCTCATGGCTGTGGACGACACGCTCGTTGTTGGAACGCAGTGTCTGGACATTGTACCAGGCGACCGCCGCGCTGATGACGAAAAACGCTAAAGCTCCGATAAGACTGAAGGCGACCGCCGGGTCGAGGCCTATGGTTCGTTGGGTTGGCGTCGGTGCAGTGGACGTCGTCATGAATATCTCGAATGGAGTGCAAATGATTGGAGTACCGAACGCCTAACCGTTGCATCGTGGATATGCAATGATGCCACCCTAGGTTGGCGGTCAACTAACATGGATTTACCTCGGATGTGGTGAAAAACAGTTTCGATCGCCGCTCGCAAGGAGAGGACTTTTAGAAAATGAGACGTAGGCGTCAAATCAAACCCGAGCTGGATTAAATAAAATTTCCCCGTAATTCGGGCTCACGTTTAACATTCACGGTACCATTCGACCTGACTGTTCCTCAAATCAGCGCCGTAACGCGCAATGACACTAAGAGTTCCCTGCAAAACGGGGAAAAGTTTTTGCGCGGTCGGCCCAGCCGAAAATCGATTGTCTCATGTAAGTGTGTTGTACGTGAGCTCGGGTCGACGGGGCTCGTTCAAGTGGAATTGAGCTTCACTCCGCGGGTACGCAGAGAATGCCGTGCTGAACCATGGTCACCTCGAAACTGGCATGCATGTCATGACAAAGCCGTTCCAGATGGACGCGTTCGCGAGGCGCGTCAGCGACCTGATCTCGCAAGGGTAAGGGCGGCGGACGCATCGCGAAGTTGGCCAGAATGGGCGTGAAGTCGGCGAAATTTGATCCAGCCAAGCCTTAATCGGTCTGGCTGGAATCCCGAGTTTGGTTCAGGCCAAGAACTCGATCAAGTCACGATTCAGACGCTCTGGCGCGGTCGCGAACAGTCCGTGCGGCTCGCCGTCATATTCAATCAGTGAGGCGGTTGCGATGCCCTTCGCAGCAGCTCGCCCGGACGGCTCAATGGGAACGGTCTTGTCCGATGTGCCGTGGATGACCAGGGTGGGGATCGTGAAGGCTTTCAGATCGCCCCTGAAATCCGTCCGGCCGAACGCGTCGATGCAGTCAATTGTCGCCTTCGGGCTGGCCATCACACCAAGGACGAATGACCAATCAAGCACCCCTTGGCTGACGGGCTTGCTGACGAGGCCGACGCCGTAGAATGTTTTGGCAAAGCTCTGCAGAAACGCAAATCGATCTTCGCGGACCTGTTTCTTCATGTCTTCGAAAACGTTGCCATCAACGCCATCAGGATTGGAATCGTCTTTCAACAGGTACGGTGCAACAGACGCGACCAACGCGGCTTTCGCCACCTTGGCGGCGCCATGGCGTGAGAGGTAGCGGGCAATCTCACCACCGCCCATGGAAAAGCCGACCAGATGGACTTTCTGCAGTTCTAGACCATCGATCACTGAGGCGAGGTCATCTGCGAAGACATCGTAATTGTAACCATCGGCAGGATGGCCGGACTGGCCGAAGCCGCGGCGGTCGTAGGTGATCACCCTGTAGCCGGCCTCAAGAAGTGCGATCGTTTGATATTCGAACATGTCGCCCGTCAAAGGCCAGCCATGGATGAGCACCACGGGGTGACCTTTTCCCATGTCTTTGACGTGGAGCTGAGTGCCGTCCTTTGCCTCAATAAATGCCATCAGTCTTTCCTCGGTTTCTTGAGGCTGATTAACCGGGGAGGGCGACCATAAGTTCCGCTTCTCAATGTCGTTTCAGCCTCAAAGATATCGTGCGAATTCTTATCGTAGTGGCCTCAGGGCCTGCCTCGTTTTGCAACTCGGCTGATCTGGAACCGACCAGCCACGTTTTCGCGCACTCGGCGAAACAGTTCTCGAATACATCGACCGACGGTGAGACGGTGACTTACATGCAGATAGCAATCCACGCCGATGGCCGGTCATTGGGAGGCCACCGGCTTGCTTAAATTAACAACGGACCGTAGCGTTCCCTCATGCGTGGTCGTATCCCCTCCGACGTTCATCTTCGCCCGGACGATCTGTCTCTGCTCGAAAGAGTCTTCGCTCAGGTGATCCCGGAGCACGACACGCATCCCGAAGAGTTGGCGATGCTGCTGATACGCCTCTTTCAGGACGGCACCCGTGACGAGCATGAGTTGATCGCTGCCGCTGAGAAATGGTTTCGCTAACCTTCTCCAGAATCGCCCGTTGAACGCTCACGGACGAACTTCCAGGTCTTTCCCTCTATATCGGTCTGGAGCACCTTGTCGGGCATCTGCCCAAGGGCAGCAGACAGTGCGGTTAGCCCGCCGGGGCTCGTCAGGAAATCAACGAATTTCTTTCGTCTCTCCTGGGCTGCATCAAGGCAAAATCCATGCAGGACGCCAAGCTCGACGCTAGACCGAGGCGTGATCTCGCGCAGGCTGTCGACGACCTCCTCTACGAAGTCGATGAAGGACGGGGGTGCTGTCATTCAATACCTCAACTTCCAGGAATAAGAGTATGGCGGAATGGTGCTCTAATGCCCCGCGCCTCATCCGGTTCCGCATGCGCCATGCTGCGTACGAACGTGTGGGATGGGATCCACGCCAAAAAGCTCCCGCGCATGAAGAATGCAGCCCACTCAGCGGTTACCGGAACCGACGTGTCGGAGCCGCGTTGTTGAGCGCGCTTCAAGCGCCAAGGGAGAGATTCATGTCAACTAAACGTCTTGTGCTCGTTGTGGCGGCCGTTCTTGCCGCAGGTACGGCTTTCGCTCAGAATTCAACCGTAACCGGAGCTGCCGGCGGCGCGGTGACTGGTGCTGTGGTTGGCGGGCCGATCGGAGCTGCCGTTGGGGGCGTCGTCGGCGCCATCGCAGGCACCGCAATCGATCCGCCGCCGGAGCGCGTCGTGACCTACGTCCGCCAGGCCCCGGCGCCGGTTGAACGCGTGGTCGTTCAGGAACGGGTCGTTGTCGGCGAACCTCTCCCACAGACAGTTGTCGTGCAGCAGATCCCGGAGGATCCGAAATATGGCTACGCTGTCGTCAACCAACAGCGGGTCATCGTCGAACCATCGTCCCGCCGGGTCGTTCAGGTCATCGAGTGATTTGACAGATGGCCGGGCTTTGGCCCGGCCGCTGCCCGACCTTGGGGTCGAGACCCTCGCCGAAGACTGCTCCAGAGGTGCATCTTGCGGCGTGGTGTCGCTTTCGAGCGTCTGACCACGGATGGACTGGCAGGGGTGATCAAGCGATAATCAGGAAGGTCGGTGCGGTCTCGCCCCGGCCTTTTTGTTTCTCTGCCCAGCTGTCTGAGATGGACAGTTAGCGCCCTAGCTAGCTCAAGGGTTCGATGCGCCTCAAAGTAAACTGCGTTCGAGCCAGGCGCCATTACACCATTTCGGCTAGCTTGCCTTCAAGGCGAAACCGAACGCCTTCTGCATGGAAGTCCAAGGTCGCGGCACCCTGGAAATAGGGCGCCACCATTTTCTTGATCAGTTTCGACCCGAAGCCCGTGCCTGATGGTGTCGCAACCGCCGGTCCACCACTCTCTATCCATTCGAGAATAAACGCGCCCTCCGGTGATACGGTCCATTCGATCCCGACATTGCCGGCATCGCCAGACAATGCACCATATTTTGCAGCGTTGGTCGCTAGCTCGTGGAGCGCGAGCGATAGACCCAAAGCCTGGGATGCGGCCAGCAGGCGCGACGGCCCGCCCATGGTAACGCGGCCGGTACCTCCGTCGTGCGGTGCCATGGCGCTGGAAATCACGTCAACGATGTCCGCCACAGAGCCTTCTGCGGCTGTCAGGATATCCTGCGCGCTTGCGAGTGCTGCAACACGTCTTGAGATGCTTTCTCGCCCCTGATCAAGTGACGTCGCCGTTTTCAACGTCTGGGAGACGATTGCCTGGACGACCGCCAGGGTATTCTTGATGCGATGAGCGGCTTCGCCCATGACCTCGGCTCGGCGCTGCTCTTCGGCCTTGCGTTCCGAGATATCCTTGCTGACGAAGCCATAGCCCAGGAGATCGCCTATTTCGTCACGCATCGGAAATATCGAGTAAAGCGCAGGAACGCTCGCACCTGACCCAAAATGGCGAAGCCTCAATTCGCGCTCACAGCTGTCGCCGGCGCGGATCAGCGGGATGACGTCTTCCCGGAAAATTTGATGATGTTCTTCGGCAATATAGTCCCAGATCGAGGTGCGGAGCACCTCGTCAGCGGCCAATCCGACCAAAGCGCGCGCGGCATCATTCAAGAACAGCACGTGACCATGCGCATCCGCCATGCCGATAAAATCGGAGGCCTGCCGGACAACGCGCTCGAAGTTGGCCTTTTCGCGTTCCGCTGACCGGGCGCGGCGCAAAAGCTGTCTCTGCTGAGCGACGGTTCTGCGCAGTTCGAGTTGGGCCATTGCCTGGCGTGCCAGGAAGCGCAGCATTTCCACCTGGGCATGCGTGAACTCGCGCGGCTGGTAGTCCAGGACGCAGACCGTGCCGATCGGCAAGCCTTCCGGTGATTTCAGCAGAGCGCCAGCATAGGCCCTAAGCCCCGGCTCGCCGGTGACCAGCGGATTGCAGTCGAAACGGTGATCCTTGGTGGCGTCGGGAATGACGAGGATATCTTCGGACAAGATCGCGTGCTGACAGAAGCCTGTTTCGAGTGGTGTCTCGCGAACCCCGAGCCCGACTTCCGCCTTGAAGAACTGGCGGGTACTGTCGACAAGGTTGACCACCGCAATCGGCGCTGCGCAAAACTCGGACGCGACCTTGGCGAGATCATCGAAATCCTGCTCGCGTGGTGTGTCGAGCATGTCGTAGGAGTGGAGCGCGGCCGAACGTTCGGTTTCATCCCAGTTGATCTGCTTCACGCCCATTCCATCCAATTGACCAGTCCCCGCCACACCAACAGCGATGATCGAAACATAGCGGCCTGCCTTCAGATAAAAAAGGGGACAGAAGCTTTGCCTGGCCTTGAATCGATCAGTGAGCGAAGATTTTTAGTTTCTTGGGTGCAACAGGCACGGATGTTCCGGATCGGTAGTCAGCGACGAACTGAATCGCTTCTATCATCTCCAGATCCATCATCGGCTTTTCCATGACGCCGAGCGTATTCCGGACGCCGGCTCCGAGTGCCGAAGGATCGCTGGTCATAAACAGCACTGCGACATTGGCGTTGGCCATCTGTCGTCCGATGTCGGGACCGGTGGCGCCATCATCAAGGTTGACGTCGACCAGGGCGATGTCTGCGGTGTCGAGATATTTCAGCGCGTCGGTTGCATTGCTGGCGATTCCGATCGTGCAATGTCCAAGTGCTTCGACGGCATCTTCGACACCCATAGCGAGAATTGGCTGGTCTTCGACGATGAGGACATTGTACGGCATTTTTCTTCTCTCGTGGGTCGCCATACGTTGGCTGGTATAGGCCGAACGCCCGGAGTTGCCAGGTGTTCCTTGTCAGTGTTCAACGAGCTCGCTGCGATTTATGCGCGTAGAGAGATGTCGCACTGCAATTTTGTATCGAAACTCCTGGCTGTATATGAGGGATTTCCAGACTAGCCTGTGTCAGTTGTTGACACAGGCTACGCAACCTGCGAGCAGAAACCATGACCAATAGACTGTCTCGCAACGTTTCGCTCACTTCCGAACTGGAAGGCTTTATCAACGACTGCCTTGCGTCCGGTGATTACACCAATGCCAGCGAGGTTGTCCGCGCGGCGTTGCGAACCCTTCGGGACGGCGCAAGTGCCGCTCGGCCGTTGCCAGCGGTATGGCCGATCGGCGGCGGCGAGTGCGGGCAGATCATTCGTGCCCATGACTGGGCATCCACTGCCTTGGGCCCAATGCAAACCTGGTCGGTCGAACTCAGGACGACGGTTGCCAATGTCGTCAATTCCCCGGTCGCCAAGGTCCTGATGTGGGGCGATAGCCACGTCATGATTTACAACGACCGCTACAGCGAGATCGCGGGTCCAAACCACCCGGCGGCATTGGGCGGCACGGTGCCCGGCATCTGGCCGGAAATCTGGGACTGGAACCGGGAGATGCTGGAGGCCGGTCATCGCGGCGAGCTGCGCTCCTACCGCGATCAGCCGATGACGCTGGTCCGCGACGGTGTGGCGAAGACATTCATTTTCGACCTCTTCTACACCCCGGTTTATGAGGCAGACGGATCGATCGGCGGGGTTCTTTGCACGGTCGTCGACAACAGCGATCGTTCACAGATGGAAGCAAGGATTGCGGCGAGCGCCGCCGAGCTCCGACGTGTCACAGACGCGGTGCCAATGCTGATCTCGTATGTCGACCGTGAGCATCGCTATGGTTTTGCCAATGCGACCTACGAGCACTGGTTTGGGACAAAGCCTGAGGATCTGGTGGGACGGCCTGTCGTCGAGATCATTGGCGAGAAGGCTTACGAGAACCGCAGGCCGGATCTGGATCGCGCGCTCGCGGGCGAAACCTTTTCCGCCGAGGTCGCCATCCCGCATGCAGGGAGCGCGCCGCGGCGAATGGAGATCCGCTACGTTCCTCATGTTGCAGCCGATGGCTCCGTCCCGGGAGTTTATATCCTCGGGATCGACGTCGAGGAACGCGCCGTTCGCGAAGCTCAACTCGCCGCCAGCAACGGTCGCTTCCGCACGGCCATGGATGCGATGCATGGCGTCCTCTGGACCAACAGCGCCGATGGCCAGATGCTCGGCGAGCAGCCGGCATGGGCGTCGCTGACCGGCCAGGCTTACGAAGAGTATCAGGGATTTGGCTGGGCGAACGCCGTTCACCCGGAAGATGTCGGTGGTACCGTATCAGCCTGGGAGGAAGCGGTCGCATCCAAAATGATGTTCGTCTACGAGCATCGTGTCCGTCGCCATGACGACACCTGGCGACGCTTCATGATCCGGGCACTTCCAATCCTGCGATCGGACGGTTCGATCGTCGAGTGGGTCGGCGTCCATACCGACATTACCCACCAGCGCGCCGCCGAAGAGGCCTTGCGTGAACATGCGGAAGCTTTGGCGCGGCAGGTTGGCCATCGTGAGCGTGCCGAAGAGCAGCTCCGTCAGCTCAACGAAAATCTCGAAGCCCGCGTCATCGCCGAAATCGGCGAACGGCGCCAGGCGGAAGCCAAGCTGGCCCAGTCACAGAAGATGGAAACCATCGGCAAGCTGACCGGCGGCGTGGCCCATGACTTCAACAATCTGCTGCAGGTCGTCTCCGGCAATCTCCAGCTTCTGTCCAAGGAAGTGGTTGGCAACGATCGTGCCGAGACCAAGATCGCCAACGCGATGGCCGGTGTCTCGCGCGGATCAAAACTCGCCAGCCAGCTTCTGGCCTTCGGCCGACGCCAGGCACTTGAGCCGAAAGTCGTCAATATCAGCCGCTTTGTGCGCGACATGGATGACATGATCCGGCGCGCGATTGGCGAAGCTGTCGAAGTCGAGACGGTCGTCGGTGGTGGCCTCTGGAACACATTCATCGATCCGAACCAGATCGAAAATGCGCTTCTGAATTTGGCCATCAACGCTCGCGACGCGATGCAGGGCGCCGGCAAGCTGACGATCGAGCTCTCCAACGCGCATCTCGACGATGCCTATGCGCGTGCGCATGAAGAGGTGACACCCGGCCAATACGTCATGATGGCGGTTACCGATACGGGTTCCGGCATGCCGCGCGAGATCATCGAGAAAGTGTTCGAGCCGTTCTTTTCCACGAAGGCGGAAGGGAAGGGCTCGGGACTTGGGCTTTCGATGGTCTATGGCTTCGTCAAACAGTCCGGCGGTCACGTCAAAATCTATTCCGAAGTTGGGCATGGCACGACGATCAAACTCTACCTGCCGCGTGCGCTTCAGGCGGAAGACGTCGAGGTTGTTGTCGATAATGGACCGATCGTCGGTGGCACGGAAACGGTGCTGGTTGTCGAGGATGATGCCGAGGTGCGCGACACCGTGATCGCGCTGCTGACCGATCTCGGCTACCGGACGTTGAAGGCTGTGGACGCCGCGAGCGCGTTGACAGTCATCGACAGCGGCATTCCGATCGACCTGCTGTTCACCGACGTTGTCATGCCCGGCACGCTCAAAAGCCCCGAGCTTGCACGCAAAGCCAAGGAAAGGCTTCCCGATATCGCCGTGCTGTTCACGTCAGGCTACACGGAAAACTCGATCGTCCATGGCGGCAAGCTCGATGCAGGCGTCGAACTCCTGTCGAAACCTTACACCCGAGAAGCACTTGCTCGAAAGTTCCGGCATGTGTTGGCAAACCAGAAGCAGCGGGTGGTCGCGCTTAAGCCAAAACCTGCGCAAATTCAGCCCGATCCTGTCTCCGCACCGGCACCAGGCCCACATGAGAACGTGGATCGTCTGACGGTGCTGCTGGTCGAGGACGATCATCTCATCCGCATGACAACCGCCGATATGCTGAACGATGCAGGTTTCGTTGTGGTCGAAGCAGCAAGTGCCGAGGACGCAATCACGGCCTTGCAGACTGCACCAGTGGATGTCCTTGTGACCGACGTCAACCTGCCGGGCGCATCGGGTCCGGAACTGGCGGCCAAGGCGCGATCTATCAAGCCATCCGCGGTGATCATTTACGCAACCGGGGATCCGGGTGCGGTGAGGGGAGAGACCGGGGCCGTCGTTCTGGCAAAGCCTTATGATGCTCGACGGTTGGCTGCGGCAATCGCCGAAGCTCGCGGTGGAACCGGACGGAGCGATCTCGTCGGTAGCCGTCAGGCGCCCGATAACGAACAGGAAGAAGTCTAGGATCCAGGCCATGTCGGAGAGAGCGGACATAGTTGCACCATCCGTTGAGTACGCTCGCGCCGGGGCCCGGTCGAGAGGAGATGCCAATTGATCTCGGACCATCCTTCCTTGCCTCGGGAGCGGCTGCTCCAATCGATTATCGACAGCGCGATCGACTACGCCATCATCTCGATGGATCGTGATGGCCGGGTCACGACATGGAACGAGGGTGCGCGGCTGATCCTCGGCTGGGACGAGGAAGAGATGCTTGGCAAGCCTGCCGATATCTTCTTCACCCCGGAAGATCGCGCAGACGGAGTTCCGGAAAAAGAAATGGCTTCGGCTCTCGGCAAAGGCCGCGGCAACGACGAGCGCTGGCATATCCGACAGGATGGAACCCGTTTCTGGGCCTCTGGCGAAATGATGGCTTTGCGCGACGAGAACGATGCGGTGCATGGTTTCATCAAGGTTCTTCGCGACCGTACGAAACAACGGCAGGAAGAAGAGCGCCGACGCGCCGACGCCGAATTCATGCATAAGGTTCTTTTTTCCTCTGACGATTGCATCAAGGTCCTCGACCTCGACGCCAACCTGACATTCATGTCGGAAGGCGGGATGCGCGTGATGGAGGTCGACGACTTCAACAAGATCGCCGGTTGCCCCTGGCCAGACTTCTGGCAGCGTGATGGAAATACTGCGGCCAAGGCGGCGGTCGCTTCTGCCAAAGCGGGCGAAAGCGCTCGATTTATCGGGTTTGCCAACACGATGAAGGGGACCGGAAAATGGTGGGACGTGCAGGTCTCGCCGATGTTCGGGCCAGACGGAAAGCCAGAACGGATATTGTCGGTCTCGCGCGACATCACGGCCACAAGGGTCGCCGAAGAAATTGCTACGGAAAACGAGCGGCGGTTGCGTCTGACCCTGACTGCTGGTCGTCTCGGCTACTGGCATCTCGACCTTCCGAGCGGTGACATGGAATGCTCCGATATCTGCAAGCAGAACTACGGATGCCCGCCAGACCGGACACTGACTTATGACGGCGTCCTTGAGGCGATCCATCCTGATGATCGTGAGGGGCTGCAGGCAGCCATGCAAACGGCGGTCGATAACGGAGGTGAGTTCGACATCCAGTACCGCATTCAGCGTGACGACAATACTGCATGGCTTTTGGTTCGTGGTCAGCCCCTGGCCGACAAGGACGGCCGCGTGACTGCAATGTCGGGTATTTCCCTCGACATCAGCGACATAAAGCGCGTCGAGGAACGGCTTGGCCGAAGTGAAGAGCGTCTCAGCCTCGCGCTCGGCGCCTCCAGCATGGTCGGCATCTGGGACTGGGATCTTGAAACCAACCTGATCTACGCCGACCCAAATTTCGCGGAAATATATACGGTTCCGCCCGAGCGTGCCGCAGCTGGGGCGCCCCTTGAGGACTACATCAAGAATTTCCATCCGGACGACATGCCGGAGTTCCAAGCCGAACTCGACCGGCTATTTGCGGGGCAGGAAAGCTTCTCTAACGAGTATCGCATCCTGCAGCCGGACGGCGGGGTTCGATGGGTCCATGCGCGCGGACGGCTGATCCATGATGATATTGGCAAGCCGGTACGGTTTTCCGGGGCATCGGTGGAAATCACCGAAAGAAAGCAGGCCGAGGAAACACAACGTCTGCTCATGCATGAACTGGCGCACCGGGTGAAAAACACGCTGGCTGTCGTCCAGTCGATCGCCGCGCAATCTTTGCGGGGCGCCAGCAGCATGCAAGAGGCTGGCGAAAAACTTCAGTCGCGGATCGGTGCGTTGTCGAAAGCGCATGATGTCCTCATGCAGTCGAACTGGGTCAGCGCCTCGATCCGTGATGTTGTCGAGATGACGGCCAGCAATATCGGCATGGAAGACAATGATCGTCTCGTTGTTTCCGGTCCGCCAGTATCGCTTGCACCGCAGGCGGCACTGTCGCTCGGGCTGGTGACCCATGAGCTGCTGACCAATGCTGTCAAATACGGCGCGCTGTCGAACACGACCGGACAGGTGGAGATCGCATGGGCTATCAAGTCGATCGACGGGGTTAATCATCTCGACTTTACATGGCGGGAAGTTGGTGGCCCGACGATTGTAGCGCCTGAACGGGTCGGGTTCGGATCTAGGCTGATCAAGTCCAGCCTCGGGGCCCTCGGCTCGGTCAGTGTTGCCTACAACCCTGAAGGATTGCTGCTTAGCTTTGTCGCCAAATTCTCCAATATCGAGACGCAACCCATAGACAGTTGATCAGCAGGGGAGACGCCGGCTCAGAGCGCTGGCGATCTGCTCGGGCGAGAATGGCTTCTGCAAAATAGCGGCTTCCCGATACGGATCGGCCAACCCCGCCGCGCCGTAACCACTGGCAAACATGAACGGGATGCCCCGTTCCGTGAGTTGATCCGCGACAGGGAACGACTGTTTTCCAGCGAGGTTGATGTCGAGGATGGCAAAGTCGATATCTTCGCTTGCCGCCACGCTCATCGCCGTTTCGAGCCGCATCGCCGGCCCGATGACCTGATGACCAAGGTCGAGCACCGTGTCCTCGATGAGCATTGCGACCAGCATTTCGTCCTCGACGATCAGGATCCTGGCCATTACGCGCCTTCCACCGCTGGGCGATCGCTGATCGCGTCCAGGCTGGTTCGAAGCGTGAATGCGATACCGCTCGGTCGATAGTCCAGAGCGGCGCTTCCGCTCAGCTCAATCGGCAGCACCCTAAGCAGCAGCCTTGACCCGAACCCCTGGCGATTTCCTGTTCCGACCGCTGGGCCATCCTGCTCAGTCCAGGTGAGTATGAACGCGCCATCGGCCGAGATTGACCACTCTATGACAACGCTGCCGTCGTTAACTGAAAGAGCTCCAAACTTGAAAGCGTTCGATTCGAGTTCATGGATCGCAAGAGCAATCGACAGGGCCGCATGCGGACCGACACGAAGCTTGGGCCCTGCAATGTTAATGGTGCCGCGCCCCGGCTGCTGGAAGGTCTCAAGCGAACTGGCGATCATCGTCTCGAGATCAGCGCCATCCCAGTTCTCGTCGGTGAGAATGTTATGGGCACGCGAGAGGGACAAGATGCGCGCGGTAATCGCCGACGATGCTTCCTCTTTGGTTTGCGGGCCGCGTAGCGTCTGCGAGACGATCGACTGGATCGAGGCAAGGGTGTTTTTGACGCGGTGGTTCAGCTCGTTGATCAGGAGCTTCTGGTGGTTTTCGGCGCGCACGCGCTCAGTGACATCAGAGCCCTGGATGAAAATGCTTGTGACCATGCCGGACTCGCCCCGGATGGGCTGATAGACGAAGTCGACGAAACGCTCCTCCATCGGTCCGTCTTCCGACCACCGAAACAGCACCCGCTCGGACATTCTCCGAACTGTTGCGCCGGACTGGACTACCTCATCCAGAAGGGCGGCATAACCTTGCTCCGCAATCTCGGGAAGTGCTTCTGCAAACGAACGCCCTTCGACATGCCGTCCGCCGATCACCCGCCGGTATTCGGGGTTGATCATGACAAAGCGATGATCTGGCCCACTTACCATCGCCATGAAGGTTGGGGCTTGCTCGAAGAGATCCTGCAGACGTTGCGACTCTTCGCGGTTTCTCCGCTCGGCCAGCACCCGCTCTGTCGTTTCGACAACGATGGCGATGACGCCCGCTGGCTTGCCGCTTTCGTCGATCACCGGCGAGTAATCGAGATCCATCCAAACCTGTTCAGGAATGCCATTGCGATGAAGTGTCAGTTCCTGGTCACGATAGGCGAGCGTCCTGCCCGACAAGCCGACCTTCATAACGTTATCGTTGAAGTCGGCGATCTCAGACCAGCCTTCACGCACATTCGACCCAAACAGTTTCGGATGGCGATGGCCCGCAAATCCCGAATAGGCGTCATTGTAGATCATCACGCCCTCTTCGCCCCAGAGCATCACGATCGGGACGGGAGACTGCAAAAGCAGCGCAGTCGCCGTTTTCAGCGATTGCGGCCAAGTGGTTATGTTCCCGAGCGGAGTCGATGCCCAGTCGAAGGTACGGATGATTCCAGAGACTTCGCCACTATGCCCCAGGAACTGGAAAATATCTGTCTGGGGACTGATATGCGAGGTCATTTGGTTCCTATTGAACGGGCACTGGTCACGGCGATTTATTGCAGTATGTCAAATATACAAGGCCGGTATGAACACAAACAAAACGCGCACCTGAAACGTTCCCGCCGCTGGGTGAAGGACGAAAATTGGAACGGGTTCTTCATCCCAGCGAAGTCGTTGATCTTATTGAACCTCGATCCGAACCGGGATGGCTTTGGAAGCCGGCGTCTTTGACAGCTCATCGTGATGGTCGATGGCGTTCAGCACATTGGCTTCCGGGTAATAAGCACCAATCGTCCCGTTCGGCAGGTTATGCGCCCTGACGGTCAGGCCAGCAAGCTCTCGGCGGATCCCATCGCCGAAATCGCTGACCAGCGTCACAATCTGTCCTTCGACCAGCCCGGTGGCATCGATGTCGGACTTGCTCATCAACACGACGTCCCGCGTTCCCTCAATGCCGCGGAAACGATCGGAGTAGCCGTAGATTGTCGTGTTGAACTGGTCGTTGGAGCGCATGGTGATCAGCCGAAACCGGCCGTCGGCATCCGCGAACGACAAGGCGTTCAGTTGCTTCGGCGTGGTGAACACCGCCTTTTTCTCTTGCGTATTCCACACACGTTGGTGGGCATCGTTGCCGCGGTAGAAACCACCCGGCTGGAAGAGGCGATCATTGTAGCCCGTAAAATCGTTGGGGTAGGTGAACTCGATCAGTTGGCGCACCAGACTGTAGTCGCCCTCCCACTCGTCCCATTTCAGCTTCGGGCTGGGCTCAAGCGTGGCTTTCGCTATCCCGGTAACTATTGCCAGCTCGCTCTTCAGGTGCTCGGACGCGGGCGTGCGCTTACCGATCGAGCCAGAAATATGGGAGAAGCTGTCCTCGGTGGAGACGGCTTGATTTCCTGTCGCCTGATCATCGATTTCCGCGCGTGAGAGGCAGGGAAGGATATAGGCATTCTTCGCCGGAAATAGGTGGCTGCGGTTGAGCTTTGTGGACACCACCACCGTCAGTTCCTGTTTTGCCCAGGCCCGCTCCATTTCCTTCTGCTCCGGAACGGCGCGGACCAGATTGCCACCGAGCGAAATGAATGCCTTAATCTCGCCGGCCATCAAGCCCTTCACCGCATCCACGATCGTCGTTCCGTCTTTCATCGGCGGGTCGAAGTCGAACAACTGCTTCAGCTTGTCCATAGGGATGAGCTTCGTCTTCTCGGCTATTCCAACCGTCCGCTGACCTTGGACATTCGAGTGCCCCCGGACCGGACAGCAGCCGGCACCCTCCCGGCCGATATTGCCGCGCAGAAGCAGAAGGTTCACCACCATGGCGACATTGAGCGCGCCCTGGCTATGTTGCGTCAGGCCCATGCCATAGACGCCGATGACCCGTTCCGAAGCGATGTAGATCTCACCGGCGCGGCGGATGGCCGGCTCCCTCAGGCCGCTCTCGCGCTCGATCTCTGCCCAGGTCGTCTGCCGGACCAGCGAGATGAATGTCTCCAGGCCGGTGGTGTGTTCATCGATGAAGTCGATGTCGATGACGCGCTTGTCGCCGGCCGCAACTGCCGAATCGTCGGCTTCGACGACGACCTTGCAAAGCCCGAGGATGGCAGCGATGTCGCCGCCGGCTTGAACCTGGAGATACTCGTCGGAGATCTGCGTCTCGTGACCCGTCAACATGTCGACCGGGCTCTGCGGATTGACGAATGAGACTAGTCCCTGCTCGACGACCGGATTGAAGGTGACGATGCGCGCACCGCGCTTTTTCGCCTCCTGTAGCGGATGGAGGAAGCGTGGACTGTTCGAACCGGGGTTCTGACCGAAGAAGAAGAAGGCATCGGCCTTTTCCAGGTCGTCCCAGACGATCGTGCCGACAGGTGACCCGATCACCTTGTTCAGCCCGACCGAAGTCGTTTCGTGGCACATGTTGGAGCTTTGCGGCAGGTTGTTGTTGCCAAAGACGCGGGCGAGCAGCGCATAGAGGTAGGATGCTTCCAGCCCGGCATGGCCGGATGAGTAGAAGACCACGCTCTCTCGCGGCAGCGCTTTCAACGTCACGCCGATCGTTTCAAGGGCCTCTTTCCAGGTGACCTCGACATATCGATCGGTCCCGGCATCATAGCGCAAGGGATGAGTCAGCCGCCCGGTCTGCTCGAGATCGTAATCCTTCCATGCCCGGAGTTCCTCGACAGAATGATCGTGGAAGAAGTCGGGTGTACACCGGGCGCTGGTCAAATCGGAAAGTGTTGCCTTGGCCCCGTTCTCGCAGAACTCGAACGGGTGATAGTTCACCGGTTTCGGCCAGGCGCAGGAGACGCACATGAAGCCGCCGGGCTTGTTCTGCCGCGCCAGCGTCTCCACCACGGCCGCAGGTGGCCTGGTGTCGCCATAGATGCGCGCGATCGATTTGACCGAGCCCCAGCCGCCGGAGGGGCCCTCGGATTCTGGGTTGGGGATCGTGTCTGCCATCGGTGAATTCCAATTGAGGGATGGGGATGGCGGGCTCTGCCAAAGGCGGCAGAGCCCGCGGATGACCGATGAGACTACTGGCGTGGCTCGTGAAACGGACAGCCGTTGAACGTCGCCCGGAACTGCGCGGAGTGCAGGTAGGTGTCCTTGCGGGCGCGGTTGATGCTGCCCAGCGGCTGGTGATCCGCAAGGCCGGTCCAGACGCTGAACCGCATCTCCTCATCGACCTTTTGAACCTTGGCGTCGCTCCAGCTATCCTGCGGCCCGGCGGTGACCGTCGCGACCGTGACGAAGGGTGCCTCGTCTTCCTTCCACTCGACCGTCGGGTCCTCGATCGGCTGAACTTCGATGTCACGACAGAGCTGAACCTGGAATTCCCATTCTCCCACCGTATCCTGCATCTCGGCCTGGACGGTTTCGCGGATCGCATCCTCGCGAACGCTGGCATCGATCTCGGTACCGGTGCGCTTGGTGAGGTCGGAAGATACCGGCTTCAGGCGAAATTTCGCGACATAATCCCCGTATCGAAATGGCGTGACGCTGAAATAGGTCTCGCCGAGCGGATCGACATTCGGCGCACCGCCGAGCGACTGCACGGTCGGGCTGGCGACCCCGACGGCTTCGAGGCCTTTGTTGACCGTCTGCAACACGCTCGACATCACGGTCTTGGTGCCCTCCATCCTGTCAGTCGTGCGCGCCAGCAGCTTCAAACTGGATAGGAACTTTTCAGGATTAGGCGCCTGGAATACCGGGCCGTTGACCATGACGAAGTCCTGCGTGTCGCCATCGGCGTCGGGAAGACGAAGCCCATCGGTGCCGACGACTTTCAATGCGAGCCCGCGCGGCAGCGCGATCGCGTCGGGAAGGATATCGCCGGCATTGGTGGAAAGCCGCATATAGACCGGATATTGGCCGGGTTTGGCGAACAGGCCCTGGGCAAGTTCCGGTGGCAGCCCCTCCCGGACCGTCATCCTGCCTTCGATGATGCCATGCGCTTTGGCATGCACGGACCGAACGGCATGACCGTAATCTTCGGCGGTCTTTTGCAGGATGATGTCGAACTGGTCGATCAGGCCGGAAACGGTTTCGGCTTCGTCGGAACTGATGGTTTCGAGATTGGGCGAATATCTGACCGGTGCGGACGTGGACATATATCGAGCTCCTTGATTGAAAGGTCGTGTGTGGCTGCGCTTATCAGGCGTTCGCCATTTCCTCGCGCAGGCTGGCGGTGTCGATCACGTAGCGGAACCGCACATCGCCTTTCTTGATCTTCTTATAGGCCTCGTTGATCTCCTGGATCGGGATGACCTGAACATCCGGCGCGATGCGATGTTCCGCACAGAAGTCCAAAATCTCCTGGGTTTCTGCGATCGAACCGATCAGCGAGCCGGCCAGCTTTTTCCGCCCCATGATCATTGCCTGGTTGTCATAACCCGGCATGGTGGCCAAAGCGCCCACCGCGACATAGGTGCCGTCGCGCTTGAGCAGCGGGGTGAACGTGTCGACCTTGTGCTTTTCCGGGATGGTGGAGAGGATAAAATCAAAGACTGCCTCGAGGTCCGCAAGGGCATCGCTATCGGTTTCGACCACCGCCTTAACCCCAAGCCGGCGTGCCTCTTCGACTTTCTCCTTCGTAGTCGTGAAGACGGTGACATCCGCACCCATCGCTTTGGCGATTTTCACGGCCATGTCGCCGAGGCCGCCGAAGCCGACGATACCGACCGTCTGGCCGGATTTGATGCCCCAATGCTTCATCGGCGAGTAGGTCGTCACACCGGCGCACAGAATGGGTGCCGCGGCTTCGATCGGGATGGAGGCGGGGATCTTGAGGACGAAATCTTGGCTGACGACGATCGTCGTTGAATAACCGCCAAAGGTGTTGTCGCGGCCATAAGAGTTCTGCCCGGTCTTTGCCATCGCGGCCGGTTTCATTGGGCCGTTATATGTGGCGAGCCACGAGTTCGGCCCCTCGCAATATTGTTCTTCGTGGTTGCGGCAAGATTCACATTCGCGACAACTGTCGATCATGCATCCGACGCCGACCAGGTCACCGACCGCATGGCGCGTAACACTGGTGCCGACCTTGGTAACACGTCCGACAATCTCGTGGCCTGGCATGCAGGGATAGACGGTGTTTCCCCAGTCGTTTTCGGCTTGATGCACGTCGGAATGGCAGACACCACAATAGACGATGTCGATCTCGACGTCGCTGGCGCCCGGTTCCTGGCATTCGAATTCGAGCGGCTTCAGCCGGCTGTAGGAATGCTTGGTGGCATAGCCGAGTGCTTTCGTCATTCATTTTGCTCCACTGCGCTGCTGTCTGCAGGTCGTGAGCAGAAAGCTCTGAAACGGGAAAAAGTTTCAGACAATTAGCCGAGCATGTGTCTGATATATCCAGCGCCATTTGCAGACGGATTGACGAGAAAGTCGGTGCGATTGCCTCAGGTTGCAATGCTCATTCTATCTAGCCGCTGGATCTAAGCCGCTGCAGTTCGCAATACACCCAGTTGCTCGCCGATGAGTGCAGCTTGCAAGCTGCCTTGGTGATGCTGCGGTGCAGCAAAAGCAATGTCAGCATCGGGAACCGTTTGGCATATGAGGCATTTGGCCAGGGTCTGTCGCGGTCATCGCGAAGGATCTCAAGAGACGTCAATCACGTAATCGGAAAATCATGACTTCAGTTTCAAAGAAAGTTCGCTACGCAGTGGTGGGCAGCGGCCAGATTTCGCAACAGGCGTTCATGCCCGGTATCGGCCAAACGAATAATTCACAGCTTGCAGCGCTTGTGACCGGCGATCCGGTGAAAGCGGACAAGCTCGCCAGTCGCTACGGCATCAAAGCCTGGTCCTACGACGATTATGGACAGCTTCTCAGCTCTGGCGAAATTGATGCCGTCTATATCGCGACCCCGAACGCACACCACACTTACCTTGCGGTCGATGCCTTGGCGGCCGGCATTCATGTCCTCCTGGAAAAGCCGATGGCTGCAAGCGTCGAGGATGCAGAGAAAATCCTTGAGGCTTCGACTACCAGTGCCGCCAAGTTGATGATCGCCTACCGCCTGCACCATGAGCCAGCGACCGTCCAGATGATCACACGAGCGCGAAATGGCGAGTTCGGAGATCTGCGGGCCTTCACATCGACGTTCGCGCAAAATGTTGCCGAGGAAAACTCTCGCGGTCACAACGGCTATTGGGGTGGCCCCGTCCCCGACATGGGTACGTATCCTTTGAATGCAGTTCGCAATCTGTTCGGCGAAGAACCGGTGGCGGTCCATGCCGTCGGCACAAAGGCCGCCGACCGTGGTTTCGATTTCCATGATACCGTCGCCGTGACACTTCGCTTTCCAAGCAAGCGGAGCGCGCAGTTCACGGTCAGCTATGCTACGGCCTCCGCCGAGAGCTTCACGCTTGTGGGGACAAAGGCGACCATCGTCGCGTCGCCCTGCTTCATGTTCGGTCCGAGCATTGGTATTTCCTATGTGGAAAAGACGGACGACGGGGAGAAAACGCACAGCTTCGACCCGGTTGAGCAGTTTGGTAACGAGACGCAATATTTCTCTGACTGCATCCTCAAAGGCACCGATCCGGAAGCCGATGGCGAGGAGGGTCTTATGGATATGCGGGTGCTTGCGGCTGTCGAGCAGTCTCTGAAGACAGGCGAGACTGTCGTATTGCCGCCGGCTCGGCGATCAAAGCAGGTTCAGCCCGAGCAGGCTCTGAAACTAAAGCCAGCGAAAGAGCCGTCCGAAGACGAAATGATCAGCATCATTCCGCAATCGAAATGATGTTTCGCGGCGCGGCTTTCCGGTCGCGCTCGTTCACCTGAAGTGCACCCGCCACGAGGAGCACGCAGACCGCTGTTTTTTCATCTCATTGGCATGCTCGGTGCAATGGCGATGTCTCCTGCCGATCACGAATTTGTTTTGTTCTGCTTTCCAGACGATTGGAACAACGATCTGAGCGTCGAGTTTCAAATTTCTGTCGGTTTAAGACAGACCTCCAACGATCGGAGACTGATTTGGGAACGCGCCGGTTCATGCCTCCACAGATCGTCACCTTTGCCATGTCAGCCTTCCGCAAGGTTGCCGTACTTCACAGCCAACGGAGCCGTTCATGATAGAAATTTGCCCGTTCGAAATATCACGCCGCGACCTGCTTGTGTCGTCGGCCGCTACCGCTGCATTCGCCTCGGTCGCAGGCAATGCCCACGCCCAGATATCAGGAAATGAAATGCAGCAAAGTTCGAATGTTTCATTCAAGGTAAACGGCGAAGAACACGCGCTGGAGCTGGATAATCGCACCACCTTATTGGATGCGCTGCGCGAACACTTGCACCTGACCGGTACGAAGAAAGGCTGCGACCACGGACAGTGCGGCGCCTGTACCGTCATGGTGGATGGCCGGCGGATCAACTCTTGCCTGACGCTTGCGGTGATGCATGACGGTGATGAGATCACCACGATCGAAGGCTACGGCCGTCCGGGCAACCTGCATCCGATGCAGGTTGCTTTCGTCAAGCATGACGGGTTCCAGTGCGGTTACTGCACCCCCGGACAGATTTGTTCCTCCATCGCTGTGCTTCAGGAGATCGAAGCGAATATCCCGAGCCACGTGACCGGCGATCTGACCGAAAAAGCCAGCGTCACGTCTGCCGAGATCCGCGAACGCATGAGCGGCAATATCTGTCGATGCGGCGCCTATTCCAATATCGTCGAGGCGATCACCGAAGTCGCGGGGAGCAAAGCATGAGAGCCTTCACTTTCGAACGTGCGGAATCGGTCCGCGCTGCAGCTGAGTCCGCGTCGAACAATCCCGAAGCCAAGTTCATTGCGGGCGGAACGAATCTGCTGGATCTGATGAAGCTCGAAATCGAGGTGCCGACGCATCTGATCGACGTCAACGGCCTCGGTCTCGACAAGATCGAGGTCACGTCGGAGGGCGGCCTGCGTATCGGCGCCATGGTTCGCAACACAGACCTGGCATCCCATGAAACCGTTCGGCGAGACTACGGACTGCTGTCGCGGGCGCTTGTCGCCGGCGCTTCGGGACAGCTTCGCAACAAGGCGACGACGGCGGGTAATCTTCTGCAGCGGACACGCTGTCCCTACTTCTACGATACCGCCCAATCCTGCAACAAACGGATGCCGGGCAGCGGATGCTCGGCGATCGGCGGAGTGACACGACAGCTCGGTGTGATCGGCACAAGCGAGGCCTGCATCGCAACCCATCCGAGTGACATGGCGGTCGCCATGCGCGCACTTGACGCCGTGGTCGAAACAACCAGGCCCGATGGCACGAACCGCAGCATCCCGATCTCCGACTTCCACCATCTGCCCGGCGACTCGCCGCATATCGAAACGGCGCTGGAGAAGGGCGAGATGATCACGGCGGTCACCTTGCCGAAGCCGGCGGGTGGCATGCACATTTATCGCAAGGTGCGTGACCGTGCCTCCTATGCATTCGCGTTGGTCTCGATCGGTGCGATCATCCAGGCGGACGGTACAGGAAGGGTCGCCGTTGGCGGCGTTGCGCCTAAACCGTGGCGCGTCGATGCTGCGGATGCGGCTTTGGCCAAGGGCGCTAAAGCCGCGTGTGCTGAGCTCATGGCCGATGCGCGGCCGACTGACGACAACCGCTTCAAGATTGCGCTCGTCGAGCGAACGCTTGCCGCCGTGATCGAAGAGACGAGGGATAAGCCATGAAGTTCGAAAAGCCAGCCACAACCAACCCTATCGACAATCTCACAGTTGTCGGAAAGCCCATCCATCGCATCGATGGCGAACTGAAGACGACAGGTCGGGCGAAATATGCCTATGAGTGGCATGATCCTGACATCGACTACGCCTATGGCTACCCTCTCGGCTCGTCCATCGCAAAAGGCCGGATCAGGTCAATGGATACGGCCGCCGCGAAAAAGTCGCCGGGCGTCATCTCCGTCGTTACGGCACTGGATGTCGGCAAGCGCGATCTCGGCTCCAAGAACACGGCAAATTTGTTCGGGGGCGATGAAGTTCAGCATTATCATCAGGCGATTGCTATTGTCGTCGCGGCAACATTCGAGCAGGCACGAGCGGCCTCCGCGTTGATCAAGGTTGATTATGCAGTCGGCGAAGGCGTCTTCGACCTGAGCACGGCAACCAAGGATGCCAAGAAGCCGAAGGCGGAAGGTGGGACGGAACCCGACAGCAGCGTCGGCGATTTCGAAGGCGCCTTCGCAAATGCTGCTGTTAAGCTTGACGCGACATACACCACGCCGGACCAATCGCATGCAATGATGGAGCCGTTCGCGTCGATTGCCGCCTGGAACGGTGACGAGCTGACGGTCTGGACCTCCAGCCAGATGATCGACTGGTGGCGGACCGATCTCGCCACGACGCTCGGCATCGATAAGGAGAAAATCCATCTAATGTCGCCTTTCATCGGCGGCGGGTTCGGCGGCAAGCTGTTCCTGCGCTCAGACGCCGTTATGGCGGCGTTCGCGGCCAAAGCCGCTGGTCGACCGGTTAAGGTTGCGTTGCCGCGTCCCTTCCTCGTCAATAACGCGACCCATAGGCCAGCAACGATCCAGCGCATCCGCATCGGGGCCACGCGTGACGGCAAGATCACCGCCATCGGCCACGAGAGCTGGTCAGGCGACCTGCCCGGCGGCCAGCCCGAAACCGCCGTCATGCAGACACGGCTTCTCTACGCTGGCGAAAACCGGATGACGGCTATGCGGCTTGCAACACTTGATTTGCCGGAAGGCAACTCGATGCGCGCGCCCGGCGAAGCACCGGGTCTCATGGCGCTTGAGATCGCAATCGACGAAATAGCGGTCAAGCTCGGCATGGATCCCGTCGAATTCCGCATCCTGAACGACACCCAAGTGGACCCGGAAAAGCCGGGACGTAACTTCTCGCATCGTAACCTGGTGGGCTGCCTGACGCTTGGAGCGGAGAAATTCGGATGGAACGCCCGCGGCAAGCCGGGTACAAAACGCGAAGGCGGCCAGTTCATCGGTCTCGGCATGGCGGCCGCATTCCGCAACAATCTCGTCATGCCATCGGGCGCCCGCGTTAAGCTGGATGCGAGGGGCGACATCACCGTCGAGACGGACATGACCGATATTGGCACCGGCAGCTACACGATCTTGGCGCAGACCGCAGCGGAGATGATGGGCGTGCCGATGGAAAAGGTTGGTGTTCATCTCGGTGATTCTCGTTTTCCGGTTTCGTCCGGTTCCGGTGGCCAATTCGGTGCCAACTCCTCGACGTCCGGCGTCTATGCAGCATGCGTCAAGCTCAGGGAAGCCGTGGCACAAAAGCTGGGATTCAATTCGCAGGACATCGAATTTGCCAACGGCGAAGTACGCTCCGACAACCGCGTCGTGCCGCTCTCCCAGGCAGCTGGGCCGGAAGGACTTGTCGGCGAAGACACGATGCAGTGGGGTGATCTTGAGAAGACGTACCAGCAATCGACCTTTGGCGCGCATTTCGTCGAAGTCGGCGTCGATGTCGCGACCGGCGAAGTACGACTGAAGCGCATGCTCGCGGTCTGCGCGGCTGGCCGGATCCTCAATCCGATCACCGCACGCAGCCAGGTCATCGGCGCCATGACGATGGGAGCAGGGCTGGCCCTGTCGGAAGAACTGTCCGTCGACAAGCGGCGCGGCTTCTTCGTCAATCATGACTTGGCCGGGTATGAGGTTGCCGTTCATGCCGACATACCCCATCAGGACGTGATCTTCATGGACGAAACCGACCCGATTTCTTCGCCTATGAAGGCCAAGGGTGTAGGTGAACTTGGCCTTTGCGGCGTCTCGGCAGCAATCGCGAATGCCGTATACAATGCGACCGGTATTCGCGTTCGGGACTATCCCGTCACGCTCGACAAGCTCATTCATGAGTTGCCAGAGGTCGCTTGAGAAGAACCATCTCGCTGAGCATTGAACTTTGACGAGGTACCAATCGGCTCTTCCCCGGCCGTTATTGACCTCATTTGAAGCCTGCTGCACCACTTCCTGCGGCAGGCTTTTTTGTTACAGACTATCGTTCGGCAGCATAGATCATTGAAGACGCTGTGCCATAACTCCGTAACGCAACTGCGGTGAAGGTTTCGAAGGACTAAACCTCCTCAGATAGGGCGAGGGTTTGGGGTTCTAAGATGTCCTCGGTCGATGCTCGTCATAAACATCGGCTTGTCGGAAAACGGCGATCGGAACAATATCAGCTATGACGATGTTTTCTCTGTCCAAGCAATAAGAAGGAGGAAACACAATGGACCATACCAATCACATTCGCCTTGCGCCGACCGAGCTCACCCCTGCAATCCTTGAGGGCGCCACGATCTACGGCGCTGATGACCACAAGGTCGGAAAGCTGGATCATGTCCACGGCGTAGGCGCCGCGGAGCAGGCGATCATCGACGTCGGCGGCTTCCTTGGCATCGGCGCCAAGCCTGTCGCCGTGCCGCTGTCTGACCTTGAGTTCATGCGCGACGAGGATGGCGACGTCCATGCCGTGACGAGCTGGACGAAGGATCAGCTGAAAGACATGCCTGAACACAAGCACTAACCCCTGATAGCCCGGCCTTCGCGCCGGGCTTTTCATATGCCGCGTAAGCGGTGTGCCGTCTGCAGCAGAGGAACAATCGATGACGATCGACCCGACCACGCAATATCCCAAGCCGCCCTTTGACAAGCAGACGCAGCCGTTTCCGGGCCTTGCAGGCGAGATGAACCCGAAACCGGATCACGGCGAGCAATCCTATGTCGGCTCCGGCCGGCTGGCTGGCAGGAAGGCGCTGATCACCGGCGGTGATTCAGGCATGGGGCGGGCCGCCGCGATCGCTTATGCCCGGGAAGGCGCTGATGTCGCCATCAACTATCTGCCAGACGAAGAGGCCGATGCCCAGGAAGTCATCGCCCTCATTAAAAAGGAAGGGCGCATCGGGATAGCGCTGCCGGGTGACTTGCGCGATGAGGCCTTCTGCCAACAGCTCATCGAAGATGCGGTCGGTGCGCTCGGCGCCTTGGATACGCTGGTCAACAATGCCGGCCGGCAGCAGCAGGCACAGTCGATCTCAGACATTACGTCTGAGGCGTTCGATGCGACGATCAAAACGAACATTTACGCGATGTTCTGGCTGACCAAGGCGGCTCTGAAACATCTAAAGCCCGGATCGGTGATTATCCAGACCACATCCGAGCAGGCCTATGACCCGTCGGCAAACCTCGTGGACTATGCCATGACCAAGGCCGCCGGAATGAATTTCACGAAATCGATGGCGAAACAGCTCGGCCCGAAAGGAATCCGTGTGAATGGCGTCGCTCCGGGTCCGATCTGGACGCCGTTGCAGGTCGCAGGTGGCGCTACCATGGAAAAACTGCAGGGTTTTGGCGGCGACACGCCGATGGGCCGCCCTGGTCAGCCGGCGGAGCTGGCATCGATCTATGTGCAGCTCGCTGACCCCAAGGCAAGCTATGCCAATGGACAGGTCTATGGCGCCGCCGGTGGTGGCGGCCAGCCATGACAGGCAACTGCCGTCGAGGACTCTGGCTTAGCCGCGCCCCTTTAGACGATCCGCCGATCACAGCCTAGAGGCGCGAGGTGGATGGGAACGTTGGGTCCTATGCCTCGTTACTCCCGCTCATTGGTCGCTGCTTTTGGCGGCGTAATTGTGGAGGCATCACATGACCGACAAGAATGATGAGACGGGTCGCGACCTGCGGATAACGTGGTCAGCCGATCACTCCGGCGGTATGGCCGGGTCTGTAAAGCAGGCGAAAGAAGACAACGGATCGACGGCGCCTCGGGATGAAGGGATTCGACCAGAGGACCTCGATACAGAAAACGACCAGGGCGCTTCGTGAGACTGCCATAAGATGCTGATTGTCCACCACCTCAACAACAGCCGCTCGCAGCGTGTTCTCTGGATGCTGGAGGAACTCGGGCTCGTCTATGAGATCCGTTTTTACAAACGCCGACAGGATATGAGCGCTCCAGACGAGCTGAGGCGGATCCATCCCCTCGGCAAATCACCGATTGTCGAACATATCGACCCCAAGAACCGTCGCGTCGTTCTCGTCGAGACCGGCGCAATTTGCGAGTATCTCGTCGACCTATGTGGAGGCAGGCTAGGCCCTGCTCGCAAGGATGATCTGCTTTGCTACCGGCAATTTCTGCACTACGCTGAGGGTTCGGTGATGCCCGTCCTCTTTTCCCTGCTGGTAGCGTCGAAGGTTCCGCTCTTTGGAAAACTTGCGGCCAAAAGGGTCCGCCCGATGCTCGACGTTCATCTGGACTATATCGAGGCGGAGCTTGCCTCGAGAAAGTGGTTTGCGGGCGAGAAATTCACGGCAGCCGATGTCATGATGAGCTTCCCACTCGAAGCCGCCCGGTCGAGGGCTGGACTAGACTCGACCCGCCCTGCGACGATCGCTTGGCTCGATCGAATTCATGCCCGGCCAGCCTATCGAAGAGCGTTGGAAAAGGGCGGGACCTATCGTTTCGCCAACTGATGGAAGAAAACGGCGGAGTTAGAGGTTACCCCGCCATCGTGTTTCGCCGATCGTCAAAGAACCGATACGTTCTCAGCCTTCGATTTTCCGGTCTTGCGATCCTGCCCGACCTCGAACGTCACCTTGTCACCCTCGCGAAGGGATCCGCCTTGCTGCAGGGCAGAGACGTGGACAAAGACATCCTGGCCACCGTTTTCCGGCGTGATGAATCCAAATCCCTTGTCGTCGTTGAAGAATTTCACTGTGCCTGTTGGCATATCGTGTCCTTGTTTGGTGCGGTTCGGTTTGCCGGCGGCACGCTATAGAGCGAGAGACGTTGGATCAATTCTGAATGCACGTGTCCGACCTGACCGATAGGGATGCAGAATTCACCTTGTCAGCCGGGGAATAAGTATGCGCATGACGATTTTACCAGAGCCGCGCGACACCCTAAAGCGAGGTGTGAGCCTTCGCGAAACGTTCGTCAAAGGATTTGGTAGCGAGGCTGGTGAAAGGCGAGGGAAATCTGATCTCCAACAATGGGTCGCAGGTCCCAATCCTATCAAGGCGCGGGAGTTGCTACCATCGAACGCGTGATTCAATTGCCGCATTGATTTGCGGACGATTGAGCGATTTTGGTATGTCAGGTCACAGGCAGCACTGGCGCAGCTTTCTAAGACTTCTTCCTCGATGATCGAGTCCCGGCGAACAGATCCTCTCGTTCCGCAACTGACTGGGTGACGCAACTTTTGGCGGAGCCAGCAACGCGCTGGCTATCCCGTCGCCGAAACTGATGTCGCTGCTCGCGGGCGGGCGCTACGTCGTTTCGAAAGACGCCTTGCCTTATCCGGGCGCGGAACTGCTTTCCAACATCGACTTGGTTATTTGCCTTTCTCGCCCAAGGCAGGCGCGGCGAGCCGAAACTTGCGTCATCCGGGCAACCTGAGCTCGGAGCTTGGTCGGGCGCCGGTCCCATGCAGTATGGAGTATTGTTCACGCAACGCGTGCTGCGGCCTGCTGCAGAAAACCGCTATACTGGCGCCAGGCATGATCGCGCGAGAAGGGCGCAGCCGCGATCTGTTCGAGAATGCGGTGCGCATGGACGGATCGCTGGTGGGCCAGGTCGGCGGGTGGGCCGGGTCGGGCGCCAGTCAGTGCCAGTGAGACGGCGCCAATGGCGGCGCCAAGACCGATTGCCAGACCCTGCGATGACATGGCATCGCGACCGAATTCCGCATCGCCGATCAGAATGGCGCTGGCTCCGGCCTCAGCCCATTGCAGCGAACTCGGACCGCTCCTGCCATTGGCCATCAAGCTGTCATTGGCAGCGAGGTCGGATACGATCCATGGTGCGAAGCCGGCGATCCGGTCGCGGACATTGTCCCAGCTGCCCTTGTGGTCGTGGCCCACCACGCCAAGGCAGATGCCGCTGCGATTGGCGATCCGATAGACATAGCCATCAGGGCCGGCAGCGAGCGCAAGACCCTCGCGCGCCGAGCTGGCATCGGCGAAATGAAATGAGCGCGCGACGATGGGTCGGCTGGGACGCCAACGTTTCCACGCGCTGATCGCGCGGCGGCCGGTGGCATCAAAGACGATCGCGTCGCTGGCGATCGCCTCGATGCTTGCGGCCGAAACGGCTTGCGGCACGATCCAGATTCTGGCGCGCTCGGTCAGCTGGGCCAGTGCCGCTTCGAGGTTCGGGCGGCTGATGGCGGCGTAGGGCGCTGCAGGCAAGATGACGGGGCGATCCTCTGCCCATTGCACGCATTTCGACGCGAACAACTGTTCGACGCCGAGCAAGGCCGGCGCCACGCCGAACTCGACCAGCAAGGCGATAACCTGAGACGGCACACATTCGATATGAGGGCGAACATCATTGCTGCGACGGCCGTCATGGGCCGGCGGCGCCTGATTGGTGAAGACGGTCACGTCACGACCCAATCGCCTGGCGTGGAGCGCGGCCAGCAACCCGACAGGCCCGGCACCCAGGATGACGACCGGATTTGCCCGAGACATTCGAAAATCCTCGCGAGACGGCTCAGGGAGGATCGATCGGCCTGAAGCGATCGTCGGCCAGTTCGTCGAAGACCACAAGGAATCCTTTGGCGGCGACGGCGTGGGCAAGGGGATCGATCTGCTCGATCATGGAAACCCGCGCCGCATTAATCGGGCTGGCGCCCGGCAGGCGGCCCCGTGCATATCCGAGATGCAGGTTTTCGAGCAGCTGCACGTAAGCCTGTTGCAGGGCGTCATGTTCGGCCTGACCCGGCAGGGGCCGCGGGGGCGCCGTCGACCGCAGATAATCGCTTTCGGCATAGGGTGCGAGCCACTCCCGGATATCGAGAAATGTTTGGAAATGATCTTCACCCTCGGCGATGATCGAACTGATTGCCTCGGTCCATTCCGGGGCCGCGAACGGACGGACATCCGGCGGCGGCGTTTCCAGGGTGGCGAGAATGTTGAAATAGAGCCCGTCGACACCGGCCGATGGCGCTTCGATGGCAATGAAATCCTCGATCGCGGCCCTGTTGGCCGGCCGAAACTCGACCGGCCGGATGAGGCTCGGCGGAACCGGCGGCAGCAGTCTGGCGACCTGCAGGGCCGGCTGGAAACCACCCGGCGGCATCAGGGCGCGCACCACATCGTTGACTGCGCGGGTGTGGCGCATTTCGCCGATCGCGATGCGCATCAGTTCCGATCGCGTCGCCCTGATATCGTCGCGCAATTGCGGATTGCCAGCCATGGTCGCGTCGTCATCCGGCTTGAGAGAATAGGCCGCCGTGAGATATTCCTGCGCCACGCCCAGCTCGACACCGGCCGCATAGCGCAGATGGGCAAGCAGGGCCGGAAGGTCGGGCAACGGCTTACCTGCCTGTTCGATCGGCTTGAACGCCGAGGTCGTCTCGCGTCTGCCCATCACGAAATGCAGTTCCTGCCAGCGCCGGTTGATCTCGTAATGGCGAATTTCGATCGGCGCTGGGGAATTCTGTGTCGCTGACGGCGGCGGGTTGGTCGACACCTGCCGTTCGCGCCGCTGCCACGGGACGTCCACCGTCCAGGGCTGCGGATCCTGGGGCGGGGTTCCTGCCGGAAACACCGGCTGCACGATGTCGGGATGGTTTGATGCCCAGTAGAAACATCCGCAATCGCGGAAATCATGCGTCCAGGGGCTGCAAAGTGACTGCGTCAGCTCGCCGGGCAGGAAGGCGGCCGACAATGCCCCGTTGTCGTCGAGATATCGCGCCCGGGTTGTTTCGAGCACCAGCGTCACCCCCCGGTCCTGCAGCAGGAACGTGACCTCGACCGGCGTGCCTTCGGTTAACATCCTGACCGCGGTCCAGAGGTCGGGAGGCACCCGTCCAGGTCCGGCAGCGGGCATTCCGATAAACTCGAAGAGGTCGAGTTCGAGCCGCCCGAGAATGCCGAACGTGCCGTTGAGCTGGATGCCGGCCACCAAACCGCCCGTCGCGATCGCCGCGTCGATATCGCGATAGATCGAGATGTCCTGCTCCGACAACGCACCGGCCGCAAACGCCCGTTCCGCTCCCTCCATGTCGACGGCGACGGGTAGGATGAACTCACGGTCCCCGGCACTGGTGACAAGGGTGACAAATTCAACTTCGAGAAAGGGCAGGAAGCGTCGCTCCAGGTTGCGCAGATCGCATTCCAGCCCCGGAAAGCAATTGCCGACCCCCGACTCCAGTCGCGTCGAAACGGGATTGCCCGCCACCTGTTCGACTGCCAGCGCAGACGAGCGGCGCACCGCCGCGACGTTGCGGGCAAGTAGCTTTGTTCCGTTCAGTTCCGGCATGTCGCGCTCCTTGCATCAGTTCACAGTGCGGGGAAGGAAGAAGTCGGGGCGGCAGGTGCTCAGTTCGCAATAGGCCGACAGGCAGAAGCGCAACCAGTCACGGATGAAGTCGCAGCTTTCCGCCGTGCGGTTTCGCGCTTCCTGGTGACAGCTTCCGGAACAGAGGTATCGGCCCCAGCAGCAGCGACAGTCGGTCTGGCTGTGGACATGCCGCTCGATTAGGAAGGTGCGGCGGCGCTGTTCGTCCAATGTGCCGCTTTCGCCCACCTCATAGTCGGGATCGCCGATCGCCCTGTGGCAGGTATACCATTTGCCGTCGGCCGCCACGGAGAAATAGCCGCCGCCCGCGCCGCATGGATAGGGCGAACTGGCGCCGGCATGAATCTGCTTCAAGGCGACGGCAAAATTGGTGAGCCGGATCGCGCCGCCGGTGTTGGCCGTGGCCAGTTCTTTTCTGCTCAGCGTCGTCAGTTCGGACAGGTATTTCGGCCAGTCCTCTCCCGCCAAGGCACTGTCATCCGCGCTCATGCGCAGCGGCGATACGCCGACCTCGGGAAAACCGATCGCCAGCACCGCCTCGACACGTGCGGCGAGATCGATTGTTCCCGACCGGACCGTCATCCTGGCTGCGACCTGAACATTGCCGGGATCCGCAATCAGCGGCGCCAGGCGTTTGGTCAGCGCGGCATAGCTGCCGCGCCCCTGTGGGGTCGGCCGCTGCCGATCGTGGACGACACCGTCGCCATCGACGCTGACGGTCAATGCGAACCGCCGCGAGCGCATCAACTCGATATCGGCCGGTTCGAGCAGGGTGCCGTTGGTGGTCATCGAAAAGCGCAGGTCGAGGCCGCGGCCTGCGGCAATCTTTTCCGCGTAATGGACAACATCTTGCACAAGCGCCCGGTTCAGCAGCGGCTCACCGCCCATGAAGCCGATGGTGACGGGCGAAGCCCGATCAGCGTGGAGTAGCAGATCGTCGATCGCCGCCCGCGCCGTGTCCAGATCCATTCGCTTTGGCTGGGCACCGGCGAACTTGCCGCGGTCGGCGTAGCAATAGCCGCAGGACAGATTGCAGGCCGAAGAAACATTGAGGGAAATGCTCTGCGGCTGCGGCATGACCACGTCGGACAGGCCTGCTTCTCCCAGCGTCTCGGCGGCAAGCATGAGGGCGGTCTCGCGAGCCGCATGCCCATCGCGGTCCCAATCCCGGGCGGCATCGCCCGACAGGTCGAAAATTCGGGAATGGGGAACGATGAGCACGTGTTCCCCGACTGCCGAGCGGAAGCGGAAATACGGTGTGGCGCTGCTTTCCGGCGCGATTTCGGCCATCCGGCGCATCACAGCTTCTCCGTTGCCAGCCGCGCAAGGACGGCATGCCGGCGGTTCGTCGCACTGTCGGACAGGGTTCGCCTATCCGCATCGAGACCGGCGACCGACGGCCCTGCCGCCTGGCTGGCCACGGTTTTGTCGAGCCAGCGCATCAGTAATTCGTGCTGCCAGCCCACAACTGTAAGGGGCAGGGCATTCGACTGCCGCATGAAGGGCGGCATGCGCATCGAAGTGGCGTTGCCATTCTCGAAACTCTCGCTTTCGAATGGTGGCCTGATGATGGCCCTGAGCCTGTCCGGATCGAGCTGTACCAATCCCTCAAGGTTCTGCAGGTCGGAGAGTTGACGGTGGCGCATGCGCGCATGTTTGCTGAGCGGCAAGGGATCGGCGTCCGACACAGGCGCCAGCTTGTAAAGCGCATTGCGAAGCCTGTCGTGCCCGCCCATCGCCCTTTCGGGTCTCGGCCGCAGCCCCTCGTCCAGGTCGTCGGGATGAAGATTGGCCGGCGGCAGCTGTGCAGCCCGCGCGCGATAAAAATCGATGTTGAAAAGTGACACCGTTTCGTGGACACGCTCGAAAAAGTCCTCGACCCACTGATCCAGCTCATCATCGCTCGTCGCCGCGTTGCGGGCGGACCATTCTGCGGAACGGTCGTTCAACTCGTCGGCGACTGAGAGAAACGGCCTTCGATCCGGGGCAAAATCGGGCGGCGCGACGAAGGCGACGGCTCTCCCCGACAGGGCGCCAGCGCCGGCACGCGCCAGGGTCGCCTCGAAATGGACCTCGCAGGTATCGTCGACGACCCCCAGCGAGGCGCCCGTCGGCTGATTCTGGTCGACCGCGTCATAGGTATCGCCGGGTGAGACGAGATTGTTGGTGGCAATACCGAACCATCCGGCGCTCGGATCCAGGAAGGCGTTTTCGGGACGCACGGCGGCTTCGGGACGTGCTTGCGCCGGCACCGCCTGAGCCGCGTCGGGCGGCCCGTAGAACAGGCCCGTCGCCGGCCGGTAGCGGAACCGGAAGACTTCTAGGTGGACGACATCCGACCATGGCTGGTCCGTGGGCTGCGCCAGGCTTCTCATCAGTTGTACGCTGCCGAGCGGAATCGGGTTGTCCTCGGGGATCATCGGCGGCGAGGCTCCGGCGGGGCTCCTGCCGTCGATCGTCTTGACCGTATGATCGCCATCCCGGAGCGTCACCGGCTCTCGCGTGCCGAAGGCGACAGCTGTATTGCCGGTGCGCCGCATAGCCTTGCGGTTGGATGCCTGGACCGAGATGGTCAGATCTGCGGGCGCTAGGCCATCTGCCGCCAGCAGGGCAGGGGTCAGCGGCACTTCCTGCCAGCTCTCCGGTGGCGATCCGGCATCGCCGGTCCGGGCCCAGACCTCGAAGAACGGCGCGACGGGACGAATCTTGTCGCCGTCGCGAAATTCGACGGCATCGGGCAGGACGGGGGTGATGCTTGCGTCGGGCCCGACCTCCAGCGTCCAGGCCGGCGCAATCGTCGTCTCGCCGTCATAGCGCGGCTGGTCAACATCGACCCATTGATAGTTGCAGACCGGCGCAGTCGCCTCGCCGAGGCGGGCAACGGCGATGCCGGGGGTGATATAGATCGACTGGATGGGCATTGCGTATCACCCTCTCTGGATCGGATGCAATCCATGCGTCCCACGGGACGGACTGCGATTTCAGGCAAAGCAAAGTCAGTGAAGTTAGGCCCGACTCCCAGGGAAACCGGCCTGACGCATGTGACGATTCCTGTCGGCGTATCCCTTTCGGTGTCCGCCCGATCTATTCGTCCAGCTTCATGGTCTTCTCTTCGACCGTCAGCTGTTTGAAGCCGGCATTCTGCGTCACGCGGACGTCAAGCGAAGACGCGCCGGGGAACTGGTTCTTGTCGATCACGAAGTCCGGCGTGCTCTTGCCGACCGATAAGGTCTGCCACTGGTCCGAATTGTCCGGTTTGGCCTGGACCATGTAGCTGACGCCGGCCTGCGGCTCTACCGCGTGAGTCCCCACCGCGAGCTTGTCCGGATTCCCGGGCAGGGGGAGGCCCCATTCGGCCGTATTGCGGAATTGCTCACCGATCGGGGGGACCGGTTCGGGATGAAAGACATCGACGACCTTGCCTTCGAATTCGAGAGCGACAGAGGCCAGATCATCCGACAGTTCGACATCCTGCTGGATGAGCGCACGATGAGGTTGTCTGCCATCGTCGCAGGCCTCGAACCGAAGCTCCGGGCGCACGCTGCCGATCTCCTTGCCGGCAGCGTCCTTCAGCACCAGGCGAACCTTGGCCTTGTCGGGCGCCGGGCCTGCAAACATGTTGGACGCGGTGCGCTTGCGCGAAGGCAGTACATAATCGATGCTTCCTTCGCCGCTGGCCGTGTCGATATTGGCAATGACATGAGCAAAAGTACTGGCAAGGTCGTCTACCATCTGTGTTCTCCTCTGCTGACATCAACCTCTTGCGGGATGGGATACGATCATTCGGCTTCGCGTCCGCACCGTCCGGAAGACGGTCGTCAGACGATCGCCGGGTCGAATTGCCTGTCTTCCTCGATGAGGCGCGTGCGGATAGCCTCGAAAGTATGGGCGCAGATCCACTGCCGCTCAGCATAGGTCATCAGGTCGTGATGATGCGTGCCGGCCAGCGCTTGGAGGCGGATTCCCAGTCCGGCATCGCCGAGATCGTAACCCACGAACTTCTGGTCCGCGTCCGACAACTGGCCTTCCTCAAAGGGGAAATCGGGATCGGACGCGTCCTGTGTGCCAGCCGGAAAGCCGGGATGAAAGCGGCCGAACGTATGGCCGAGTTCGTGCGCGCCGTACCAGTCGGCATAGGACAGATCATGATCGCCGGCAAAACCGTTGGGCACGCCGCACGGGGCCGAGGCCACTGTGTCCGGCGCGGCCGCGTCGGGAATGCCCATCGCTCTGCCGCGCATGAAATTCCGGCCGCGGGCATCATCGACCAGCGCCAGGTAATGGGTTCGCGGATCCATGCCGTTGTCGACTTCGGAACTGCGGATGGCGGCGATCTGGGCGTTCGCCCGCAGAACCGTCTGGTCGTTGAATGGTGCCGCGAAATTCGCTTCCACGACGATCTGCGACCAATCCACCGACGGCACTGGATAGGCGCGCTCGAGGAACGAACGAAGATAGGCGAAATGCACAGCGTCGGGCGTGTGGGTCTGGCCGGTGCCGGTGTCGACATAGCGCAAGCCGATGCATCTGATCCGCAGCGGCGGACCATAGACGAATTCCACGGTGGAGCTGGTGACGCCGCCAAACATGGCGTCGTCGCCGCCGGCCGGCCAGATCCGGTTTACCTCGACCAGCAGCGCCCCGGCCGCGGTCACGGTGGTGGGCAACCGAAAATTCAGGCTGGCGCCGGTAAGGTTGCGCTTGTCGATCAGCTTCGTCGCGTCCTGCGGGTCGGCGGCCAGGTCTTCCAGGGCCGGCACATAGGTTGCCGGTCCCGTGGCAGTCTTTCGGACCTTCAGTTCGCCGCGCAGCTGGACACCGCCCGCCAGGCTCGTTTGATCGATATAGACACGCACCATGGTTGCCTTGTCGGCAATCAGCGTCACCGAACTCTCGACGCTCTGGATAGCCTGACAGATCTCTATCGCCTGGATGGTGATCTGCGATAGCGCCGGACCGCTCAACTTGCTGGTGACGCGGCGTCGTGGCGCGACATAGGGATTGGAATCCAGGCTCTGGATTTGCGGGCGCGCCATTCCCTTGTTCTCATGCTTTCCCATCATCCTCGGTCCCCCCGGAACGTCGTTGTTTCGATGAAATGCAGCAAGACGGATATATAACTGGGCACCCGTATGATCGATTAACCGGCTGGCGATCGCGCGACAAATGGCGGGTAAGCCTCGATGCGCTTAGCGTCGTAAGTAATACGACAGCCACATGCTATCCGATACAATGAATGCGAGAGCTCCTGTCTTCCCAATATCAAAACTACTCTCTCGTGCAAAGGGAAATGACAACAAACAAGGATGGAAGTTTATATATTCTTCGGGATCGGATGTGTTAATCTGAACCCAACTTTTAGCATGGCATCTTTCAGGTGATTTCGGTTCAGTCAGCGCCCGTCCATCGTTCGGGCACCGGCATCATTTTGCAGACGGCAGGCGAAGGCAGACCCTCTCGCGCCGCTGATCAAGGGAAAGGGAGCATGGGGCAGGTGCTGGATCCGCAACAGATCGATGCCATCAAGGTCTATCCGCCGCTCGGACTGGCACGGGTCGGCAATGCAGCCGGCGACGGCGATTTTGTCGTCGGTCCGGAAATCATCGGCGGCCCGGCGACGCTACCAGACGGGACGCCCGCCCGATTTGTCGAGGACTTCCGGCTCGCGGATGGGGCGATCAAACGCCAGGCGGCGCGCTTTCGCGTCTACGCCCACATGAAGGACGGTTCCGTGCTGGAGATCACCGCCGACCATGCCAAGATCGATTGGTCGGTGGCGGTCGCCAATCTCAAAGCGGGCTGGTACGAGTTTAACCAGGCGATGGACCTGCCCGACGGCATGGGCCAGCCGGCGGCGCAGCGCAATCGGCCCGATCAGATTCAAGTGCCTGGCGGCCGGCGAATGCTCGATATCGTGCCGACGCCGCTCTCGATCGAGGGCAGGGACGTTTCGGGAGTGATTTTCGGCGACGGGCGCTTCTGGAACACGCCGGTCTATCTCGGCGAGTTGCGGACGGATGCCGTGGGACGTCTGCTTTTCCTGGGCGGACGGGGCCTTTCCGCTCCTTTCCGTAGAGGCGTCACGCCGCTCACCTACGCCAACAATGTCGGCTGGCACGACGATATTTCGGACGGACCTGTTCGCGCGACGGTCACCTTTCCGGGACGGCCACCGATCGAGGCAGAGCCCGGTTATGTCGCGGTCACGCCGCCGAACTTTGTGCCGGGGCTCGCCGGGCTCGTGACCATGGACGACGCAGTCCGGGAGGCGTTCCTGGCGCAGGGATGGCTGCAGGATTCGGGCACAACATCGTTTACCGAGGACGTCTGGTCGATCTTCGACCGGTTGACCGGATTGCAATGGGTCGATCACGGCCTGTTCGTGATTCACGGCCACGGTTCGCCCATCGACGCCCGGGATCCGGATGTGATTGCGCGGCTGCGGGATGGCTCGGCCGCCAATGTGGCCTGGCGGCAGAGCGTGCTCGCACTCTTTCGCGATCCCGGCAATGTCGCCACATTCGTCGAGGACCGGATACCGCAGATCTTCGGCGATGCAGTGGATACGCTTTCCGTCCGGCCGCCGGACCAGCCGGCGCCGCAGGCCTTGATGTCGGTGACCCCGACGCAATTCCGGCATCTGCAACGCTGGGCCGCGGGCAACTTTACCGACGACTGGGCCGGCCCGCCGAGCGCTGCGGCCTTCGACACCCTTACACCTCTCGAGCAGGTGCGGCATCTTGAGCGGGCCGCGCTGCATGATTGTCTGGGCGGACCGTTCCATCCGGGCATCGAACTGACCTGGGTGATGCGTATCCCGCATCTCTGGAAAGGGGCCTATCGCCTGAAGGTGCTGCCGGGCATGGGTTCGGCCAGGCAGGACTGGGGCGCTAGCCTCACGCCGGAAATGTGCATCTGTGCGGGTGGACCGCATGATGGCGTCGCAGCCGGCAGCCTGACGCGCTTCATGGGCGTGCCATGGCAGACGGACGGCGTGTCGTGCAATTCCGCCGCCGACTATTCGCCATGGACCTTCCTGTCGATGCCGACATTCTGGGGCGCGCGGGCGCCTGACCAGGTGCTGGCGCAAGCGAACTTCCGGCGCGCTGCGGCGCTCGATCCGGCGACGGCCGGCATGCAGATCGGCAAACACTTCACCTATCGGTCGGACTGGCTGCGCGACATTCGCGGGGCCGATTATTATGGCCGCATCGCCGCCTCGATCACGCAATGGGCGGCGCTCGGCATGATCCTGCCCGAACGGAACCCCCCGGCCCACCTGCCGCCGGACACACGCTTCGAGCAGGGACGGCGCGGGGTGGCCGGCAGCGATCTAAAATACAGGCTCGTCGCCGCTATCGAGTCGCTCGACGGGTCGGCGGTCATGGCGGGGCTGGCTGCGGAAGATGCGGTTGAGGAGCCCCGTGATCCCGGCCGCCCCGGCTTCCGCCAGGGCGAGGTGTGATCGTTCGTGCGGGCTTTGCTGCGCTCTTCGGCGCCGGCCGGGCGCTTCGACGTCGCCGTCGTGGGCGGCGGCCCGGCGGGCGCCACCGCAGCCCGCCTGCTGGCCGGATCGGGCAGGTCCGTCGTGCTGATCGATCCCGGCCGGAGAATGGTGGATCGGCTTGAAATCCTGTCGCCATCGGCAGCGGATGTGGTGGATGGATTGCAGCTCGACCGGCTGCTATCCGAACCGGCCGTTGCGCGGCTCTGTGCGGGCATCCGGCGGAGATGGACCTCCAGGCATCTGGAACAGGAGGATTTTGCGCGGCAGCACGGGCGCTGTGGCTTCGTCGTCGATCGTGCGGTGTTCGACCGCCGTCTGCAGGCGCTGGCAGTTGCTGCAGGCGCCATCGGCATGCGCGGGCGGCTTGTCGACGTCGGCAGCGGCCGGCAGGGCTTCGAGCTTCTGGTCGACACCGGCGCAGCCGCTGTGGCCCTGTCCGCATCGCTGGTGATCGATGCCAGCGGCCGGCCAGCGGCAGCGGCGCGCCGGCTCGGTGGCCGGCGTGTGCTGTCGGAACTCCTGACCGCCAGGCGCGACATGCTCGATCGGCCCGATCTGCCGTCCCAGGACGCCGTTTGGCTGGACGTGGACGGCCATGACGGCAGCTGGAATTATTCCGTCCTTGGGCCTGACGGCCGCCGGGAAGGCTGGTCGGTGCATCGCGGCGACCAGCGGCGACAGGTTCGAGGCCATGCCGTCAACGCCTCGGCGGCAGTCCTGACGCAGCCGGCCGGAAATGGCTGGATCGCCATCGGCGACGCCGCGCTCGCCTTCGATCCGATCGCCTCACAGGGGCTGTTCACGGCGCTTTCCTCTGCGATGATCTGCGCCGGCGCCATCGCTTCCGAAGGCTCGGTCACCCGGTCCGTCGCATCGACCTATTCGGCCTGCGTCATGGCGACGTTCGAATATTCCGAGCGAGGTCGGGGTGAGATCTACCGTGCGCTGCGGAGCGATCGAGCTTGAAGGCGTTTGAGCTTAAGCCAGTTGGGATTGATCACCGGTTTCGGGGCGAAGATAGGCCTCGATCCCACAAAGCGAGCTATGGCAGGCGGCTCCTGCTTGAGCGGTCGGTGATTGGCAGACTTCTGCTGCTGCCTAAGATTCAGACGTCATTGTAGTCTGCAATCGTCGAGGTCAACAGGCCGCCTTTTGGAAACTCCGATGCAGGTCTCAGCCCCGCCTCAACCTGATCGGTGAAGTCAGGCGTCGAGGCACGGAGTTCACTCAGATCCCAGTCGGTGTCTAGCCGGCACGTCTTTGCGCGGACAAATGTGAAGATGGTCGGATTTTCGCTGGGCAAGGTGTCCGTGGCACTGATAACTGGCGCAAGCTCCATTCGCAGGGTACTCGCGAGGGATCCTTTTGGCGGGACGTTCATCGACGTGTCCAGAAAGGAGAATGGCCTAGATATCGAGGGATCGCTGATTCCGAGAGCGATACACTTCTGGGCCTGCGCGGGCATGCGCTTGATGGGTTTGCAGTAGTTGTGCATCTGACGTTGAGCAATCGACTCTGGATTAGGAAACACTCCCTTTCATTTCTTTACTTTGCAGGATTGGCGATCCGCGATGTCGCCTGGAGCGGCGGCCTTGTTCTCATAATTGCAGGCCCAGGAAGCGACGCCGATGGTCCGTTCGCACTTACCTTGCCGACTGGGGTCCTTACGAAGCCTAAGGAAAGAAGGCTAACAGGTCGTCGAAATGCTGTGACTGTGGCAACATCTCCAATTCATATGACGCGCTGACTTAAACGTGGTTGATATTGCCGCGGTTAAGATAACCATGACGAGAACTGAACTTCACATAACTTGGAATTATGTGAAGTTCGGACGACTTAGATCGCGACTGGCTTCCGCCAGCTAAATCAAACTCGATTTTTCAATAAGTTACCTCAATCTCGAGGCTCGGGTCGCCGGTTCATATCCGCTCAAGACCTTATTTACGTGTGGTGTCTGAGCCTGATACTTTCGATCCCGCTATGAATTTTGCAAAAAGTCTAGCAGACGCTGGTGAAGGCGACGGCAAGCTTCGATTTGAGACAACTCGACATATTCGTCCGGTTTGTGTCCCTGTGCCATGTCGCCCGGGCCGCAGATGAGAACCGGAATGTCGAGGCCTTCGGCGAAAAGTCCGCCTTCCGTGCCGTATGCCACCTTGATCGTCGGCAGGTCGGTGCCGAGCAGGCTTGAGAGGAGTGCCACTGTCGGATCGTCCGCGGGGGTGTTGAGGCCGGGATAGCCGGAAATTGTCTCGATCTCGATCGCGGCCTTCGGGAATCGGGACAGATGCGGCGCGACGATGGCCTTCGCATCCGTGATGAGCGTCGCTATGATCGCCTTTGGATCGTCAGCCGCGATATGGCGGACCTCGAAATCGATCTCACAGGTGGCCGGCACGATATTGAGCGCTTCGCCACCGCGCATGATGCCCGCATGGATAGTAGTGTAGGGTATGGCGTAATCTGCATCCTGCGCACGGCCTGACGCCAACTCCGTCTGTCTGGCCTGCAACCTATTCAGAAAGGCTGCGCCAAGATGAAGCGCGTTGAGAGCCTCCGGCGCCAGCGCCGAATGACCAGCATGCCCGTGGCAACAGGCTCGTAGCGCCGTCTTTCCCTTATGACCGGTCGCGATGCGCATCCCGGTGGGTTCGCCGATCAGGCAGAAGGCGGGACGAAGCGGCTCGTTCGCCAGACTTCCGATCATGCCGCGGACTCCAAGGCACCCGAGTTCCTCGTCATAGGAAAGTGCCAGATGCAGCGGGCGCTTAAGATCGCGCCCGACCGCCGCGAGCATCGTGTGGATCGACACCGCGACGAAGCCCTTCATGTCGACCGCGCCGCGTCCATACCAGCGCCCTTCGTCCTTCCGAAGAACGAAAGGGTTAGACGACCAGTTCTGGCCGGTGACCGGTACGACGTCGCTATGGCCAGAAAGCACGATACCGCCGTCGATCTCTGGCCCGACCGTTGCCCAGAGATTGGCTCTCGTTCCATCCGCATGGGCAAACCGACGCACTGCTATGCCGGCCGGCAAAAGCAGGCTCTCGACATAATCGAGAAGCTCAAGATTCGGCTGGAGCGAGACGGTAGGAAAGCCGATCAGCCGCGACAGAATTTCGGAAATTTCAGGTGTCATGGGTGTCCTGTCGAATAGGGGGCTAGATCTTGGCAGGAAGCGGCTATTCGTTGCCGGGAACGCCATAGGATGGCGCACTGCGCGGATCGAGCGCTCGCGTCACATAGGCGTCCATTTGGGGTTCGTACACCTTCCACGCTTCGACGAGGGCGTCGATAGGGCAGCCAGTAGTCCAGTCGATGCGCAATTCGGCCAGCGGCCAGCTCTCCTTGTTGACAAGGAGAAGCCCTGCCGAATGCACTGGACCTGCTTCGCCGCCCGCCGCGAGACCGGCAGCCAGCGCTCCGACCAGACGTCCACCCAAATGGGCGGTCGACTTGCCAAATGCTGCGACCATGGCGTCTGGAACGCCGGTATCGGCAAGAAGATTGCCCGCGGCGGCCACGTTCATGTCATTTGCTTCGCTCCAATGGCCGAGCACATTGGTGCCGGAATAGATCGCGCTTTCGCCGTTGCGGCCCACGGCCAGGACCTGACGCCAGGCCATGTGTTCGCCAGTCCGTTCCAGAATTGCGAGCGCTTCTCGCGGGGAAGCGCCGCGCTCCATTAGCTCTAGTGCGCGCGGCCCGAGGCGCGGATCTGTCACGTTCTGGGTGGAGACGGCGCCGACGCCTGCGCGCGCAAAGGCGCAACGCGCCGCGACCGCAGGCGACGAGGAGGAGATGGCAAGCCCGAACATACCGGTTTCAGGGCAATGGCCGACGATTGTGAATGTCATGGAAGGCTCACTTCGGATTGATCGAGAAGGAAAGTCTCAGTCCGGAATGACGGCGGTCGCGTCGATCTCCACCAGCCATTCCGGCCGGGCAAGCGCGACGACAACGAGGCCGGTACAGACCGGATGTACGCCGCGGATATAGTCGCCCATCGTGCGATAGACGGCTTCGCGGTGACGCACGTCGGTAAGGTAGACCACGAGCTTCGTCACATGCTCCATCCGGCCGCCGCATTCCTCGACCAACTGGCGGATGTTCTGCATGACCTTGTGGGTCTGCTCGACGGGATCGTGGCTGTCGATGTTCTGTGCGGTGTCGAGATCCTGTGGGCATTGGCCGCGCAGGAATATAGTGGTGCCTCTGGCGACCACGGCCTGCGCAAGATCATTGTCGAGCTTCTGTTCGGGATACGTTTCGCGGGTGTTGAACTTGCGATGACGGATATGTTCCATGGAGTTTGCCTCTTGCTGTTGCTCTGGCCGTCAGGAGACGACCGTGTCTTGATGAATATGTTTTTCAAGCCTTGGGGCGGGTGGCGGACATTGACGGGCGGGTGTCGAAGCCGGCGTACCACTCAGCCAAGCCCTTTCGGCCAGTTCGCCAGTCGAGGTCCGGGAAGCGAAAATCCAGCCAGCCAAGCGCGCAGGCATAGGTGATGGCGCCTATATCCGGTTTTTCGAGGTCCGGCAGGTCGGCCAGCATGGCGTCCAGCGCATCGGTTATTTTCTCGCCCTGCTTCGCCGTCCAGACGGACCAGCGCAGCGGCTGGGGGCGCAGAAGGTTTTCGTAGCGCACCAGAAGGGCGGCATCGACGAGGCCGTCCGCGAGCGCCTGACGGCGCAGCGCAATCCAACGCTCCGGCCCGGCCGGTGGGAAGAGCCATGGCGGCCGGCGGGCTTCGTCAGCGCTCATTGAGTCGAGATATTCGCATATCACCCGGCTGTCATAGAGCGTCAGGCCGTCGTCGGTTCTTGCCGCAGGCACCTTGGCGAGTGGATTGAAGGCCTGGATGCGGGCATCGCGATCGATCGGGTTCGCGGCGCTGTCCAGGATCTCAATCCGGTCCGCAATGCCTAGCTCATGGGCGCAGACCATCACCTTACGCACGAAAGGCGAAGCCGGAGCCCAGTAAAGCGAGAGACGCGAGGTGGTCATGCTGCCTCCGGCATTGTGAGGACAATCTTGCCAAAATTCGTACCGCCTTCGAGCAGGCGATGCGCCTCAGCGGCTTCCGCGAGTGGCAATATGGTGGATATGATCGGGCGGACGCCGGCGTCGCCCAGAAGCGGCAGGAGATACCGCGCTATATCTCTCGCGATCGCTGCCTTTTCTGCATCTGATTTCGGCCTGAGCGTGGAGGATGTCAGCCAGAGCCCTTTTCGCATCAGGAGCCCGAGATCGACCGGTGCCACCATGCCCGACATGAAGGAGAGCCCGACGTGTCGGCCGCCCGGCGCCATGACGGCAAGATGCCGGTTGATCGCCTCGCCGCCGAGGATATCGAGGACGACATCGACGCCACGGCCGCCGGTCAGCGCGAGAATGCAGTCTTGCTGTCCTGGTTCGCGATAATCGATCGCGGATGCGCCCATCCCTGTCAGCCGGGCGCATTTTCCCGGCCCGCCGGCGGTTGTGATGACGCGTGCGCCGACGGCCTGAGCCAACTGCAGTGCCAGTGTACCAATACCGGACGAGCCGCCCTCGATCAGCAGGTTTTCGCCGGATCGTAAGGCGCCCTTGTCGAAGAGATTGTGCCAGATGGTGAAGAGGCCTTCCGGAAGGGCGGCTGCCTCCACCAGCGAAAGCCCGGGCGGGATCGGTAGGCAATGGTCGGCGCGGGCGCAGACATGGGTGGCGTAGCCACCGGCCTTTACCAGAGCCATAACATCGGTGCCTTCAAGAGCAGGATCGACTGCCTCGCCGCAGGCGACGATGCGGCCCGAGACTTCCAGGCCGAGGATATCGGAAATGCCGGCAGGTACCGGGAGCGCGCCCGAGCGTTGCATGATATCCGGTCGATTCACGCCCGCAGCCGCGACCGCGATCAGCACTTCGCCCGCGGCCGGACGGGGCATCTCGCGTTCGACGAATGTCAGGACGTCCGGCCCGCCCGCCGCCTTGGCGATCACTGCGGTTATGGACTTGTCGAAAGGCAGGGTAGGGGCGGACATGGTGTCGTCTTTCAAGGCAATGAAACGGTTCGGTATTCTTTTCAGAACGGGCTCGTCAGTCCGCCTTCTTTTCCAGCAGTTGCTTCATGGCGGTCAGCGCCAGCAGGTAGCCGTCGGCACCGAGCCCGGCGATGACGCCTGTCGCGGCCTTGGAGACGAACGAATGATGACGGAAAGGTTCACGCTTCCAGATATTGCTCATGTGGCACTCGAGGATCGGACCGGGGAAGGCGAGCAGCGCATCGAGGATCGCAATCGACGTATAGGTGAGCCCGGCTGCATTGATCAGCAGGCCGTCGCAGCTTTGCCGGGCTTCCTGTATCCAGTCGATGATCACGCCCTCGTGGTTCGACTGGCGGAAGTCGAGTGCCATGCCGAGTTCTTCGGCTTTTGCACGGCAGGCTTCCTCGATCTGCGGAAAGCTTTGCTGGCCGTAAGTGCCGGCGGGATCAAGCCCGTAGAGGTTGGCATTGGGACCGTTGATGAACATGATTTGCGGCATGGTTCTTCCTGTCGCTTTGTTGGAGCGGCGGGGTTGCAGCCCCGCCCGATGCGATAACGCGATGGTCTATTCCTTCGCGTAGGCCACGTAGTTCCGCTGCACCACGATATGGGTCGCGATGTATTTCGCATCGTACCAGCATCCGTAGATGAAGGAGGATGCGCGGTTGGTGAGTTCGGGAAGGCCGAGGAAGTAGATGCCCTGCTCGGCGGAAATGCCGCGCTTGTGGAACGGCGTGCCGTCCGCATGGAAGGCATCGACGTCGAGCCAACTGAAATCGAACTTGAAACCGGTTGCCCAAATGATCGTCTTGATGCCGGCTGCGGCGAGATCGAGCTTGAGGATCGGCTTTGCGATGCAATCCGGGTCCGCGGGAATGTCCCAGGCTTCCGGCTCCAGCGGCAGGTCGGCTCCGGTGCGCTCTACATAAGCGTCAGCCTCGCGCAGCACTTCGAGATAGGCCCGGTCGCCTTCGGCGATATTTGCGGTCAGGTCGTCGGCGATCGACAGCACGCCATTCTCGCAAGAATTGGTCATGCCGACGACTGTCACGCCCATTGCCGCCAGACGGCGGAAATCCATAGTCTTGCCGCCGTCATAGCCGCTGACGGCAAAGGCCACGTGCTTCTTTTTGGCGATGGTCTTGATCTCGTCCCACTTGCCGAGAACGCCCAGCCACCAGACATAGTCGCGCTGACGATAGGCGCGGGGCGGGCGATAGTGTTCTCCGATCGACAGATATACCTTGCGGCCGGCGCGCTGCAGTTCCTCTGAAATCTGCGAGCCGGAAGCCCCGCCACCCACCACGAGGACGGCACCGTCCGCCAGCTGACCCGGATTTTTGTAGGAGGATGAGTGAAGCTGGTCGATGCCGGCATCGGCAGGCACGATCTGCGGATATTGCGGCACCTGGAACGGGCCGGTCGCGGCGACCACGCGCTGCGCCTCGATCATGCCCTCGGATGTGGTCACGAGAAAGCCTGGACGGCCCTTCAGGCGCTCGACACGCTTGACCTCGACCCCGGTGCGGATCGGTGCCTCGATCATCTTGGCGTAGTCTTCGAAATAGCGCGCCATGCGCTCCTTCGGTGGGAACGTGTCGGGATGTATGTCGTCGAAGTCGAGGTTCGGGAAGCGGTCGTGCCAGGCGGGACCGTTGGCGACGAGCGAATCCCAACGGCCGGAGCGCCATTGCTCGGCCACGCGGCTGCGTTCGAGCACGATATGGGGAACGCCGCAGTCACGCAGGTGCTCGCTCATTGCTATCCCGGATTGGCCGGCGCCGACGACGAGCGTGTCAATTTTTTCGATAGTCATGTTCATGTCCTAGATGTGTTCAAGGCGACCGGGGATGCGGGTTCCCGTCTGCGAAACCGTCTACCTGGTCGGATCTATTGGTGTTCTGTGGCGCACGTGTTCCCGGCACGCCCTGCCTGGTTCACCGGCTGGGCGCTGATTTCGATCTATGTGCCGACCGAGTAACCGGCCGGCAGTCATGCTGTTTGTGAGTTCGACGCTAGTTCAACAGAGCCGGCATCGCGGTCGAGAGCACCGGGAACAGCGTAAGCAAGATCAGGAAAAGGAAGAGCGCGATGAGGAAGGGCATGTTCGCCTTCGTCACCTGCATCACGTCCTCGTTGCCGATCTTGGCTGCCACCAGGAGGGCGATCGCGACGGGTGGTGTCACCTGTCCGATAACCACTGTCGTTACCATCAGCACGCCGAAGTGCACCAGATCGACATCCATCACCATCAGCGACGGCAGGAGGACCGGCATGATCATCGGGATCAGCGGATCGAGAACCATGCCGGCGATCAGCGCGATCAGCAGAAGCGCAAAGATTTTCAGCGTGGTGTTCTCGAACGGGAACACTGTTTCGAGACCATTCGCCAGCGCTGCCGGAACGCCAGCCTGGGAAAGCGCCCAGCCGAGTGCCGTCGAGAAGCCGACGACCATCAGCACTTCACCCGTCAGGATGCAGGAATCGACAAGCGCACGGCGAAGGTTGGCGAGCGTTAGAGTGCGGTAAACCACCGTTGAGAGGATAAGCGCATAGGCGACTGCGAAGGCACCAGCTTCCGTTGCTGTGAACACGCCGAACATCAGGCCGAAGAGGATGAGCGCGGGCATGCCAAGCGGCAGGATTGCGTGCTTGCCGGTGCGGATGACTTCTGCCCACTGGAAGGTCCCCATTGCTTTCCAGCCATGGCGTCGGGCAAGGATCGCAATGGTGATCATCATCACGACCGCCATCAGGAGCCCTGGAATGATACCGGCGAGAAAGAGTGCGCCGAGCGAGGTTCCGGTGACGGCGGAATAGAGGATCATCGGCGAGCTGGGCGGAATGAGAACGCCGATGCCCGACGAGGTGGCGGTGACGGCCGCGGCAAACGGGCCTGGATAGCCATGGGCCTTGAGCTTTGGAATGGTGACCGAACCGCTGCCGGCGAGATCGGCGACCGAGGTGCCGATCATGCCGCCGAACATGACGCTGGCGATGACGTCCACATGGGCAAGGCCGCCGCGCATCCAGCCGACGAGTGCGACGCCGAAGTCGAAGAGCTTATCGGCAATGCCCGTCGCGTTCATGATGCCGCCGGCGAGGATGAAAAGTGGAAGCGTGATCAGGATATAGTCGCCGACGCCGCCGAGTGTCTGTTGCGGCAGGGCCAGTTCCCAGCCGCCGCTGAAAGCGAGGAAGAACAGGACGGATGCGGCGAGCGAGATGACGATTGGCAGGCCGATCAGAACGAAGGCGCAAAGGACGAAGAGTGTAATCGCTGCAAGACCGAGCATCAGTTCTTCCTCTCCTCGATGATGTTGAGGGCAAAGGCAATGCCGAGCCCGACGCAGGTTGCGAGGATGCCCGAGATCGCAACCCCCTTGGAAATGCCGAGGATCGGCGTCCGGTCGTTGCCGAAGATGCCGAGATAACGCCAAGCGAGAACGCCGACGGCGATGACCACTGCGATGGAGAAGACGGCCTGAATGATCGCCAGCGTATATCGGGAGATGCCAGTAAGATGGCGCGTCCAGATTGCGCAGCTGATCAGCTCGTTTTTCAGCGCGCCGATGGTGATGCCGAGCGCGCCAAGCCACATCAGAAGCGCGGTTACAACCTCCTCTGTCCAGGGCAAGGGTTTGGCGAAAAGGTAACGCCCGAGCGAATTGGCCAACACAAGGCCGACCAGAAACGCGAGGAGGGCGATGGCTGCGGTCTCTACCAGCCATTCAAATTTGATACGCAGTCTGGAGCGGCGGGTGATTTCCTCGCTGAGGATTTCGCTCGGAGTCGGAGCAGTCGCTTCCTTCATCGTTCGCTTCCTTCTTGAATATAGCCGTCGAAAAGGCATCCATAACCTGGGCGTGCGCCGGCTACTCCGGTCAGTTCCAGGCAGTGCCAGAATGATGCCTGATTGGCCGAGATCACCGGTTTTCCGAGGCGATCTTCCAGCGCTTCGATGGCACCGACGGTTCGAAAATTGGTGCAGGAAACGAAGATCGCGGTGGCGTCGGGGTGATCGACCGAAAGCACATGGTCATAGACCTGTTCGATCGAGACTTCCGCAAGCGCATGGTCATCCGAAATGCTGAGGTAGTTGCTCTTCACGACCGAGTGGCCGTTTTCCTCCAGAAAACGGATGGCGCGCTCGTGGATCTCAGGCAGATAAGGCGTGGCAAGTGCCACCTTGCCGGCCTTCACCTTGCTCAGCGCAGCGAGCGTCGCTGTCGATGCGGTGCTGATCTGCGGACCGGGCACCCAGGTCCTGATCTTTTCAATGAGCGCCTTGTCGTAGGCGGTGCCGTGCAGGAAGGAGGCGCTGGTGCCGCCGAACAGAAGTACGTCGATCGGAGCTGCACCCGCCATGCGGGCCGCCGTTTCGAGTTCCGGCGCGTTCATCATCTCCTCGATGCCCTGAACGGTCACCTTCGGCAGCTTGATACGGGCGGTGTGGGTCGATACGCCTTCGGCGGACATCGCCCACATCTCTTCTTCCATGACCACGCTTGAGGCGATGTAGATCAAGCCGATGCGTGCGCGATTGCCCGAGCCATCGTAGCGAAAACGCGGGTAGACCCCGGCTGAAGCCGAGGTCGGGGATGTTGCGGCAGTCAACGCAGGGTCTCCTCGACCTGAGTCATGAATTCCGGGGTGACAACTTCCGCGATCTTTACGCGGACTGGCGCAGCCGCTGCCTGGAAGGAGGCGATGTCCGGCTTGGTGACTGTGACGCCTGCCTTTTCGAACTCGGCGACAAGATTTGCATCGCTCTCATCCGAAAGCGCACGTGTCTTTTCGACGCCGACCATGGCTGCAGCCTTCACCTTGGCCTTTAAATCATCCGAAAGGCCGTCGAACACAGCGCCGTTCATGACGAGCGTGATCGGCGTGTAGATGTGGTTGGTGAGCGAGATATAGGCTTGGGTCTCGAACAGCGAGAATTCCTTGACGACCGACAGCGGGTTTTCCTGACCGTCGATGACGCCCTGCTTCAGGCCCATATAGACTTCGCCGAGTGCGAGCGTCGTCGGAGCGGCGCCGAGCGTCTGGAAGGCCATGATGCGGGTTGGGCTATTGGGCGTGCGGATTTTCAAGCCGGACAGGTCCGCCGGGGTCTTGATCTCACGCTTCGAGTTGGTGATGACGCGAACGCCGAGTTCGCCGAAGGCGAGAACTTCGAGATTGGCCTTCTCCTTCAGCGACGCGGCCATAAGCTGACCGAGTTCGCCATCGAGCATGGTACGGGCCTGTTCCTTGTCGGAAAACAGGAAAGGCGTATCGAAGATCGAGAACTTGTTGTCGAGGGCGGCCACGCCATCCGAACCCAGCGGGATCACCTCGACCGCGCCAGCGCGGATGAGTTCCGCAAGCGCGTTCTCATCGCCGAGTGATCCGCCATCGAAGAATTCGACGGAGAAGGCATCGCCGGTTGTTTTCTTCAGTTCGTCGCGGAAGGCGGCGAGCATGACGTTGGTTGGGTCGCCGCTGGTGGTTTCCACTGCAAGTCGCATCTTGGTCTGAGCCACGGCGATATCGGCCGAGAGCACGCTGGCGAGAACGCCGACTGCGAAGCCCATTTTCTTCATTACTGACATGTCGGTCACCCTCTTTTGTTTTGATGACCGATTATCCCGGATCAGATTGACAAAACTCAAGACGGCTAGAGCCCATATAGCAGGCAACGCAATGCTTTATTGCGCACAAATTTTGGGCTGTTGTTGAATAGTTAGGACCTATATCCCGCGGTAATTCCCTGCATAGTTTTTTCCTATCTCGCTTACGAAACTGAATAGTTTGCACCACTGTATGATGGGAATTATCGATGCCCCTCAGGAACCGAAAATTCCGCCGCTACCAAAAGCTTTGCGCATGTAATCTGCAAATGCCTGAACGGCCGGCCTGAACTCGTGTCGCGTCAATCTAAGACATGTGACTGTTGCAGGCGGCAACGCCTCCGACATCGGAAGAATAGCGATCTTGCTGCCATCATAGCCGACATTCGTGCGTGGCAGGACATTATGAAGAGAGTAGCCCTGATTGTGACCGACGAGACCGCGAATAAGTTCCGATGATCGTGTCCTGAAGGCAATTTGTGGAGTTAATCCGCACCTGTCGAAAAGACTGAAGAAATAGTCACGCGAATGCGGAAGATCCAACAGGATGAAAGGCTCGTTTTCCAATTCGGCTAGGCTGACTTCATCGCGGCAGGCGAGAGGGTGATTTGCAGATACCAGCACATACGGAGGCAGATCAGCAAGCCTCTCGCCTGTAATCTCCTCCGGGACGGCGAAATGATAGGATAAGGCCAGCTCCGTGCGCCCAGAAATCAGATGGCTGATCATTTCCTGCTGGTCGCCTTCTTCAAGCTTGACCGAAATTCCCGGATAGCGGCGAGCAAAGCCTGATAGTAATGAGGGCATGAAGCGCATTGCGAGTGTGGAAAAACTTCCCACAACTATCTCGCCTCGCTGTGCGTCACCGAGCGACTGCGCATTCTGGTTGAAGTCTCGAGCATGATTGAGAAGCAAACGGGCGTCGTTGACCAAACGTTGTCCGGCGGCCGAAAGCGTTACTCCCCTGGCATGATGCCGGACGAATATCTGAACGCCGAGTTGCGCTTCCGCTTGCGTTAGCGCCGTCGAAATTGAGGGCTGCGAGACATTCAGGCGTTTCGCGGCTTCCGTGATGCTACCGCAATCGGCCGTTTCAACGACATACCGTAAAATCCGAAGCGACAAATCCATAACTAAAAATATCCAAAGTCGGCACAAAACCAAGTTTATGAAGCTATGGACTCATGGTGGTTCAGTCTAGCTGAATTCTGCCTACCGTCAGATGTGTGGAGAGATGGATGCGCGTCCCGCGGATTAAAGTTGAAGAGGACGTTCGCGCCATCAGGCACTTTGCCGGCATTGCTGGCGATGCGGCGGCGGACTCATTCACCCCGACCAACAACAAAAAGCAGAGGCCTATCGAGGAAATCATCGGCTGCCGGTTCGTATCTCATCAAGACCGTAAGAACGAGATCTAAAGTCAGTCAGTCGGATGTCGAGTTCACGCCGGGAGGTTGTCTGCTGCGTCATTTTGCTGCCCGACTGATTACCTGGCTCCCGACATGAGGGACCGGTCATCCTGTCGTGGGTGAAAATCGCGTGGGTGGCCGCTAAAAGACTGGCACGCGGAAAGAAGTTGTCCTAACATCCTATTCAGCGCGTGCTGCGGTGCTACGGGTTCCCCGAAATCCACGGAGACTTCGATCAACCTTCCAACCAGGGAGCGCGAACCCATGTCTTCGACAGTGACCAAGGGCCGCATTCGATCCACTCTGCGCCATTTTCTCGATGCCGAGGCATCCGGTGGCATCATTCTGATGGTGGTTGCCGTTCTGGCGATCATCACGGCGAACTCCGCTTTGGCGGACAGCTATTTTCACGCCCTGCATGTCTATATCGGGCCATTGAGCCTGCAGCACTGGATCAACGACGCGCTGATGGCCGTCTTCTTCCTGCTCGTCGGCCTCGAGATCAAGCGCGAGATGCTGGACGGCCAGTTGTCCACCTGGAGCCGGCGCATCCTTCCCGGCGCGGCGGCGGCCGGCGGCATGCTGTTTCCGGGACTCTTCTTCGTCTCCTTCAACTGGAACGACCCGTCGGCGCTGCGCGGCTGGGCCATCCCGACGGCAACCGACATCGCCTTTGCGCTCGGTGTCCTGTCGCTGTTCGGCTCGCGCGTTCCGGCCTCGCTGAAGATTTTTCTCGCGGCGCTGGCGATCATCGACGATCTCGGGGCGGTCATCATCATCGCGCTGTTCTACACCGCCGATCTGAACATGATGGCGCTGGCCGGCGCGGCGATCGTGCTCGGCAATCTCATCATCTTCAACCGCATGAAGGTGAAGGTCCTGTGGCCCTATCTGGTTCTCGGCGCCGTCCTGTGGGGCCTCGTCTTCGCCTCCGGCATCCATGCAACGCTTGCCGGCGTCATGCTGGCCTTGACCATTCCCCTGAAGCTCACGCCCGGTGCGCCCGAGGCAACACACGACGAATCCCCGCTGCACAAGCTGGGGCACGCGCTTCACAAGCCGGTCGCCTTCCTGATCGTGCCGATCTTCGGCTTTGCCAATGCCGGCGTTTCGTTTGCCGGCGTCTCCATGGACATCATCACCGGACCGCTCGCCATGGGCGTTGCCTCGGGCCTTCTTCTCGGCAAGCTCGTCGGCGTGCTCGGCGTCGTGACGATCCTCGTCAAGCTGGATTTCGCCGATCTGCCCGCCAAGGCGAGCTGGGGGCAGATGACCGGCGTGGCGCTGCTCTGCGGTATCGGCTTCACCATGTCGCTGTTCATCGGCCTGCTGGCATTCACGGACCCCGCCATGCAGGATCACGTCAAGATCGGCATCCTGATAGGCTCAATTGCGTCGGGGGTCGCTGGTTCAATTTTGCTAGTTTGCTTCGGCAGGCGCGAAAGCGAAGATTAAGTGAGAATACCTCAAATACGGGATATCGACCCGCGGATGTCCTCGTAAAAAAGCGGGACGTCCGCCTCCTCAATCTCTGTATCCAACAGCCACCGATTTTCGCTGGAACCCGGCGGCCGGTTTTGCGTTTCTTGCGAAAAAAGGGAGGAGTTGGTTAATGTCAGGCCCGAATTCGCGGTGGCACACACCTGTAGAAATTTCACTTTCGACAACTGGTTCGCACGAGGTTAGTGGTCCATTCGAGGCCCTTGTCCATTTGACAGAAAACTGGCCGGCCAGTCAGGGGCTGTGTTTCGTGAGAGCGCGGAGCGCATGCCGAGGCGCCTTAGCTGGTCATCGTACGCTCGAGGAGGCCAGGCTTGCCTTCGAAGCGGCAGCCTCGGAAGCGCAGCGCCAGCTCGGCAAGGCCCATCACTAACCCTATCAGGTTTGTTTCCGACAGACTGTCGAACGGAAATGTTTGGCAGGATCGGAGGTGAAACATGTCGAAGCCACGCTCCAGACGCCTCTCCGAAAATGACATCCGTATCCTTCGATCTCTCTTGGACCGATACGCGGGAGCGTATTTTCTCGCCGGACCGGACAAGGATGAGCTCGTGGAGCGGGCGTTTCAAGTTCTTGCCGACCGGTCGGAATTGTTTTTTGAAAAGCCGGTCGAAAAGGTTGTGGCCGAAATGATAAAGCGGCTCCACAACGAGGACCATTCAGACAATGCCGAGAAGCGCAAGCCGTGACAGCAGGTGAGAGCAAGCTCATAGACGTTTATCTTAGGTTGAGAGCAATTCGTTTTTGGAGACTTCAAAAATGTCGAGCAGTGCGCCCACACCGGCTTGTCGCATTGCTGTGATAGCTGGAGGCCTGTTTCGCGCTAAGCGATGCCGACATTGCTCAATAATCTCAGGGGCGAAATCCCGCGATTGGCGACCTTGGTCAGATACCCGACCTTGGCCCATGCTTTCGGCTCCCACTGAAAGCTGATGTGGTGAGCCCCGGGTTAGACGATGGGAAAGGAGCATTGTTTCCGGTAGGCCCAACCAATTGTGAGCTGGCCACGATCGTTACGATCTTCGCCGAGGTTTCCAAGGAATTCTTCGTCTCGGCCGCGTCGGTAGCTACTGTCCCGGCCCGGTTAAAGTGTTTGATTTTACAAGGCAACACATACTGGGGTAACTCTAAGTAGTTGCATCTGTGCTCGTTCTGAAAACGAGGGTCGAAGGTTCGTTGTGGCTCAAGAGCATTAAAAGTGTCTCGGGCTGCAATCGGCCCGAGACGTAGGGACGTGACGACATTTCCGCTGGAGCTCTTTGCTAGATGTTCGACTGCGGACTTAGCATCCAAAGCGTGTTCGAGTAGCCTAAAGAACAGAAAGCATGCCGCCATCGACATAGATAATCTGGCCATTCACATAGTTGGAGGCTTGAGACGCGAGATAGATCGCGGTTCCGGCAAGCTCATCTGGTTGACCCCATCGGCGGGCAGGTGTCCGGCCTTTGACCCAACCATCGAACTTTTCGTCGCTCATTAGCGCCGCATTCATATCGGTAGCCATGTATCCGGGACCAATAGCGTTTGCCTGGATACCCAGTTCTCCCCACTCCGCCGCCATGGCTTTGGTGAGCATCTTGATGCCGCCCTTCGCCACCGTGTAGGGAGCAACCGTCGCCCGTGCAAGTTCGCTCGTGAGCGATCCAATATTGATGATCTTGCCGTGCCTTCTGGTCACCATTCGTCTGGCCGCCTCTCGCCCTACTACGAAGGCGCTGGTCAGATTGGTGTCGATGACACGCTGCCAGTCTGCGGTTTGCAGTTCCAGCATCGGTTTGCGGAATTGAATGCCGGCATTGTTGACCAGGATATCGATCTCGATATTTTTCTCATCCAAAGCGCTGAATGCTGCGGCAACGGCTGCTTCGTCGGTCACCGTGAAGGCAATCCCCTCGACATCATGGCCATCGCTCTTCAGATTTCCAACCGCCTTACTCAAGCGCTCCTCGTCAACGCCGTTGAGAATTACTTTCGCGCCTGCATCGGCTAGCCCTTGGGCAATCGCAAAGCCGAGTCCGCGGGACGAGCCCGTTACAAGTGCCGTCTTACCGCGCAGATCGAACAAGTTGGCCATCGTATCAGAGCTCCGATTTACGAGAAGAAAAGTCGCTGCGTTCGAAGAACGAGCTTTGAAGTTCGGATCCGAGACCCGGCCCCTCCATCGGGAGGACATGGCCGTCGACAATCCGGGGCAGTTCGGTGACGAGTTCCTTGTACCAACCCGTATAGAAGGCGCGCACGGATTCCTGGATCAGCGTGTTTGGCTGGGAGATCGAGGAATGCACCGCAGCGACATAAGCAATCGGTCCGGTGCAATCATGTGGAGCATAAGGGCGGTGATAGGTATCTGCCAGCGCAGCGATCTTGCGTCCTTCGGTCAGGCCGCCGGTCCAGACCAGATCGGTCATCACAACCCCGATGGCGCCGGCTTCAAGCATATCCTTATAAGGGAAGCGGGAGCCGAGCGTTTCAGATGCACAGATCGGCGTCCTGGTCGATGCGGCAAGTTCTGACAAGGCGGAGACCGAATTCATCCTGATCGGATCTTCGAGCCAGGTCACGTCAAAGGCTTCGAGTTCGCGAGCGAGCCGCTTGGCTGTCGGAAGGTTCCACAAACAATGGAACTCGACCATGATCTGCATTTTGTCTCCGACACGATTGCGGATCTTCTCGAACGGCGAGAGGGCTTGTTTCAGTTGCTCGCTGGTTATGAAACGTCCGTCGTTTTCGATCGCCGCCGGATCAAACGGCCAGATTTTCATGCCGGTAATGCCGCTTTCCAACAGGTCTTCTGCCAGCGCGCCGGCATCGGTCATGAAGCCGCCCAAGTCTTCGTAGGGCCCTTCCGAGGAATTCATATTCCAGGTATCAACCGGCTTTATCTTGTTGGACCGGACATAACCATAGCCGGCACAGGTGTTATAGACGGGCACTTTCGCATGGCATGCGCCCCCCAGCATCTGATGCACCGGCAGCCCGCAAACCTTGCCAAAAATATCCCAAAGGGCCAGATCGATCGCCGAAGCCGCACGGTATTCAGCACCGGTCGACGCCTGCGCCAGAGGCAGGTTTACCAGTTCACGCGACAAAGCTTCGATATGCAGAGGGTTCTTGCCCAGGAGGCGGTGAGACAACACATCATGGATATGGGCTTCCACGGAGGCTGCGCCGTAAAAAGTTTCCCCAAGACCGATGATCCCCGCGTCAGTCTCCACGTGAACCCAAAGGACATTGGCGAACTCTTCAAGCCGGAAAGTGCGTAGTGCGGTAATTTTCATGATCTCGTCTTTCGTTCACTGTCGCCGGTCCATCGCGGCGGATTTGATAGAAATTTCTTGATATGTCAGATGAAGCTGGAGCAGATGGGGTCTGTGTGGAAAGTCATCAGTGAGTCCGACCTTGCCCAAGCAATCCGAAAAGAGCCGGCCGACCCCAGAGCGGCGAAACAGCAACAATCTCATGGAGATCGCGTACGAGCGTCTGGAGCAACTGATCATCACGTGCGATCTCAGGCCCGGTTCGTTCATGTCCATGCAAGAACTTCAGAACATGACGGGTTGCAGCCGCACCCCAATCTATCAGGCCGTCGCGCGTCTGGCGTCCGACACGCTGCTGATCATCCATCCGCGCCACGGAGTGAGAGTGGCCCCGATTGATCTCGCCCGTGAGCGTGTGCTGTTGCGTCTTCGGCGAGACCTTGAACGCTTTGTCATCGAGCTTGCAGCAGAGCGCGCGACGGCCACCCATCGCAATCAACTCATGCATGTCTCGCGCACGATGCAGGAGCGTCGTGCCGAAATGACGATGGATGAATTCAACGCCTTCGATGCGCGTATCGACAGACTGATCCTGATTGCGGCAAACGAGACTTTTCTCGAGCACACTCTTCGCCCGCTGCACACGGTCTTTCGCCGGATTGGCTGGATCTACCACCGGCATCTGACTGGAAGTGCCGGTGTCCTGCGAAGCGTCGACGCGCATCTCGCGGTGCTGGATGCGCTCGCCAAACGGAATGCAAAAGGAGCGCTGAGCGCGACTGACAGCCTTATTCAATTCGTCGAAGAGATGTTTGACGAGCTCGAAAAGTCCATCGATCCTTCTGTTCTCGACTGCAGTATGGATGTGGTGACGCCATAAGCGTTCCACCACGAATGCCGAACTGAAAGAGATGCCGGCACTTGGTGCGCCGGGTGCTGCAACTTCCACGGATGTCCTCCCAGACAGACGTCGCTCCATCCTGCGACATGCTCGATGTAGAATGTCGTGATATTTCACAGCTGTCAATGCCGCCGGTCGATCGCAGGATCATCAATTCAGTGTGCAGTCATATTGTAAAATATCACAACATCTTTTAGCATCCCGTTGTGTGGCGCTCGGAGGAGCGCCGGGAGGACACCGAGTTTGAGTTTGCCGTATGCGCAGGAGCGCACAGTGCAAGTCAGACGCGCGCCCTTCCGAGCATGCGTGTTGCAACCGGAGGAGAAGTTAATGCAATCAGTCATCCGTAATACTTTCTGCGCCATTGCGTTCAGCCTGGCGGCAGTTCCTGCAATCGCGGCGGATTTCACCGCCCGCTGGTCACTCGACGTTCCCGAAGATCACCCGAAATTTCTTGCAGCGAAGCAGTTTGCCGACGAGGTTGCCGCGGGAACAAACAATGCAGTCGAGATCAAGATTTTCGCCAACAGTTTGCTCGGTGGAGAGGCTGAAAGCGCAGAAGGAATGCGGCTCGGCTCAATTCAGGGTGGGACGATCACGAGTTCGGTATTCGCGACCTGGATCCCCGAGGCCCAGGTGCTGGATCTACCATTCCTCTTCCGTGATGATGCGCACGCCGTTGCGGCGAACGAGATTCTGACCGAGCGCATGAGTGCGCAATTCACGGCCCAAGGATTCCATCTTCTGGGATTCTCGATCAATGGCGCGCGCCAGTTGATCAGTTCGTTCCCGGTGAAAGCGCCGGAGGACATCCGCGGCAAGAAAATGCGTGTCATCCAGAGCCCTGTGCATGTCGCTCTCTGGCAGGCCGTTGGGGCGAACTCTGTCGCGATACCCGCACCGGAAATCTACAATTCCATGCAGACAAAGGTCGTCGACCTTTTCGACAACACCGCCACGAATTATCAGTCGTTGCGGTTTTATGAGGTCGCGCCGCATTACACGAATCTCAGCCACGTCTATGCAATGGGGACGTGGGTGCTGGCGGAAAGTTTCTGGAAGAAGCTGAGCCCCGAACAGCAGCAAGTCGTGACCGCCGCGGCGCGCAAGGCACAAACTGACCTTGTCCCGGTCCAGCAGGAGCGTGACAAGCAGGCTCTGGCCGAAACGGTCGCCGCGGGATCGACCATCTACGAAATTGCCGACAAGCAGCCGTGGATCGACTTGATGCAGCCGGTCTATGAGAAATTCGTACCCACAATTCCTGATGCTGCTCAGACGGTCGAAGCAGTTCGCGCGATCCAGTAGTCGCCAGGCGACCAGCCCCGCCGGGGCTGGTCCTTTATCATGTGAGGTTTCGCCGAATGTCCCTTGATCAGCAATACGCCAATGCCGAGCCCGTCCGCTCTGGAAGACCGCTCCTTGATCGATCCGTGCAATCGCTTGCGCATGTTCTGGGTGGACTGAATGTCCTCGTTCTCGTCGCAATGTTTGCGGTTGTCTTCGCGGCGGTGATCGCCCGATACGTGCTCAACAATGCTCTGTCCTGGAGCGAAGAATTCGCGATCTGGGCATTCACATGGCTTATCTTCATCGGAACGATGATGGGCCTTCGCGAACGCAAGCATATTGCAGTTGATCTCCTCCTGGACATGGTGCCCGCGCATGTCCGGCCTTGGCTCGAGATCACCCGGGATGCCTTGGTAGCCCTCACCATATTCATCTTAACCTTCAGCGGGTTCGAACTTGCCAATCTCGTCGGCGGCGTCAGTACGCTGCTCCAATGGCCGAATGCCTTGCGTTATGGCATCATTCCCGCCGCAGGTCTGATCGGTTTGCTATTCCTGCTGCTTGAACGCACGGATACGCCGAGCCTTGTTCGAAGAACCATCGCTCTGATAATCGGCGGCGCGCTGTATCTACTGATACAGTCCCCCGAACTGTCACCGTTTAGCGCAGTTTCCCCGTCTCTGTTGATGACCGTGGTGTTCCTGGCAACGATGGCGCTCGGCGTGCCGGTCGCCTTCTCGATGCTTCTTGGCGTTTTCTTCACCACCTGGGGCGCCGATCTGTTGCCGGCTCCGGCAATCCTGCAGAACATGGTATCCGGTTCCAGCAAGTTTATCCTGCTCGCCATCCCGTTCTTTCTCATGACGGGTTACCTGCTTAACATGGGTGGACTGACGACACGATTGATCGACTTCGCCGCTGCTCTCGTTGGCCATTTTCGCGGTGGTCTTGCCCAGATCAACGTCTTCAACAGTCTTCTGATCGGAGGCATCTCGGGTTCATCAAGCGCCGATGCCGCAAGCGATTCGAAAATGATCGTGCCGGAAATGATCCGACGGGGTTATTCGGCTCAGTTTTCTTGCGCGGTAACTGCGATTTCCTCAATTCTTCCGGCTATGCTCCCGCCATCGATCGCTATGCTGGTCTATGCGTCGGTCTCGAATGTTTCGATCGCAAAGCTGTTCATGGCAGGCATCGTACCGGGTTTCCTGGTTGCGGCCGCGCTGATGGTGATGGTTAACATCATATCGCGTCGGCGTGGCTACCAGATGTCCGGTAAACGCGCGCCGTTGTCCACGATCGGTAGAACCTTCGTTCGTGCATTGCCGGTCATGGCAATTGCCGTGATGGTTCTCGGCTGCATTCGCTTCGGCGTCACCACGGCGACGGAAGCGGGCGTGATTGCCGTCATATGGGCCTTCGCCATCGGCAAGTTTGTCTTCCGCGAATTTACCTGGAAGGAAGCCTATATCGCTTTCAAGGACTGCGGTACTGACGCGGCGATGATCGGTTTCCTGATCGCCAGTTCGGTGCCGTTTGCCTGGGTGCTGGTCGCCGAGGGCGTGCCTCAGGCCCTGATCGGAGCAGCCCGCGACAGCGGTTATGGCCCGCTCCTGCTGCTGCTTTTCATGAACCTGGTTCTCTTCGCACTCGGGTCGGTGCTCGACACCACTCCCGCCATGCTGATCACGGTTCCACTCTTTCTACCGCTGATGATGCAGGTAGGAATAGATCCGGTTCAGCTCGGCATCATCATGATCATCAATCTCCAGCTTGGTGGTGTAACGCCGCCGGTGGGAATCCTGGTGTTCATCTCGGCGCAGATCACGCGGATAGCGCCCTATCCGATTTTCCGCGAGGTCATACCATTCATAGGTGCCGTGATAGTTGTACTGGCACTCGTCTGTGCCGTGCCAGCTCTGACGTTGGGCCTTTGGAACTTCTTGGATTGAGGACTGCATTGAGCAGGCGCGCGTTGACGTGCACGAAAATCAACGCGCCCACAAACTTTGAGGGTTGGTGGGGAAGGTGCCACTGGCGGATCTGATCAGTCGTAGGCGTCCACAAATTAAGGGCGAAGACTTTCGTGTACGCCATCGGAACGACGCGGCGTTTGTGACGCAACGGCCAAGGTCTGCAGGAGTTGAAGACATCGGAAGCAACGGCTCCGACGACCACAAGGTAGCAGACCGGCAGCTACTGCTGAAATAAGGTTGGCAGCACGGCTCGGATCTTTATGTCTGGTGATTGGGGTTGTTAGCAGCTGCCGTTGACACGCAGATTCAAGCGTTGTCTCCACCCCAGTGGCCAACCTTTTCTATTCCAGGAAAAGCTTTTCGCCATGACAGACTGAAGAATTGATTCCCGTCGCGAGCGGCGGTGATTTAGCGGCTGGTTCCGATCCATCTTCGATCTGCAAGCGCGATGCGAAAACTGTCCGGTGCACATGCGAAATTCGCCAACCCCACCAATGCCGCCTGAGGATGTGTGATCACGAAAGTGGAGATCGTTTTCATCAGTGCTTGATGGGGGGCTTTGTCCTCGAAGGCACTCCTGAATTCTTCCCCCATGAATGCCGTGATTATTTTCGGTGAGATGCCGCCGGCGACGAATACCCCGCCTCGCGCCATGAACGTCAGCGCCAGATCGCCGGCGAGCCGGGCCAGATAGGTGACGAACAGCCTGATCGCCTCGGCGGCCTGCCGGTTTTCGCCGGAAAGACCGCGGTCACTGATTTCGGCTGCCGTCGCGGCCAAGGGATCAAGTCCATCGGCGCGGCAGATGGCGTTATAGAGGTTGACAAGCCCGCGGCCCGAGAGAATTTCTTCAGCCGAAACCCGACCATCTATTCTCTCCAGATGCGGAAAGATTTCGTGGTCACGCGCGGATCGCGGTCCGATATCGACATGGCCGCCTTCGCCGGCGATCGGGATCCATGTGTCGTTGGCCTTGAGAAGTCCCGCGACACCGAGACCAGTTCCGGGGCCGAGCACGATCCGCGTCGAATCCCCGGGTTGGTCGAGTGTGCCGACCGGTTTCAGATCTGCCGGAGCGAGCGACGCGGCAGCGAGCGCCTGCGCCTCGAAATCGTTGAGCAGGATGATGGTTTCCAGACCGAGATCCGTAATCATCCGTTTCGGCCTGATAACCCAACTGCAATTGGTCAACGCGACTTCCGCACCCTTGACCGGTGCGGCGATGGCGAGGATTGCGGAACGTGGGCTTTGCGCAAACGCCGGCAACACATTTTCGGCGAGCGCTCTATCGATGCTGTCGTAATCGGCCGTCTTGACCTGGATGATATCGGCTGGCTCGTCATCCAGCCGTGAGAGAAGACAAAAGCGTGCATTGGTGCCACCGATATCTCCGAGCAGGACAGGAAAAGCGAGCGCGTCTGAGTGAGGGCCCTGGGCCATTGTCTTTGATCCGTGTTTTAAGGGAACGCACAACCACGGCCGGGAACCGGTGCGCAGGTTGAAAATCAAAAGCACGGGCGGTATAGACCGCCCGTGCGACACGGGATCCGCCGATCAGATCTTCGGCAGCTGTTCCTTCAGGTAGGCATTGCCCTTGGTCATGACCTCTTCGGCGTTGCGCGGCATGTCATGTTCGAGAATGTACCACTTGGCGCCAGCCTTTTTGGCAGCGGGCAGAATGGTTGCCCAGTCGAGTACGCCGGTGCCGATGATGGCAAAGCCTCGTTCGTCTTCGGCCGTGCCGGCCGGTGCATTGTCTTTGGCGTGGATGGCGAACAGGCGGCCGTTCAGCGTATTGAGGAATTCTGCCGGATTGAGGCCCACGCGCGAAACCCAGGCGACGTCAAGCTCGCTGACGAGGTTTGGACCGGCCGAGGCGAGAATGATTTCAAGCGCCGTCTTGCCGTCGAACTGCGCCAGTTCGAAATCATGGTTGTGATAAGCCATCCCCAGACCGGCAGCCTTGAGCTTTTCGGCATATCCGCCGAGTTCCTTGCCGAGCGCTTCCCAGCCGGCGGCGTCTGTCGGGCGCTGTTCGGGCAGCAGGTAGGGCATGGTAACCATGGTATTGCCGACTGTTTTCTGCTCGGTGATCACCACGTCCAGCTCACTGCGAAGACGGGCGATCGGCACATGCGAGGAGATGACCGTGAGCTTGTGCTTCTCCAAGAGCGCCTTCAGTTCTGCAGCAGTTGTCTTCTGCAGATCGACAGTCTCGATATTTGACACGCCGGCGCGGTTGAGAATGGCGAACTGCTCGTCCAGAGTGCCTGCGTCGCGTAGTGTATACATCTGGGCTGCGATCGTCAGCGAGCCTGCTGCATCCGATGCGAGTGCAGGAAAGGTTGCAAGGCCTGCGGCGCCAAAGGCCGCGACGCCAAAGCTGCGGCGGGTCATAAGAAATGGATTGCTCAACGTTTTTCTCCTCTAAACGTTTGGGAATTCCGCAGCGCGAGGGCGCATTGCCCTCGCGACGGGAACGGTCATCAGGCCGATGTCATCCGTGACGTCGGCTAACAGTCGAGTTGCATCCATGAAGAGTTTTTGCTCGATTGCACTGCAGCCTCGATGAAGGCGAGGCCGGCAATTCCGTCGGTAATGCCGGGATAAACCACATCCGGTGACGGCGTGCGACCTTCGCGCGCGGCAAGAATTGCCTCTGCCGCCTCACTGTAGATGTTGGCAAAACCCTCAAGATAGCCTTCCGGGTGACCGGAAGGAATGCGGCTGACGCGGTTGGCGGCATGGCCTGCTCCAGCACCGTTGCGGGTAATCAGCCGTTTCGGCTCGCCATAGGGTGTGAACCACAGCTGGTTGATGGCTTCGTGGTGCCATTCCAGTCCACCCTTGTCGCCGTAGACGCGCAGCGACAGGGCGTTTTCGTTGCCGACCGCGATCTGGCTTGCCCATAGCATGCCCTTGGCGCCGCTTTTATAGCGCAGAAGAATATTGGCGCTGTCGTCAAGCGTCCGGCCCGGCACGAACGAGGTGAGGTCCGCATAGAGCCGATCCGGCACTTCGCCGGTGACGAAGGCGGCGAGGTTGAAGGCGTGGGTGCCGATGTCGCCGATTGCGCCACCGGCGCCCGAGCGTGCGGGGTCGGTTCGCCATTCGGCGCCCTTGGCCCCCCTGGTCTCCACGGCTTCCGTCAACCAGTCCTGTGCATATTCGGCCTGGATATGGCGCAGCTTGCCGATCTCGCCCGCCGCTATCATTTCACGCATCTGCCGGATCATCGGATAGCCGGTGTAGTTGTGGGTGAGCACAAACAGCTTGCCGGACTTTTCGATGATCTCTGCCAGTTCTTTTGCCTGTGCCAGCGTTGTGGTGACCGGCTTGTCGCAGATCACATGGATGCCGGCTTCGAGAAAGGCCTTTGCGGGGCCAAAATGGAGGTGGTTGGGTGTGACGATCGCGACCGCCTCGATGCCATCCGGCCGGGCGGCTTCCCTCGCCGCCATGTCTGCAAAGTCGGTATAGGTGCGATCCTCCTTGATGCCGAGATCACGGGCGGAAGCGGCCGCCCGCTCGGAGTTGGAAGAGAGCGCTCCGGCGACGAGTTCGTAGCGGTCGTCCAACCGCGCAGCGAAACGGTGGACGCCACCGATAAAGCCGCCCTGACCGCCACCGACCATGCCGAGCCGGATGCGGCGTTCAAATGTCCGAGTTGTCATGACTTTTGTTCCTTACAGGCCGAGCAGCCGACGATTGGCGACCGCGTCGGTTCCGCTATTCGCAAAATCGTCGAAGGCACGTTCGGTCACGCGGATAATGTGGTCGGTGATGAAGGGCACGCCCTCACGCGCACCATCCTCGGGATGTTTCAGCGCGCATTCCCATTCCAGCACCGCCCAGCCGTCGAAATCATGTTGGGTGAGCTTGGAAAACACGGCGCGGAAATCCACCTGGCCGTCGCCGAGCGAGCGGAACCGGCCGGGACGATCCACCCAGCCCTGATAACCGCCGTATACGCCCGAGCGACCGGTAGGATTGAACTCGGCATCCTTCACATGGAAGGCGCGGATGCGCTCGTGATAAATGTCGATGAAATCGAGATAATCCATCGCCTGCAGAACGAAATGCGACGGATCGTAAAGGATGTTGGCCCGCGCATGGTTGTCGACGGCGTCAAGGAAACGCTCGAACGTGGCACCGTCATGCAGGTCTTCGCCCGGATGCAGTTCGTAGCAGATATCGACGCCGCTATCCTCGAAGGCGTCGAGGATCGGCCGCCAGCGTCTGCCCAGTTCGGAAAAAGCTTCCTCGACCAGGCCTGCAGGACGCTGAGGCCATGGATAGACGAACGGCCAGGCGAGGGCGCCGGAGAAAGAGGCGTGGCTCTTCAGACCGAGATGTTCGGATGCCTTGGCGGCGCATTTCAGCTGGTTGACGGCCCAGGCCTGGCGTTCCTTCGGCTTGCCGCGCAGCGCTTCCGGCGCAAAGCCGTCGAACATTTCGTCATAGGCCGGGTGAACGGCGACCAGCTGGCCCTGGATATGGGTGGACAGTTCAGTGATCTCGACGCCGGCCTCTGCCAGGCGGCCCTTCACGTCATCGCAATAGGTTTTCGAGCTCGCCGCCTTTTCAAGGTCGAACAGTTTCGGATCGGTCGGGACCTGCACGCCTTTGTAGCCGAGGGAGGCCGCCCAGGCTCCGAGGTTTTCGAGCGTATCGAACGGGGCGGTGTCGCCGACGAACTGTGCGAGGAAGATTGCGGGACCCTTGATCGTTTTCATGTCTTACCTTTCCGAATTTTCTGCTCAGTTCGGCGCGCGGGGTGCGACCGACCCGCGGATCACCAGCTCGGTTTCAAGTTCGATGATCGCATGCGACCGACCGCCATCGAGGCGTTCGATCATCAGTTCCATTGCCTGTCTTCCCATTTCCCGGCGCGGCTGGCGCACGGTGGTGAGCGGCGGATCGAAGGCATTGGCGAAGATGATGTCGTCGAAGCCGACGACTGAGACATCCTTCGGCACGGACAGACCGCTTTGGCGCAACTCGCCGATTGCGCCGATTGCCATCTGGTCGCTCGCCGCGAAAATGGCGGTAAACGACGTCTTGGCGGAAAGCAGCTGGCGCACGGAGTGGCGGCCGGCTTCGATGCTGTAGTCGCCGGCAACGATCCGATCGTCACTGGCGTGAAGGCCGGCCTCAGCAAGGGCCTGGCGATAACCGGCAAGGCGCTCGCCGGCGAGGCTTTCCGGCAGGGGGCCGGCAAGATGCGCGATTTCCCGATGCCCCTGGGCAATGAGATAACGAACGGCGTCAGCGGATGCCTTGACGTTATCGACCTTGACCATCGGCAGGTCTATGCCCGTCACGGTTTCCGATGCGATGACGATCGGCGGTAGAAGTTCGGGCCGATCCCTGAGTTCCGCCGGGAAATGGCCGGTCATCAGGATCAGGCCATCGGCGTGGCGCTGTCGCACGAGGTCGATATGGTTTGCCACCCGTGCCTCGTCATCGCGTGCGTCGCCCATGAGCACCTTGTAACCGGCTTCGCTTGCGGCTTCCTCGACGCCCTTGAAGATCTCCAGGTAGAAGGGGTTGCCGATATCGCGAACCAGTAGAATGACGGTCCGGTTGGATTGCTGACGAAATGTCCTGGCATTGGCGTTGGGTACGAAATTGGCCTTTTCGACCGCTTCGAACACTTTTTTCCGCGTTTCTTCGCGGACCTTGTCTGGATGTTGCAGGGCACGTGAGACGGTGGCGGTGGACACCCCCGCCAGCGCTGCAACATCCCTGATGTTCGAAATCTGATCTTTGGCCATTGTCTTTACACGCGCAGCTTCTTTTGCCGCCCATAGAGGAGCATCAGCGCCAGCAGTGTCACTCCAAAGATCACCTGCCGCGCCCAGACCTCAAGGTTGAGCGTGATCAGGACGCTTTGCAATATCGTCAGTGCGACCGCCCCGGCCATGGTGCCGAGATAGCCGCCTGCGCCGCCGGCGAGCGAAGTCCCGCCGATAACGACCGCGATGACCGAGGGCAAGACATACTGATCGCCGACCGAGATGAAGGATGTGCCGGTATAGCCGATGACGCAGACGCCCGCGAGGCCGGCGAACAGGCCGGAAAGCCCGTAGATCAGTACGCGGATGAGCGGTACCGGGAGCCCGACAAGCGTGGCGGCGCGCTCATTGGAGCCTATTGCATAGACGGCAAAGCCAAAGGCGGTGCGGCGCAGGACAAAGACCATTGCCAGCGCGATCGCCACCCAGACGAACAGGATGCCGGGAATGCCGAGGATAAGCGGCTGGTTGATGAAGGCGGAGAGCAGGGGGGCTGCCGCGCCCGAGGGAACGCCTTGCGAATAGACGACCAGCCCGCCCTGAATGACCGCCGTCATGCCGAGCGTCATGACCAGCGGCGGAATGCGCACGAAGGTGACGCCGATGCCGTTGACGAGACCGATCAGGAACGGGATGCCGCCGGCGATGAGAAGGGCCGGCAGAATGCCCGAGTTCTGGCCATCCATCATGTTGCCGGCAAGCACCGCGCCGAGCGAGATCATCGAACCGACCGACAGGTCGATACCTTCACGTCCGCCGAGAATGACGAGGTTCTGGCCGGCCGCGACAATGCCGAGAATGGCGGCGATGGTGAGCAGACGGACGATCTGCGAGCCTTGCGCAAAGCCGGGTGAAAGAATTTCGCCGACGATCAGAAGACCGACCGATGCGGCGATCGCGATGGTCAACGGATCGCCGAGAGCAGCGAGGATGCGGGGATTGTTCATGTCAGCGCCTCGTCACGAATACACCGCCGGCAAGCGCGGCCAGTACGATCAGGCCCTGCACAAGGGTCTGATACTCGAAGGGTAGCCCGGCGAAGAAGATCACGTTGCCAATCATGCCGAGCACGAGCGCGCCGACGACCGAGCCGGTGGCATTGCCGAAGCCGCCGGCAAGCGCCGTGCCGCCGAGAACGACAGCCGAGATCGACGACAGTGCGAGGCTTGCGCCGAGAAGCGGGTCGCCCGAGGCGGTTTCGCCCGTCAGGCAGAGCGCGGCAAAGGATGCGAACGCACCGGAAATCACATAGGCGCCGATCCGCAAGCCGCCAAGCGAAAGGCCGGTCTGGAAGGCGCCAGTGCGATTGCCGCCGACGGCGGTGAGCCGCGTCAGGAAGGGCAGTCTGGACACGACCAGCGTGAAGACGACTCCCGCGATCAACACCCAGGCGACGACCGGAATGCCGAGAACGCTTTCGGTATAGGTCATCCAATAGGCATCCGGCACGGGCAGGCCCGCCTGTGGCAGCACCCAGATGGCAAGGCCGGCAAAGATGATGCCCGTTGCGAACGTGGTGACGATCGGCTGGAAGCGCAGGCCGGAGATGAAGAAGCCATTGATCAGGCCGCAGGCGATACCGGTTACAAAACCGGCGGCCATGCCGCCGAAGACCGCACCGAGCGTGCCGCCGAGCGCGGCGATAACGGTGACGGTGACGACATTGACGAGTGCGACGATACTGCCGACCGACAGATCGATGTCTCCGGCAAGGATGACGTAGGTCTGGCCGATCGCGACCAGGATGAGCGGCAGGAAGGTGGCAAGGTTCGACTGCATCACGCTCGGCTCGACAAATGACGGCTGCAGCACCGTATTGACGGTCACGAGAATGAGGAACACGAGAACCGTGATAACCCATGGCTGCCGGCGCAGCAGATTGAACATGGTCATGCAGCGTCTCCATAGGCGGCGCGGGTCATGTTGACGGAGGTCATCGCGTCACCCTTCAATTCCGCCGAAATGCTGCCGCCGTTGAAGACAAGCACGCGGTCGGCATAGTCGAGGATTTCGGAATCTTCCGACGAATAGAAGAGGATCGTTGCCCCCGCGTCAGCTTGGCTGCGCATCAAGGCAAAAAGATCGGCCTTGGCGCCCAGATCGATGCCCTTGGTCGGGTCGTCGAGGAGAAGAAGTTTTGGCGCCGTCGCCAGCCAGCGGGCAATGAAGATCTTCTGCTGGTTGCCGCCCGAAAGCGTGCCGATCGGCATGTCGAGACCGGCAAACTTGGTCTTCAGGTCGGCCGCGACCTTGCTGACCTGCGGCTTGAGGGCAGCCGGCCGAATGATCCTCAGGCGGTTGCGGACCGCGAGTGCGGCAACGATATTTTCGAAGATGGAGCGCCCCTGGAAGGAGGCGTCGCGGCCGCGATCGCCCGAGACATAGGCAAAGCCGTTCATCACGGCATCCGATGGCTTGCGGATGGCAAGGCTCTTTCCCTCAAAACCGATATCGCCCGATGTGAGCGGCTCGGAACCGAACAGGCTTTTCAGCAGTGCGGACTGACCCTGACCCTGAAGACCGGCAAGGCCGAGGATTTCGCCCGGATAGGTTTCGAAACTGACGTCGCGCAGGCTTGCGTTCCGGGCCGCCTTGACGACAAGGCTCGGCCTGTCGGTGGAAAGGCCGGCGGATTTCGGCGCAGCAGCCCGGACCTCGCCGACCATGTCGTGCACGACGGCTTTACGGGTTGTGGCTGCGGTATCGAGTTCGGTGATCGTCGCACCATTGCGCATGACGGTGATGCGGTCGCAGACCGCGAACACTTCATCGAGCCGGTGCGAGATCATGATGGTCGAAACCCCTTCAGCCTTCTTGGCTTTCAGAATCTCGAAGAAGCGCTGTGACTGGCGGCCGTCGAGTGCTGCGGTTGCCTCGTCCATGATCATAATCTTCGCGTCCTGGGCAAAAACCTTGAGGATTTCGACGATCTGGCGCTGGTCCGGTGGAAGCGTGCCGACGATCGCATCGACCGTCAGTCCCTGGCCGGAAACGCCGTCGAAAAGGCCGATCAGTTCGGCGGCACGTCGGTTCATCGCCTTGCGATCGGCAAATAGACCTGATTTCAGCTCTCGCCCGAGGAAGATGTTGTCGGCGACGGAAAGCTGCGGAATGAGGCTGAGTTCCTGGTAAAAGAGCGCGACACCGGCCCGCTCCGCTTCACGCGGATTACGGAAGCGGACGTCGTGCCCATCCATGCCGACCGTGCCGCTGGTCGGCGCGACCGCGCCGGCGACGATCTTGCACAGCGTGCTTTTGCCACAACCATTGGCGCCCATCAGGGCATGAATTTCGCCCTTGCCGACCGTCAACCGGCCTTCGGTCAGGGCGCGCACGGCGCCAAAGATTTTGGTAATGCCGACTGCCTCGAGAGCATTCGTCATGTCAGGTCTCCGGGAATTCTGGTGGTTTGGCTGCGGCCGGATGAGCCGCCGCGTTTATCGTCAAACGGGAGGAGGCGGCAGCAAAAGCGCCGCCCCGGTAGGGAACTGCTGACCTCGTTACTGGAAGTACTGTTCCGCGTCTTCGGCAGAGACTGTAGCAGTGACAGACCAATAGCCGGGCTTGCCTTCCGCCGCCTTCAGGTTGTCGGCAAGGTTGTTGCCGTCGACGAAGGGAATTGGGATGTAGATGGCGTTTCCATAGGTGCCGCCGAAGACGCCGTCCTTGAATTCCTTGCCCATCAGCTTGAGCACGGCGACGTTGAGCGCGCTTGCCATGACGCCCGGCGGGTTGACGGACGCGCCGGAATTGAACTTCTTTTCAGACCAGCGGGTCATGAAATCCTTGCGGATCTCGCCGGTTGCGGCGATCCCTTCGACCTTGCCGGCAGCTTCGATCGCGCGCCAGGCGCCATCGGCCATGCCGTCCTGAACCCAGACGCCGTTGATGTCGGGATAGGTGGCGAGCAGGTTCTGCATCGTCTGCTGACCCTGCGCCTGATCCCAGCTGGCATTGGCTTCGTTGAGAACCTTGATATCCGGGTACTTGGCGAAGACTTCCTTGTAGCCCGCCACGCGCAGTTCATTGGCCGGATTGCCGGCAATGCCGTTGATCGCGACGATATTGCCCTTGCCGTTCAAGGTCTTTGCCAGCCACTCGGCCGACTGCATGGCCCAGGCCTTCTGGTCGATGCCGACATAGATCGCGTCCTTGGATGAGACTTCCGCGTCGGTTGCGACGATCAGCAGGTTGCGGGCCTTTGCCTGGGCGAAGATCGGGTTGAACGCGGTCGGGCTGCCCGGATTGATCAGAACCGCATCGACGCCCTGGTTCATGAAGTTGCGGATATGGCCGATCTGACCCTGAACGTCGACATTGCCGCTCTGCACGACGACTTCGACCTTGACGCCCTTTTCTGCCCAGGCGGCCGCGGCGGCCTGTGCTTCCTCGATCATCTGCGTGCGCCATTCGCTGCCGACAAAGCTGTTCGAAAGGCCGATCTTGAAGCTCTGCTCCTGCGCATGTGCAGACGCGATGATGCCTACACTGGCCATAGCGGCCAGCACCAATTTCTTGAACACTGAAATCTCCTCCTGCTCGGATACGATGGATGTAACCGGTTGCAAGCGAAATGTAACCGGTTTCATTTTTGTGTCAACCCATGTCGGGCGGCTACCGTGAAGGTTGACTGAAGCAGCAGGGAATTCTAGGCACCCCTCTCAAAGGACATTTTTACCAACAGTTTCCTGAATGCGGATCGAAAGATCCTCGGCAGTCGGAATCGCGGACTGAGCGCCTTTCGAAAGGCAGGCTAACGAGGCAGCGATGGCGGCCCTCTGAAGGGCCGCGAGAAACGGCATCCCTGTGTCGAGGCCGCTGACGAGGTACCCGCAGAACGTATCTCCAGCTCCTACCGTATCGACTGGCTGGATCTTAAGGCTTTCGGCCTGCAGCAGTTCGCCATCACGGATGGCGATAACCCCGTCTTTGCCCAGAGTCACGACGTAGGCCTGCCCGGTCTGTTCATGAAGGCGGAGCAAGGCCTCTCGTCGCGAACGGGTGCTGATCGCCGGAAATCCGGTCAGCATATCGAACTCGGTCTCGTTGATTATGACGATGTCGGCAAGAGCTGCCAGCCGCCCGGCTTCGGGGGTGAATGGGGCAGCGTTCAGGATCGTGGTGATGCCTTTTTCGCGGGCGAAGAGCAGAGCGCGCTCAACCGTCGCCGCCGGAATTTCCAGCTGCAGCATGAGGAAATCATCAGGCGACATTCCTTGGAGTGCCGTCTCTGCAGAATAAGCATCCACCGTGTTGTTTGCGCCCGGGATGACCGTGATCATGTTCTCTCCAGACGCATCGACGAGAATGACCGCTGTACCGGTCGCCGCCGCTTGCGTGCGCACCTGTGACAGATCCGTTCCTGCCCCGCGCAGCATCTTGAGCGCCGTCTCAGCGAAGCTGTCGTCGCCGACCGCGCCAACCATGCGAACATGGCCTCCCGATAGGGTCGCGGCCAGCGCCTGGTTGGCTCCCTTGCCGCCAGGCGATGTCTCGAATGTCCTCCCGGCAACCGTCTCACCTGGCATTGGCAGGCGGCCGACGGTGGCGACGAGATCCAGATTGATTGATCCCAAGACGGTAATCATGCGTATCATTCCTCCCGAATGTTCCGGTACTTTGATGGACTTTCGTCAGCTGAATGCGATCCGGAACAAAAACTTAACAAAAAATCGAAATCGGCCGCTTGACACTGTGCCGACCGTGGATAGTGTAGTGGTAATACCACGGTATGGACAAGGCATGACTGAGAAAAAATCAATTCGACGCGAACCACAGGAGGCTGGTGCCCATAACCGGGTTTCCGCCTTTCTGCGCGACCAGTTGCTATCGGGAGAACTGAAGGCGGGTGACTGTCTCCTTCCAGAGCGGGAGCTTGCCGTTCTGCTCAACGTCAGCCGCCCGGTATTAAGGGAGGCCCTGCGCGCCTTGTCGATGATCGGTGCGGTCGAGATCAGGCATGGCGTCGGCACGATCGTGAAGCGGCCGGATGCGACGGCATTGGGCGATGTGTTCAGCTTCATGCTTGCACATGGCTCGAATGTTACCGGTGATATCATGGAGGCGCGAAAGGCCATTGAGCATCATGCCGTCCGTCTGGCGTGCCAGCGTGCCACCGAACAGGATTTCGTGAATATCGCGAGTGCTTTGCGGCGTATCGTGGAAACGATCGACAATCCGGATGCCGGCGGCCTTGCCGACTTCCAGTTTCATGAGGCGATCGTCAACGCGTCGCATTCCCCGACCCTGGTGACGATTTACGCGTCAATATCCCAGCTCATGATGCGTTCTCACCTGGAGCGCCGCGAAAAGATCATCCGTGTCGAAGGAATTGAGGAGTTCCTGATCGACCACCATCGGCTGATCCTCGAAGCCCTCGCAGCCCGCGACCGGGTTCGGGCAGATGATCTGCTGCATCAGCACTTCGAAATCGGCGCGGATTTCCGCCGTCGGGCAAGTCTCTACGAGCTGGCAAAAGGAGCGATTGCTCCGGCCTAGTTCTCATTCAATCAAAAGGGAGGATATTCATGAACATTGTTATCGGTAGCGATCACGCGGGTTTTCCGCTCAAGGCGGACGTGATCGATGTACTGAAGGAGCTCGGTCACAAGGTCGAGGATATCGGCAGCTTCAACCCCGATCCGGTCGATTTCCCGGACATCGCCGGCCTGCTTTGTCAGAAGGTGCGCGACGGCGCTGCCGAGCGTGGTATTCTTGTCTGCGGAACCGGGGTCGGTGCCGCCATCGCCGCAAACAAGATCAACGGCATCCGCGCCGCGGTCTGCCATGACGTGCACTCGGCGCATCAGAGCGTCGAACATGACGATGTGAATGTCATGTGCATCGGTGCCAAGATCGTCGGCCCGTGGCTCGCCCGTGATCTGGTCGTCGCGTATCTCGATGCCGAGTTCGACCGCAACGAGGATTTCGTTCGTCGTGTCGAAAAACTCTCCGCATTGGAAAAGGCGCAGTAACGCGCCCACCAGTTCAATCGGGAGAGCAGACATGACGACCAGCAATTTTCCGAAGCTCGCATTTGTCGGGCTTGGCGTGATGGGCCGTGAGATGGCCCGACACCTCATCAGTGCCGGTTACCCGGTAAAGATCTACGATATATCGACAGATGCGGTAGCCAGCCTTGCGGCGCAGGGCGGCGTGTCTTCGACGAGCGTCGCGGAAGCAGTTTCCGACGCGGATATCGTCATATCAATGCTGCCGAACACGCCACAGGTCGAGGAGATCGTCTATCGAGACGGTGTGCTCGATCATATGCCTTCCGGCGGGATTTTCATCGACATGAGCACGATCTCGCCCGAGGCGACGCGTGCGATGTCTTCAGCTCTTGCCGCAAAATCCATTTCGATGCTCGACGGCCCGGTTTCGGGAGGTCCGATCGGCGCCAAGAATGCGGCGCTCTCCATCATGGTCGGTGGCGATCGCACCGCTTTCGAGCGTGCCGAGGCGGTTCTCAAAGTCATGGGGACGACCGTCACCCATGTCGGTGCGCCCGGTGCAGGTCAGACCGTCAAGCTCTGCAACCAGCTTGTCTGCGCGGTCAACATTCAGGCTGTCTGCGAGGCACTCGCGCTCGGTCGGGCAAGCGGCGTCGATCTCGACCAGATGCGCGAGGTGCTGCTCGGCGGCTCCGCTTCCTCGTGGATGCTGGACAAGCTGGGGCCGGCGATGATAGCAGGCGATGCAAGCGCGGGCTTTCGTATCGACCTTATGCTCAAGGATCTCCGCCTTGTTCTGGAAATGGCGGGGCAGAAAGACGTGCCGTTGCCCGCTACATCGCTTGTCACTTCACAGTATGTGGAGGCGAGAGCGCATGGCGAAGGGGAAAACGGCAATCAGGCTCTGTTTCGGGTCTATGACCGGATGACCGGACAGGATCAGTCGACGCCACAACTCGCGGCGGCGCGGCCATGACCTTCGATTTCTCAGTCGTCTTCCTCCGCTGGCAGATGCTGGTCGATGGCATGGCGCTGACGGCCCAATTAGCGCTGATCACGACCGTGACCGGCTTCCTGATCGGGACGGCATGCGCGATCGCGCGCCGCTCCGGTGGTCCGGCATTGCGCAGGATCGCCACGACTTACGTTGAAAGCATCAGAAACACGCCGTTCCTGGTACAGATCTTCGTGATCTACTTCGGCCTTTCCAGCCTCGGCTATTCCTTCGGCGCCATCTTCGTTGCGGTGGTAGCCCTGACGGTCAATGTCGGGGCCTATACGGCGGAGATCATGCGCGCAGGGTTCGACTCCATCCAGAAGGGGCAGTGGGAGGCCGGCGAGTGCCTTGGCCTGTCTCCGGTGCAGCTTTACTGGCATGTCGGGCTTCGTCCCGCGATGGAGCGTGTCTACCCGGCACTCACCAGCCAGTTCATCCTCCTGATGCTTGCCTCATCGGTGACCTCCCAGATTTCCGCGGAAGAACTGACCGCCGCCGGCAACTTCATCCAGTCGGAAACCTACCGGCCTTTCGAGACCTACCTCGTCATCGCCGTCATTTACCTTTTCCTGTCCCTCGTCATGCGCACGCTCTTCTGGGCAATGGGCATGGCCCTGTTCCCGCGCCGTCGCCGGCTCGGGACACCGTTGTAAGGGAGGCGACCCATGGCGACCGCATTCAATTCCAACCATCTCATGTTCCTGCTGAACGGTGTCGTGTGGACAATCGTCCTGACGTTGATGGCTTTCGTCGGGGGCGGGGTTTTCGGCTTTCTGGTGGCACTTGGACGCATTACGCCCTCACGGGTGGTCCGTCTGATCACCGCGGCATATGTCCAGCTCATCCAGGGCACGCCGCTTCTGGTGATCATGTTCATCATCTATTTTGGCCTGCCGACCTTAGGTTTCTCCATAACGCCTCTCTTCGCTGCGGGTATTTCGCTGACCATATATGTCAGCGCTTATCTCGGCGAAATCTGGCGCGGTTGCCTGGAATCCGTTCCCAAGGCGCAATGGGAGGCGGCGGAGTGCCTGGCGCTCTCCCGATCGCAGCGTTTGTTCAAAGTCATCCTGCCTCAGGCTGTGCGGATTGCGACACCGCCGACCGTCGGTTTCAGCGTTCAGATCGTCAAGAACACGTCGCTTGCTTCCGTCGTCGGCTTCGTCGAACTGACGCGGGCAGGCCAGCTCATCAACAACTCCATCTTCGAGCCCTTCCTCATCTACCTCATCGTCGCCGCCTTTTACTTCTGCCTGTGCTTCCCGCTATCGGCATTCAGCCAGAGGCTGGAGAACACGGGGCCGAGACGACGTGTCAAGACCGAACCGGAAGCGCAGGGCGCAGCAATCTAGGAGGCAGATCATGTCCATGATCGCACTAAATGAAGTCAAGAAAAGCTTCGGCGCGCTGACCGTGCTTCAAGGGGTAAGCTTCTCTGTCGAGAAAGGCCAGGTTGCGGCGCTCATCGGAGCCAGCGGCTCCGGCAAGAGCACAGCACTGCGCTGCGTGGACCGGCTAGAAATCATCGACAGCGGCGAGATCACTGTCGCCGACCACAAGGTCCATGATCCGAAACTCGATCTGCGCAAGTTGCGCCTCGACGTCGGTATCGTATTCCAGAGCTACAATCTCTTTCCGCACCTGACCGTCGAAGAGAACATCATGCTCGCTCCGCGATCCGTGAAGAACGTCCCGAAAGGGCAGGCAAGAGAACTCGCACGAGCGGCACTCGATCGCGTGGGTCTCGGTGACAAGGCCAACCATTATCCAGAGCAACTGTCGGGAGGACAGCAGCAGCGGGGTGCGATCGCGCGCTCGCTTGCGATGGAACCCAAGGTGATGCTGTTCGACGAAGTGACGTCGGCGCTCGATCCCAAGCTGACCGGCGAGGTCCTGCGGGTCATCGAGAAGCTCGCAGAGAGTGGCATGACGATGATCATGGTCACGCACGAAATGAACTTCGCTCGGAAGGTCGCCGATCGGGTGATCTTCATGCATCGCGGACGCGTGCACGAGGAGGGGGAGGCGTCGATCCTGAGTGCGCCAAAGACATCGGAGCTGCAGGACTTCCTCAGCCACGATCTGTGAAAATCAAAACAAAACGGAGGAGAATGAAATGTTGAAGAAGTTTCTCGCATTCGGCGTCGTGGGAGCGATGCTGACTGCCCAGGCCGTCCCGGCGCTGGCCGACACCTATGCAGACGTCATCGCGGCAAAGAAGATCCGCGTGTCGACCGACCTCGCAATCCCGCCTTCCGGCATGCTCGATGCCAACCTCAAGCCCGTCGGCTCGGACGTGGAGACTGCGCAGCTTCTGGCGAAGGACTGGGGTGTCGAGGTGGAGTTCATCCAAACGACGGGTGCGACCCGCATCCCGAACCTGCAGACGAACAAGGCCGACATTGTGATCTCGACGCTCTCGGTCACTCCGGAGCGGGCACAGGTCATCGATTTCTCGAAGCCCTATGCAGGCCTGCTCTCGGTGATCGCCGCCCCGGCGGCATCTCCGATCAAAGACTGGGCCGATCTCAAAGGGCAGACGGTAACCGTCACACGCGGCACGACGCAGGATAGCGAACTGACGAAGATGGCCGGAGAACATGGGTTCACCGTCACGCGCTACGACGATGACGCTACGATGGTCACCGCAGCAGTCTCGGGGCAGGCGAAGGCGATCGCGACATCGGCAACGCTCGTGAAGCAGGTTCACGACAAGAACCCGACGCTAGCCTTCGAGCCCAAGATCACCATCCGCGTCCTCAACCTGGCGATCGGCGTTCGCAAGAACGAGCCAGAATTGCTGACCAAGGTCGATGAATGGGTCGCGGCCAATTTGAAGAACGGCAAGTTGAACGAGATCTATCAGAAGTATCACGGCACGCCGCTGCCCAAGGAGATCGTCGAGGCGGAGTGACGATCCTGCGTGGGCGCACGGCCAGGCAGTCCTTCGCCGCCGCCCACGGCATCCACACATGACTTTAACCAGGGGAGGAGAAGGCATGACATTCATCAGACATTTAACGGTGAGCGCTCTCACTGTACTGATCGCATTTGCGGCGGCGCCGGCTTGGGCGGACTCGTTTTCCGATATCAAAGCCGCAAGAAAGGTAAGGGTGTCCATCGACCTTGCCAGCCCGCCCAATGGGATGCTCGACGGCAACCTCAAGGCTTCCGGTTCCGATGTTGAGACCGCTGAGCTTCTGGCGAAGGATTGGGGGGTAGAGCTCGAGATCGTGCAGACGACCGGCGCGACGCGTATCCCCAATCTCCAGACGAACAAGGCGGACATCGTCATCTCGACCTTGGCCGTCACCGAGGAGCGCAAGAATGTGATCGAGTTCTCAAGGCCCTATTCGGGTCAGCTGTCCATGGTCGGCGCACCTGCGTCCATGCAGGTCAAGGACTGGGCAGATCTCAAGGGAAAGGTGGTCACGGTCTGCCGCGGCACGACGCAGGACGTCGATATGACAAAGCGATCGACCGAAGTCGGCTTCACGATCGCACGTTATGACGATGAAGGAGCGATGGTAACTGCCGCAGTCTCCGGACAAGCCACAATCGTCGCCACCTCCGAGGCTCTCATCAAGCAGATCGCAGCCAAAGCCAAAGCTCAGAAGTTCGAGCCGAAATTTGTCATTCGCGTATTCGATCTGGCGGTCGGCGTTCGAAAGAACGAGCCCGAGCTTCTTGCCGCGCTCAACGAATGGGTGGGAATGAACCTCAAGAATGGGAAGCTCAATGAGATTTATGAACGCCACCATGGCCACCCGCTTCCCGCAGAAATAGTCAGCGGGAAATGAGATCGTCGGTGTCCATGCTCGGCCGATGAACCGCCGGGCGCGAACTCAAGGCGCCGGCACACTGACCGAAATGTTGCGGGCCAGATATAGCGTCATAGTTTTCATTTTTTCCGAGCATGCAAGAGGTGGATTATGCCCTATCGAGTGTAGCAATTGCTTAGAAAACCGCTCGTTGGTTCATATCCAACCAAGAGCGTAGTGAAGCTGAGAAGGCTTGTCGCTGCGTTGCTAATAGGGATGTGGGCGGGTAGATGAACCTTTGCACCAGCTCTTTGTGCTGCTGTAGCTAGGCGTTTATCTCTCGTCCACATCCGCTACTCCGAGAGGTTGGCGGAAGCTGGCATAGAGCCTTCCGCCGGAAGTGCCGGCGACGCCCTCGCCGAAACGATCAACGGTCTCTACACGGCCGAGGTCATCCATCGGCGCGGACCATGGAGAAACTTCGAAGCGGTGGAATTCGCCACATTGGAATGGGTCGACTGGTTCAACCACCGACGCCGAAGAGCGATACTACGCCATGCTGGACCAACCAGCCATGGCCGCATAACTTAAACCAAACGGCCTCCAGCAAACCCGGTGCGGTTCACCTCGCGGGTTCACCAACGTGATGAGCACCTTGTTGTCGATCGCACCGCGTGGTCGATCCTATTGTCGCCTGGAGGTCAATCTTCTATCTTTTTCGAGCGAAATCACAGGCTGCTTTAGCCAGTGCTGGCTTAGCCATTCGGCCCGGAAGCGACCTTTGTGCACCTTGCTATGGCGCCAGTCTGGCATTCATATGGATATCCTTTCGCAGCGATTTTGGAAACGGAGGTGGAACTCCAGCCCTATGGACAACCTGCTAACGGTTCAATTCTAGCCAGCCCGAGACCTGTTCGAGTGTCCGCCTCTCCTGATCAGCCTCCATGGAAAAAGCGGGCTTCAAGTCGGAGGAAGGTAAGTGGGCACGCAGAACCTCCTGGCTATTGCCAACACCATAACCTCCGTGGGTGATGAAGGGGACAACCACCTTGCCGGAAAAGTCATGGGCGCGAAGGAAGGATCGAATAACCGGGGGCACGGTCATGCCCCAGATCGGCATGCCGAGATATATCCTGTCGTAGCGGCCGAGATCGGCAACGACGCTCCCCAGGGCCGGGAGATAGCCCTGCGCTGTCTCCCGACGAGCCTGTTCCACCGTTGTTTCATAATCCTCTGGATATGGGCTTCTTGTCTGTATCTCGAACAGCGTCGCGTCTTGCGTGCGACGTATCTGGCGGGCGACGACCGCCGTGTTGCCCGTGCGCGAGTAGAATGCGACCAGCACCCTCGAGGGCTGGATGGTCGCTGGTTGCGCGGAAGTGCCGGAAGCCGACAGAGCAAGACCCGCGGCTGTTAGAGGTAACGCCTTCAGCACGCGTCTTCTTTCCCAGTTGTCCAGTATGTCGTCGACCTCCAGCTTCATACCGTCTCAGTCAATCGCAGGCTCGGATGCGTATTCCTCGTCGGTCACCTTCTCCATCCAGGTGACGGAGCTTCCTTCAACCGATTCCGAGATGGCGAAATGGGACATCGCCTGGTCCGGCGAGGCGCCATGCCAGTGCTTGACGTCCGCCGGGATCCAGACGACGTCGCCCGGTCGGATTGTCTCGACCGGACCGCCGACCTTTTGCACCAGTCCCTGACCTGAAATCACATAAAGCGTCTGACCGACCGGGTGCGTGTGCCAGGCTGTGCGTGCGCCGACCGTGAAGGAGACGACGCCGCCGCCAGCCGTTGCCGGTTTGTCTGCGCTGAAACGACTGGCAACCTCCACATCGCCGGTAAAGTAGTCCGCTGGACCCGCTGCCGGGTTCGTATTCGCACGTGTGATCTTGATATCCATTGAGGATGTATCCTTGTTTGTTTCCGTTGTTGTCGGCGTGGCATTCGCCGCCCGGGCCTCGAAGACGGATTTCAGCACCGGAACGGCAGACATGGCGCGCGGCCAGCCGGCGTAGAATGCAACATGAGTTATGGCTTCCGATGCTTCCGATTGCGTCAGTCCGTTGTCCATCGCCCGGTTGGCGTGAAAGGGTAGCTGCTCCGGCTGGCCGATGGCGACAAGCGCAGTCATCGTGACAAGGCTGCGATCGCGGGCCGAAAGGTCCGGCCGCTGCCACAGATCGCCGAACAGGACGCGGTTGGTGAGATCGGCGAGAGCCGGGGCTGTCGGTGCCACGGTCGTATCGACCCGTTCCGTCCGTGTGGCTTCGGCTGCAGCCTCTAGTTCGATGCGTGCCGCTTCGCTGTTCGCCACAGGAGCGATCTTGCGCTCGTCGAACACCTTCTTGACTTCCTGGACCGCCGAAATCGCATTCGGCCAACCGGAATAGAGGGCAAGCTGGGTGATCAGTTCTCCGATCTCGGAAGGCTTGACACCGTTGTCGAGCGCGCGGCGGACATGACCGCCGATCTGCGCGGACTTGCCCGTAGACACCAGGACAGAGACCGTGACGAGGCTGCGATCACGCGGCTGGAGTTCCGCCCGTTCCCACACTTCGCCGAAGAGCACACTGTCGGTGAAGTGTCCGAGGCCGGGGGCTACATCATAGACGGCGGGGGGCGCGATCCGGCGCCGTTCTTCCTGTGCTTCTACGCCGGTGGCTGCAAGTGTTGATATGGCGATACTAGCTGCGATGTTCTTCATCCGGAGATCCTCTTCGTGGTGCAAGTCAGCATCGCGTTTCAAACGATGGGCCGCAGATAGAGATGGGGAAGCAACCGCCCAGGATTAGATGGGCAATTCCTATTGGCCTTATGCGTCCGGTTCATGAATTGGGAGGCAAAGGTCACGCAATCCGGTTCGACTGCGTGACCTGCAGGCAGGTCAGAAACGCAAAAGCGTCTTGATCGCCCGGCGTTCGTCCATCGCCTTGTAGCCTTCTGCGACGTCTGAGAGAGGAATCTCAAGGTCGAATACCCTGCCGGGATTGATCTCGCGATCGATGACGAGATCCATCAGGTAAGGGAGGAAACGACGCACAGGGGCGGGGCCACCCAGCAGGCTCTTCTGCTGGAAGAACAGGTGCTGGCCGTCGAAGGTCACGCCATGCGGAACGCCGACGAAACCGATCTTGCCGCCGGGGCGGGCGCAATTGATGGCTTGAGACATGGATTCCTGCGTGCCGACACATTCCAGCACCGATGCGGCACCCACGCCGTTGGTCAGTTCCTTGATGCGGGCGACACCCGCATCGCCGCGTTCGGAAATGATGTCCGTTGCTCCGAACTCCAACGCCAGATCCTGACGGCTCTTGTGGCGGCTCATGGCGATGATCCGCTCCGCACCCATCCGTTTGGCGGCAAGAACGGCCATCAGTCCGACCGCGCCGTCACCGACGACCACAGCTGTCGAACCCTCGCTAACCCCGGCCGCATCGGCGGCGTACCATCCCGTGCCGAGGACGTCGGACGTCGCAAGCAGGCTTGGGATCAGGTCGTCGGATGGTATTTCCGCGGTGGCGACCAGCGTGCCGTCCGCCAGCGGCACGCGGGCATAAGGCGCCTGCGCACCCGTCATGAACTCGACCTGCTCGCAGGAGGACTGGAAACCGAAGCGGCAATGGGGGCAAGTGTTGTCGGAAAGGCAGAAGGAGCCCACGACGAACTGGCCCGGCTTGACGGTCTTCACCGCGCTACCGACTTCTACGACGATACCGCAATATTCGTGGCCCATGGCCATTGGTGCCGTGACGTCGTTGGCGCCGCGATACGGCCAGAGGTCGGACCCGCAGATGCAGGATGCCGACAGCTTGATGATCGCGTCGGTAGGCTTGAGGATTTTCGGTTCGGCGACTTCCTCGCAGCGGACGTCTCCGGGGGCGTGGAGTATCGTTGCCAGCATTATTGTGGTCCTTTCGGTGACTAGGTTTTGATTGTTGGCCGTGCTTGATGCGTCAGGCAGAGACCTTGCGTGCCCGGACCTCATCGAGATCCGACAGAACCCTTGCAGGCTCGTCGGTCAGAGGCATGTTGCTGGCATCCCGGACGGCATCGAGCGTGCCGGGCCTGTCGAGGTCAACGGCCGAAAACAGCGGGGCAAGGCTCTCCTGGGCAGGGCCGTGTTCTGCGACCAGCTCGAACGTCTTCCAATGGGCGGATGTGTCGGTGATGCTCGCGACAAGGACCTGTGCGATCTGCTTGCGTGAAATCATGCCATCCTTCGGCGTTCCTGATTGTCGCTCGTCACCCTGAAGAAAAACCAGTCTGTGCTGGTCGGGATCATTGTAGTCGAACCATCCGGGGCGAACGATCGTGTAGGGGAGGCCACTCGCGCGTACGAGGCGCTCGGCGCGGCGCTTCCAGTCATGCGCCTCGGTTGTCTGGTTGTAGCTACCGGATCGATTGGTCACGCCGATGGCGGTCATGAGGGCGATCGTGACCTGCCTCGACCCAGCCGCCGCAAAAATGTTTCGAACGCCTCCGTAATCGATATGCTCGGAGCCGAGTTTGCCCATCCCGTCGGAGCCGTGAGTGAATATGATGGCATCCACACCATCAACGGCCGTCTTGAGGGTTTCGCTTTCACTAAGATCGGCGACTATGAGCTCTACGTTGTCACCCAGAGCGCGGCCTTTTCTTGTGTCGCGAACAAGTGCTCTGACAGAGTGTCCTGCCGACAACGCCTCGGATACCACGAACCTCCCGATGCTGCCGGTTGCACCAACACTCAGGATTTTGAGAGGCGTTTTGCTCATTTGACTTCTCCGGTTGCACCTGTTGAATCCGCCGACGTCACCAGCCAGGCGCAGAGGGCTGAGCCGACCGCCATGATTGCGATGACCCAGCCCATCGGCCATGGCGTACCATCGGCGAATGACGCGACGAGACCTGATCCGGTAATGCCGCTTCCGTATTGGATTGCGCCGACAAGGGCGGATACCGAGCCAGCCTGCTCCGGATAGTCTGCCATGGCGCCTGCGATCGAGTTGGCGACGATCAGGCCCGTTACTGACACGAAAACCAGCAGGGGTATGAACAACCCCCAGAGTCCGCCGAAATCGGTATAGGAATTCGCAGCGAGCACGAGGCCGGAGACGGTCGCGATGACAGTGCCGGCGAGCATGATCCGGTTCATCCCGAAGCGATGGACGAGGCGGGCGTTGATCAGGTTCGTGGCGACAATGCCGATGATACCGGCCCCGAACAGCAACCCGTAATATTCCGAGGGAACGCCATGATAGGTAATGAAGGCGAATGGCGTTCCGGCGATGTAGGCATACATGCCGGCATAAAAGAAGGCTCCGGTACCCGCGTAGCCGATGATCTTCCGATGGGTCAGAAGCTGAGCGTAGCGTTTGAAGGCGCTGGAAAGCGGATCGGTGCGCCGGCGTTCAACGGGCAGGGTCTCGGGAAGCGTGAACAGTCCGGCGAGCACCATTGAACCGAGCGCGACGAGTGTCCAGAAAATCGACCTCCATCCGCCGATAGCGGCTATCTGCCCGCCCAGGATCGGGGCAAGAAGCGGTGCGATTGCCATGACCGCGATCAGTGTCGAAAGCATCTGTGCCGCGCGCGGGCCTTGATACAAATCGCGCACCATCGCGCGCGAAAGGACAACACCCGCGCAGGCGCCAAGTGCCTGCAGGATTCGCCAGAGAATGATGGCATGGACGCTGTCGGATGTGGCGCAGCCGATCGATCCGATGATGAAAAGGACAAGACCGATCGCGAGGGGTATCCGACGGCCATACTTGTCGCTGACAGCACCCCAGACGAGTTGCCCGAGGCTGAAGCCGATCAGAAAGCCAGATATCGTGTATTCGATCGAACCCGCGTCAGCGCCGAGTTGAGCAGCCATATCAGGCATGACCGGCAGGTAGAAATCCGTGGAGATCGAAGCGAAGCCCATGAGCGCGCTCAGAAGCGCAAGTACGTGCCAGCGTGCTCCAGCGGATACCATAGAGGGGCCGGCTATGCCGTCTTCGGAGCCAACCTGTGCTGGGGATGTCATGTTTGTGAATGGCTTTCCGGGTTTTCGGCATCTCATGGGCGGCACCGGGGGGTGCCGCCCACTCGTGATGTTCAGGGATTAGAGGCCTGTGGTCTTCAGCAGGTGTTCCGGGTAACGCTCGCCCTCTACCGTGATTTCAGAGGCAGCCTGTTCGATGCGGGCGAGTTCGGCTGCGCTCAGTTCGACATTGACGGACGCGAGGTTTTCCTCAAGTCTGTGAAGCTTGGTCGTGCCGGGGATCGGGACGATCCATGGCTTCCGAGCGAGGAGCCATGCAAGGGCGATCTGTGCGGGCGTGCCGCCCTTTTCGGTTGCGATCGACTTGAGAAGATCGACCAGTGCCTGGTTCTTTTCCATCGCCTCGGGTGTGAAGCGCGGCAGGATGTTGCGGAAATCACCCTCGCCGAGCTTCGTGTCCTTCGACATGGCGCCTGTCAGGAAACCCTTGCCAAGCGGACTGTAGGGAACGAGACCGATGCCGAGTTCTTCGCAGGTTTCAAGGATTCCGTTCGTTTCCACACCGCGGGTCCAGAGCGAATATTCGTTCTGGAGCGTCGTCACGGTCTGCACTGCATGCGCACGGCGCACCGTATTTGCGCCCGGTTCCGACAGGCCGAAATGCCTGACCTTGCCCGCTGCGATGAGATCCTTCACCGCGCCAGCGACGTCTTCGATCGGGACATTCGGATCGACGCGGTGCTGGTAGAAAAGGTCGATGGCTTCAACGCCGAGGCGCTTGAGGCTTTCGTCTGCCACTTTCCTGATGTTTTCCGGCCGGCTGTTCAATCCCGCCTGCTTCCCGTCTGCGAAGCCGAAGCCGAACTTGGTGGCGATCACCACCTCATCCCGCACGGGTGAGAGGGCCTCGCCCACCATTTTTTCGTTGGTGAATGGGCCGTATACCTCCGCGGTGTCGAAGAACGTCACGCCGCGCTCGACCGCCTGGCGGATCAGGGTGATACCGTCCTGCTTGCTGACCTTGTTGGCGTAGCCGAAGTCCAGCCCCATGCAGCCGAAGCCAAGAGCCGAGACTTCCAGGCCTGAGGTTCCGAGGACGCGCTTTTTCATATTCAGTCTCCATTCGCGAGTTGCGATCAGGTCTTCGTCAGAGGGGATCAGATCCTGGTCAACTGGCGATCACCTCGTCGTGTGAAGTGATTTAGGGCTGGATTGACTATCGCACTAGATGCTAGGTCCAGCATAAACCTATGTTCTGGATTCATGAATGAAGCGAGACGAACTCGGCGATCTGATAGCCTTCCTCACTGTTGCCGAAGAGCGCAGCTTCACCAGAGCTGCAGCTCAGATGGGGACATCGCAATCGTCGCTAAGCCATACGGTGCGGCGGCTCGAGGAAAGAATGGGCGTGCGACTTCTAACCCGCACCACGCGCCATGTGGTTCCGACCGACGCTGGTGAAAAACTGATGGCGACCCTTCGGCCCGCCTTCAACGATATAAGCGGACAGATCAACGATCTGACGGCCATGCGCCAGAAGCCGGGTGGCAATATCCGCATTACATCCAGTCGACATGCCGCCGAGACGATCCTGATGCCTGCGGTAAAGAGGCTGATGGCCGAGTATCCAGACGTCAATATCGAGATCTCCATAGACCAGCGCTTCGTAGACCTTGTCGAGGAACGTTTCGACGCGGGTGTCCGACTTGGAGAGAGCATCGAAAAAGACATGATCGCTGTCAGGATCGGGCCTGAACTGCGCATGGTGGTTGCCGGCTCGCCGGACTATTTCAAGCACCACCCGAAGCCGCAGTCGCCACAAGACCTCACTCACCACAAATGTATCAACCTGCGCCTTCCGACACTTGGCGGCCTCTATGTCTGGGAGTTTGAACGAGACGGCCGGCCTCTCAATGTTCGGGTCGACGGCCAGTTCGTGTGCAATGACGTGCCGATGATCATCGACGCCGCTCTCGATGGATTGGGTCTGACATGTCTTCCCGATGATCATCTCTGGCCCTTCGTTCGGGACGGACGGCTGATACAGGTCCTTTCGGACTGGTGCGGGCCATTCCCAGGTTACCATCTTTACTACCCGAGCCGCCGGCTTTCATCGACAGCTTTCGGGTTGCTGGTCGACGCCTTGCGCTGTCGTTAGAAAGCTTGCTGGGGAGTATCACCTATCACGTCATGTTTATGGCGCGTGATAGGTCGTGCCACACGTGTGACTCCTCAACTAAGTTGCTGCTTTAAAATAGTTTTCTACGAATTTTCTGCATTCATGATCTGAGCATATAAGTTTAATCGGTTCTGGCGCCCTAATCGGCATGTGCCTGCGACGGTAGCCTTGCGACATCTGCTCCCCATTTCATGGCAAAGGTTCAAATGTTGCGCACTAAGCTTGCTATTTTTCCGGCCTTGGCCGCTTTCCCAGCACTGCTCGTCGGATGGCATGTTCATGCAGAAAGCAACAGAACGACATTTCCGCAAAATATCGAGGAGCTTGTGCACTATGCAACGGTCCGACGAGGTGAGGTTACTGAGCACCTTCTGACGAACCAGACGGCTATCGATGCGGTTAAGGCCGGCCAGCCTGCGCCGGCGGGTACCCACGTTGTGCTTGTCGACTATCGTGACGGTGAAGTTTTCCGTTATTTCGTCATGGAGAAGGGGGAGAACTGGGGATCGGATTACGCCGAGAGACGACGCACCGGCGATTGGCAGTTCCAGTGGTTCAAGCCTGACCGAACGGTCAACCTCGCCGAAGACACGGCACGCTGTCAGTCCTGCCACATGTCTCGTGGCGAACAGGAGTTCATGTTCAGCTACGAGAGCATTCGTGCTTTCGATGGGGTAGCCGTAGAATGACATTTCCGGCCAGATTCCGTACCGGGAAAAATTCATGAAGGCACTTTATATCCTGCGTTTTACGCTCGATTTTCTTGCCGCGGCACTGCTCATCGCTGCATTGGCCTACTGGGGGATGGTTAATCTTGCGCATGAACTCATCGGTGTCGGGTTGTTCATGCTTTTGGTCAGCCACACCGTTTTCAATCGCCGCTGGTATGGATCCATCGCCGGAAGCATAAGGGAGCGTCGCCGCCTCGGTAGTATAGCACTCAACCTCCTGCTGCTGTTTCTTATGGTTACCCTGCTTGCGACGAGCCTTTTGATTTCGCAAAGCCTTTTTGATTTTCTACCGCAGCCCGGTGGAACAACAGCGAGGGACCTGCATATCCTCGTTGCTTATTGGGTGCTGGTTGTCGTCGGGATCCATGTGGGCATTCAGTGGAAAACCGTCATGAGGGTGACGCGCAGCCTTCTGAAGATCGACCACGAAAGTACAATTCGCACATGGGTGCTGCGAACCCTGGCTTTTTGCCTGTTCGTATACGGCGTCGAGAGTTCGTTCGTTCTCGGCATGGGTACGCGCCTGAGCGGGCAAGTGTCGCTCGATTTCTTTTGGGATTTCGAGGCGCATTCCCTCGGCTTCGTTGCGCGCAATGCAGCGATTGTCGGAGCGTCTTCGTGCATTGGTCACTATGCACCTAAGATCATCCGCTATTTACGACACTTTCGACGCGCGGCCTGATGAGAAGGGAGCGCGCCATGGCTCACTGTGCCGGCGCGTTCCGATCGAGCGCACACGAAATGTATCGCTTTCCTGAGCCATGACTTCGTAGATATCGAAAGGAACCACAATGACTGATTTGACGAAGATAAAGGCGAGCCGGCGAGATATTCTGGCCGCGACCGCGGGTGCCGCTGCCGCTTCGCTCCTGTCTGGCGGCCTCACCACGGCAAAGGCCCAGGGCGTCGAACAGCCTGCCGGGCTTCCCGCAGATGGCAAACGAAGGCTTGGAGATCTCGAGGTTTCCAGTATCGGCCTTGGCTGCATGCCCATGACCGGCACTTACTACGGCCCCGTTTCCAGCCGCGACGACATGATCAAGGTCATTCGTGATGCAGCGGCGGCGGGGGTGACCTTTTTCGACACCGCCGAGGCCTACGGTCCTTTCACGAATGAGGAACTGTTGGGCGATGCGCTGGCTTCGGTTCGAAATGAGGTGGTCATTGCCACAAAGTTCGGGTTTGTCCGCAATGCCGAGTCACGGCAGGGAACCAGACTCGATAGCCGGCCTGAGCACATTCGCCAGGTCGTCGAAGCGATGCTGAAAAGACTGAAGACGGATCGGATTGATCTCCTCTATCAGCACCGCGTCGATCCGCAGGTGCCTATCGAAGATGTTGCCGGTACGGTCAAGGAACTCATCGGCGAAGGGAAAGTTCTCCATTTCGGTCTGTCCGAGCCTGGGCCGAAAACCATCGCGCGTGCACATGCGGTACAACCCGTTGCCGCCATTCAAAACGAGTATTCGTTGCTGTGGCGTGGCCCCGAAGCAGAAATCCTTCCTTTGTGCGAGAAGCTGGGGATCGGTTTTGTGCCTTGGAGCCCGGTTGGAATGGGGTTTCTCGCGGGTGCGTTCACAAGCGAGGCTCGTTTTGACAAGACAGACTATCGCGCTGGATGCCCGCGATTCAGCCCCGAAGCGCTCAAGAACAACATGGCCATGGTCACGCTTGTTCGTGAATGGGCACGCAGGAAGAATTGCACGCCGGCGCAAATTTCACTCGCCTGGCTGCTCGCTCTCAAACCCTGGATCGTGCCTATCCCGGGAACCACGAAGACAGCGCATATGGCAGAAAATATAAAGGCTTCCGGTGTAACCTTCGCGAGCGACGAACTTGAAGAGTTCAATTCTGCCATCGGACGTATTCAGATCGTTGGGGAACGCGGCCCCGCAGGAGTGCTTGCCATTTCCGGCGTCGAAGCTCCGCCGAGAACCTAACGACCTCACCTGTCAGGTTTTGATCACTATGACATCGACCTCGGTTGCCGGCAGGCAACCGAGGTCGATGTCTTTTTGTCACCGTTTAAGCGGTTGGAGGTCACCCGGGTTTGCCTCATGAGCCGCGTGCTTTCGAGAGCGACGTCGTGACCAGACAAACGCCGACGCTGCGAGCATTATTGCGGCCAGCGCCACTGAACCTGCCATCAGCCATGGTGTCGCTTTTACGAGCAAGGGTTTTTCACCGCCGTTTCGCAAGGTGATCACATTTGCCTCCGTCACATGGAGGTCCTCATTGCCGAAGCGATGCAGGACGTAATTCGAAACGGCGGCAATCTGCGCATTGGACAATTCCTCGCCAAATGCCGGCATCTGGACGGTAAAGTCGTTTGTCTTACGGTGAACACCATCGACCACGGCCATGACGAGGTTGTTTGACGTCATGCCGCCGACCGCACGATTGTTGGTCAGTGAAGGATAGAAATGGTCTTGCGTGCCTTTGCCATTGACTTGGTGGCAGGTCGCGCAAGCACTGACATACAGCTGTTCGCCATTGGTCGACGTCCCTGTTTCCATCGCCTTCGGATCGCGATCGATTCCATAGTCCAACTGACCAAGATCGGCAGCTTTCGCATCCGAGCGCGCAAAGCCAGGCGTTGTCTGGCCCTCGGCACGCACTGGCGGCACGGTTTTCAGGTAGGTGGCGATTGCCTCGAGATCTGTGTCGGGCATATGGCGGAAGCTGTGCTCCACCGCCTCTGCCATCGGGCCGGCAGCCTGTGACTTGCCGGCCGCATTTCCGTGTTTGAGATAGGCAACGATTTCCTCGTTTTTCCAGGCGCCAATCCCGCTCACGGCGTCCGAAGTGATGTTCGGTGCGTGCCAGCCGCCGACGTCTCCACCGGCAAGATAACTGTCGTTGTTCTCTGCCATGAACAGATTTCGCGGGGTATGGCAGGCGCCACAATGGGCGAGCGTATCGACAAGATACTTTCCGCGTTCGTGCCCGCCGGGCGCTGCCGCCGTCTCCTGGAAGGGTATGGCACTGTTGAACAACACGTTCCAGCCGAGCATCAAAATACGCTGGTTGAACGGGAAGGGGAGGTCGGTCTTGGCTTGCGGCGCTTCATCGACGGGTTTGGTCCCCTTGGTCAGGTACACATAAAGAGCATGGGCGTCCTGGTCCGTCATGCCGCGATAGGCCGTGTAAGGCATGGCAGGATAGAGATATCCTCCCGGAGACACGCCGTTTCTCACGGCGTCGACAAATTGGGTTTCAGTCCAGTTACCGATGCCGAATTCCTTCGATGGCGAGATGTTTGGCGCCACGATCGGCCCCATCGGCGAGGAAATGGTGTAGCCGCCGGCATAGGGTTTGCCATCCGCTTCGGCTGTCCGGTGGCATGCCATGCAATCGCCGGCGATTGCCACGGAACGGCCGCGTTCGATCAGTCGGTCGATGTCGCCATCTTGCGATGCCGCCGGCTGGCTGGTGAAAAGTAATACGGAAAAAGCCGTCGAGACAGCTGAGATGATGCCACGCATCTTAGACCTCCCTGGCAATGATATCGGCGGTGCGCAAACCAAGCGCGATCCCGGCCAATGTTGGGTTCAGAACGCTCGAGGAAGGCAGTACGCCCGTCGTCGCCAGGAACAGGTTGTCGTGGTCCCAGGTGCGGCCTTCGTGATTGGTCACTGAGGTCTTTGGATCTGTCCCCATCATCACGGTCCCCATCACATGGGCATGGTTTTGCCAGCCTGTCTTGTCGTTGATGACAGTCCCGCCCATGGCGCGCACGAAGTTGCCGTAGTCATCCATGCAAAGGTCTCGGGCTCTTTCGACATATGCGTCACCGTCGAGATCGTAGTTGAACGACAATGTCGGTATGCCGAGCGCGTCCTTCTTCGTCTTGGAAAGCGTCACCCGGTTGGTGGCATGTGGCAGGGTTTCAAACATGCTTTCGATAACGACCCAGCGCGCCGACATGTGCCGGATCCGCTCGTCGAGTTCAGGGCCGACGACGCCCTGTCTCAGCAGTAGCTCGGCCACATCGCGGTTCGGGACATTGTTGTGCGGTGCATGCTTTATAGCCGAATGCTGGCCGCGGAAATCACCGTCGCGCCATTTGAAAATGGCACCCTGCTGCACCTGCCCACGGCCGGGCCATAGCGGTTCGTCGGCGGTAAAGATCAGGCTGATGCCAGAATGGTCCATCAGGTGCCGTCCGACGAGATCATTGGAATTGGCAACGTCGGAAAGCAGCAGCAGCTTCGGCGTCTCGATGCCGTTGGCCGCAACAACAAAGGTCTTGGCCGTCAGGCGAACATCCGCACCTGTCGACGAGCGATAATGCACGGCAATGATTTTGCCGCCTTCGCCCTTTTCCAGCTTGTAGGCAGTGGCATCGGTGATGATCTTCGCGCCGGCTTTTTCCGCGTGGCGTGCGTGTACGTCGCCAGAATACATGGCGCCGATCGGACAGACCGGCATGCAGTTGTTGTTGCCTGAGCAGGCCGGGCGGCCGTCATATGGCTTGTTTGTACGTCCGTTGGGCTCGTGGATGAAGCTATAGCCTTCCGCTCCGATCCGCGCTTTGAGACGCTGGAAATAATAAGTCTCTCCTTCAGCCGGTACCGGATAGGGTGCAGAGCGAGGCGGATGTGCTGGCCCACTTCTTCCCGACTGGTCGTCGGTATCGCTGCCTGCCACGCCAAGGTTGCGCTCAGCCAGATCGTACCATGGCTCAAGCTCGGAATATTCCATCGGCCAGTCATTGCTGACGCCATAAAGCGACTTCATCTTCATGTCGTTCGGCAAAAATCGCCAGGTCGCCGCAGCCCAATGCCATGTGGTGCCGCCTACGAGCTGCAACTGATAGGGCACGTAGTTGAAGTTGCCGGTGTTCTCGATGTAGTCCTCGTCAAACGAGGACATGCCCCAGGGGAAATTCGGGTAGGGATCGTTCAAATTGTTCTTGCGCGGCGAGGAGCGGAAGTTTTCGACGATCTTCCAGCGCGGTATCCACTCGCCTGCTTCGAGAATGATGACGGATTTGCCGCGCTGGGCGAGCAGATGCGCGGCATTGGTGCCGATAGCACCCGAGCCGATGACAATCACATCGGCGTCGAATTGGGAGGCCATGGGTATATCCTGCTTGGGCCGGTGGCTTTGGCGCCGGCCTGAAAATGTAGTGAGGGGAAGAAGGTTTTCAGTCAGACGCGAGGGACGCGGGCGGGGTCACCCAATAGTCTGTCTTGCCGCGAGCGTAGGTGGGGACGATCGTGACATCTATGGTCGGCTCGTACATGAGTGCACCGGCAAAGGAGACGAAGCGGGCGTCGTCGTGATTGGCCTCGCCTTCGGGCGTTCCAGTGTAGCCGAGGTACCAGGCGGAAATGATCTTCATTGCGGCCGGCGAGAGATCGGGATGCGCCGCGGCAAAATCCCGAAAGCGGCGCATGTCGGTAAGGCCGAACTGGTCGATTGCCTGCGCAAGACGCATTGCAGTTTTCAAGAACGCCTCGTCGCCCGCAGAAAGAGCGGCCAGGGCGCGCGCTGAGATCGTCGCGTTGAGTTCGTTCCGTCCGGTCAATCGCTGGGAAAGCGCGAGAAAAGCGGCTTCATCAATCTCTTGTTGCGCGAAAGCGGTGACGGGACAGAGGCCAAGCATAGTAGCTGCGAGGCTAACAGCGCCCAGGCCGATGACGGTACGCCTGTTCATACTCAAAACTGCTGTGTTTTTCATAGCTATAATCATGTTTCTGCCAAGCAGCGAAAACGGAAAACAGTTTCCGTCATCAGATCCGGCAGGAGCTGATGTTCTCGAACTTGAGCCTTGGAATTGCCTGTGGCGGGATCAAACCTGTCGCTTGCGGTGCGACAGAAGAACTATGCTGCGACATGATGCCCGGCAACACCGTCTTTGGCAGGAAGCCGTCAAAATTGACTATTGCCAGGTCGGCGAATCTGTAGGTGCGCCCTACAGATTTTCGCGACAGTATATTCGCAATTCCGGCTGCTTTTGCGCAGGCAGGAGATCGATGCCTTCCCGGTCGCGTCGTAGAATCTCGAAGATCGCGCGCGCAGCCTGCGCATCGGGGTCCTGATCGAGAACAAAATCCAGAATCCCGTCACGAAGATAGCGCTGGTGGACCTCGCTTTTTTCATGGGCGATCCATATCGGCCGTTCGCTTCGTCGCCGTAACGTCTCGCCAATCTCCATGGAGTCGTGTCCGGTATCATAGATGCCAACAACGCCCTCGCGATCGATAAGGTGTGAGACAATCGCAGACAGGCGGTGGGATAGATCGTGGGTGGGGTAAATCAGAACGGCAAATCGATCTCCAACGATCTCCCGAAACCCGTTAATCCGCTGGCTGTGCTCCGTGCGCCGTTCATGAGGGGGCAGTATGGCCAGCTGGCCCTCGCGGCGAAGCAGGCCGCTCATCAGATGCCCGGCCGTGCGGCCGGCCGCAACATTGTCGATGCCTGAATGGCTGTGTCCGGGAAAGCCGGGAACTTCGGTGGTCAGGGTCACGACCGTTTCTCCCCGATCGGCCGCCTGCTTCAGGACAGGAGCGATTTCCGTGCCGGCATCGGCCGCGATGATCAATGCCGTGCGTGGCGCGGGCGGGTTGAGTATTGCTCGTTTCCAAAGGCCGAGATCGTTCTCCCGCAGATGTGTCCTCTGAAGGATGTAATGGCGTGGAAGGGTTGCGCCATGGCGTACGAACGCGCGGTCCAGCGATTGCCAGAATGGGGTGGGGTTGCGGGGAAGGATGACTTCAATGCGGCGGGTAGAGTGCCAAAGATCCGGAAGATTGCGCCCGAATCCCAGCGTTCTCGCCGCCTCCAGAACGCGTCGGCCTTTTTCGAGTTTCACGCCACCGCGCTCATTGATCACGCGATCGACAGTGCTAACGCTCACGCCCGCAAGGGCTGCGATCTTCTGGTAGGTCGAGCGGTCCAACGAAAGGCCTCTTTGATCAGGCTGGGCGGACCAATGACATTGCCGCCGTCCGCCGTCAACAGAGCCGTCCGCTTTACGCTTGACCAAATGCAGGCACGATCTGCGTCCTCTCGATGCCGGAACACGCCATTAGCGTCGAGCCGTGACTGGGCAGCGCACGACTACCCTTCTTCTATGCCCCCAAACGGGCCAAAAGTGCCTCACGTAACGCCGAGGAGGCACGGTACAACGGAACATGCCCGCGGGCGATGATCTGTGCATTCCGACGGTAGGCGGCTTTCGAGATCTGCAGGTGCCCATCTGTCGATCTGGCGTCGATTGTAGCTTCCAGAATCCCGGCTGGGTTTTCGACGCCGACGACAATTTCCCCTGGAGTTTGACTAAGCTTCGGAAGGCCTTCCGCGACATTGTGCGCAACGGATCCGGGTATGAGGGCAGCGGCAGATAGGCAACAGGCCCCAGATACCGCCATTGAAGAGTGCGGTTGCTGTGGCGTAAAGTACCTGACAGATATGTTTCCTCCTTTTTGTGGTCGACCGACGATGCACGCCTTGGGGATCGTCTCACTGCCGCGAATTTCGCTCTCGGTCATGAGATTTCCGTCACGCTTACGCAGGCCCATCCTCAAGCCAGCTGCTACCCAGATCTCATGGAATTTTGCCATGAAATCTGCGTCAGCCTGCAATTCGGCAATCGGTTCATGGGCGGTCTTTCCGAATTGTGTCGCATCTGCGATCACCATTGGCACCGCGACATCGACACAAGAGATGGTGTAGCCGTGAATTTGCTCGACGACCTGACCAGTAGGAAGCAACTGGCCAGTCTTGGCTCCAACTGGGTCGAGAATGAAAAGGTCAACTGCGGGAAATGCGCCGTCCACCCCAGGTATCGTAGCAAGAGAAAGTCCGCGGTCGTCCGCACTCAGGCGTGCGGTGCTATGAACGTTCGTATTCGTGTTGAAGATATCACATTCGTACTGCTGATCGGAGCGAGTTGTCCATAGGCCCACATCGTAAGCCCAAAGAGGGATCGCCGCAGACATATTTCCACAATTGACGCTCCAGTCTATATTCCCGTGGTCGCTTGCTAACTGGGCCAACGTACAGCGTATCTCTGCTCGATCCGGGTCTATGACGTCAACGAGGAAAACCTTGTTGCTTGTCGCCGGACCACGACCCAATCCCGTAATCTGCCTGTTGCCCCGAAGTTCCCCAGCGGTCGGCACACCCATAAGGTGCCGCAGAAGCTCCTCGCGCAGCTCATTTTCAGGCGGCAGGTGATCTTCCCAAAGCACCAAACCTGTTGATGTTCCACCACGCATATGATGCACTGGGAACTCGATGGTGTCGTGTCGAACCAGTATCTGCGGCACATTTAGGCCTTTTGTCATTACTATGCCTTCCTTACAATGCCAAGCATTGGCGCTTGGACTCAGGTTGCCCCGACCTACCTTAGAAATAAGTCGCATTTGTCAGATGGCCGACCAAAAACACGAAAATTTACGAGATTGCCTTGTCGGGGCGCACGATTGACATAAGCAGCAGCGCCAAAGTTATTGTTGCAAAGTTTAATATATTACAATTACCCCGTAGGGTATTTTTCAAAAATATTTGGCGCGGAGCGCGACGCGGGACCGATGTGTCCGTCTCAAGAAGTTTGACAGAGTACCGACGGTACTATGTCGTTTTAGCACCATGGGTGATCGAGGTCGTTTAATTGTCACTGGAAAAAATTGATGTTCTGGCTTTGCGGTTCTTTGCATTACCTAGATGAAACGAAAGGAGTTGCGCCGCCTCGAAGCGGTTACCCTGTGCTAATGCATCCAGAATCTTAAGATGTTCGTCGTTCTGACCCCGGACTTGGTCACGGTTCAGGATCTGGCGGTACTCCACGAGTCGTCTCAGTTGGTTTTGACGCTCGATTGTACCGAGAAGAAAGCGGTTGCCTGACATTGCTGCCAAGCCCTCGTGGAAATGCGCGTTAGTTTCAAACAGCTCAATCTGACCGAGCGTTTTCCATCCCCCGTCGCGCACCATGTGTTGCTGATTTCGAAGCCGCTCCACGATCGTATGATCGATAGTGAAGGAGTCATGCAGCAGCCCGGCAGGTTCCAGCATCTGTCGAAGCTCATAGCTTTCTCTGTAAGCCTCAATCGAATCAATCAGCTGGACGAATGACCAGCCTCGCCCCTCCCGGCGTTCGATCCAGCCCTCGGTCGCAATTCGCGTCAGAATCCTGCGAAGTCTCAGGCGGCTGATGTCGAACCGTCGCATGAGCTCCGGCTCGGACACCGTCTCTGGGATCGACCTTACAAGGCGACTGTCGGCGATCGCGAGGTAGAGAGTCTCGTCGTCGCAAGTCGCTTCCCGGTTGGTTGAGTGAACGTCGCCGGCATCATCAGTCCTGACTAGAAAAAAACCTCGGTTGGGCTGTTTCTCGACGAAGCCATCTTCGGTCAGATGCGCCAACGCCGCACGGATGGGTCCCCGCGACGTCCCCAGCACATCCTGGAGAGACACTTCCGTTAAGTGGTGCCCCGGCTTAAGCCCACTTGTCCGCGCGTGTCTAATTATCTTGGCAGCAAGCGCCCTGTGAAGCTGGTTAGCCATTCATCCACCCATTCGTCGCTCCATCCTTACACCGATCAGGATTCTCGTAGCAAACTTCTTGAAAGGGCTCGCCCGTTTTGAATGGTTGGGATTTGCTCCTGCGTGTCGTGATTCAAAACTTCGGATGATGCTAATTCGTAACCTCTAAGCCCGCTTCTCTCGGGCGATGGTTTTGAGCCGGCTTAGATCAGTAAGGTGTCGGGTCATGAATTTAGCGGCCTCTGCATTTTTGCCATCAAGCACCAGATCAAGCAATTCGACGTGCTCAAGGCACCGACTGCGAGCATTTTCTCGTTCCAGCATCTGACGGTAATCGATCAGTCGGCGGACCCGATCAAGGCGTTTCAGGGCATCGATAAAGAAGCTGTTATTGCAACATTCTATTATCGCCTCATGCATGCCGCTGTTGAGCTCAAACAGCTTGGCGTCCTGCACATCCCAGATCCCTCCATTAACCAGCCATTCTTGCTCGCGGCGACAGCGTTCGAGGACTGGCCTGTTGAGTTTGAAGTTTGGTTCGAGGAGAGCGGCAGGCTCAATGAGCAACCTAAAACGATAGCTATCTTCATATGCTTGCAGTGACGTCAGCACCGGAAGAAATTCCCAGCCATTGCCGGGCAAGCGTTCTATCCATCCTTCGTTCGTCATCCGAGATAAGATTTTGGATAGTTGCCCCTTCGTGAGGTCGTAGCGGCGCTGCAGTTCGCTCGCCGTAATACGTTCGGGTAGTCTCTCATGTAGCCGATCGTCAGCGATTGTCAGATAGATTTTCTCATCTTCTTCAGAGCTCACGTTTTCAAGAGAAAGCCTCTCTGCCGCGCGGACATCTGCAATCTCATAGCCGCCGGCATCGCTTTGTCTCAGTACCCCTATGTCTTGCAGCAACTTCATTGCGTTTCGGATCGGAGACCGAGAGACACGGAACTGCTCCGCCAGTTTGCGCTCAATTAGCCGGTCACCGACCTCCAAACTATCAGTCTGGATATGGGAGACGATCTGGTCCGCCAAGGCATTGATCAACGGCGTAGGTTGCACGGTCTAGCTCCGAAGTTTCGTCACATCTCACACATAACCGATTCAGTGCAAACTTGGCTTTTGGTATTTATGGCTTGCAAAAGACCACGTGCTAATATACTTGGTTTTTTTGAGGAGAGAAAGACCACATTGGTCTTTGAGGAGACAGACGATCCGACGTTCATTCGTAGGATCAGGTCGGTGGAGGCTGACCGCCTTATGGGCTCTCCCACTTTTGGTGAGGAACGCATGTCTATAAAACTTCTTGTACTGCCAGGTGATGGGATTGGTCCGGAGATTACCAAGGCAACCCTCGAAGTCATCGGTGCAGTCGATGAGGTACTCAGCATTGGCTTCGAGTACGAGCACCGGGATATCGGTCTTAAGTCATTGGCCGAGCTCGGCACCACGCTGACCGCCGATGTTATGGATATGGTTCCGCAAGCTGACGGCGTCATTCTTGGTCCGGTCTCCCATTACGAATATCCGAGCAGGGATAAGGGCGGGATCAATCCGTCGGGTGAGCTTCGGACCAAGTTCGAACTATTTGCCAACATCCGTCCGTGCCGCTCCCGCGAAGGCCTATCCATCCTCAGGAAACCGATGGACCTCGTTATCGTTCGGGAAAACACGGAAGGGTTTTACTCCGACCGCAACATGTTCGCTGGGGCAGGAGAGTTCATGCCAGACCCGGACATGGCCTTTTCGATCCGCAAAATCACAGCGAAGGCTTCCTCCAGAGTCGCTCGCGCGGCGTTCGAGATCGCGCGGGGACGGAGGAAGAAAGTCACGGCCGTCCATAAGGCGAATGTCGTTAAGCTATCTGACGGACTTTTCCTTCGTGAAGTGCGCAAAATCGCGGAGGAGTTCCCGGATATCGAGCTTGAGGAACTGATCGTCGATGCCGCCGCTGCGCATCTCATCCGCTCTCCGGACCGATTCGATGTCATCGTAACCACGAACATGTTTGGTGACATTCTGTCCGACGAAGCGTCGGAACTCTGCGGCAGTCTTGGTCTCGGCGGATCGGTAAACACGGGTGACAATATCTGCGTCGCCCAGGCGCAACACGGCTCGGCACCCGATATTGCAGGTCGCAATGTGGCAAACCCGACATCCCTTATGCTTTCAGCATCCATGCTCCTGGAATGGCTGGGCCGCAGGCGCAATGACCAGCGCCTGACACAGGCATCGTCCCTCATCGAGAACGCGGTTGAATCCGTGATCGGTGATCCGACATCGAGAACACGCGATCTTGGCGGCCAACTCGATACCGATGCCTTCACCCGCAGGGTGACCGAAACGATCAAGCGCACGGGACCCACCTACAGCGCTGCCTGAAGTAGGCGAGGAGCCCTGTATCCAATTACCGGGCGTGTTCCGGTGGTCCTGGAGGAGGGGTCGATCGTCGACCACCAGGGATCGAAAACACGGCATAAGAGGAGGAACTCACATGCAAATTTCAAGACGAGCATTCGCGACTCTGATCGCCACCGCAACGACCGCCGCTCTGCTTATGCAGAATCCGGCGCAGGCGCAGGAGCTTAAGTCGCTCCACCTGATGGCCCCGAGTTCTCCGGGCAGCGGCTATGACCAGCTTGCGCGGACCATCCAGATCATCCTGCAGGACAATAAGTTGACCGGTCCCGTGGAAGTGCAGAACGTCGCGGGCGGCGGCGGCACTGTTGGACTTTCACAATTCATTACGACGCGTCCTCGCCATCCAAGCGGCATGGTCATCGGCTTCGCGCTCGTAGGTGGTGTGCTCACCACGAAGTCTGCCGTTACTCTCGATCAGACCGTCCCCGTGGCACGCCTGATGGGCGAGGCGGATGCCATTGTCGTTCCTGCGGGTTCCGACATCAAGACGCTTGCCGATCTCATCGAGCGCCTCAAGGCCGATCCGACCAAGGTATCGTGGGCTGGTGGTTCCATCGGAGGCGTCGACCACGTCGCAGCGGGTCTGATCGCCAAGACCGTCGGTGTCGACCCCAAAAAGATCAACTACGTTGTGCATGCGGGCGGTGGCGAAGTCCTGGCCTCCACGCTCGGCGGCCACGCAACCGTCGGGATCAGCGGCTACGAGGAATTCCGAGCCCAGGTCGATGCCGGACAGCTTCGCGCACTTGCAGTCACGGGTGAGGAACGCATTCCAGGCGTCGCCGTACCGACGCTCAAGGAAGGTGGCGTCGATCTGGCCGTCATGAATTGGCGTGGGATTATGGCTCACCCGAAAGCCACGGAAGCAGAGCGGGCGGCTCTTGAGAAAGCAATTGGCGATCTCGTTAAGACCCCGCAGTGGAAGGATGCCTTGGCCAAGCGCGGCTGGATCGACACGTATCTGCCCGCCAAGGAATTCGGCAGCTTCCTCGCTGACGAGCAGAAGCGAGTCGAGACGGCGCTCAAGGAAGTCGGCTTGCTGTAACGGCCAGGCAGGGAGGTATTCGCCATGTACAAATCCGCTCGTCTCCGCGTCGGAGAAACGGTCGTAGGCCTATTCACCCTTGGCATCGGCATGTTTCTCGCAATCGACACATGGAGGACGCCTCCTTCTGCTGCGGTTGCCGTCGTCGGCCCTGGCATGTTTCCCACACTTATCGCGATCGGAATGGGGATCGTTGGGCTTCAGCTACTGTGGGAAGGATACCTTCATCGGTTCGCCGAGGAGGACATCCCAGACCTCGACTGGCGGGCCGTAGGCATCGTTGCCGCAGCGTTGGCGTCGCAGATTTTCCTGTTGGAACCTCTCGGCTGGATTATCTGCGGAACGGTCGTGTTCACCGTGGCGGCGATGGCTTTCGGCAGCCGCCGCCATGTTCTCAATGTCGTGTTTGGCCTCCTGCTCACCTCGGTGACGTACCTCGTCTTCGACTATGGGCTCGATCTCGACCTGCCGACGGGAAGTCTCATCGAGGATGTGATCGCGCCGACGGAATGACCGTCGCGTCGAGCCTCCACGCCACAAAACACCAAGCCGCAAGGGCGAAGTGACATGGATACTTTTGCAGCATTGATGCACGGCTTCGCCGTTGCTATCACCCCTTATAACCTGATGTGGTCCTTGATCGGGGTTACTCTTGGTACCGCGATCGGCGTCCTTCCGGGTATCGGCCCGGCTCTGACCGTCGCCTTGCTCCTTCCCGTGACCTACGGCCTGGAGCCGACTTCAGCCTTCATCATGTTTGCGGGCATCTACTACGGTGCGATGTATGGAGGATCGACGACGTCGATCCTGCTCAACACGCCGGGAGAATCGGCCTCGATCGTCACTGCTCTCGATGGGCATGCCATGGCGCGGAAGGGGCGAGGAGCTCAGGCTCTTGCAACGGCGGCCATCGGATCGTTCGTCGCTGGAACGATCGCAACGATCGCTTTGACGTTTGTTGCGCCTCTTATGGTGAAGCTTGCTCTTCTCTTCGGCCCGGCCGAATACTTTGCGCTGATGGTTCTGGCACTGACAACCGTTACCGCGGTCCTCGGTGCTTCGCTTTCTAGAGGTCTCGCAAGCCTCCTTTTTGGCTTGGCCCTCGGCCTCGTGGGCATCGACCTCCAGACAGGCCAGGCCCGTTTCTCCCTGGGCATCCCAGAACTCCTCGACGGCATCGATGTCGTGATCGTGGCGGTTGGCTTGTTTGCTGTCGGCGAGACACTGTTCACGGTTTCACGACACCGCTTCGAGACTGAAGAGCTTTACGATCTCAAAGGTTCGAAATGGATGTCCAAGGAGGACTGGAGCCGTTCGTGGAAGCCGTGGCTTCGCGGCACTCTGCTCGGCTTTCCGATCGGTGCGCTTCCCGCTGGCGGCAGTGAGATCCCGACATTTCTGTCGTATCTGACGGAGAAGCGTCTCTCGAAGAATCCGGAGGAGTTTGGTCATGGCGCTATTGAGGCAGTTGCCGGCCCCGAAGCCGCCAACAACGCGAGTGCAGCGGGCGTGCTCGCTCCGCTCCTGGCGCTCGGTCTCCCAACGTCTGCGACAGCTGCCATCATGCTGGCCGCTTTCCAGCAATACGGACTGCAGCCGGGACCGTTGCTGTTCGATAACAACCCAGAACTTGTCTGGGGCCTGATCGCAAGCCTCTACATCGGCAATGTCATGCTGCTGATGCTGAACCTTCCGCTTGCAGGCGTCTGGGTTAAACTCCTTGCAATCCCGCGCCCATGGCTCTTCTCCGGTATCCTGTTGTTCGCGACCATGGGTGCCTACACGCTGAACAACAATATCGTAGACGTAGCGATCCTCTGGATCATCGGCATCATCGGCTTCGGCATGCGAGTGTTCAACGTTCCCGTAGCTCCTTGTATCGTCGGCCTTATCCTTGGACCGTTGGCCGAGCAGCAGTTCCGTCGCGCGCTAACGATCAGTCAGGGCGATGCGACGATCTTCGTCACCCACCCGATCTCGCTCGCACTGCTTTTGGTCGCCGCACTGCTTGTCCTTCTTCCAACCTTCTTCCGCTGGAAGTCTTTGCGTGACGAGCGTGCACAGGCATCCCTCGACGCGACACATTCGACGAAAGCGGAAAATGTCTAAGGCCGCATACTCCAAGCGAGGGATGAGGTGCGAACGGGAGTTGGCTACGAGCTCATCTCCGCCGATCGCACATGCCCTGCCTCTCATTTCGCCGGCCGGTCCCGTAGCCCCGTCCACGGAAGCAACATGATGCTAAAGCAGCGCCTTTCTGCCCATATTGGTTATTTGTTAACCGAGCTTCCATTCCCCGAACGAGTGGCGGCAGCCGCAGAGGCAGGCTTTACGGCCGTCGAACATCCACAGCCCTTTGGTGTCGAAGCGGACCAGATGTTCCTCGATCTCAAGTTGCACGGCATGGTCTTTTCCCAGATCGCAGCCGGAACGGGTGATCCAGTGAAGGGTGAGAAAGGATTGGCCGCATTGCCGGGGCGGGAGGGCGAGTTTCGAGACAGCTTCCATCAATCCCTCGAGTATGCCTTGCGGGTCGGATGCCCTCTGATCCATCCGATGGCGGGAGTACCAGGTCGGATCGACCCCGCCGAGGCAAAACGGACGTACCTGAAAAATGTCGATTACGCAGTCGAGCAGACATCGGGCCTGCCGGTAAAGGTATTGATTGAAGCGATCAGTCATGCCGCGGTTCCGGGATACTACATGTCAAAGCTAGACGACGCCGTCATCGTTCAAGACATCTACGGCCCCGGGAACGTTTCACTTCTCGTCGACACCTTTCACGCCGCCGCAAATGGCGTCGACCTAATCCCTTGGGTCGCAGCGAACGCGTACCGAATTGGGCACGTCCACATAGCGGATCACCCTGGGCGGCACGAGCCAGGAACAGGTCAATTTCCCTTCGAACAGTTCCTGCAGGCACTGGTGACCGAGGAATACGAAGGCGCGATCGGGTTCGAATACATCCCCCGCACCGACACGAACTCCGGCCTTGGATTTCTCCGAGCCTGGAAGCAACACCCGGCGAGCTCAATCGCGGCCCCGGGGTTCGACATAACAGCAAGAGGCCAAATATGATCACTGCCATCAATCCCGCCACGGGTCAGGACGTCGGCACCTATCCGCTTCATGACGACGCATTCGTAGACGCGGCTCTCAACGCTGCCGCGGCGGCCCAGAAGGAGTGGGCACGCAAGCCAGTTGGCGAAAGGGCTGAGCTACTCACCAGGGTGGCAGCTGTTCTTCGCGACGGTAAAGACAGATATGCGGAGATGATTGTCCGCGAAATGGGCAAGCCCTTGGTCGAGGCCGAAGGCGAAGTCGAGAAGTGCGCCTACAATTGCGACTTCTACGCGGAACATGCGGTGCGGTATCTCGCTGATGAGGACGTCCCTTCTAATGCCACTGAAAGTGTGGTCGCTTTCGATCCGCTTGGTGTGGTGCTTGCAATCATGCCATGGAATTACCCGTTCTGGCAGTATTTCCGGTTTGCAGCTCCGGCACTCGCTGCGGGCAACGGCGCGATTCTCAAGCACGCGAACAATGTGCCCGAGTGCGCGCTGGCGGTCCAGGAAGTGATGGAAAAGGCCGGAGCACCCAGCGGCCTCACGGCCACTTTGATGATCGACGCCTCGAAGGTGGCACGCCTCATAGAAGATGATCGCATTGCCGCGATCACCCTGACTGGTTCCACCGAAGTCGGCGCGATCGTGGCCTCGCAAGCGGGTAAGGCGCTCAAGAAGCAGGTCCTTGAACTGGGTGGCTCTGATCCGTTTATCGTTCTGGCCGACGCTGATCTCGAGGCAGCTGCGGAAACTGCGGTCAAGGCGCGATACGTCAACGTCGGCCAGTCCTGCGTCAACGCCAAACGCTTTATCGTAGACAACGCAGTTGCAGATCGCTTCGTGGAATTGTTCGTGGAGAAAGCGGCCGCTCTGAAAATCGGCGATCCGATGGAGCGCGACACGAAGATCGGGCCGATGGCTCGAGCCAATCTCCGGGATACACTGCATTCCCAGGTCGAGCGCTCCGTCGCACAAGGCGCGGTCCTCAAGCTCGGCGGGAAGCCCGTAGAAGGCGAGGGGTTCTACTACCCGCCGACGGTGCTCGACAACGTCAAGCCTGGGATGGTTGCGGCCTGCGAGGAGACATTCGGTCCGGTCGCGGCGATCATCCGGGTCAACGGCGCTGATGAGGCCATCGCTGTCGCCAACGACACAGAATTTGGTCTCGGCGCCGCTCTTTGGACCGGTGATATCGTAAAGGCAAAACAGCTCTCCCGCCGTATTGAGGCCGGAGCTGTCTTCATCAACGGCATGACAGCTTCTGACCCCCGCTACCCATTCGGCGGCATCAAGCGGTCGGGCTACGGCCGAGAACTCGGCGTCTACGGCATCCGAGAATTCGTCAACATCAAGACCGTATGGATCGGTCCCGCAAAGTGAGGTCCAGCATGACACAGCCTGCAATCCTCCGCCCAAAGGAGCTCAAGACCAACGATCGCGGTGGTGGTGCTCGCACTACCCCGCTCGTCACGCGAAGCTGCGGATCGACGAGCATGATCAACGGCATCACGGCATTTGACCCTGGCGCGGCCATCGGGCTCCATCAGCATAACTGCGAAGAGTCTGTCATGGTCATCGAGGGCCAAGGTATCGCCGAGATCGATGGCGTTCAGCATCACCTCGATACCAATGACACGACATGGATTCCCGCGAATGTCCCGCACCGTTTCATCAACAACTCGGACAAGCCGATGCGCATCTTCTGGACCTACGCCTCCATCGATGCCACCCGCACGATGATCGCAACCGGGGAGACCAAAACCATCGACGCGGAACATGGAAAGGCTACTCAATGATAATCGAACGCGCCAGACTGACCATCAAGAGCGGTGAAGAAGCGGCATTCGAGGCGGCGTTCGCCAAGGCGGCACCTCTTTTCCTCAAGGCACAAGGCTGCAAAGGTGTCCGCATCGAGCGCGTCCTCGAGGCTCCGGAGGTCTACGTGCTGGTTGTCGATTGGGAACAATTGGAAGACCACACGGTGACCTTTCGCGCAACGGAGGACTTCCAGGAGTGGAGGCGCTTGGCAGGCCCCCATTTTGCTTCGCCGCCAGAAGTTGAGCATCTGCAGAAAGTGGCCTAATCCGATGTCGGCCCTGCTGCCGACATTCCTCTGTGCGTCGAAGATCGAAAGTGCATGCTGATGAGTGCCCCGACACCGAATACCCATCATTGGCGTTCTGTCGGGCGCTTTACCCTGGCGGCAGTCGCGGGCTCATTCGGTGGCCTGCTTTTCTTCTACCTCCATCTACCGCTCCCCTGGATGCTTGGGTCCATGCTGCTGTGCGGGCTATGTTCTATGGTTCGCCTTCCAGTAGCGATCCCGCAACTTGCGAGGTTCCCGATGACCGCGGTCATCGGGACAATGCTAGGTTCGAGTTTCACCATCGAAGTCTTCCGGCAAATGGGAGCCTGGCCCATACCGCTCATCGGCGTGGTGCTTTATGTGGCCACTGCGGGCTTGGTGGGATATCTCTATTTTCGCTATGTCGGGAAGCTGGATCATCCGACGGCATTCTTTTCCGGCATGCCGGGCGGTGTGGTCGAGATGGTTACGCTGGGGGCGGAGCGCGGAGGCGACGAGCGGATGATCTCGCTCATCCACGGTGCACGTATCTTCCTCGTCGTCATGAGCACGCCGTTTATCGTTGAGTGGCTATCCGGCGTCCCGATCGCGCGCGGTTCGGCTAATTGGGTCCCGCTGTCGATCGTGACATCATCTAGCGTAGGTTGGTTCGCCGTCAGCATGGCTGTCGGGATCGGTGCTGGCCATTTATTTCGACTTCCTGCTCGATATCTCCTTGGGCCGATGTTGATCAGCGCCGGACTTCACGTCCTTGGCGTCACCGATTTCAAACTCCCGTCTGGCATCATCGCGGTCGCACAGGTCGTTATCGGCAGCAGTATCGGATGTCGGTTTTCAGGTGTGCCTCCCATCCTGATCGCGCGAGTGTTCGCACTGTCGATCGGAGCGACGACACTGCTCCTCACATTGTCAGTCATCTTCTCTATCGGCATCGCATATCTCACGGGATTGAATCCGGAGGCGCTGGCAGTCGCCTACTCGCCCGGCGGACTGCCAGAGATGAGTCTTATTGCTCTTTCGCTAAACGTCAGTGTCGTTTTTGTTGTGGTGCATCACCTGACGCGCGTGCTCCTCGTCGTTGCCGGGTCGAGTGCACTCTTCAATTTGCTGGGTGGCCAACGTCGCTGACGTATTTTCTGAAATGGCTGAAAGTGATGCTTGGTCTCTCCATTCGCGAGAGAAAAGGCTGCGCATGCAGACTTCGTAACCACGCTAATTATGAAATCGCAGCTCAGCCGTTGCGGCTGTTGCGCGGCTTGGCGCTCCGAGGCTCGACAAAGTCTGCGATGGCCACGTTCGAATAGCGGCTGGTCTGCAGGTCGCGCTGGATGAACACGCGTGAAAGGGCATTGGTCAAATGGCTACGTTCAAGCATTGCTATATCTCCGGCATCTAATGACCATAACATACCGAACGATGCACTTTGAAACGAGAGCTGATTTCTCAGTGTAGCTATGCGTGGCACGATGGGCTTGCCCGTGGCCTGCGCAAATATTGCGCAATCCTGCTTTTCTATGCCGGGTAATGCGGAAACACGGTGAGCCCGCAATTTGTGGGTGTCAGCAGAGGTATCGCGCCGATTACGTTAGTTCGCTGCCACGCCTGCCTACACTTCATATTTTCTGTTCCAGTACGATCATCGGCGTACCAACCGCAGGGTCCTCGACAATCCGAACGTCGATATTGAATACATCAGAAAAGAGGGATCGCTCCGCGATCTGTACCGGAGGACCGCTCGCTACGAGCCTGCCGTTATCAAGCACGATCACCTCGTCGGCGTAGCGCAAAGCCATGTTGATGTCGTGGAGTACAGCTACGACAGTTCGGCCACCTGCAACAAGGCCGCGCGCAATTTCCAGAAGTTCCACTTGATGGCTGATGTCGAGGAATGTTGTCGGCTCATCCAGAAGTACAATGGGTGTTTCCTGGGCAAGGACCATTGCGATCCATGCACGCTGCCTCTGGCCGCCGGAGAGGCTATCGACATTGACGTCTGCGAGAGCGGCGATGTCCAGTCGCTTCATCACAGCCTGGATGACTTCACCGTCCGAGCTTCGCAGGCGGCCCCAAATCCCGTTGTAGGGGCTCCGACCATAGGCGATCAGTTGTCTGACCGTGACACCTTCGGGAACAGGAAGTACCTGAGCAAGCATCGACAACCGGCGGGCGAGGGCATTGGCCGGGAAGGTATCGATCGCACGTTCTTCTATCAGGATGCGACCTGAAAGCCTTCGTTGTCCACGAATGAAACTGCGTAGGAGGGTCGACTTTCCGCATCCATTCGGGCCGATCAGGACCGAGAACTTGCCTTTGGATATCGAAAGCGAGAGGTCGGACACGACAGTTTTACCGTCGTATCCCAAAGAGAGATTTTCCGTGCGGATCGCACTATCCTTAGACATTATCTGATCCTGAAGAGAAGCCAGAGGAAATAGGGAGCACCGACGACTGCGGTCAGTACTCCGACCGGGATTTCCATCGGAGGGGCTATCGTACGGCCAAGCGTATCGGCAAAAACCACCATCAAGGCGCCGACGACCGCGGCGGCAGGAATAAGGGTATGATGCGCGCCAGCGAAAACACGTCGGGCGATATGCGGGGCGACAAGGCCCACGAAGCTGATTGGTCCGGCGACCGACACCGCCAGACTTGTCAGGACCACTGCAAAAGCGATTGCTACCCATCGGGTAAGCTTCAGGCGCGCTCCCAGGGCCGTCGCGGTATCGTCACCTAGTCCGATCAGGTCCAGGTGTTTGGATATCAGAAGCGTTAGGGCGATCAGCGCTGGAATTGGGAGCAGCGGGAAGATATGCATCCATCCACGCCCCCAGATGCTTCCCGTCAGGCTCAACAGTGTCGTGTTAATTTCCGTGGGGTTCGCCAGGAGCAGGTATTCGGTGACACTGCTCAAGGTTACACTCACGGCGACCCCAGAAAGCGCAAAACGCAGAGGAGAGAAACCTCCGACGTTGTAGAGTAGAAGCATTCCAGCCCCGGCGGCCCCGCCCAAGCACGCAAGGGGCGCAATGTAGCCCACGGGGAGCTGCGGAAAGAGAAGCATTGCGATGGTGAGCACGAGGCCCGCCCCTTGAGTAACGCCGAGGATATCCGGTGATGCAAGGGGGTTACGAACGACGCCTTGTATCAACGCCCCGGCGGCCCCCATTCCCGCCCCGACAAGCATCGCGATTATCGTACGGGGTAGCCTATGGTTCCAAATTTCGAAATCCTGGTGGTCTTGTTCGATCAGTAATTCCAGGATGCGTCCCAGAGACAGCGTCGTCGCCCCGAACATCAATGACGCGAGGAACATGACGATGAGGAGGAGAATGAGGATTGTGGATGCATAGCGGCTCATAGTAACCGCCTAGCCAAAACGAGGAAAAACGGTGCGCCGACCAAAGCGGTCACCGCGCCCGCGGCTATCTCGGCCGGATAAGCTACACCTTTGGCCACGATGTCCGATGCGAGAAGCAATATTGCTCCCAGCAGGGCAGAGACGGGAACCAATAGTCTGTAGTCGCTGCCTACCAAAACGCGTGAGATGTTCGGTGCCATGAGGCCGATGAAAGCGATAGGCCCCGTCACGGCAACGGTTGCGCCGACGATGATACATCCGACGAAAAAGATCACTAGGCGGACGAAATGAACCCTGACACCCAGCGCTTGAGCAGTTTCGTCGCCAAGATTTATAAGGTTGAGTTTCGGGGCCAGAAGCGCGCCGACAGCAAGGCTCATCAATAGAACTGCGGACGGCACCGGAAGGTCGTCATACCTTATATTGGCAAGGCTGCCAGCCAACCAGTTGAGGACACCAAGGGCCCGTTCCTCTGCCAGAAGGACAACCAGGCGAGTAAGCCCCGCACATAGAGCCGCCATGGTCATTCCGGCGAGGATCAGGCGGCCCTTGGAGCCATCAATCGACCATGCGCTTCCGAGTAGAAAGACGAGCGACCATGCCAGTGCCCCACCAATAACGGCAGACACTCCCGACGATGTTTCGCCCGCCACACCAAGCACTCCGCTTGATACCAACGCGAGACCAAGGCTTGCCCCGCTGGTGACGCCCAGCAGAGCGGGCGACGCCAACTTGTTGCGAGTGGCTCCCTGCATCAGGAGGCCGCACAGCGCGAGAGCCGCACCGACAACTATCGCGCCAATAGCGCGAGGAACACGCACGAGCTGAATGACCTGAGTGCCAATCGTCGTGACTTCGGCACCGGGCCGCATCGCATCCCAAACATCACGCCATTGGATCGCGATCGGCGAATAGATTCGCAAACTCACCGCAAAGAGTGCGGTGAGTACGAACAGCGAGGCCCCAATCACCAGGATCGGAGCCAGTTTTGCAAGCCGGTGCATTGACTACTCGACGCTTTTGTACGAGCCGTGCAGAATTGCCAGCGTGTCGGCCGCGATCTTCTCGGCGGCGATGATTCCTCTGTTGCGAGCCCACACGTTTTCGTCCACCGCATACACCTTGTCCTTCGAGGCCTTGAGTGCGGACCAGAGCGGCTCCTTTGACCACTTGTCCACGATCGATGGACGACGGTAGTGGCCAACAAGGAGGTAGTCAGGGTTCAATGCAAGAAGCTGCTCGATACTCACGAAGTTGTAGGCATCTTTACCCTTCCCCTGGACCTCTGGGACTTTGATGCCAAGGCTCAAGAGTACGGAGCCGTCGTAGGACTCCGGACCATGGGCAGAGAAACTGTCCTCACGCGACGCCCCGAACATCATCGAAGCGCCATCCGGAACTTTCGATGCTAATTCGGCCATTATCTCGCGATGCTTTTCCAGGCGGGAATTCATCTCATCAGTCTTACCGAGCGCCTCCGCGATCTTGGCTGCTGACTTGAGACTTCCCTCGTAGTTCTCTCCCCGTGATGCCAGAAGCATTGTCGGTGCGATCGCACTAAGCTGATCGTATACGGCCCGATGACGGTCGAGGTCCGCGACGATCAGATCAGGCTTCAGGTTCGCGATAGCCTCGATGCTTGGCTGGCCACGGGTGCCGACAGACGTCCACTTGCCGATGATGGCTCTGACTTCAGGCGGCAAGCGATTCTCGTCCTTGTCATCGGCGACACCCACGGGTGATACATTCACCGAGGCAAGTGCATCCGCGAAGGAGAATTCGAGAACGACAACGCGTTTCGGCGCATCGGGCAACGTTATGACATGCTGGCCGTCATCAACCTTGATTTCGGTGGCGGAGAGGGGAGAGGCCAGTCCGGCTACGACGACGGCCATCAGTAGTTTTGGTAGGGAGAGCATGCGAGAACCTCATCTGAACTTCCTCCCGCCTCCGCCAATACAGAAGTGGATTTCAACAGTCAAGATTGAGGTCAGCACAATAGTATCAAATGAACATATAAGACATTAATCGGCATGTTGTGAAAAGAAGATGCGATTCGTCGCCTTGCGTGTCTTGGCATGACCTAGATGATGTCGCAAAGGCTGCTCTGCTTTGAAGCCGTCGCCTCGCTCCAGGACATCCAGCAATTCGATATGCTCGATGTTCCGTCCTCGAACCTGATCCCGATCGAGCGTCTGGCGGTCTTCAACGAGCCGCCTCAACCGATTTTGGCGTGCGTTCGTATCCTGCAGAAATCGATTGCCGGAAATGGCCGCGATACCCTGATGAAAATTGGAGTCGGCCTCGAACAGCTCTAACGAGCTAAACGTGGATAATCCGCCATAGCGAACATTTTTAGCTGTGTTCTGAGAACTGCCTACGGCTCGCCGATCCAGCCTGAAGCTTAGGGATACGCTCCAACACACCTACGTTGGCGAGATGCAAAAGTGCTGCCCGAATCGGAGCCTGCGACGTCCCGAGGAATTCTTCGAGCGATGCCTCCGTCACATGGCGTCCGCATCTGTAGCCCTTCATCCCACCCCCCCAGTTTCTGGATTTTCGCGGCCAATGATCTGTGCGGATGATTTGCGATAGGCAGTGCCGAGATCCTATTGCATCGTTTTTAAAATTGTCATATGTCAATCATTAGTACAATAAAATGTGCCGAATGCAAGATCCTTGCGTCCGGTGTCTGAGGAGGCTTCGCGGAGATTGTGCGCTTAGGGCAAGTCAGATGCCTCGCCTGTCATGTCTGCGGAGAATCGATGGGAAACCCGGCTTGGTCCGGTTGGAGTTCGATGTGATAACCATTCTTGCCTACACAATGATCGTGGTCTTCATGGCTGCCATCATGTTCGGGTACCTTTCGGCGCTTATTGCGCTGATCCTGGTGCCTTCCGTATTTGCAGTTTTTGCCGGGTTCGGCCCTGAAATACCGCCTATGATGATCGACGGAATCAAGTCGATCGCTCCTACAGGCGTGCTTCTTCTTTTCGCGATCCTCTATTTCGGACTGATGATTGATCTCGGGCTGTTCAACCCAATCGTCCGTTTCGTCGTTCGTGTATGCCGCGGCGATCCAGTCCGAGTGATTGTGGGCTCCGCAATCCTTTGTGCGGTGATCTCGCTCGATGGCGACGGCTCGACAACTTACCTGCTGTGCGTAAGCGCTATGCTGCCGCTTCACCGTAAGCTCGGTATAAATCCGCTTATTCTGCCGTGTGTGCTCATGCTGCCAAACAGCATCATGAATGTGGCTCCTTGGGGCGGTCCCACAGCACGCGTAATGGCTGCCTTGCACCTCGATGCGAGCCAGGTCTTCACCCCGCTGATCCCCTCTTTGGCAGTCTCGACCCTCGGAGCGTTCGCCATCGCTTGGTATCTCGGTATTCGCGAGCGCCGTCGGCTGGGCCACCTAAAATATGATGACAGCACCGGCCAAGTCCACGGAGAAAATTCCGACTGGGTCAATCCCATGGAGAATGAGTTCAACGTTCCGGCTTGGCGTTCAGCGTTCAACATCGCTTTGACTGTCGGGCTGATGCTTTTGCTGATCCTGGACGTCGCCCCTCTCGCGGTCCTTTTCATGATCGCTTTCGCGATTGCCATCACGGTCAATTTCCCGAATGTGAAAGATCAGCGAGACCGCATCGCATCGCATTCGTCGAGCGTTCTCGCTGTGGTGTCCGTCATTTTTGCCGCAGGCGTCTTCACAGGCATCCTGAAAGGTACCGGCATGACGGAAGCCTTGGCACAAAGCATTGTCTGGTTGATCCCGGAAGGTCACGGAAATTGGCTCCCGCTTATCACGGCTGTGATCAGCGCTCCCTTTACCTTCTTCCTTTCGAACGACGCTTTCTATTTCGGCGTCGTCCCGGTCCTTGCAGAAGCAGCAAAGACCTATGGCATCGCGCCGGAGGTCATCGCCCGGGCATCCCTCATTGGCCAACCGATCCATCAGTTGAGCCCGCTCGTCGCCGCCACCTATGTCCTCACCGGATTGTCGAAGGTGGAGTTCGGTGACCACCAGAAATTCTCAATCAAATGGGCGGCGCTGTTGTGCCTGCTCATGCTGATCCCGGCGCTCCTCACCGGCGCTGTGACGATCTGGTAACTCTCAACTCGGGATCGAGGAAACAAAATGACTGAGACCTTTTATTTCGACGCCAAGGCAATGACGGCGTTCGCATCCGACATCTTCGAGAAGACGGGAATGACCCGTGCCGACGCCGAGACAATTGGCCACGACCTGGTCAAGGCAAACCTGCGCGGCATCGACTCGCACGGCGTCTCCCGCATCCCGATGTATCTCGAACGTCTGGATCGCGGGCTCGTCAACCCGAGGCCCAACATCACCGTCAAGGAGGTAGCAGGTGCGGTCTCCATCGTAGACGGAGACAACGGAATGGGCTTCATTCCGTCGCATCGCGCCACCGACGAAGCAGTTCGGCTTGCCGAGAAGAACGGCATCGGACTGGTCGGCGTCCACCGCAGCACGCATTTCGGCATGGGCGCGTTGTACGCACTCCAGGCGATCGAGGCCGGGTACATCACAATGGTGTTTACCAACTCGTCTCCCGCGATTCCGATGTGGGGCGGTCGCACGACGTTCCTCGGCGCGTCGCCGATCGCCGCAGGCATTCCCGGCGGCAAATACGCCCCCTACGTGATGGATATGGCGATGACCGTTATCGCTCGGGGCAAAATTCGGCTGGCGGCGATGAAGGGCGAGCCAATTCCCGAAGGCCTGGCGCTGGATGTGGACGGGCATCCGACGACCGACGCGGCGAAGGCGTTTGAGGGTGTTTGTCTTCCTTTCGGCGGCGTAAAGGGTTCAGTGCTCGCGACCCTGATGGACCTGATGTCCGGCGTCCTGACGGGCGCGAATTTCGGCGGAGACGTGAAGAGCCTGTACTTCGATCACTCGGAGCCGCAGAACGTCGGCCACCTCTTCTTCGCGATCAAGCCTGACCTGTTCATGTCGCTCGAGAACTTCGACGCCCGCATGGACGAGTTCTACGAGCGTATCAAGCAACTCCCGAAGGCTGCGGGCGTCAACGAGATCATGTTGCCGGGCGAGCCGGAGCAGCGCCGCGAAGAGGAGCGCCTGAGGACTGGCCTACCGATCACCGAGAACGTGATCAAGGACCTTCAGGCCGAGGCAGACCGCAAGGGTCTGGAACTCCCGGCTTATGACAACAAGCCGCTCAACGAAGCCGCGTGACATGATCAGGTTCTCTGCCCATCTCGGATACCTCTTCAATGAAGTCTCGCTGGAGGATCGCGTGGCGGCGGCCGCTGCGGCGGGGTTCACCGCCGTAGAGCATCCCAATCCTTTCGCGATATCTCCTGCGGATATGAACTCGTCGCTTGCGGCATGCGATCTGGTTTTCTCCCAGATCGCAGCGGCGGTCGGAGACAGCTCGAAGGGAGAGAAGGGGATCACCGCCCTGCCGGGCCGAGAGGGAGACTTCCGGTCGGCGTTCTCGAAATCGCTGATCTACGCAACCGACGTGGATTGTCCGTTCGTCCACCCGATGGCGGGCGTACCTCCCAAGGAGGCGGTCGCGCACGAAGTCGCAAAGGTCTACCGCCGAAACATCGAGTTTGCCGTCGAGGCAACACACCGCCTCGGCCAGACCATTCTCATCGAAGCGATCTCGCACGCCGCGGTCCCCGGCTACTACATGTCGACGATCGAGCGGGCTGTCGAGATACAGGATCTTTTCGGTACCGAGGAGGTGAAGCTTCTGGTCGATACCTACCACGCGGCAGCCAATGGCTTCGATCTTCTGCCTTGGGTGGAAAAGAATATCGAGCGAATTGGGCACGTCCACATCGCAGACAATCCCGGCCGCCATGAACCGGGGACGGGGACAATCAAGTTCGAGCCGCTGCTCTCGGCACTTTTCCAAGGGGGATACAAGGGCGCGATCGGGTTCGAGTACATCCCGTCGAAACCAACAAACCAGACGCTTGGGTTCCTTCCCACATGGAAACGGCTTGCTTCAGAAATTCGCTGAGTTGAAAACAGGAGATTACCATGATCACCGCCATCAATCCTGCTAACGGGCAGGCCATCGGCGAATACGCCGAACACACCGACGCGTATGTGGACGCAGCGCTGACCGCGGCCGCAAACGCCCAGAAGGAGTGGCGCAAGGTTCCGGTAGAGGAACGCGTGAAGCTTCTCATCTCGATGGCCCGTGTGCTTCGCGCAGGCAAGGCAAAGTATGCGGCCATGATCACGGCGGAGATGGGCAAGCCGATCGTCGAGTCCGAGGGCGAAATCGAAAAGTGCGCCTACAACTGTGATTTCTACGCCGAGCACGCTGCCCGGTACCTTGCAGACGAAGCCGTGCCGTCGAACGCAACGGAGAGCGTCGTTGCCTTCGATCCGCTCGGCGTTGTCCTCGCTATCATGCCCTGGAACTATCCGTTCTGGCAGTTCTTCCGCTTCGCGGCGCCGGCTTTCGCTGCGGGCAACGGCGCTATCCTCAAGCATGCCAACAACGTGCCGCAATGCGCACTTGCGGTTGAAGAGATCGTGCGAGAGGCTGGCGCACCTGAAGGTCTGTTCGCCACCCTTTTGATCCAGCCGTCCAAGGTCGCAGGCCTGATCGCTGATGATCGCATCGCCGCGGTCACCCTCACCGGATCGACGGAAGTGGGCGCGATCGTCGCGTCGCAGGCTGGTACCGCCCTCAAGAAGCAGGTTCTGGAACTCGGTGGCTCGGACCCGTTCATCGTCCTCGCCGACGCCGATCTAGAGCAGGCGGCAACAGTGGCAGTGAAGGCCCGCTACATTAACGTCGGCCAGTCATGCGTGAACGCCAAGCGGTTCATCGTGGAAGACGTAATCGCTGATCGCTTTGTCGAGCTCTTTGTGGAGAAGGTCGCCGAGCTCAAGATCGGCGACCCGACCGAGCGCGATACAAACATCGGCCCGATGGCTCGCGAGAACCTGATGACCGGTCTCCACGCACAGGTCGAGAAGACGATCGCAGCGGGTGCAACTCTCAAGGCAGGCGGCAAGCCGCTGGAAGGCGAGGGCTTTTATTACCCGGCGACGGTACTCGACCATGTAACGTCCGACATGGTCGCCTTCTGCGAAGAAACCTTTGGACCGGTTGCCGCTATCGTCCGTGCCAAGGATGCCGACGAGGCAGTCCGTCTCGCAAACCAGACCGAGTTCGGTCTGGGTTCCGCGCTCTGGACGACGGACATGGACCGCGCTCGAAAGCTTGCCCGGCAAATCGAAGCAGGTGCCGTATTCATCAACGGGATGGTCGCCTCCGATCCACGTTATCCGTTCGGGGGCATCAAGCGCTCGGGCTATGGACGCGAGCTCGGTGTCTACGGCATTCGCGAATTCGTGAACATCAAGACCGTCTGGATTGGTCCGGCGATTGCCGCGGCCCCTACCCCCAAGGCTCCGGAATAAGGAAGAACACCATGACAGGAACTGCCATCCTCCGTCCGAAAGAACTCAAGACCAATGACCGGGGAGGGGGAGCTCGAACGACGCCGTTGGTAACGCGCGGATGTGGATCGAAGTCCATGATAAACGGCATTACGGCCTTTGATCCGGGTGCGGCGATCGGTCTTCATCAGCATAATTGCGAGGAATCCGTGATGGTCATCGAAGGCCAGGCGATCGCGGAGATCGAAGGCGTGCAGCACCATCTCGATACCAACGACACGACGTGGATTCCCGCCAACGTTCCGCATCGCTTCATCAACGCCTCGGATAAGCCGATGCGTATCTTTTGGACCTACGCCTCGATTGACGCCACGAGAACGATGATCGCGACGGGTGAGACGAAAACGATCGATGCCGAACACGGAAAAGCCCGTGACTGCTAACTTTGCACGCTGCGCGTCACGCGCGCTGGTCTCGCAACCTGCACGTGACGCGCAGCGTCCTGATAGTTGCTGCGCAGCAGTGCCAGAAAGTTCAAGCTCGATTTCGACGGGACCCTGCGAAAGGCGCTAATATGCTCGCTTCCGATATGCGTCGCATAGATGTTGCGGTGGGCATGGTGGGCACCGGTGTCGTCAACGGTCACGTTGAGCGCCGTCGGCGAACTTGGTCCGCCTGCCGATGGTCGGCTCGAAGCTCGGTTCCGCCGCCAGTTGACCGCCGAGATCACCTCTCTGCGCTGACACGTTCGACAGATGCGCGGGAGACAAGCGAAACACCGATGCCGACACGGCGCGCAACGCGATCCGGAATGGCAGCACGTTCCAGAAGCAGGTCAATCGCTGTACGCCCCATTTCCTGCCGGTCGATGCGGATGGAGCTAAGGGGCGGCGTGCAATGGCTGCTTACCGGCAGGTCATCAAATCCGATAACGGATATGTCGTCGGGCACAGAAAGACCCGCCGCAGTCGCGGCCTGCATCACCCCAACGGCGAGCATGTCGGCAGCGCATACGAAGCCGGTGCAATCAAGCGTGCCGGCACCCAGCCGCTCCTCCACCGCCCGACGCGCGTCAAAACTCATCAGGGCTCGACTTTGCGTATCGATGAGATGCACGGCCGGATCGTAGGTGATGCCGAAATCGGCCAACGCATCGCGGAAACCATCGAGACGCAGCGCAAAGGATACGCGCCAAGGATGGGTGACATGTACGATCTTGCGATGCCCCTGCTCCAGCAGATGCCGGGCTGCCAGCCAGCCGCCGAAATGATAATCGGGTGAAACACTGGGGATCCGCATGCGCCGGTCGGTGCCGTTGACGATGACTGCCGGGCAACCCAATTCGGTGATTGCATCGAGCAGTTCCGGCGTATCGATGCCGAGAACAATCAGGCTTTCCGGCCGTTCGCGCCCGAACCAGTGCTTCTGGGCCAGCAATGTCGAGATTTCGACAGAGGGCAGAAGCTCCACACGAGTGGCGAGCCCGCGCCTTTCGGACTCCTTCAGAATGGAGTCGAGAATTTCGCCATAGAACTGACCGCTGACGACGAAACGATCGAAGGTGACGATCGTCGTCGTAGCCACGGCATAGGCCGGTTCGGGCGGTAGCTGCCGTTTCTGATAACCGAGTCGGCGGGCCGTATCGATGATTTGCGCCGCCACTGTCGGACTGACACCATCACGCCGATTAAGCGCCTTCGACACTGTCCCGACCGACACGCCGGCAGCAGCCGCAACATCCTGTAGTGTCGCCGTCGAAAGATAAAGGTCGGGATCGCTCATCGCTTAACCTTGCTTCTGCAGTTGGTATCCTCTCGCGGCACCCCGCGACATAATGCCTATCACGAAAGTTTTCGTGCCGATAGTCATGGTCCTCAAGCTGATACCGGCATCTTTTTTCCTATTAAAATCAATGGTTGTGTCTTTTGATTGTGTGGAAGCTTGCATCAAGACTTTGAGATTTAAAATGGGTTATCGCAAAAATACGAAAACTTTTCTTAATTGACAAAATTTTCGCTCATGCCAACATCCGGTCAATATCAGCGAGGATAATAAGCATGCGCAACGCCACCCTCTCTCACAGCGACCCGACTCCCGTTGCAGCGATAGCAAACAATCGCCAGGAGGTTCTTGAGCGGTGCGTCGAGCGGGTACGGTCAACATCTCGCATCTTTGGCTTGCGAAATCCCCAGATCGGCAATGCTGAATACGGCTGGGAATATTGCCAGCCGTTCGACTGGGTCATCAGCTTTTATGCCGGCCAGCTTTGGCTTGCTTATCAGTTCAATGGCGACCAGGGACTAGCCAATCTCGCCCGCGCTCGCCAGGCGGATCTCAATATTCTGCTGTCCAATCTGGCCGCTCAGGATCATGATCTCGGCTTCATCTTTTCGCTGAATTGCGTCGCTGACTGGAAATTCACGGGCTCACATACTGCCCGGCTGATGGCATTGCGCGCTGCGGAGGCGCTGCGTGCGCGGTTCAAACCGAATGGCGGATATATTCAAGCGTGGAATCCGAGAGGAACCGCTGACGCCGCGCGTTCCACATTCGTTGCCGGGCGCATCATCGCCGACACGATGCAAAACCTTGCTTTGCTTTATTGGGCGAATGACGAGACTGGTATATCCGATTTCAAGACCATTGCAGATGCCCACGCAGAGACGACCCACAATTACCTGGTGCGGGAAGACGGCACCTCGTTCCATACTTTCGTGTTCGATCCCACGACCGGCGCACCCCTGCGTGGCGAAACACATCAGGGTTATGCACACGATTCCTGCTGGTCGCGCGGTCAGGCTTGGCTGGTTCACGGCTTTGCCCAGTGCTATCGCACCACCGGCAACCCTGTTTATCTCGAGACGGCCCGCAAGATCGCTGCGAGGGCCGAGGAATTGCTGGGTGACGATCGGGTACCCCTCTGGGACTTCCGCATTCCGCCGCATGAACCGCAATATCTCGACAGCTCGGCTGGCGCCATTCTTTCGGCAGGGCTGTTCATTCTGGCGGATGCGACCATTGGAGAAGAACGGACCCACTGGCGGGCTTTTGCAGAGCGGTTGCTCGATGGGCTAATCGACACCTGCGACCTGACCCTCACCGAAGGCGCACAAGGATTGCTCGACAACGGCGCGGCGCATGTGCGGCGCGGTTCGGTGCGCAACATGCTGCCTTACGGCGATTATTATTTCATGGAAGCGCTGATGCGGTCGCTCGGCCATTCGCGTTTCTGCTGGTGAGACCGGTCATGCGCTCACGCCTGCCAATCGATCCAAAAGCTTCCATCGACCGGGATGCCGCCGCGCATCTTTTGTCCTGGCTGGTTGAAAACCATCTCACCGCTTTCACGCAGGGCAATGCCGGACTGAAGGTCGGGCCTAGCGTTGCGGCCTATGATGAGGATGCAGCACGCCTCGAGGGGCTTTCGCGGCTGATGTGGGGTGTCGTGCCTGCGATCAGGGGCGGATATGCCGTATCAGGCCTGGAGGCGATCGTCGAAGGCCTGACAAATGGCACGGACCCGGCGCATCCTGCCTATTGGGGTGAGGCCGGGGATATGGATCAGCGGCTGGTCGAGATGGCCTCGCTTGCCGTGTTCATAAAGGAAGCGCCGGACGTATTGTCACGGCTGATGCCGCAGCCCGCCAAGGACAATTTTCTCCGCTGGCTGGCAAGGATACAGGACGCCCGCATAAACCCCAGCAACTGGCGATTTTTCCGCATTCTTGTGCTGGATGCGCTTTCTAGCAGCGGTTGGCCGATCGATCAGCAGCGATTGGCGCAGGAACTCCATTTTATCGACACCCAGTATATCGGTGAGGGTTGGTATCAGGACGGCGCAGAAGTGGGGCGGTTCGATTATTACAATCCCTTCGCCTTCCATTTTTATGGCCTGCTTTACGCACGGTGGCATGCCGTCGATGATCCTGATCGGGCGGCGCGTTACGTCGAGCGGGCGCGCGCATTCGCACGTTCCTATCGCCACTGGTTTGCAGCGGACGGCGCGGCAATTGCCTATGGCCGATCCATGACATACCGGTTCGGCGTGGCCGGCTTCTGGGGCCTCCTGGCCGAAGCCGGCCATCCTGACATGAGCGCCGGCGAGTTGCGCGGCCTGTGGTCGCGCTCGATGCGCTGGTGGCTGGAACAGCCGATATTTGACGCGGAAGGCTGCCTGACTGTCGGTTACGCTTACCCCAATCTGTTGATGAGCGAGTTCTACAACAGTGCGCAGTCGCCACTATGGGCGCTGAAAGCCTTCGCCCCGCTTTCGCTTCCCGCCGATCATCCGTTCTGGACAGAAGCGGAAGAGCCTTGCAATCCACCCGGTTATCACAGCGTTGCGACGACACGTCAGATGACATGGCACAATGCCGGCGTTGCCTACCTCGTCGCGCCGCCGCCGAAACACCGCGAGATACGACGCGTTTCCGACAAATACTGCAAGTTCGCCTATTCGTCCCATCACGGCTTTTGCGTGGAGTCGCTCGATTGGATCGCCTGTGGTTTTGCGGGCGACAACATGCTCGCCTTCAGCCGTGATGGTGTCACCTGGGCCTTTCGCACGGACGTGGAGAACGCCGGCCTCGAAGACGGCGTTTTGACAACCGTGTGGTCGCCATTTGCCGATTGCCGCGTGACAACGAAACAGCGCCTGACCGAAATGGGTGAGTTGCGCGAAAGCACCATCGAGACCGGTTTTCCACTTCAAGTTCTGGCGACGGGTCACTCGGCAGATCTGTGGATAGCTCCGAAACCATTGCAGCGTGCCGTCGCAGATTTCCAAAATGCCGAGAATGCGTCAGCGGTCGAAGGAGCGACGCTGTTCAGCAATCTGCGCGATCTCGATGCGCGGCTGTCGCGCTGCGTGCTGCCAAGCGCGCCAAACACCAACCTCGTTCACCCCCATTCCGCGGTGCCTGCACTGTACGGTGAAATTGCCGCAGGCAGCACTCTGCTGCGGACACACCTGACCGCCGGAGGGCGATCATAACAAGCTGAAGAGGACAGTAGGAGGAGAGACCATGTTCAAACGAAAGACATTAGCAGCACTGACATTTACCGCACTTGTTTCATTGACTTCCGTGGCGCTGGCGGAAGACGCCACGATCCGCTTTGCCTGGTGGGGCAATGAGGCGCGTGCCGCCAACACCTTGAAAGTCATCAAGCTTTTCGAGGAAAAGAATCCGGGTATCAAAGTGAAGGCCGAATATTCCGGCTATGACGGTTACCAGACCCGTCTGAGCACGCAGTTTGCGGGCGGCACCGAACCCGACATCATGCAAATACTGCTGGCCTGGTTGCCGATGTTCTCGAAAAATGGCGACGGGTTCAGCGACATCAACCAGTTTTCAAGCCTGATCAAGCTCGATGAATTCCCCAAGAGCACGCTCGATCAGGTCACCGTCAACGGCAAGCTTCAGGGCGTGCCGATCGGCTCCACCGGCTTCCTGTTCCTTTACAACAAGGAACCGTGGCAGAAGGCCGGAATTCCATACCCCAAGACCTGGGACGAACTGTTCGAAGCCGCAAAGCTGATGCAAGAAAAGCTGGGCGACGAATATTACCCGCTGGATCCGACGACGCAGGGCAGTTTCCTGATTTCGCTGTCCTGGGCTATGCAGAAATACAATGTCAACTTCATCGATGCCAACGAACCGAAGGTCGCCATGAGCGAAGAACAGGTGGCTGACTGGCTGCGTTTCTTCAAGAAGCTCGAAAACGACCACGCGCTGGTCAGCATCAAGGCGCGCACCGCCATGGGCGGGGCCTCGAAACCGACCTCGCAAATGCCCGACTGGGTGGAAGGCAAGTGGGGCGGCGTCTATTCGCAGGACTCCACACTGACATCGCGCGCCGATACGCTGACGGGTGGTCTGAATCAGCTGGAAGTCGGCCCGTATATCATGCTGCCCGACGCCAAGACGGCCGGCACGATGAGCCGCACTGGCTTCATATACTCGATCAGCAAACATAGCGAGGCACCCGAAGCGGCGGCAAAGTTCGTCAACTTCCTCGCGACCGATCCGGAAGCCGCCCGTATCATCGGCACGTCGCGTGCCATCCCGGCCTCCAAGACCCAATGGGATGTCCTCACCAAAGAGCAACTGATCCCGAAGATCCAGGAGATCGGTACGGGGCAGATCATGGAACTTGACGAGAAGGGGCTTGTACCGCGCTTCTCGCTCTATTTCGAGCACCCGCTGATCTACAAGCTTCTGTTCAACACCTTTGAGGAACTCTCCTTCGACAAGACCACGCCGGAGGAGGCGGCCCCGAAGCTGATCAAGGAAGCCAATCGGATTCTTTCCCGCCTCTGAAGCTTCGGAAAGAAAGTGTTCTGCAGTCTGTATGGACCGCAGAACACCGACTTAAACCGGAAGAGTGCAGCAGCTTTTTCTTTTGCACTTCCCCTTCCACGCGGCCAGTGGCCGAACATTTCTCAGGTGACGCGGATGTATGAAAGCAAACGCCTAGGATACCTTTTTGTGCTGCCCTTTATTCTGGGCATCCTCGCCTTCAATCTCTTTCCCTTTGCGGCCTCGTTCGCGTTAAGTTTTACGGATTATCCGCTGATCGGGGCGCCGACCTATATCGGGCTCGAAAACTACGAAAAGATGGTTTTTGACGATGACCTGTTCTGGAAATCCCTGACGGTAACCGTTTCTTTTGCCGTCATCGTCGTTCCGGCGCGGTTGGCCGTCGCTCTTTTCATTGCGCAGGTTTTGAACTTCAAGCTGCGCGGCATCAACTTTTTCCGCGCCGCCTATTACCTGCCAACCATCCTAGGCGGATCGATTGCCATCTCCGTCCTGTGGAAATTCCTTTTCCAGCAGAAGGGTCTCGTCAACATCATCCTGGACACGGTCGGCATCGACCCTATCCCGTGGCTGGCGAGCGAGCGTTATGCGGTATGGACGATTGTTGCACTCAACACATGGCAGTTCGGCGCAGCCATGGTCATCTTTCTTGCGGCCCTGCAGGGCGTGCCCAAATCGCTTTACGAAGCGGCTGAAATCGACGGCGCTTCATTCTGGCAGCAGTTTCGCAATGTCACCCTGCCGCTGATCACACCGGTCATCTTCTTCAACATGGTCATGCAGATCGTGAACTGCTTCCAGGAGTTCAACGCGCCATACATGATCACCGAAGGCGGGCCGCTTTATTCAACCTATTTCATGGCCATCTACATTTACGACGAAGCGTTCAAATACTTCAACATGGGATATGCCAGCGCCCTTTCCTGGGTTCTGTTCTTCCTGATCGTCTCGATCGCCGGCGTCCTGTTCTGGTCCTCGAAATACTGGGTCTTCTATTCCGGTGAAAAGGAGAGAGCGCGATGAGCAGTTCAAAAACCATGGGTGCGCGGCCGAGAAGACGGCTGCCATCCAGTGCCGAAGTTCTGCGCACGCAACGCCGCGAGCGTATTTCCCTTGCGCTACGTTACATCATCCTCAGCGGCGTCGGTCTGTTGATGCTTTACCCGCTGTTCTGGCTGCTGGGTGCATCCTTCAAATCGAACCAGGAGATTTTTACCACCATCTGGTTCTTGCCCAAGGATCTCACGCAACTGCTCGACTTCAGCGCCTATTACAATGGCTGGATGACGCGCACCGAGTTCACCTTCGCCACCTATTTCCTGAACTCGTTTCTGATCGTCGTTCCGCGCGTGATCGTGACGCTGATCTCCTGCACACTGGTTGCCTATTCGTTTGCACGCTTCGAATATCCGGGAAAGAAATTCCTGTTTTCCATCATGATCGGCACCATGCTTCTGCCTCCGATCGTGCTGCGCGTGCCGCAATACCTGATGTTCAAGGAATTGGGCATGATCGACACCTACTGGCCGTTGATCCTGCCGTCAGCCTTCGCCATCGATACGTTTTTTACCTTCCTTGTCGTCCAATTCCTGCGCGGTATTCCCCGCGACATGGAAGAGGCGGCAATCATCGACGGCTGCAACGCGCTGCAACTGCTGTGGCACATCGTCGTGCCGCTGTTGAAGCCGGCCCTCATCTCGGTTGCGCTCTTCCAGTTCATTTGGACAATGAACGACTTCATCGGGCCGCTGATCTACATTTCCACTGTCGAAAAATACCCGGTGTCGCTCGCTCTCAAGATGAGCATGGACGTCAGCGGCGAGGTCGACTGGGCCAACATCATCGCAATTTCCATCGTAGCCCTGCTGCCGTCACTGACAGTGTTCTTCCTGGCGCAGCGCTATTTCATCGAGGGCGCGACCTCGAGCGGCATCAAGGGTTGAGGAGAAGGAGCCAATCATGGCCAGCGTAAATCTCGAAAAAATCGTCAAGACATATCCGAACGGTTTCGAAGCGGTGCACGGCGTCGATCTCGAAGTGCGCGACGGCGAGTTCATGGTCTTTGTCGGTCCGTCTGGCTGCTCGAAGAGCACTATCCTGCGCATGATCGCCGGGCTGGAATCGATCTCGGGCGGCGAACTGAAAATCGGCAACACCGTCGTCAACAACCTGCGCGCCAAGGAACGCGGCATTGCCATGGTGTTCCAGAACTATGCGCTTTATCCGCATATGAAGGTCTATGACAACATGGCCTTCGGCCTGAAACTCGCAGGCCTTCCCAAGCAGGAAATCCACGAGCGTGTGACGCAGGCGGCGCAAATGCTGGAGATGGAACATCTTCTCGACCGGTTGCCGCGCCAGCTTTCGGGCGGCCAGGCACAACGCGTGGCCGTTGGCCGATGCATCGTCAAACGGCCGGAAGTGTTTCTGTTCGACGAACCGTTGTCGAACCTCGATGCCAAGCTACGGGCCTCCATGCGTGTACGCCTGACCGAACTGCACCGCGAGTTGCGGGAACGCGGCGAGCCATCGACAGCGATCTACGTCACCCACGATCAGGTCGAGGCCATGACTATGGGCGAGCGCATCTGCGTCTTGAAGGACGGCACCATCCAGCAGGTCGATAGCCCGACGACGCTCTACGACCGTCCGGTCAACGCCTTTGTCGCCGGTTTCATTGGCTCGCCGGAAATGAATATCCGCAATGCGACAGTGGTGGCCCATGATGGTGGGTTGGGCGTCGAACTCGGCGACACGCTGCTGCCGCTGCCCGCCAGTTTTGCCGATGTCCTAAGCAATCGGGTCGGGCAGAAAGTTCAGTTCGGCATTCGTCCGGAGCATATAGGAACACCTCAGAGTGTGCTTGGTGCCGCCCAGCATGGCAACCTTGCGACCGTTAAAGGCACTTTCCGCCTGCGTGAACATATGGGCAATGAAGTTTATACCTACTTCGAACTGGGCGGCCATGAATTCGCAGCCCGTATTCCAACAGACTTCGCCGGTGAGATCGACAGGGCCGAGCGTGGCCAACCCATCGAACTCAGCTTCATCATGGGCAAGGCGCACATATTTGACTTGGATACGGGATTGAACCTGACGGTTGCAGCGAATCCTTTGTCTTAACCTTAGGTGCCGAACAAAGTTTATCTTGATGAGTCGGAGTGTCGCAATCCTCTTTGCTGGGGAAGATTGCGCCATTCCCTATCCCCAGTTGCCAGCGTCCTTCTTTGCTTACAATCAGTCACGACCGGCGCCGATGCTACGCAATGTGGAAGCTTCGCGTTTCCGCCGGTTGTTCCCACCCCGCCATCTGGCTTATCAAAAAACGCCGAGGCTCGCATCGCAGCCAGATGAACTTCAGCTACAGGTCGGGTGGAAACGAACATCAAGCCCTTCTGCTGTTTCCGAGGCCTGTTTCGTCTTCTCCAGACTTCAAAGCATTCGAGCCGCTCAACCGCTACGGTGTGTTGCGTGGTTGGTAATAGCTCGACGCCTGCTGAACCGACCGACAAGTTCGGGCATGCCGTGCAGGGAATCGGTGGTCCGCTTTTCGCGGATACCACAGATGATGGGCGACGAATTTGAGCAGAAGCGCCGCGCGTCACGGCAAGGACATCCAACACCCCATTGAGGATCGTCGCGGCATGCCTCCGTTTCTCTATATGTTCGTCCGCTCGGTTTGCAGGCTGTTCCTGCCCGCCCAATGCCTGGGTGTGAGCCTCAAGCGGCGACGTGTCTCGCTCGGGCTTTCGGCGTAGCTTGCGCGGTAGCTGCGCGAGAAGGCCGAGGCGGAGTTGAAGCCGGTTTCGGCGGCGATATCGGCAAAGCTGGCTCTGGTTTCGATGACCTTGCGGCGGGCGGCGTTGAGCCGCAGCGCGAGATAATGGGTATGCGGTGCGACGCCCATTGTCTGGCGAAACAGATCCTGCAGATGGCGGATGCTGACGCCGGATCGTCTGGCAAGCCGCGCGAGAGGCAGGGGCGCTTCCACCGTGTTCTCCATCAGCTTCACCGCCGTCTGCACGCGCGGGTCCACGCTTCCCGTGTTGCCGATCGTCGGGCGGTCTTGGGGCTCATTCTGAATGGGCTCCTGTTCGTAGATGAACAGGCGCGAGACTTCGAGCGCCAGTGAATGGCCGTGCGCGCGGCGGATCAGTTCCAGCATGAGATCTAGCGTCGGCAGCGGCCCGCCGGTGGTGATGCGCTTGGCGTCGATGACGAAGCGTTCGCGGACCAGGCCGACCTGCGGATAGGCGCGCGAAAAGTCGTCAAAATCCTCCCAATGGGTCGTGGCGGAAACGTTATCGAGCAGGCTCGCTTCGGCGAGGATGAAGGAACCGCTCTCGATGCCGGCGATCGATGCCCGGTGCCGGGCGGTTTGCGACAGGAGGAATTTCAGGTCGCGGGTGGCGGCGCTTTTCCAGTTGTAGCTTGCCAGAACGAAAAGCGGATCGGTTTCGCGGGCAGGGCGGAATGCGGCGCTGACGGGAATAGGGACACCGGATGTCGTTTCGACCGGTCGGCCGTCAGGGGAGTGAAGCGTCCAGCGATAGAGATTTTTGCCTGTGATGCGGTTGGCGGCGCGCAAGGGTTCGATCACCGAGGCGAGCAGGATGAGGTTGGTCTCCGGCAGAACGAGAATGTCGATATGCTGGTTCTCGCCCATTCAGCCACCTTCGCCCCTGTTCCGATAATGTATAGGCGGGTGCCGATGGTGGAAAGCATTTTCCTTTTTCCTCGCCCGTAATGGCGGCAGTGAAAAGGAGGGAAGAATGCCGCTCGAGATGAACCGCGAGATTTTCATTACCTGTGCCGTGACCGGTGCAGGCGATACGACCGGAAAATCCGGCCACGTTCCGATCACGCCGAAGCAGATTGCGGACTCGGCGATCGATGCCGCCAAGGCGGGGGCAGCGGTGGTGCACTGTCATGTCCGCAACCCCGAGAACGGGGCGGCGGCGCGCAATCTCGAACTTTACAGGGAAGTGACCGATCGTATCCGGTCTGCGGATGTCGATGTCGTCCTGAATCTGACGGCCGGCATGGGCGGCGATCTCGTGTTCGGCAATGTCGAAGCGCCGTTGCCTTACAATCCCGATGGCACCGATATGGCGGGGGCGACCGAGCGGGTTGCGCATGTCGCCGAATGCCTGCCGGAAATCTGCACGCTCGATTGCGGCACGATGAACTTTTCGCTCGGGGATTATGTGATGACCAACACGCCGTCGATGCTGCGCGAGATGGCGCGGCAGATGACGGCGCTTGGCGTGCGTCCCGAGATCGAGGCTTTCGATACCGGGCATCTTTGGTTTGCCAAGCAGCTGGTGGAGGAGGGGTTGATCGAGGATCCGGTGCTGATCCAGCTCTGCATGGGTATCCCATGGGGTGCGCCGGACGATCTCAACACCTTCATGGCGATGGTCAACAACGTGCCGAAGAGCTGGACGTTTTCGGCCTTCTCGATCGGGCGCAATGCGCTTGCCTATCCGGCGGCAGCAGTTCTTGCCGGGGGGAATGTGCGGGTCGGGCTTGAGGACAATCTCTACGCTGGCAAGGGGCAGCTCGCGACCAATGCGCAACTGGTGGAGAAGGCGGTCGGGGTGATCGAGGGTATGGGGGCGAAGGTGATCGGTCCGGATGCGGTGCGCGAGAAGCTGAGGCTGACGAAGCGGTAGGACAGAGAGGCTGAGGCGGAGTTTTGCCCCTCATCCGCCTGCCGGCACCTTCTCCCCGTAGTCACGGGGAGAAGGACCTGTGCCGCAGCCTCCCGTCCAGATCTGAGGCCGCGCAGGGCACGTACACTCCCCCCGCTTGCGGGGAGAGGTGGAGCGCAGAAAGCTGTGCTCTAGGTGAGGGGCAGCGGTTAGGTCAGACGAAACAGGGGAAGAATTCATGACGGCTATCAGAAAAGCAGCCTGCATCGGTGGCGGTGTGATCGGCGGGGCGTGGGCGGCGCGGCTTCTGCTCGGTGGGATCGATGTGTCGATGTACGATCCGCATCCGGAGGCGAAACGGATCGTTGGCGAGGTGCTGGCGAATGCCGAGCGGGCCTATGCGATGCTGACCATGGCGCCGTTGCTGGCGAGGGGGAGGCTGACGTTCTCCGAAAGTCTCAAGGAGGCTGTTGCGGGGGCGGACTGGATACAGGAAAGCGTTCCCGAGCGCCTCGATCTCAAGCGCGGGGTGATTACCGAGATCGACAGATATGCCGATCCAAAGGCGCTGATCGGTTCGTCCACCTCCGGCATCATGCCGACCGAGTTGCAGCGGGACATGAAACATCCCGAGCGGATGTTCGTCGCGCATCCCTATAACCCGGTCTATCTTCTGCCGCTGGCCGAACTGGTTGGCGGAGAAAGAACGTCACCCGAGACGTTGGAACTGGCCAAAGCCATGCTCGCGCCGATCGGGATGAAGGGTGTCATCCTGAAAAAGGAGATCGAGGCCTTTGTCGGCGACCGGCTGCTGGAAGCGATATGGCGCGAGGGGCTGTGGCTCATCCATGACGATATCTGCGATACCGAGACGCTGGACGACGTGATCCGATATTCCTTCGGCATGCGCTGGGCGCAGATGGGCCTGTTCGAGACCTATCGCATCGCCGGCGGCGAGGCGGGCATGCGCCATTTCCTGGCGCAGTTCGGTCCCTGCTTGTCATGGCCATGGACGAAGCTGACGGATGTGGTCGATCTTAACGACGCTCTGGTCGACAAGATCGCGGCGCAATCGGATGCGCAATCGGGCTCCCGCGGGATCCGCGAACTGGAACGGATCCGTGACGAAAACCTCGTCGGCATCATGCAGGCGCTGAAAGGTGGCGATGGCGGAAAGGGCTGGGGGTCTGGAAAGGTGCTGGCCGATTTTGAAAAGCATCTCTGGGCGAAGGGGGGCGGCAAGAGAGAGATGCCGGACTTTTCGCAGCCGCTGCGGCTGGTCGATACCAAGGTCAGTGCCGCCTGGGTGGATTATAATGGCCACATGACCGAGCACCGTTACCTGCAGATTTTCGGGGATACGTCGGATGCGCTGCTGCGGCTGATCGGCGTCGACTTTGCCTATGTCGAGAAGGGGCACAGCTATTATACGGTCGAGACCCATATCCGGCATCTTGGCGAGGCGAAGCTCGGGCAGGCGCTTTATACGGTGCTGCAGGTGCTCAGCTTCGATGAAAAGCGCATCCGGTATTTTACCACCCTTCATGATGCGCAGACCGGCGATGCGCTTGCGACTGCCGAGCAACTGATGCTGCATGTGGACTCCGGTGCCGGAAAAGCGACTGCCGCACCGAAGGATATACTTGCGAGACTGAGGCCGATTGCCGAAGCCCATGCGAGGTTGCCGGTGCCGGATGGGGCTGGACGGTCAGTGGGACAGAAGACGTGAACTGCCGCTTTGCTTGTTTATAGGGAGGGATGCCGAAGAATGGGTGACTGAAATCAGAGTTTTCTATCGGTAGGTCCGTGATCGGAATGTGGCTTCAAGCAGAAAATCGAGGATGCCGAGCGTCGTGCGAGGAAATACCTGTTCTGATTGAGAAACGTATTGACAAATGGGATCATTTTCCGGTTTCGGGGCTAGGTTTTTACCAATGAAAACTTGGCACCTTTGAAAATACTCGGTTTTTTCTTGATTTTTGCCAATACTGTGAAGCGTTGAGGATTCACGGGAACATGAACCTGTATTAGCATCGGCCTTGCGAGATGATTCGCAGTAACGCTGATGATTAGCGAGGTTACATTGAACGCACACAGTCATGTACTCGATCATGGCAGTTCAATTGAGCACTGGGCCATGAATCGCGCGCACCAGATCGTGGTGCATCAGGGCATGCGGCTCGTCGAGGCCGCTCAAAGCCTGGACCGGAAACAGACAAGCGCCAATACTTATGCCCTTCGCGCGGCGATCATGGAATGCCTGATCGAGGCGATGAAGGATGGCCCTTATCCGACGGCTGCTGAATAAGGCATCACTGAAATTTGAGTTTTGAGAGGTGTCCGCTCGAGTAGAGGGGATAGCTCCGACGATATCCTGTGTTACAGTCCGGCATTCGACACTGCAGTGAATGGATTGCCATGCTCACGACACTTGCAATGTTAATGTCCCTGTCCGCGACCAATGCGGCAATCGTGCAAGGCGGGCAGGAAGTGGATGTCGAACTCGTGCTTGCGGTCGACACGTCCCGATCCATGGACACGGAAGAAGCCCGTATCCAGCGGGAAGGATATGTCTCCGCCCTCAAGCACAAGGAATTCATCGACGCGGTGAAGAACGGGCTGACGGGGCGCATCGCCATCAGCTATTTCGAATGGGCGGGCGGTGTGGTGCAGGGCTCGGTGATCGACTGGCAGGTCATCGAGAACGAAGAGGATGCGATCGCCTTTGCCAACAAGGTCGAGGCACGACCGATCGAGATGCAGCGCCGAACATCGATCTCGGCGGCAATCGTTCAGGGCGCGACCATGCTGGTCTCCAATTCCTACCATGGTTTTCGCCAGGTGATCGATGTCTCGGGTGACGGGCCGAACAATTCGGGCAATCCGGTTACGCCGGCACGCGACAAGGCTGTCGAGGCGGGTATCGTCATCAATGGTCTGGCGATCATGCTCAGGCCTTCGGGAACGCCGGGCGGGCTCGACCAATACTACAGCGACTGCGTTGCGGGCGGGCCGGGCTCGTTCGTTCTGCCGGTGCATGACATTGACGATTTCGGCGTCGCTGTCCGCCGCAAGCTGGTCATGGAAGTCAGCGGGATCGAACCCCGGCCGCTCATTCGCCGTATTGCCGACAAGCCGGTCAAAAGCGATTGCATGGTTGGTGAAAAGCAATGGCAGGACATGTTCGACCGCTGAGGGCAGGCGCTACGCCAACAGCCGCGGCGCGTGTTGCCGGCTCGTCGCGTTCCCGACCCTTTCGCAACGCTGAACCGGCCGAAACCTATGGCTTCCGCAAATCGGGTCCGCTAAGAATGCGCCCGGCCGTTGTTGACCGGGCAAGACTGACGCCGAAGGACTACATTTACCGGAATGCGGTATCTTGTCACACGGGCTCGGTTGACGTACTCCAAATCCGAAGGCCTCGGGCCGCATAAATCGTTCGGTGGCGCTGCGTTTCAGCGCCAAAAGCTAATGACGTTGGGACTGTGATGAACCTGTATTCCGATTACCTGGCTGAAATTAAAAGCAGAGAAACTCAAGGGCTTGCCCCCAAGCCGATCGATGATGGCGCGCTCGTCGCAGAAATCATCACCCTGATCAGGGATACCGGAAACGAACACCGGAAAGACGCCCTGAAGTTCTTCATTTACAACACCCTGCCCGGCACCACGAGCGCCGCGGGTATCAAGGCGGCCTTCCTGAAGCAGATCATCCTGGGCGAAACACTCGTCCCTGAGATCACGCCGACCTTTGCTCTCGAACTGCTGTCGCATATGAAAGGCGGCCCTTCGATCGGAGTGCTGCTCGACATCACGCTCGGCAATGACGCGGAAATTGCCAAACAGGCGGGCGAAGTTCTGAAGACGCAGGTCTTCCTTTATGACGCCGACATGTTCCGCCTGCGCGATGCCTACAAGGCCGGCAACGCCATCGCCAAGGAAGTTCTGGAAAGCTACGCCAAGGCCGAGTTCTTCACCAAGCTTCCCGATGTCGAGGACGAGATCAAGGTCGTGACCTTCATCGCCGCCGAAGGCGATATCTCGACCGACCTTCTGTCGCCGGGTAACCAGGCGCATTCGCGCTCCGACCGCGAACTGCATGGTCAGTGTATGATCACGCCGGAAGCGCAGGCTGAAATCGTCGCGCTTCAGAAGCAGCATCCCGACAAGCGGGTGATGATGATTGCCGAAAAGGGCACGATGGGCGTCGGCTCGTCGCGCATGTCCGGCGTCAACAACGTCGCGCTGTGGACCGGCAAGCAGTCCAGCCCCTACGTGCCCTTCGTCAACTTCGCGCCAGTCGTTGCCGGCACCAACGGCATTTCGCCGATCTTCGCGACCACGGTCGACGTGACGGGCGGTATCGGCGTCAACCTGAAGAACTGGGTCAAGAAGCTCGACGAGAACGGCAAGCCGATCCTCAACAACGAAGGCAACCCGATCCTCGAGCAGAAATATTCGGTCGCGACCGGCACGGTTCTGAAGATCGACGCCAAGAACAAGAAGCTCTGTGACGAGACCGGCGAAGAGCTGGTCGACGTCGCGGCCGCGTTTACGCCGCAGAAGATGGAGTTCATGAAGGCGGGTTCGTCCTACGCCATCGTCTTCGGCAAGAAGCTGCAGACGTTTGCGGCCCAGACGCTGGGCGTCGAGGCTACCCCGGTCTTTGCTCCGAACAAGGAACTCTCGGTCGAAGGCCAGGGCCTGACCGCGGTCGAGAAGATCTTCAACCGCAATGCCGTCGGCGTGACGCCGGGCAAGGTTCTGCATGCCGGTTCTGACGTTCGCGTCACGGTCAACATCGTCGGCTCGCAGGATACGACCGGCCTGATGACGGCGCAGGAACTGGAAGCGATGGCGGCAACCGTCATTTCGCCGCTGGTCGATGGCGCCTATCAGTCGGGTTGCCACACGGCATCCGTCTGGGACAAGAAGGCTCAGGTCAACATTCCCAAGCTGATGTCCTTCATGAACAATTTCGGCGTCATCACCGCGCGTGACCCGAAGGGCGTCTATCATTCGATGACCGACGTCATCCATAAGGTCCTGAACGACATCACTGTGGACGACTGGGCGATCATCATCGGCGGCGACAGCCATACCCGCATGTCCAAGGGCGTCGCTTTCGGTGCGGATTCGGGCACCGTTGCACTGGCGCTTGCCACCGGCGAAGCGACCATGCCGATCCCGCAGTCGGTCAAGGTGACCTTCAAGGGCACGATGCAGCCTTACATGGATTTCCGCGACGTGGTGCATGCCACCCAGGCGCAGATGCTCAAGCAGCATGGTGACAACGTCTTCCAGGGCCGCATCATCGAAGTCCATATCGGCACGCTTCTCGCCGACCAGGCCTTCACGTTTACCGACTGGACGGCCGAGATGAAGGCCAAGGCGTCGATCTGTATCTCGGAAGACGAGACGCTGATCGAGAGCCTCGAAATCGCCAAGTCGCGTATCCAGATCATGATCAACAAGGGCATGGACAATGCAGCCCAGACGCTGCAGGGCCTGATCGACAAGGCGGATTCCCGCATTGCCGAGATCCGCTCGGGCGAAAAGCCGGCGCTGAAGCCGGACGATAACGCAAAATACTTCGCCGAAGTCGTCGTCGATCTGGACCTGATCAACGAGCCGATGATCGCCGACCCGGACGTCAACAATGCCGACGTTTCGCGCCGCTACACCCACGACACGATCCGCCCGGTTTCCTATTACGGCGGCACCAAGAAGGTGGACCTCGGCTTCGTCGGTTCCTGCATGGTTCACAAGGGCGATATCAAGATCGTCGCCCAGATGCTGAAGAACCTCGAAAAGGCTGAAGGCAAGGTCGAATTCAAGGCACCGCTCGTCGTTGCCGCACCGACCTACAACATCATCGACGAGCTGAAGGCCGAAGGTGACTGGGAAATCCTGCAGAAGTATTCGGGCTTCGAGTTCGACGACCTGAAGCCGAAGACGTCCAACCGCACCGAATACGAGAACATTCTCTATCTCGAGCGCCCGGGCTGCAACCTTTGCATGGGCAACCAGGAAAAGGCTGAAAAGGGTGACACGGTTCTTGCTACCTCGACCCGTCTGTTCCAGGGCCGCGTCGTTGAAGACACCTCGGAGAAGAAGGGTGAGTCGCTGCTCGCCTCCACGCCGCTGGTTGTGCTGTCGGCGATCCTCGGCCGTACGCCGAGCATCGAGGAATACCGCGTCGCGGTTGAAGGCATCAACCTGACGAAGTTCGCGCCGCCGAAGACGACGCCGATCGACAGCCTGTCGGTCCACTACTAAGACTTGGGCTCAAGGCCTGATACGCTGCGGCCCGGGAAGGCAAAACCTTCCCGGGCCGTTGTCGTTCAAGGACTCGGTAAACAGATCCTGCGGGGGAAGCCCTCCTTGGAAGGGCGAATCCAACCCATGCCAGCGCCTTACTACTTCCAGTCGTTAGCCGGCTCCCGATCGGGTCGAAATCAGCGTTTTCCGGCGGCAGTGACTGCCTTTTCGGCGCCGCCATCCTGCTCAAGCTCCTTCACCAGCATGGCGAGAAGACCGGGAAAGCGTGCATCGATGTCTTCTCGGCGAAGCGAGGAGGCGCGGCGGTTTCCGTAATCGATCTGGCTGATCAGGCCGGCTTCGCGTAAGATCTTGAAATGGTGGGTCAGCGAGGCCTTGGCCACCGGAAAGCCGAAGGAGGCGCAATTGCGTTCCGTGCAGTCCGGCAGCGTCGCCAGAATGGCGATTGCGGTGCGGCGAAGCGGGTCGGACAGCGTCGAGAAGACGGCGCTGAGGTCGATCTCGTCTCGCGCGGGCTGAGGAAGCAGGTCTGGCATAGGACAAATCTATGAAAATCAGCATCCGAATGCAAGGCAAAGGTATGTCTTGACGCATACCTTTTGGAGGCATAGGTATGTCCGCAACCATACCAGCGCCTCTCCTGGACCTACGGATATCGGTTGAATTAATGTGAAGCCGCCGGCGTTTTTTCGTCGAAAGCGGTTTCAAACCTGCCATGTCGAAAGTGAGCCAAATGCCTCAGCCACAGCTTTTCACGCCGTTCAAGATCCGCAATCTCGAGCTTGAGAACCGCATCACCATCGCCCCGATGTGCACCTATTCCGCCGTGGATGGATGCATGACCGACTGGCATCTCATCCATCTGGGGCAGCTGGCACTTTCCGGTGCCGGTCTTCTGACGATCGAGGCAACGGCTGTCGTCCCCGAAGGTCGCATCAGCTATGCGGATGTCGGATTGTACGACGACGCAACGGAAGAGGCGATGCGCCGGACGCTGGAGAGCATCGGCAAGTGGTCGAACATTCCGATCGCCGTGCAGCTTGCCCATGCCGGACGCAAGGCATCATCCGACCTGCCGTGGCTTGGCGGCGCGCAGCTTCCGGCCGACCATGACAACGGTTGGCAGACCGAGGCACCGTCGGCGGCTCCGTTCAAGTCAACCGATACGGTGCCGACCGAGCTATCCCGCGAGCGCATGAACGAGATTCGTGACGCCTTTGTGGACGCGGCGATTCGCGCGGCGCGCATCGGGGTCGATGCCGTGCAGATCCATGCGGCTCATGGCTATCTGTTGCATTCCTTCCTCTCGCCGCTCGCCAACCAGCGGACCGACGAATATGGCGGCAGCCTCGAAAATCGGATGCGTTTTCCGCTGGAAGTGTTCGATGCGGTACGAGCTGCTTTCCCGGCCGACAAGGTCGTCTCGGTTCGTGTTTCGGCAACTGACTGGTACGATGGCGGCTGGAACCTCGACGAGACGATCGAATTTGCCAAGGCGCTGGATCAGCGCGGTTGCGATGCGATCAACGTCTCGACCGGCGGGCTGCATGTCGATCAGAAAATTCCTGTGTCGCCGAGCTATCAGGTGCCGTTTGCGCGTGCCGTCAAGGCTGCGGTGAAAATGCCGGTCGTTGCCGTCGGGTTGATCACCGAGCCTTCGCAGGCGGAAGCAATCATTGCTACGGGCGATGCCGATCTCGTCGGTCTGGCCCGCACGATCCTCTACGATCCGCGCTGGCCGTGGCATGCCGCTGCCGCTTTGGGTGGCGAGGTCTCGGCTGCGCCGCAGTACCACCGCAGCCAGCCCTCGACGCTGAAGTCGCTGTTCAAGGCTTAAACGCGACGGGCGAGCGTCAGCTTGCAGAAGAAGGTCGCTGGCGCGGCGACCTTCCGACCGCTTCCGGTCTTCCGCGCTTCGATTACCCTCATTCCTGTGCTTGTCACAGGAATCCAGCCACGGCGCGTCTGCGCCGTGAAAAGACTCTCTCCGCCCAAGGACTTGGGCTACTGGATTCCTGTGACAAGCACAGGAATGAGGGAGATCCAATTGAAAGTCGCGACGCTGGCGACCTTCTTCAAGCGTTCAGCCGAAGGGCTTGTCGATCGAATGGGCCGGTTCGGTGAAGAAGACCGGGCCGTTCTCCGACATGTAGATGATGTCTTCGAGACGGACGCCGCATTCGCCGTAGACGCAGAGCATCGGTTCGTCGGAGAACACCATGCCGGGCTGGAGCAGGGTCTTGTTGCCGCGAACGATGAACGGGTTTTCGTGCAGGTCCATGCCGAGGCCGTGGCCGGTGCGGTGCGGCAGGCCGGGAACCTGATAGTCCGGTCCGTAACCGGCATCCGTCAGGACCTTGCGGGCGGCGGCATCGACGTTCTCGCAAGGTGAACCCAATCGGGCTGCTTCGAAGGCGGCGCGATGGGCTTTCTTTTCCATATTCCAGAGTTCCCGCTGGCGCTCCGTCGCTTCGCCGAAGACATAGGTGCGGGTGATATCCGAGCAATAGCGATGGATATGCGCGCCGAGATCGATCAGCACCATGTCGCCATTGTTGAGCGTCTGCGCGTAGGGCACGCCATGCGGGTAGGCGGTCGCCTCACCGAACTGGGCGGCGGCGAAGACATGGCGCATGCCGAGTTTGGCATGGGCGGCAGCGATGAAATCCGTCACTTCGGTTGTCGAGATGCCCTCGTACAGACCTTCCCATACGGCCTTGTGGACGCGCAGGCTGGCGGACATGGCGGTCTGGATGATGGCGATCTCGGTGGCCGACTTGATCTGGCGGCATTGGGCGATCAGACCGTCCGCGCCGATGATCTTCAGCCTCGCTCCGATATGGGCGGTGATCGGGCTTGAGAACATGAAGGGTGTAGCCGGGTCGAACGCCAACGCCTTGCCTTCTGCCGGCAAGTTGCAGATCAGGTTTGCGACGAGCAAAGCCGGGTCTTCATGTTCTTCCCAGGTGGCGATCCCGCCCTCGATCGTGATCAGGGTTACCGTTTTCGGTTCCTCGAAGGCCGGGCTGATATAGATCGGCGCACCGGAAGACGGGATGATCGCACCATGCAGGCGTTCGCTGGCGCCGAGCGTCATGCCGGTGAAATAGGTGAGGCTGGTCGAGGTATCGAGATAGACGGCCCTGACGTTCGCGTCCCGCATCAGCCCCTGCAGTTTCGAGATGCGGGACTGCAGTTCCTCATTCGAGATCGGGGACACGACGGCAGCGATGTTTTCAAATTCGGCGAGCGATTTTTCGAAGGACTTGTAGGTGGGGGCAGTCATGATCTTGTTCCTGAACGATGGCCGGTCTCGGCTCGGGATGGTCTGAAATCAGAAGACAACGGGGTGGGTGGCGCCGGTCTCGACATTGACGAGGCCCTGCGGGGCATGATCGCTTGGCGCAACGAGAACCCAGCGCCACGGCGCGCAGGTGAGCGTGGCGAAGGCGAGGCGCTCCGGGAAGCCGGGAAACCAGCGCGGATGAAAGCTCGGCTCGTACATCCAGTCGACCTTTTCGCCCTCGGCATAAAGCGCCTGCATGTCTTCATGCAGGTCTTCCGCCGGGCGGCAGCTCATCAGGCCGGCGACCTCGTATCGCACGCGGGCGACGACATTTCCTTGCCGCACCAGCGCCCAGCCGCCATCGATTTCGGCAACCGCGTTGACAGCCTTCGCCATCGCTTCATCGGAGGAGCCGACGCACCAGACATTATGCTTGTCATGCGCCATGGAGCAGGCAAGTGCCGTGTCCGGTGTCGACGGGCCGCAGCCGAGCCAGAACATTTTCGACACGGCAGCCTTGCCGGAAAAACGGTCGATGACGGAGAATTTGGTGATGTTGCGGGCGTGGTCCCGCTGGACGAGACCGTCCCTGACTGGCAGATCGAAGGTCAGAAAGTCGTCGGTCCAGTGGAAGGGGCGCAGAACCGCTGCCGTCATCGTCTCGCGGCCGGGCTCGGCCTTGATGGTGAAATCTTCCGCGGTCAGCTCGCGGCCGATATTGATGGTTTTCGTCGCCCATTCCGGCCAGTCGATTTTTGGCACGGCCGGCAGATAGGTCTTGCCGTCGGAGACCTGTTTGCCATCGGCCCAGACCTTTGCGATCTCGAATTTCTGGACATCCGAGAGAAGCACGATATCGGCATAACGGCCGGGTGCGATCGAGCCGACCCAGGGGGTGAGGCGCATGTGGCGGGCGGGGTTAATCGTCACGCACTGGATGGCGATCTCCGGCGCGAGACCGGCCTCGATCGCCAGCCGCACATTGTGGTCGGTGGCGCCGAGTTTCAGCGTATCGGAGGCGGAGCGGTCGTCGGTGGTGAGCGCGATCTGCGACCAGTCGGCGAGGCCGCGGTCGAGAAGTCCCTTGATCACTTCCGGCAGGCTGTGCGGGCGAAGCTCCATGAACAGGCCGTGGGTGAGCTTGTCCCAGAACTCTTCCGGCGTCCAGGCCTCGTGGTCGGAGGCAAGGCCTGCGGCGGCAAAGGCGTTGATCGACGGCAGATCGCGGATGCCGGCGGCATGACCCTCCACCACGGCGCGTTTTTCGAATGTGGCGCGGATCATGCCCCAGAGACGTTCATGCGACGGGTTTTCCGGATTCCAGACCGCCGGCCAGTCCATCACCTCGTCGAGACCCGCCGTCATCAGGCTTTGGCTCAGAAATGTCTTCTGTTCGTCGTAACCGAGATAACCGCCGCCATGTTCGTAAGCCGTCGGCGGAACGGCCGAGCCGGGCAGGGGGAAGATCTTCAGCGGCGAACCGGCTTCGCGGGCCTTCAGCCAGAATTCCAGCGTCTTTGCGCCGTTGACGTTGGAAAACTCGTGGCTTGCCTCGCAGGTCCAGGTATTGCCGCGCGGCAGCACGAGGGCGGCTTCCCATTCCGGCGTCAGATGCGAGCTTTCGATATGCTTGTGCACTTCGCCGAGGCCAGGAATGGCGGCAAGGTCCGGTTCGTGAACACGGGTGCCCACTTCTCCCGGATAGGAACCGGCCTTGCCGACATAAGCGATGCGGCGGTCCTTGATGATGATTTCCTGATCTTCCGCCCATGTGCGGGTCGCGACATCCAGCAACCGTCCGACGCGTAAGCCCACATCGGCCTTTTCCTTGCCGAGCGCGACCAGCGTCAGGCGCTGGCGGATCCGCACTTCGGTGTCGGCGTCGATGGTGGCGTCGTGAATGTCAAAAGGCATGGTCTTCTCTGCGTCGCATTTTCAGTGGTCGCGGGATTGCAGTGATAGTTCGTGACGGAGGCCAGTCAACCGCTCAAATCCATTGGGCCTGATTACCAACCGCGCTTTTGTCTTGTGACGAGATTGGGCGAAAATTGACATACGTCATTGTGGATTTTTAGCGCCGCGACATAGTTTCCAGGAGCCCGCGAGAGGCTTGCTTCCTGGCGGCGTTGGTCCAGTATTCAGCCTTCTAAATCGATTAGTACGCGCGGTGAGCGCAATCAGCCATGTACCATGATACAATTTGAGGTGGAATTATCATGACAGTTAGCACTATTGCGGATCTGGACGCGCTTGTTGCGCGGGTTGAGGCGGCGCAGAAGGTTTTTGCGACCTTCAGCCAGGAACGGGTGGACGAAATCTTCCGCAATGCGGCGCTTGCCGCGGCGAATGCGCGTATTCCACTTGCCAAGATGGCGGTTGAGGAGACCGGCATGGGCGTGATGGAGGACAAGGTGGTGAAGAACCATTTTGCCTCCGAATATATCTATAATAAATACAAGGACGAGAAGACCTGCGGTGTTCTCTCCGAGGAGCCGGAATACGGGATTGCGACGGTTGCTGAGCCGGTCGGCCTGATCTGCGCCATCGTGCCGACCACCAACCCGACCTCGACGGCGATCTTCAAGGCGCTGATTGCGCTGAAGACCCGCAACGGCATCGTCTTTTCACCGCATCCGCGCGCCAAGCGCGCCACCTGCGAAGCGGCCCGCCTCGTGCTCGATGCCGCCGTCAAGGCCGGTGCGCCGAAGGACATTATCGGCTGGATAGACGAGCCGAGCGTCGAACTTTCCAATGCGCTGATGCACCATCCGGCGATCGACCTGATCCTGGCGACGGGCGGGCCGGGCATGGTCAAGGCCGCCTATTCGTCCGGCAAGCCGGCAATCGGCGTCGGCGCGGGCAATACGCCGGCCGTCATCGACGAGTTTGCCGATATCAAGCGGGCGGTCGCCTCGATCCTGATGTCGAAGACTTTCGACAACGGCGTCGTCTGCGCTTCGGAACAGTCGGTCGTCGTGGTCGATGCGGTCTATAATGCCGTGCGCGAGCGTTTCCGCACCCATGGCGGTTATGTGCTGTCGGGCAATGAGGCAGGCGCGATCAAGAGCCTGATCCTGAAGAAGGGCTCGATCAATGCCGAGATCGTCGGCCAGTCGGCACCAAGGATTGCCGAGATGGCGGGTTTCGAGGTTCCGGTCGGTACCAAGGTGCTGATTGCCGAAGTCGATGCGATCGACGAGACCGAACCCTTTGCCTATGAGAAACTGTCGCCGCTTCTGGCCATGTACAAGGCGAAGAACTTTGAAGACGCCTGCGGCAAGGCCGAGGCGCTGGTCGCCTTCGGCGGTGTCGGTCATACCTCGGTTCTTTATACCGACCAGGATCTGCAGCCCGAGCGTATCGCCATCTATGGCGCGAAGATGAAGACCTCGCGCATCCTGATCAACTCGCCGGCTTCGCATGGCGGTATCGGCGACCTCTACAATTTCCGACTGGCGCCGTCGCTGACGCTCGGTTGCGGCTCCTGGGGCGGCAACTCGATCTCGGAAAATGTCGGCCCGCAGCATCTGATCAACAGGAAGACGGTGGCCATGCGCGCCGAAAACATGCTGTGGCACAAGCTGCCGCCATCGATCTATTTCCGCCGCGGCAGCCTGCCGTTCGCGCTCGAAGACCTGAAGGACAGGAAGCGCTGCCTGATCGTGACCGACCGGTTCCTGTTCGAGAACGGCAATGTCAACGACACGATCCGGATCCTCAAGGATCTCGGTCTTGAGGTCGAGGTCTTCTTCGAGGTCAGCGCCGACCCGACGCTTGCGGTCGTGCGCAAGGCGACCGCGCTCGCCAACGCCTTCCAGCCGGACCTGATTCTCGCCGTCGGTGGCGGTTCGCCGATGGATGCGGCCAAGATCATGTGGGTCATGTACGAGCATCCGGATGTCGAGTTCGCCGATCTGGCGCTGCGCTTCATGGATATCCGCAAGCGCATCTACCGCTTCCCGACGCTCGGCAAGAAGGCCATGTTCGTGGCTGTTCCGACGACCTCGGGTACCGGTTCGGAAGTCACGCCCTTTGCCGTGGTGACCGACGAGCAGACGGGGATCAAATACCCGATCGCCGACTATCAGCTGACGCCGCATATGGCGATCGTCGACGCCAATCTGGTGATGAACATGCCGAAGTCATTGACCGCCCATGGCGGTATCGATGCGGTGACGCATGCGCTGGAAGCCTATGTCTCGGTCATGGCCAACGAATATTCGGATGGCCAGGCGCTGCAGGCATTGAAGCTACTGAAAACCTATCTGCCTTCCGCCTACAAGAACGGTGCCAAGGATCCGAAGGCTCGCGAACAGGTTCACAATGCCGCAACGCTTGCCGGCATCGCCTTTGCCAACGCCTTCCTCGGCGTATGCCACTCTATGGCGCACAAGATCGGTGCGGAATTCCACATCCCGCACGGCCTGTCGAACGCACTGTTGATCTCCAATGTCGTCCGCTACAACGCGGTCGACAATCCGAGCAAGCAGGCGGCGTTCAGTCAGTATGACCGGCCGAAGGCGCTTTGCCGTTATGCCGAGATCGCCCAGCATCTGGGACTTGGCGGCAAGAACGATGCCGCATCCGTCGAGAACCTGGTTCAGTGGCTGGAGCAGTTGAAGAAGGATCTCGATATCCCGGCCTCGATCCAGGCGGCCGGTGTCGGTGAGGCCGACTTCATGGCCAAGGTCGACAAACTTGCCGAAATGGCCTTCGACGACCAGTGCACGGGCGCCAATCCGCGTTACCCGCTGATCGCCGAAATCCGCGACGTGCTGATCGCCAGCTATCATGGCGAGGCCTATACCGAGGAACAGAAGGATGCGCCGAAGACCAAGGAGCATCAGGTGATCTCGCTGAAGGCCAAGGCCTGAGCGGCGACACACTGGACAGGACACCCGCCGGAGGATTTTTGTCCCCCGGCGGGTGATCGAGACTTCAAGTATTCCCTGATCCATTGACAGGATCAGGGAATACAGCGCGACCGTTTTCCCGCCCCACAAACGCCTTCTGGCGGACGAGGCATGACGCGAAAGTCTGCCGGGCTGGCTCGCAGGAGGCCGGATCACGGCCGTCACCTGAAAGCGCGGGCACGAATGAAGCGCCGTCTCCCGGATCGCAGTGCTTCCAAACTCGGAAACATCATCGAACGCTTGGTCGCCGGCTGCGATAGTGAGGGGCAGTTCGGCCGCAGAAACGACATTTCGGCGGCTCACCACGAGGGGACCGTAATGTTCCTGCAATCTCCATCAGTCAACTGAACCGCATCCATTGCTGGATTCGACCACAACCACGATGGATGAGTGCACACCGATACTCCGGATCGGTGTGCCCCTTGCAATTCGCCATGTGTCGACCACTTTCGAGCGACCACATGCAGCCAGATGAAACAGAGGTCTCCCATGACGACGGCTATCCGCCGCCTAGGCTATGCCTTCCTGCTCCCCTCCCTCATTGCAATCGGCGTCATCGGAGGGGCAGGCCGGGTCGCCGGACAGGAGCCTGCAAGTGCCCCCATCGAACTCTCCGCGGTCGATGTCAGCACCGCGACTCGCCAGGATGTCGCCACCGACGTGCGGATCGCCGGATCGCTGACGCCCATTCGCCGCTCGACACTGACGTCCCGCGTCTCCGCGACCATTCTGGAATTGCCGGTACAGATCGGCGATGTGGTGAAAAAGGGCGATCTTCTGGTGCGTTTCGACACCGAAGCGCTTGCGTCGGCGGTGACGGCCCGCAAGGCGGAGATCGACGCGCTGGGCGCGCAGATCGAGCTGGCGGAGGTCGTGCTGGAGAGGAACACGTCGCTTGGAGAACGCGGCGCAGCCTCGGAGGCAACGCGGCTTGAGGCACAGGCCAATCTGCTCAACCTGCGTGCACAGCTGAGGTCGAAGCAGGCCGAAGTGGCGGATGCGGAACGGTCTCTCGCCTATGCGGAACTTCGGGCGGAATTCGACGGCGTGGTTGCGTCCCGCGCGGTGGATCAGGGGCAGACGGTGCCGCTCAACACCGAACTGATGAGCCTTGTCGACCTCAGCCGGATGGAAGTCGATGCCGGTGTTCCGACGAGCCGCATCCCGCTTGTGCGGCTCGGGCAACCGGTGGAACTGAATGTTGAAGGGTTTGCCGGGCGCACGTTCACGGGCGAAGTCGTGCGCATTTCGCCGACGGCCGTCGCCGGTTCGCGGGCGGTGCGGGTGTTCCTTGCCATAGACAATGACGAGGGACTTCTGCGCGGCGGCATGTTCACCACCGGCATCCTGAAGGTCGATGACCAGAAGGGCGTCATCGCATTGCCGGCGGCCTCTATCCGGCATGATTCCGAGGGCACGTTCGTGCTCAAGGTGGATGGTAACATGCTGCATCGTCAGCCGGTCGATCTCGGAACGAGCTGGACCGACCGCAACCTCGTCCAGGTTTCGGGCGTGGGAGAGGGAGATGTGATTGTGACCGCTCCGCTGCCGGACCTTGTTGCCGGCACGTCGGTACGCATCGAGGATATCTGAGCCATGTTCCTCACCCGCGTCAGCGTTGCACATCCCGTTTTCGCCACCATGATGATGGTGACGATCCTCGTCGTGGGACTGTTTTCCTACGGTCGCCTCGGGGTCGATCAGTTTCCCGAAACCGACCTGCCAATCGTGGTCGTCGCCACTACCTATACCGGCGCATCTCCGGCTTCGGTGGAAAGCGAGGTTTCGCGACCGATCGAATCCTCGCTCAACACGATCGGTGGCATCGATACGATCACCTCGGAATCCTACGAGGGGCGCTCGATCGTGGTCGTCCAGTTCGATCTCGATACCGATAGCCAGGTTGCCGCGCAGGAAGTTCGCGACCGGGTGGCAAGGCTGGAAGCGACATTCCCCGATGAGGTGGATACGCCGCAGGTCACCCGCTTCAACCCCGACGACCAGCCGATCCTTTCTGTCGCGGCCTCGTCGCCGAACAGGACGCTGTCCGAGATCACCACGCTTGCCAACCGCATCATCACCAACCGGTTGAACGTGATTTCAGGCGTCGGGCAGATCTCGCTTGTCGGCGACAGTGAGCGGCAGGTGCTGGTTGTCGTCGACCCGGACCGGCTGGAGGCCTACGGCGTCGGGGTCGCAACCGTCATGGACGCGATCCGGCGCGAGAACCAGGACCGCGCAGCCGGCACGCTGATCTCCGGCATCAACCAGCGTATCGTCACAGTGGAGGGCCGTATTGCCGATGCGGCGGGTTTCAACAGCATCATCGTGGCGCAGAGCGGCGGTTACCCGGTCTATCTTTCCGATGTCGCGAGCATTCTCGATACAGGCGCCGAGGTGACCAGCCGGGCCACTTATCAAGGAGCGCCTTCGCTGGGGCTCGACATCGTCAAGGTCCAGGGCGCCAACACCGTGGAGGTGGCGCGTGCGCTGCGCGACGAGATCGCGGCGTTGAACACCGAGCTCGCCAAGGAGAATATCGAACTCACCATCACCCGCGACAATTCCCGTGCCATCGCCGCTCAGGTTTCGGAAGTGCAGCGGACGCTGATCGAGGGCGGCGTCCTGACCGTGCTGATCGTCTTCATCTTCCTGAATTCGTGGCGCTCGACGGTGATTACCGGCCTGACGCTGCCGATCTCCGTCATCGGCACATTCGCGGTCATCTATGCGCTGGGCTTCACGCTGAATACGATGACGCTGATGGCGCTGTCGCTGTCGATCGGCATCCTCATCGACGACGCGATCGTGGTGCGGGAAAACATCACCCGCCACCTGCAGATGGGCAAGGACCATGTCAGGGCAGCGCTTGACGGCACCAACGAGATCGGGCTTGCCGTTCTTGCAACGACGCTCTGCATCGTCGCGGTTTTCTTGCCCGTCGCCTTCATGGGCGGGCTGATCGGCCGTTTCTTCCTGCAGTTCGGCGTGACGGTGGCCGCGGCGGTGATGATCTCGCTGTTCGTATCCTTCACGCTCGATCCGATGCTCTCCAGCGTCTGGCACGATCCGCAATCGCAAAAAGGTGCCAAGCGCGGCTTTATCGGCCGGCTGGTGGAGCGTTTCGATCGCTGGTTCGAGGGGCTGGCGGGTCGCTATCGTTCGCTCATCCACTGGACCTTCGATCACCGCAAGACGACAATTGCCATCGTTGTTGCGATGTTCTTCGGCAGCCTGGCCCTCGTGCCGCGGATCGGTGCGGAATTCCTGCCGCCTGCCGATCAGGGCGAGGTGAGCGTGTCGCTGGAAGCCAATGAAGGCGCGTCACTGGACTATATGGCGGCAAAAGTCGGGCAGGTGGAACGGGCGCTGCGCGAGTTCCCCTATGTCGCCACCATCTATTCGACGGTCAATTCCGGCGGCGCGCGCGGCTTCAACGAGGCCGTGGTGGCGGTGCAGCTCGTGCCGAGCGTCGACCGAAACCTGACCACGTCGCAAAGCATCGACCCGATCCGGCAGAGGCTGGCGCGGATAGCCGGGCTGAAAATCTCCGTCGGGCAATCCGACGGCGTGGGTGGATCGCAGAAACCGCTGCAGCTGTCCATTCTGGGGGATGGAGACGAGGGCCTGCGCCGCATTTCCGATCAGATCACCACCGCACTTTCCGCCATTCCCGGCGCGACCGAAGTGGAATCCTCGATCGAAAACGTGCGACCGACGCTCGCCGTGCGCGTCCGCCGCGAGGCGGCAAGCGACCTCGGCGTGTCGATCGCGATGATCGGCGACACGCTGCGTCCGCTGGTGGCGGGAGATGCGATATCGGTGTGGAACGCGCCGGACGGCGAATCCTACGACGTCATGGTGCGCCTGCCGGCGACAGGCCGAAAGGATGCGGCGCAGCTTCGAAACCTGACCATCTCGACCAGCCGCACCGACGATGACGGCAAGCCGATCACCGTTCTTCTCGATCAGGTCGCCGATGTGGTCGAAAGCACCGCGCCGGATGCGATCACCCGCAAGGACCTGTCGCGTGAAGTCAGGATCTCGAGCAATATCGAAGGCAGGGCGCTGGGCGACGTCACCAATGATCTCAATGCGGCCATCGCAAAGATGGAGATCCCTGTCGGTTACCGGATTTCCCTCGGCGGCGACGCCGAGAACCTGGCGGAAAGCACCGGCTATGCGCTGCAGTCGCTCGTGCTGGCGGTGATCTTCATCTACATCATCCTGGCGTCTCAATTCGGCTCGTTCATCCAGCCGATCGCAATCATGATGACCCTGCCGCTGTCCCTGATCGGTGTTTTGCTCGGCCTCCTTTTGACCGGGTCGACGCTCAACATGTTCTCGATGATCGGCTTCATCATGCTGATGGGCCTCGTCACCAAGAATGCCATCCTGCTGGTGGACTATTCCAATCTCGGGGTGCGGGAAGGCAAGAGCCTGCGCCAGAGCCTCGCGGATGCCGGTGCCGTCAGGCTGCGGCCGATCGTCATGACGACGCTTGCGATGATCTTCGGCATGTTGCCGATGGCGCTCGGCCTGGGAGAAGGCGGCGAACAGCGCGCGCCCATGGCGCATGCCGTGATCGGCGGGTTGATCTCCTCGACCCTGCTGACGCTCGTCTTCGTTCCGGTCGTCCTGACCTATCTCGACGGCATGGCGCGCAGGGTAAAACGATGGTTTGCGCCGGCTGGAGACGAGATGCGCGACGGCAAGGCCAAGGCGACGCTTCCGGGTTGACCGATCCGCAAGTCGGGAGACATCGATTTCCCGCCGTCGAGAGGCTTTTCACGCCAGATCAGGCAGCGCGTAATGTTGCTGCAACGTCAGTCCTGGAAATCAGAACCCGGCGCCTTTCCGGCGCAAGAATGACCCTGATTGGACATGGCTTGAGGCCATTGCGTGGAGATTTGGAATGAAAAGAGCTTTGGTCCTTGCGACGCTTGCCGTGCTGACGGTGTCGTGTTCGAAGACGGAAAAGAGCGCCGCCATCGGCGCTGCTTCGGGGGCCGTGATCGGCGGCCTGGTGACGAATGACTGGCGGGGTGCTGCCGTCGGAGCTGCCGCTGGTGGAGCAACGGGCGCGGTGGTCGGCAATGCAAGCGAGCGGCGGCAATGCAGCTATCGCGACCGCTACGGTCGGCGCTACATGGAGAGATGCTGAGCCGGGCAGGCGCGATTGGCGGAACCCGTTTGAACGGTAGGGATCATGAGACTTTTGCTGGTGGAAGACGAAGTGGAAATGGCCAGGGCGCTCACAGCCGTCCTGGTGCAGCACAGCCATGTCGTCGACCACATGACCCTGATCGAACATGCGAGGGAAGCGCTGCGCTCGAAGGTCCACGATGCCGTCATTCTTGATCGCCAGCTTCCCGACGGAGACGGCATGGTTCTGCTGCGCGAGATGCGCGATGCCGGCGACAAGACGCCGGTCATCGTGCTGACAGCGCATAACGCGCCGGACGATCGCGTTGCCGGTCTTGACGATGGAGCCGACGACTATCTCGGAAAACCCTTCCTGGCAGACGAGCTGATGGCTAGGCTTCGGGCCGTCGTGCGTCGGTCCGAAATCTATGCCAGCCAGGCCTTTGTCGAGGGAAATGTCGAGATCGATCTCGAGCACCAGGAGCTGAAGGTGAATGGCGAGACGGTTGCGCTGACGCGGCGCGAGATGCTGGTTCTCCAGCTTCTCGTGCGGCGGGCGGGAAAGACCGTCCTGCGTGGAACGCTGGAGGAAGCCGTTTACGGGTATGACGACGAGATACAGTCCAATGCGCTCGACAGCCATGTCTCCCGCCTTCGCAGAAAGCTGGCGGATGCGGGCGCCACGATGACGATCCACACGATACGGGGCATCGGCTATCTGATGAAGGGCGAGTGATGTTCAGCATGTTCAGCCGGCGATCCTTGAAGGGCAAGCTCGTATTGCGGTTCGCGATCGTGCTCGGCGTGCTGATGATCGTGATGAACATCGGTTTTCTGGCGCTTCTGGGCTATCTGCTTCCGACCAAGAACGATGCGGATGATGCCGGACGGCCTGTAGTTGCGGCGGCGATACGATCGGAAAACGGTGCGCTCGTCATCTCGCCGACGCAGGAGCTGAAGACGCTGACCGAAAGCGCGCCGTCATTCTGGTTCGTCGCAAGACATACCGATGGCCGGCATGTCACCTTCGGAACGGTTCCTGACCAATATCTCCCCCTTCTTTCCCTCATGGCGGATATCCATTTCATCGACATACGGGGCGACGACAATTCGGTGCTCACGGCGAATTTTGCCGAACTCGATACCGCTGCGGGCCCTGTGAAGGTGATGTATGGCGGCACGGTCGTGGTGCGCTCCTATCTGGCCAAGGTGATGCTGGGGATGAGCGTGTTTTATGTGCCGTTCACGCTCGTTCCCATCGGGCTCGTGTTTCTCGCCCTGCCGATCCTGGTCGGTCGCGCCCTTTCCGGTATCAAGCTGACGATCAATCGGGCGTCGTCCATCGATGCGAACAGTCTTGGCATTCGCCTTCCCAGGGAGGATGTGGTGCTGGAACTGCAGCCATTGGTGGATGCGTTCAATTCGGCGCTTGGACGTATCGATGAAGACGTTACGCAGCGCCGCCGGTTTTTCGCCAATGCCGCCCATGAGTTGCGGACACCGATCGCGATCCTGCAGACAAGGCTGGAAGCGTCGGCCCCGGGCCCTGAAAAGGACAGGTTGCTGATGGATGTCGCGCGCCTGGCGCAGACGGCCGAGCAATTGCTCGACATGCAGCGCTTCGCAGCCATCCAGTCATGGGATCATGTGGATCTCGTGGAGCTTTGCCAAAGAGTGGTCGCGGACAGCGCGCCGATGGCTATTTCCGCCGGATATGAACTTGGTTTCGAAACCGAGAGCCCGTCGGTCACCGTCACCGGCGATCGGGCCTCTCTGGAGCGCGCCATCAGCAATCTGGTGCGCAACGCCATAGAGCACGGCGGCGGTTCGGGAAGCATCCGGGTCGAGCTGATGCGTAACGGATCGATCGATGTCGCCGATGACGGGCCAGGCATTTCGCAGGAAGAAAGCGAGAAGGTTTTCGAGCCTTTCTACAGGTCCAGGCCCAAATCCACCGGGGCAGGACTTGGCCTGAGTATCGTCAGACAGATCGCCCAGACCCATAACGGACATGTTTCCGTCATCCCACAGATACTCGGAGCCCGTTTCCGCCTGACGCTCAACTCCCCGATCAAGCGGGCATCGCAGACGGCGAATATCAAACCGAAGCCTGTTTGAGCCGACGCATTTGTCGCGCCTTGCACGGGCGCGAGCCATTCGGGTCTGCCAGCCGAGGAACGGGGCGGGGCGCTCAGGCGGCTTCCAGGTCGGCCCGGGCATATCGTGCAGGCGGCACGCCGACATGTCGGGCGAAGGCGACGCTGAACGTGCTTGCCGATCCGTAGCCCACCCTTTCCGCCACGTCCTCCATCCCCATGTCTCGGGCGCGCAAGAGTTTTTTCGCGAGCGCCATGCGCCAGGCCAGCAGGTATTCCATCGGCGGCAGGCCGACGATGCGGCTGAAACGCGCAAAGAATGCCGATCTCGACAAGGCTGCTTCGGTTGCCAGGTCCGCGACGGTCCAGCCTTGGGCGGGCCGGGCATGCATTGCGTGCAGTGCCGCTGCAAGGCGCTCATCGGCAAGGCCGCGGCTTAGGCCGGGCGCTGCCGTCGTTTTCGTGCCGGATCGTAACGCCTCGATCAGCAATACCTCCAGCAGTCGTTCCAGGACGAGTTCGCGCGCCGGCCGGCGCTCGCGTGTTTCCAGGCCGAGCAATTCCATCAGCATTGCAAGCCGCGGTTCATCACGGACGACGACTACATCAGGCAGGAGGGAAACGAGCAAGGCTGCGTCCGGTGAGCCGAAGCTGCAAACACCGATACGCATGCGCAGATCTGCCGGTCCGTCGAGGCGGCCGACACGAAAATGGCCTTCACTCAGTTGCGTCGGAACCATGGCCGGCATGTCAGCCGGCGCATCGATATTCTCGTTGACGATATCGCGCATGGCCGGCACCAGAACGAAGTCACCCGCCTGGAGTATGAGCGGCTGATGTCCTTCGAACCTGACGCGGCATTGTCCCTCGATGATTGCGCAATAAAACGGTTCTCCAGTCGATTGCCGGTGAACGCGCCACGAGCCGGCGCATTCCACCAGTTTGGAAAATCGCGCGGCGGGCTGCAGCAGGGTGACGATTTCGGCTAAAGGATCTACGGTCATGAACAGGACTTAGGCTAAAGAAATGGAGACTTGAAGCTATATAAAGTCTGGTTGTCTGTCACTACCATGGCGTGGTTCCTTCTATTTTTCGGAGAAGACTATGCCCACGATATTGATCACCGGTTGCTCGTCCGGTTTTGGCCTTGAGACCGCAAAATTGTTTCTTCAACGCGGATGGGATGTCATCGCGACGATGCGCACACCTGACCCCAAGCTGTTGCCGGTTTCCGACCGTCTGCGGCTTCTGTCGCTCGACGTCACCGATCCGGCCAGCATCGCGGAGGCCGTGAAGGTCGCCGGTCCGATCGACGTCCTGGTCAACAATGCCGGTTTCGGAGCGCCCTCGCCAGTCGAACTGACAGCTCCGGAAACGATAAAAGCGTTGTTCCAGACGAACACGATCGGAACCCTGGCCATGGTTCAGGCGGTCTTGCCGCAGATGCGCCGGCGCCGGGCGGGCGTCATCGTCAACGTCACGTCCACGGTGACGATCAAGGCGCTGCCGGTGATCGGTGTCTACCGGGCAAGCAAGGCAGCGGTGAATGCGTTTACCGAGACCCTGGCGATTGAAATGGAGCCTTTTGGCGTGCGGGTTCATATCGTTTTGCCCGGCCGTTCGCCGGAGACCCGTTTCGGGGAAAACGCGCGTCCCCATTTGCGCGGTCTGGACGATCCGGACTACGCACCGCTTATCCAGGGCTTCGTGAAGTCGGTACGGGACGACACTGGACCCGTAACCCATGCGATCGACGTGGCAGAAGCGGTCTGGCGCGCCGCCACCGATCCATCTGCACCGCTGCACATACCCGGCGGCGCCGATGCCGAGCTCTGGATGGCCGAGACCCGCATGTAACCTGGCGGCGGCAGTGCCGGGATGCCGCCCGCTTTGGTATTGGTCGAGGCAGGTGTTACCGGGAAAACAGTGGCGACTGGTGCAGCCAGGCGTCGCTGCCGATGTGGTCCGGCACGAAGCCTCATGGGCCTCCTCGCGCCGTCAGCCCCTGGCTCTTGAGGTCGAGCCTTTCCTGCCGACCGCTTCCCCGAGCGAGATGATCAGCACACATATGGCGATGAGAACGAGCGATGCGGCGGATGCGGCCGGCAGGTCGGTGCCTGTTTCGGAAATCTTGCTGTAGAGGACAAGCGGCAGGATATTGACCTGCGTGCCGACCAGCGCCAGCGCCGTACCATAGGCACCAACTGCGACCGCGGACGTCAGGCAGAAGGCCGCAACGAGACTTGGTGCGATCTGCGGCAGCATCACATCGATCATGGCCCTGCCCGCGCCGGCACCCAGCGAACGGGCGGCGATCAGCTGATTGCGGTCGAAATTACCGATCGCCGGAAGCACGATGAGGACGACGCGCGGCACGAGATAATAGGAATAGGCAAGCCCAAGCCCGAAGGGCGAAAAGATGAAGCCGCCGACGACGGCGGGATCGAAGCCAAGTTCCGCCAGAAGCAGTGTCACGAAGCCGGCGCGGCCGACCAAAAGGATGAATCCATAGGCAACGATCAGCCCTGAAAACGTCAGCGGCAGCGAAATGGCGATCAAGGCAGCCGTTTTTGCCTTCGGCGCAAGCCTGTTAAGGGTGAGCGCAATACAGAACCCGACGACAAGCGAGAACAGCGGCGCTGCAGTTCCAAGGATGAGCGTGCCCTTGAGGCCGTTCCAGAACACCGGATCGTTGACAAGCCGCACGAACGCGCCGCCATCGGTCAGGGCACCCGTCATGACGGTGCCGACGGGAAGAAGGAAAAACAGGCCAAGCGTGATGCAGCCCGGCAAGGCAAAGGCGGCGAGTGCTTTTCGGGAAGCGCGGACGCTCATCGGTAAACTCCTGGCTGAAGCGCGATGGAAGAGGGAAGCGATCGGACCGCGCTTGCCGGTTTGCGCCGCTCCGGTCGGATCATCATCCGACCGGAGCGGCTGTTTTGCTGATGGTGGATGATCTCCGCCTTGCGCCTCGCTGGGCGGTGACGGCTGACGTCATCCGGATCAGGTGTTACTGGCCGAGGACGGCCTTCGCCCAGCCGGCGTCGATCTCCGCCTTCTTGGCGGTCGACTTGGCGATGTCCAGCGGATGGATCTGAGCGGCAACCGGCATCTTGTCGGCGACTGCTTCAGGCAGCTTGATGCCTTCGACGGAGGGGCGGACATAACCTTCCGCGAAGATCTTCTGGCCTTCGTCGCTCATGATGAAGTTCAGCCACAGCTTGCCGGAGTTCGGGTTGGGACCGTTCTTGACCAGCGAGATGGCATAAGGAGCCGCGGCCGATGCTTCCTGCGGAATGACGACCTCGATGCTGTCGGCCATGCCATCGGTGAACTCTGCCTTCAGGCCATCGTTTTCATAGCCGATCCAGATCGGGATTTCGCCTTTGAGGAACTGTGCGTAGGGCGTGGTGCCGACGGTGCGCAGGACATTGCCGGCCTTGGTGAGCTTGCCGAGATAATCGATGCCCGGCTTGACGTCGTCCATCGAGCCGCCATTGCCGAAGCTCGCGGCAAAGGTGACGACCTGACCTTGACCGGTCGAACGGGGATCCTGGTAGACGATCGAATTCTTGTATTCGGATTTGAGAAGGTCTGCCCAGGTCTTGGGGACGTTCTTGACGAGCTTGGTATTGACGAGGAACGCAACGCTCAGCGTGTGAACGGTGAACCATTCGCCGTTGGTTTCCCGCAGCTGCTCCGGCAGGCGGTCGAAATTGACCGGCTTGTAGCCTTCGACGACACCGGCTTTTGCGGCATCGAGTGCCGAGGCTGCGAAATAATAGGCCGTATCGGCCTGCGGGCGGTTGCGGGATTTGTCGAGTGCAACGACCGTGGTTGCCGAGCCGATATCGTTATAGACCATTTCGATACCCGGATAACGCTTCTGGAAGGCCTTGAACTGGCCTGCCCAGTTGGCCCATGTCGGGCCGGTGTCGAAGGACACGACGATGCCTTCCTTCAGAGCTGCATCATAAAGAGCCTTTTCGCCCTGATAGAGTTCCGCACCTTCGAAGGCGAAAGCGCTGGTTGCAAGGCCGAAAGCCGCTGCGCCGGCCATTACGGTCGTCATGAATTGCCGTCTGTTCATGGAAATACCCCTGTTTGAGATCGGTGTGCTGGGAGGAGACGAATTGCATCCGCTGGAACCCGAACCGAGGTCACGGCATCCCGAAGATGGGTTTCAAGACGGATGAGACCGCCGGGAACTTTAAGATCGATACGGCGGATGGGGCCGAGATAACGGTCGGCATCCACGGCACCGGAGAAATGACTTGCCGGCCGGTCGCCGCCCGCGTCCTGTCCTTCGCCGCCGGCTGCTGCCGGCAGGACCCGCTCGGGGCGGACGAAGACCGTGACCGCGTCGCCGGACGAATGCCCCTGCGTGTCGCAGGCAAAAGCGCCGATTTCGGTGTCCACCATCCCGTCAGAACGGACCTTGCCCTGCCAGAGATTGGACTGACCGACAAAACCGGCGACATAGGCGTTGGCAGGCGTCTCATAGAGTTCGCGCGGCGTGCCGATCTGGATCAGTCGCCCGTCGCGCATCACGGCGATCTTGTCGGCGATCGACAGTGCCTCTTCCTGATCGTGGGTGACGAGCAGCGTGGCGATGCCGGAGGCGCGCTGGACACGCAGGATTTCGTCACGCATTTCGACACGCAGACTGGCGTCGAGCGCGGAAAGCGGCTCATCCAGGAGCAGACCCTGCGGTTCGAAGACGAGCGCGCGGGCAAGTGCCACACGCTGCTGCTGGCCGCCGGAAAGAGCCGCCGGCAGATCGTCGGCGCGGCTTTTCATGCCGACGCGGTCGAGCATTTCGACGGCGCGGGCGTGTCTTTCGCTCCTGGCGACACCACGCACCTTCAAGGGATAGGCAACATTTTCCCACAGTCTCATATGAGGAAAGAGCGCATAGTTCTGGAACACCACGCCGAGCCGCCGCGATTCCGGCGAAAGCGCGCTGACATCCTTGCCATCGATGACGATGCGGCCGTGATCGGGGCTGACGAAGCCTGCAAGCAGCTTGAGGATGGTCGACTTGCCGGAGCCGGAGGCGCCGATGATTGCCAGAAGCTCGCCCTTGTCGATCTCGAGCGAGATATCGAAAATGCCGGTGGTGGCGCCCGGATAGGTGAAGCTGACGTTTTCGTATTTAAGCGTCATGCCGCTGCTGCTTTCTTATTATTGGACAATCGGGACGTGAGGCTGCTGGCGAGCGATGCGATCGCGGCGAGAACAAGCAGGACGATGGTTGCGGCGCAGGCAAAACCCGTCGCACCATAAAAAGCCTGCAGCAGCACGACCGGATAAGGTCGGGAGAGGAAACCGGCGATCAGGTTCGACAGCTGGAATTCACCGATCGACAGCGCTGCCACCGTCAGCATGGAAGAGACGAGGCTGGGACCGAGAAGGGGAAAGACGATATCGCGGATCCGGGCGAGAAACGGCGCGCCAAGGGTTGCTGCCGCATGCTCGTATTCATCGAGCCGCAACTGCTCCATGTCGGCGACGAGCGCCGTGACGGTATAGGGCAGGGTGAGGACGAGATGGCCGGCCGCCAGCAGCCAGAAACTGCCAAGCCAGGGAAGCTGGTCCGACGAGAATACCAGGATGAAGCCGAACGCGAGTACGAGATCCGGAACGGCGACGGGAAGAAGCGTCACCAGGCGCGTCGCCAGCCGGACGCCGCCTTTCGCCCCGACCTGAATGGCATAGGCGAGCGGCAGGCCGACCAGAACATTCAGAACGCAGGTAAGGCCGACGATCTGAAGGCTGGTGACAAAGGCGCGGCGAAAGCTGGGATCTGATGCGACTTCCTCGTACCACCGCCAGGTGAAGCCTGTCGGCAGAAGCGTGTTGCTCCAGCTTTCCCCGAACGACCCCAGTGCCAAAAGCAGCACGGGGGCGAACAGGAAGAGGAAATAGGCGATGGCGACGATGGGCACGATGGCGATCTGCTGTCTTTGCGTGTTGCGGTTGACTGCTTCTCTATCGCCATCGAGTGATGGTTTTATGACAGGCGTAAGTTATCTTACATTTCGATCAGGATCCGATGAGCAACGTGATCGAGCGCCTCCGTGATATCGGCCATGATCGGAACGCCGTCGACATGAGGTGCTCCCGCCATGGCAAGCACCAGCCGATTGAACTGAAGGCCCAGCGCCATCTCGGACAATGTTCCGACGCCGCCACCGACGGCGATGAGGGCGATGCAGGCCCGCGCTATGATGGCGTTGCGTGCAGGACCGATGCCGGTTGCAATCGGAATGCCGACAAACGGATTGGCTGCCTGCCATTCTTCGTCCGGTAGAATGCCGACAGGCAGGCCGCCTCGAGCGGCGTGGCCTTCGCAGGCAGCCTCCATGACCCCGTTTTTCCCGCCACACAACAGTTGCAGCCCGTGATCGGCCATCGCGGCGCCAAGCGCATAGGCGATATCTCTCTGCTCAACTGTCGCCTCGCGCGGCCCGATGATGCCGATCGGCACGCGCTTGAGGGCGCCGCTCTCGGCCAGGAGCTTCAAGGCCTGGAGTGGCGATACGGATATGCCATCATTCACGTCCGCATCGCTGTTCAGCCATTGCAGACGGGACGGATCGAAAACCCTGCCGCCGGCGCGAAGGCAATTTTTCGCTGCGTCCCACTGCAATGCTGGCTTAGTCGTCATGTTTTTCTGTTCCTCAAACTGGTCGTCAAACTGTCATGGTTGTGTAATATATGTGACATCAATGGAAGATTTATGACAAGAGACTTCATGCCCCGGTCCGATGAGTTGACGCCCCGCCAGACGGAAATCCTGCAGACGGTTGGAGAGACCGGATACGCAACGCTGGAAACACTATCCCAACGCTTCGATGTGTCGGTACAGTCGATCAGGCGGGATATTATTCTGCTCGACAAACTGCGCCTGCTGCAGCGGTTCCACGGCGGCGCCGGGCCGATGGATTCAACCGTTCGCCTCGGTTACGCGGAAAAGACCATGCGCGCGGCTGCGGCCAAGGAGAGGATCGGGATTGCGGCAGCCCAACTCGTGCCGGAGGGGGCGGCGGTTTTTCTGGATGTCGGCACCACCGTGGAAGCTGTGGCGACCGCGCTGAAGGAAAGGGACATCCGTCTGCACGCGTTCACCAACAGCCTTGCCTGCGCCATGCTTCTGGCCGCGGACCCCAAGATTCAGATTCATGTTTTCGGCGGATCGCTGCGAGGCGCTGACGGGTCGCTCGTCGGAGCGACGACCCTGGCAGGGATCGAGGCGATCCATTTCGATTACGCCTTCATCGGATTTTCCGGCTTTGCGCCGGATGGTTCGGCGCTGGATTACGACCTTGAAAAAATTGCAGTCAAGAGGGCGAGCATACGCCGGTCCGAACACGCGGTGCTCGTGGGCGATCAATCGAAATTTCATAACAAGGCCGTTGCCACGATCGGAACCCCGAGCGAGTTTTCCCATCTGGTGAGCGATGCGAGTCCGCCGGATTCCCTGCAGGCGTTCTTTGCACAGGCGACGCTTGATGTGGTGGTTGCCGACTGAAATGACGGATGCGGCGCTATTCTGAACCGCGGTCGGATCGTCGGATTTGCGAAGGCTCTAGCCGGGTGGGGCGGTGGTTTCCTGCAGGACAGGCTTGCTTGCAGGATACGGCGGCCTTCGACAGGCTTTCCTCCGAGTGCTGCGTCCACCGCAAGCCGGGCAATCTCGGCGGTGGGCTGTTCGACCGTGGTAAGTCGCACTTCATCCTCGGACCCATCACGTTCAAGGCCCTATGATGCATTACAACTCAGGCTGCGGCGGCGTTCATTGACTGGCGAATGCGCTCAATCAATTCGTCGAGAACGGCAATTCGCTGCGCGCCGATGGGGCGTATTGCGTAATACGCGACCTCGATCTTGGGTTCGAACGGTATCGCCACCACTCCTGCGCCGGCGGAACGCAGGCTGGTGTGATCCACGATGCCGACACCCATACCGGCCGATGCAAAGTGACAGCAGTTCAGCATCGATGTTTCCATTGTGCTGATCGGTTGGTGGTCCTCGATCGAAAAGGCGCGGTCGAGTGCCAGCCTCAGCGGAGAATTGCGGCCTGGTATCAGCACGCGTTCGTCCAGCAGGTCGCCAGGTGAAACCCTCGTGCGGGACGCCAGGGGATGGTTTGCCGTCACCGCTGCCACTGCATGAGAACTATGGAGCAGAATGGCATTCTTGTCGCTCATTCGGGGCGATCCGAATACCAAGCCGAGATCATAACGGTTTTGCTCGACCATATCCCAGATATGGCGACTGTTCTCCACGTCGATCACAAGCGGGATATCCGGCCTTGTTCCCATCGTCTCCAGAATAGCCTGATGCAAATAGGGGCGAACAAGGGAGGTCACGCTGCCAATCCGCAGAACGGTATTCTTGTGCAACCGTATGTCATCGGCAGCCTGGGCAATCTGATCGAGACCCAGATAGAGGCGTTCCACTTCCCGATAGAGTTGTGTCGCCTCGGCTGTGGGGATGAGGCGGGCTCCAGCGCGCTCGAAGAGCGTTATCTGCACGATGTCTTCGAGATCGCGAATAAGACGGCTGACGGCGGGTTGGGTCACATTCATGGCTTCGGCAGCGGCGGTAATGCCACCAGCCATCATAACGGCCCGGAAGGCTTCCACCTGCCTCGGTTTCAATTTCACCTTCAATCCTCTCATAACATTTCGGCATGGATTGAGTACAAAATGCAATTTTTCTTTTGTCAGGTAAAACGTTAATTGACGTTTACCCGCAGGGAGAGTGCGGACAAGGACAACCCGGAGGAGTCCCAATCATGAAGTTTTCTGTGTTCGCAGCCGCATTGGCAGCGTCTGTTTCCGCCATGCCGCTCGCAAGCCAGGCTCGGGACCTGACCGTTGGTCTGTCCGCTTCGACGACCTCCATGGACCCGCAATTCTACGTCGTTGGCCCGAACAGCGCGATGGCGCGCAACATTTTCGATGGCCTCGTCAATCAGGACGACAAGCAGCAGATCCAGCCGGCACTGGCTGTCTCTTGGGCTATCGTCGATGACACGACCTGGGAATTCAAACTGCGCGAAGGCGTGAAATTCCACGACGGCAGCGATTTCACCGCCGAAGACGTGGTTGCCAGCATCAAGCGCATTCCGCTCGCCTCCACCAACAGCCCGAGCTCGTTTGCCGCTTATGTGAAGGCGATCACCGAGGTGACGGCCGTCGATCCGCTGACCGTGCGCATCAAGACATCCGGCCCGACGCCTCTGCTTTTGAACAACCTCAGCCGCATCGCCATCCTGCCGGCCGAGATGGAAAAGGTGCCGACCGGTGACATGAACGCCGGCAAGGGTGTCATCGGCACCGGCCCATTCAAGTTCGTCTCCTGGTCGCCGGACGACAATGTCGTCGTTGCCAAGAACGATGCTTACTGGGGCGAGAAAGCCCAGTGGGACAAGGTCACGTTCCGCGTCTTCAAGAACCCGAGCGCCCGTGTTGCCGCGATGCTTTCGGGCGATGTCGACATGATCGAGAATATCCCGACCGCGGATACGCGCCGTCTGGACGCGTCCGATCAGATGAAGGTCGTCAACATTGCCGGCAACCGCATCATGTATCTGCACATGGACCAGAACCGCGAGCAGTCGCCGTTCGCCAAGGGTGCCGACGGCAAGAACCCGCTGCTGAACGCCGATGTGCGCCGCGCCCTGTCGCTGTCGATCAACCGCGAAGCGCTGGTCGATCGCATGATGGATGGCCAGGGCGTGCCGGCCGGTCAGGTCGTGCCGGAAGGTTATTTCGGTTATGATCCGGCCATCAAGGTCGATGCCTACGATCCGAACAAGGCGAAGGAACTGCTGGCCAAGGCCGGTTATCCGGATGGCTTTGCGCTGACCTTCCACGCCTCCAACGACCGTTACCCGAACGACAGCAAGGTTGCGCAGGCGATCGGCCAGTTCTTCAGCCGTGTCGGCGTCAAAACCGAAGTCGCCACCCTGCCGGGCAGCGTCTATTTCACCCGCGCCTCCAATCTTGAATTCTCGTTCATCATGGGCGGTGCGGCGGTTGAAACCGGTGAAGCTTCGGGCGTTCTCGGGCCGATCCTTGAGACCTATGGCGAAAAGGCCGGTCAGGGCAATCGCGGCCGTTATTCCAACCCGGAATTCGACAAGGCGCTGAACGAAGCCCGCTCGACGCTGGACGATGCCAAGCGCGAAGAGTTGCTGAAGAAGGCAACCGAAATCGCAATGGGTGACCTCGGTGTCATCCCGGTCTTCTACCTTGCCAACACATGGGCGGTGAAGAGCGACATCAACTATGCCGGTCGCTCCGACGGTTACACGCTCCCCTATTATGTGAAGCCGAACTGATAAAAACAGGAGCGATCCACCATGTCTTTCAGCGGTGTCTTTCCCTATCTCGTTTCTCCGGTCGGTCCGTCCGGCGAAGTCATGCAGGGTGTGCTGACGGATCTGGTGGACCACCTGATCGATGTGGGCGTGCATGGTCTCGCTCCGCTCGGCAGCACCGGTGAATTTGCCTATCTCTCCCAGGACCAGAGACGTCGCGTCGTCGACACGGTGATTTCGGCCAATCGTGGCCGGGTCCCCGTTGTCGCCGGCGTGGCGTCGATCTCGACCGCCAATGCCGTCGCGCAAACGGAATACATGGTCGAAGCGGGAGCGGATGGCATTCTGGCCATTCTCGAAGCCTATTTTCCGGTGAGCGACGAGGGCGTGGAAGCCTATTTCACCGCGATCGCCAAGGCGGCCAAAGGCCGCCCGGTGGTGCTCTACACAAATCCGCAGTTCCAGCGCTCCGACCTGTCGCTGCCGGTGATCGAGCGGCTGAGCCGCATCGAAAACATCCGTTACATCAAGGACGCCTCAACCAATACCGGACGGCTTCTCTCCATCATCGAGCGGACCCGCGGCCGGATGGAGGTGTTTGCAGCCTCTGCGCATATTCCGGTCTGCGTGATGATGATCGGCGGCGTCGGCTGGATGGCGGGACCTGCCTGCATCGTGCCCAAACAGAGCATCGCGCTTTACGAGGCGGCCAAGGCCGGCGACTGGACACGCGCCATGGATCTGCAAAGGCCGATGTGGAAGGTCAACGAGATCTTTGCGAAATACTCGATCGCTGCCTGCATCAAGACGGCGCTCGACCTGCAGGGTTTTGCCGTCGGTAGCCCCATGCATCCGCAAATACCGCTGAATGAGGTGGCGCGGGCGGAAATTGCCGGCGTGCTGCGCGATGTCGGCGCGCTCTGAGTTTTACCGAATTCCACACATTGAAGGCATTTGAGAATGAAGCCGATTTCGATCATCGTCGATTGTGATCCCGGTATCGATGACACGATTGCGCTCCTGACTGCATTCGTGTCGCCGGAACTGAACATCCTCGGCATCACGCCGGTCAGCGGCAACCAGCCGCTGGAGCGTACGGTGCGCAATGCGCTGCAGGTCTGCGAGCTTGGTCAGCGCACCGACATTCCCGTTTACGCCGGCTGTTTCCGGCCGATCATGCGCGAGCCGATCCATGGCCAGTTCCATGGCAAGACGGGGCTTGGCAACACAACGCTGCCGGAACCGGTCAAAAAGGCGGAAGAGATGTCCGCCGTCGATTTTCTGATCGAAACGCTGGGAAAAGCCGCGGAAACCGGCGAGCGTATCACGCTCTGCTGCCTCGGTCCGATGACCAATGTCGCCGTCGCCCTGCGCATGAAGCCGCAGCTGGCAGACGGTATCGAGCGCATTGTCATGATGGGCGGCGCCTATCGCGAGCCGGGTAACCGCACGATGACCTCGGAATTCAACGTTCTCGCCGATCCGCATGCGGCGCATGTGGTGTTTTCCAGCGGTATCCCGATTGTGGCTCTAGCGCTCGATGCCACCCATCAGGTGATGCTGAAGCCGGAACATGTCGCCGAGTTTTCGCGCGTCAGCGGCCGCATTTCGCAAACGCTGGCCGAACTCATGGCTTTCTGGGATCGCAACGACGTGCGCCGTTACGGTTCGCGCGGCGGCCCGCTGCATGACCCGCTGGTCATGGCTTACATCCTCGCGCCGCATCTGTTCGGAACTGAGAAGGCACGTGTCTTCGTTGAATACGAAAGCGAACTCTGCATGGGCCAGACGATTGCCGACTGGTACGGCAAGAGCGGCCTGGAGCCGAATGCCGACATCGTCACCAAGGTGGATGCGGAAGGCGTGATCGCCTTTTTCCTCGAGCGTTTGTCGCGTTACGCTGACGAAAAGGTCGTCGCATGAGCATCCACAAGGTCATCATCGATGCGGATCCGGGCGTGGACGATGCCGCCGCCATCCTGATGGCGCTTGCCTCGCCGGAAATCGAGGTTCTCGGCCTGTCGATCGTGGCCGGCAATGTCGCGCTCGAACATACTGTTACCAATGCCTGCAAGCTGGTTGGCGTGAGTGGTCGTCGTGACGTGCCGGTTTTTGCGGGCGCCAGTGGTCCGCTGGTCCGCGAGCAGGTTTATGGCAAATATGCCCGCATCGGCTCGTTTGACGACAGGCTGGTCAAGGCCGGTGATGTCGTGCCTTCCGAAGAAAGTGCGATCCAGTTCATCACCCGTACGGCCCGCGCGGCCGCAGCGGCAGGTGAACAGATCACCATCTGTGCCATCGGCCCGCTGACCAATGTGGCGTTGGCGCTGATCCAGCATCAGGATGTTGCACGCGGTATCCGCCAGATCGTCTCCATGGGCGGCGCCTTTACGTCACTTGGCCACCGCACGCCTTGGGCGGAATTCAACATATATGCCGATCCTCATGCGGCAGAGATCGTTTTTCAGTCCGGCGTGCCGATCGTGTTGATGCCGCTCGACATGACCTTTCAGGCGCTGTTCACGGCCGACCACTTCGAAAAATTTCGTGCCGGTGGCGAGGCGGGTGCGGCGCTCTACAATCTCTTTTCCACCTTCGACCGCAGCGATGAAAAACGCTTCGGTCGTCCGGGCGGGCCGATCCATGATGCAACCACGATCGCTTGGCTCATCCGCCCTGAACTGTTCACCAGCCGCGAGGTTTTTGTCGGCGTGCAGGTTGCCGGCCTGACGATGGGTTACACCTATGCCGATTTCTACAAAAAGATGGACCGGCCGGCCAATGCCACCGTCGTCACCGATGTCGACGAGGCCGGGTTCATCGAATTGCTGATCGAGCGCATCGTCCGCCATGGCGGCGAAGCGCCCGGTGCCAGAACCATGGGAGGCTCACACGCATGAGCGGATATCTTTTAAGCCGGTCTCTGCAGACCGTGCTCACACTTTTCGTCATGTCGGTTCTGGTCTTTGCCGGCCTCTTTCTCGTCGGCAACCCGGTCGACGTGCTGCTGAGTTCGACAGCCACACCGGCCGAACGTTTGCAGGTCATCCAGGCTTTCGGTCTCGATAAATCCGTCTGGGAACAGTACTGGATCTTTCTGACCAACGCGCTGTCGGGTGATCTCGGCAATTCCTTCGTGTTCAACCAGCCTGCGCTGACGTTGATCATGAACCGCATGCCGGCGACGCTGGAACTCGCTTTCGTGGCGCTCGCCATGGCGCTGGTCATCGGCATTCCGCTCGGCGTTTACGCCGGCTTGAAGCCGAAGGGGTTCATTTCCAAGTCGATCATGACCTTCTCGATCCTCGGTTTCAGCCTGCCGACCTTCTGGATCGGCTTGGTGATGATCATGTATTTCAGCGTCTATCTCGGCTGGCTGCCGTCCTCGGGTCGTGGCGATACGGTCAATGTGCTTGGTGTGCCGCTGTCGATGTTCACGTGGGATGGTCTGTCGCATCTGTTCCTGCCCGCCTTCAATCTGGCGCTGTTCAAGATCTCTCTGGTCATCCGCCTCACCCGCGCCGGCGTGATGGAAACCATGCAGCTGGATTTCGTCCGTTTCGCCCGCGCCAAGGGCCTGACGGAGCGCCGCATCGTCACCGTGCATGTGCTGAAGAACACACTGATCCCGCTGATCACCGTCATCGGCCTCGAACTCGGTTCGCTGATCGCCTTTGCCGTCGTTACCGAAACCATCTTTGCATGGCCGGGCATGGGCAAGCTGATCATCGATGCCATCGGCGTTCTCGATCGCCCCGTCATCCTCGCCTACCTGATGATCACCGTCGTGATGTTCAGCGTCATCAACCTCCTGGTCGACATCCTATATTCGATCGTCGATCCTCGCGTCCGTCTTGAGGGGAACTCGTGATGACCGACAACAATGCATCCTCGACCACCTCGGTTCATACAGTCGCAAACAGCGGCGCGAAATCCGCCTCGCGCTCTCCGACATGGGAAGTCATCTACGCGCTTCTGCATGACAAGCTGGCTTTGTTCGGTCTGGTTCTCGTAACGATCTTCATTCTCGCCGCCGTATTTGCACCGGTGATCGCGCCGCAGAACCCCTATGATCTGGCGCAGCTCGATATTCTCGACGGCCGCCTGCCGCCAGGTTCGGAAAGCGTCAACGGACTGACCTATCTGCTCGGCACCGACACGCAGGGCCGCGACCTGTTCAGCGCCATTCTCTACGGCCTGCGCACCAGCATTCTCGTCGGTCTCTCCAGTGCTGCGATCGCGCTCGTCATTGGCGCCTCGATCGGCCTTACTAGCGCCTATGTCGGTGGCCGCACGGATTCGATCCTGATGCGTATCGTCGATATCCAGCTCAGCTTCCCGGCCATCCTGATCGCGCTGATCTTTCTCGCCATCCTCGGCCAGGGCGTCGACAAGATCATTCTGGCGCTGGTTGTCACGCAATGGGCTTACTACGCTCGCACCATCCGTGGTTCGGCGCTGATCGAGCGCAAGCGCGCCTATGTCGATGCCGCCCGCTCGATGGCGCTGCCGGATCGCAGCATACTGTTCCGCCATATCCTGCCGAACTGCCTGCCGCCGCTGATCGTCGTCGCCACCATGCGTGTCGCCTATGCGATCATGCTGGAAGCGACGCTCTCCTTCCTCGGGATCGGCCTGCCGGTCACCGAACCGTCGCTCGGCCTGCTGATTTCGAACGGTTTCGAATATCTGCTGTCCGGTGACTACTGGATCAGCTTCTTCCCGGGCATCGCCCTCCTGTTGCTCATCGTCGCGATCAACCTGATCGGTGATGCCTTGCGCGACATCCTCAATCCGCGTCGTGAGGGCTAAGATCATGAGCAATACCAACACTGGCCCCATTCTCTCCATCTCCAACCTCAACACGGCCTTCCGGGTCGGCGGCGAATGGCGCAATGTCGTCAACGATGTCAGTTTTGACATCGCGCCGAGGGAAACCGTCGCCGTCGTGGGTGAATCCGGTTCGGGCAAGAGCGTCACGGCCATGTCGATCATGCGTCTTCTGTCGCCGGGCAATTCGCGGGTGACGGGAAAGATCGAATTCGAGGGCAAGGACCTTCTGTCCATTCCGCTCGACGACATGCAGAAGATCCGCGGCAACCGCATCGGCATGATCTTTCAGGAGCCGATGACCTCGCTCAACCCGGTCCTGAAGATCGGTGATCAGATCACCGAGGTTCTGCGCCAGCATCGCGGCATGTCGGAATCTCAGGCGCAGTCGGAAGCCGTGCGGCTTTTGGAAAAGGTGCGTATTCCGTCGGCCAAGTCGCGTCTCAACGAATACCCGATGAATTTTTCAGGCGGCATGCGCCAGCGCGTCGTCATCGCCATCGCACTTGCCTGCGATCCCAAACTCTTGATCGCTGACGAGCCGACGACGGCGCTCGACGTCACCATCCAGGCGCAGATCCTCGAGCTGATCAAGACGCTGCAGGAAGAGGAGGGCATGTCCGTCCTCTTCATCACCCACGACATGGGTGTGGTAGCGGAAATTTCCGATCGCACCGTCGTCATGTATCGCGGCGAGCAGGTCGAGACCGGCACGACGCATGACCTGTTTGCCGGCGCAAAGCATCCCTATACCCGCGCGCTTCTGTCGGCGGTGCCGCAGTTGGGTTCGATGACGGGCAAGGACCGGCCGCTGCGGTTCCCGCATGTCGATATGGCAACGGGCGAAATCCATCCGGTGAAGCCGACCGAGGACACCGTCAAGCGTGATCAGCCGCCGATCCTCAAGGTCGACAACCTGATCACCCGCTTTCCGGTTAAGCAGGGCTTTCTGCGCAAGACGATCGGCCGCATTCATGCCGTCGAGGGCGTGTCGCTGGAACTGCGTCAGGGCGAAACCTTGTCGCTGGTCGGCGAGAGCGGTTGCGGCAAGTCCACGACCGGCCGCTCGATCATTCGCCTGACGGATCCGGTGTCGGGCGAAGTGCAGATCGATGGCAAGAACGTGCTGAAGGCCGGCAAGTCGGAACTGACGGACATTCGTCGCGAAGCGCAGATGATCTTTCAGGATCCGTTCGAAAGCCTCAATCCGCGTATCCGCGTTGGCCAGGCGATTGCCGAGCCGATCATCACCCATGGTCTGGTCAAGGCATCGGATGCCCGCCAGCGTGTCGGAGAACTGCTGGAGCGCGTCGGCCTGTCGGCCTCGATGGCGGATCGTTTCCCGCACGAGTTTTCCGGTGGCCAGCGCCAGCGCGTCTGCATTGCGCGTGCGCTAGCACTTGAACCGAAGCTGCTGATCGCCGACGAATCCGTTTCGGCGCTCGACGTCTCGGTCAAGGCACAGGTCATCAACCTGATGCTGGACCTGCAGGAAAAGCTTGGGCTCGGTTATCTCTTCATCAGCCATGACATGGCCGTTGTGGAGCGCATCAGCCACCGCGTCGCGGTCATGTATCTCGGTGAAATCGTCGAGATCGGCCCGCGTCAGGCCGTGTTCGAAAACCCTCAGCACGATTACACCAAGCGCCTGATGGCGGCGGTGCCGATCGCCGACCCGTCACGTCGGCAGACACGCCGCATCTCCAATGACGAGATCAAAAGCCCGTTCCGCGCGGCCGATTACGTAGCCCCGAAGCGCACTTATGAAGAGGCCGGCGAAGGTCACTTCGTGCAGGTCGCGTGAGGGGAACATGCCATGATCATCACCTTCGGCTCCATCAATGTCGACTTCGTCTACGAGGTCGAGGAGATGCCGCAACCGGGCCAGACGCTGCTTGCCAAAAAGTTTCGTACCGAAGCTGGAGGCAAGGGCGCCAATCAGGCGCTGGCGGCAGCGCGGGATGGCGCCGAAGTGGTGATGGTCGGTGCGGTCGGAACTGACAGCCTTGCCGAAATAGGCCTGCAGAACCTTGCTGCGACGACGGATATCAGCCGTGTCGCGCGTGCAAGTGAACCGACCGGCAACGCCTCGATCCATATCGATGCCCAGGGCCGCAACATGATCGTGGTTGCGGCCGGAGCCAATCTCTCCGCATCCTCCGACGACATTGAAGAGGCACTTCTGGAGAAGGCGAACATCGTCCTGATGCAGATGGAAAATGACGTTGCGGAGGTGGAGACCCTCATTCGCCGGGCGCATATGTCGAACACGATGTCGATCTTGAACCTTGCCCCTGCTTTCCCCCTGGACGAAAAAGTACTTTCTCTTTGCGACATCATCGTCGTCAACGAGGATGAGGCTGAAGCCTTGGGGGATTGGCTCGGTTGCGGCGCCTCTGCGCAAGAACTTGCGGCTCGACTCAACACCGGGATTTTGCGAACGCTTGGAGGAGAGGGCGCCGAGGCTTTCGTTGCCGGCGAATACATCAACACTTCGGCAATGCGGATCGAGGTTAAGGACACAACGGCGGCGGGCGACTGCTTTGTCGGTGTGCTTGCGTCAGGGCTGGACCGTGGTCTGCCACTCAGGTCGGCGATGGAGAGAGCATCGGTTGCCGCTGGTCTGGCCTGCTCTCGAGCGGGAAGTCAAAAGAGCATCCCCGGTCGGCTGGAGACTGACAGAATTGCCATTCAGATGCTGACCTAGAACGTATTTCAAACGAAATGGCCGTTAACTGAACCAGCTCCTGAAAATCAGGCATGTCGAAGGTCTATGCTTGAACAAGACCAGTGCGCTCCGCATCGGGTCAGACGTCGCGGCATAGCTCAGGTTAAAATGCCGATCCTAACCACCATCACCATTGTATTCGGTTGATCAGCGGACGACCATCTGGCTCAGCCAATCAATAACAATCTAGCGCAGTTAGGTGTCGAAACGTCGTGCGGCTTGCCGGCAGGTACGATTATCGAATGGCCGGCCTTCAGCGTCGAGCGTTTGCCGTCGACCGTAACGATCACCTCTCCTTCGATGACAAAGGCGAATTCATCTCTGACGGACGCATGGGTTGGCAGTACACCTTCCAATTGGCCTTCGATCACCATCAATCCCGAGACGAACCCGATGACCTCACCGCGGAAACCAGGCTGTTCAAACACGGTTCCGATTGCTGGTTGATCGGTCATGCCACCGCCCCCTTGCGGGCAATAATAAGATTGCCGGCATTCGGGGTAGTCTTCATCTCTTCTGTCTCCAAGCCTGCGGTCCGCATCCAATCATCCAAGGTCTCGATCGCGTCAAAGCGCATGCTGCTCGCCATGCGCTTTGAAAAGCGCGCGATCTGCGGCTCGAACTCGGGCGGCGAAGTCACCAGCGCCAGGCGGCCGCCTGGTTTCAGGATGCGTGCCATCTCGGCGATGCTTGCCTCTGGATCGGGAAAGAAAAAGAAGGCGTTGAGACAGTAGGCCTTGTCAAACGAACTGTCGCTTGCCGGCAACTGCGCCGCATCGCCGTGCAGAACCTCCAATCGCCCTGATTTCACCGCGTGATGGTTTAGACGAGAGGCATTGTTGACCATGTCGGGGCTATGATCGATCGCCAGCCCCTGGCAGCCGCTCATGAGGGCACGGCGCATGAAGACGCCTCCGCCACAACCGATTTCGGCTATGCGATCGTCTGCTTCTGGGGGGAGCCGGTCGAGCACGAGGTCAAAGCCTGGTCTGTGGCCGAGTGGGAACCGATAGAGGAGGTAACCGAGCAAGCCACTGGGTCGGCGGGCCGCGCGGTCCACCAGATTGCCAAAAATCATGATGTTAGTCTCTTTCGTGAGATTTAGGGATCAGGCCGATCCGAGTCGGTCACCGAGACGGCCAACGACGAGGGCTGCGCAAAAGACGACGACCGCGGCACCAACAAAGGTCATGCCGAAGCCACCCATCCCGGCGATCCAGACCGCAAGGCTGGCGAACAGCATCTCACCTGTCACATTGGCGCTCTGCAGCACGGTGACGTCGGTTCCCGCCTGCTTTCCGGAACCGCCGAAGGCCATGATTATGGTTGCTGCGGACACGGCTATGATGCCGCTCGCGATCGACAGGAGCCCGGTTGCAAACAGCACCATCGGCCAAGATGCGGAAACCACGCCAAGGGCCAGCAGGCTCCAGCAGAGGAAAGTGGCGGCTGCCGAGATCATGCCGAAGACCACTGCCTGCCAGCGATTGCGGTTCGTCAGATGTGTCCCAAGCGGGCATCCGGCAAGGATCATGACGATGCCTCCGATCGTGGCAACAAGACCGGTTGCGCTGGCGGACCATCCGAGATCGACGAGCAGGAGACGGCTGACGCTCATGCCACCGGCATGGGCGCCGCCATAAATGGCGGCAAGCAGCAGCAGGGCGGCGATTCCGGGCCGGCGAAATGTTGTCGCCAGCCGCGCACGATCCGGATGGTGCGGGGGAGAGCGATCAATCCGTCTTTCCTTCCAGAACACCGCCAGCAGGATGGAGGCCAGAGGAAACACTGCAAGCAGGAACATCACCCCCATCTGTCCCAGATAGTCGACAAACATCAGCACACCGCCGCCGCCGATAATGAAACCGGCCATCATGCCACCGATCTGGAAAGCATTGGCGGCAGATAGTTTCCTGCCGGCGAGCGTTTCCGCGGCAAGGCCATCCGTTGCAGTATCCTGCGTGGCACTGGCAAGCGCTCCGATTGCAAGAGCCGTAACGGCAAGCCACAGCCCTGCGCCTTGAAGCGGGACCAGACCGAGGGCAACGAACGAAAGCGCCAGGATTACCTGCATCGACAATATCCACGTGCGGCGGCGCCCGAGCCACGGGAGCCAGTTGTTGTCGACAAGTGGTGCCCAAAAAAGCTTGACGATCCATGGCAGACTGGCGAGCGGAACAAAGGCTATGATGTCGAGCGGCACGCCCGCCTGGCGCATCATGACCGGCAAGGCTTCCATCGACAGTCCCATTGGCAGGCCCTGAGTGAAATAGAGCGCTGCTATCATGGCCATAAGTCGACCTTGGCCGGCGGCGGCTTCCGGTCGAGGGTGACCTGCCGCGATGATTGAATCTGCCTGCATGATCCTCACCATTTTTTAGACAGCGTGATGCCGACCGTGCGACCGGGAGCTGCCGCGCCCATGTCGGTGCCGCTGTAATTGAAATAATTCTTCAGATAGGTCTCGTCAGTCAGGTTCTTCGCCCAGACGAGTGCGCTCCAGCCGTCCTTCTCGATACCGATATGGGCATCGACGATATGGGTGGGCGACTGACGGTAGCCGTTATCCGAAGTGAAGGAATAGGAGCTGCGATAGGTGTAGTCGAGGCCGGCGGTCAACAGGACGGCATCTGCAAATTCGTGCTGCCAGCGTAGACCGGCATTGAAACTGTGCTTCGGCGCAAAGGGAAGCGGGTTGCCGCTATAATCCATCCCCATCACGTCATCGACAAAGTCTTCATACGAGGCGCGGGTATAACCGTAGCCGCCCAGAAGTTTCAGCTCATCGGTCAGCTGGGCGCTCGCCTCAAGCTCGAATCCCTTCGATGTGGCCGCGGCGGCATTGCGATAAACGCGGGTAAACGGCGTCGTGTAGATGACCGCCTGTTGGTCCTTCCAGTCGGTATAGAAAAGTGAGGCGGCAAGTGCGTAGCGGCCATCCGCCGAGGTTGCCTTGGCGCCGATCTCATAGGAGGTGGTCTCTTCCGGATCATATTTGTTGGCCGAGCCGTCCGCCTCGATATAGGGACTGATGCCACCCGATTTATAGCCGCGGCTGATCTTGCCGAAGATGATATTGCCCTCGGAGACATGGTAGGTGGCGGAGATCTCGGGAGACAGGTTGTTGAAGGAGACGCTGTCGTCCACCGCTCCCGGCGCACCAAAATAGAAGGTGCCGCTCGGGCTGGAGATTTCGCTGCTGGTCCGTTTGTGATCATAGGTGTAGCGAGCGCCAGCTGCGAGTTCGAGTTCCGGCGTAACGAAATAGCCGACCTCCGCGAAAGCCGAGAAGGTGTTGGCCTTCTGCTCGAAGACGTCGCGGCTCATCAGCGCGCGCGGCACGCTCGCCATGTCGAAATATTGCGTGCCGTTGAAGTTTTCATGCATGTAGAACAGGCCAGCTGCCCAGCGCCACGGACCGTCGCCGTTCGATGAAAACCGCAAATCCTGGCTGAACTGCCTTTGCTCTTCCGTTTGTCCCTGGACGATCGCTGGTGAACTGGTGAAGTCTCCGTCGAGGAACTGGCTCATGTCGTGACCGCGGATCGCGGTGATCGAGGTCAGATCGAAACTGTCGAAGGCGTGGTCGAGCCGAACGGACAAGCCGCCTGCAGCGACCCTGTTCTCCGCGTCGTAATCGTGTTCCGACTTGTGATCGAAAGCGAGCGGAAGAGGAGCATACCAGAGGCCACCATCGCTGCGGTCGCGGGTAAAATCGGCAATGATCTTGACGTCGGTATCGTCACCGATCTTTCCGGTCAGGACCGTTCGGCCGGAAAAGAAATTGGTGTCGCTGACGTCGGAGCCGGTCGGGATATTGTTGATGTAACCATCCATTCCGCTCCAGGCAGCCGAAGTCCGGATCGCCCAGTCGGTTCCTTCGATCGGTGTTTCGAAAGCTGCCTTGAAACGCCGGTCTAGATCGGTTCCGATCGTTGCCGAGACCTCACCGCCCATGGCGTTACCCGGTTCGCGAGAAATCAGGTTGACCGCACCGCCGATCGTGTTCTTTCCGTAGAGCGTCGTCTGGCTGCCGCGCACGACCTCGACCCGCTCCAGGTCTTCAAGTAGAAACGGATAACCGAGCGGTCGGGCAAGGAAAACGTCATCGACAAACAGACCGACCGCCGGCTGGCGATCGACGCCGCCAGAAATGCCGAGGGACGTGACACCGCGAATGCTGAACGGACCACCCTGGCCGTTGAACAGGACATTCGGCGCACGGGCGGCGGCATCCTCCAGATTGGCGACCTTGCCCTTGCTCAACTCGTCTGCGGGAATGGCTGTAACAGCGACCGGAGCATTCTGGATCTGCTCATCACGACGCCGGGCAGTCACGACGATCGGCGCCAATGTCGTGTTCGCTTCCTCGGCAACTCGCACGGCCTGCTCCTGGGCGATTGCCGGATGTTCCGGAGCCAGGAAAATGGTGGCCAAGGCAACCTGGGACAGAAGAAACGACTTGCTGTGCGAATACATGATTTAGCCCTCATATTTGTGAGGCTATTTGCAATGGCCGTGAACGTGAGGGCAATTCGGGTGGCATTCGGAAACCGGGCGAAGATGTTCGGGTTTCAGTTTCGCTTGCCGGCGAACTGACTGGGCGACATGCCGAAGCGCCGTTTGAACTCTGTGGCGAAGTGCTGCGGTTGATATCCCAGCTGGTGAGCGACAATGGCGACGGATGTCTCGCCCGACTCCAGCATGACTCTTGCCGTTTCAAGCCGCTGCCCCTTGACGAAGGCATAAACCGGCATGCCGAACAGATCGTTGAAACCGGCTCCAAGCTTGCGGCTATTGGTGCCGACCGTCCGCGCAAGTTCCGCTACCGTCGGTGGATTGTGCAACCTTGCGAGCAGGATTTCGCGGGCATTACGAAACTGGGCGATCTCCCGCGAGGTCCAGCATGGTCTTGGCTTGCTTTCGGTCTTGCCGCGCTCGGCCATATCGACGACATGAGCGATGAATTCCAAGGCCTTGCCGGTTATATAGAGGCGGCGAGCGGTGCCCTGCAGGTGGCAGTTCATCATCTGGCTGGTGATCGTCCTGCCGATATCGGCAAACAGGCGGCCGTTCTGGGCTGTGCCGATCGGCAGGGCCTGCAAAGTTTCAGGCCCCAGAATTTCCTCTGCAGCGTCGGTCTCCACCTGCATGAAAACGGCCGACAGTGCATTGCAATCCATGGCTCTGTGGCTGGTGTTCAAAGCTTGTGCTGTGGCAAATGCGACGGAATCGCCGCTACGCCAGATGCTCGATCCGAACAGATCCTGTTCGACTTCAACATGCCCGTGAAGCAATGTACCAAACCAATAGCCGGCGCCGCTTGTAGACACCCACTCGCCATCGGCAGGTGCAGCCCCGCTTTCCATGAAAATATTGACGCCCGCCGTTCTGATCAGCTCCAAGACTTGCACCCGATTGCCATTTTATGAGACACGAATGACAAAGGTGATAATTTTAGTCAAGAAATATCGAGCCTGCGTCTCAACGCCGACAAGGTGGCATTGATCCCGATAGGTCCGGGCGATGGTGAAAATCCGTAGTTATTCTCAATGGCGACGCGGAGCTGGTGTTTTCCTTGCGGGATTTTCACCGCGCAACTTCGTTTCCATGGTCAGGATTTCTTCGGTTGTCAGCAGGTCGTTGCGGCCATTCGGCAGCAGCCCTTTGAGCTGGAGATCGATGTAACGGAGGCAACAGACCCTGAGGAAAGATGTAAAGTTGCCGAGATCGTGCCCTTCATCGATCGACTCGTTGTAGAGTTGGTGGAGAAGCTGCGGCACGTTCATGTCATCACGGGCAGCGATCTGGTCGAGCACGGTCCAGAACATGTTTTCCAGCCGCACGCTCGTCACCATTCCGTCCATGCGCAGCGAACGCGTCTGGCTCTCCCACAGATGCGAATTCGCACCGATAAATAGTCTGCACACGGCTGTCTCCTCCATTGCCGATGCTCCTCCTGGCAAGAATAGGCCATGCGAGATGCAGGGAAAAGGGCCGCGATCCCCGCGGCCCTCGATTTCAGATGTTGCCGGCTTTCAGTTCTCGGGACAGATATTCCGCCTGCCGGATCGCCAGAGCGACGATGGTCAGCGTCGGGTTTGCCGCGGCACCGGTGGTCATCACCGAGCCATCCGAGACGAACAGGTTCGGCACGTCATGGGCACGGCCCCACTTGTCGACGACACCGTCCCCGGCCTTGGCACTCATGCGGCATGTGCCGAGATTGTGGGTCGACGGATAGGGCGGCGTCCTGTGGCTGTCGATCGCACCGACCGCCTTGTAGAGCGCCTGTGCATGCTCATAGGCGTAATTGCGCATGGCGACATCATTGGCATGGTCGTCGAAATGCACATTTGGTGCCGGCAGGCCCCATTTGTCGCGGACCGTTTCCGACAGGGTGACCCTGTTCGTTGCCTGCGGCATGTCCTCGCCGACGATCCACATGCCGGCCGTATTGGCATAGGCATCCATGATCTCGGCAAAATCAGGCCCCCAGGCGCCCGGGTCGGCAAAGGCGGCGAGGAAGGACGGCCCCAAGGCGAGCGTTTCCATGTAATAACCGCCGACGAAACCGCGCTCCGGCTTGTTGGCCGCTTCATCCGCGATGATACCGGCCATGGTTTCGCCGCGATGCATGTGGACCGGCTTGTCAAAGCGGGCATAGACCGACCCCGTCATGTGCCGCATGTAGTTACGGCCGACCTGGTCGGAACTGTTGGCAAGTCCCTTTGGAAACCAGTTGCTTTCGCTCAAGAGAAGCAGGCGCGGTGTTTCGATGGAGTTGCCGGCGACGCAGACGACGCGGGCTGCCTGCTGGTGAAGATTGCCGTCCTTGTCGGCATAGACGACCGCATCGACCTTGCCGGAGGCATCGTGGGTTATGCGCACCACATGGCTTTCAGGACGGAGGTCGAGAAGACCGGTTTCCAGCGCCCGAGGGATTTCGCGCACGAGCGTGCTCCATTTCGACTTGTTCTTGTCGCCCTGGAAGTTGAACCCGTCCTGGATCGATGCCGGGCGGCCGTCATAAGGCTCGGCATTGGTAGCGTAGGGGCCGGTTGCGTAGAGCTTGTAGCCGACACGCTCGGCACCGTTGGCAAACACCTTGTAATTGTTGTTGGCGGGCAGGGCAGGGCGTCCGTGCCGATGGCTGGAGCCCATCGCCTGTTCTGCCTTGTCGTAGTAAGGGGCCATCTCCTCCAACGTGATCGGCCAGTCGAGAAGGGTCGCACCGGCTACGTCGCCATAGGTCGTGTGCGCCCTGAACTCGTAATCCTTGAAGCGCGGCGTCGCACCGGACCAGTGCGTCGTCGTGCCGCCGACGGCCTTGACGATCCAGGCAGGCAGGCTTGGAAAATCGGTCGCCACGCGCCAGGAGCCGCTTGTGGTTCGTGGATCGAGCCAGGCCATCTGCTTGAAGGCTTCCCACTCGTTGTTGTGGTAGTCCTCGTTCCTGAGGAACGGCCCGGCTTCCAGCACGACGCAAGGGATACCGGCCTTGGTCAGTTCATAGGCGAGCGTTCCGCCGCCGGCGCCCGAACCGATGATGACGACTGCCTTCTCGTCGTTTGCAATCGTGCTCATTGGCCCGCTCCCGCATATTCCTCTATCCGTGGTTCAGGCAGCCAGTCGAGATCGTTGAAACCACGCGTGACGTAACCGCCCTGATCGAAGCTGGGGCCTTCGTAGCCCAGCGCTTTCCAGACTTCGGGATCGTCATAGAGGGTGGTGACGGTGGTGCCCTTCACCAGCTTGAAGAACGGGGTCGCCTCGATCTTTTTCAGGCTCGCATAGGCAGCCTTGTCATCGAGCTGCATGAAACCGCTTTCCTCAAGTTCCCGCAGCGCGGTGAGGAAGGCGATCTTGTCGGCCGGCGTCTTGCCTGCGGCGACAAATACCGCGTCGGCGGTCCGCTCATAAGGACCATCGGCGAACTTCTTGTGGGGGAACATGACCCGGATCATGCGCACCAGGATCTTCTTGGCCGTGCTGTCCTCCTCCACGGCCAGCGGCAATTTGGCAAAGGCAATCTTTGCGAAAGTGGAAGCCATCAACGTCGCCGTGGCGCTGCCGATGATCAGTCTCCGTTTTGTCGTCTCCATTGTTTCCTCCCTAATGGATGCGGCAGTTGAGTTATGTTTTCAGAGATAGCGCCCCTGTTTCTGGATGACTTCGATCTGATAGCCGTCAGGGTCCTGTACGAAGAAGAAGCGGGCAACGGTCACGTCGCCATTCTTGAAATCCACCAGCTTGCGCGGTGAAAAACCCGCCTGTTCGAAGCGTGCATGCTCAGCTTCCAGGTCTTCGACAATGAAAGCGGCATGGCCGTAGCCGTTGCCGAGCTCGTAGGGTTCCACCCTATCTTTGTTGATGGTGAGCTCGAGTTCGAAAGTGTTTTCGGGGTTGGCAAGATAGACGAGCGTGAATGTCTCGAAATCGAGCCTGTCGGCGACCTTCAGACCAAAGGCGCGATCGTAGAAGTCGACTGACCGGGTTTCGTCAAGTGCCCTTATCATGCTGTGAACGAACTTTGCCATGCTCCTCCCTCATGGTTGCTTCACAGACCGGACTATAGGGATGGAAAAAACGCCACGGGTATTATTTGGATACTACCTGCACGATTTTGCTACAGGTTACGATAGTGAAGATATGTCTTTGTCTTGACAGTAGGCAGGCTTGTGCAAGGGGGAACAATGGTGCGCACAGACTTGGCCTCAAAGGTCAAAGCCATTGTCGGTGCGCGCCAGGCGATTGGCCAACCGAATTGACGGTGCGGCGGCGCAGGTTCCGCAAACGTTGGACCATGGGGATATGAGTTCTTTTCCCGCAACCGCGGAGGCTATTATCTCTATCTGCTGCTTCCGCCGAAGGTCGGCGACATCGAAATGGCGCGGCGCGCAGGAAGGCATCTTCATCGCGCCGGGCAGCGTGTTCTGTCTCGACAAAGTCAATCCGACCGCGTCGGGCACGCGCGGATGATGACCGGTTCTACGATTTCTTGGCAAGGAACCTGGTCTCGGCTCGGTGGCATGATATCAGCCGTTCGGCAAGCCTTGGCTGCGCAGCCGGATTTTCGAGATAGACTTGAGGAGTGCCTGCGCGTCTTCCAAGTTCGGCTCGCCTTCGAGCACCTGCATCGTATCGGCTATCGCGAAGGGGGCTTGATAGGTCATGGAGGATGGGGCGATCGATGTCCGAGCGGACTATCGATCCGCCAACACCGCATACTGCCCGTCTCAGGCGCCAGGATGTCACGTGCAACAGGCGGTGGCGCGCGCAGCAAACCCGCCGGCGCCGGCGCGGATTGCCTGTGCGTGGTGGGATTTATTTCATCATAGCTGCTCAGGCCGAGAAACTTGGTCAATCGCGTGATTGTAGAAGGTTGAACGCCGCCATAACTAGCGTGTGGCGAGCAGTTTTTCCGCTATTCGCAGTGCGCCGCTCAAAGCATCCCGTTCGGGAGAAGTTGGCGGATGCCCGACTGAACGCTCCACAGCCTGGTGGAATGTCCTCGACTTAAAGGTGCTGCCGGCGTAGCTCCACGGAAGGTCGAGGGCTCCAATCCGGCTGAACAGAGCACTGTAGTGACCGGCAAGCTCATTGCCAGCTATCGTCAGGATCTCAATTGCCAGCGGATCAGCCGCATCGGCCATCTCATCAACAATCGCTGAAACTGAGGCGATTGCAGACCGTGCATGGGCCTGGCCGTAGATCCAATCCATAAGGGCCTGTGAATAATCTGGTCCCGCGAGTTCAAGTCGCGCTGCCAGCTGGTTGCCGAAGGGCGTTGCAGGGTGGCGACCATCGAGTTCTCGCGAAAGTTGCGCCAATGCACGCCGCCCGATGTCATACGCGCTGCCTTCATCACCGATCAGATCGCCGAAGCCACCTGCCCGCAACATTCTGCCGTCAGGGGAGCGCGCCATCGCCATCGACCCGGTTCCGGAAAGGAGCAGAATGCCGGGCTTGTCATCGAAGGCCGCTCTTTGCGCAAGTTCGACGTCATTGAGCAGGGAAAGCGGGAAGGGGACGTTCGTTTCCAGCCAATCCCGCATCTGATGGTCGCAATTAGCGACTTCGCCCCAGCCGGGAAGACCTATCACGCCCAGTTCGACGTTCTTCAGAACGTCACCTGCATCGTCGAAAACCTTGCGGAGATTGTCGCGCCAGTTGTCGTTATCCATCGGATTGACACCGCCGGCGAGCAAACGGAGGACAATTTCTCCGGTGTGATCCGCAATCGCCATGCGGGCATTGCTTCCTCCGCCGTCGAAGCCGAGGATTAGCATGCTTTGGCCTCGAGTGGCGTGACATTGAAGCTGGTGTTCGGCTGTGTCAGGACCAGTTCGCATCCCCAATCGCGCACGCGGCTCTGCCATTCCTCGCTCAGATGCTGGCTGGTGATGATCGTCGCACCCTTCGGCACCGGAGCAACGGCGAAGGTCGAGCGATTGCCGAATTTGGCGGTGGTCGCAAGGATGATGTGCTGCGCCGAGCGCTCGATCATCAAGGCGTTCAGTTGCGCCTCGCTGCTGTCGATGCTGTAGATGACGCCGTCATCCGCGAGCGCGCCGACGCCAAGCATCAATGTATCGATATAAATCGACCGAAGCGTCTGCTCCGCCAAAGGCCCGACGAAGGAGGCATTCTCGTTTCGCAAGCTGCCGCCGATCAGGTTTACCCGCGTCTTCGGCACGTTGAACAGTTCCTGGGCAACCCGAAGGCCGTTGGTGAAGACGAGGCAGGAGAGCGGCTCGATCCTCAGCAGGTTTGCCACCTGCAGGACGGTGGTTCCGGCATCGAGAAACACCGATCCATGCGGCTTGATCCTGTCATAGGCGGCTGCTGCGATGGCGCGCTTCTCGGCGATATTCTGTTGTTCACGCATGTCGAAGTCGATTTCGACGCTGGATCCCTGGGCAAGCCGCGCTCCCCCGTGAAGCCGGTCGATCGTGCCAGCTTCCTCCAGTTCGGACAGATCGCGCCGGATCGTCGCCAATGACGCATTCATGACCTTGGCGAGCTCGTTGATGCTGGTCGGGCCGTGGCTGTAGAGGTGGCTCCGGATGGCGTCCAGCCGGTTTGACTTCATGGGATGCGCCCTCGGATCTGTGCTGCGGATTTGCCTCACATAAGCCAGAAGCGCGTCATTAGGTCAAGAAAAAACGTCAAAATCGCTCGCCATTGAATGGGCAAAGGTGGCGTATTTTGAGCGTGTTGTCGCCCAATTCGCCGTAAAAATCGGCGAATCAAAACGTTATTCAATGCAAATGGCACAATTTTCGGCGGGTGCGCCGCTCAAATAAAAATAATAATCGATCAATAAATAAAACTCTTGATGATCGAAAATGATCGTATATCGTTCAGGCATCGGCACCTCATGCCCTGTGTGAGCCTGCCGCAATCAGGACCTCGAACGAGGCCGGCGGGAATAAACCTTGTCCAACTGGGAGTACATCATGAAGAAAATCATTCCGGGTGCGCGTCGGCGCGCCCTCAGCACTGCTGCGGCCGCGCTTTCGGTTGCGCTCTTCGCCTTGCCGGCCGTGGCCGCCGACAAGATCACCGTGCTTCTGCCGGGGAGGGGTTACACGCCGGAAATCCTTCAATCCTTCGAAAAAGACACCGGCATCCACGTCGATCAGCAGACGCTCGCATGGGATCAGCTCCACACGAGGATCATTACGGCCCTCGTCGCAGGCACCTCGCCCGCCGACGTCATCGAGCTGGACTGGTCCTGGGTCGGGCAATTCGGCGCCGCCGGGTGGTTGGAACCGCTGGATGGCAAGCTCGAACAGGCGGCCCTCGACCAGGTCTCGGTTCTGCCGATCTTCAAGTTTGGCGGAAAGGTCGTCGGCGCGCCCTATAACAACGATTTCAAGATGATGGTGGTCAACGCAGACCATCTGAAGAAGGCGGGCATCGACAAGGCGCCCCGCACGGTGGACGAGCTGTTGGCTGCCGGCAAGGCGATCAAGGAAAAGGGCATATCCAAATATCCGTTCGGACTACCCCTCTCCGTCGGCGAAGCGACATCGACAGCCTGGTATCTGGTGACCATGATGTATGGCGGCACGCTGTTTGATGCCAATGGCGAACCGGCCTTCACGGACGCCTCGTCGGGCGGTTACAAGGCGCTCGCGTTTATCAAGCAGGCGATCGATGACGGTCTTATCGATCCCGCCTCGACAGCCTACGGAAATCCGGAGGTTCGCGAAGCCTTCAAGGCGGGCGATGTCAGCTTCATCCTGTCCGATGGGCCCGGCCCGCTTGCCACATACAACGACAAGGAAAAATCGCGGGTCGCCGGCAACAGCGTCGGCGCCGTCGTTCCGAATGTCAGCGGAAAGACCGTCACTTACGGTCTGCCGGAAGCGCTGGCCATCCCGTCCGCCTCGGACAACAAGGAGAATGCCCTCAAGTTCATCAGCTACGTGCTGAAGAAGGACATTCAGGAGCTCTACTATCAGCAGGAAGGCAACCTGCCGACCCGACAGGACGCTCTTGCCGCGCTCAACGGCGAGGGAAAGCTGGAAAGCGGCGACGCGATTGTCGAGCAGGTCGCTTCGGTCCAGCCGTTGTTCGCCGAGGGTACGCCGGCTTGGTATCCGCCGTTCTCCAATGCAGCCGCATCGGCCGTCAACGCGGTCGCGACCGGCCAGTCGACGGTCGAAGCAGCCGTCGAGGCGATCGCAACCGCCGCCAAGTCCGCGAAGGACGAGTAACGGACGGGAATGAGAACGGAGGCAGCCTGATGAGTAACAATGAGGTCGTCATGACCATTATGGCAACCGGCGACGCACCAAGGCGCAATTGGCGACAGCTGGTATCGAGTGATGCCAGCCTGGGTATCGCACTCGCCTTGCCCGTGATCGCCCTGATGGCTGCCTTCGTTTTCGTCCCGGTTCTAATAACCGCGTGGGACAGTTTTCACCGTGTCAGCCCGATGATGCCGGGTGAGCCATTCGTTGGCTTCAAGAACTATGTGACGATGTTTTCGGATCCGAATGTCCGGAACGCCTGGTGGAACACCTGGTTCTACGTCGTTCTGGCCGTTTCCATGCAACTGGCGCTTGGCCTGGGAACCGCCTTGCTGCTGAACGGCATGAGGAGCGGCCGCCGCTGGCTGCTTGCGGCCGTCATCCTGCCCTGGGCGCTTCCGCCCGTGGTCAATGCCATGGTGTGGTCGTGGATCTACAATCCGCATTACGGCCTGCTCAACGGCCTGTTGCTGAAGTTCGGTCTGATCGACCAGGCACGCGTCTGGATGAACGATCAGGGGACCGCCCTGGTGCTGGTCACCCTGGTCCATGTGTGGCGCATGATGCCGCTCAACGCCGTCATCCTGCTTGCCGCCCTGCAGACCATCCCGCGCGAACTTTACGAGGCGGCCGAAGTCGACGGTGCCAGCAGATTTCGCAGCCTGCGCATGATCACCCTGCCCTTGATTTCGGGAGCGCTGGGGATTGCGCTCACCCAGTCGACAATCACCGCATTCAACATTTTCGACGAGGCATGGATTCTGGCGAAGGCGAGCGCGATCACCCGTCCCATCCAGGGGCAGATCTACATGACGGCCTTTCAGGACCTGAAATTCTCCTACGGTATGGCGATGTCGATCACAGTCATGCTCGTGTCGATCGTGGTGTCCGCCTTCTACATTCGCCGCATCTATCGTGAAACGAGGTTCGACTGATGGTTTCCTTCATCCTTCGCGGAACCGGTCAACGGCTGGCGGCCCTGCTGCTGCTGATATGGTCGCTCGGCCCTGTCTACTGGGCACTGGCCACCAGCCTGATGAAGCCGCGTGACATAGCCACGTCGCCGATCAATTTCTTTCCGCCGGAAATCACCTTCGAGCACTACCGCAAATTGCTGGGAGGACTGATCGGGCTGCCTGACGAAACCGGCATCTGGTACGATTTTCTCCGGGCGCTGATCAACAGCCTGGTGCTTGCCGGCGGCGCGACCGTGCTGACCACAGCAATCGCCGCATTGGCAGCCTATGCGGCCGTTCGGCTGCGCTTCCCGGGCCGCAATCTCGTCTTCTACATGATTGTCGCGACCTTGGCAGTGCCCGGCTATACGGTTCTCATCCCGCTTTACCGCATGATGGTCAGCCTCGGCCTCGTCGATACCTATTCGGGCATCATCCTGATCTACATCTCGGCCTATCTGCCGCTTGCCATGTGGCTGATGCGGTCGGTCTACGAATCCCTGCCGCTGTCGATCGAGGAAGCTGCCTATCTGGATGGTGCCGGGCGCCTCTACACAATGATCCGCATCGTCATCCCGCTTGCGACACCCGGCCTGATTGCCGCGGCGATCCTGACATTCCTCGGCGCATGGGGACAGTTTTCGGTGCCGCTCGTGTTCGCCCCCACAGCCGCGACCAAGCCGCTGACGGTTCTAATCCCCGAATTCGCCACCAAGAACTACGTGGATTACGGCCTGATCAACGCTGCCGGGATCCTGGCCATGATCCCTCCGGCCCTGGTCGTCATGTTTCTGAACCGCTTCCTGCTGAACGGCCTGATGGCCGGTGCTGGCAAGTAACCCATCTGATGGAGTGCCTGTTTTGACAAAGATTACCCTTATTGGTGCGGGCAGCACCGTGTTTGCCCAAAACATCCTGGGCGACATTCTCAGCCGCCCGGCATTTTCCGACTGCACGATCAGCCTGCAGGACATCGATGCCGATCGGCTGTCGACATCCGAGATCGTCACACAGCGCATCTGCGAGGCGCTCAAGCTTCCCAATGTCCGCATCGAGGCGACGATGGATCGTCGCGTCGCGCTCAAAGATGCGCGGTTCGTCATCCTGATGTTCCAGGTCGGCGGTTATCGCCCTTCGACGGTCATCGACTTCGAGATCCCGAAGAAATACGGCCTGCGCCAGACAATTGCCGACACGCTCGGCATCGGCGGCATCTTCCGCGCCTTGCGCACGATCCCCGTGCTCAAGGGGATCTGCGAGGATATGCAGGAACTGTGCCCCGATGCGCTGTTGATGAACTACGTCAACCCGATGGCGATGAACTGCTGGGCCGTCTCGCAGATCGCACCGTCCATCCAGACGGTTGGCCTGTGCCATTCCGTGCAGCACACGGCGCAGCATCTTGCCGAATGCCTCGGTGAAGACATCCGCGATATCGACTACAGGTCGGCCGGCATCAATCATGTCGCCTTCATGCTCAAATACGGAAAAAGGTTGCCGGATGGCTCCTTCGAAGATCTCTATCCGCGTCTGAAGGCGCTGGCGCAGACGGACAAGGTGCCCGACACCGACCGCGTCCGCTTCGATATGCTGCGCCGCTTCGGTTATTTCGTCACCGAATCCTCGGAGCATTTTTCCGAATATACGCCCTGGTACATCAAGCGTGGCCACGAGGATCTGATCGAAACGCTGAACATTCCGCTGGACGAATATCCGAGGCGCTGCGAACGCCGTCTGGGAGAATGGGCACAGCAGCGCAAGGACCTGGAGGGCGATCAGCCGATCGAGGTCTGCCGTTCGGACGAGTATGCGTCGGCCATCCTCAACGCCATGGTCACCAATGAGCCGGAATTGATCTACGGCAACGTCGTCAATCACGGCCTCATCGACAACCTGCCTTACGAGGCGACCGTCGAAGTCCCCTGCCATGTCGATCGCAACGGCATTCAGCCGATCAAGGTCGGCAAGATGCCGGCAGAGCTGGCGGCGGTGATTCGGTTGAGCACGAACGTTCAGGAACTGACCGTGCTGGCCGCCCTGACGGGAAAACGCCACTACGTCGAGCAGGCGGCAATGCTCGATCCGCATACCTCTGCCGAACTGGCTCCCGATCAGATCGCGGCGCTCGTCGCTGACATGATCGAAGCCCACGGCGACATGGTCCCGCCTCTCTCCTAACCCTTCGCCCTTCGACAGGAGACGTTCATGACTGACGTCAAGATATCTCAATTGCGCAAGTCCTACGGCATCCAGACAGCACTGCATGGCCTGGATATCGAAATGGAAAGCGGTGAATTCGTTGTTCTCGTCGGGCCTTCGGGCTGCGGGAAATCGACACTGTTGCGAATGATCGCCGGTCTGGAAAGCATTACGTCGGGCACGATCGCCTTCGCAGGCCGGGTCGTGAACAATATCGCGGCCAAGGACCGCGATATTGCGATGGTTTTCCAGAACTATGCGCTTTACCCACACATGACGGTTCGCGAGAATATGGGTTTCTCGCTCAAGCTCAGAGATGTCGGCGAGGCCGAGCGGAATGCAAGCGTGGAGGCCGCAGCCAAAAGCCTGGGTCTCGGCCATCTTCTCGATCGTTATCCCCGTCAATTGTCCGGGGGGCAGCGCCAGCGCGTCGCCATGGGGCGTGCCGTCGTGCGCAAGCCGGCATTGTTCCTGTTCGACGAACCGCTGTCCAATCTCGACGCCAAGCTTCGTGTGCAGATGCGCACCGAGATCAAGCAGATGCACAAGCGCGTCAAGGCGACGATGATCTACGTGACCCACGACCAGGTCGAGGCGATGACCATGGGCGACCGCATCGTCGTCATGCGCGATGGCCGGGTTGAGCAGGTCGGCAAGCCGATCGAACTCTATGACCGGCCGGTCAACGAATTCGTTGCCGGATTTCTCGGTTCTCCCTCGATGAATTTCATCGAGGGGACACTGGGCGAAGACCGGCAGAGTGTCGTTTTGAGCGATGGCAGCCGGGTTTATCTTCCCTGCGCAGTCGGCGGCGCGGCAGGACAGCCTGTCAAGCTCGGATTGCGCCCGGAAGAGCTGCAACCCTCCGACCGCGGGCTTTCGTTCGAGATCGATGTGATTGAGCCCACCGGCGCGGAGACGATCGTCATGCTGCGCAACCCGGCGCTGATCGGCGAGGCATCGCTCTGCCTGCTGCTACGGGAACGCTACGATCTGTCACCCGGACAGGCGATCACGATCGCCCCGAAGCCCGGTTCGGGCCATGTCTTCGATGCGGAAAGCGGCAACCGCCTGCTTCCGGATCGGGTCGTCGAGATTGCAAAGGTTGCGCTCAGATGACCGGACGACTGTCGTCGATCACGCCCGTATTGCCGCCGGTGGCGTCGTCTGCGGCATCACCAAGAGTGCAGGCGGGTATCTCCACGCTGGCGGGATCCGTTCTCCGCGTCATCCCAGGTTTCCTTGCGGCCTGCGCCACCCGCGCGCCGTCTCATCCCAAAGAATGAAAGTTCTTCGTCATGGCATTCAATCACCCCTCTTCGACCTGGAAAGAAATTCTGCAGCAGCCGGCCATCTGGCGCGGCTGGGCGGCTGATCTGAAAGAACAGGCCGCGGATATCCGCCGATGGATCAAGGATAAGGAGATCCGGGAAATCTGGCTCTGCGGTGCCGGAACCTCCGCCTTTATCGGCGATGTTCTGGCGGCTTGTGCCTGCAGTTCCATCGATGGTCCCCTGATCAGGTCGGTTCCGACGACCGACTTCGTTGCCGGCCCCGCAGATTTCGTACGCCGGAGCGCAGATATCCTGATCGTCCAGTTCGGACGCAGCGGCGACAGTTCAGAGACGATCGGCATGCTGGAGCTTCTCGACAGCGCGATGCCCGAAGCGCATCGGCTGCATATCACCTGCAATTCGGGCGGCGCCCTTGCAACGCGGCCGGCGCCGGGGCCAGGCGAGCAGAAAGTGATGCTATTGCCGGAAGAGACGCATGACCATGGCTTTGCCATGACATCGAGCTTTACCACGATGCTGCTGTCGGCACTGGCATGCATCGACGAGGTCTTCGATCCGCTTGTAACCCTGCCGGCCCTGTCGGCGGCGGCCGAGACCATGCTTGGCGAACTTGCGGAGCAGGACGCGCCGATTTGCCCACCCCGGATGATCTTTCTTGGCGGCGGCGCCCTCAAGGGGCTGGCTCGCGAGGCGGCGCTGAAGGTTCTGGAACTGACGGCAGGTCAGGTTATGGTGCAGTGGGACAGTCCGCTCGGCTTCCGGCATGGCCCGAAGGCGGCCGTCGTGCCGGGCACCCATATCGCCCTGATGGTACATCCGGACGAACACACGTCGCGCTATGATGTCGATGTCATCAACGAACTCCGTAGCCAGTATCCGGGCGCCGTCGTGACCACTCTGGGGGCCGTCGGCTGTGACATCACAGTGCCGGCCATCGCAGATCCGCGCGCGCTTGCCGTCCTCTACATATTGGCAAGTCAGGTCTGGGCCGTCCGTTGGTCGGCAGAACTGGGGCTGGAGGTCGATAACCCTTTTGCCAGCGGCACGCTTTCTCGCGTCGTGTCCGGTGTCACGCTCTATCCGTGGGCGGCCTAGTCGTCTTCATTGGAGACTTGGCACTGAAGAAACCGTGACGGCTACGATGTCTGATCGCATCGAGCGGTTTCACGTTGCGCGGACGCTGTTGAGCGCCCGCGTCGTCACCAAGGCCGGCCCGATCGAAAGGGCCTTGAACAAGGCCTAACTCGATCAGCTGATCGAAGCATAAGTTTGAGCGATTGGAAGGGGATACCCCAGATGCAGAAGAACTACCTGTCCGACATCGCGACCTGGGGCAAGGGAACCGGGGTGAAGGGTATCCCGTCGATCTGCTCGGCACATCCCATGGTCATCGAAGCATCGATGCGCCATGCGCTCGCCCGTGGCGAATATCTGCTTGTCGAGGCAACCTGCAACCAGGTGAACCAGGATGGCGGCTATACCGGCATGACGCCGGCCGATTTTCGCGCCTTCGTCGAGAAGATCGCCGCCAGGATCGGCTTTCCGCTCGAAAAGCTGATCCTTGGCGGAGACCATCTCGGCCCCAATCCCTGGAAGGACCTGCCCGCGGCCGAAGCCATGGAAAAGGCAAGGGTGATGATCGATGCCTACGCGCGGGCGGGCTTCACCAAACTGCATCTCGATTCCAGCATGGGCTGTGCCGGCGAACCACTGTCGCTGCCAGATGCGGTGACGGCCGAACGTGCGGCAAGCCTTGCGGCCGTTGCCGAGGCGGCGATTGCAGGATCGGCGGGCATACTGCCGGTCTATATAGTCGGCACCGAAGTACCAGTTCCCGGCGGCGCGATGGAAGAGATAGAGGAGCTCGAAGTCACCAAGCCGGACGCGGCGCAAGAAACCATTGCCGTGCATCGTGCCGCCTTCGAGGCCGCCGGCGTTGGCAAGGCTTTCGGGCGTGTCGTCGGTGCCGTCGTGCAGCCAGGCGTCGAGTTCGGCAACCACAATATCATCGCCTATGACAGCGGCAAGGCGGCGCCGTTGAGTGCGAAGCTTGCCAACCTGCCGGGCCTCGTCTTCGAAGCGCATTCCACCGATTATCAGACGCGTGATGCGCTGCGCAACCTTGTGCTCGATGGTTTCGCCATTCTGAAAGTCGGCCCCGGCCTGACATTTGCGCTGCGCGAAGCCTTTTACGGCCTTGATCGGATCGCGGCCTTCCTATTGCCGGCCAGACGCTCGGCAACGCTGATCGAGACGGTCGAGACGGTTCTGATGGCCGAGCCGAAGAACTGGGAAAAATACTATCACGGGACGGCCGACGAGCAACATCTTCAGCGTCATTTCAGCTATAGTGACCGCGTGCGCTATTACTGGCCGAACGCAACCATCCATGCGGCGCTAGAAGAACTTTTCGGCCTGCTGGCGGGGGTCGAGATCCCGGAAACGCTAATCAGCCAGTATTTGCAGGGCTCCTACGAAGCAGTCCGTTCCGGCAAGGTGGCACGCAACGCCGAGGCTCTTGCGCTACATTCCGTCGACCGCGTTCTGGAAGACTATTTCGAAGCTTGCCGGGAAATCGCGTAAAGATGCGATGGGAGAGTGGGCTCTAAATGCATATCGGTGGTGGCCGTCGTTGCACGAACGATCCGATTTCGCGCGATGATGTTTTCGGTCCATGGCTGTCGAATTGATCGCCTACTTTGCGAAACAGAGCGGGGTAAACCCAATTTCGTCAAAAGCCTGTCGCTCGCGGCAACCAGGTGGAGATCGCCGGAAAGAACGTGATCAGTCCGAGGATGACCAGATAGGCGATCATGAACGGTGTCATCTCTCGCGAAATCTCGCTCACCCTGATCTTGACGACGGCCGATACGACATACAGCAGCTGGCCGACCGGCGGAGTGATCAATCCGATCGTCAGGTTGAGAATGACGATCATGGCGAAATGGATGGGGTCGATGCCGAGCTGGAACGAGATCGGTGCAAGGATCGGTACGAGGATCATGACGCCCGGCAGGGGATCCATGAACAGTCCGAACAGCAGAAGCAGCACATTGACCGCAAGCAGGAACACGAACGGGCTGAGGTTCCAGGATATGATCACGTCGGCAAGATATTGCGGCACTCCCTCGATGATCAGAACCCAGGCGAAGGCGCGGGCTGCGGCGAGAATGAGCAGGATGCCGACGGTGATCATGGCCGATCGGAAGATGATGTCGGGAAGATCCTTCACCTTCAGCGTGCGGTAGATGAACATGCCGCAGACGAGGGAATAGAAGACAGCAATCACCGAGGCTTCTGTCGGAGTGAAATAGCCGGCGCGGATACCGCCGACGACAATGACGATCAGTGCTACTGCCGGGAGGGCGAAGATGGTCGTCGAGATCATTTCGCGAACCGTCGGACGCAGATCCATCGAGCGATAGTCGCGCTTGCGTGAGATATAGAAATTCACCGCGCACATGGCAGCCGAGATCAGCAGACCGGGAATGACGCCGGCGACGAAAAGGCCGCCGACAGAAACGCGATTATCCTGCAGCGCATAGATGATCATGGTGATGGATGGGGGGATGATCGGGTCGACGATCGCGACTGCCGCAGCCAGTGCCGAGGCGTAACGTTTGTCGTATCCGCTCTTTTCCATCATCCGGATGTTCATGGCGCCGGGGCCTGCCGCTGCCGCAAGCGCAGATCCGGAAATCCCGGCGAAAAGGGTCGTCGAAATGATGCTGGCATAACCCAGGCCACCGCGCGCGCGGCCAACGAACTGAGCCGCAAGGCGAAGCAGATGATGGGTAAGCGCACCGCCGGTCATCAGCTCGGCCGCCAGGATGAAGAAGGGAACAGCAAGCAGCGGGAAGCTGTCGACGCCGGAAAACATCTCCTTGATGACGACGATCTGCGGATAGTTGCTGCCAAGGATGACCGCAAGCCAGGTGGAGATCGCCAAAGTAAAAGCGACCGGAACTCCAATGGCCATGAGAACGGCGAAGGATGCGAAGAGAATGATGATCATGATCGGGACTTCGACGTTGGATTACGAGGCTACAGGCGGGGTGTCGTCATCGCCTTGCAGCGCAGCCATGCCACCTGCCAGGTAGGCTTTCAGCACGAACAGAAGGTGAATGGTGAGGAGGCCGAAGCCGATCGGGATGGCGAGATAGATGTAACCGAACGGAATGCGGGTCGACGGGGTCATCTGGAACATCGTGCGCCCGACGTAGATCTTGCCGGCCCAGATCATCACGGCGAAAAACGCCATCATGATCGCGACGACTGCAATGCGCATCAGCATGCCAATGCGTGGCCCGGCCGAAAGCTGGAAATTGTCGACGGCAGTCAGTCCACCGTGCCTCAAGGTAATGCCCGCGCCGATGAATGTCAGCCAGATCATCATGTGCCGGGCGACTTCATCCGACCAGGTGATCGAATGATTGGTGAAATAGCGCAGCGAAATATTGGCGAAGACGAGGATCGCCATTGCCGAAAGCAACAGGATGAGCGCCCAGCGATTGGCCTCGACGAAGATATGTTCGAATTTCCGCATTGCCCTCTCCCAAAAGCTCCGCCCCGAGCTGTTCGCCCGGGGCGTCGCGATAGCGACGCGCCTTACTTGGTCGCGATGATCTGGTCGATCAGTTCTTTGGTGTAGGTTTCATAATATCCGTCATAGGCGGACTGGATGGATTTCTGGAACGCGGCCTTCTGCTCTTCGCTCAGCACGTTGACCTGCATGCCCGCGGCCTTGGCTGTCTCGACGCCATTCTTCTCCGAATTGTCGACGAATGCGCGCATGGCTTCCTTGCCCTTGAGAGCGCCGTCAGCGAAGATTTTCTTCTCGTCATCGGACAGGCTGTCCCAGAAGGACGGAGAAACGATTAGCATGGCCGGAGAATAGACATGTCCGGAAACGGTCAGAAACTTCTGGACCTCCCAGAGCTTGGCCGAAACGATGACCGACAGCGGGTTTTCCTGACCGTCGATTGCGCCCTGCTGCAACGCCGGAATGACTTCCGGCCAGGACATCGGCGTAGGCGCCGCTCCGGCTGTTTCGAAAGCTGCGATATGGACAGGGTTTTCCATCGTGCGGATCTTCAGGCCGGCGAGATCTTCAGGCTTTTCGATCGGCTGGCGGTTGTTGGTGATGTGGCGGAAGCCCTGTTCGCCCCAGGCAAGTGCGATAAGTTCGCGGTCTTTGAATTTCGCAAGGATACCCTCGCCGATCTGCCCGTCGAGTACCGCACGCGCGTGCGGCAGATCGCGAAACAGGAAGGGAATGTCGGTCACGCCGATTTCCGGCACGAAATTCGAAAGTGCACCTGACGAGACGACTACCGCCTGGACGCCGGTGCCGAGCTGCAGCCCTTCGATCACTTCACGCTCCCCGCCCTGGGCGGAGGAGGGGAAATGCACGAACTTGAACTTCCCCTGGCTGGTTTCGGTGACGTATTTGTCCCAGCCGTCAGCTGCGGCACCGTAGTGGGAATCGCGCGCGAGCGCATAGGCAATCTTGACTTCGGTGGACTGGGCGAATGCAGCTGTTGTCCAGCTTGTGGCCACCAAGATACCGGCCACCGCAAACCGGTTGAACAATGAAATCATATTTTTCCCTCCCAAAAGCGAAGCACGTGAACGTGATCGCATAAGTTGACAATCTCCATCCGCGAAAAACTGATAAGCGTCAAGTTCATCTCGGCCCTTTGACGGTCTGCCCAGCCGGGGCTGACTTGTCTGCTGGCAACTTGTTTTCGCGCGGCCGATCCGAGAGGGATTTTGATGGATACGGCCGCCTCTCGCTGACTAACGACCACTAGATCGGCAACACAGCTCGCTGTGCACCTAGTAGAACATCCGGCGGAATGGCATGATCGCTGCCCCCATCGCCGCCGCGTCGCTTGCGATTTCGGATACGATAAACTTCGGACCGCCTCGATGTACGCCATAACGGGGGCGGTCGAAAATTTTTGTCCGTTCGATCAGCATCGATGCCAGGGCGGGCGGGATCTGGCCGCCGAACACGATTGCCTGCGGGTCCAGCGTAGCGCGGATTGCATTGACGAGACGAATATAGGCTGGCGTCACATCGTCGACCCACTCTGTTACACCCGGCCAGTCACGATTGAAATTGCGGCGCATGTAATGGATCGAAGGTACGTTGACGCCATTCCGGTTCAGCCGGTCGATCAGATATTGCAAGGCGGGCCGTCGTTCGGACTCGACTTCATCGTATAAGCCTGAGAACTCGCCGGCATTGCCGTTGCCGCCCTGCAAAAGCTCGCCGTCGATGATGACGCCGCCGCCGAAACCGTAGTTGAAGCTGAGATAGGCGAAATGCCGGATGAAGCGGCCGGTGCCGAAAAGGGATTCGGCGACTGCGCCGGACTTTGCGCCGTTGATGACCCAGGCCGGTCGGCCGAAAAGATCCGTGATGATCGGTCCGAGCTCGATCATCGACCATTCGTGAAGCGGCAGCGGTCCATTATGGCGTGTGCCATCGACATGATAGCCGGCTATCGCAAAGCCGATGCCGAAAAGGTCGTCCTCGGACAGATTGTTGTGCTGCTGCAACTCGGCGACCTGCTGTTTCACCAGTTGAAGCGCCTGGTGCATCGTCTTTTCGCGCAGCGGCACTTCCCGTTCGCCGAGAATTTTCCCGGCAAAGTCGACGATACAGATGCCGATGATATCGGTATTCACCGAGATTCCGCAGGCATAGGTGTGCGCGCCGTTGAGATGCAGCATCGGGCTTGGCTGGCCGCGTCCCAGTCCGGGCTTGGCCGAACCCAGCAGGATGATGTTGCGATCCGCAAGCTGATCGAGGATGCGATGAACCGATTGCTGGGTGAGGTCGGTATGGGCCGTGATCTCCGACCGGGAAATGCCCGGATTGCGCCAGATCAGCTGCAGCAACCGGCGCTCGTTTGACGAGACGACCGTCGTCTCGTGCGGTCGGAGAAAGCGTGAGGCAATTAAAGCCTCCGGAACGTAAGCGCCTGACACACCACAATACCTTACTTCTAAAGTGTAGTAATCAAATTTTTTCAGTGACGACCTACGCTCGTTTAGAGGCGAAAGTCCGTCATTTCAAGCAATTTTAACCGTCATCTAAATGTTACACTCAAAGTGTAATAAGCCGTCGATGGAGATCGAGCGGGGCTCGGTCCGTCTAGAAACGAGGGCGATGATGAACAGGTTTACTCTGGCAGCCGTGGCTGCCTTGATGGCGGGCGCAGGTTCCGCGCAGGCCACCAATATCGAATTCTGGTACGGCAACACGGGCCCGGTCGAGACCGCGATCAAGGCGCAATGCGATGCGTTCAATGCTTCGCAGAGCGAGCATAAGGTCAGCTGTGTCGGCCAGGGCTCCTACGAAGTCTCCATGCAGAAGGCGATTGCCGCCTATCGCGCCAAGAACCATCCGGTTCTCATCCAGTTCTTCGACGCCGGCACGCTCGATCTGATGCTGTCGGATGCCGTCGAACCGGTTCAGGATCTGATGCCGGACGTCAAATGGGACAGCTACATCGCCGGTGCCCGCGCCTATTACGAAACATCCAAGGGCAAGCTGTTCGCCCAGCCCTACAATTCCTCGACGCTGCTGTTCTACACGAACAAGACCGAGCTTGAAAAAGCAGGCATCACCGAAACGCCGACGGGCTGGGAAGAGATCATCGAAGCGGCCCGCAAGCTCAAGGCGGCCGGTCACGCATGCCCGTTCGTCACCGATGGGGATACCTGGCGCATTCTCGAACAGTTCTCCGCCCGTCATGGCTTGCCGATTGCCACCAAGCATAACGGTTATGACGGTCTCGACGCGGAATATGTCATCAACAGCACCTTTGCCGCCAAGCATCTCGCCAATCTGGTCGAGTGGCGCAAGGAAGGTCTCGTTCGTCTCGCAGCCGATACCAAGGCCGGCAATTATACCGCTGCCTTCAATGCCGGCGAATGCGCGATGATGGAACAGTCTTCCGGCTCCTACGCTGCAGCCGCCAAGGCGTTCGATGGCAAGTATGAGCTGACTGTCAACATGGCGCCGATGTACAAGGGCTATGAGCGCCACAACACCTTTGTCGGAGGCGCTTCCATCTATGTCATGAAGGGGCACGACAAGCCCGAGATCGAAGCCGCCAAGGCGTTCCTCGATTTCCTGCGCAAGCCGGAACAGCAGATGTTCTTCACCGCCAACACGGGTTACGTGCCTGTGACGACCAACGTTCTCGATGCAATCGCCAAGAGCGACGAGGCGAATTCGCCGAAATACGCCACCGCCAAGGTCGGCGTCGAATCCATGAACCAGCCGGCCACCGCCGATACCCGCGGCATCCGCCTCGGCTTCTACGTGCAGTTCCGCGAAGTCTTCATGGAAGAGACCCAGAAGGCCTTTGCCGGCACACAGACCATGCAGGTGGCGCTCGACAACACCAAGAAGCGCGGTGATCAGCTGCTGCGCCGTTTTGAACAGACCTACAAGGGCAAGCAGCTTCCCTGATCAGGTATTTTGAGACCTTCCAAAGCATGGGGCGGTTTCCGCTCCATGCCTTCTCTTATTCGGAACTGTGTTCATGTCGTCGGAATCCTCCCTGTTCAGCCATAGATGGCTGCCGGCTCTTTTGCTGGCGCCGCTGATGCTGCTGATCGTGCTGTTCTTTTATGTGCCGGTCTTCCAGGCCTTCTACTGGTCGTTTTTCCTCGAACAGCCATTTGGAGGCGGTTCGGAATTTGTCGGCCTGCAGAATTTTCAGCGCGTGCTGAGCGATCCCGAGTTCTGGGGCGCCACCGGGCGCACGGTCATCTTCATGCTGACGGCATCGTCGCTTGCGGTCGTCGTGCCGCTAATGCTGGCGGTGGCCGCCGATCGCAAGATCGGCATGTCTTATCCGGCCCGCAACATTCTCGTCTGGCCGAAGGGCATTGCCGGCGCCTCCATCGGTGTCGTTTTCGCCTTCATCTTCAATCCGTTCGTCGGTCTGATGGCACCGCTCAATGTGCTGTTTCCCGGCCTGTGGAACCCCGGTATCGACGGCACGGATGCGTTCGTCACTCTGGTGGCCGCACATGTGTGGAGCGGCATTCCGTTCAATTTCGTCATCCTGCTCGCCGGCCTGCGCTCGATCCCGCCCACCATGTATCAGGCGGCCGCCATGGATGGTGCAGGCCCCTGGCGACGTATCTTCGATGTGCAGCTGCCGCTGATCATGCCGCAGCTATTCCTGACCTTCGTGCTGGAATTCACCGAAAGCATCACCTCGGTCTTCGCGCTGATCGACACCATTACCGGCGGCGGTCCGGGCGGTTCGACGACGCTGCTCGTCTACAAGATCTATGTCGACGGTTTCCGCGGCTTCGATCTTTCCGGCGCCTCCACCCAGACGGCCATCCTGATGGTCTTCGTCCTTCTTCTCGCAGCCTGCCAGTTCTTCTTCCTCGGCCGGCGCATCAACTACGAGCGCTGAGCCATGGTCGAAAACGCACGCTCCATCAATATCGCTGCCGGCATCCTGCTCGCTATCGGCATTCTCTATATCGTGGGGCCACTCTACCTGACGCTGTCCACCGCATCGCAGTCCTATGAATACATGCTGCGCAACGGGCTGGCCTGGGTTCCGGGCACCGAGTTCTTCGCCAATATCGAGAAGGTCATCCACGACACGCGCATTCCGATCCAGATGCTCAACAGCATGATCGTGGCATTCTCCAATGCGCTCGCCACCTGTGTTCTGTCCTTCCTGTCTGCCTACGCAATCGTCTATTTCCGTATCCGCTGGGCGGGCGTGGTCTTCGCGCTGATCCTGGCAACGATCATGCTGCCGCTCGATATCCGTGTAATCACCACCTATCAGGTGGCGGCCAACATCTTTTCGCCGCTCAATGCGGTTCTGGATTTCACCGGTCTCAACACCCTCATCGCGTCAGTCTTCGGTTCCCCGGTCCAGCTCGAACTCAGCGTGCTCGATACCCATTTCGGCCTGGTCGCGCCGCTGGTGGCGCATGGCACCGGCACCTTCCTGTTCCGCCAGTTTTTCATGACACTGCCAAAGGACCTGTTCAAGGCGGCGCGCATGGATGGGGCGGGACCGATCCGCTTCCTCATCGATATCCTTCTGCCGCTCGCCCGCACCAGTTTCGCCTCGCTGTTCGTGCTGACCTTCCTCAGCGGCTGGACACAATATCTGTGGCCGCTGGTCGGTGCTTCTACGCCCGACATGCAGACCGCCGTTGTCGGTCTCGCCCGCCTCGTGCCGGATGCGGATGGCCAGGTGCCCGATTTTCCGATGATCATGGCCGGTGCCGTGCTCGTCTCCCTCGTTCCGCTGACGATGATCGCTCTCTTACAGCGTTTTCTCGTCCAGGGCCTCGTTCTTTCGGAGAAATGATCCCATGACCGCCATCGACTTAAGCATTCGCGCCGCCGCGGCCGAGATCGAGCTCATCGGCGTCACCAAGTCCTATGACGCCAAAAACACCATCATCCCGCCGATCGATGTAACACTGCGCCCCGGCGAATTCACCGTCGTGCTCGGCCCATCGGGCTGCGGCAAGTCCACGCTGTTGCAGATGATCGCGGGCCTTGAGCGCGTGTCCGGCGGCAGGATCGTCATCGGCGGGCGCGAGGTGCAGGATCTGGAACCGAAACATCGCGGCTGCGCCATGGTGTTCCAGAATTATGCGCTTTATCCGCATATGACGGTCGCGGAAAACATGGCCTACAGCCTCAAGGTCGCCGGTGTTTCGAAAGCCGCCCGCGCAGAGCGCGTCGCCAAAGTGGCCAAGATGCTCGGCCTTGCCGATTTTCTCGAGCGCAAGCCAAGCCAGCTTTCAGGCGGCCAGCGTCAGCGTGTTGCGATCGGGCGCGCCATCATCCGCGAGCCGGGCGTGCTCCTGTTCGACGAGCCACTCTCCAACCTCGATGCACAGCTGCGCCACGACATGCGCGTCGAGCTAGCCGAACTGCACCGCCGTATCGGCGCAACCAGCATCTTCGTCACCCACGATCAGGTCGAGGCGATGACGCTTGCCGACCGCATCCTCATTCTCAACAAGGGCCGTATCGAACAGTTCGATACGCCGAAGGTGATCTATCACAACCCGGCATCGGTCTTCGTCGCCAAATTCATCGGTTCGCCGCCGATGAATATTCTGGACGTGACGGGCGACGGTTCCGTGCTGCGGCTGGCTGACGGTCAGGTCGTCGCGAGCTATGCCGGCAAGGGCAATTTCCAGCTCGGCATCCGCCCAGAAGATATTGCCGTCAATGACGGCGGCTCGATCAAGACGGAAATTCGCTACCGCGAAGACCTCGGCTCGCATGAAATCCTCGAAACGAAGATCGCCGACCAAAATCTGCGGATTGCAATGCCCTTCGGCGTCGAGATCGACACGGGGCAGGCGCTGTCGCTGTCCTTCCCGCAGGCTCGCCTGCATCTCTTCGAGCGTGAAACCGGCCGCGCTATTTCCGGCGCCTTCGGGGATGCAAAGTCCCAATCTGCAGCAGCGAAAGAATACCAGTGAACTACAGGGACTTTATTGCCGACAAGACGCGGGATTGCGCCGTGGTCGCGCATCGCGGCATCTGGCGCCACGCGCCGGAAAACAGCCTCCTCGCCATCGAGCGGGCGATTGCCGCAGGTTATGACGCAGTCGAGATCGATATCCGCCGCAGCGCCGATGGCGGCTTGTTTCTGCTGCATGACGAGACACTGGAGCGGATGGCCGGGCTTGACCGCAGACCGGAAGCGCTGACCTCGAACGATCTTTCGGTGCTGCGCCTGCGCAATCGTGATGGCGACGACGACAATGTCTTCACGCTGGAAAAGCTGCCGAGCCTTGCCGAAGTGTTCGAACTGACACGTGGCCGCATATTCCTCCATCTCGACGTCAAGGAGCGGGAGGTGATCCCGGATGTGATCGCTCTCGCCAAGGCGATGGGCGTCGATCATCAGGTCGATTTCTGGGCCGCGTTGAAAACACGCAAGGACCTCGACTGGATCCGCGACACGATCCTGCCGCATGACGTGTTGTTCCTGGCCAAGACCCGGCTCAACGTGCCGGGTGCCGCCACGCAGCTGGCGCTGCTGGAGGAGCTGTCACCGAGTATCTGCGAGATCTATTTCGGCACGCTCAGTGAGCTTTCCGCCGTCGAAAAAATCACCCGCAACACCGGCATGGCGCTGTGGGTCAACACGCTCGACAGCGTCGCCTGCGCCGGTTTTACCGATACCGCAGCCCTTGCCGATCCGGACGCCGTCTGGGGACGGCTGATCGATGCCGGCATTTCGGTCATCCAGACCGATGAGGCGGCGGCTCTCAAATCCTATCTTGCGGCCCGCCGCAGCTGAATGACCTCCAAGGAAAATGTGAAATGACGCATTACGTAGACTATATAGCCGACCAAAAACGCGATCCCGCCATCGTTGCCCATCGCGGTGCCTGGCATGGCGCGCCGGAAAACAGCCTTGCGGCCATTGAACGGGCGATCGCCGTCGGTGCAGACGTCGTTGAACTCGATATCCGTAAAAGCGTCGATGGCGAGCTGTTCATCATGCATGACGATACGCTGTTGCGTATGGCCGGTGTCGACCGCGACGCCGAAACCTTCACCATGGCGGAGCTGCAGGCGATTGCACTGCGCGAGGACGACGGCGGCGAACATCGCGCAACGACCGACCAGCGCATTCCGACGCTGAAGCAGGCGCTGGAAATCATCCGTGGCCGCATCTTTGCGGATCTCGATCTCAAGGATCGCGGCCTGTTTTCCGAAGTCGCCGCCTGCGCCCGGGATATGAATGCCGCATCCTATGTCGACCTGAAGACCCGCGTCATGACCCGTGAAGAACTGGACTGGGTGCGCGCCCAGAACATCGACGGCGTCGCCTTCATGGCGATGTCGAAATTCACCACTGAGAGCATCCACGAAACCATGGCGCTATTGTCGGACATCAGGCCCTTCATGTGCGAAATCCGTTTCGACCGGCTGGCGACGATTGAGCAAAACCGCCAGATGTTCCAGGATGCGAACATGGCGCTGTGGACCAACACGCTCAACATGGAAGCCAGCGGCGAATGGGTGGACAGGACGGCGCTCATCGACCCAGACCGTATCTGGGGCACCTTGATGAATGCTGGCATCAGCGTTTTCCAGACGGACGAACCGGAAGCGCTGAAGGCTTATCTGAAAGGGCGCCGCACATGAAAACAGTCAGCGACGCGCTTTTCGATGAACTGATGGGTTACATGCGTGAGGCGGCGGCAGGAGAAATCCTGCCACGCTTCCGGTCCGTGACCTCGGACACCATTCGTGCCAAGACGATGGCGGACGATATCGTGACGGATGCCGATATCGCCTCCGAGCGCCTGATCAGCGAAAGGCTGAAGGCACGCCTGCCCGGCATCACCGTGATCGGTGAAGAGGCCGCTTCGGATGATATGTCCATTTTGGCAAGGCTCGCAGAGGCAGACCTTGCCGCCGTCATCGATCCGGTAGACGGCACCTGGCATTTTGCCCATGGTACGCCGATGTTCGGCAGCATTCTTGCCATCGTTTCCGGCGGACAAACCATCGCCGGCATCATCCATTACCCGGTTCTGGGCGATTTTCTGGTGGCGCGACCCGGGCAAGGGGCGTGGCATGTCGCGGCAGACGGTTCACGCACACGCCTCTCCGTTGCCGCGCCCGGCCCTGTCCGCGAAATGCACGGTTTCATACCGCTGCACATGTTTGAACCGGGATTGCGGGCAGAGCTTGCGCCGCGAGTATTGAAGTTTCTGCGCGTCACCACATGGCGCTGCTCGGCCTGGGAATACCGGATGCTGGCAACCGGTGCGATGAGCTTCTGCCTCAACGAGAGCCTGAAGCCCTGGGATCATGCCGCCGGTGTGCTCATCCATGCGGAAGCAGGCGGTTACGCGGCAAGGATGGATGGAGAGCCTTATCGTCCAGGCATGACCGAGGGCCACCTTTTGACAGCGCCGGACAAGGCGTCGTGGGCTGACGTGCATCATGCCCTGTCCTGCTAGTTTTATTGCTCTGCTCCGGTCATCGTCAGGGCGCTCAGTACAGCTCCTCTTCACCAGGGCGTTATTCTTGGCAAAACGCTTTTGTGTTTGTGCGCCGATCGAGCGTGGCTTAACCATTGTGGTTCAAACACAAAGGAGAGGTCTATGAAAATCAGCGCGCGCAATCGCTTCAAGGGCAAGGTCATCGAGGTCACGAAAGGCGCGACCACGGCACATGTCCGCATCGATCTCGGCGATGGCCTGGTCGTTACGTCATCGATCACCAACGAGGCGGTGGACGAACTTGGCCTCGCCGTCGGCGGCGATGCCTACGCGGTGATCAAGGCGTCGGACGTGATGGTGGCGGTCGACTGAAACCGGCACGCTCACGCTTTCCGGCAGAAAATGTGCCGTGCTCCTTGCCATTGCTGGCCAGGCTTTGCAGGTATCCTTGTCCCGGCTGGCCACCTGTTTCTACGAGCTGAATGGTCAGGCCATCGGCCGGTCTTGAGAGCGATCGTCACTCAACTGTTATTCAACGCTTAGCCATTTCGACGCACATGCCTTGAAGGGAAGAGCCGGCTTTGAGATAGTCCCCGTTCGCAACTCCTACCCCGCCGGAACCCTGATGCTTTTCAAATACATAGTAAATTCGCGTCACCGCCTGCTTGCCGCCCTGGCGACCCTTGCTCTGGGCATCGGGCTGGCGGTGCCGGTTTGGGCGGATACGTTGTCGCCGTCCTGGCCGCAGGCGCAGAGCGATCTGGCAGCCAACCCGGCCGTCCACTTCGGAACGCTGGCGAACGGAATGCGCTTTGCGATCATGCGCAATGCGACCCCGCCGAAACAGGCGGCAATCCGTTTTCGCATCGGCTCCGGCTCGCTCGACGAGAACGACAATCAGCAGGGGTTGGCGCATTTTCTTGAACATATGGCTTTCAAAGGCTCGACCAATGTCGCCGAAGACGAGATGGTTCGCATCCTCCAGCGCAAGGGGCTGGCTTTCGGACCCGATACGAATGCCCATACGTCCTATCGCGAGACGGTCTATTCCCTCGATCTTCCGCAGGTCGATGCCGACACGATTTCCACCGGCCTTAAACTGATGCGGGAGACGGCAAGTGAACTGACCCTCGATGCCGCAGCTTTTGATCGCGAACGCAATGTCATCCTCTCGGAAGAACGCCAACGCGATACGCCGCAATACCGCGCCGGCATGGCGGCCATGAGTAGCCTTCTCGATGGGCAGCGCGTGCCAACGCGTTCGCCGATCGGAAAAATAGATGTGATCAGGCATGCGCCCGTCGACTTGCTGCGTGACTATTATGAGAATTATTACCGCCCGGATCGCGCTACACTGATCGTCGTCGGGGATGTCGATCCGGCCGCGCTGGAATCCGAAATCCGTGCGCGTTTTGATGACTGGAAGGCAACTGCTGCCAATCCGCCCGCGCCGGACCTCGGCCACCTGAAAACCAAAGGCGAAACCTTCAACGTCATTGCTGTTCCCGGCAGCATGACAAGCGTCCAGATCGCCTGGACACGGCCATTCGAGGATGCGCTGGATACCGTTGCGGAGCGGCGCAAGCAACTTGTCGAAGGTCTCGGTCTGCTGGTTCTCCAGCGCCGCCTTTCCTCCGTCGCCAGCAAGGCGGATGCACCCTTCATCAGCGCCAATGCGGGCGCTCAGGATTTGCTGGACTCCGCCCATGTTGCTATGGTCGTTGCGAATTCGGAGCCGGACAAATGGCAGGCGGCCATGGCGGCGATTGACCAGGAACAACGCCGCATTCAGGAATTCGGTGCCTCGGAGGCGGAAATCCGGCGGGAGATCGCCGAATACCGTTCTGCCCTTCAGGCACAAGCCGCGGCGGCATCCACACGAACGACGACAGCACTTGCCTCCATGCTGGCCGGCAGCGTCGACAGCGACGAGGTCTTCACGTCGCCTGCCGATGATCTGTCGCTGTTTCAGACGCTGACCGCTCAGGTGACCGTGACAGAGGTCAATGAGGCGCTTCGAAAGACATTTTCCGGAAACGGTCCGCAGGTCCTGCTTCAAACGGCACAGGCACCGGAAGGCGGAGCCGATGCAGTTCGCCAAGCTTATGTCGCGGCCCGTTCCGTCAGCGTTTCAGCGCTTTCCGGCACGGATGACGTGGTCTGGCCCTACGCCTCGTTCGGAGAACCGGGAGCGGTTGTCGAGCGTCGCACTGTCGACGATCTCGACCTGACCATGGTTCGGTTTGCGAATGGCGTGCGCCTCAACGTCAAGCCGACAAAACTTCGCGCCAATGAAGTTCTCGTCCGTGAACATATCGGTGGCGGCCGAATGGCCATGGCGAGCGACCGTTTCCTGCCGATCTGGGCGTCTCCCGCGATCATTCTGTCCGGTACGAAGGCGCTGGATTTCGAGGATATCCAGAAGGTGCTCGCCGAGAAGATCGTCAATATCGATTTTTCGGTGGGCGACAGTGCCGTCCGCTTCGAGGGGCGAACCCGTACCGAGGATGTCGAGACGCAGTTGCAGCTCATGGCCGCCTATACGTCCGATCCGGCCTATCGGCCTGAAGCCTTCAAGCGGATGCAGCAGGCCTATCTGAGTGGTCTCGATCAATATGAGGCAACCGCTGGCGGCGTGCTCGGGCGGGACTTTGCCGGCCTTGTGCATTCCAACGATCCGCGCTGGGCTTTTCCAGATCGCAGGCAGTTGTCGGGGGCGACAGTCGACGATTTCGAAGCTCTGTTTCGTCCGCTGGTTTCCAAAGGGCCGATCGAAATCACCATCGTCGGTGATGTCACGGTCGATGACGCCATCCGCCTGACGTCCAAGACTTTCGGTGCCATGCCGCAGCGCGATAAGGTTTTATCCGCGCCTGATCAGGGCAGTGTGCGCTTTCCGGACGCGACCGAACCCGTCATCGCAACCCATACCGGCAGAGAAGATACGGCGGCGATCGCCGTTGGCGTGCCGATCGGCGATCTGTTTTCCGATATCCCGCGTTCCTTCATCGCCGACATTTCAGCCCAGATCTTTCAAAACAGGCTAATCGACCAGTTCCGCATTGCCGAGGGAGCCACCTACGGCCTGCAGGGCAGTGCCGATCTGTCAAAGGATCTGCCAGGCTACGGCTTTGCTTACTTCTATCTTGAAACGACGCCCGAAAAGGTCGGCAATTTTTATACGCTGTTCGACAAGGTTGCCGCCGATCTCGGATCGAACACGGTTTCGGCGGACGAACTTGCGCGCGCACGCGAACCCGCAATCGAGACACTCAGGCACCAGCAGCAAAGCAACGGCTACTGGATGTCATATCTGGAGAATGCACAGACGGACCAGCGCAAGCTTGACCTGATCCGCTATAGTCTCGATGGCTACAGCAAGGTCACCGCGGATGAGGTGCGGGAGTTCGCACGAGACTATTTTCAGGCGAACCGTTTGTGGAAGTTCGAGGTTTTGCCCACGAGAGTCCGGTGACGCAGAGCAGCTTGTCGCTGAAACCCTGCCCCGCAAAACGGCTGCGATGCAGTCGGGTTAGCTTCTCCGAAAGTGTCCGGCCTCCTCAATGATGTGATGCGCGTGGGTTCGCCACGCCGCTTCCTATTCGGCGATAGTGGAAGGCATCCCCTCCGGATGTGGTTGCCTTCTCGATCAAGGTTGCCATGCGGGCATGCAATGGAGATTTGATGCAGGCGGGATCGGTGGCGGCAGCGTTTCCTGCAATCGCCATTGCCTGACAGCGACAGCCGCCCCAGTCTATTTCCTTGCGCTCGCAGGTGCGGCAAGGCTCTGCCATCCAATCCGTGCCTCGAAAGGCGTTAAATGCCGGGGAACCGTGCCAGATGTCGGTCAGGCTTTTTTCGCCAAAACGGTCGAAAACGAGACCAGGTATGGTGCCGGCCGCATGACAGGGAAGGACAGTGCCGTCCGGCGCCACCATGAAGGCGTCGCGTGCCCAGCCGCCCATGCAGGGTTTGGGGTAGATCGCGAAATAATCGGGCGTGACGAAATCGATGGCGAGAATGCCGTGAAGCCGTTCCTGTGCTTCCCGTACGACATTCACTTGGCGTTCGACGGAAGCGCGGTCCGGCATCAGACTATTGCGGTTGAGAAGCGCCCAGCCGGCATATTGAACATTGGCGATCTCCAGCCTCTCGGCGTCAAGTTCGAGCGCCAGTTCGATGAACGCCGGGATCTCATCGATATTGTGGCGGTGGATAGGAGCATTGATCGTCAAGGGCAGGCCAGATGCGCGCACGTTTTTGGCCGTCGCTATCTTCTTGACATGCGCATCGCGATAATTGCCGATCTTTTCGGTGGTGGCGGCGACAGCGCCTTGAAAGCTGATCTGGACATGATCCAGTCCAGCCCGCGCCAGATCGTCGATCCGTCCTTCACGAATACCGACGCCGGCGGTGATCAGGTTTGTATAGACGCCGCGATCGCTCAGCCGGCGAACCAGGATTTCGAGATCCGGCCGCAGCGTCGGTTCACCTCCCGACAGGTGGATCTGCAACACGCCGAGATCGGCGGCCTGATCGAACAGCGACAGCCAGTCTGCCGTTGCCATTTCACGGTTTGCCTTGAGAAGTTCGAGCGGGTTCGAACAATATGCGCATTGAAGCGGACATCGATGCGTCAACTCGGCCAGCATGCCGATCGGGGGAAGGACAGCTTCGCTCATAACGTCACCAGAGACCGGTCGGACCAGTCCTGCAGAAAGGTTTCGACGTCTGCCGCTATCTCTTCGATGGATCCGTCGTATTGCATCGACAGTTCCTCCAGAATTCGGGTCACCGAATGCGTGCCGTCACAGAGATTGAGAATATCGAGGCTCACCTCATCCGGCCAGAATACCTTTTCCGGTGACAGCAAAGCCCAGGCCTGCCGGACAGTGTCGTATTGCAGCCGCACATGCGGCTTCAGCGTCGGCGTCGATCCGGAAGAAACAAGGATGCGCTGCCTTTGCGGTCTCATCATGGCTGTTCCGGGTCGAAGGCGCCGGGTGGAATGTGACCGTGATCGCCGTAAGCCTGTTCCAGCGCGTCCAGCATGGCCCAGAGCAGGTCGCATTTGAAGACGAGGGCATCGATCACCGCCTGCTGCTTTTCTGCCGTGTCCGCATGATGCCGGACATAGGCGAGCGCATAATCGGCATCACGCGATGCCTGCATTGGCCTCGGCTTGAAATATTCGAGAATATCCTCGGTGACATAATCATATTTTGCGAGCATGGCAGGCACCCGTTCGCCGATGATGACCGGCGAAAAGAGCTCGGTCAGGGATGATGCCACCGCCTCCAGAAGGCTTTTATCGGTGCAGAAGGACAGATATGCGCCGACGGCGAAGCGGGTGGCGGGCAGCGCTCCCCGCTGGCTTGCCACAAAATCCCGATCGAGCCCGAGACCCGTCGCGAGTTTCAGCCAGCGGGCAATGCCGCCATTCCAGCCGTCACTGCCGTCGTGATCCTCGATCCGCTTTCGCCATTCGGCCCGAAACGCGGGATCTTGCGCATGCGAGAGGATCATCGCGTCCTTGCGGGGAATGACCGCCTGATAACAATAACGGTTCAGCGCCCAGGCCTGCAACTGCCCCTTCGAGAGCTGGCCCGAGGTCATCTTGTGATGCAGCGGATGACGGTTGTGATAACGGGAAAGGCCGATTTCGCGCAGGATGCCCTCAAGTGCATCCGGTGTCAGGGCATTACGTGCGGCATCAGCGAACTCGTTCACAGGCGGATCTCCATTCCGTCATAGCCAATCTCCCAGCCGCCTTTGCGCACCGCCGCCGCTTCGGGCGAACGATCGTCCAGGATGGGATTGGTGTTGTTGATATGCACATAGATCCGCCGTCCGATCGCAAGATCGGCCAGAGCGTGCATCGAGCCGTCATCGCCGGAAATATGCAGGTGGCCCATGCGTTGCCCGGTTTTCGAGCCGACGCCGGAGGTCAGCATTTCGTCATCGGTATAAACTGTTCCATCGAAGAGAAGGCATGAGGCCTGATCCAGGCGCTGTCTGAGTTTGCCATCGATGCGGGCGCAGCCGGGAATGTAAAAGACGGGCGACACGGCATTTTCAGGCATGATCTTCAGACCGATCGTATCGCCTTCTTCGGTTCCAAAGCCCTGTTCGGCCTTGGCCTGATCTTCCAGGAAAAGGGCAATCTTGCCGGGCACCGCGAATGCTTCCACCGAGATGCCGGTCGGCTTGTTCTGCCAGTCCAGAATGGGAGAGACCTCATGCAACTTCAGTTCACGGCGCTCGACCAAAGCCGGATCGACGACGTTGAAGATCGCATTCTGCACCAGCACCGCAAGAACACGGGCCGTGGCATAGATGACGAACCGCTGCCGTTCCCGCAGGCTGATCAGACCGGCAATATGATCGACATCCGCATTCGTCAGCACCACGGCGCAGATCGGGGTGGAACGCGGTGGGGCGTTTTCGGCCGGCTGCAGTTCCGGCGTCACGGCAATCTGCTGTCGGATATCCGGCGACGCGTTGAACAGTACCCACCGCGCTTCGTCGGCACTTGCGGCAAGACTCGACTGCGTTCTGGGGCGGATGGTTTCCGCACCTTTTCGGGCATCGCGGCTCAAATGGAAATTACAGTTCCACTGGGGGAAGCCGCCCCCAGCGGCGGACCCCACAACCTTCAGGTACATGAACCCCATCCCCTGACGAAATCTCGTCACGGCTCAATATCATATCTGAAAAAAACGCCCCACCCGGGGTCCGGATGAGGCTGCTTTAACTGCTATTTTTTCGACGGAAGTTGTGCGGGAAAGTAGCGTGACATTTCCATTCCGACAGGTACGGCGCACATCGTCGGTTTCTTCCAGATCTTCTTCATAAGTTTCTCCTCCTCATAAAGGGCCTCTTCGACCGAGATCATCATACGCGCAATCCTGCGATGTACAACTGTAGATGAACGCGAAGTTTGGAGGCAGCTTCACATTTACAGGTTGTAATCCGATGCATCTGCGCTAAGCTGACTGAGGCACCGATAATCCATGGCAGATCCGACCAGCGTCGGAGATGCATGTTCTTTTGCGAGCATATGGGATGTGTGGTGGCTGTTTTCGTCTTTTTCCTCATTTCAGTTTTTCTTGCGGTTTTGCCTCTCGCAGAGGCCAACGCACAAGCTTCATCCAAACCCGGAACAACAGGTCAGGTGCTGCCTGAACCTGAGGTATCCGAAGTCAGGCTCGGCTACATTCGCGCCTATGCGCCGCAACTTGCGCTGTCGGTTCTCGATGTACCACCGCGCGACGAAGGGGTGGCGGGGGCAAGCGTCGCCATATCCGACAACAACACGACCGGTCGTTTCCTGGAGCAGAAATTTTCGCTGGACGTCGTTGAAGTAAAACCGGATTCGGATGTGCTTGCCGTTTTCGATGTGATGGCGGGCAAAGGGATTTCGACAATCCTTGCCGATCTTTCTGCAGGGCAGCTTCTGGCGCTGGCGGACGCAGCCCAGGCCAGGGGAATAATCGTCTTCAATGTCGGCGCGACGGACGACCGGTTGCGGGAAGAGGATTGCCGCGCAAACGTCTTTCATACGGCACCGACGCGCAGCATGCTGGCAGACGGGCTGGCGCAATATCTGATCTGGAAACAATGGCGGCGCTGGGCGCTGGTTTATGGTTCACATGAGCGCGACCGGCTGTCTGCCGACGCTCTGCGCCGGGCGGCAGAGCGGTTCGGCGCGGAGATTGTCGCGGAAAAGGAATTTACCGATACCGGTACGGCGCGGCGTACGGATAGCGGTGTGGTGCAGATCCAGCGGCAGATGCCGGTCTTTACCCAAGGACTGGCCGAGCATGACGTTCTGTTGGTCGCCGATGAAAGTGAGGTTTTCGGCACCTATGTGCCATTTCGCACCTGGCAACCACGGCCGGTGGCCGGCACGGCGGGGCTGATGCCTTCCGCCTGGCATCCGGCCAGCGAACAATGGGGCGGCACCCAGATCCAGAATCGTTTCCTCAAGGCCACAGGACGGCGGATGCTATCGAAGGATATGTCTGCCTGGACGGCAGCACGCATCATCGGCGAGGCGGCAACGCGTACGCGGAGTGCCGACCCTGCTGAAATCGCTGCGTTCATTCGCTCCGACGATTTTTCCATTGCCGCCTTCAAGGGGCAGAAGCTGACCTTTCGACGCTGGAACTGGCAGTTGAGACAGCCGATCTTCATCGGCGATGGCCGTTCGGTGGTGTCGACCTCACCGCAGGAGGGATTTCTGCATCAGTTCTCCGAGCTCGACACATTGGGTATCGACCAACCGGAGACGAGGTGCGTGCTGAAATAGGTGGGAGGAATCAAAGAGCCTTGGGAGGGGCTGATATGCAGAAAAGACCGACTTCAGTCACCATCATGTTCGCCACGATGCTTTTCGGCGGGCTTCTGGGCACGCAGCCGGCCGAAGCCTTCATGGCCTATGTGTCGAACGAGAAGGACAACACGGTGACCGTTGTCGATACGGCAACAGGCGCCGTGGTGAAGACCCTTCCCGTCGGGCAGCGGCCGCGCGGCATCACCATCTCGCATGACGGCAGGTTCATCTATCTCTGCGCCAGCGACGACGACACGATCGAGGTGATCGATACGCAGACGCTCCAGATCGTCGACACGCTTCCCTCCGGGCCGGATCCGGAACTTTTCGTGCTCTCGCCGGATGGCAAGACGCTTTATGTCGCCAACGAGGATGACAATCTGGTCACCGTCATCGATATCGAAAACCGCGATGTGCTGGCGGAAATTCCCGTCGGCGTGGAGCCGGAGGGCATGGGCATCAGCCCCGACGGCAAGACCATGGTCAACACGTCGGAGACGACGAACATGGCGCATTTCATCGATACCGACAGCCACGAGATCACCCATAACGTGCTGGTGGATGCGCGGCCGCGCTTTGCGGAGTTCAAGCCGGACGGATCGGAAGTGTGGGTGAGCTCGGAGATCGGCGGCACGGTTTCGGTCATCGACAATGCCAGCCGGGAGGTAAAGCAGAAGATCACTTTCGAGATCGCCGGCCTGCGCTCCGAGGCGATCCAGCCGGTCGGCGTGCGTATCACGGCCGATGGCAAAAAGGCCTATGTGGCACTGGGGCCGGCCAACCGTGTCGCGGTGGTCGATACCGCCACCTACAAGGTGGAGAAATATGTGCTGGTCGGCCAGCGCGTGTGGCAGCTCGCTTTCACGCCGGACCAGAAGACGATCATCAGCACCAATGGCGTCTCCAACGATATTACGTTCATCGATGTAGCGAGTGACGAACCGGTGCAATCGGTGACTGTGGGCGCAATGCCTTGGGGCGTGGTGGTGTCGCCGAAATAGAAACCTGGGATAACGGGAGGAGGAAGGCATGCTGGATTATCGGACATTGGGGTTGGTCGCATTGGCGGCTGTGTTTCTGTCAGCGGGCGTCGGCTTTGCGCAGGACAAGGATGATGATGACGACGACAAGCCGGCAGCCAAAGCTGCGGTTTCGGCTGAAAAGGTAACACGGGCGAGCAAGGATGTGCCGGAACTGGTGCTCGGCTCGGCAAAGGATAGTTTTGCCGTCAATCGCAAGGATTTCGAGCTGGTGGCGGGGCAGGGCTATCGCTGGAAGATCACTTCTGCCGCAGGGCTGGAATACAAATTCGTCACCGACCTGTTCCGCAATGTCTGGGTGAACCAGATCGTCATCAACGATCTCGAGGTCCATATGAACGGCGCGCCGGCGTGGCTCGAATTCGACAGCGAAGGCACGATGCAGGTGCAATTCACCGCTGTTCGTCCCGGTAGCTACACATGGTCAGTGCCGGATCTCGCCGACAAGGGAATGAAGGGGACGATTACCATCAAATAGAAAAGAATGGGTTCGAGCGGCCGCGAGCCGGGTGCGGCACGGGCGTAGGAGGAAGCATGATGCACGGTATCGGTGACGAGGATGGGGTGGCAAAAACCATGGCGCTGGAGGTCGCCATGGTCAGCCATTGCTATGGGCAAAAGAAAGCGCTCGATGCCGTCTCCTTCTCCATTCCCGCAGGTAGCTTCACCGTTCTGCTGGGTCTGAATGGCGCCGGCAAGACAACGTTGTTTTCGCTGGTCAGCCACCTTTACGACACCCGCCAGGGATCGATCCGCGTCTTCGGCCGGGATATCAGGCGTGAACCGGGCGAAGCTCTGCGCCGGCTCGGCATCGTCTTTCAGGCGCGCACGCTCGATCTCGACCTCTCCGTCGGCCAGAACCTCGCCTATCACGCGGCGCTGCATGGTATGGGCAGGCGGGATGCAATGGTGCGGATCAGGGAGCTGCTGGCGCAGGTCGATATGGCTGACCGGCTGCACGACAAGGCCCGCAATCTCTCAGGCGGACAGATGCGGCGTGTGGAGATCGTGCGGGCGCTGTTGCATCGGCCATCCTTGCTTTTGCTCGACGAAGCCACGGTCGGGCTGGATATCCGCTCGCGCGCCGACATCCTAGCGGCAATCCGGGCGTTGGTGAAACAGACCGGCTTGAGCGTATTTTGGGCAACGCATCTGATCGACGAGGTGGATCAGGCCGACGATGTGGTGATCCTCGACAAGGGACGCGTGCTGGTGGCGGGGGCGGTTGCGGATGTGGTGCGGCAGGAGGGTGCGAGGGATATCGGCGGGGCTTTCGCAGGTTTGACGAGCGGAGCTTTGCATTCCGGATTGAGCGTGGTTACCACAGCGGCGATTGGGGGGAGGAGCGACCTTGCCGCAAACTGCGAGATTGAAGCGATGGCTCCGTTGGTCGGAGTGGTGCGATGAGCATTCCCGCCCAGACCGGCACCATCTCGGGCGGCCCATCACGCGGCTTTGGCTTCGCTCAATACGGTGCCTGCCTCACCGGCATCATGCTTCGCGAGGGCCTGCGTTTCCTCAATCAGCGCGAACGTTTCGTCTCCTCGCTGGTCCGGCCGCTTTTGTGGTTGTTCGTCTTTGCCGCCGGCTTCCGTCAGGTTCTGGGCGTGTCGATCATCCCGCCCTACAAGACCTATGTCCTCTACGAGGTCTATATCACGCCGGGTCTCTGCGGCATGATCCTGTTGTTTTCCGGCATGCAGTCGTCGCTTTCCATGGTTTATGACCGCGAGATGGGCAACATGCGCACCCTGCTCGTCAGCCCGTTTCCGCGCTGGTTTCTGCTGGTCTCGAAACTTCTGGCCGGTGTCGCCGTCTCGGTTTTGCAGGTCTATGTGTTTCTTGCCATCGCCTGGTTCTGGAGCGTCAAGCCGCCGTTGATCGGTTACCTGCTGGTCCTGCCGGCATTGGTTCTGGCCGGCATGATGCTGTGTTCGCTCGGCATGCTGCTGTCATCGATGATCCGCCAGCTGGAAAATTTTGCCGGCATCATGAATTTCGTGATCTTTCCGATGTATTTTGCATCCTCGGCGCTCTACCCGCTTTGGCGAATTCAGGAATCTAGCCCACCTCTTTTCCATATCTGCCAAGCGAATCCTTTCACCTATGCGGTGGAACTGATCCGCTTCGCGCTTTACGGCCGGGTCGACTGGACATCGCTTGCGGTCGTTTGCGGTTTCACCGTGTTTTTTCTCGGCGGCGCCATCCTCGCCTATGATCCTGCCAAAGGGCTGTTGAGCCGCAAAAGGGATACGGGAGGAAATGGCTGATGCTGCCGATCATGCGTGTTCTGATCGCTGTGATCTTGGGGTATGCAGCATTGTCATCGCCGGCGTTCTCCGCTCAAGGAGACGATCCGGACTGGCCCTGCATCCAGCGCAAGGTGCCCGAACTGTCAATCGGCCAGATTTGGACCGGGCCAGAGCTGCCGCCACAGGCCGCAGACTGGTCAAAGGATAAGGCGGTGTCGGAACTGGTGGATGATCTCGCAGCACGACGCCTTCCGCTGCCGGAAGCGCAAGAGAAGATCAAAGCCTATCGCGACACGTTACCGACAGACCAGCGGCCACAACATATCGCCATGCTGATACAGGGTCTGTTTGACAAGATGAATGGCGAGCGCAGCCATGTCATCTCCGGTATCGCCCGTTATGCGCATCGCCAGCGCGATCTGGCGGCCAGCCTTCGCCGGGAAGGCTCTGCGCTCGATGCCGTGCGGGCAAGGCCTGATGCCGACCAGAACCAGGTGACGCTGCGCAGCGAACAGCTGATGTTCCAGACGCGCATTTTCCAGGAACGCGTTCAGTCGCTCACCTATGTCTGCGAGGTGCCGACATTGATCGAGCAGCGCCTTTACGCACTGGTCAGGACGCTCGCCGAGGCTCCATCCGCCCAGTGAAGCGAGGCGGGCCGCCGACGCCCGCTGTCACGGCGAAAACTGCTTCAGATAGGCGATGACATCGGCCACATCCTTGTCCACCTTCAGCCCGACGAACGCCATTTTGGTGCCTTTGACGACGCCTTTTGGGTCATGGAGATAGGTGGCGAGTGTCACCTCGTCCCACACCATGCCGCCCTTGCCGGCATCGCTCATGGCAGCCGAATATTTGAAGCCCTCATGGGATCCTGCCGTTCGCCCAAACAGCCCTTTCAGCGAAGGTCCGATCTTGTTCTGATCGGTGTCGGACACATGACAGGCCTTGCATTTCGCAAATACCTTTTCACCCGCGGCCGCATCCTGGCCAAAGGCATAGCCCGCCATCGGCAACACGAGGCCGATGGCGCCAATAAAACAGATGGCACGCATAGAGTTCCTCCCAAAAGCATGAGCGGTGACGGGTCCACTCTGTCCGCCACCACGCCTGCACACGCAAGGGTAGTTCGTCATCATGCTAAGTCAACATCCCGAACTCGGGCCATTTGCAAAATAAAGTTGCATTAGAAATTGCGTATGTTCGGCGTGTCTGATTGACGGCTTTTTCGGCCAGGCGTAATCTGCAGCCTGCTGACAGCGCCTGCAGGCCGATGAAATCGCGGTCCAAATGATGCAGGAGAGGGGCTTGCGATGAACATGGTCGATCTCGTCCTGACGGTGTGCCTGTTGGCCAATCCCAGCGATTGCCGCAATGAGCACCTGCTTTTCGAGAGCCGCGGTTCGCTGTTCCAATGCATGATCCTGGCGCCGGCGGAAATCGCGAAATGGTCGGGCCAACACCCTGCAGTAAAGATTGTTCGCTGGAAATGCGCATTTCCCGAAAAGGGTCGCAAGGTCTGAATTTTCAGCCGCCGGCGAATTGGTAGCACGGTCAGAAACAACGCACATCCGCCTCTGCCTGCGCGCGTCGCAGCTCGGAGACGGCTGATCTCGCAACGGCTCCCTGTCGAAAGAGCACGCCCCGCTCGCCCGTCTGCAGGCCCAGGCTCATAAAAGTTTCGGCCGCCTCGTAACGCTCATAGGGCACGATCGACGAAATGACATCGATCGAACAAGAACAACTTTGAAGTGCGTTTCGTGTTTCGCCGTTCGCTTTCATGCAACCATGAACATAATCGACTATTGCAACCGTCGGGTAGTCGTCCCGCGCCGCGACGGTTGTAGTTGAGCAGAGTGCAACGAAGAAGAGTGAGAGCCGAAAAATTCTGATAAACATCAAAAACCTTCCTTGTTCATGGCATTGTACTCCCGATGCTCAAAGAGAATTCCGAAATCATCTTCAAATTAACAATCATTTTAACTAAGTAATACTCATTAGCGGTTGCAATAAAATATGTGGCGCAGCAGCAAACTCAATTATAGATCAAGTCACCACGAATAATACACTTGCCGCGATTAATGTAATACCCTATCTTTTAACCAGTTTCCGGCTTCAAGGTCTTGTTTTTGGGAGAGGCAAGATCCGCAGGCCTATCGGGTGGGCAGTAAAGGTGCCCTTGGCCCATCCTTTTACCGTGACACGCTGACGGAAACGTTTCCCGCACATTGAGAAAATCACTTGGCTGCGCTGGAGCACGCGACGGTTCGCGACGACGAACCGTGCGTGGATAATAAGCATCGGGAGGATTTCACATGCGGATACCTGTCAATTCCAACATTGCACGAAATCTATTTCTACCACTGGCGACGGCGGGCGTTCTGGCCACGGGCTTTGCCGGGGCGGCTGTCGCCAACGACGACCTGACCAAGCTTGCCAAAGACCCGAAGAACTGGGCAATGCCGACCGGCAACTATGCCAACCACCGTTATTCGGAACTCAAGGAAATCACCGCAGGCAACGTCAAGAACCTGCAGGTGAAATGGACCTTTTCCACCGGCGTCCTCAGAGGCCATGAGGGTGGACCGCTGGTTATCGGCGACGTGATGTATATTCACACGCCGTTCCCGAATATCGTCTATGCGCTCGATCTCAAGAACGACGGCAAGATCCTCTGGAAATACGAACCCAAGCAGGACCCGAACGTCATCGGCATCATGTGCTGCGACACCGTCAATCGCGGGGTAGCCTATGGTGACGGCAAGATCATCCTGAACCAGGCCGATACGACAGTGGTGGCGCTCGATGCCAAGACCGGCAAGGTCGTGTGGTCGGTGAAGAACGGCGATCAGATCGATGGCGGCAAGGGCGAATCCGGCACGGCTGCGCCGCTTGTGGTCAAGGACAAGGTGCTGATCGGAATTTCGGGCGCCGAATTCGGCGTTCGCGGCTGGACTGCGGCCTATAACCTGAAGGACGGTTCGCTCGCGTGGAAAGCCTATTCGACCGGGCCTGATGCCGAAACGCTGATCGACCCGGAAAAGACCACCCATCTGGGCAAGCCGGTCGGCAAGGATTCCGGCATGAATACCTGGGAAGGCGAGCAGTGGAAGACCGGCGGCGGCACTACCTGGGGCTGGTTCTCCTACGATGCGAAGTCCAACCTCATCTATTACGGCACCGGCAATCCCTCGACCTGGAACCCGGTTCAAAGGCCTGGCGACAATCGCTGGTCGATGACCTTGATGGCGCGCGATGCCGATACGGGCAAAGCCAAATGGCTCTACCAGATGACCCCGCATGACGAGTGGGATTATGACGGCGTCAACGAGAACATTCTCGTCGACGGCATGGAGGTTAACGGCAAGAAACATGATGTTCTGGTGCATCTCGACCGAAACGGCTTCGGCTATACGCTGGATCGGGTGAGCGGCGAATTGCTGGTGGCCAAGAAATACGATCCGAAGGTCAACTGGGCGACGGAAGTCGTGATGGATCCGAAAAGCGAGCAATATGGCCGGCCACAGGTGGTCGCGAAATATTCGACGCAGCAGAATGGCGAGGACGTCAACTCCACCGGCATTTGTCCCGCAGCACTCGGGTCGAAGGATCAGCAGCCGGCGACCTATTCACCGAAAACGGGCCTTTTCTACGTGCCGACCAACCATGTCTGCATGGATTACGAGCCTTACAAGGTGAGCTATACGGCCGGCCAGCCTTATGTCGGAGCCACCGTCTCGATGTATCCGGCGCCGGAAAGCCATGGCGGCATGGGCAATTTCATTGCCTGGGATGCTGCCAAGGGGGAGATCGTCTGGTCTATACCGGAACAGTTCTCGGTCTGGTCAGGAGCACTTGCCACGGCTGGTGACGTGGTCTTCTACGGAACGCTTGAAGGCTATATCAAGGCCGTCGATCTGAAGGGCAAGGAACTTTACAAGTTCAAGACGCCTTCCGGCATTATCGGCAATATCAACACGTTCGAACATGACGGCAAACAGTATATCGCCGTGCTCTCGGGTGTTGGCGGCTGGGCCGGCATCGGTCTTGCCGGTGGCCTGCTTTCCCCCGAAAATGCTGCGGCATGGCATGGCGCGGTGGACCAGGGACGCGGCGGTCAGGATGAAACCGCCGTTGTCGGAACGGCAGGCCTCGGTGCTGTCGGTGGATATGCGGCGCTTGCCGACTACACCACGCTCGGCGGCCAGCTGACGGTGTTCGGCCTCCCGGACAACTGACCACGGAATCCTCCGTCGACGGGTCGCGCTCGTGTGGCGCGGCCCTCAAGGCGCCCTCAGGGCATCAATGATCATCCGAAACGACTGTGCGGGCAGGCTTCTTCATTTGTGTGGGAGCTTTGAGGCGGGGCTTTTTCATCGCTCCCGAAGTGTTTCACATGTGAGGTTCATCAATGGCTTTTCGCAATGCAGCTCTCGCATTTGGCATCGTGATAATTTCGTTTCTGACATCCGGCCCATTTCCAACATCCGGAATGGCCTTCGCCGACGACGACAAGGAAAAGGCCGCGGCGGCGACCGAGGAGGATGGCAAGTTTCTCGACAAGGAGGGAAATCCGACCTTCAAGATCCAGGCGGACGGTACGGTCGACTGGTATACGTTCAGCGGCTACCGGCGGTATCATTCCGACTGTCATGTCTGTCATGGGCCAGATGGTGTCGGGTCCAGTTACGCGCCGGCGTTAGCCGATAGTCTCAAGCGGATGGATTATGCGAGTTTCCTGTCGATCGTGGCGGAGGGGCGCAAAAATGTCGGTGGCGGCAAGGAAAACGTCATGCCGGCTTTTGGCGATAACAAGAATGTCTACTGTTATCTCGACGACATCTACGTCTATCTGCGGGCTCGTGCGGTCGGTGCAGCCCCCCGCGGTCGTCCGCCGAAAAAGGCCGACAAACCGCAAGGGGCGAGAGACTACGAAACCTCCTGTATGGGAGGCTGACATGGCGCATCGTGTTTTGCCCGGCATCTTTCCCATAGTGCGGAATCCCGCTCACGGCGGATGGATGATGGCGATTTTCGCAGCAGTGATGAGCGTCATGACACATCAGGCTCATGCGCAAGGGGCTGGTCTTGGCGCGGCGGGAGAACTTGTCGATCCGGATGTTCTGCGCGTCTGCGCCGATCCGTCCAACATGCCGTTTTCCGATCAAAGCGGCGAGGGTTTCGAGGACAAATTGGCACAGATTGTTGCGGAGGCGACGGGACGAAAATCGGTCGCCTATACGTGGTTTCCCTCGATCAATGGTTTCGTGCGCAACACGCTCGGTGCCAATCGCTGCGACATCATCATGGGATATGCGCAGGGAGATGAGTTGGTGCAGAACACCAATGCCTATTACCGTTCGTCCTATGTCCTGGTCTATCGGAAAGGCGGCGATCTGTCGGGTGTCGAAACGCTCGCCGACCCGAAGCTTAAAGACAAGCGCATCGGGGTTGTGGAGGGCACGCCGCCGACGGCCAACATGGCCAAGGCAAAGCTGATGGGGAAGGCGAAGGTCTATCCACTGATGGTCGATACGCGCGCCATGCCATCCATGGCGGAACTGGCGATGCGTGACATGCAGTCGGGGGCCATCGATGCCGCAGTCCTCTGGGGGCCGATGGCCGGTTATTATGCCTCTCGATCCGGTGCCGAGATGACACTCGTGCCGCTTATCCATGAAAAGGGCGGCCAGCGCATGATCTACCGGATCACCATGGGAGTTCGCCCCTCCGACCAGAGCTGGAAGCGCACACTCAATACGTTCATCAGGGAAAACCAGGCGAAAATCGACAAGCTGTTGCTGGATTATGGCGTGCCGCTGCTCGACGAACGGGATCAGAGAATTACCCAGTGAAGATAAGGGCAGGCTTGCGGCCGGAAAAGAGCCGGCCTGTCTCAAGGGATATTCAAAGGGGAGTGAGGGAAAGATGGATGTCCGCGCCGCCGTTGCCGTTCAGGCAGGAAAACCGCTGGAAGTGATGACGGTTCAGCTCGACGGCCCGAAAGCTGGCGAAGTGCTGATCGAGGTCAAGGCGACCGGTATCTGCCATACCGACGATTTCACCCTCTCGGGCGCTGATCCGGAAGGCCTGTTCCCGGCGATCCTCGGCCATGAAGGTGCCGGCATCGTCGTCGATGTCGGACCAGGTGTCACCTCGCTGAAGAAGGGCGACCACGTCATCCCGCTCTACACGCCGGAATGCCGTGAATGCTATTCCTGCACCAGCCGCAAGACCAATCTCTGCACCTCGATCCGCGCGACCCAGGGCCAGGGCGTGATGCCGGACGGCACCTCGCGCTTCTCGATCGGCAAGGACAAGATCCACCACTATATGGGTTGCTCGACCTTTGCGAACTTCACGGTTCTGCCGGAGATCGCACTCGCCAAGATCAATCCCGACGCCCCCTTCGACAAGGTCTGCTATATCGGTTGCGGCGTCACCACCGGCATCGGCGCCGTCATCAACACGGCTAAGGTCGAGATCGGCTCCACCGCAATCGTCTTCGGCCTCGGCGG
>UBNQ01000027.1 GCA_900466875.1 Hyphomicrobiales bacterium | reverse complement strand
TCCCCTCACCAACAAAATCTAGCACTTAGCTCACGCTAAGATGCTGATTTTGTAACCTCTCCCACAAGGGGAGAGGCAGAAGTGCCGAGGGCGCGGCTCTGGTATCTCTCCCCTTGTGGGAGAGAAAGCGATTTCAACATCTTAGCCGAAGGCTAAGTGTTAGAAATCGCAAGTGAGGGGGATCAACTCCATACTCCAGCAACCACTCAATCATGCCTGTAGCAGACAGCCGCCCTACCCCTTCGCCAGCTCCGCGAACTGCGTCATGATCTGCGCAGCCGCGGTAAGCCGCTTGGTCGGCGTCGGCAGGTCGCGGTTGAGGAAGATGCTCTGGTCCGGCCGGATCTTGGCCAGCGATCCCTGCTTGGCGATATAACCGACGAGGTTTGCCGGGTTGGGGAACTGCTTGTCGCGGAAGACGATGACGACGCCCTTCGGACCGGCATCGACCTTCTCGACATTCGCCTTGCGGCAGAGCGTCTTGATATAGACGACCTTGAGCAGGTTCTGCACCTCGGGCGGCATCGGGCCGAAACGGTCCACCATTTCCGCGCCAAAGCCGTCGATTTCCGAAAGCTCCTGCACCTCGCCGAGGCGGCGATAGAGACCCATGCGCAGATGCAGGTCCGGCACGTAATTCTCCGGGATCATCGTGGTGATGCCGACGGAAATCTGCGGCGACCAGCCGGTATCGACGATCTCGTCCTCGCCCTTCACCTCGGCGACCGCCTCCTCCAGCATCTGCTGGTAAAGCTCGAAACCGACTTCCTTGATATGGCCGGACTGTTCCTCGCCCAAGAGATTGCCCGCACCGCGGATATCGAGATCGTGGCTCGCGAGCTGGAAACCGGCACCCAGCGTATCGAGTGACTGCAGAACCTTGAGGCGACGATCCGCCATCTGCGTCAGCGTCTTGTTGACCGGCAGGGTGAACAGCGCAAACGCCCTCACCTTGGAGCGGCCGACACGGCCACGCAGCTGGTAGAGCTGCGCCAGGCCGAACATGTCGGCGCGGTGGACGATCAGCGTATTGGCGGTGGGCACATCGAGACCGGATTCGACGATCGTGGTCGACAGAAGCACGTCGTACTTGCCGTCATAGAAGGCATTCATGATGTCTTCCAGCTCGCCCGCCGCCATCTGGCCGTGGGCAACCGCCACCTTCAGCTCCGGCACGTCGGACTGAAGGAAAGCCTGGATTTCCGGAAGATCCGCCAATCTTGGGCAGACATAAAAACTCTGGCCGCCACGATAATGCTCGCGCATCAGCGTCTCACGGATGACCAGCGGATCGAACGGCGAGATGAAGGTTCTGACCGCCATGCGGTCGACCGGCGGCGTGGTGATCAGCGACAGTTCGCGAACGCCCGTCATCGCCAGTTGCAGCGTGCGCGGGATCGGCGTTGCCGAGAGCGTCAGAACATGGACGTCGGTCTTCAGGTCCTTCAGCCGCTCCTTGTGCTTGACACCAAAGTGCTGTTCTTCGTCGATGATCAGAAGCGAAAGATTGGCAAACTGGATGCCCGCACCGAGCAGCGCATGGGTGCCGACGACGATATCGACCTTGCCGTCTGCGATATCCTTCTTCGTCTGCGCCAGTTCCTTGGCCGAGACGAGGCGGGACGCCTGCGCGATCCTGATCGGCAAACCACGGAACCGCTCCGAAAACGTCTTGAAATGCTGGCGCGACAACAGCGTGGTCGGCACCACGACCGCCACCTGCGCGCCGTTCATCGCCGCAAAGAAGGCGGCACGCAGCGCCACTTCCGTCTTGCCGAAACCGACATCGCCGCAGACGAGGCGGTCCATCGGACGACCGGCCGCAAGATCCTCGCGCACCGATTCGATCGCGTTTTCCTGATCTTCGGTCTCGTCATAGGGGAAGCGGGCGGCGAACTCGTCATAAAGCCCTTCCGGCGTCGCCAGAACCGGCGCCTTGCGCACCATGCGGGTCGCCGCAATGCGGATGAGGTCGCCCGCCATGTCGAGCAGGCGCTTTTTGAGCTTCGCCTTGCGGGCCTGCCATGCGCCACCGCCGAGCCGGTCGAGATTGGCTTCCGCCGCATCCGAGCCATAGCGCGACAGAAGATCGATGTTTTCGACCGGAAGGAAGAGCTTTGCCTGATCGGCATAATGCAGCTCAAGGCAGGCGCGGGGCGCACCGGCAGCCTCGATGGTAATCAGCCCGACGAACTTGCCGATACCATGTTCGGCGTGGACGACGAGCGAACCTTCATCCAAGCCCGCCACTTCAGTAAGGAAATCCGCCCCGCGCTTGCGCCTTTTGCCGCGGCGAACCATGCGGTCGCCGAGAATATCCTGTTCGCCGATGACGGCGATATTGCCCGTCTCGAACCCGGCCTCGAGGCTCATGACGGCCGATGCCGCCTCGCCCTTCTCCAGCTTGTCGAGATCGGCAAGTTTTTCGATCTGTTTGATCCGCTTCAGCCCGCGCTCGTCCAGCACCTGTAGAAGACGGTCGAGCGAACCGGCCGACCAGCCGGTGAGGAGGACCTTCGCCCCCTCGGCCCGTTTGTCGGCAATATGCTTGACGACAAGATCGAAGACGTTGACGCGGTTCTGCTCATCGGCATCGCGGTCCTGCGTCTCGGAACTGGCTTCCGCCTGGCTTTTCGCCCAGCGCGGCCCCGTATGGGCATCCAGCGTCACCACCGGGCGACCTGCGGCATCCATCTCGTTGAACGGCGTCAGGCGAAGCGCTGCGGCATCGTCGAGCGCGGAGGCAAATGCCTTGCTGTCCAGATAAAGCTGGCCGGGCGAAACCGGCTTGTAGGGGGTGGAATGCGCGGCCGCACCCTTGCCCTGTGTTCCCTGATCGCGGCGGGCTTCGAAATAGTCGATAACCAGCTTGGACCGCTCACCCGCCGCCTCGCGCGCCGTATGATCGGTGACGATACAGAACCCTGCGAGATAGTCGAAAGCCGTTTCCAGCTTCTCGTAGAACAACGGCAGCCAGTGCTCCATGCCCGCATAACGGCGGCCTTCGGAGACGGCCTGATAAAGCGCATCGTCGCGGGTCGCCGCGCCGAACAGCGAGAGGTAATTGGTGCGGAACCGGCTGATCGTATCCGGCGTCAGCGTCACTTCGCTCATCGGGTTGAGATCGAGCGAGCGTGCCTGCCCCGTCGTGCGCTGGCTGGCCGGGTCGAAGGAGCGGATGCTTTCCAGCGTATCGCCGAAGAAATCGAGCCGCACCGGCTCTTCCGTGCCCGGCACGAAGACATCGAGAATACCGCCGCGCACGGCGAATTCGCCAACCTCGCGCACCGTCGACACTCGGTCGAACCCGTTGCGCTCAAGGCGTGCGGCAATGTCGTCCATGCGGATCTGGTTGCCGGGACGGGCCGAAAACGCCAGGCTTTCGATGATCTCCGCCGGCGCGATCTTCTGCAGCATCGCATTGACGGTGACGATCACGATCGCCGGATGCGGTTTTTTGGCATGCGCGATCAGGCCCGACAGCGCTGCCAGTCTCCGGGCTGAGACATCGGCGCTCGGCGAGACGCGGTCGTAAGGCAGGCAATCCCAGGCCGGCAGGGTCAGGACCGGGATTTCCGGTGCCACGAAGGAGAGCATCTGCTCCAGATCCGGCATGCGCTGGCCATCGGACAGCACATAGGCGACCGACTGGCCGGAGCGCGCAAGCTCGGCGAGCACCATCGGCTCCATGCCAGGCGGCACATTGCCGATCGTCAGCGGTGTGGCGGCAGCCGCAATCTTCTTGGCATCGAATCCGGAAATCATTGGCCGAGTTTCTCTTTCAGCGAGGCTTCGGTGACGGGAGAAAAGTCCGGTTTGTAAGCCGCAACGCGGGCAAAAAGCGGCGTATTGCGATCATCGGGAAGCGCCTGCGCGCCGGTAATCCAGGCGTGCAGATCATGATCGTCTTCGTTCATGATCGCCTCGAACTCATCGAGTTCCTCGTCCGAGAGTTTCGCGATCTCCGCCTCGGCGAATGAGCCGAAGACAAGATCCATCTCGCGAATGCCGCGATGCCAGCAGCGATAAAGAATGCGCCTGCGGCGCGGGTCGAGGTCGGCGCTCGTGCGTGCCAATCCAGTCATAAGCCAAGTCCCTGTTTTGCGGTTCATATAGGATTGTTTTCGGCCCGCGTCACCTTGCCAAATGGGCAAAATCTATCGCATCTATCCGCAATGCGCCCTGCCATACTCGATCCGCTGTTTGCTTCCGCCTCATCGCTGCCCGGTGTCGGGCCGAAGATCGCCGACCTGATCGCCAAGGTGACCGGCCGCGAAGATACCGAGGACTGCCGTGTCGTCGACCTTCTGTTCCACGCCCCCTTCTCGCTGATCGACCGGCGCAACCGGCCAGGCATCGCGCTTGCGCCGCAAGGGTCGATTGTCACCATCGAGGGACGTGTCGACCGCCACCAGCCGCCGGCGCGCGGCACCAACCAGCCTTATCGCGTCTTTCTGCATGACGAGACCGGCGAACTGGCGCTGACCTTCTTCCGCGCCAAGGGCGACTGGCTGGCGAAATCGCTGCCGATCGACGAGCAGGTGATGGTCAGCGGCAAGGTGGACTGGTTCAACGGCCGCGCCTCGATGGTGCATCCGGATTTCATGGTGAAGGTCTCGGAAGCGCAGAACCTGGCGCTGGTCGAGCCGGTCTATCCGCTGACCGCGGGCCTCTCGCCGAAAACGCTGCGCAAGGTGATCGAAGGCGCTGTCGAGCGGCTGCCGGATTTCCCCGAATGGGTCGATGCGCCTCTGACGCAAAAGCAGAATTTCCCATCGGTCGCCGACGCCTTCCGCGACCTCCATCATCCGGAAGACGAAAAGGATATCGATCCTAACGCACCGGCTCGCAGGCGTCTGGCCTATGACGAATTCCTCGCCGGTCAGGTGTCGCTGGCGCTGGTGCGCCAAAAAATCCGCAAGGTGCCGGGCCAGCCGATCCGGGTGAAGGGCGAACTCGCCGCAAAAATCGTCCACGCCCTGCCCTTTTCGCTGACGCCGAGCCAGAAGGCCGCGATCGACGACATCACCAAGGATATGGCCGGCGAAGACCGGATGCTGCGCCTGCTGCAGGGCGATGTCGGCGCGGGCAAGACGCTGGTGGCGCTGCTCTCCATGGCCGCCGCCATCGAGGCTGGCGGTCAGGCCGTACTGATGGCCCCGACCGAAATTCTTGCACGCCAGCATTTTGCCACCATCTCGAAACTTGCAGGTGCTGCCGGGGTCACTGTCGAGCTGCTGACCGGCCGCACCAAGGGCCGCGAGCGCGAGGCGATCGTCGAACGGATAGCCTCCGGGGAAGCGCAGATTATCATCGGCACCCATGCGCTGTTTCAGGATACGGTGAGCTACGCCAACCTGATAATGGCCGTGGTCGACGAACAGCATCGTTTCGGCGTCCACCAGCGCTTGCGCCTGACGGCCAAGGGCATTTCCCCGCATATGCTGGTGATGACGGCCACGCCCATCCCGCGCACGCTGGTGCTTGCCGCCTTCGGAGACATGGATGTCTCGAAGCTCACGGAGAAACCCGCCGGCCGCAAGCCGATCCAGACCGTTACCGTGCCGAACGAACGCATCGGGGATATTGTCGGCAGATTGAAGAGCGCGGTTGCCGAGGGCAAGAAAGCCTACTGGATCTGCCCGCTAGTGGAAGAGTCGGACGTCTCCGAACTCATGTCCGCCGAGGAGCGATATGCAGTTCTTGCCCGCGAGTTGGGTGCGAAAAATGTCGGCCTCGTGCATGGCCGCATGGCCGGCCCGGAAAAGGACGCCGTGATGGCAGCGTTCAAGAACGGCGATATCCGCATGCTGGTGGCCACCACCGTCGTGGAAGTCGGCGTGGATGTCCCGGATGCGACGATCATGGTGATCGAACATGCCGAACGTTTCGGCCTGGCCCAGCTTCACCAGTTGCGCGGCCGTGTCGGCCGAGGCGACGAGGCGTCGACCTGCATCCTGCTCTACAAGGGGCCCTTGAGCGAAACCGGCCATGCCCGCCTGTCGATCCTGCGCGACAGCGAGGACGGGTTCCTGATTGCCGAAGAGGACCTGAAACTGCGCGGCGAAGGCGAGTTGCTCGGCACCCGCCAGTCCGGCACGCCCGGTTTCAGGATCGCCAGCCTGGCGGCCCATGCCGACCTGCTGGAGATCGCCCGCAAGGACGCGACTTATCTGCTGGATCGCGACGCGGACCTGACGAGTGAGCGCGGCGAAGCCGTTCGGGTCTTGTTGTATTTGCATCGTCGCGACGAGGCGATCAGGTTTCTGCGGGCGGGATAACCGTAACCTCTTCGCCAGCCTTGCGGCGGCCTTTGGCGACCTTCTTGCGCGGCGCCGGCAGTGCCGGAACCACAGGCCCGTCCGGATTGAAGTCCGGCGCGATCAGGCCACCGGAAATCAGCAGCTTGGCGCCCTCTTCCGGCGTCATGTCGAGCATGATGATCTTGCTCTTCGGCACGAACATCAGGAAACCGGCCGTCGGAACCGGTGTCGGCGGCATGAACACGGCCACCATTTCTTCGCCATTCGTGTTCAGCTTTGCGGCAATCTCGCCCTGCGCATCGCCGGCAATGAAGACCAGCGCCCATGTGCCCGCGCTCGGGAACTCGATCAGCCCGCATTTCTTGAACGAGGTCGATTGTTCCCGCAGCACCGTCTCAAAGATCTGCTTGATGCTCTTGTAGACGCTGCGGATCAGCGGCATGCGCTGCAGGATCGACTCGCCGAAATTGACAATCGAACGACCGATCAGGTTCTTGCCGAGAAAACCGACGATGGTGATGAACAGGACTGCAATGAGAAGCCCCATGCCGGGGATCGTCACGTCGAAATAATATTGCGGATTGTAGCGCTGCGGCAGATAGGGCGTCACCCAGCTGTCGGCCCAGTCGATGAAGGTGAAGGTCAGCCAGACGGTGATCGCAAGCGGCGCGCAGATGATCAGCCCGGTGAGGAAATTATTCCTGAGCCGACCCGCGACAGAAATGCGCTCGGGGCTTTCACTCATCTGATCTTCCTAGGAAATTTTGGCCCGAATCACTTTTGGGCATTGCCGCATCGGTAGAATGCGACAATGCAGGATGGTTTGCTGCGATGCAAGGAAAGCCTTAAATCGCCAACATCACTCAACTGTGACGGACTTGGCAAGGTTCCGCGGCTGGTCCACATCCGTGCCCATGAAGACGGCGGTGTGATAGGCAAGCAGCTGGATCGGCAGCGAGAAGATCATCGGTGCGATGATTTCGTCGACATTCGGCAGCGTGATCGTCGCCATGGTTTCGAGCTTGGAGGCGGCCGCCCCCTTCTCATCGGTGATGAAGATGATCCTGCCGCCGCGGGCTGCCACTTCCTGCATGTTCGACACGGTCTTTTCGAAGAACCGGTCATAGGGCGCAATGACGATGACCGGCATGTTCTCGTCGATCAGCGCGATCGGCCCATGCTTCAGCTCGCCTGCGGCATAACCTTCGGCGTGGATGTAGGAGATCTCCTTGAGCTTCAAGGCGCCTTCCATGGCGAGCGGATAGCTGGTGCCGCGACCGAGATAGAGCACGTCCCTGAAACGCGACAGATCGCGCGACAGGGCTTCGATCTGCGGCTGGATGTCGTTCAGCACGCGGCTCATGATGCGCGGCATCTCGGCCAGATGTTTCACCATCGCCTTCTCGTCGGCCTCGGAGACAGTGCCGCGGGCGCGGCCGGCGGCAATCGAAAGGCTGGCCAGGACCGCGAGCTGGCAGGTAAACGCCTTGGTCGAGGCAACGCCGATTTCCGGACCGGCAAGGATCGGGAAGATCGCGTCGGACTCACGGGCAATCGTCGATTCGCGCACGTTGACGATGGCGCCGATCTTCAGTCCCTGATCCTTCGAGTACCGCAGCGAGGCAAGCGTGTCCGCCGTCTCACCGGACTGCGAAATGAACAGCGCGGCCTGTGTCGGCGACAGCGGCAGCTCGCGGTAGCGGAATTCGGATGCGACATCGATCTCGACCGGCAGGCGGGCATACCGCTCGAACCAGTATTTTCCGACGAGGCCGGCGAGATAGGCTGTGCCGCAGGCGGAGATGGCGAGGCCCGACAGTTTGGAGAAATCGATCGCCTTGTCGGTCGCCTTCACCGTGTGGCTGGCGAAATCGATGTAATGGCCGAGCGCGTGGGAAATGATTTCCGGCTGCTCGTAGATTTCCTTCTCCATGAAATGGCGATGGTTGCCCTTGTCCACCATGAAGGCGGTCGCCTGGGAAATCTGGCTTTTGCGGGTTACCGGGCGGCCCTGATAATCCATCACTTCGAGACGGTCATGGGTGATGATGGCGCAGTCGCCATCGACCAGATAGGTGATCTCGTTGGTAAACGGCGACAGCGCGATCGCGTCCGAGCCCAGAAACATCTCGCCCTTGCCGTGGCCGATGGCAAGCGGCGGCCCGAAACGGGCTGACAGTATCGTGCCCGGATCGTCCTGGAACATTACGACGAGCGCATAGGCACCGGAAACGCGGTTGAGCATGGCCAGCATCGCCTCGCGATGCCCCAGGCCTTCGCGGGTGTATTTCGCCAGCAGATGGGCCACGACCTCGGTATCCGTCTGGCTGGTGAAGACGGCGCCGTCCGCGATCAGCTCGTCCTTCAGCTCGGAAAAGTTCTCGATGATGCCGTTATGGACGACCGCAACGCCATCGACGAAATGCGGATGGGCATTGGCCTCGTTCGGCACGCCATGCGTCGCCCAGCGGGTATGGGCAATGCCGATCGTGCCCGGCAGCGGTTCGCCGGCAAGCTTTGTTTCGAGATTGAACAGTTTTCCTTCGGCGCGACGCCGATCAAGCGTGCCTTCGTGAATGGTCGCGACACCTGCAGAATCATAACCGCGATATTCAAGCCTGCGCAACGCATCCACCAGACGCGCAGCCACCGGCTCTCGACCAACGATCCCAACAATCCCGCACATATAAAAACCTTTCAATAAATCAGTTGGACGCAAGTCCTAGACGATTGCTGCACTTGCGCAATCGCCTCATTCGTCACTTTCGGTATCGGCGCGTAACGCGCCGCAATCTTTATTTCGCAGCCTTCTTGGCAGCCTTGATCGCCAGCGCCCGTTCACGGATGAACTTGGCCCGCCCCGGCTTCACATCCTGTCGGGCGCGACCCAACGCCAGGGCGTCGGCCGGCACATCTTCGGTGATGACACTGCCGGAAGCGATATAGGCCCCGTCACCGATCGAAACCGGTGCCACGAGCGACGAGTTGGATCCGACAAAGGCGTTTGCGCCGATGCGCGTTTCAAACTTGTTCACACCGTCGTAATTGCAGGTAATCGTGCCGGCGCCGATATTGGCATGCGCGCCGATCACCGCATCGCCGATATAGGTGAGGTGGTTGACCTTGGCGCCCTCGCCGACCTTGCCGTTCTTCACCTCGCAGAAATTGCCGACCTTGGAGCCTTCGGCGAGATCCGCGCCCGGACGAAGCCGCGCAAACGGACCGACGGTCGCACCGGCGCTCACATGCGCGCCCTCGATATGCGAGAAGGCATGGATGACCGCGCCGCCGTCGATCGTGACGCCCGGACCAAACACCACATTCGGTTCGATCAGCGCATCCTGACCGATCTGCGTATCAAAGGATAAAAACACGGTTTCCGGCGCGATCATCGAAACGCCTGAAACCATCAACTCGTGGCGACGACGCTCCTGCCAGAGCTTTTCAATGACGGCGAGCTCGGCGCGATTGTTGCAGCCGGTCAGTTCCGTTTCCGGCGCATCGACGGCGACCACCTTGCCGCCTTCGGCGCGTACGATCTCGACAAGATCGGTCAGATAATATTCGCCCTTGGCATTGGCATTGCCGATCTTGTCGAGCAGCGCCAGCGCCTTTTGGCCGTTGATTGCCATAAGGCCGCTGTTGCACCAGGTGACCTTGCGCTCCTCGTCTGTTGCATCCTTCTCCTCGCGGATCGCGACAAGCTCACCGTTCTCGACCAGCAGCCGGCCATAACCGAACGGGTTTTCGGTGTGAAAACCGATCACCACGACATCCGCACCCTCGGCAAGCTTTTCACGCGCGGCGGCGAAGGGGGCCGCGGTAATCAACGGCACGTCGCCGTAAGCGACCAGCACATCGTCAAAACCTTGCGCAATCGCCTCGCGGGCGGCCAGTACCGCATGTCCGGTTCCGAGCCGCTCGGTCTGCAAAAAACTCTTCACCGAAATCCCGTCGATCGATCCGGCCTTGGTCACCTTTTCCGCATCACGGCCGACGACCAGCGCCGCGTCGGTCATTCCGGCAGAAGCCACCGCCGCCATCACATGCGCGATCATCGGGCGGTTGGCGACCGGATGCAGCACTTTCGACATCGACGACTTCATCCGCGTGCTGTCGCCCGCAGCAAGAATGACGGCAAGGCAGGAACGGCTCATATGGGGAATCTCCTTCGGCATTTGCTCGCTGTTTAGCAGCAACATTCTTGCCGCGCGATAAACGGCTTGTATCTGCGGGAAACAAAAAGGGCGCCTGTGGCGCCCTCTCCGTAATTGATATGAACAAGGCTCACTTCGGCAGCTTGTCGTCCACGCCTTCGACATAGAAGTTCATGCCGAGCAGCACGCCGTCTTCCGGCTTTTCGCCGGCGGCAAGCCATGCGGAACCGTCCTGCTTGTTGATCGGGCCGGTAAACGGATGCAGTTCGCCCGACTTGATCTTGGCTTCGGTCTCTTCCGCCATCGCCTTCACGTCGTCAGGCATGTTGGTGTAGGGCGCCATGGTCAGGATGCCGTCCTTCAGGCCGTCCCAGATCTGTTCCGACTTCCACGAACCGTCGAGAACGGCATTGGTGCGCTTGATGTAATAGGCGCCCCAGGTGTCGACGATCGCCGTCAGCTGCGTCTTCGGGCCGGCCGCGATCATGTCGGAAGCCTGACCGAAGGCGAGAATGCCGCGCTCGGCAGCAACCTGCATCGGAGCCGTCGTATCGGTATGCTGGGTGAGGATGTCGACGCCCTGGTCGATCAGCGCCTTGGCGGCGTCGGCTTCCTTGCCCGGGTCGAACCAGGTATTGGCCCAGACGACCTTCAGCTTGAATTCCGGATTGACCGACTTCGCGCCCAGTTCGAAAGCGTTGATGCCCATCACCACTTCCGGGATCGGGAAGGATGCGATGTAGCCGGCGACGCCCTTTTTCGACATCTTGGCCGCGATCTGACCCTGGATGTAGCGGCCTTCATAGAAACGGGAATTGTAGGTCGCGAGGTTGGCGGCGGCCTTGAACCCGGTGGCGTGCTCGAACTTAACATCCGGGAATTTTGCGGCAACCTTGACCGTTGCGTCCATGAAGCCGAACGAGGTCGTGTAGATCAGCGCGCAGCCGGAGCGGGCCATGCGCTCGATGGCGCGTTCGGCATCCGGGCCTTCCGGAACGCTTTCGAGGAACGGCGTCTCGATCTTGTCGTCGAGAGCCTTCTGCAGCGCCTGGCGTCCGATATCGTGAGCCTGCGTCCAGCCGCCGTCGGTCTTGGAGCCGACATAGATGAAGCAGATCTTCTTCTTTTCCTGAGCCGATGCGCTACCGGCGAAACCGCCGAGCGCGGCGGCGGTAGCAGCCAGCGCAATAATAAGTTTTTTCATTTTCCAGCCTCTGATGGAGTATGACATGAACGTTAACGTGGTCACCGATCGGGGACAAACGGTTTCCCGAGTGATGCCGGCGTATTGATGAGCGTCGTGCGGCGATTATGCGAAATGATGATCAGCACGACAATAGTTGCGACGTAAGGCAGTGCGGAGAGAAGCTGCGACGGAATGGCTATCCCGCCGCTCTGCGCGAGCAGCTGGGCATGCAACTGCCCGATGCCAACCGCACCGAAGAGATAACCGCCGGCCAGAACCCTGAGCGGCCGCCAGGATGCGAAGACGACCAGCGCCAGCGCGATCCAGCCGCGGCCGGCCGTCATGTTCTCCACCCATTGCGGCGTGTAGACCAGCGAGAGCTGCGCACCCGCAAGACCGGCGCAGGCTCCGCCGAACAGCACCGCCAGATAGCGCGTCCGAACAACATTGATGCCGAGCGCATGGGCCGAGCCGTGATTGTCGCCGATCGCCCGCATCTTCAGACCGGTGCGGCTCTTGAACAGGAACCAGCTGATGCCGAAGACCAGCGCCACCGACATGTAGAAGATCAGGTCCTGGGAAAACAGCACGCGGCCGAAGAACGGGATATCGGACAGGAGCGGAATGACGATCGGCTGCAGGCGAATGCCCGGCATGCCGACAAAAGATTCGCCGAGCTGTCCCGACAGGCCGAGGCCGAGGATCGTCAGCGCCAGACCGGTCGCCACCTGGTTGGCAACAAGCGTCAGCGTCAGGACCCCGAACAACAACGAAAAAATGCCACCGCCGAGAATGCCGCCGAGAATGCCCAGATAGGCTGACCCCGTGAGCTGCGCGGTCGCGAAGGCGGCAACCGCCCCCATGATCATCATGCCCTCGAGGCCGAGATTGAGCACGCCCGAACGCTCCGTCACCAGCTCACCAAGCGCGGCGATGACCAGCGGTGTTGATGCGGTGATGACGGTCAGAAGGATCGCTTCGAACATCAGCTTTTTCCCTCCTGCGCGGCGGATGGATTGACGATCAGGCGGATCCGGTAATGGATGAGCGTATCGCAGGACAAAACGAAGAACAGGATCAGGCCCTGGAAGACGCGGCTGACCTTGTCGGAAATGCTGAGCGAAAGCTGCGCCGCCTCGCCGCCGAGATAGGTGAGCGCCAGCACGAAGCCGGACGCGACGATGCCGAGCGGATTGAGACGTCCAAGGAATGCGACGATGATCGCGGTAAAGCCGTATCCGGGGGAAATCACCGGCTGCACATGGCCGATAGAGCCGGACACTTCCGAAATACCGGCAAGTCCTGCAAGCGCGCCGGACAGCAGCATAGAGAACCAGACCATTTTCTTCGCCGAAAAGCCGGCAAACCGCCCTGCCCGTTCAGACTGGCCCAGCACGGAGACCTGAAAGCCCTTGAGCATGAAGCGCATCATGAACCACAGCGCCACGGCCGCGATGATCGCAAAGACGATGCCCAGATGCGCACGGCCGGAATCGAGGATTTCCGGAAGCACCGCTTCCGGCTGGAAGCTCTTCGTCTGCGGGAAATTGTAACCCTGCGGATCGCGCCATGGGCCGCGCACCAGCCAGTCGAGAAACAGCTGCGCGATATAGACCAGCATCAGGCTGGTCAGGATTTCGTTGGTGTTGAACCGGGTCTTGAGCAACGCCGGAATGCCCGCGTAAAGCGCGCCTCCGATCATCCCCATCACCAGCATCAGCGGCAGGATGAGCGGCGAATGCCATTCGGGGTTCAGGACCGGCAGGATCGAGCCGGTGATCGCACCGATGGTGAACTGCCCTTCCGCGCCGATATTCCAGTTGTTCGACCGGAAACAGATCGACAGGCCGACCGCGATCAGGATCAGCGGCGCGGCCTTGATCGCCAGTTCATGCAGCGACCAGACATCGAGCAGCGGCTCGACGAAATAGATATAGAGCGAGCCGAGCGGGCTTTTGCCAAGAAGCCCGAACATGATCGCGCCGGCCACCAGCGTCAGCGCGAGTGCGAGCAGCGGCGACAGGATGGAGAACAGCGTGGAGGTGTTTGCCCGCTTCTGCAGTTCAATGCGCATGTGCGGCCTCCGCTCCCGAATGGGCTTCGTGGATGCCGCCCATCAGCAGGCCGATCTGTTCAAGGGAAAGCTCTCCTGCGGGATAGGGGTCCGAAAGCCTGCCGTCCGAAATGACGGCGATCGTCGTGGCGATCTCGAAAATCTCGTCGAGGTCCTGGCTGATGACGATGACGGCAGAGCCTGCCTTGGCAAGATCGACAAGCGCCTGCCGGATACGGCTTGCAGCCCCTGCATCGACACCCCAGGTCGGCTGGTTGACGACCAGCACGGCCGGCTGGCGATCCAGCTCCCGGCCGACGATGAATTTCTGCAGGTTACCGCCTGACAGCGATCCGGCCGCCGGATCGTCGCCGCTCTTGCGCACATCCATGATCGAACAGATGCGTCGCGATGCCGACAGGATCGCATCCCGCCGAAGGATTGAAAGCGGCCCGCCCGCAAGAAAAGCTCGTTTGTCCGAGCGGCTGCGGGCAAGCAGAAGATTGTCCGACAGCGACAGCGCCGAGACGGCCGCATGTCCATGCCGTTCTTCCGGCACGTAACCTGCTCCGAGCAGGCGGCGCTGGTTGATCTTCATCCGCCCGACAGGTTTTCCACGGAGGCGGATGCCGTCGTCCTGCGCAATCGGATATTCTCCCGAAAGCGCATCGAACAGCTCCGACTGGCCATTGCCGGCGACACCCGCAATGGCAAGCACTTCACCGGCGCGAACCTTGAGCGAAATACCTTTCAGCGAAACGGCAAACGGCGTGCGCGGCGCGACCGACACATCGGCGACTTCGACCAGCACATCACCGAACGCCCCGGCATCGGCGCGCTGAACTTCGGCAACTTCGGTTCCGACCATCATGCGGGCGAGCGAGGCAGGCGTTTCCTGGCGCGGATCGCAGTCACCCGTCACCTTGCCGTGGCGCAACACGGTGGCGCGGTCGCAGATGCGCTGCACCTCTTCCAGCCGATGGCTGATATAGAGAACGGAACGCCCTTCCGCCTTCAGCCGCATCAGCGTCTCGAACAGCCGCTCGGCTTCCTGCGGCGTCAGCACCGATGTCGGTTCGTCGAGAATGATCAGTTTCGGGTTCTGTAAGAGCGCCCGGACGATCTCGATACGCTGGCGCTCGCCGACGGAAAGATCGGCGACATGGGCCGAGGGATCGAGCGGCAGCCCGTAAGCCTTGGAAACGGTCGCAGTCTCTTCCGCGATCTTGGCAAGCGGCGTCTTCGGATCGAGCGACAGCGCGATATTTTCGGCCACCGTCAATGCTTCGAACAGCGAAAAATGCTGAAATACCATGCCGACGCCAAGACGGCGCGCCTCGCCGGGAGACGGGATCACCACCGGCTTGCCCTCCAGCGAAACGGTTCCGGCCGTTGGCTGCAGGACGCCAAAGAGCATCTTCACCAGCGTCGACTTGCCGGCGCCGTTTTCACCCAGCAGCGCATGGATTTCCCCATGGCCGATATCGAGATCGATGGCATTGCACGCGGCGAAACTGCCAAAGAGCTTTGTCAGCCCACGGACAGACAGAAGCGGGCTTGCCTCAACGCCCTCGGAAGAAGTCACGGAACCCCCTTTTTATCATGCAGAGCCGTCCGTTGAACCGCTGCATAGCTTTTCGTCTTTAAAATGAAGTGGCCGCCCTCCGCATCTCAGAAGGCAGCCGCTGGGATATTGATACCGGTTTTGCAGACTTCCACAACATGAAAGAACGGCTTGCCGGTCACCTTGGCCTATTTTCCAAGGTTCGGAAAAAGCTGCAATATTCCACCGATGCAATAAAGGTAAATGCCGCTGATCACCACACCCCAGACAACCCAGTCCGGCGACTGGAAATGCAGGAGCAACGAATAGCCGCCAAGCCCGCACCAGATGGCCCCGACAGCCAGATTGAGCGGCCGCAGACGCTTGACGCGCACCGGATGCAGAAAGCTGATCGGCAGGAAGGTCAACACCACCGAAACCGCCACCACGATCATCGCGGTCGTCGCACTCGCATCGATGACGAAGAGCGTGAATACCACCATGTTCCAGACGACCGGGAAACCGGAGAAGAAGTACTCGTCGGTCTTCATTCCCATGTCGGCGTAATAGATCGCACTCGAAACCACGATCGCGCCGGCTGCCACGAAGGACCAGGGCTCGCCGATCATGCCGCTCTGATAAAGCGCAAACGCCGGCAGGAGGACATAGGTCACGTAGTCGATGACATTGTCCAGCATGTCGCCGGACCAGTTCGGCAGCACTTCCTTGACGTTGAGCTTGCGGGCGATGGGGCCGTCGACGCCATCGACGAGAAGTGCCAGGCCGAGCCACCAGAACATGTCGATGAAACGGTGCTCGGCGGCGGCAACAACGCCGAGAAAGGCGAGAAAGGAACCGGAAGCCGTGAAGATATGGACGCAGAAAGCGCGGATTTCCGCATAGGGCACTGCACGATAATTGAAGATTCGTCTGAACACGCGCGCCCCGTTTTCTTACTTTCCGCCTCTAGCCTGATCCCCGGGTATGCTGCCAATTCCTGCATATTGCAACCGGCAGCGCCCTTTATCATGGGTTTTACACTGCTTAGCCGAGCGGATCGCCAATCGCAGATACCCCATGGATTGAACCGCCAAGACGCTCTACATAGAGCCCGACTAAAGCGTGTCGCGATCCTTCGGATTCGCTCATACGCTTCAGATTCTTGATTTGTCGCATGTCTTCAGCGCAAAACCGCCGCACACTTTTGCGCGACATGCTTTGGAAATTGGAAGCGGACAAATGCAGCATTACGAGATCGCGATCATCGGTGGCGGCCTGGCAGGCCAGGTGGCAGCTCTTGCACTCGGACGTGCGGGCCGAAAGGTTTGCCTCGTTGCAGCACCACCGAAACATGACGATGGACGCACCACCGCGCTGATGGATCTGTCCGTGCGGTATCTCGAGCGCCTGGGCGTATGGGAGAAAATCGCCCCTGACACGGCCGCACTCTCCGTGATGCAGATCCTCGACGGCACCAACCGCCTTCTGCGCGCCCCGCCGGCCCAGTTCCGCGCCAGCGATATCGGCCTTCATGCCTTCGGCTACAATATCCCCAACAAGGCGCTGTCCGAGGTTCTCGACGGCGCCCTGGCTGCGGAACCGAACCTGACCCGCCTAGAAACGAATGTCGAGACTGTCACTATCACGGCGGACAAGGTGACGATCGCGATCGATGGCGGTGACGTCGTCGAGGCCGATTTCGTCATCGGCGCCGATGGTCGCAAGTCGATCACCCGGCAGGCCGCGGGCATCGATGTTCGCAAATGGTCCTACCAGCAGTCCGCCGTCGTGCTGAATTTCTCCCACAGCCTGCCGCATGGCAATGTCTCGACGGAATTCCACACCGAAAGCGGCCCGTTCACCCAGGTCCCCCTTCCCGGCTCGCGCTCAAGCCTCGTCTGGGTCGTCCGGCCGGAAGAAGCCACCCGCCTGACGAACCTGCCGACGGAAGAGCTGTCGAAAATCGTCGAAGCGCGCATGCAGTCGATCCTCGGCAAGGTCACCGTCGAAGGCAAGGCACAGGCCTGGCCGCTGTCGAGCATGATGGCCGAGCGGTTCGGCGCCGGGCGTGTCGCGCTGATCGGCGAAGCCGCCCATGCCTTCCCGCCCATCGGCGCACAGGGGTTGAACCTGTCGCTGCGCGACAGCATGACGCTGGCGGATCTTTTGTCCGCCCAGCAAGACCGGCCGATCCCGACTGACGCCGGTGACCGCTACCATCGACGCCGTCGCCCGGATGTGATGAGCAGGACCTTCAGCGTCGATCTGTTGAACCGCTCGCTGCTGACCGATCTCATTCCGGTCCAGATGGTCCGCGCCGCCGGCATGCATGTGCTGAACGCCGTCTCCCCCTTGCGCAACGCGCTCATGCAGGAAGGCGTGGAACCGGGACGCAGCCTGAAGAATTTCGTGCGCGAGTTAGGGAAACAGATCGGGCGGTAGAATTCCGCTGGAGATGACGTAGAGCCAGGCCGGCAGGGTCACGATCGACGCCAGCGTGATGATGAGGATGCTGGCCGAGGCCCGCTCCTGCCAGACGCCATATTGCTGGCTGATGACGAAGACATTGGTGGCCGTCGGCAGCGCCGCAAGCAGCATCGCCGTGTGCATCCAGACCGGATCGAAGTCACCGACCAGCGACAGCACGAGATAGACGCTGAGCGGCAGAAGTACGAGTTTTAGGACGGCGAGATAACCGAGTTCGGCCGGAATGCGCTTCACCGGACGCAAGGCCAGCGTCACGCCCATGGCAAACAGCGCGCAGGGAGCCGCGGCCTGCGCCAGGTAATCGACGAGTTTCAGGGCCGGTCCGGGCAATTGGTGGCCCGACGCCGCGGACGCAAAACCGAGCGCCGTCGACAGGATGAACGGGTGAAGCGCTACCCTTTTTACGATCGAGCCGGCGATCTGGTATTTCGGACGCGCATCATCGCCGGCGACCGCCATCATGGCCGGCGCCATGACGAAATGGGCGGCGTTTTCCAGGCAGACGATCAGCGCCACCGGCACTGCGGCTTTCTCCCCGAAGGCAAGCAGCGCAAGCCCCGGCCCCATATAGCCGATATTGCCATAGGCGGCGGTAAAACCCTGGATCGTGCAGTCCTCGAACGAATTGCGCCGAAGCACATACCCGACCAGAAAGGCGACCGCAAAGACAAGGTAGACGGCCGCGATTTCACCAAGGATGAAGTCGATGCGCGTCAGCTCCTCGATCGGCGTGCGCGACACGAGCTTGAAGAAAAGCGCCGGCAGCGCCGCATAGATGATGAATGTATTGAGCCAGCCGAGCGCCTCGAGCGGTTGCCCCGTCGCCCTTGCCGCGATGTATCCGATCAGGATCAGGCCGAAGAAGGGCAGAAGCAGCGCGACGACATCGGCCATGGTTGATCCGCGGTTTGCAGCAATTCCAGCAAAACTGGGAACCGGTTTTGCGTCCGCAATTGCGTCGAAACGAAAAGAGCCAGATCGGTCAGCCGATCTGCATCAGAATTGGAAACGTCTCCTGGAACCAGATCGCCGCCGAGCTGACGAAGCCGAAGATGAAGGCGAGGCCGGTGACGATCAGGAGCACACCCATCGCCTTCTCGACCAATCCGAGATGACGACGGAAACGGGTCATAAACCGCATGAACACGCCTGAAAAGGCCGCCGCGATCCAGAACGGTACGGCAAGTCCGAGCGAATAGATGGCAAGCAGTGCCGCCCCCTCGCCCACCGTCTCGCGCGATGCGGCAACGCCGAGGATCGCCCCCAGCACCGGACCGATGCAGGGCGTCCAGCCGAAGGCGAAGGCCAGCCCCATCAGATAGGCGCCCGAAAGCGTCGCAGGCTGACCGGACGACTGGAACCGCGCCTCGCGCGACAGAAATCCGATTCGCAGCACGCCGAGAAAATTCAGCCCCATGACAATGATGATCAGACCGCCGATCTTCGACAGAAGATCGAGATGCTGGCGCAGGAGCACACCGACTGTCGACGCACCCGCTCCGAGCATGATGAAGACGGTGGCGAATCCGAGTGTGAAGAAGAAGGCCGACCGGAGCACGGCCTTTCGCGCCGGTGATGCGGCCTGGGACGACGGATCGCGAAACTGATCGACCGAGATGCCGGCCATGTAACAGAGATAGGGCGGCACGAGCGGCAGGACGCAGGGCGAAAGAAACGACAGTGTCCCGGCCAGAAGCGCAGTAAATATGGAAATTTCGGCAATGGACACTGGATTGCTCCGATTATCAGACGTGGCAGAGGCGCTACCGCCGATTGCCGTATAATTCCAATCACCTTTTATGCATCGACACAAAAAGCGTCGAACAGCGTTTTTTTTGGACGTTTTGCGGGTTGACCGCAAGATGTGACCTGCATATGTATCGCGCACTTTCGAGAGGCGCCCCGGCGCATTGGTGAGAGAGCGTAGCTCAGCCGGTAGAGCAACTGACTTTTAATCAGTAGGTCCAGGGTTCGAACCCCTGCGCTCTCACCATTTCGAAACGTCTTCATCGCGCAGCCACCGGTAACGTTTCGGCCTTTCGCGATACAATTCTTCAATACATCAGACGACCTTCCCGACATGCTGCGCGGAACAACTGCTTCCCCACCGTGTTATTGCCGCCGAAGGAGACTTCCATGCGGATTATATTCGTTGTTCTTATCGCATCTGTTCTGAGCATTCTCGGTTTCAAGTATATGGATCGCTCCATCGGCGAGCAGCAGATCATGGCATCGCCGGCCGAACTCTCCGCCAGCAGCTAGGCGGAAAGCCTGAAGCGACTGCGCGCAATCATCCGCAGGACATTGCTTCCTTTCGTTCCGGTCAAACGCCATGTCGCACAAGCAGGGAAGGAACGTTTTTCGACAGCCCTTGTTTTCCTTACTGAAGGAGAATTCAGATGAAACGCAGCACTTTTCTGATTGCTTCGGGCACCCTCATCGCAGGCGGCATAGCCGTATTGTCAACCCTGGTTCCAATCCAGTCGATCAACTCCGCCAAATCCGATCGGTTGAGCGGCGAGCAGACGGAGACGGCATTCCTGCCCGAACGTTTCGGCGTGCCGAGCAGCCAGCAATAGATGAATTCGACACACGAATATGACCGGCACTTTATAAGGGTGCCGGCCATATGATTCGATTACGTGGACGTTCAGTGGACCGGCTTGCCGCCCTCTTCTTCCTCGAATGTCACGGCGACGTCGCCATCGGCCGACAGCCTGACCGTGTCGCCTTCCACTTCGGCAACCAGTTCCAGCGCAATGAAATGGTGATGCCCTTCATGCCGGCCCTCGCCGCTGTCCTTTTTGGTGAGCTTGATCCGGCTCCCCTCGACACGGTCCACCGTCCCGACATGAACGCCGTCGGCACCGATAATGTCTGCATGTTCCTTGATTTTTGCTACGTCGATCATCGCAGATCTCCTTTGTTGCGGGACAGAAACGCACGATGATCGACTTCGATGCATGATCCGGGCGGGCCAGTGCAGAAATCGTAAGTCTCCGGCTCGTCGACAACTTACGGTTATTTAATTTCTCCTCCCGCGCGATCTATGGCATGGAGCCAGCATAATGACCGCCGCTCGATCCAGCCGATCAGGACGGACGTGACGGACGCTAAGAATATTGAAGAGATGAAATGAGGCCGCAGAGTGAACGCTCCCACTGATCCCACCACCTCCGGCAAGCCGGACGCCCCGGATCTTGCTGCGATCCTTGCGACCTCCGGCCGCCAAAAGAAACGCGGCCGTGGCGGATGGATCGCCGGAATCCTCTGTCTCATCATCGCCGGCGCCATCGGTTACCATTTTTACGGCGCAGGCGACGGGCAGCAGTTCGACTACACGACGCAAGCTGCCAAGACCGGCGACCTGCAGGTGATCGTCACCGCCACCGGCTCGATCCAGCCAACCGATCAGGTCGACATCTCCAGCGAGCTTTCGGGCACGGTAAGAAAGGTCAATGTCACCTATAACAGCCCCGTGAAGGCCGGCGAAATCCTGCTGGAACTGGACACCAACAAGCAGGAAGCCGACGTCCAGAGCGCTCGCGCACAGCTCGCCTCAGCAAAGGCCAATGTGCTGAAGGCACAGGCGGAAGCTGCGTCCGCAAAAATCACGTTCGACCGCCTGACCTCGCTGGTCAGCAATCGCATTTCCAGCCAGCAGGATCTGGACGCGGCGAAATACGCCTATGATTCCGCCGTCGCGACGACGGAAATCAACGAGGCCTCCGTGCTTTCGGCGGAAGCCAGCCTGCGTCTGGCAGAGGTCAATCTCTCCAAGCTGAAAATCGTGTCGCCGATCGATGGCGTGGTCCTGACCCGCGACGTCGATCCGGGCGCAACCGTCGCCTCCTCGCTCAATGCGCCGGTGCTGTTCACCATTGCCGGCGATCTGAAACACATGGAGCTTCAGGTTGCCGTGGACGAGGCCGATGTCGGCAAGGTGAGCGAGGGGCAGGACGCAAAGTTCTCCGTCGACGCCTATCCCGACAGGAGTTTTCCAGCGAAAATCGAAGCCGTCCGCTTCGCCTCCGAAACCGTCGCAAACGTCGTCACCTACAAGGCGATCCTGACGGTCGATAACGAGGACCTGCTTTTGCGCCCCGGCATGACGGCCACGTCCGACATAACCGTGCAATCGGTCGCCAACGCGCTGCTCGTGCCCAATGCGGCACTGCGTTACGCGCCGCCGTCGACCATGCAGCCCCGCGGCAGCTTCCTGTCGCGCCTTTTTTCCCCGCCCCGTCCGCGTGGAAATCGCGGCGGCCGCGGCGAAGCCGCAACAGCGGGCCGCTCGGTCTGGGTCCTGCGCAACGGCGCGCCGCAGCGCGTGCCCGTCGAAATGGGAGCGACGGATGGCCAGTTCACCGCCGTCAAATCGGCCGATCTCAAGGATGGCGACCAGTTGATCACCGAAGCAACGGCCCGTGGCCGGTGACGGGAGACGAAAGATGGCCGCTCCCCTCATTTCATTCAGGCAGGTCTCCAAGGTCTACGGCCGTGGCGAGGCGACCATTCGCGCACTCGACAAGATAGACCTGACCATCGCCGAGGGCGAATTCGTCTCGATCATGGGCCCGTCCGGCTCCGGCAAGTCGACGGCGATGAACATCATCGGCGCCCTCGATCTTCCCTCGTCCGGCGAATACATTTTCCAGGGTATCCCGACCAGCGGCTTCAGCCGCGAGCAACTGACCTTGCTGCGTCGGCACATGCTCGGTTTCGTCTTCCAGGGTTTCAATCTTCTGGCGCGCACCTCGGCGGTCGAAAATGTCGAACTGCCGCTCGTCTATCGCGGCATGGACCATGCGGAGCGCAGGCGCAGGGCGATGGCGGCGCTCGAACAGGTCGGCCTTCGCGGACGCGAGGAACATACGACGCAGGAGCTTTCAGGCGGCCAGCAGCAGCGTGTGGCGATCGCCAGAGCCATCGTCACCGACCCGGCTGTGCTTCTGGCCGACGAACCGACCGGCAATCTCGACACCAGGACGAGTATCGAGATCATGGATCTGATCACGAGGCTCAACCGCGAAAACGGCATCACCGTCATCATGGTCACCCATGAAGAGGATATCGCCGCCTATGCAAACCGGCTTCTTCGTTTCGTCGATGGTCACCTGGTGAGCGACGAAATCCAGGCAAGGGAGGTCGCCCATGTGGTTTGAGACGGCAAAACTCGCCTGGCGGGCCATCAGCCGCAACATGCTGCGGTCTTTCCTCACCGTGCTCGGTGTGGTGATCGGCGTGGCCGCCGTCATTGCCATGGTCACCGTCGGCAACGGCACGACCGCCAAGGTGCGTGACGAACTTTCGCGGCTCGGCACGAACACGCTTTTCGTCCGTCCGGGCCAATGGGGGCCGGGCCGGGCGAGCACTGAAGCAAAACGCTTCACTGACGACGATATCGCCGCCATCCGCGATCAGGTGAGCGGCCTGCGTGCTGTCGCCCCCGTCAATCGTGGAACGGCGACCGTGATTGCCGGCGGTGCCAACCGCTCCACCGGCGTCATCGGCACCACGGCCGACTATATGATCGCGCAGGACTGGGACCTTGCGCTCGGCCGGGATTTTCTGCCCGAGGAAGATCGCGGCAGCAAGGCCGCCTGCATCATCGGCGAAACGACGCGCCGCGAACTGTTCGGCGCAGCGGACCCCGTCGGCCAGAGCATTCGTGTCAGCAACGTCGCCTGCCCGGTCGTCGGCGTGCTCGCCGTCAAGGGCCAGTCCGGAATGGGCGACGATCAGGACGACACGGTGATCATGCCGCTCAAGCTGCATCAGCGGCGGATCGGCGGCACCACGACGATATCGAGCATTGTCATCTCCGCGCAGGAAGGCGTATCGACGACAAAGGTACAGTCGGATGTCGAAAGACTGCTCCGGGAACGTCGCCGCATCGCCATCGGTCGCGACGACGATTTTTCGGTCAACGACATGTCGCAGATCGCGGCCGCGATGACCGGCACGACGGTTCTGCTGACCGGCCTGCTCGGCGCGGTCGCCGCCGTCAGCCTTCTCGTCGGCGGCATCGGCATCATGAACATCATGCTGGTATCGGTGACCGAGCGTACCCGCGAGATCGGCATTCGGCTTGCGATCGGCGCACTGGAAAAACAGGTGCTGACACAGTTTCTGGTGGAAGCGGTGATGTTGTCGATCTTCGGCGGCGTGACCGGCATCGTCGCCGGACTTGCCCTCGCCTATGGCGTCGTCAGCTACCTGCAGGTGCCCTTTGTCGCGAGCCCGACGATCATCGTGCTCGCATTTCTCTTCTCGGCGGCTATCGGCATGATATTTGGATATTTTCCGGCTCGCCGCGCGGCGCAGCTCAATCCGATCGACGCGCTTCGCCACGAATAGCACGTCGTGAATAGCCGGCAGAAGCCGGCTATTCGTCAGTAGGCGGATGCGTCGCGTTCGTCTTCGGCGAACGCCATCTGCAGTTCCATCTGCACCGCATGCATGAACAGCGCGGCCTGATGGCGGATCTCGTCGTCCTCGACGCCCTGCTCCCTGAACCCCCTGGCAAACTGTGCCATTTCCGAACGCCAGAAACGGTTTGCTTCTTCGCCGTGAAGACGCTGAAGAGCGTCGGCGCATCGCCTCACGTCGGCGGTCCGCCTGTCGGCGGGGAACTGCAGCAGTGTCATGCCATCTCCATACTCACTGGGCCGAATCGCCCGTACATGAGGCCACTTTCGCCGCCAGACCTTCACAAAAAGTGAACCCGCCAAAAACCTTTCGGTTCCGATTCAAGGCCTTGCCGTCTCATTTTAGGACAATATGTTAGGACCGGATTAGGCCTAACGATCGGTGACACGGCCCTAAGCCGTCACCTGGTAGCCAGCCCGGCGCAAGCCGAAGCACGCAAACATCTCCCACACGCGTCATGAGGACAAATGAAAGGGACATGAATGTCTAAGGAACTTGATTACGTGAACCAGCCGTCGGACCAGTCTATCGCGCTCTTTCTGCAGGAAAACGACATGGATGGCCTGACCGACATCCTCGTCGAAGCCCTGTTCCAGGCGCTGAGCATCATGGACGACGACAAGGCAGTCACCGACACCCTGCACTGATCTGAGACCAGCGGCTGGTCGTGTTCAGATATCATCCGCTGGTACCGGCTTTCGTCTCGTGATGAAGCTCCTGTATTATGACCCTTTCGGCGAAAGAGCGCGCCTTATTGCGCATCCGCAGGACTGACGACGACCGGGCACGGGTATGCTTTCCGGTCCGCGCGCCATGACATCGAAACTTTTGGCCACGGCAGCAACACCGACCGGTCTTCGGACGGATGGCCGAAAAGTGATGTCAGCGATCCGTTCGAGAACCAGCCTGACGATACGAACGTAGTGTCCCTTCCACAGCAACAGAAATATGGATGCGTCTTCGACTATCGGCGGCCTCGTTTTCACCGTCATCGCCTCTATCTTCATGCGTCTGGCGACCTGATTCGCCTTCCCTGACACCCGCCGGACATCCCCGAATGAGCTTTTCCCTGACACCCGTCCTGACCATCGGCCTTCTCATTCTCTCCAACATCTTCATGACCTTCGCCTGGTACGGCCATCTGAAATTCGAGAACAAGCCGCTCTACCTCGTCATTCTGGCGAGCTGGGCGATCGCATTTTTCGAATATTGCGCCCAGGTGCCGGCCAACCGCATCGGCTACGGTTATTTCAATGCCGCCCAGCTGAAGACCATCCAGGAGATCATCACGCTCTCGGTATTCGTGATCTTCTCGGTCTTCTATCTGGGAGAATCGTTCCACTGGAAACAGGCGATCGGCTTCGGTTTCATCGCACTCGGCGCCTTCTTCATCTTCACCAAATAACGCGCGACCGACCGAACAGCAGCAGGCGGGGAAGATTCTTGAGCCTGCGAAAAATAAACTCATGTCGCTACGGCCACTTGGCCGCGGCGTGCCCTCCCTTTCATCCCCGCTTCCGCGATATGCATGACAATCGGCACGTCATCGGATGGGAAACCGGGTTCGCGAACCGGCCTCCTCTACGGGTCTCGGCTCGGTTCTTCGGTGATGGTCGGAAATTCGGGTCGAACGGGAACTGACACGTCTCGAAAGACCCGATGAAACGGCCGGGGCAGGCAGACCTGATATCGACCACCCTTTGAATGCCGCTGCCTGCCCTATTCCCGCTTCAACCATGCCGGTTTCACCCGCATGGATCTTCCCGCTGCTTCCGATTTCACAAACAACGCTTTTGCCGTGCCGGCGCTCGCGCGCTTTTCATCGCCGGTGCCTTCTATTCCGGCGAAGTTTGTTCTAGAGACAGTGCTTCATCCGCCAAACTGGGCGGCAGACTGTCTTTAGGTATGTTGATCGATGCTTGATTCTCTCAGAAACGCCGCTCGCTCCTGGGTCGCGAAATCTCTGCTTCTGCTCCTGGTTGCCTCTTTCGCCGTATGGGGCGGCAGTCAGTCGCTTATCGCATCGAATGCGAACACCGTGATGACGGTCGGCGACCAGGAAATCTCCACGGAGCAGTTCCGGCTTGCCTATCAGCGCCAGATCGCCAACCTAAGCCGCCAGTTCGGCACGCAGTTGACAGCTCAGCAGGCTCGTTCCTTCGGCATCGACCGCGAGGTTCTGACCCAGCTTTCGGCGGGAGCGGCCCTCGACCAGCTTTCCGACGACATGAATCTCGGCCTGTCCGAAGAGCGTCTCGCAAACCTGATTGCCGAAGACCCCGCCTTCAAGGGCACCAACGGCCAGTTCGACCACGACCTGTTCTCCTCGCGCCTGCGCAATGCCGGCCTGCGTGAAAACGACTATATCGCCGAACGCAGCAGGGTCGCGGTCCGCAGCCAGGTCGTCGAAGCGGTATCGGATGGCTTCAAGCCGCCGCAGGTCATGCTCGATGCGCTGAAACAATATCGCGACGAAGCCCGCACGATCGATTATCTGCTTCTGTCCAACGCCAATATCGATCCGGTGAAGGCACCGGCGGACGACGTTCTGACTACCTGGTTCGACGCCAACAAGGCTCGCTACCGCGCACCGGAATACCGCAACTTTGCCTATGTGAAGCTCGAGCCGAGCGACATCGCCGACGCCTCCTCGATCACCGATGACGAACTGCGCGCCGAATACGACAAGCGCAAGGACGGCTACAAGACCCACGAGACCCGCACGATCGAGCAGCTGACCTTCCCCAACAAGGAAATGGCGGACGCCGCAGCCACCCAGCTGCATGACGGCACGACCACGTTCGACCAGGTCATCAAGGATCAGGGCAAAACCGCCACCGACGTGCATCTCGGCGATTTCACTAGGGAAAGCATTCCGGATCCGGCCTGGGCGGAACCGGCTTTCAAGGTTTCTGCGAACGGCGGCATTACCCCGGTCATCAAGGGCACGTTCGGCTCGGTCATCCTGCGCATTTCCAACATCCGCCCGGAAAGCACCCGCACGTTCGACGAGGTGAAGGACGAGTTGCGCCAGCAGGTGGCGGTCGCCGCCGCTTCCCGCGAGATCACCAGCGCCCATGACCGCTTCGAGGACCTGCGCGGCGGCGGCGCGACACTCGACGACGCGGCCAAGGAACTGAACCTCAAGCTCGTCACCGTGACAGCCGATGCGTCGGGTCAGGACGAGAAGGAACAGCCGATCGCAAACCTGCCTGCCGCCAGCAATCTTGTTGCCGAAGTGTTCCGCACCGAACCGGGCCAGGATACCATTCCGGTCGCTCTCGGAAATACCGGCTATATCTGGTTCGAAGTGCGTAACGTGACGCCCGAACGCGAACGTGCGCTGGCCGAAGTCCGCGACAAGGTCGTGGTCGACTGGACGGCCGAACAGCAAAGTGAAGCGCTGACCGCCAGGGCCGCCGAACTCAAGGCCCGCCTGGACAAGGGCGAAACGCTGGCCGTGATCGCCGAGGACCTCGGTATTGCGGTGGAAACCAAGACCGGCCTGCGCCGCAATGCCGAAGACGCGATCTTCGGCGCGGAAGCAATCACTGCCGCCTTCTCCGGCCCCGTCGACACCACCGGCACCGCGCTTGCGGCAGACCGCGAAAGCCGCATGCTGATGAAGGTGACGGCTGTCGAACAGGCTCCCTCGGAGGAATTGGCCAACGACCCGCAGCTTCAGCGCCTGGCGGAATCCGCCGGCGACGACATGCTCGACCAGATGGTCAACAGCCTGAAGGACCGGTACGGCGTATCGATCAACCAGACTGTCCTCGATCAGTCTGCATCCACAGTTCAATAATCGAGGCGGATGCCGAAAATGCCTGACTTGAAGCCGCTCCTCGCCAAGGTTGCCACCGGCGAATCGCTTTCCCGCGAAGAGGCGCAGGACGCCTTTGGAATTCTCATGTCCGGCGAAGCGACGCCGTCGCAGATCGGCGGCTTTCTGATGGCGCTGAGGGTCAGGGGTGAAACGGTTGCCGAAATGACCGGTGCCGTCTCGACCATGCGTGCCAAGATGCTGCGGGTGGAAGCACCCGCGGATGCCGTCGACATCGTCGGTACCGGCGGCGATGGCGCGGGAACCTACAACATTTCCACGCTCGCCTCGATCATCGCGGCGGGTGCGGGCCTGACGGTCGCCAAGCACGGCAACCGGGCGCTCAGCTCGAAATCCGGCACGGCCGATGCGCTGTCGGCGCTCGGCGTCAATTTGGAGATCGGTCCAGACCAGATCGCCCGCTGCATCCGCGAGGCGGGCATCGGCTTCATGTTCGCCTCCATGCACCATGCAGCCATGCGTCATGTCGGCCCGAGCCGCGTCGAGCTCGGCACACGAACGATCTTCAATCTTCTTGGTCCGCTCTCCAATCCGGCCGGCGCAAAACGCCAGCTGCTTGGCGTCTATTCGCCGCAATGGCTGATGCCGATTGCCGAAACGCTGCGCGAAATGGGATCGGAAACCGTCTGGGTCGTTCACGGCCAGGGTCTTGACGAGATCACTACGACGGGCACGACGCAGGTCGTGGCGCTGGAAGACGGAAAAATCCGTGAATTCGAGCTGTCACCAACCGATTTCGGCGTCGCCCCGGCAACGCTTGCGGATCTCAAGGGCGGCGATGGCATCGCCAATGCGGCGGCCCTGCGTGCCGTTCTCGGCGGCGCAAAGAACGCCTATCGCGATATCTCGCTCTGCAATGCCGCAGCGGCTCTTGTCGTTGCCGGCAAGGCGGAAACCTTGAAGGATGCTATGCTGCTCGCCACCGCCTCGCTCGAGAGCGGCAAGGCTACGGCAGCGCTCGACCGGCTCGTGGCGGTCTCCAACGAGAAGGAATAGGATCATGGCCGATATTCTGGAAAGGATCGAAGCCTACAAGCGCGTCGAGATCGAGGCAGCCAAGGCCGCGGTTCCGCTTGCCGAGATCAAGGCCCGCGCCGCCGACCAGTCCGCACCGCGAGGCTTCCTCAAGGCGCTGCAGGCAAAAAAACAGGCCGGTCAGTTCGGTCTCATCGCCGAGATCAAGAAGGCAAGCCCGTCCAAAGGCCTGATCCGCCCGGATTTCGATCCACCGGCGCTGGCTGCAGCCTATGAGGCTGGCGGTGCCGCCTGTCTTTCCGTGCTCACCGATACGCCGAGCTTTCAGGGCGCACCGGAATTCCTCGTCGCCGCCCGCAATGCCTGTGCGCTGCCGGCCTTGCGCAAGGATTTCATGTTCGAGCCCTACCAGGTCTATGAAGCGCGCGCCTGGGGTGCCGACTGCATCCTGATCATCATGGCATCGCTATCCGATGACGAGGCCTTGGCTCTCTACGAGACCGCCACCGAACTCGGCATGGACAGCCTGATCGAAGTGCATGACGAAGCCGAGATGGAGCGGGCGCTAAAACTCCCCTCGCCGCTTCTCGGCGTCAACAACCGCAACCTGAGAACCTTCGAAGTCAGCCTTTCGACCAGCGAACGCCTGTCGGCCATGGTAACCGGCGATGATCGTCTGCTCGTCGGCGAAAGCGGTATCTTCACCCATGAGGATTGCCAGCGCCTGCAAAAGGTCGACATTAGCACTTTCCTCGTCGGCGAAAGCCTGATGCGCAAGGATGATGTTGCTGCCGCAACGCGGGCGCTTCTGACCGGGCAAGCAGGCACGCTGGCGGCCGAGTGATGGCCAGGCAACCGAACACGCTCACTCATATCAATCAGGCCGGCGAGGCCCATATGGTCGATGTCGGCGACAAGGTCGAAACGAGCCGGTCGGCCACCGCCGAAGGTTTTGTCCGCATGCTGCCGGAAACGCTGGCACTGATCCGCCAAGGCAATGCCAAGAAGGGCGATGTCATCGGCACCGCGCGCCTTGCCGGCATCATGGCCGCCAAGAAGACCTCCGACCTCATTCCGCTCTGCCATCCGCTGATGCTGACGAAGGTATCCGTCGAGATCACCGAGGACGAAGCCTTGCCCGGCCTGCGCGTTACCGCCACCGCGAAACTTACAGGCAAGACCGGGGTGGAGATGGAAGCGCTTACCGCCGTCTCCGTGGCCTGCCTGACGATTTACGACATGGCCAAGGCAGCAGACAAGGCGATGGAAATCGGCGGAATAAGGCTGCTGGAAAAGACCGGCGGCAAATCCGGAACCTATCACGCCTGAGCCTTGAGGAGATTTCGCCATGGCGCTTTTGCCCGTATCAGACGCCAAGGCCCGCCTGCTTGCCCGCGCTCATCCGATCACCGAAATCGAAACCGTCCCCCTCGGTGACGCCGCGACACGTGTGCTCGCCTCCGACATTCAGGCAAGGCTGACCCAGCCGCCGTTCAACTCCTCCGCCATGGACGGTTACGCGCTGGCCGCCACTGATGCGCCGCAGATCGGCTCCGAACTGACTGTCATCGGAAGCGCCGCTGCTGGCCACGCGTTTGAAGGCACTTTGGGGCCTGGCGAAACGGTCCGTATCTTCACCGGCGCTCCGGTTCCCGAAGGTGCCAATACGATCCTTATTCAGGAAGATGCCGAAAAGATCGGCGGCAACCGCATCCGCACGACATTCGAAGTCGCCGCCGGGCGACATATCCGCCCGCGCGGTCAGGATTTCGCGGAAGGGGAAACCGTGCTGAAAGCAGGCACGCTACTCGACTTCTCCCATCTCACGGTGGCCGCAGCGATGAACCACCCGACGCTGCCCGTATTGCGCAGGCCGAAAGTGGCGATCCTTGCCACCGGCGACGAACTGATCCAGCCGGGCGGCACGCCCGCTCCCGCGCAGATCATCGCCTCGAACACGTTCGGCGCCGCCGCTCTCGTGCGCGACAACGGCGGCGAGGTTCTCGATCTCGGAATTGCCGCGGACAATCAGGAGGCCATCGCAGCCGCCATAAAGCGCGCCCGTGATGTCGGTGCCGATATCCTCGTCACCCTTGGCGGAGCATCTGTCGGCGACCACGACCTGGTTCAGGCGACGCTGAAGGCCTCCGGCATGGAGCTCGATTTCTGGCGTATCGCCATGCGGCCGGGAAAACCGCTGATGGTCGGCTCGCTCGACGGCATGCATGTGCTGGGCCTGCCCGGAAACCCGGTCGCCAGCATGGTGACGGGCATGCTGTTTCTCGAGCCGCTGCTGCGCCGCCTCGCAAGCCTTCCTGAACGCCGTCGCGACGTTTTGGGCATCACAGCAAGGCCACTTGCCGCAAACGACCAGCGGCAGGATTATCTCCGCGCAAAAATCACCCGGGATGACCGGGGAAATCTGGTGGCCGACGCCAATCCGAAACAGGATTCGTCGATGATGAAGATTTTTGCCCATGCCGACGGCCTGATCATTCGCGAGGCGCATGCGCCGGAAGTCGCTGCCGGCGAGCCTTGCCGCATCCTGCTCATCCGCCCTTTCCAGTGATCCGGTCAGGCGAAAAATCCGTAAGCTTGGGCATCAATGCCCAAACGGAGTGGACCGTGCCAGACCATAGCCCCGACCCCGCCATCCTCTGGTTCCGCAAGGATCTGCGCCTCGACGACAACGCAGCCCTCCATGCCGCGATCGAAACCGGTGGTCCGGTCATTGCCGTCTATATCCGCGAACCGGAACAGCCCGACATCGGCCCGCTTGGCGCCGCACAGGCCTGGTGGCTGCATCATTCGCTGGCAGCGCTCAAAGACAGGCTGAAGTCACTGGGCAGCGACCTGACGCTCGCCACCGGCAAGGCCGATGAAATCCTCACCGATGTCGCCCGTAAGACAGGCGCGAAAACGGTTTATGTCAACCGTGCCTATGAACGCACATCGGTCGACCGCGACATCGCCATCGCGCTCAAGGATGCAGGCATCGCCATCCGCGCCTTCCACGGCCAATTGCTGCACGATCCAAAATCGATCCGCACCGGCTCCGGCAATGCCTTCAAGGTCTATACGCCGTTCTGGAACGCCATGCAGAAGCTGCACGAGCCGCATGAACCGATCGACGCGCCGAACAACATCCCGTCGCCCGCAAGCCATCCCCGTTCAGAGGCGCTCGACAGCTGGAACCTGCTGCCGACCAGGCCCAACTGGGCGAAAGGCTTTTCCGACCATTGGACACCCGGCGAGGCCGGCGCGCAGGACAGGCTGGAGGATCTGATCGACGCCGACCTGCATGATTACAAGCGCGGCCGCGATTTTCCCGCGATCGAGGCGACCTCAAGACTTTCTCCGCATCTGGCGCTCGGCGAAATCTCTCCCGCCCGCATCTGGCACGCTACCAACGGGCTGGCCCAGAAGCATCGCGACGATCTGGTCCATTACCGCAAGGAACTGGCCTGGCGCGACTTCTGCTACAATCTGCTGGTCGAATTTCCTGACCTGCGCACCAAAAACTGGGACGAAAAATTCGACGCTTTCGAATGGGAATTCGACACCGCCGATTTCAGCGCCTGGACAAAGGGGCTGACCGGCTATCCGATCGTCGATGCCGGCATGCGGGAACTCTGGCAGACCGGTTACATGCACAATCGCGTGCGGATGATCACGGCATCCTTCCTGATCAAGGACCTGCTGATCGACTGGCGGCGCGGCGAGGAATGGTTCCGCGATACGCTGCTCGATGCCGATCCGGCCAGCAACACCGCCAACTGGCAATGGGTGGCAGGCTCCGGCGCCGATGCCTCGCCCTTCTTCCGCATCTTCAACCCGATCCTGCAGGGCGAAAAATTCGATCCCGACGGCGATTATGTTCGCCACTTCCTGCCGGAACTGAAGGACCTGCCGAGGAAATATATCCACAAGCCCTTCGATGCGCCCGACCATGTTCTGGCCGATGCCGGCGTGGAAATCGGCAAAACCTATCCGAGGCCTATCGTCAATCATGGCTTGGCGCGTGACCGGGCACTGGAAGCCTATAAGGGCCTGAAAAGCTGAAGCGTACCGAAGCGGCAGCGATTGGCGTTTTCACGTCCATCCGCAACGACTAATCTGCATCTCCGGGTAACGGAGGAGCGGCCATGACGAGACGAAAAATTGCAGTCGTCGGACTGGGCGGGATCGGCGGGGTGGCAGCTGCCTGCCTCAGCCTGTCACCGGAGAATGACGTGACTGTCTGCGCCCGCAGGCAGATCGACACACTCACCTTCGACCATCACGACGACACTAGCCGGATACCACTGAAGACGTTGACGGACCCGAGCCTTGCCGAACCGGTGGACTGGGTGATCCTCTCAACCAAGGCGCAGGATGTCGCCTCCGCCGCACCTTGGCTGGATAAGCTCTGCACCCCGAAGACGACCGTCGCCGTGCTGCAGAACGGCATTTCCCACGAGCAACGCGTCGGGCCTCACGCAAAGGGCGCCACCGTTCTTCCGGCAATCGTCTATTACAACGGCGAACGTCTTGCCCCGGACCACGTCCGGCTCCGCCATATAAGCGGCCACGACCTTCTGGTCCCGACAGGGCCGCAATCCGATGCATTCGCCGGCCTCTTCGAAGGCACGCCGATCGATGTCGGCATAAGCGCGGAATTCCTCACCTATCAATGGCGCAAGCTGCTGGTCAACGTCATCGCCAACCCGATCACCGCCCTGACGCGCCAAAGGCTCGGCGTCTTCCAGCGGGCTGACATACAGGACCTGTCTCTCGGCATTCTACGCGAAGCTGTCGCCGTCGGTCGCGCCGAGGGAGCACAACTGCGCGACAACGAGGCGGAGGCGATCCTGGAGACATTTCTGGGCTATCCCGCCGAAGCCGGCACCTCAATGTATTTCGACTGCCTCGCCGGACGTCCGCTGGAAATCGAGGCGCTAAACGGAGCCGTGGTTGCGGCTGCCAGGCGACACGGCCTTCCAACGCCGTTGAATGGCGCGATGCTGACGCTGCTGACGGCGGTCAGTGATGCGAATGCCGCCGGGACAGACACTCCATAAAAAAAGACCCGGTCGAAACCGGGTCTTTTTTGATCTGATTACACCAGCCGGCTCTGTTCCAGCGCCGCTTCGATGAAGCTTGCAAACAGCGGGTGCGGGTCGAGCGGGCGGCTCTTCAGTTCCGGGTGGTACTGGACGCCGATGAACCACGGGTGATCCGGATATTCGACCGTTTCCGGCAGAACACCGTCCGGCGACATGCCGGAGAAGACGAGGCCGCAGTTTTCAAGGCGGTCCTTGTAGTCGACATTCACCTCGTAGCGATGACGATGGCGTTCAGAGATATCGGTCGAGCCATAGATCTCGGCGATCTTGGTGTCCTTCTTCAGGCTCGCGGCATAGGCGCCGAGACGCATCGTGCCGCCGAGGTCGCCGGCTGCCGCGCGCTTCTCCAGCGCGTTGCCCTTGACCCATTCCGTCATCAGGCCGACCACGGGTTCCGAGGTCGGGCCGAATTCGGTGGACGAGGCCTTGTCGATGCCGGCCAGATGACGGGCGGCTTCCACCACCGCCATCTGCATGCCGAAGCAGATGCCGAAATACGGAACCTTGCGCTCACGGGCGAACTGGGCCGCCAGGATCTTGCCTTCCGAACCACGCTCGCCGAAGCCGCCGGGCACGAGGATGCCGTGGACCTTTTCGAGGTAAGGCGTCGGGTCTTCCTTTTCGAAAACTTCCGACTCGATCCACTCGAGCTTGACCTTGACGTGGTTGGCAATGCCGCCGTGATGCAGCGCCTCGATCAGCGACTTATACGCATCTTTCAGGCCGGTATATTTGCCGACGATCGCGATCGTGACTTCGCCTTCCGGCGTCCTGATACGGCTGCTGACGTCGTCCCAGGGGTCAAGACGCGGCTTGGGCGCCGGCTCGATGCCGAAGGCGGCCAGAACCTCGTTGTCGAGGCCTTCTTTGTGGTAGGCGACCGGAACGTCATAGATATTGGCGACGTCGAGCGCCTGGATGACCGCCGACGGACGGACGTTGCAGAACAGCGACAGCTTGCGGCGTTCGGCTTCCGGGATCTCGCGATCCGCACGAACGAGCAGGATGTCGGGATGAATGCCGAGCGCCTGCAGTTCCTTGACCGAATGCTGGGTCGGCTTGGTCTTCAATTCGCCGGCTGCCGAAATATACGGCATCAGCGTCAGGTGAACATAGATCACGGTGCCGCGCGGCAGGTCGTTATTGACCTGGCGGATCGCTTCCATGAACGGCATCGCCTCGATATCGCCGACCGTGCCGCCGACTTCGCACAGAACGAAATCATAGTCGTCATTGCCCTCGGTGACGAAATCCTTGATCTCGTTCGTCACGTGCGGAATGACCTGGACGGTTGCGCCGAGGTAATCGCCGCGACGTTCCTTGTCGATGATGTTCTTGTAGATCCGGCCGGTGGTGATGTTGTCGGTCTTGGTTGCCGAACGCCCGGTAAAGCGTTCGTAGTGACCGAGATCCAGATCCGTCTCGGCACCGTCGTCGGTGACGAAGACTTCGCCGTGCTGGGTCGGGCTCATAGTGCCCGGATCCACGTTGAGATAAGGATCGAGCTTCTTCAGCCGAACCCGGTAACCCCTCGCCTGGAGCAATGCTCCGAGGGCAGCGGCCGCAATTCCTTTTCCGAGGGAAGAAACCACGCCGCCTGTGATGAATACATATCGCGCCATGGGAGTCACCGGTTACCTTTTCACACACGATTCCGCCAGCCCTAATTTTGCCAAACGCTAAAACGGCTGTGGAATCTTCACAAAATAAAACCGGCAGGCTTTTGGCCTGCCGGAGATGAAAATCTTGACCGGAGCCTTACTGGCCGGTCGGAACGCTGTTCGGCGCAGCGGGTGCTGCCGGAGCCGGAGCGGCAGGTGCCTGACCCGCTGCCGGAGCAGAAGGAGCGCCTGCGCCGGTTTCCGACGGAACGCCATTGCCTGCAGGTGCCTGTGCCGGCGGTGCAACGGGTGCCGGGCCGAGCTGGTCGAGAATGCCGTTGCCCGTGCCCTGCTGGCTCTGCGGGATACGGTTCAGGATATCGGTCGGCTGCGAATCGTAACGGGCAAGAATGCCGAGCGCCAGCGACGTGACGAAGAATAGTGCCGCCAGGATCGCCGTCGTGCGGGTCAGCGCATTGGCCGTGCCGCGCGCCGACATGAAGCCGGAGCCACCGCCGATGCCGAGCCCGCCGCCTTCGGAGCGCTGGATGAGCACTACGCCGACGAGCGCAAGCACGATCATGAGATGGATGACGATCAAAACGGTCTGCATGTATCGGGTCCCTGCCCTACGCGGGCAACAATCAAGAGTTTTGCGGCTCTTTACATGAGCCTATCGCGCTTTCCAAGCCTTGATTACAAGGTTTCCGCGATCAGCCCCTCATAGACCCCATAGATGGCGAGGAAGTCGGCCGCTTTCAAGCTCGCTCCACCGATCAATGCACCATCGACATTGGCGATGCCCATCAGCACCTCGGCATTGCCCGGCTTGACCGAACCGCCATAGAGGATGCGCATCTTTTTGCCTTCGTCGCCGAAGCGCTTCACCAGTTCGGACCGCATGAATTCATGCGCAACGGCAATATCCTCGTTCGTCGGCGTTAGGCCCGATCCGATCGCCCAGACAGGCTCATAGGCGATGACGGTGTTTTCGGCCGTTGCAGCATCGGGAATGGAACCGTCGAGCTGCCGCTTCAGCACGTCCAGCGTCTGATAGCTGTCGCGCTCGCCTGCAGTCTCGCCGATGCAGATGATCGCGGTCAGGTCTGCCTGATAGGCGGCGGAAGCCTTTTCGCGAACAAGGTGATCGGTTTCGGCGTGATCCGTGCGGCGTTCCGAATGGCCGAGAATGACATGGGTGCCGAAGCAATCGGCGATCATGTCCGCAGAAATGTCGCCCGTATGCGCGCCCGAGACCTTCTGGTGGCAATCCTGAGCGCCGATCATCAGCGGACTGTCGGTGCACAGAGCCGTCGCGACGTAAAGAAGCGTGGCCGGCGGGCAGATCAGTGCCTCGACACGATCCGACAAGGGACCAACGACACCCTCGGCCATCGCCTTGATCTCGCCCAGCGCATCACGCGTGCCATTCATCTTCCAGTTTCCAGCCACGAGCGGGCGAACGTCTGGGGTCATAGGCGGTTTACTCCTCTATTTTTCAACGACCTCAACGCGAGATCGCCATCACCGCATGAACAATCCGGCCACCCGGACACATCGGCGTCTTTCGTACGCCGAAAAACAAACTCCATTCAAGCGCTTGCTTCACGTTCGGCCCCCCTCCGGCTGCGACAAAAGATAAAAATCGCCAGGCACTTTCGAGATTCAATCGGTTAATCGACGATGCGGATCGATTTAACCGCCCGTTCCCCTATCTGCGGGCAGCCAGAACAAAATTGAGCACCTTGCGCCAGTCGACCATCCGGATCGGCGTGCCGTGCCCGCCGGTCTGGAAAAGGGCGAAACGTGCCGGATAGCTTGATGCCCGCAATCCGCGGAAAATCGTCTCCTGATCTTCCGCCTTGTAGACGCTGTCGGCACTGCCATGGCCGAAATAGAGCGGCAGCTTGAGTTTTGCGAACGGCGTGTTGACGAGACCCGGATCCGGCGGGCCGCCGAGCAGGACCATGCCGCCGAGATAACGAACTGCTTCCTTGTCGCGCACGATGTTCTGGCAGATGATCCCGCCCATCGAGGCGCAGGCAAGGATGACCGGCCGGCCGGATGACTGCTCGTAGGCATGGCGCACCAATGCCCCGACATCCGCCGCCCCCTTGTCGTCGAAGGATCGGACGCTGACCGAATAGTAGGTTCCGCCATTGAGGCCGACGAGGTTCTTCAGCCGGTTGAAATTGCCGCCGAACGAATAGTCGTTGACGCCGAGACGGCGATCGCCGCCACGCCCGTGGATGAAGATGACCGCAAAACGCTCCCCCGATGGCGGTCCGACCCGCGTGACGTCCACAGTGCGACCGTCGAGCGCCAGCGTCTCGTTTTCCTGCAGGCGGCGAACGGAAGTGTCGACATAGGCGCTCCTCACCCGGCGCTCCGGCTCCTGGTCCCGCTCGTTGATGTCGCGCAGCTCGTTATAGTCCATGACCTCATAGGCGCCGCCATCCTCGCTCTTCAGCACCTTATGGCTGGAAAAGAGGTTATCCTTGAACGGCGGGACCGGCCCATCCTGCGCCATCGCAAAGTCACCGGCCGATGATATCCAGACAGCAAGAAGCGTGCCGAAAACGAAATGAATTGTGGACATGCGGGATTTCATTTAGGTCCTTGCACCTTGGAAGCTTGCCATCGCGGGGCCGAGCTAGCATTGCTGGCAATAAAAGCCGCACATGCGGCATCGCGAAAAAGCCGAAATTTTGGCAAAATCGCAAGTGATTCGAAACGACATGAGATGGGTATGGCTTCCTCCTCGGCACCTCGACAGGTAGCAGTGAAAGACCAGATGGACGATAACAGCAACGATCTTTTCGGTGATTCCTCGGCCAATGCCCAGCCGCTCGATGCAAAGGCTGCAGGCGCGAAGTCGGTTGCTACCGAGCCTGTGCCTGCCGTTACTGCCGAACCGGCAGCGCGGCGTCCTGCCCCGATCAAGACCGGCGACGACAACTACGGCGCCTCATCGATCCGTGTCCTCGAAGGTCTGGAACCGGTGCGCATGCGCCCCGGCATGTATATCGGCGGCACCGACGAAAAGGCGCTGCACCATCTGTTTGCCGAAGTCATCGACAACTCGATGGACGAAGCGGTCGCCGGACACGCTAATTTCATCGAAGTCCATCTCGACGCCGAAGGCTTTCTGACCGTTTCCGACAACGGCCGCGGCATTCCGGTGGAAAACCATCCGCAGGTTCCCGGCAAGTCGACGCTCGAAGTCATCATGACCAAGCTGCATGCCGGCGGCAAGTTCGATGGCGATGCCTATGAGACCTCAGGCGGTCTTCACGGCGTCGGCGTCTCGGTCGTCAACGCGCTGTCGGACGTTCTCGAAGTCGAAGTCGCGCGCAATCGTAAACTCTATCGCCAGACCTTTTCCCGCGGCGTGCCGCAGGGCGGCCTGCAGGAACTCGGCGACGTCCACAACCGTCGCGGCACCCGCGTGCGTTTCCATCCCGATCCGCAGATCTTTGGCGATCGCGCCAAATTCGATGGCGGCCGCATCTTTCGCATGGCGCGCTCCAAGGCCTATCTCTTCGGCGGCGTCGAGATCCGCTGGAGCTGTGATCCGGGCGTCGTGCCGGAAGGCGGCGACATCCCCGAAAAGGCGGTCTTCCATTTCCCCGGCGGCCTGAAGGACTATCTGGCCGCGACGCTCGGCAAGGATTTTACCGTCACCCGCGAAATTTTCGCCGGGCGCACGGAAAAGACCGGCGGCCACGGTGCCATGGAATGGGCGATCACCTGGTATGGCGGCGATCCGCAGCTGCATTCCTACTGCAACACCATTCCGACCCAGGAAGGCGGCACGCACGAGGCGGGTCTGCGCATCGCGCTGACCAAGGGCCTGAAGAACTACGCCGAACTGACGCAGAACAAGCGCGCCAAGGAGATCACCACCGACGACGTGATGATCTCGGCCGTCGGCATGCTGTCGGTCTTCATCCGCGAACCGGAATTCGTCGGCCAGACCAAGGACAAGCTCGCCACAGTCGAGGCCCAGCGCCTTGTCGAAAACGTGCTGCGCGACCCGTTCGACCATTATCTCGCCGGCAATCCCAACGAAGCGGCAAAGCTGCTCGACTGGGTGATCGAACGTGCCGAAGAGCGCCTTCGCCGCCGCAAGGAAAAGGAAGTCAACCGCAAGACCGCCGTGCGCAAGCTGCGCTTGCCCGGCAAGCTGGCCGACTGCTCGCAGAACACCGCGGAAGGTGCCGAACTGTTCATCGTCGAGGGTGACTCGGCTGGTGGCTCTGCGAAGCAGGGCCGCAACCGTATGAACCAGGCAATCCTGCCGCTGCGCGGAAAAATCCTCAACGTCGGGTCGGCGAGCCGCGAAAAGCTGTCCGCCAACCAGCAGATCGCCGATCTGGTACAGGCGCTGGGCTGCGGCACGCGGACGAAATACCGCGAAGAAGACCTGCGTTACGAACGCGTCATCATCATGACCGATGCCGACGTCGACGGCGCTCATATCGCCTCGCTGCTGATCACCTTCTTCTATCAGGAAATGCCGGAGCTGATCCGCGGCAACCATCTCTATCTGGCGGTACCGCCGCTTTATGTCATCCGCCAGGGCGGCAAGACGGTTTACGCCCGCGACGACGCCCACCGCACAGAGCTGATGGAAACCGTCTTCAAGGGCAAGAAGGTCGAGATCGGGCGCTTCAAAGGTCTGGGCGAAATGATGGCCGCGCAGCTCAAGGAAACCACCATGGATCCGGCCAAGCGCACGCTGCTGCGGGTCGATATCGACGAAGTGGATTTCGAAGGCACCCGCGAAGCTGTCGACAATCTGATGGGCACCAAGGCCGACGCGCGTTTCCGCTTCATTCAGGAACGCGCTGCATTCGCCGAAAATCTCGATATCTGACACGATCGGCTTCGGAGCCTTTCCGCTTTCTTCGAAATGCGAAAATGCTCCGTCGTTTTGTTGCGGCACAGTTGCGGACGCAAAACCGGTTCCCGCTTTGCTGGAATTGCTTGAGAGAGGATTGCGCGGAAAGGCGCGGCGTGCTTCACCGAAGGGATTGTTTCTCGATCACCTGAACGAAGCATCCCGCCATGAAGCAGATCCTCTCCATCCAATCCCATGTTGCCTACGGCTATGTCGGAAATCGTGCTGCAACGCTGCCCCTGCAGCGGCTCGGCCATGAAGTCACCGTCATCAACACGGTGCAGTTTTCCAACCATACCGGTTATCTGAAATGGACCGGCGAGGTGTTTTCCGCCGCCCATATCAAGAGCATTCTCGACGGGCTCGAAAGCCTCGGCGCGCTGGAAAAGATGGATGCGCTGCTGACCGGTTATCTCGGTGACCCTGCGATCGGCGAGATCATCCTGTCTGTTCTGGACCGCCTGCCACAAGGCACACGCTGGCTCTGCGATCCGGTGATGGGCGATGTCGGCCGCGGTTTCTTCGTCCGCCCCGGCATTCCCGACTATTTCCGACAGAAAGCGCTCGCCCGCGCCTCGATCATCACGCCGAACCAGTTCGAGCTGGAATATCTCGCCGGCCGCCAGATCCTGACACTCGAGGATGCGCGCCAGGCCTGTCGGATGATCCATGAGGTCGGCCCGGAAACCGTGCTTCTGACCTCGCTGATCCATGAGGGAACCCGCGACGACGAAATCCAGATGCTGGCCTCGTCGAAATCGGGCGAACAGTTCCTCGTCACCACGCCGCGCCTGCAGTTCAATCCGCCACCGAACGGCGCGGGCGATTGCACTTCGGCGCTGTTCCTCGGCCATATCCTGTCCGGCGCACCGCTCGATCAGGCGCTGTCGAAAACCGCCTCGAGCATTTTCGCGCTCTTCGAAAAGACGCTGGCCGCAGGCCGTCGCGAACTCAACATGATCGCAGCGCAGGACGATTTCGCACGCCCTGCCCCGCTGGCCGTAACGGCCCTTTAGCGTTTCTCCAGAAGCCCGGTGATTGCGGAGATCAGTGCCTCCGCCTCATAGGGCTTGCGGATGATCGGCGCGGTCAGGTTGGCCGGGATGATCGAACGGTCGCTGTAACCGGTGGCGAACACGAAAGGCACCCCGCGTCGCACCAGTTCCTCGGCGACAGGAAGCGATGTGCCGGACCCGAGATTGACATCGAGGATCGCGACATCGGGGGTGAAGGCTTTCAACCTGCGCATCGCTTCGGAAACCGAAGGCGCCATCGTCACCTTGTTGATCCCGTGCTCGGCCAGCATGGTTTCAACATCTGCTGCAATCAGCATCTGGTCCTCGACCAGCAAAAACTCCATCTCGGCCAGTTGCGGCGTCGCAAGCCTTTCGTTTACGGCCCCTTCGACATCACCGATTCGAACGGTCGTGATGTCGTCATCACCATGTAGATGTTTGGACGGCACGAGGAAGCGCGCCTCGATGCCGGTTTCGGGATAATTCACCTCCGCCTCGCCATCGAGTTCGTAAGGAATGCTGCGTCCGATCAGCACGCTGCCGAACCCGCTTCGGCTCGGCGGCTTCACCGCCGGTCCACCGCTCTCGATCCAGCTCAGCTCGCAGGCACCCGATTCGTGCCGTGTCCATCGAACATCCAGCCTGCCGCCCGGCACCGAAAGCGATCCGTATTTGGCGGCATTGGTCGACATTTCGTGCAGAACCAGAGCCATGACAGAAAAAGCCCGGCTGTCGAGCCAGATGCGCGGGCCTTCAAGCGCCACGGAACGGGTGCCCTCCATATAGGGTCGAAGTTCCGCCTCCAGCAGATCGAGAAGCGCCCCTCCATCCCCACCGCGCACCACCTGGTCATGGGCAAAGGCCAGCGCCTGGATGCGTCCCTTGAGCGATCCGACATAATCGCCGAGACTGCGTCCGCTTTCGACCGGATGGCCGACCAGCGCCTTGATGATCGACAGGATGTTCTTGACCCGGTGGTTGAGTTCTTCGTTGAGCATGCGCTGGCGCACATCCGCCTTGCCGCGCTCGTCGGCCAGCATTTCATTGTGGTGCAGCACGATCTCGACGAGAACGGCACGAATGGCTTCGCCGATTTCCCGGTCGCTGTCGGTCCAGGGCTGGGCCTGAAGCCGGACGGTTTCCTTCCAGATCGCGAAGCTCTTGCGCGGCGTCAGCCGGTCGCCCATTGGCCCGGTCGTATAGGACTTGTCGGGATTTCCGGCCCAGTCCAGCGTCTGCACCACTTCCTTGCGGAAGAAGAACAGATAATCCCGCGGTCGCTGCGACAGCGGAATGGCGAGCACGCCGCAGGCATCGTCCGGTGAGATGCCCGACCGGGGAATGGCCTGCGACAACTGGAATGTCGACCAGACCTTTCCGCCAGCGACCCCGCCGACTTCATCGGCAAGTTCCGCAATCATCTCCAGCGGCGGCGCGTTTCCATGACTGCTCCACACACCGTCGAGCCACAGGCCAACCCCGTCACAGGGCATCATGCCCAGGAAAACCTCCAGCGAACTGCGCAACAGCACGCTGATCTCGCGGTGGTGAGAGGCTTCTTGGAGGAACCTGTCCAGCGAACGCCGGGCAAGGCTCGCGGCTTCATGCAGTTCCTTCTGCCGCAATGCCGACAGATGCAGCGAGAAGAACTCGCCGAACGTTTCCGCGGCGACGCGCTGGGGCATGGATAGTATCTTGGGCGAATAGTGATGGCAGGAAATCAGGCCCCAGAGTTCCCCATCGAGCACGATCGAGACGGACATGGAGGCACCGACCCCCATATTGCGCAGATACTCGCAATGGATCGGAGAAACGCTGCGCAAATGGGCGAACGACAGATCGAGCGGCTGATCGTCTCCATCAAGTTCCGGCACGATCGGGACGCGCTGGTAATCGGCGTCGCCGATCACCCGGATCGTGTTCTTGATGTAAAGCGCCCGCGCCTGGACCGGGATATCGCCCGCGGGGAAATACTGTCCGCGAAAACTTTCCAGATCGCGCCTCTTGTATTCGCTGATGACCTTGCCGGAGCCGTCCTGCTCGAAACGGTAGACCATGACGCGATCGTAACCCAGCATCGCATACATCAGCCGCGTTGCGCTCTGCACCAGCCGGTCGAGGCTGGACACGTTGCGGATGCGGCTGATCAGCATGCGGGCGACTTCGAGCGGCTGGTCCGTTTCCGCCGATGCAGGTTCGAATTCGAGAATAACCTTCTCGCCGTTGCGATGAAGCGCGATATCCATGACCCGGCCGGAAGACAGGCGCAGCGCGTGGCGCAGCGCCGGACGGGCAGGATCGTCGGATGTCGCAAGCGCATTTCTGAGCGTATGGGCAACATCGCCACCCAATACCGCCTCCAGCCTTTCGCCGATGACGGACGATGTGAGCCCCAGCATCTCGTTCAAATTGGCGGAATGCTGCAGGATGACGGAACCGACGCCGTCGCAGACCATCAGGCAACCATGCGGCTGAATGGAACCCGGGATATGAATAGGTTCACGGTCGCAATTAGTAAGGTTGACCGCTTCAGTCTGACGCATCAATTTTCCCTTGAAGCTCCCGCCCTGCCAATGGCACACATGGCTTCTGTTATCCGGCGCGCCTATCAAGGACCCGCAAGCTGTTTAAAACATGCCTGTGTTAAATGGAGCGGCTTCGCCAATTGGCAATTTCATATTTCTATCGCATCTGCACGTTACCGCAAGTAATGAAGTAGCGTTTTAATGAATCGGTGCGAAGCTTGTTTTCACGATCATCGCTGGCCATATAAGGCCCAGCTTTAGACAGGAATTTATGGTGAACCGCAGCAGCAATCGAAAAGGCAGCGAGCCGCGTTGGCTTGGCCCCGTCAGCCCGAACAGGATTGCCCTGATCTCACCGATTTCGGCCGCGCGCTGGATGCTGATCGTCGTCGCAGCCGCTGCCATCTATTTCTTTCACGGTTTTCTCGTGCCCGTGCTTGCGGCGCTGGTGATCGGTTTTGCCAGCTGGCCGCTGTATCGCCGCCTGCTCGCCCATGTCGGCGGCAACACCACGATCGGCGCGACACTGGCGATCATCTTCATCGTCCTGTTCATCGTCATCCCGGTCGGCATCGGCGCCTCCTACGCGGCGCGCGAAATCGCCGAGTGGTTTCGCTGGGCCGTGGAAGTCAACCGCAACGGTGCCCCGCCACCGGTCTGGATCACCGGCCTGCCTTTCGCGGGTGAATGGCTCGGAACCCAGTGGACCCGCCACATCGGTGCACCGGGTGCCGTCGGAGAACTGGCGCAACTGGTCAGCGGTGCCAATATCGGCGCGATCTATCATGGCGTTCTCGTGGCCGGCAACAGTGCCTTCCACATCATGCTGACGCTGCTGTTCATGCTGATCGCGCTGTTTTTCGTCTATCGCGACGGCGCATCCTTCAGCGGCCAGATCGACCTTCTGGGCGAGCGAATCTTTCCGACACGCTGGGAACGCATCTCCCGCGTCGTTCCGGCGACGATCAGTTCCACCGTCACCGGCATGACGCTGATCGCCATCGGCGAAGGCATCGTTCTCGGCGTCGCTTACTGGATAGCCGGCGTGCCATCGCCGGTCACCTTCGGCGTGCTGACCGGCATCATGGCCCTCATTCCCGGCGGCGCGCCGCTCTCCTTCACCCTGGTCTCGGCCTATCTCGTCGCCAACGGTTCCTTCGTGGCCGGTGCCGGTCTGTTCGTCTGGGGCAGCGTCGAGCTTTTCATCGTCGACAAGACACTGCGGCCCCGCCTCGTCGGCGGACCGATCAAGCTGCCTTTCCTGCCGACCTTTTTCGGCCTTGTCGGCGGCGTCAAGACGATGGGCTTCCTCGGCCTCTTCATCGGACCGGTGCTCATGGCTCTCGTCGTATCGATATGGCGCGAATGGATTCGCGAAGTAAAGATCGCGGATATTACGGAACCCGAACAGCCGTCCGATCCTGAAACGGCGCTGGCCAAGGAAGATCTTCCGCCCGTGCGAAAGGCTTCCGGCCCCTGAGGCCAGATCAACGCTTTTAGCCTTCATCGAGCCATGATCGTCACCATAAGGTCGCTGGAACCTTTTGGAGATCGCAATGAACGCCGCCCTTGTTGTCATGACCATTCTCGGCTGTAACGACAGCGGGACCGACTGCCATTATATCGCAACCGCGCAGGAGCGCTGGCCGACGGTTGCCATGTGCGATTCCGTTTCGGAAGATTATCTGCCGACCTATGCGAACCAGCCCTATCCGGTCCTGATCTCCGTCTGTCAGGATCCGGAAGTTGCCGGCATACCGGATATCGCACCGGTCCCCGCGACACGCCCTTCCTCCGCTCCGGCGCAGCAGACAGCCGATGTCGCCCCTGGCATTGCACCGGCAGGCGGGAATGCGGAAACGGCTCAGGCAGCGGAAGTCACCCCGGAAGAGGCCGAGACGCTGGCAGGACGCGCCATCCAGCGCGTGCGAAACGTATTGCCGACGACCGAAGGCGTCAAAACGCTGATGACGAAACCGGTGCGTCTCGTGGAAGGCGGTTATTCCTGGGTCGCCCGAAAATTCGATCGCTGAGAGTTCGCCACGGATACCCGTGATCCGGCAACGACATGCAGCGCTCAGGCGACCAGCGAAACGTCAGCAGCGTAGGACCGGGCACTGCGGCGCATCTCGCCGCGATGAAGCAGATCGACCATATCCAGCAATTGCCCGATGGCGCCGCCGTCTTCGCGCGACGTTTCAAAATGTTCGAGAAGCGCGAAATAGCAGGTATCAAGCCCGCCGCCTGCAGCAGCGCGACGCCAGAGAAACACCGCTTCGACGAAGACGGCAACGATGTCCCGCCTTATCCCTGCCGCTTCGAACAGCGCCCGGACCGCATGAACCCTGCCGGTTGCCAGAATGGCACGTACACGGCGCTCTTCGAGTGAAACCAGCGATACGATCGCGGATGCGAAGAAATCGACTTTTCCGCTGCAGAGGGCATGAATGAGAAGCGCCGGCGTCAGCCGGCCGCTGGCCTTCAAATGTTCGACCAGCACCGGAATTTCATCCTGGGAGATCGATCCGGCGATCGCAACGACCGCCTCGTCGCCGGCTTCCCGCGTCACGATGTCGATCCGCTTGGCACCGATCGTGCGGGTAACGAGATCCGATCCGGCAAGTGCCGTCGCCACATGCGCGACCAGCATATGCCGCGCGTCGGCTGGAAGATTGCCGCGGTCGAGCAGCAGGTGGCGCACATCCGCCAGATGACCGAAGCGCTCCGCCATGCGGCGCAGCGAAATACGGCTGACCGAGGCCGTTTCGTTTTCGAGAAGAAGGATGATTTCGGGCCCGTCGCCCACCTCGGCAACGGCGGCTGCGGCGCTGTAACCGAGCGCAGGGCGCGCCGCCACCAGAGACCGCGTCAACGAATCGCCTCTGCCCGCAAGCTCGACAAGATCGGCATCGCGCAGGACGGGAGAACAGGCGATCACCGTGCAGGCGATTTCCGGCTGGTCTTCGGCGAGCGACATGATGATGGCGCGCGGAGCAGCGTCGGACGATGCAAGCGCCTGTGCAAGCGACAGCCTGACTTTCGGTGACGGATCGTCGAGCAGATAGGTCATCGCCATCATCGCGGCGCGATGTTCTTCCGCGCCAAGCGCCGACTGGACGAACGCCTTGGCCAGCGCACTCGCGGCTCTTGCCCGCTCGCCTGTCCTTGCCGTTTCAGCCCAACGTAGAAATGCCTGTACGATCACAATGCGCCCCGGAAATCTGGCCGGTTCATCAACGATCCGACTTGCCGAACGCTAGTTTGAAAAGGTTAATATTGGTTCACCACGTTTATTAACCGCAATATCTGCGCGACCTTATCGGGTCGGACGCTGGATCTGGAACACATCCGTGCCGCCATCGGCATAATCCATGTATCCCATGCGGCCGATCGGTCTGGCGAGATCCATGGCGATTCGCCCGTCGCGAATGATCTCTTGGCTGATATGGATGCCGACGACCTCGCCGAAAACCATGAAGGATTGAGCCTTCCCGCCATCGAGCCCCTTCGGCTGGATGATCTCGGTCAGGCGGCATTCCAGCGCGGTGTAGGCCTCGGCCACGTAAGGCGCGTCGACCATTTGTCCCATGGTCGCGGTCAGCCCGGCAAGCTCGAACTCGTTCACGCCGTAATCGACCGGCGCCGAGGACGCATTGACGTGATCGGCGAGATGCCGGCTCGCCAGGCTCGCGGTAAAGACGCCCGTCTCCTCGGCATTCCTCAAACTGTGTTTTCGCCCGGAAGACGAAAACATCACCAGTTTCGGGCTGTCGGACACGATGTTGAAGAAGGAGTAGGGAGAGAGATTGAACGAACCGTCCCTCCCCTTCGTGCCGATCCAGCCGATCGGCCGCGGCGCAACGATCGCCTTGAAGGGATCATGCGCCATGCCGTGATCATTCGTGTCCGTACGGTAGAACATCAGCGCACCGCCTCAGGCATAGGTGACGATGTCGGAAAGCTGCGGGCGCGGCCGGTCAGGCGTCGGAAAATCGCTGGAACCGATATGGATGAAACCGGCAACCTTTTCGCCTTCCCTGACACCGAGCGCCTCGAGCGCCTTTTCGTCATAAGCGATCCACTCCGTGCGCCAGTTGGCGACATAACCGCGCGCCTCGCAGGCCATCAGCATGTTGAGGCACACGGCGCCCGACGACAGAACCTGTTCCCATTCCGGAATTTTGGCATGCGGCGCCGCCGTGCTGATGACACCGACGACCAGCGGCGCGCGGGTGAAGCGCACGCATTCGGCCTCTTTCGCCGCATCGGTCATCTCCCCGTTCTTCTGCGAAGCGATTTCCAAAAAAGTCTCGCCGAGCGCGGTGCAGGCATCGCCGCGGTAGACGACAAGCCGCCAGGGCGCGATCTTTCCATGGTCAGGCACACGCACGGCTGACGTGAGAATGTCTTCGAGTTCCGCCGCATCCGGAGCCGGCCCCTTGATTTGCGCGACGGGTGTCGAGTGGCGTTCGCGCAGATAATCGATCAGCTTTACGTCGTGTGTCATGTCGGAAACGTCCATTTGGATGGGGTGTCTAAGCGGTGTGATAGTCCAATCGATGGGATGTGGTAGAATGAGGCCTTGAATTTGCCTTTCCCATGGTCTTCAAGTGGCCAGTCATAAAACAAGAGTCAACCGGTCATCGAATGTCAGGCATCTCCATTGTTCGCCGTATCCTCCTTGCAGAAGCTTTGCTGCTTCTCGTTGCGACAGGCGTTCAAGCGCAGGAAGCGGACGCATTCAAGACTTTCAAACAGCTCGACAGTTCCGCCAAGATGCCGAAGCTGAATGCCTTTTCGCCATCGTCGATCCTGCCCCAGAGCGCCGTCGCCAAGGACGTGCGCTTCAGTGCCAAGCTGACAGGTAACGGCGATGTGATGCAGGACGGCCTCGCCTGGCGGGTGTTCAGCCCGATTGCCGGCGAAGACGGCAAGCTGCCGCTTGTGGCAAGCTCGGACGGCGGCTCGGCCGATTTCCAGCTGGCACCCGGCGACTATTTCGTCAACGTTGCTTTCGGCCGTGCCGGCGTCACCAAGAAATTGACTGTGCCTGCGGAAGGCAATGTCTCCGAACAGACGCTCGTGCTCGATGCCGGCGGCTTCGTGCTGAATGCAGTTGCCGGAACCGACCAGCGCATTCCTGTAAATCAGCTCAGCTTTTCGGTTTATTCCTCGGAAGTTCGCGACAATGGCGACCGCGCGCTGGTCATGTCCGACGTCAAACCAAACACGGTCGTGCGACTGAATGCGGGGACCTATCATATCGTCTCCGAATATGGCGACATCAACGCCGTTGTCCGCGCCGATATCCAGGTCGAAGCCGGCAAGCTGACCCAGGCGGTGCTGCAGCACAAGGCGGCCCAGATTACCCTGAAACTGGTCTCTCAGCCCGGCGGCGAAGCGATTGCCGATACCGCATGGTCGGTGCTGACGGCGGCGGGCGACGTCGTCAACGAAAGCGTCAGCGCCTTTTCGACCATGGTCCTGTCGGAGGGCGAATATCTCGCCGTCGCCCGTAACAAGGACAAGACCTATCAGCGCGAATTCAGCGTCAAGGCCGGCCGCAACAGCGATGTCGAAGTCCTGATGCGCAACCCGCGCAACAGCGGCGAGACGGCGGCGGTCGATCCGCAGGACTGAGCGTGACCTCAATTTCAGGTCCATACGTTCGATCACGTCGGGCTTGACTGAAATTTTACCGGATCCTCAGTATAACGTGTGATTTCAATAAACTTGCGATTTAATTTTGCACATTTCATTCAACGGCATCTGATTTATTCTCCAAAACCTGGAGAAGAATATGCGATCTTTATTGAAAATACTTGCGCTTGCCGTTCCATTTATGGCGTTAGGCATACCTGCCGTCTCTCAAATGCCGCCTGGCACTCCCACCCGTCCCGGTCGCGAACAGCTGCAACCGGGCTTCATCAATGTAAATTTGAACCTTAACCTCAGCACGCCATTCGACGAGAAGGCCGACCTGGAATCGCAGGTGGAAGCCGCGCAACGCCGTGCCTACGGACTAGCCAGCAAGCAGTGCGAAATCATCATCTCGACAATAGCAACCAGCTGCTCGATTGTCGGATTGAGCAGCAACGTCAGCATGCAGCGTCCCGCGCAAATGCAAAACCTGACGGTAGGAGTTCAGGTCTCCTTGGCAGTTAAGCTCAAAGACGACATCTGATTGGGTTGAAGAGCAAACAAGCAGCGGATTGCGGCGTCAGACAGACCTAAGCAGCCTGACGCCTCTCCCTTACTTTGGCAAGCCGCGACTGCCTCGCCGGACGCATCGAAAACACCGCATGATGAAGGACCGACAGGAGATCCTTGCGTTCCCGAATGGCCGACAGCTCTTCCCAGGTCATCATCCCACCGACCCGCGCCCGGATGGCGCTGCCAGAGAGGCGCTTGAACTCGCGGATCAGCAGCGACAGCCTGAGCGTCAGCGAAAGCTTGCTGGCAATATGGAAAAGCGCGCCGTTCTGCCCTTCGAAATAGATCGGCACGACATCCGCCTTAGCGGCCTGCACAAGCTTTGCCGTAAAAATCTTCCATGGCAGGTCTTCGGCCGCGCCAAAACCTTTCCTTGCCGTAGCAACTCCGCCGGCGGGAAAGATGATGATCGTCACGCCTTCTTTCAGAAGCTTCAGCGCCTCATGCCGGGTCCGCATGTTGATCGCCAGCGCTTCCTTGGTTTCCTCGAAAGATACAGGCAAGGAATAGGGTGCGATCTCCGGCACTTTCAGCAGTTCGTCGTTGATCAGCACGCGGAACGGACGGCCGAGCTGTTCGGCGATGGCGAGGATCGCAATCCCGTCGCCGATGCCGAAGGGATGATTGGCGACGATGACAAGCGGACGCTCCGGCTCGACGACCGGTGGCCATTCGCCCCGCATGTCGAGTTCGACATCGATGAGATCGAGCATCTTGCCGAACACGCGATCGCTCTTGCCGACAATGTCGGTGCGCCAGATGTCGTAGAGGCGGGCATAACGGTTGCGGCCGGAAAGGCCTTCGATCGAACGGATGAACCAGCGTTTCAGCTTGGGGTCCCGCTCATTGGCATAGGAAAGTTCCTTGAAGCGCATACGGTCTCCGCGGAAGCTCCGCCATTCGTCACGAGCTTATAATATTTCAGTCCGATGACAATATTCTGACAGCGCCCGTGCATGACGGGCGCTGTCGATAATCCAAAGCTCAGGCAGCCTTGAACTTGGCGGCCTTGCGGCGCTTGACGTCCGGCGGCGTGGCCTCATCCACCAGCGAGGCGATTGCCTCGTCCAGCGACATAGCCGTCTGCGCCTGCGAGCCGAGGCGACGAATATTGACCGACCGCTGCTCGGCTTCCTGACGACCGCAGACGATGATCACCGGCACCTTGGCGACCGAATGCTCGCGGACCTTGTAGTTGATCTTCTCGTTGCGGAAGTCGGTATCGACCTGCAGGCCCGCATCACGCAGCTGCTCGGCGACCTCCCGGCCGTAATCGTCCGCATCCGAGGTGATCGTCGCGACGACGACCTGCGTCGGCGCAAACCAAAGCGGCATGTGACCGGCGAAGTTTTCGATCAGGATGCCGAGGAAACGTTCCATCGAGCCGCAGATGGCTCGGTGGATCATCACCGGCTGCGTCTTTTCCGAGTTGGCGTCGATATAGAAGGCGCCGAACCGTTCCGGCAGGTTGAAGTCGACCTGCGTCGTGCCGCACTGCCATTCACGGCCGATCGCGTCTTTCAGCGTGTATTCGAACTTCGGACCGTAGAACGCGCCCTCGCCCGGCAGGATGCCGGTCTTGATGCGGCCGCCCGACTGTTCCTCGATCGTCTTCAACACGTCGGTCATCACGCTTTCGGCGCGATCCCACAGATCGTCGGTGCCGACGCGCTTTTCAGGACGGGTCGACAGTTTTACGACGACTTCCTCGAAGCCGAAATCCTCGTAGACCGAAAGGATCAGCTCGTTGATGCGCAGGCATTCCGCCGCCAGCTGCTCGTCGGTGCAGAAAACATGCGCATCGTCCTGCGTGAAGCCGCGCACGCGCATCAGGCCGTGAAGCGCGCCGGACGCTTCGTAGCGATGCACGAGACCGAATTCGGCAAGGCGAATCGGCAGTTCGCGGTAAGACTTCAGACCATGCTTGAAGATCTGCACGTGACCCGGGCAGTTCATCGGCTTCAGCGCGAAGACGCGGTTATCCGCTTCCTCGTCCTTCGGATGGGTGAAGGCGTAGGCCGATTTCACCGCGAACATGTTTTCCTGGTACCAGCCCCAGTGACCGGAGGTCTCCCACAGCGAGGCGTCGAGCACCTGCGGTGCGTTGACCTCTTCATAGGTGCCTGCGAGACGGCGGCGCATATAGGACGTCAGCGTCTGGAACATGCGCCAGCCCTTGCCGTGCCAGAACACCACGCCCGGACCTTCTTCCTGGAAATGGAACAGATCCATCTCGCGGCCGAGCTTGCGGTGGTCGCGCTTTTCGGCTTCGGCCAGAACGTGCAGATACTGGTCCAGCTCTTCCTGGGTCGCCCAGGCCGTGCCGTAGATGCGCGTCAGCATCGGCTTGGTCGAATCGCCACGCCAATAGGCACCGGCGACCTTCATCAGCTTGAAGGCCGTGCCGATCTGGCCGGTCGATGCCATATGCGGGCCGCGGCAAAGGTCGAACCAGCCGCCCTGATTGTAGATTTTCAGGTCCTGGCCTTCAGGGATCATGTCGACCAGCTCGACCTTGTAGGCCTCGCCCTTGTCGGCAAACACGTCCTTGGCCTTTTCGCGTGTCCAGATTTCCTTGGTGAAGGCGGCGTTCTTCTGGATGATTTCCTTCATCTTCTTTTCGATCTTCGGCAGATCGTCGGGCGTGAAGGGCCAATCCTCGCGGCTGTCCGGATGGATGCGCTTGAAGTCGTAATAGAAGCCGTTTTCGATGACCGGGCCGATCGTCACCTGCGTGCCGGGCCACAGATCCTGCACGGCCTCGGCCATGACATGGGCGGCATCGTGACGGATGAGCTCGAGCGCGCGCGGATCGGTGCGCGTGACGATCTCGATCTTGCCGTCGGTGACGGGATCGGAGAGATCGCGCAGCTCGCCATCGAGCGCGATCGCGACAGCCTTCTTGGCCAGCGACTTGGAAATGGATTCGGCAACGGCAAAGCCGGTCGTGCCGGCGTCGAAGACGCGCACGGAGCCATCGGGGAATGTAAGGGAAACGGACATCAAAATTCTCCTGTCCAGTCCCGCCAACGAATGCGGGTGGTCAAAAAAGGGACCGCGAGGGCTTAGGCCGGCGCGGCATCGAACGCGTGCGTGATAGTCAAAAAACGCTGCGGAGTAAAGGTTACGAGGTCTTTCGACCGACACGCCAGAGCTGCCAGGGCATCCATCGCCGATAGCCGGTCGCGAGTGCATCGGGTACCGGATCAAGCCCGCTCGTACCGCCCGGTCCGCACCGGACGACGCGGAACAACGTCAGCCAGAAGCCGGACCAGAAACCATGCCGGGCAAAGGCCTCGTAGCCGTATTCCGAACAGGTCGGGATATGGCGGCAGGAATTGCCGATGAAGCCGGATAGGGTGAGCTGGTAAAGACGGATGAAACCCATGCCGAGAAGCCGGCCGGGCGTCTTGCGATACGGCCCCTGCCAGTTGCGGGACCGGCTCGGCGGCGATGGTTTTTTATGATTGCAGTCGGGGGAGCCACACATCAGGAAAGGGTGCCGGAAGCAGCCGCTTTCCGTCTCTCGTTTGCGCCAGCTCGCCCCCCTCTGCCCTGCCGGCTATCTCCCCCACAAGGGGGGAGATCGACTCGCGGCGCTGGTTTTGCCGAACGGGAGGGTTGCTTATGTTGGACAAGACATTGCCGCCGAATGGCATCGTTTGCTGTGGAACGAGTGGCCGCGCCCAGCTGATCTCCCTCCTTGTGGGGGAGATGGCCGGCAGGCCAGAGGGGGGTAACCGCGCCGCTCAATTCAAGCCTCCAGCCTGTCTGCCTGATTCGCCTCGATCTGATCGAGCGCATCGACCACCGCATCGAAGGTGAGCATGGTGGAGGCATGGCGGGCCTTGTAGTCTTTTACCGGTTTGAGATACCGCATCTCCTCGAAGCGACCGACAGGCCCTTCGCCGCCATGCTTCAGCATGGCCAGCATATCGAGACGGGCCTGACGCAATTCGGCTGCCGTCGCACCGACCACATAAAGCGCCATGATCGCGGACGACGCTTGGCCGAGCGCGCAGGCTCTCACTTCATGGGAAAAATCCGTCACCACGTCGCCATCCAGCTTGAGATAGACGCGCACCTTGGAGCCGCAGAGCTTGGAATGTTTCTCCGAACTCGCATCCGCATCTGGCATCGCGCCGGAGCGAGTAATGTTGCCGGCAAACTCCAGGATCTTGTTGTTATAGATGTCGTCCATATCAATTCATCCGCATCGTCGTGATCCGCTGAACGGATCGTAGCGTAAGGTGAACTATCGAAGAAAGTCGTTAGTCTCTATATGTGATGGCACGGGACAGCGATCAATAAGGCAGGTTTTTGCCGAATTCGATGCGCGGTGAAACAGAATATCTTGTCAAAAGACCCGTCAGCCATCAGATAACGGGCACGGACAGAGGTGTGTTGGGCGTTTTTCTCGTTAAAAGACGCCTTGATGTATGTCGGATGCGGCCTTGAACCGCATCGGGAGATCATAGATGGATGCGATTGTGAAGAATTTTCCGGCACAGGGCCAGGAATCGAGCCAGGATCAGGCACGCCCTTCCCAGGCAGAGGCCGAGGAGGCCGTTCGGGTATTACTGCGCTGGGCAGGTGATGACCCGACGCGCGAAGGTCTGCTGGACACGCCGACGCGTGTTGCAAAAGCCTATCGCGAATTGTTTGCCGGCTACGACCAGTCCTATCAGGAAGTGCTGGGCCGCACGTTCGAGGAAATGTCGGGCTTCGACGACATCGTGCTCGTGCGTGACATTCCCTTCTTTTCCCATTGCGAACACCACATGCTGCCGATCAAGGGCATGGCGACGGTCGCCTATCTGCCGAACGGCCCGGTACTCGGCCTGTCGAAGATCGCCCGCGTGATTGAAATCTTCGGTCGCCGGCTGCAGACGCAGGAAAACATGACGGCGCAGATCGCCAACGCGATCCAGGACACGCTGAAGCCGCGCGGCGTCGCAGTGCTGATCGAAGCGGAGCACATGTGCATGGAAATGCGCGGCGTGCAGAAGCAGGGCTCTCGCACGCTGACGACCACATTCACCGGCGAGTTCAAGACCAACGCGACCGAACAGGCACGCTTCTTCACGCTCGCCCGCAACAGGTGATTTGCATGACGATGACCGATTTCCCTGCCCCCTCCGCCGACAAAGCCGAACTGGAGGGTGCAGGCCTCTTCACGCCGCGCTTCGATGACAATGGCCTGATCACCGCCGTCGTTACGGACGCCAAGGATGGCGAACTGCTGATGGTCGCGCATATGAATGCCGAAGCGCTTCGTCTGACGGTCGATACCGGCATCGCCCATTATTACAGCCGTTCGCGCAAATCGCTCTGGAAAAAGGGCGAGACCTCCGGCAACCTGCAGACCGTGCACGACATCCGCACCGATTGTGATCAGGACGCAATCTGGCTGAAGGTCTCCGTTGCAGGCCATGACGCGACCTGCCACACCGGCCGCCGTTCCTGTTTCTATCGGGCCGTAACAAAAGATGACGACCGTACCATCCTTGAAATCAGGGATGATGCGCGTCATTTTGATCCTGAAGCCGTGTATTCCAGCAAGCCGACCGAATAGGTACCCGCCTCGTTCCGATCCAGCTCCCGCCAGAGTAAACGCTTTCGAAACCATCCGATGCGTTAATTGTCGATCACGCAATGATCGACTCAGGAGGGTATGGATCAATGCTGAACTGGACCTGGAACCGTCAAGGTCGTCAGCCCGCATCGCAGGATGAAGGCGCGATGGGCGTGGAAACACCGACGCCGCCGGTCGTGATCGCCCCTCCCCGCAAAGCGAAACTTTCACTTGCACTCGGCGGCGGCGCTGCCCGCGGATGGGCCCATATCGGCGTCCTACGTGCCCTGGACGAGGCCGGCATCGAAGTCGGCATGATCGCCGGAACCTCGATCGGTGCGCTGGTCGGCGGCTGTTATCTGTCCGGCAAGCTCGACGAGCTGGAAGCCTTTGCCCGATCGCTCACCATGCGGCGCATCGCGGCACTGCTGGACCTCACCATCGGCGGAGGCGGCCTGCTGGGCGGCATGCGGCTGACCAAGCGGATGCAGGAACATCTCGAAGGCCTCGCGATCGAGGACCTCGACCGACCCTTCGTTGCCGTTGCGACGGAGCTTCTGACCGGCCACGAAATCTGGATTTCGAGCGGATCGCTGATTACCGGCTTGAGGGCTTCCTATGCCCTGCCCGGCATTTTCGAACCGGTGAAATGCAACAACCGCACGCTCGTCGACGGCGCGCTCGTCAATCCGGTCCCGACTTCGGTCTGCCGCGCCTACGAGCAGCCGCTTGTTGTCGCGGTAAACTTGAACTACGAAATCTTCGGCCGCTCGGCAGTGGTCAAGCACAATGCCAGCGTCCAGACCTTCGATGAAGTGATCCGGGAAAAGTCGGACCAATCGAAGGTGGGCATGACCGGCACCATGGTGCAGGCCTTCAACATCATCCAGGAGCGTATTTCCCGCGCCCGCTTGGCCGGCGATCCGCCGGACCTGGCACTGCATCCGCGGCTCGCAGATATCGGGCTTTCGGAATTCCACCGCGCCGGCGAAGCGATCGAGCGCGGATATGAGGAAACCATGGCGCAGATCGGCGCCCTGAAACGCATGCAGGAAGTGTTCGCCCGCTGACGCGGGCGAGGCAATATTCAAATCCCGCGACCGGGGCCGGCAGAGATCAGCTGGCGATATAAGCCTTCATCTGTTCGGCTTCGTGCTCGACCTCGCGCATACGAGCCTTGACGACGTCGCCGATCGAGATGATCCCGGCAAGCTTGCCGTCGGTTTCGACCGGCACGTGACGGAAGCGACCGGCTGTCATCAGCTCCATCACTTCGTCGACGGTCTGCTCCTCGCGACAGCGCGTCACGCCGGTCGTCATCATCGTCTGGACGGGCTTTTCGAGTGCTTCGACCCCGTGGGTCGCAATCGTCCGGACCAGATCCCGTTCGGTAAAGATGCCGGCGATCCGTCCTTCCAGACCGGCAACCACCACTGCGCCGATCTTCTTGTCGTTCAGAACCGTCGCAACCTCCAGCAGCTTGCGGTCCGGTTCGACCGTCTCCACTGCACGCCCCTTGGCGTCAAGCATCATCTTCACGGTAGTCGACATGCCTTCTCCTTGCGAATCAACGTGCCGTTCCCCTCCTCCTCCGAGGTTCCCGGACACTTCTCCATACATCTGGAAGTGTAGATCGGGCTTTACGGGAGTTCAAGCGGTCGCTTTTACAGCTCCCGGTAGCGGATCGGATCGAAAAGACCGAAAAACAGGAAGCCGAACAGGAAACCGCCGATATGAGCATCCCAGGCGATCTCGCCGGTTCCGCTGCCGATCAGCGGCAGTCCGACGGCAATGAGAATGTTTCCGAGGAACCACATGGCGGTAAAGATCACCACCGTCCGGTTTGAAAATGCGCCGATAATGGACTGCCGCGGATAGAGGTGGCCGTGCGTGCGGTCATAACCGCCGCCATCCGGAAAGGCAAAACGGCAGGCAGCGCCCATCAGCGCCGAGACCACGCCGGAAGCGCCGATCAGCAGCGTTTCCTCACCCCAGTGGAGCCCGGCATGAAAGAAAGCCGCAGCGGCAGCCGACAAGATCCAGAAAATCAGAAAACGAACCGCCCCGATGCGCCGCACGACAGGGGTACCGAACGCCGCAAGCCACAAGGCGTTGAAGGCGATGTGCTCGACGCTTCCATGCAGAAGCGAATAGGTGACCGGCGTCCAAAGCCATTCGAGGCCCTGTTCGGAGAGCGGGAAGACATATCGGATCGGCGTGAATGCCAGCATCACGATGAATTCGGCGCGCGCGTCGGCACCGAGCAGATATTCCTGGACCACATAAAGCGCGGCAAGCAGTGCCATGCTGGCAAGAAGGATCCCCGGCATGTTGAACACCGGTTGCCTTTCGCGCTTTCCGTTATCCGAAAATGCCTCGTCATCACGGGCCATGTCGGGCCTATCGTCCATGGCCAATCCTTCCGTCATCAGCAGTCAGGCAGGCATACAGCAGCCTCAATGGCTTGAAAAGCCATAGGGAACGGGGCTTGCGCCATGGCGCTGTGCGTCCAAGGACCCTGATCGCGGCCCAACTGGCACGATTTTCGCTGATTAAACCCTATCCACACGATTCCGAGGGGGATTCTGGATCATTATCGGACAGGAATGACGCATGTTAAACACGGCAACACAAGAAATCTTTAACTACTGGAACGGCTTAAGAGGCAGCCGGCCAGCACCGCTGCGTTCCGAGATCGATCCGTCTGCCCTGCGCCGTTTTCTGCCACATCTGTTCATCGTCAACGCCACCATCCCCGCCAAGCCGACATTCGCACTTGCGGGCACACGAATATGTGAACTCTTCAACCGCGAGCTTCGCGGTCTCGATTTCGCATCCATGTGGCTCGGCACCGAGGACGACACGCCGACGGCGATCCTGAACCATGTCCTGTTCTACGAAAGACCGGCACTCCTCGACATCCGCCTGTCCTATGACGAACAGGACTATGCCCACGATCTTTTGCTGATGCCGATGCGCTCGCAAGGCTATCGAAGCGACCGCGTGCTCGGCGCACTGGTGCCGCGCGAAACCCCGCTCCCCTTCACCGCCTTGCCGGTGCGCGGCCTGGCCTTCGAAGGCTGGGGGTTCATCAAACCCGACGGGACGCGGCCGACGATCAGTTCCGACAGCCACATCTCTTCAGCCATGCCGGTGACATTTTTCCGGCGACTTGTCGGCCAGCGTTTCGCCCAACCCGGACGATAGCTCGCCGCGCCGGAACAACCATCTGTTAACTGCCTAATGTTATCTATCTGACTCGATATTAGCTCAGAGCCGAACCGACCAGATGTTTTCCTTTCAGCCGGCACAGACCCGACCGACGCACACGATCGCTGCACAGCGTTCGTTTCAGCGCGTCTCGGTCAATGTCGATGGAAGACTGATGCTGGCCGACCATGAGGAATATCCCTGCATCGTGATCGACATGTCGCCCGGCGACGTGAGCCTCATATGCGCCGGGCAGCCGCGCGTGAACGAGCGGATCATCGCCTATCTCGATCATCTGGGACGCCTTGAAGGCAATGTACTGAGCCTGTCCAACGACGGCTTCGTCATGTCGATCAACGCAACCGAGCGCAAGCGCGAGAAGCTGGCAGCCCAGTTGACCTGGATTGCCAACAAGCACGAACTCGGCCTGCCGGAAGATCGTCGCCACGACCGTCTGACACCGCGCAACACGCTGACCGAGCTGACACTGGAAGACGGTAGCCGTTATACTTGCCGCCTGATGGACCTGTCCCTCTCCGGCGCCGCCGTCGACGTCGAGATTCGCCCCGTCATCGGAACCCCGGTACGGCTCGGCAACATGCGCGGCCGTGTCGTCCGCCACTTCATGGAAGGCGTCGCGATCGAGTTTGCCTCGGTCCAGTCACGCGAAGCCCTGACGGAATTCCTCTAAGTTTCCCAACCCCATTTGCGATTGCTTATTCGCCCGTAGCCGCGTCCAAAATTGGCACGACACGGCCGCCTTTCCGCGCCCGCTCGTCCGAAAATCGGCCACTCTCGAAAAAAAATGTATCTTTTCGGGATTTTTTTCTGGGCGATTTTGACGGCCTCCGGGAGCAATTTTCCTCCTTTCAGCCTTCATCATGTGCTGTCCAAGGCATGATTTGAGCCAAGCAAACGCCGCGCCGCGCCTCAATCAGCGCAAACACAGCAAGATAGACACTTCGAAATTTCAAGGCTTTACGCTTTGACCGATCGGATTTGGCTCGAATTTTAGCTAAATTTGTCGCGAATTTTCGTCGCATTTTATTCGAATACTGCGCGTGTTTTATTCTGTTTTTCGTCGATTTCGATTATAATAAGCGATTGATTTTACGACGCTATTTTGCGTTCACTCAAAGCCTTTCCGGCACTGTCACCTCAACCACGGGGAGACAGAAAAATGACGCTTCCGAAAAGACTTGCACAGGTATTGCTGACTGCCGCCATCGTTATCGCAGCTGCCGCACCGGCGCTCGCAATGCCGGCCGGAGCCATGCGCGTCATCGGCAAGGCCAGCCCGCCGATCGGCCATTACGAGTTCTGCAAGAGCTATACCAGCGAATGCAAGCCGCTGAAGGGCGATGCCGGTCCGGTTGCGCTGACGGAAGACAAGTGGCGCACGATGCTCGACGTCAACTATACCGTCAACACCGAGATCACCCCGATGACCGACCAGGAACTCTACGGTGTCGAGGAATTCTGGACCTACCCGACGACCGCCGGCGACTGCGAGGATTTCGTTCTGCTGAAGCGCAAGATGCTGATGCAGAAGGGGTTTGACGCATCCGAGCTGCTGATCACAGTCGTCCTGCAGCCGAATGGCGAAGGCCATGCCGTGCTGACGGTGCGCACCGATCGCGGCGACTACGTGCTCGACAATATGCGCAACAAGGTTCTTCTCTGGGCAGATACCGAATACACCTATCTGAAGCGGCAGGATAACGTCGACCCCGCGCGCTGGGTCAAGCTTCAGGATGGCCGCGCCATCGCCGTCGGCAGCGTCAGCCAGTAAGCAGCATCATCGCATTCACAGAAAATTAACTCTGCCCGCGAGACTATCGCGGGCAGAGGCGTTTGGACCCCGTATCCTGTTTTGGTCCCGCATAACGACATTTGGACACGGGGCTCAAACCATGACACGCCGCGCTTCAGCGCAGCCGCAGGAAGACCTGCCACTGATTTCCGACCGATTGATGCTGCGCCTGACGGTTGCCGGCATTTTGCTCGTCCTGATGACACTGGCCCTCAGCATCGGCGGCCGTTGGCTCGGCGAGCGCATGGCGCTGGGCGGCCACTCAGAAAGCGGAACCATGCTCGCCGTGACGATCGGCGAGGACCGGCTGCAGATTCCGGAAAACACGATCCGTTTCGCCGAACAGCGCCAATCCGGACCGACAGAGCGGATCGACCTCTATCTCACATGGCCGGGATTGCTGGGATACAGCCACGAACAGCGCGCCAGTTTCGACAATACCGACCGCCCTGACCTTTTGATCTTCCTGCAGATTTCCCAGAGCACCATGTCGAAGGACATGTCGGGACGACTGGAGCCGATCTATACCCAGCTCTTCGATGGCCCGCCCGAACCCTATGGCAACGGACTGACGCTTCATCACCTGAAGAATACGAGCGGTTACGGGCAGGAAGTTTTGCTGACCGCAGAGCCTGCCGGCCGGCTGCCTTTCGTCGTGCGCTGCCTTTTGCCATCGGCAGGTGAACGGGCAACCAGCGGCGATTGCCAGCGGGATATCCATGTCGGCCGCGACCTGACGGTGCTTTATCGATTCTCCAGCAATCTTTTGAAGGACTGGAATCATATTGATGCCGCAGTTGCATCCTTTGTCGACGCGCGGCTTGATGCCTCCGGCACCACCTCCGCTTCGAAAGGCGACTAAAATGCTTCAAATCGAAGTAAGTCGCCGTTCATCATAAACCTCTTGGTAACGCTGTTCTCCTACATTGCTCCCCTAGCGATCTGGGGTGGGGGCACGTCCGGATCAGTTGAAAAATGACAAAATCGATGAGTGCGGCAGTGTTGAAAACCATGTTCCCGGCGTCCCGTCCCAAGGGTTCAATGAAAACGCAGGCGAAACGCCTCGGATACCTCTTCGCAATTGCGTTGTCGTTGTCCGCGGTTGCGCAGCCGGCGCATGCAGACCCCAAATATGCGGGCATCGTCGTCGACGCGAAGTCGGGCAAGGTTCTCTACGGCGAAGATCCGGACGGCCTGCGCTATCCGGCCTCTCTCACCAAGATGATGACCCTTTATCTGACGTTCGAAGCCCTTGAAGCAGGCCGCTTCTCGCTGGACTCGAAGGTTCCGGTTTCGGCCAACGCCGCCAAGGAGCCTCCTTCGAAACTTTTCGTCAAAGCAGGCAACAGCGTGACGGTCGACCAGGCCATCCGTGCCCTCGTGACACGCTCAGCAAACGACATCGCAACCGCACTCGGTGAATATATCGGCGGCTCGGAAGCGCGTTTCGCGCAACTGATGACCAACAAGGCCCGTGCCCTCGGCATGACGCGCACCACCTATCGCAACGCCCATGGCCTGCCGAACACCGCACAGATGACCACGGCGCGCGACCAGGCGCGACTTGGCATGGCGCTGCGTCAGCATTTCCCGCAATATTATCCCTATTTCGGTATCCGCACCTTCCAGTACGGTAAGGTTACGATCGGCAACCACAACCGCCTCGTCGGTTCGGTCAAAGGCGTCGACGGCATCAAAACGGGTTACACCCGTGCAGCTGGCAGCAACCTCGCCACGTCTGCGGAACTGGACGGTCGCTCTATCGTCGCCGTCGTGCTCGGCGGTCGCTCCAGCGCCGCCCGTGATGCGACGATGCGCAAGCTGGTTGCCGAATATCTTCCCAAGGCAACGCGCGGCGGCAGGTCCAACCTGATCGCCCAGATGGCGCCGTCCGCCCCGGCAACGCCGGTACCACGCACTCCTTCCGTTGTCGCCGAAGCCTCCGATGGCCGTCAGGTCGCAGCACTCGACCTGCCCAACAGCGGTCCGCTCCCGGATGCCCGTTACGAACAGCGTGATCCGCGCCCGACCGCTCCGCTGGCCGTGCCGAAGGTTGCTGCAGCCTCCGCATCTGCATATGCCGGCGAAAGCGCACAGAGCAGGTCCGCAACCCAGGCCCTGGCAGCGATTGCCCCTCCTGCATCCGTGCCGAAGCGCGAGGCAGCAGTCAGCAAGCGCGACGTGCCTTCCGAGCCGGTCGACCAGGTCACCACGGCTTCGACCCGCGCAACGACATCGGTTTCGGCCATGTCCGGCTGGGTCATTCAGATTGGCGTCTCTCCGAGCGAGAAGATGGCCCTCGATCTCCTGCACAATGCGCAGGATAAAGGCGGCAAGGTATTGCGTTCCGCCAAACCCTTTACGGTCGCCTTCAGCAACAAGGGCGAACAGATTTACCGCGCACGCTTCGGTGGTTTCGACGACCAGAAGACAGCGGTCGATGCCTGCAACGTTCTGAAGAAGAAGGGCGTAAGCTGCTGGGCGTCCATGCAGTAAGGGTGGGGGCGCAAGCCCCCGCTTCGACACCGCGCCGGAAACGGCTCGGCGAAATCTCGACTTGTAATGTGTAAACGGGGTTTCCGATGGGAATGAATGAAAATAGCGCCAATTTCGGAACGGCCCATCTGTCCCGAGCCAAGGGCATGGCACTTAATCCGCTTCACGAAGCGGCGATGCGGCTGGCGGGCCTTGGCCTGACACGGTCGAAGGAAAAGACCAGGGATCTGGTTTCTCTCCTCCTGAGCCACGGCGCACGTGCCTGGCGTCAGGCTCAGCCGGAAGCAGGCATCCATCTGCACGTCGCCGCCCATTCGGGACGCATGTCGGTGCGCATGAAGCTTCCGCCGAAAACGATCGTTTAAAGCAGGCCCAGATCAGACAGTTCGCGGCGCAGGTCTTCCGGCAGCGCCGCGACGTCGTCGCCGAGTGCACCAAGATCGCGCGGCGTCTCTTCGTCCTTCAGATACCGCCAACCTTGAAACGGCCGCTTAGGCTGCGACGCAGTCTCGATGACCTCGGGACCGAGAACAAGTTCACATCTCTGGATACCGTCACCACCGGTGACTGTGCGCAGGTCGAGCAGCTTCTGCCGGGCAGAAACCTGCCCCTTGATAACCCAGTAGAGCGATCCGCCATCGAGCAGCTCGTCCACCCGCTTCGGCACCATGCGGGTCGTATGGATGCTGTGCGGCTCTAGGCCGACAGCCATGGCGGTCAGCGACCGCTCCGATACCCAATCCCTGAGATCCTGGATACTGTCTGCGCCGACGCAAAGCTTGATGAGATGAAGAGCCATGACTGGCTTGAAGCCCCGCGCGGTCCGCCAGTCAAGTCAAATCCCGGCCGGGTCCACAATCATCGACGCGATCAGCACTCCACCACGTTGACGGCAAGCCCGCCGGTGGAGGTTTCCTTGTATTTCTCGCTCATGTCGTTACCGGTCTGGCGCATCGTCTCGATACAGGCATCAAGCGGCACGAAATGCGTTCCGTCTCCCTTGATGGCGAGCGATGCCGCCGTGACCGCTTTCACGGCCCCCAGCGCGTTGCGCTCGATACAGGGAACCTGAACGAGGCCGGCGATCGGATCACAGGTCATGCCGAGATGGTGCTCCAGCGCGATTTCGGCTGCATTCTCGATCTGCTCCGGCGAGCCGCCCATCACGGCGGCAAGCCCGGCGGCCGCCATCGCCGCGGCGGAACCGACTTCGCCCTGACAGCCGACCTCGGCGCCGGAAATAGAGGCATTATGCTTGATGATTCCGCCGATCGCGGCGGCCGTCAGCAGGAACTCGCGAATGTCGTCCTTCGTCGCGTCCTCGTGAAAGTGCAGGAAATATTTGAGCGTCGCGGGAATGACGCCGGCAGCGCCATTGGTGGGTGCGGTCACCACACGTCCGCCGCCGGCATTTTCCTCGTTCACCGCCATCGCGTAAACGGAAAGCCAGTCATTGGCGAGGAGCGGATTGGGCCGATTGCTGCGCCATTCCTCGTTGAGCCGGTCATGGATCGCCCTCGCCCGCCGCTTGACCTTGAGCCCGCCCGGCATGATGCCGTCGACCTTCAGGCCTCGATCGATACAGCCGTCCATCGCCTCCCAGATCGCGTCAATTCCGTCGTCGAGTGCCGCTGCATTGGTTCGGGTCAGTTCGTTGGCGCGTTTCATCTGGGCAATCGAAAGTCCCGCGCCATGAGACATTTCCAACATCTGCCTGGCGGTTGCGAACGGATAGGGCACGCGCTCGCCGCCACCCGCATCCTTCGTCGCGCGCATGGCCGCAAGCTCGGTGTCGGTGACGACGAAGCCACCGCCGATCGAATAATAGATGCGCTTCAGCAGCAGCCGACCGTCCTTGTCGAGCGCCGAAAAGCTCATGCCGTTGGCATGGCCGGGAAGAGCCTGCTTCTTGTCGAAGATCAGATCGGTCTTCGGCTGAAAATCATAGGCCGGATGGCCGGGCGGGGTGACACGTCCTGTCCGTTCCACCTGATCGATAATCTCGTCCATGCGGTCCGGGTCGACCGTATTCGGCGCCTCTCCCATCAACCCGAGAACGACCGCCCTGCCGGTTCCGTGGCCGATGCCGGTAAACGCAAGCGAGCCGTGCAGCGAAGCTTGAAGGGCTGCCACATGCGCGCCCGCCGGACGCGGCCAGTCATCGGACAGGATGAGGTCGAGAAACCGGTTGGCAGCCGACATCGGTCCCATCGTGTGAGAACTCGACGGCCCGATGCCGATCTTGAATACGTCGAAGACGGATAGAAACATGGAATTTCTTCAATCCAGATACTGGCCAGATGCTGACTGCCCGAGTGGGAACGCTCGCAGCCTATGTCATATGAGTGTGCCGTCATGTTGGCAGTCCGACACCCTATTGGACATCAACGACATTACACGCGCATCTCATATGCTGCCTCGCTCTCTGATGCGCAAGTGCGGAGAAACTGTTGTCAGGAATTGCCCGCTCCCCTTGCCGCCGCCGCTGAAACAACGCAAAAGTCCGACGATAAGATTTCGGCTCCCGGCAGTTTTCCATGATTCTGGCAGATTACATCGCGCTTGGCCTTTTCGCCCTTCTCTGGGCGGCTTACTCCTGGTTCTCGGCAGGGTCGGGAGGAAAATTTCTTCCGCGACAGAGCCTCAACCAGGCCATGGTCGAGCGAAGGCATCGCTGGATTTACAACTCGCTGAAGCGTGAATTGCGGATGATCGACACCCAGATCTTCGCCGGCCTGCAGAACGGAACCGCCTTTTTCGCCACCTCGTCGATTTTTGCGCTGGGCAGCTGTTTTGCGCTTCTCGGCTCCACCGACAAGGTGAATGCGGTCTTCTCGCATCTGCCCCTCGTGCCCTATGGCGGCCAGGCCGTCTTCGAGATGAAGGTTGGTGGACTGGCCTTCCTTCTGGGCCACGCCTTCTTCAAGTTCGGCTGGGCCTACCGGCTGTTCAACTACTGTACGATTCTGTTCGGCGCGCTGCCGATGACCAGGGAGGCTGAAGCCGACCCCGTTGCGGCCCGAAAGGCTGCCGACCACGTCATCAAGATGAACATGATCGCGGCAAAACACTTCAATTCCGGCCTGAGAACACTTTTTCTCTCGATCGGCTATCTCGGCTGGTTCGCCGGGCCCTATGTGTTCATGGCAACGACAGTGATCATCATCGTTGCGCTGGTCCGCCGCCAGTATTTTTCCGAGGCGCGGCTCGCCATCATGGATGACGACTAAGGATAAAAGCAGAGTGACAGCAGCCGATACCCACAGCCAGCCGGCAGGCGAGCGAGCGCCGCGCATATTGCTGATCGATACGCTTCGCGGCGTGGCGCTGATCGCCATGGCGACCTATCATTTCACCTGGGATCTCGGTTTCTTTGGCTACATCCCGCTGGAGACGGCAACACAAGGCTTCTTCCGCCTTTATGCCCGCGCAATCGCCAGCTCGTTCCTGTTCCTTGCCGGTGCCAGCCTGGTCATGGCGCATGGACGCGGCATTCGCTGGCCGTCTTTCTGGAAGCGTCTTGCCATCGTTGCCGGGGCAGCGCTTGCAATCAGCATCGCCACGCTTTTTGCCTTCCCGCAGGAATGGATCTTCTTCGGCATATTGCACAATATCGCCCTGTCCAGCCTGATAGGACTGGCATTTCTGCGGGTACCGCTCGGGATCGCCTTTGCAGCGCCACTCCTGATTGTAGCCGGCATGATCACCAATGCGACGATCTTGCCGGGTATCCTGCAATCATCCCTGTTCGACGCACGCTGGCTGGCCTGGATCGGATTTGCGGAACTGCCGCCGCGTTCCAACGATTATGTGCCGCTGTTTCCGTGGCTGGCAGCATTGCTGACGGGCATCGCAGTCACACGGCTTGCGATTGCTCGTGGCTGGATGACACGACTGGCAAAGATCCAGCGCAATGACACGATACTCGCCAAAGCGGGGCGCAACAGCCTGACCGTCTATCTGGTGCACCAGCCAATCCTGATCGGTCTGGTTTATCTCTTCTCGCTCGTAAGCCCGCCCGACCCCGCGACATCCTATGTCAGGGGATGTACCGCGCAAATCCAGTCTCAGGGATATGACAACAACCTCTCGCAGCGCTTCTGCGATTGCGCAGCACGCCAGCTGACAGAACAGTCCCTGCTCACTCCACTGACAGCAGGCCGGATACCGCCCGACGACGGGCGCGTACTATCGGTTTACCAGCAGTGTTCAGCCGAGATTGAATAGGATCGAGCGTTTCAGGTACCGACGCCGATTTCGGCGAGACGCGTGAGGCACGCCTCTTCGACATTGTCGAGTTCGGCAAGGGTTTCGTCGATATCCTTGCGCTTCTGGCGAAGGTCGTTGCGCTTTTCATCGACACGTATCATCAAAAGCTTGAGCTGGCCCATTTCTCCGGGCGGCTCCCTGTAGACCTGGATGATCTCGCGGATTTCGGCAATCGTGAAACCGATACGACGGCCGCGAAGGATTTCCTGGATGAGCCGGCGGTCGGTCGCCCGGAACAGCCGTGTGCGTCCACGGCGTTCGGGATGGATCAGGCCCTCATCCTCGTAAAATCGCAGCGTGCGCGTCGACACGCCGAATTCGCGCGTCAGTTCAGTTATGCTGTAATATTTGTCCACGTCGTTTCCCTGCTGTGGGCCGCGAAAATAATTGACTTTTACGTAACAGTCAAACCGCGCCTATTTCAGCAGCCATATGGTCGCAAGCCCGAGGAAACTCATGAACCCGGTCATGTCCGTAATCGCCGTCACGAACACGGCCGACGAGACGGCCGGGTCGGTTCCAGACTTATCGAGCAGCAGCGGTATCATCATGCCGGCCATGGCGGCGGCGAACATGTTGATCATCATCGCCGACGCGATCACCATTCCGAGGTGAAAATCGGCAAACCACCAGCCGGCAACTGACCCGACGACGGTTCCGAACAACATGCCGTTGATGAGGCCGACACCGGCTTCACGGCGCACGACACGCCAGGAATTGTGGATATCGAGATCGCGGGTGGCAAGCGCGCGCACCGTCACCGTCATGGTCTGCGACCCGGCATTGCCGCCCATGCCCGCGACGATCGGCATGAGGATGGCAAGTGCCACGATCTCCTCGATCGTCGCCTCGAACAGCCCGATCACGGATGCAGACAGGAAAGCGGTGACGAGGTTGACCATCAGCCACGGAACGCGCGAGCGCGACGTATCCTTGACCGAGTCGGACAGTTCTTCGTCACCGACGCCGGACAGGCGACGCAAATCCTCTTCCGCCTCTTCCTGGATCACGTCGACCACGTCATCGATGGTCAGCACACCGACGAGGCGTCCATTGTCGTCGACGACGGCGGCGGACAGAAGGTCGTACTGTTCGAAAATCTGGGCCGCTTCTTCCTGGTCCATATCGGCCGGGATCGGATGGCTGGTCTCCCGCATGATCGTCTCGATCCGGGTCTGCCGCTTGGTGCGCAGGATGCGGTCGAGATCGATGATGCCGAGAAGTCGGAAGGTCGGATCGATGACGAAAATCTGCGAAAAGCTGTCCGGCAGGTTTTCCTCGTCGCGCAGGTAATCGATCGTCTGGCCAACGGTCCAGAACGGCGGCACCGCGACGAATTCCGTCTGCATACGCCGACCGGCGGAGCTTTCGGGATAATCCAGCGCTCGCCGCAGACGTACCCGCTCGGTAAACGGCAGTTGCGCCAGAATTTCTTCGCGGTCCTGATGGTCGAGGTCTTCCAGGATGTAGACGGCATCGTCCGAATCGAGATCGCCGATCGCCGCGGCGATCTGCGCGTTCGGCATCTGGTCGACGATCTCCATGCGGATGGCTTCGTCGACTTCGGTCAGGGCAGTAAGGTCAAAGTCCTTGCCGAGCAGTTTGACCAGCGCGAGACGCTGATCGGGAAGTATCGATTCGAGCAGGTCGCCGAGTTCGGATTCGTGCAGCCTGGCGACATTCTGGCGAAGGAAAAGCACGTCGCGATCAGCGATGGCCGCGCCGACTCGCGCCAGAAATTCCGACCGGATCGAACCGTCTTCGGAATAGATATCGTGCCCTTCGCCGCCAACTTGCCGGTTGACGAGGGTGTCGTCATGCATGTCACTCATCAACCGCCCTCGCCTTGCACGATTACCACTGCCGGAACAGCGACGGAAAACATATAGTCAACAATCACATAGCATGAAAGACTGAAGCAATATTATCGACAGCTACAAAGCGCCTTCGAGCCGGATTTCGTCTGGGCGTGGCAGATCTGTCGCCACGTCGCAACAAGAGAGCCGATATGACTGTCCGCACCATTCTGACCTATCCCGATCCGGGTCTTTCGACGATCTGTGAGCCGGTTTCAAGCTTCGATAAGGCGCTGTCAAACCTTGCGCAGGATTTGCTGGAAACGATGCGCGCAGCACCCGGCGTAGGCATCACGGCCGCCCATATCGGCGTCTTCCAGCGCCTTTTCGTGCTGGAGCTCCCTGAGGCGCAGAAGCCGCTCCACTACGTCAACCCGGAAATCCTGTGGACGGGTGATGAGATGATTCGGCACACGGAAGGCAGCGTTTCCATGCCCGGCGCTACCGACGAAGTCGAGCGCCCGCGCCATGTCAGGCTTCGATATCGGGACCTGACGGGCAATATTCACGAAGAAGAAGCCAAGGATTTTCACGCTGTCTGTATCCAGCATGAGATCGATCAGCTCGACGGCATTTTCTGGCTCCGCCGCCTGTCGAGGTTGAAGCGCGAGCGGCTGGTCAGGAAGTGGCAGAAGGAAAAATAGCATTTTCCTGCGAACCCAAAACAGGTTGGCGCGTTACCCGATCATGGTTGAACGAGGAGAAGAACCATGACGGAAACATCCAAGATCGAAGATAGCAAGCTCGGTAGTGATGTCGCTGCACGCATCGCCTCATTGCCGGATGTCGATACTTCCGCTGTCGAGCCTCATGTCGAGGGCACAACGGTCGTGCTCGAAGGAGCCGTCGATACGATCATGACGGCACGCAAGGTGATCCTGGCGACAGAAACGGTCGATGGTGTCCACGACGTGGAAAACCACCTGACGCTGACCGGTAACAAGTCGGATCTGGCGAATTAGAAACGACTGTTCTTCGGACGTCCGGACGAACGATTAAGCCACGGAGGCACCATGTCACCGAAAAGAGATATCGACGACGTATCCCGCGAAGAGGATTTTCGCGACTTCGACGACCGCAATATCGACGAGGGCTGGCCCTATGCCGACAAACCCGGTCAGGCGGCAGGGCCGGTGGACAACGCCGCATATGGCAACACAAGTCCCAATACGGAGACAGGCCGCAACCCCGGTTTTCTGGTCGACGAAGCAGGGTTCGACGGGCTTGAAGAAGCGCAGCGGGACAGTCTCCGCCCGGGTACCACGGGGCTTGAGGACTGGGACGACCTGGAAGAACGCATCACCGATGCGATTGACGTACTCGGCATTGTCGACATGGACCTGATCGACATCCATGTCGATCGCAACAGCGTCACGATCGAAGGCCAGGTGGATGATGCAGCGACGTCGCAACGGATCATCCGCGCGACGCAGAGCGTCAGCGGCGTCGGAAAGATCGTCAATCACCTGCGCCTCGCCGGTGTCGACAGCCGCATTCCGGACGAGGATTGAGCCAGTCAGTCGATGGATAGCGATATGGCCGGGGGTGTCTTCAGCGTATTGCTAACGGTACAGATTTCCTCGGCCATATCGACGATGTTATAGCGCTCGTCCTCCGTAAGTTCGCCGTTGATCAATATCTTCACGATAAAGCGTTCGATCCGATAAGGTTCGTCAGCTGATTTCTCGCCCGTGACATCAGCCGAAGCGCCATCGAACCGATCGAGAAGCAAAAGCTTGCTGGCCGCGATCCGCACGCTCAACACAAGACATGCGGAGAGCGACGCAAACATCAGGTCGAGAGGATTGAACCCTTCCTCCGACGCCCCGGTGACAATACCAAACTTACCACCGGTGCGGCTGGTCACCTGCGGATGACCGTTTCGCTGAACCGTGGCGACCGCTCCGATCGGGCGTTTCTTTATCTTCAGATCGACCATGATTTATGCCTTCTCGATGACCGTCGGCCCGAAAATATCCTCGAAGGCCTCACGCAGCCTGATATCCACATCCTCCATTATGACAAGCATCCCGAGATCGACAAGGCTCGTCACGCCATAGGCAGTCACTCCACAGGGGACGATGCCGGAGAAATGCGACAGGTCCGGATCGACATTGAGCGACAGACCGTGAAAGCTCACCCAGCGGCGCAGGCGAATGCCGAAGGCGGCGATCTTGTCCTCCGCCATGCTCCCATCCGGCAGCCTCGGCTTTTCAGGTCGTTGAACCCAGACACCGACCCGATCCTCGCGTCGTTCCCCGCGAACGTTCATCAGCTCGAGCGTCTGGATGACCAGCTGCTCCAGCGCGGCGACATAGGCCCGCACATCCTGGCGACGGCGCTTCAAGTCGAGCATTACATACGCGACCCGCTGTCCGGGGCCGTGATAGGTATATTCGCCGCCGCGCCCGGTATCATGAACCGGGAATCGGTTCGGCTCGATAAGATCGGCGGAATTAGCGCTTGTGCCGGCGGTATAAAGCGGCGGATGCTCCAGCAGCCAGACGAGTTCATCCGCCTTGCCATCGGCAATCGCGGCAACCTCGCGCTCCATGGTCGCAAGCGCTTCTTCATAAGGCACGGGACAGTCCGAGAGCCGCCAGCGCACGGGAGGACAGTGCGCTGCGGGAAACATCTGATGGTCGAGATCGGTTCGTGTCTGCATGACAAGCCTTCTGACAAGAAGATTGTTGGTTTGCAATGCGCCTCTGCGGCCCGCAAAACAAGGGGTTGCTGAAAGGGGGGCAAGCCTGAGGCTGTGGACATTGTTTTTTCTTTCAAAAAACTGTCACGGCACACTTGTGCACCCGGAATCCATTTGCTAGATGCTGCCTCGCCGAAGCAAATCGGCTCTACCACGATGCGGTCGTGGCGGAATTGGTAGACGCGCAGCGTTGAGGTCGCTGTGGGGCAACCCGTGGAAGTTCGAGTCTTCTCGACCGCACCAAAAGAACCCGGCTTCGGCCGGGTTTTTTGTTTTCTGGCAATGCGTTAGCTTCTGAAGTGTCCCACATGGCTTACCGTCGTGGGACACCCGAGCGACATGTCATTTGCGACAGCCGCAATGCAGCATCAGGCGTTGCGGGAGCCTTCCACCGACAGTGACTGGATCACCAGACGGCAATTCTCGTTCCCCTGCGGAAGCAAGGTGATGGGATCGACGAACCCGGTGCCGACGCCGATCGCATTGGCCGCCGCCCAGCCCCAGTTCTCCTGCGCGTAGCGCAACAGTTCCGGCGCTTCGACCGAAATGCAAGCCTTGCCTGCTTCGACAAGTTCCTGAGAGGGAACGCCCTGCAGGCGCTCTGACAGTTCGGCCTGAAGCGGCGTCACGACGAAGATGGCGAATAGATAGCTGATGAATTCTGACAACGGGATCTCCTGAGTTCCGGCAGGCAGATAGGTACGCCGCACGGACGTCGCCAGTAGGACCACGCGATGATGATGCCCGTATGAATAAAGCGGCGCGTAAAACCCGCAGCGCTTGGCCTAGAATTTCACGCCGACGGCAAGGCCGACATGGGTGAGCCCATCATTCGGCCCATCACAAAGGTTCGCGTGAGACGAATGATCCGCCGTGGCCATCAGATTGACGCTGTCGGTTATGCGCATACCGAGCGCCACATGCTCGCGAAACAGAAATCGACATCCCAGGCGCGGACCGTCACCGCTATCGAGACTGCCGTTATGGACCGTGCCGCCGAACCCCGCCTCTGCAAAGAATTTTTCACCGAGCGGCACATGCCAGTTCAGCCCGGCATAAGCTTGGTCGGTTGCGCTCGGCCCACCCGAGACACCGAGCTGAATCCTCGGCTCGAGAAGCACCGCCGCGGCTCCCGTGCGCGAGGATTTGAACGGCGCGAAATAGACTTCGGCTGATCCGACTGCTCCCTTGTCCTTTGAACTATCGCTCTGGATAACGCCGCCGGCTCCGATGCGGACTTCATCGATCAGATCGCCGGCGAATGAGGAATGGGAGAACGCAACAGTCAGGACAAGTGCAAGCGGCGTTATCAGCTTCATCGTTCATCCTCGAATCAATGATGAAACTGTCCATACAAAACCGCCGCGTGTACAGAACCGAAACACACCAGGAGGCCTTTGGTACGCTATCCGACGACCGCCGAAAGATGGTTTGATTTATCGGCACATCGAACGCAGCTTGAAGCAGCTTTCGGGCTATGGTTGAACATTGCAGCCCCATAAGAGTGCCGCCAATGTCCGATTCTTCAACGCAAAACCCGATCAAGGGCATGGCAATCATGGCGGCCTGCATGATCGTGCTGCCGATGATGGACGCGATCGCCAAATACATGGCGACCTTCGAGACCATGTCGCCGGGCCAAGTAACGTTCTACCGCTTCTTCTTCCAGTTTCTGGCGCTGCTGCCGATTGCATTTTTTGTGCCCGGTGCGCTGCGTGGCGGCAAACGGCCGTGGATGAACCTGCTGCGCGGGGCGCTGCATGCCGCAGCCAGCCTGATGTTCTTCATGGCGGTCAAATACATGCCGCTGGCGGACGTCTTCGCCATCTATTTCGTCGAGCCCTTCATGCTGACGATGATGTCCGCGTTGTTTCTCGGTGAGAAGGTCGGATGGCGGAGGTGGCTTGCCATTGCGATCGGTTTCGGCGGTGCGATGATCGTCATCCAGCCGAGTTACGAGATTTTTGGCTGGACCGCCCTGCTGCCGGTCCTGTGCGCCTTTCTCTACACGCTCTACCTGTTTCTCAACCGCGCGATCGGCGATGCCGATTCACCGCTGACGATGCAGTTCGTCGCAGGCGTCGGCGGAACTGTGTTCATGGGAGCGGGGCTGGTTGCCGGACATTTCATCTATCCGGTGGAATTCGAAGCCTCCCTGCCCTCGTCCGGCCTGGGGCTAGTTCTGCTGATCATTCTCGGCAGCCTGTCCGGTTACGTGCACCTGCTGGTGGTCCGCGCCTTCCGCATGGCTCCGCTGTCGCTTCTGGCGCCGTTCCAGTATTTCGAGATCATTTCCGCGACCGTGCTGGGCTACCTGCTGTTTTCCGACTTCCCGACCGCCTCCAAATGGCTCGGAATTGCCATCATTGTCGGGTCAGGTCTCTTCATCATCTGGCGCGAACGTATCAGGGTGAGACAGATTTCGGCCGAACCGCCGCTTGGCTAGTGTTCGTTAACCGCCCTTGTTGTCTGCCTCTCAACTTCTCCAAATTAAGAGCAATATCAGTTTCATGATGAAACGGAGAAAGAGATGAGCGGTATCCGCTTTTCTTTTCCGGCATGTGTTATCGCCGGAAAGGGCCGCATAGACAGGCATGACCTGTTGATTCTGCGAAAATACGCCTTCACGAACGGAATCCGTAGTTACGACGACGCGCTCCTGCTTCTGGCATTGAACGACATGTGCCCAGCCCATTGTGATGATTGGCCGGCCTATTTCGTCGAGCAGCTGACGGCATTCATCGTCGATACAGCACCGCCTCGGGGTCGTCTGGATTCGGCGAAAGCGGCCTGGCTGATCCGTGCACTTGCACTTGACGGCCACGTGGAAAATCCGTTGCAACTCGAGGCGCTTCTGCACGCGATCGAGCGTGCCGAAAGCTGTCCGGATATCCTGTCGGCCTTCGCGCTCGACCAGTTGCGCCACATGATTCTGGCTCCGACGGAAACGTCCTATGGCGTTCCGGCGCGTCGTCATGCCGGAATCACGGCCGACGATATGGCCTATATCTGGCGGTTGCTGAGATGCCGGATTAGTGGCGGGCGCCTTTTCATTTCGGCTCTGGAAGCGACCAGCCTTGCCATGATCGACGATGTCGTACGGCATCGCGACAACCACCCGGGCTGGCAGGAAGTGATGGATCATGTGACAGGCGAAGAACGCCATTTCGACAGCCTTCGCTCCCACCCATGGCTTCTGACCGACGACCGTGCCGAGACCTGGGACGAACGCGTGGCCTGAGGCCGGAAATATCCTCGCAAGCGGTTGACATGCGCCGGGCAAAACAGTCCAAGAGCGCATGCAAACGTCAAATCCCACGCTCCCTTTCGGTTACTCTCCCGTTCCCGCGGGAAAGCTCGCCAACATGGTCACCTGCCTCGAAATGTTCGAGCGGCCTGCTGCCCGGCCCCTGCCGCCGGAAACCGGTCTGCGGGTCGAACGCTGGGCAACCCCTTCGGTGGAAGACTATCGTGACCTCTACCGAAGGGTCGGCGAGGAATGGCTCTGGGTATCGCGGCTTGTGATGCCTGACGCCGAACTGGAAGCGATCCTGACGGATCCTCTGATCGAGATCCACGTTCTGACCGACGGCGAACGCCGGCTGGGGATTCTCGAACTCGATTTCCGCGAAGAGGGCGAATGCGAGATCGCCTTTTTCGGCGTGGTCGCGGAGGCGATCGGCAATGGCTCGGGACGGATTTTGATGAATGCTGCGATCGAGAATGCCTGGTCGCGTCCGATCAAGCGGTTCTGGGTGCATACCTGCAATTTCGATCATCCGGCGGCACTCGCCTTCTATCAGCGCTCCGGCTTCACCCCTTACGCCTTCATGGTCGAAATCTGCGACGATCCTCGGCTCGATGGACGCATGTCGCGCGATCTGGCGCCGCATGTGCCGATCATAGAGCCCCGCTGATCGAAGCGTGATCGGCATCCGTCGTTTTTGCGGCACGACACATCGGGTTCCGGCTTGAGCCGGATCGCCTGACCGTGCAAAAGTCCGCGCAGATTCTAATTCAGTAACAAGACGTTTCAATTTCGAACCAAGGGAGTGACACGATGGATGTCCGCGCCGCCGTTGCCGTTCAGGCAGGAAAACCGCTGGAAGTGATGACGGTTCAGCTCGATGGCCCGAAGGCTGGCGAAGTGCTGATCGAGGTCAAGGCGACCGGTATCTGCCACACCGACGACTTCACCTTGTCGGGCGCCGATCCGGAGGGCCTGTTTCCCGCTATTCTCGGTCATGAAGGTGCCGGTATCGTCGTCGATGTCGGACCGGGCGTTACCTCGCTGAAGAAAGGTGATCACGTCATCCCGCTCTACACCCCGGAATGCCGTGAATGCTATTCCTGCACCAGCCGCAAGACCAATCTATGCACCTCGATTCGCGCGACCCAGGGCCAGGGCGTGATGCCGGACGGCACCTCGCGATTCTCGATCGGCAAGGACAAGATCCACCACTATATGGGCTGCTCGACATTCGCGAACTTCACGGTTCTGCCGGAGATCGCACTCGCCAAGATCAATCCCGACGCCCCCTTCGACAAGGTCTGCTATATCGGCTGCGGCGTCACCACCGGCATCGGCGCCGTCATCAATACGGCCAAGGTCGAGATCGGCTCCACCGCGATCGTCTTCGGCCTCGGCGG